>DATGID010000086.1:0-48087 GCA_035307385.1 Ktedonobacterales bacterium | reverse complement strand
GAAGAAGCCGACGAAGCGCCAGCAGGCGCAACCTGGGAAGCTGAAGTAGAAGATGACGAAGACGAAGAAGAACTGGCGTCTATCACACCTGCCGCATCAGTTGCGACAAAAGGCGGAGCAGCGAAACCATCACGCCGCGAGATCATCGGCGAGCGCCGCGATTATGACGCAAACCATTATCTGCAAGTTCTGGTCACGTCCTATGCTGCGCGGCTGCGCAAGGCTTTTGCTCCCGATGACTTCGAGCAGCTTTTCCGCCTGAACGGCCAGGCGGGCCTCTTTGATCGCCCCATTGAGGCGATTCAGCCGCGCTGGATTCGCTACCAGGAAGCTGAGAGCTAGCTTTCTCTTGACACATTTGGCAAGCGATGGGCCTGATAGTGATCGATGGCTTCGCTGCGCATCCAGCGGTGAATGCGTTCATCGTCAAGCGCTGTCTCTGGCAGGTCCAGAAGAAAGCGTTCCAGGGCAACCAACGTTGCCGTAAATTTTGCCTCAACGGCGGCGCGCGTCCAGTGCTGATATTGCGCAATGACCTCAGCGTTGAACGCATCCATACTCTCAGGAAAGAGAGCGTGATCTTCCGGGCGAATCTCGGGCGGGCCGGTCAGCACCCGGACGGTCCGCTGCATCGACAGTTCCCACCACGCGACGATATGGACCAGCACATCTTGAACGCGAGCGTATCCCTGCTGGTGGGCGTATTGCTCGTGTTCATCCGCTGGTAATGCGTTCAACTGTGAAAGATACGGCTTCCAGCCTTGTTCCAGAGCATCGAGAAGGCTCTGGCGGCTGAAGCGCTGCCCCTCTGATGACATTGTATTCTCCTGACAATACACAGGCGCAACAATCATGTCATCCTAAATTGTACCTACACCGGCATGGCGTCGGCATGCTGCCAGACGCTTGTCTGCCAATCATCGATGGCGTTGGCGGGCGGAATCCAGGGCGGCAGGGGCATCAGCAAGCGATCACCGAGCGCCTTCACATACGGCTCATACATGCCGCGCAGCTTCTCGAACTTGTGGTTGGCCTCTTCGCCGTCGCGCAGCGGCACGCCTGCTTCGGCCAGAGCCGCCCGCAGCGCGGCAATATCAACCGGGCGCAAATTATGAGGATCATTCATATCAGGGTGCGCATAGAAAATCTGGCTCAGGTCAACCGCTGCGTGGCGCGCCATCGCAAATGTCAGCCGCGCGGGCTGCGTCGAAGCGCCATCAACGCCAACCATTACCAGCGCGCAGACATCCAGAATCGTCGCCAATCCCGCTACCCAGGACTGATGCTCGTGCTGGGAACGGAAATAGGCCAGCGATGGATACGACAAATGGCTTTCCATCAACTCCGCTGCCCAGGTTTCCCAGCTTTGCAGCAGATTCTCTAGCCCTTGTATGTTACCGCTCTGGCCGTAACGACGCAGCAATTCCACCGCGCTAGGCGGCGAACCGGCGCGGGCATCCAGCAGCGAGATATTCACCTCGCGCCGCGAGAACGCCTGATAGAGAATGGGCAGATAACTGATGACCAGGGCCAGGATGCCAAAGCCCATGCCTGCCTCGATCACCGTCACCACCCGCTCGCCAGGAGTGCGCGGGATGACATCGCCCAGGCCCAGCGTAAAAAACGTCGTGCCGCTCATATACACATCAGTGCCAAACCCTGCCGAGCCATCAGGGTCAAATAAGCGCGAGCCAAACGCCCAGTGGAGCAGCGCGAACCCCATGATCAGCGAGCCTGCCCATACCATCAGCAGCAAGATCAAGGCAAGAGGACCATAAAAACTGAGGAACGATTCGCGTCGGCTGCCATGAGGTATGCGGCGCGCCACCATCAGATACGGTCCCCAGGTAAAGCGATAGACCAGGCTGGTCAAGCGCAGCCGCCTGGTCACACGGCGTGGCAGGATGACCGTCTCAAAGGCATCCCAGAGAACGCCAAGAATCAGGAGTATAGCGCAAATGGCAATAAGAACGGCCATCCTACCACCCTCCGGTACTGTAGAAAGAACGCTTTTGAGGTATCAGTGTATCACGCGGTCCTGCTTCTCTTCAAAGCCATACGAGCAAGCACCTACTCAAAGCTGAGCGTGCCTTCAGGCTCGGATGGCTGAGTTTGAGCAAAGATAGCCGGCGCAGCAGGGTCAGGCTGCTCCAGAGTGCCTGCGCGCGCCGCCTGAATCAGTGACCAGATTTTCTCCGGCTTCAGCGGCATATCGATTGACTTGATACCCAGGGGAGCGAGCGCATCCAGCACGGCGTTGACCACCGCTGGCGGCGCAGCGATGGTGCCGCCTTCGCCCACACCCTTCACACCAAGCGGGTTGCGTGGCGAGGGCGTCTCCAGCAGATCGGTGACAAACTCGGGTATCTGCCCAATGCCCGGCAGGGCATAATCCATCAACGAGCCGCTGAGCAGTTGGCCTTGCTCGTCATAGACCACTTCTTCAAAGAGCGCCTGCCCAATGCCCTGCGCCAGCGACCCATGTATCTGCGCCTCCACCAGATAGTGATTCAACACCCGCCCGCAGTCATCCACCGCCACATAGCGCAGCAAGCGCGCCTCGCCAGTATCGGAATCGATCTCGACGACCGCCAGATGCGCGCCCGAAGAATACGTCTGGTCTGGTGGCGAAAAATCGCGCCAGGCCGCCAGCCCTTCAATGGGTCGGTGGTTCGCCGGATTGGGCGGCTCATGCTCAATCAGGTCAGGCTGCTCCTCAACCAGCCGCGCTAGCTCGCCCAGTGTCACAGAGCGTGTCGGCACGCCGCGAACCTGGACCTGACCCTTGTCCAGCAGCAAGTCGGCGGGCGCAGCCTCCAGCACCTGGCTTGCCACCAGCAATGCCTTCTCGCGCGCAGCTTCGGCGGCCAGCAGCACCGCAGAGCCACCGGTTTGGGTCACCCGGCTGCCAAAGGTGCCGATGCTGAAAGCGGGCAATCCGGCATCGTTCATCTGCACTTCCACCTGCCCGCCAGACACGTGGAAGACCTCAGCCGCAATCTGGGCAAACGCGGTAAAATGACCCTGGCCGTTGTGGGCAACGCCGCTTTGCACCAGAATCGTGCCATCGCGGCGAATGCGCACCGTCGCCGCCTCCTGCGGCATGCCGGGGACGTTCATCGCGCCGCCCGCGTTTTCAATGAAGGTAGACAAGCCCAGCCCCAGCAGCAGCGGACTTCCCGCCGCGCGCCGTTCTCGCTGTTTCGAGCGCCACTGGTCATAGTCGGCAAGCGCAACCAGCCGATCAAGCCCGGCCTGATAATTGCCGCTCTCGTATTGCAGGCCGGTCGCCGTCCGATATGGAAAAGCGTCGGGCGCGATGAAGTTGCGGCGGCGCACCGCGATGGGGTCAAGCCCCAACTCGTGCGCAATGCGGTCCATCACGCGCTCCAGAATATAGGTGGCTTCTGGCCGACCCGCGCCCCGATAGGGGGCCGTCGGGGCCTTGTTGGTAAACACTCCGGCTATCTTGCCATCCACCGCCTGAATCTGATAAGGGCCGCTAAGCAGATGGACGGTGCCATTGGGAATCATGGCTCCCATGCCAAACAGGAACGCGCCCATATCGCCAATGGTGCGCACCTTCACGCCAAGCAAGCGCCCATCATTCTGGCAGGCGGCCTCGATATAGTTGATCTGGCCGCGCCCCTGTGTCTGGGCCTGCAAGTTTTCGCGGCGGCCCTCAATCCATTTGACAGGTCGCTCGTATCTGACTGCCAACGACGCGGCCAGAATCTCTTCGCCCAAAAAGGTGGTCTTCGCGCCAAAGCCGCCACCCACGTCCGCGTTATACACGCGGATGCGGCTGCGATCAATGCCCAGAAAACCAGCAAACGTTTCTCTGGCCCGGAACAACGCCTGCGATGAGAGCCAGGCCGAAAGGATGCCGCTCTTGGGGTCGAAGTCGAGCAGGCAGGCGCGATTTTCCAGGGAACTGGGGGCCAGGCGCTGGTTGACGAGCCGCAGGCGTACAATATGATCGGCCTGGTCAAACGCCGCCTGAATATCGCCACCGCCAGCCGGAGCGACAAAAGCCACATTCGAGCCAAATTCCTCATAGAGCAGCGGCGCATCCTCGGCAAGCGCCGCTTCCGGGTCGGACACCGCAGGCAGCGGCTCATAGTCAATCTCCAGCAGATTCAGCGCATCCTCGGCAATATAGCGGCTTTCGGCCAGCACCACAGCCACGGGGTCCCCCACATAGCGCACCCGGTCTACGGCCATCAGGCGGCGCTCAGGCTTTTTCAGGCCAGGCAGCATCATTGCGTCGATGCCTCGCATCCCATTCACCAGTTCCGCGCCCGCAAACGCCCCCACCACGCCAGGCAGCGCGAGCGCCGCGTCCAGCCCGATCTGTTTCACCACAGCATGCGCGTATGGGCTGCGCGCCACGGCCATATGTAACGCAGCCGGGCGTCCGTCCGGTGGCCGCAGGTCATCGACATAGTGCCCATTCCCCGTAATCAAGGGGTAATCTTCTCGGCGGCGTTCCAAGCCTGCTGGCAGATGTGTGTTGATCATGAAGCGGCCCTTTCTGATGCGTCGTCTATCCAGGGTGCACTCTGAGTGAGTAATTTCTGAAAAAGAGGCATCTTCAGCATAAACCAAAAAGAGGGGCAAGCGCAATTAGTCGAAGGGTTCTATCCAGGTAATGTATACTGAGAAGCAATCTATTCTATTCTGGTTTCCGGCTGTCGCAGCACGTGAGGAGGTTCTATGGCTGATGTCCGCCCTTTGTCGGCAATACGATATACGTCTGACCTGCATGCAAATCTGGCGTCTCTGGTGACGCCGCCCTATGATGTTATTTCTCCCGAAGCGCAGGCCGCCTATTATGCGCGCCATCCCCAGAACATTATCCGGCTGGAATTGGGACAAGATGAGCCGTCTGATGATGCTCTCAATAATCGCTATACCCGCGCCGCCGCGACGCTGGCCGATTGGCGCTTGAAGGGTGTGATGTGTCAGGAAGCACAGCCTGCTTTCTACCTCTACCGACAGCATTTTCAGATTGGCAGCCAGGACTACTGGCGCACCAGCCTGCTCGGGCGCGTTCGCCTGGAACCCTGGGAAGCCGGAGTAGTGCTGCCACATGAGCACACGCTGGCAAAGCCCAAGAGTGATCGGATGCGGCTTTTGCGGGCCTGCGCGGCAAACTTAAGTCCGATTATGTCGCTTTATGAGGATAGCGACGGCTCCATGCGGCGGCTTCTGGAGCCGCTGACGCAGCAGCCACCTCAAATTGCTTTTACCGATGACGCTGGCGAAGAACATACCTTGCTGACGATCACGGACACCGACCAGCTAGCCCAGATGCAGCAGCTTTTTGCCAGTCGGCCACTGTTCATTGCCGATGGGCATCATCGTTATGAAACCGCGCTCACCTATCGGGAAGAACAGCGGGAAATGCGTAAGGAACTGCACCCGGAAGATGCAGCCAATTTTGTGTTGATGGCACTGATCGCTTTTGAAGACCCTGGTCTGGTCATCTTGCCCACCCATCGTCTCATCTCGGCGTTGCCAGCAGAGCGACTCGCGGGGTTTGCAGAGAGCCTGACTCGCTCTTTCAGCGTTGAGCATCTGGTAACCAGTACCGCGCCAGACGAGGCTTTGGCAGCGCTTCCGGCTGATGCCCCTGGCGCTTTCGTCCTGGTGACCAAAGATGACGTGCTGCGGGTGCAGGCGCGCCCCGAAGGGCTGCGCGACATGGCCGCCACTGGACACGCCGCTGCCTGGCAGCAGGTGGATGCCGCAATCTTGCAAACATTGGTGTTGGATGAGGCGTTGGGATTGAATGATGAGGCGATCACAGCGGGCGGTTTCTTAACGTATACGCGCGACGCGCAGGCAGCAGCACAGGCGGTGCGAGAGGGCACGGCGCAGGTGGCGGCGCTGCTGCGGCCCACGCGAGTGGAACAGCTTCGCGATGTAGCGCTTGCTGGCGAGCGTATGCCCCAGAAATCGACCTACTTTTACCCTAAGCTGATTACTGGCCTGGTAATCAATCCGCTCTGGTGAAGAAGAGGCAACCAGTCCAGCTTTGAGAAAAAGCGCCTGAGCAAAGGCTGGCCCGAAGGGAGGAACGTCTGGATGAGCAATCAAGAAATGGCTCGCACCTGTGCAAGCTGTGGGGCAAGCAATACTTCAGAGGCCCAGTTTTGTGGCCGGTGTGGCCATGAACTTCTCGAAGCATCGGCGGTTGAGGAGGATGTCGTTTTCCAGGGCAATCCAGATGCAAACTTCTGGCAAGATGCTGGCGTGACATCTCCGTCTGAAACATTGGAGCCAGCGAACACGAGCAGCGTTCTGGGAGAAATGGAGGCAGCGGCCCAGGCCCCCACGGAGGGTATCCAGCAGAAGCGTTGCGACTGGTGTGGCGGCTTGAATCCCTGGACGGTTGCCGTCTGCGAAAGCTGCGGCGCGCACTTTCCAGTCCCAGAACAGGACGAGGCCTTTCGACGCGCCGCGGAAGAACGACTGCGGCAGGAAGAGGCCGCCCTGGACCGCTGGCGGCAGCGCCAGCGACGGCCCTGGCGGCGTTTGTTTTAAAGATTTCAGGCCGGATGGGCTGTCGGCGAAACTGGGAAGCGCATTTGAACCAACCAGCGTTATTTGACAAGCCCGCCGCTGTATGCTATGCTTCTAGCAGGTCTGCTCCGGCCCGGTGAGGGTATAAAACGATTCGGCAGATATATGTTCTGTGCGCCATGAGGCTGGCCTTCTGATGGGCTGGCCTTTTCTTCTATTTGCCTTTCCGCACTAAGAAGCCGTATCCCCTCCATAATGGACATCGGCCACTGAGAGGAAGCAGACCAGGCAGGTATCCAGATGGCAAGAATTGTGGTCGCCATGAGCGGCGGGGTTGATAGTTCAGTCGCAGCGGCGCTGCTCAAGGAGCAGGGCCACGAGGTTATTGGCATTATGCTGCGCCTCTGGTCTGAGCCTGCTGCGGAACTTGATGATGGCGTGGAGCATGTGGCCGAAAACAAGTGTTGCTCGCTTGAATCAGTCGGCGATGCCCGCCGGATAAGCCAGCTACTCGATATTCCTTTCTATATGGTGAATGTGGAGCAGCAGTTCAAGCAGAAGATCGTCGATTACTTCTATGACGAGTACGTTCAGGGGCGCACCCCGAACCCCTGCCTGAACTGCAACCGCCATATCCGCTTCACCCTCTTGCTGGAGCGCGCGCTGGCCCTGGGCGCTGATTATCTGGCGACGGGCCATTATGTGCGTGTGGAAACGGACATCCTGAGCGGCAAGCGGCGGCTGCGCAAGGGCGTTGACCAGGCCAAGGACCAGTCGTATGTGCTGCACGTCCTGAATCAGCAGCAGCTTGCACACGCCTGCTTCCCGCTGGGCAGCCTCACCAAGCCAGAGGTGCGCGCCATGGCTGCGGAGCGTGGGCTGCCGGTGGCCGCCAAGGCTGAAAGCCAGGAGATTTGTTTCGTGGCGGCGGGCGATTATCGGGGCTTTATGAAGCGTTACACGGAAAGCACCGGAGCCGACGCTCCCAAGCAGGGGCCAATTCTGGATGTGAGCGGGCGACAGGTCGGGACGCACCAGGGCCTGGCGTACTACACCATTGGGCAGCGCAAGGGCCTGGGCCTGACCTCGCCGGAGCCGCTGCATGTGCTGAAGCTGGACACCACGCGCAACGCCGTAATTGTCGGCGGCGCGCCCCACCTGGAGCGCGATACATTCACCGTCCATCAGGTGAATTACCTCAGCGGCGAAGTCCCTGGCGCGCCATTTGAGGCGAATGTGCGCGTGCGCTACAAGGCTCCCGAAATTCCAGCCATCGTCACGCCGCTCGGCGCAACAACGGCGCAGGTCAAGCTTTTGCGGCCCCAGCGGGCGATTACCCCCGGCCAGGCAGCGGTCTTTTATGGCGGGCCAACCGAAGACGAGGTGCTGGGTGGTGGTATCATCACCAGTGAGTAGCGCGCCAGGCTGGCGCGCTACTCACTGGCTCCCTAATAGAGTTTGTTGAGGCGATATGGAACAGGCGCGGATTCGCAATTTTTGTATTATTGCGCATATCGATCATGGGAAATCAACGCTGGCTGATCGGCTGTTGGAGTTCACCGGCACGCTGACCAAGCGCGAGATGGCCGAGCAAGTGCTCGATCAGATGGACCTGGAACGCGAAAAAGGCATCACCATCAAGGCCCAGGCAGTGCGCATGCGTTACACTGCTGAAGATCAGCAGGAATATGAACTGAACCTCATCGACACCCCAGGACACGTTGACTTTACCTACGAGGTGTCGCGCAGCCTGGCTGCGTGTGAAGGCGCGCTGCTCGTCGTGGACGCGACGCAGGGCGTCGAGGCGCAGACGCTTGCCAATCTCTATCTGGCCGTGGAAGCTGACCTCAATATCATTCCGGTGGTCAACAAGATTGATCTGGCAAGCGCCGAACCCGAGCGTGTCTCGCAGGAGATCGAAGACGTTATTGGCATCGCCAATGACGAGATCATCCTGGCCTCCGCCAAAGAAGGTATTGGCACCAAAGAGATTTTGGAAGCCATTGTTCACCGCATCCCGCCGCCGAAGGGCAATCTGGGGCAGCCGCTGCGCGCGCTGGTCTTCGATTCGCATTATGATGCGTACAAGGGCGTCATCGCTTATGTGCGCCTGATCGATGGCGAGATTCGGAGCACAGACCGCCTCTTGATGATGGCAACAGGCAGCGCAGCCGAAGTGCTGGAGGTGGGTTACTTCCATCCGCAGCTTGCGCCCACCGACGCCCTCAGCGCTGGCGAGGTTGGCTACGTGGCGACAGGATTCAAGAACGTGAAAGATTGCCAGGTTGGTGATACCATCACCCTGGCAAGCAGACCTGCCGAAGAAGCGCTGCCGGGCTATCGCCCGGCAAAGCCGATGGTCTTTGCCGGTTTATACCCCGTGGAAGGCAATGACTATCCCTTGCTGCGCGACGCGCTTGATCGGCTGAAATTGAATGACGCCTCACTGGTCTACGAGCCGGAAAACTCCGTGGCGCTGGGGTTTGGCTTTCGCTGCGGCTTCCTGGGCTTGCTCCATATGGAGATCATTCAGGAACGGCTGGAGCGCGAATACGACCTCAACATCCTGGCAACCGCGCCCAGCGTGGAATATCTGGTGACCAAGCAGGATGGCGAGGTTATCTCCGTTGATAATCCGGCTGATCTGCCGCCGATGGGAGAAGTGCTGAAGATCGAAGAACCCTGGATGGACATCAGCATCTTTTCGCCCAGCCGGTATATCGGCGCGTTGATGGACCTGGTCACCACGCGGCGCGGCGTCTTCAAAGATATGAAGTATATCGAAGAAGATCGGGTGCATCTGACTTATCAAATGCCTCTGGCCGAACTGATTATCGATTTCTACGATCAACTCAAGTCGCGCACGCAGGGCTATGCCTCGCTGGACTACAGTTTTGCCAGCTATCGGGAGGCCGATCTGGTCAAGCTGGACTTACTGGTTGCGGGTGAGCCGGTGGATGCCCTTTCGCTCATTACGCATCGCGACAAAGCCTATAACATTGGGCGGGCGCTGGTGGAGCGCTTGCGCGAGTTGATTCCGAGACAATTGTTTGAAGTGCCCATCCAGGCGGCCATCGGCCAGCGCGTGGTGGCGCGCGAAACAGTGAAAGCGCTGCGGAAGAACGTGTTGGCGAAGTGCTACGGCGGCGACGTGACGCGCAAGCGCAAACTGCTGGAAAAGCAGAAAGAGGGCAAGAAGCGCATGAAGCGCGTGGGCAGCGTGGAGATTCCGCAGGAAGCCTTTATGGCGATGCTCAGCCTGGAAGAATAAAGCGCGCCTTTGTATGGGGCGCATCATCCCAAAGAAACAGAACAGGCTCGAACCAATGGTTCGAGCCTCGCTTATCTTCACTTCGCGGCTACCGCCTTTGCAAGCGGTTATGCCTCTGTTCCTTACCCCCTGGTGCGCGCCAACCTGCGTTCTGTCTTCGTCATCCTGCGGCACAAATTAATACTTAGGCCACAGCGGCAAAAGGTTCTGGTGTCGCACCAGTGGAAGGAGCCGATAGCCCGCCTTCACGGGCCCGCTCTGTCAATTTGAAATACCATCCCCAGGAGGCGTATTGGCTTTTTCATTGGGAACATAGGTGATCTCCTTTCCTAGTTCCAATGCAAGGCTCGCCTGGTACTGCCTTGTTGCTGCTTGTTGTCCAGAATGTCAGCAAAACGGTTGGCATCTGGTTCCTGCTTCACCCAGAACACCCTCTGGAGAGAGGCTTTGTTCTGTCCACAGGCGTCACTTCCCATGCAACACATGGTAGGGGTTTGTAAAACCCTGTTGCACAGGCTCCCACAATGGGAACGCTGTACAAGATTCCAGTGGCACCTATTCCGCTGGAACTACCCCCAGTATAACATCCAAATGTGGCGCTGTCAAGATTCTTTCGTGCCTGCCCTATCGAATGCTTCGCAGCCCAGGCGGAAAGCGGGAACAGGCAAAGCCAGCTAGCTGCTAACCGCTTCCCTGAAAACAGCCGGGCGGCCAGAGCGTTTTTCCAGGGCGATGAAATGGCGCAGGCCGCGCCCATAGTCGTCTTCGCGGCGCGTGGCTCCAGCCGCCTCCTGTGTATGGCCCAGGGCTACCAGCAGGCTCCAGGATACCCATTCGGCAAAGCCTTCGCGCAGAAAGAGGTTTTGCATGCGCGGCGCGTGGTCTGCCTGCCAGGCATGCGCGTATTCATGAGCCAACGTCCCAATGAGGGTGATGCGTGGCAGCGCTCGTTCAACATAGATCGTTCGCACCGGCCCTTCCTGCTCGAAGAACCCAAGCACGTGCGGCTGACCGGCACCAATGACGGGAGTCACCGCCTCATGTCGACTGCGGACGATTGCCAACTCGGTTGGGTTGACGATGTGCAGCAAAGGAATATGCTGAACATCGTTGTCGAAAATAGTTCTTGCCTGCTGGATAACCATCTGGTACAGGGACTGAACCACCTGATCATCCAGCACCATCGTCTGGGCGCATTCGCCGCAGCGATTTTGCCCGCCAGTCAACTGCTTCCCATCAGCGCCAAGCGGCGCGCCACAGAGATGGCAAGCGGGGCGCTGCTCGGTGCAGGCCAGACAATATGGCCTGGGCGAGTCACCGAAGCGCATATACTGGCCGACAATTGGTTTCTGGCAAGCGCTGCATCGTGGTAACGTCTTCATGCAGCGCTGGCAGAGCCGATGCTGATCGACAGGCGTCAACGAGCCACGTGTGGGCTGCTGGCAATGGGTACAACGCGGTGCAGTGCGTTCGCATTGCGCGCACACGATCAAGCCAGTGCTGTAGCTGGTATATCCGCCTATCAGTGGGCTGCCGCAGAGGTGACAGAACTTATGTTGCGATGTCGGAATGAAGATCGGTATCATGGCTAGAGGCTCGCATCCTGGGCGGCTTTGAGGCCGAATCGCTCTAACGCGCTGCGCGCACGCGACACATCCTGGGCAGCATGCAATTCTTCGTACATCGTCAGCGCGTTCTCAAAGAGTCCAGGTATTTCCTGGTTCTGCGCGCTATCCGACGCCTGGGCCAGATGAGCGGCCAGCGCTTCCAGCGTCAGCGCCTCCTCCCATCGGGTGCCAATCTGGCGATAGCACTCCAAGGCAGCGCGGAAATCCTCGGCTGCTGCACTCGACGCGCCCCGGCGAGATTGCACCATGCCGCGCGTGCGAATCAAGTCCGCCCACCCCTTGCGGCTGCCAGAACGTTCCATGAGCGCCAACGCCGTCGGGGCCAGTTCATCATAGCGGGCCTCATCCCCCAGAAGCGCCGCTAACTCTGCCAGCCGCCATTGAATCTGTGGACGCTCAATCGCTGTATAGTGGATGGACAACCGCTGAAAGATTTCGCGCGCCTCTTCCAGCCGCTGCTGAGCAATGCGAAGCTGGCCGATGATAAATTCGTGGCGAAGATCAGTCTCGGGAACGGCCAACTCTGCCATCTGGGCATAATAGTCTCCGCGTTCATTCTGTCCGGTGCGATAGTACACAATCGCCAGCGCCATAATGCCCTGCGGGGCAGGCCAACTCTGATTCAACAGATCGTATTGCTCACAGAGGGTCGCCAGCCGCTCACCCCAATGCAGCACTTCGGCCCAGCGGTCCCACTGGAAATAAATCAGCACTTTGTTGCCCAGCATGCCACACAGCTTGCGGCGGCTGTTCATCGATTCAGCAACTTTCAAGGCAGCATCAGCCCAATACAGCGCCTGCGGGTAATCAGAAAGCTGGGAGTAGGCCCGGCTGGCCGTAAAGTAAATATCATAGATTTCGGCGCGGTCTTTGATGCGATCAACCAGCGCCAGCCGTCGTTTCTGCACCTCCAGGAACGCGCGGTTATCGCTCACGTTGCCATAGACATTGGAAAGGGCGTCGAGAACTTCTGAGAGATAGACCGGGTGGTTCAGCCGCTCGGCAATGCTCGCGGCGCGCTCGGCGCTGGCAATCGCGCGCTCCATGGCGCTTTCATCAAGCTGCTGGCTAAAGTATGCCTGGATATACCAGAACGCTTCACCGGCAAGCAGCAGGGCCATTTCCATGACTTCCTGCTGCTCTTTCAGCAGAGCAAACCCTTCGTCAAGATAGCTGCGAATCAACGACAACTCAGGTGGCTGCTTGAACCAGGACCGCCAGCGCGTGCCCAGCATGGTCAGATGCTGGTAGAGGTGCGCGCGTTCCAACGCCGGAGCATCCCGTAATTCATCGAGCGCCTGATGATAGTGCTCCCAACAGGAATCACCATCCGAGAGGACAAAATAGGCTCTGGCAAGCCGCTCGTGCAAATGCGGACGCAGAGAAGGGTCGCTTTCCTGGTCATGCAAGAGGTCGAGCGCCGCCGTATAATGCCGCACCGACTGATTGGCTGCATACTTTCCCAGCGCCTCATTGCCCGCCTGAATGAGATAGTCAATCGCCTTCTGGCGCAGGTCGGCTTGCGCCTGCGCGCGCGCCGGTCTGCGGGCCAGGGCTTGGCCTGAGGTGGTCTGTGCCCAGGCAACGATGGCTTGCTGATAATGATACGCCAACAGTTCGATGAATCCTTCCACCCGGCCTGCCGCCATACGCTCCAACCACTCGGCCATTCGGGCATGCTCGCGCGCCCGGCGCGCGCGAGGAACGCTGGCATAGGCCACATCGCGCACCAGCACGTGATTGAAGTTGTATTGCACGTCGCGCTCGATCATGATGCCCGTCGGGTGCTCGTTCTCAGCAATGAAGTCTTTACGAATCAGGCTCTCAAGGGCCAGATTCAACGCCTCAGGGCTGATCTCCTGAGCAAGATCGGCCAGCGCGCCTTTCCAAAACGCGCGCCCAGCTACTGCCGCGTGTTGCAGCACGCGCTTTTCCGTTGGGGAAAGCAGATCAATGCGCGCAGCCAGCACACCCTGAACCGAATCGGGGATGCTAAAAGAGAGCAAGTCGCTGTAGGTTCGGCCTGGGTCTTGATCGACCACCTGCCAGCGGTCATTCTTGCAGACCAGCGTGCCCAGGTCAATGAGCATCCGAATCATTTCTTCGACAAAGAACGGGTTGCCCTCGGCCTTCGCCAGAATGCTGTTGCGCAGCGCCGGAGGCAAACCATCGGGCGAGAGCAGCGCGTCGATCAATTCGTGGCTTTGTTCTGCCGAAAGCGGCTCCAGCGTGAGCGTGGTAAAGTTGCGCCTGCCGCCTCCCCAGCCGGGGCGCTTCTCCAGCAAATCAAGGCGCGTCGGGCAGAGGAACAAAAGCGGCGCATTGCTGACCCGCTGGGTGAGATACTCCAGCAGATCAAGCAGCGCTTCATTAGCCCAGTGAATATCATCGATGAAGACCAGCAGCGGTTGACGGCGCGCCAGCGATTCAAAAAAGATGCGCCAGGCCCGGAAGAGGTTTTCGCGCTGCTCGCTGGAATCAGCCGAGGGCCGAACTTCTTCGCCTTGCCCCATCTTGAGGCCAATGCTGAAGCCAAGCTGCCTTGCCAGCCAGGCGGTATTTTCGCTCTCCTGGCCGTCGGCGATCACTTCCTGCACCTTCTTCAGCAGGCGCTCGCCCGCCTGCTCCGGGCTATCCTCATGGATGAAGCCACAGAACGAGCGCAAGATTTCCGCCAGCGGCCAGTAGGTGATGCCCGCGCCATAGGGCGGGCAGCGCCCCTCCAGCCAGAGCGGCGGCTCAAGCGCGAGATTACTGCCCTGGCCGGAAGAATCAGCATCGCTTGCACGCTGCTGGCGAAGCCGCTGCATCCACTCGCGAACCAATCGCGATTTGCCCACGCCTGGCACACCCAACAGCGTAATCAAGTGTGGTCGTTGTTCACCAATCACGCGCTCATACATCGCATCCAGCAAGGCCAGTTCGGGCGCGCGGCCAATGAACGGCGAGGGCAAGCCTTCGATGCCGCGCAGATGTTGGGTTGGCGGGGCAGCCTGAGATTCAACGGCATCGAGCGCCTGCCAGACACGCAGCGGCTTGGGCTTGCCCTTGACCTGAAGGGGGCTGAGCGGCTGATAGACAATCGCGCCGTGCGTGCTGCGATAGGTCCGCGCACCGACCAGAACGGTTCCTGGGTCGGCCTGTTGTTGCAGCCGCGCGGCAACATTCACCGCGTCGCCTGTAATGAGGAACTGTCCGCCATCGCCTGCGCCGCTGGCGGCAACGACCTCGCCCGTGCTGATGCCAATGCGAATCTGCACCGCTGGGGCCTGCGGATCATCGGCCAGTCGTCGTTCGTTGAAGCGTTTCAGCGCGCCAAGCATTTCCAGGCCAGCGCGCACGGCGCGTTCCGGGTCATCTTCGTGGGCAACGGGCAGGCCAAAGATCGCCATCACCGCGTCACCAATATATTTTTCGATGGTTCCACCGTGCCGATGAATGGGCTGAGCCAGTGTCGCAAAATATCCGGACATGAGCCGACGAACTTCTTCCGCGTCCATATAGTCAGCAATCGCGGTAGACCCCATCATATCGGCAAAGAGAATCGTGACGACACGCCGCTCTTCCGTATCAACCGTGGTCCAGGGGTTCTCTGCTTCAGCAGATGTCGTTGAAGATGATTCAGGCGCAGCGTCTGGCTGCTGATTGCCTCTTGCTTGAGGCTGTATCGGTAATGGTGGCGGGGCATTCTCGGGGGAAGAAGCTAATGGGGAACCACATTCGTTGCAAAACTTCGCATTTGGGCGATTCACCGCCCCGCAATTGGGACAGGTGATTGAGAGCAGGGGCGAGCCACATTCATTGCAGAATTTGGCTCCTGCCGGATTTTGAGTCCCACACACCAGACAACGCATTGCACATCCTCACCTTACCAGGGATATCTGACACTTTCCATCGATGGGTATGATCTACTGCACTGTGTTTCAGGCAAACATTTTGCGTCTTGCTCGTTTGGGCTTGATGAAACGCGGTATCCATCTTGCTAGCTGATGTCAACAGTCCATACCTCTCGTCATCATTTTCCTTGCTCTTCATTGTATCACAGCTTCGATAGGTTACACCCACCAGCCTTGAAGTTTCCAGGGTCAACACGGATTTTGGAAGGAGCGCACCGATGATCGCCCGCGACATTATGACCCACAAAGTCTGTACTACTTCGCCGGATGAGTGTATTCGTGATGCTGCACGTATTCTAGCTGAACGACATATCAGTGGGATGCCGGTGCTCGACAAAACAGGAGCCATTATTGGCATGTTCACAGAGGCCGACATCATCAGCAAACAGGGCGAGTATGTAAAGGACATCATGAGTACAGAGATTACCACTGTTCAGGATGATACCCCCGTCGATGAGATTGCCCGCATTCTCAACCAGCGCAAGATCAAGCGCGTGCCGGTGCTGGCACGTGGGTGCCTGGTGGGCGTGGTGAGCCGCGCCGATATTGTTGCCGCCGTAGCCGAAGGGCATCTGGTCATTCGCCAGTGGTGAGCGCTGACTTGCTCTCGCTCAGGAGCAATGCTAGAATAGAGGCGTTGCTGATACCTGCTGATGTATCGAGAATGTTTTTCTATTCCGCTGCTGGCTGCGAGGTTGAGCGTGGTAGTGCGAGAAGATTCTTCGGTTCACAGCCCCATTCGCGCCCAATATTTACAGATCAAGCATCAATATCCCGACGCCATCCTCTTCTTTCGCATGGGCGATTTTTACGAACTCTTCGATGAAGATGCTCAGATTGCCTCGCGCGAATTAGAGATTGCGCTGACCAAACGAGAGTTTGGGCGGGGCGAACGCGCCCCCATGGCTGGCGTGCCGCATCACGCCGCCGATGGCTATATCGCGCGACTCGTGAACAGGGGATATCGCGTGGCTGTCTGCGAGCAAACCAGCGACCCCGCGCTTTCCAAGGGGCTGGTGGACCGCGAAGTCGTGCGCATGGTGACGCCGGGGACAGTCGTCGACCCGGCCATGCTAGCGGCCAAACGCAATAACTTTCTGGCCGCTGCCGTCATCGGCAAGGGCGCGATTGGCATCGCGTATGTGGATATTACCACTGGCGAGTTTGCCACCACGCAGGCAACGACAGCAGACCCGGAGACAGTCTTACAGGAAGAAATGGTGCGCATCGGGCCATCGGAACTGCTGGTTGCCTCAGCACAAACGCAGCAGCCCGGCCAGCTTTTGCGCCGCGCGAATCGGCGCGGGCAGCGGGACGGGGGACCATCCTGGGACGCTGAGAATCATCGCCAAACCTTTACAGAACCATTGCCCGCAGAAGAAGCAGGTGACACAGGCTTGCCGCGCTGGGTCGAGCCGCTGCATGAGGCGGTGCGGCACGTGACCCCCTATGATGCGCGGTTCTTTCAGGATGAGCAGGCGCGCGCCCGTTTGCTGACGCATTTTGAGGTCGCCTCGCTCGAAGGCTTTGGCTGCGCACATCTGCCGCTGGCGATCTGTGCTGCGGGCGCGCTGCTCGCCTATATCGAAGAGACGCAGAAAGGCGTGCTGGCGCACCTGACCGCGCTAGAAACCTACAGCACCGCCGGTTTTATGGTGCTGGACCCGCATACCCGGCGCAACCTGGAACTCTTTCACAGCGGGCGCAGCGGCGGTGAGCAGGGGTCGCTGCTGTGGGTGCTGGACCAGACGCAGACGCCGATGGGCGGGCGTTTGCTGCGCCGCTGGTTGAGCCAACCACTGTTGGAAGAGGCAGCGCTGAACGCCCGGCTGGATGCAGTAGAGGCTGCGGCGAATGACATGGCGCTGCGCTCGCGGCTGAGCAGCTTTCTTGACCGCGTGGGCGACCTGGAGCGTCTGGCAAACCGGGCGATTCAGCGCATAGCCACGCCGCGCGATCTGGTGAATCTCGCGGCAGGGCTGCGCAGCGTGGCCGAGTTACAAGCTGGCCCGGCGCTTCTCGATGTTGCTGAGAAAAATAGCGTACAAAGCCCTTTCTACGCGCTGCTGGCCTCGCTCGACCCGGTGGTTGAGGCTGAGAACATGATCTCATCAACCCTCGTGCCTGAGCCACCGGCCATTATTACCGAGGGTGGGCTGATTCGTACAGGCTATCATGAAGAGTTAGATATGATGCGCTCCGCTTCGCACGATGCCCGCCAATGGATGGCCGATCTGGAGCAGCGCGAGCGCGCGCGCACCGGCATCAATAACCTGAAGGTCAGTTACAACAAAGTCTTCGGCTACTATCTGGAGGTCACCAACTCCCAGTTAAGCCGCGTGCCAGCCGAATACATCCGCAAGCAGACCCTGACGACGGGCGAACGGTATATCACGCCTGACTTGAAGGAATATGAAGCGCTGATTCTGAACGCCCAGGAGAAAAGCGCCAAACTGGAACAAGAACTGTTTTACCAACTGCGGGCTGATCTTGCCATCCACTATGCCGAGCGCATTCTGGAGACGGCGCGCTCACTGGCTGAATTGGATGTCTACCTCAGCCTGGCGAACGTGGCCGCGCGCTGGAATTACTGCCGCCCGCACATCAACACGGGAACGACGGTTCATATCGTAGCAGGTCGGCATCCGGTGGTTGAGCAGGCCCAGGCCGACACGCCCTTTATTCCCAACGACGTGAACCTGGCCCAGGATGATGCCCAGATTTTGCTGCTGACCGGCCCCAACATGGCCGGAAAATCGACCTATCTGCGGCAGGTGGCCTTGATCGTGCTGCTGGCGCAAATCGGCAGCTTTGTGCCCGCCGAATCGGCCAGCATCGGGCTGGTTGATCGTATCTTTACGCGCATTGGCGCGCAAGATGATCTGGCAACCGGCCAGAGCACCTTCATGGTGGAAATGGTCGAGACTGCCAACATCCTGCACCACGCCACCCCGCGCAGCCTGGTCATTTTGGACGAGATTGGCCGTGGCACCAGCACCTATGACGGGCTGGCGATTGCCCGGGCCGTCATCGAATACGTGCATAACAACCGCCGCTGCGGAGCACGCACGCTCTTTGCCACGCATTATCATGAACTGGTCGAGATGGGCCGTCTTTTTCCGCGTGTGCGTCCCTGCACCGTCGCCGTCACCGAGGAAGAAGGGCATATCGTTTTTCTGCGCAAGATCGTTCCTGGCGGCGCGGATAAGAGCTATGGCATCCACGTAGCCCAACTGGCTGGCATTCCCCGGCAGGTCATTCACCGCGCCGAAGAGATTCTGGAAGACCTGGAGCGCAAAGGCGAGGCGCGCTCGCGGCGACGCGCCATGAAAGAGATGGCCCTGCCGCCAGCGCTGCAACTGACCCTTTTCGCCAATGAGCCTGACCCATTGGTAGAGGAATTGAAAGCGCTGCCCATCGACGAGATGACGCCGCTGGAGGCGATTGGCAAGCTCTATGAATTGCAGCAGCGCGCTCGCCAAAGTAATTGAACATCCGCAGAAGAACGAAGAAAGAAGAATCTTGTATGATACGGCCTCTGCTTGTCCTGGTCAACGGCAGTATTTACACCATGAACGCAGCGCAGCCCAGGGTTGAAGCTATCGCGCTCAATCCCGAGTCGGGCGCTATCGTGGGCGTCGGCAGCAGCGCCGACATGCAGCGGCTTGGTGGGCCGCTGGCCGAACTGGTCGACCTGCGCGGGCGCACCGTGCTGCCCGGATTTATCGATGCTCATATTCATCTGCTCATGTACAACCAACAGCTTCAGGCAGTAAATCTGCTGGGCACGCGCAGCGAACAGGAAGCGGCGGCGCGCGTGCAGGAACGAGTATCGCGGGCGGCAAAGGGCGACTGGATTAACGGCGGGCTGTGGGACCGAAACCTCTGGCCCGGCAGCAACTTCCCCACGCGCGCCACGCTGGATGCCGTCGCGCCGGACAATCCGGTGGCGCTGTGGAGCAAAGACGGCCACGTGCTGTGGGTCAACTCGCGGGCGCTCGCGCTCGCGGGAGTCACACGCGACACGCCTGACCCCGAAGGCGCGACGATTGTGCGCGAGGCCAGCGGCGAGCCAACCGGCGTCTTGAAGGAATACGGCGCGACGGGGTTGATTACAAAGATTATCCCCACAGAAACGGAAATAGCGCCCTCGTTGAAAGAGACCATGGGCTTTCTCCAGCAGCGCGGTATCACCAGCATTCACGACATCGAAGATCATCACGCCGTACAGCATTTCCAGCGGCTGCATGCCGAAAATGCGTTGGGTCTGCGCGTGTTATTCTTCTTCCCCAAGAACTCGCTCCAGGCATTGGGCCGCCTTGGGTTGCAGGCTGGCTTTGGCGATGACTGGCTGCGCCTGGGCGGCGTCAAGATTTTCGCAGATGGCACGCTTGGCTCACAGACCGCTGCCATGCTGGACCCATTTGAAGGCACCGAGGAGAATCGCGGCATCCTGGCGGTTCCCCCTGACGAGATGAAGAACATTGTCGATATGGCGGCGGGCAACCGTCTGCACGTCGCTATCCACGCTATCGGTGACCGCGCCTGTCGGGTGGCATTAGATGGCATCGAGCAGGCGAAAGAACGCGCCAAAGGCACGCCAGGCGCAGAAACCGTGCGCTATCGGCTGGAGCACGTGCAGCTTATCGCGCCCGAAGATATTCAGCGCATGGCGCGCCTGGGTGTGATCGCTTCGGTGCAGCCCTTCCATGCCGTCTCTGATCGCGATGTGGCTGAACATTACTGGGGCGAGCGGCATCATCGCGCCTATGCCTATGGCACGCTGCAACAAAGCGGCATTTCGCTGGCCCTGGGTTCGGACGCGCCCGTCGAAACGGCTGACCCTTTGCGCATCCTGCACGCAGCCGTGATGCGCCGCGATGACCAGACGCCGGAGCGCGCGCCCTGGCTGCCAGAACAATCGCTCAGCGTTGCCCAGGCGCTCTGGAGCTACACGCTGGGCGCGGCCTATGCTGGCGGAGAAGAAGGCCGCAAAGGCTCGCTGGAAGTGGGCAAGCTGGCCGATCTGGTGGTGCTGGGCGCTGACCCATTCGCCGCGCCCACTGCGGAACTGCCCCAGGCCCCCATCGAGGCTACCGTGATTGGTGGGCGCGTCGTCTATGGGGCGCTTCCGGCATAGGAGAACATCCTGGGCAGGCAGTGAATCCTGACAGGAGATGACAGGTAAGAGCGGGTATGCTTCCAGATGAAACCACTTGCTCCATGTAGCTTGGCGCACGCTGAGAGAACCATCAGGAGAAAAAGATGCCCGGCTTTATCCCCTGGAACAAGGTAGATTTACCCCTCAAAGCCTTACACTCCATCTGGATGAGTACTACCCGGCCCGATGGGCGGCCACATGCCGTTCCCGTCTGGTTCGTTTGGGATGGCACAAGCATTTACTTCATCACGAGCCGTCAGATGCAAAAAGCGAAAAATCTTGCTCACCAGCGTTGGATTGTGGTTCATGCTGGCGATGGCGATGATGTGATTCTACTCGAAGGCCCTGCCGAAATCGTCACCGATCAGGCAGAGCTTGAACGCATCGACGCTGCCTACCAGGACAAATACGTTGACCCGCACAGCGGAGCCAGGGACACGATCTTTCACGAGCAGTGCGACTTGTACCGGGTCAACGTGAAGCATATCATGGCCTGGGAATATGGGACCACCAGCACACGCACCGATTGGAGATTTTGAGCCAGACGACCGCTGCGCTATCCGGCGTGCTGCGCTTTGAAGCGTTCGGCGTGCTGAAGGCGTTTGCTGACGGCAGGATGGTCGTACAGCAGAAACTCAATCACTGGGCCAGGGTCCAGTTCGGAAAGATTCTGGTTGGCAAGCCGAGTCATCGCGTTGATAAACGCATCCGATTTGTGGGTGGACTGAAGGGCATACTCATCTGCCTGGCGTTCAATCCAGCGGCTCAGGCCATTGCCGATGGGCATCGTCACCAATCCGAAGAGGCCGAGCGCAATGCCGACCAGCGGCATGGTGGCAACATCCGTCAGCGCCGGGTAAAGATGGGCGCTCTCCACCGCCCAATGCAGTCCCAGATTGACGAGATACAGCCCACCCAGGGTTAGAACGGTCTGAGTGATAATAAGCTTCCAGATGTCGCGGTGGACATGATGCCCCAGTTCATGCGCCAGCACCACCTCGATCTCGTCGGGCGTATACACGCCCAGCAGCGTATCGCCCAGCACGATGCGCCGCGTGTTCCCCAGGCCCATCAGCGCGGCGTTGGCCGTGGAGGTTTTTCGGCTCATATTCATGGTGAAGACGCCGCGCACGCGGGTATGGGCGCGTTCAGCCAGCGCGAGCAGCCGTTGGCTTAACTCCGCATCTTGCAGTGGGGCCAGCTTATAGAACAGCGGCAAAATCAGCACAGGCGCGAGGTTAGCAAGCACCACCGAAACCAGCAGCATCGCACCTGCCGCCCAGAGCCACCAGGTCGTAGGCTGCACCGCCAGCAGCAAATACAGCACCTCGGCAGCGCCAATTTCAAAGATCAGTCCCAGAACCAGCCCCTTGCCCAGATCAGCCAGCCAGCTTCCCAACGATTGATGCGAGAGTTGATAGCGATGCGGCAGCACAAAGCCGCCGTAGTACGAAAGCGGCGCGTCAAGAAGCTGGTACGCCAGCAGCAAGATGCAGAAATAGAGGCCAATCTGGAGCGGTGCCCAGTGCGCTACCGGCTGCCAGGAGCCTGTTCCGGCCAGCGCATCGCGCAGGCCAGTCGCGAGGCCGGTGCTGAACAAAATCAGCAGGAAGACAGCCCCCAGCCCCACATCAACGAGAAGGAGACGATGCCGGATGCGAGCGTATTCACGCGCCCGCCGCTGGCGCTCGGGGTCGACCTCGGCTGGAACAGACGCTGCCTCTGGCGCGGCCAATGGTTCGCTTACGTCCATCTGCTGGCTCCTTTCCTCATAAAAGGGCAAAGGCTCTGAACATCATCTCTGGAAACAGCTTTTCTCTTTCAGAGTGTATCAGATGGCAGCGTGCTCAGCAAACAGAGCAACCGCGAAGCTTTAGCTGGCGGCTGACGCTTCTAGCTTCCGGAAGAGTCCAGCCTTCGTGCCGCGCGGCACAATGACGGTCAGCATCTTCGGCGCAACCCGAAACACGGCAGGCAGCGTGCCAGCAGGCTCGCCATCAACCTCAATGGGAACAGGAACAGAGGAATCAATAGTCAACGTGCGAAAGCGTTCATAGCTGACACGCGCTCCAAGCGGATAATGTCTGCGCAGGGCGTTCAAGAGCACGCGCAGCCGACCCCAAACCCCCTGCCTGCGAACCAGGCACATATCCAGCAGGCCATCATCGCCATAGGCTTGGTTGGTGAAGGTCATCAACCCGCCATAGAGGCGTGTGTTGCCAATGATAATGAGGCTGGCTCGGGTGCGAAAGCGGCGGTCATCCAGGCGCAGCCGCATATGGTAATCCAGCGGTCCCAGGCCAACCACAGCGCCCGCCAGAATGTAGCTGAACAAGCCCAGGCGCTTCAGGAAATGATTCTCAATCATGCTGGTGATCTTGCCATCAGCGCCAATCCCCGCAAACAGCAGGAAATAGCGCCCATTGGCAGTGCCCAGGTCTATCCGACGCTGCTCCCCGTCGAGCAGCACCTCTGCTGCGCCCTCAGCATTCAAAGGAATGCCCACCTCGCGCGCCCAGACATTCATGGTGCCCATGGGCAGCACGCCCAGGGCTACATCGGTGCCTGCCAGCCCTTGAATCACTTCGTTCAGCGTGCCATCGCCGCCCGCAGAAATCACGATGTCTACGCCCGCAGCCACAGCCTGTGCCGCTAGCCGCGAGGCGTTTCCTGGACCATCGGTATGACAAATCTCGACACGCCATCCCCGCTGCTGCAACTGTTTCTTCGACCGAACAAGCTGTCGCAGATCATCCTGGCTGCTGTGGCCTCCGCCGCTGTGGAGATTGGCAATTATCCGCGCATACATCCTTCACATCCTAATTCACTCTGGGGACACGGGCAAGAATCTCCGAGACCACCTCATAGCTAATGGTGCCCAGACGTGCCGCCACAGCTTCGGCGGTAAGCATTTCCTCACCCTGCTGCCCGATCAAGACCACTTCGTCACCAACAGTCACGCCAGGAATGTCGCTGACATCAAGCATTGATTGATCCATGCAGACCCGACCGACCAATGGGGCGCGTTTGCCGCGCACCAGCACCTCACCCCAGTTGGCTGGTGCGCGGCGGAAGCCATCGGCATAGCCCACGGGAATGACGGCGATGCGCATAGCGGTAGGCGTCACAAATGTGCAGCCATAACTGATACATTCGCCCGCCGGAACATCTTTGACCTGCGCTATATGCGTCTTGAAACTCAGCGCGGGCTGGTATCCCTCGGGCAGGCGTACCTCATCAGAGGGGTTCAGGCCATAGAGCGCAATGCCCACGCGAACCATATTAAAATACGCTTCTGGCAGGGCCAGAGTTGCCGCGCTGTTGGCAGCATGTACCAGCGGGGGTCGCACGCCAGCCTCCTCCAGCGCTGCGAGCACTTCATGAAAGCGCGCAAGTTGCAGGCGGCAGTGCGTTTGATCGGCGCTGTCGGCGCTGGCGAAATGAGTAAAGATACCCTCCAGCCTGACTCCTGGCAGATTCCGCGCCTCGATGGCTACCTGCAAGATGCTCTGCTGATCTTCCGCTCGCAGGCCCAGGCGTCCCATCCCGCTGTCGATCTTCAGATGGGCAGAAGCTTCTATGCCTAGCGATTCGGCAGCCTGCGAAAGCGCCTGAATCCCTTCAAGCGAGTAAATCGTCGCGGTAACGCCCAGGCGCACGGCTTCGCGCATCTGCCAGGGAGGCAGATAGCCAAAAATCAAGATGGGGGCGGTTATCCCCGCCTGCCGCAGCGGCACGGCCTCGCTGAGCGTCGCAACGCCTATTCTTGATGCCCCATTATGGAGCACAGTTTGTGCCACGCGCAGCGCGCCATGGCCGTAGGCATCAGCCTTCAGGCTTGCCAGAAGCTCAACATTGGGGCCAATGATTTGCTTGATGCGTCGGCTATTCGCGCCGATGGCGCTCAGGTCGATCTCAACCCAGGTCGGGCGATCAGGCCGCATGCGGATGATTTGCTTCCAGGCCAGCGTCTGGCGGTCCAGCACCTCGGCGGCGTCTTCGGGGCGTGCCAGCAGCCGCTCCGTCACGCGCTCCAGGCGCATCTCTTCCGAGCCTTTGATGAGCACAATGGCCTGCGTTCCAGTTTGCTCCAGTCCCACAAGCCGCTGCCTGACAACCTGGGCCGCATCTTCGGCATTATAAGTGATATCAACAGCGCCAGCCGCCATACCGCTCTGGCGCGCCTCCTGGGCAATCAGTTCAGCGCGCGGCCCATGCGTGACCAGATGATCGGCCACCTGCGCCACGGCTCGACCAACGCGCTGGTGTGCTTCCATCTCGTACTTCCCCAGGCGCAGCATATCGCCCAACACGGCCACGCTGAAGCTGCGCGGAGAGAGGCTCTTGAGCGCGCCCAACGCCTGGATGGCCGCCTCGACTGCGGCAGGCGGCGCGTTATGCGTGTCATCCAGCAGCAGACTGCCATCAACGCCACGCAGCAAGCGCGACCTTCCAGGCAGCGGCTCAAAAGGCTCCAGCAAATCGGCAGCAGCGTGCGCGTCGATGCCCAGCGCGAGCGCGGTCGTTACGGCTGCCAGAATGCTCTCTACCCAATGGACGCCCACAAGCTTGCTGAAGCGATGAACGCGCTTTTCCGGCTGCGCGCTTGCAAGCGCCCGAGAAGCAAAGGACGCCTCCAGGCCAGCTTGAAGCTGATTAGCTTCCAGGCAGGTGGCATAGATGCGCGCATCCTGAGCGGGTTCTCGGCTGAAGAGCAGCGGCGTGGCCTGCGTTTCGGTGACCATGCGCAAGGTAGAGGGGTTGGCATAATTGAGGATGGCAAATCCATCGATGGGCAGATGACGCGGCAGCATGGCTAATTCTTGTGCGTAGCGTTCGATGCTGCCAAAGTATTGAAGTTGCGTATGGCTCACCTGAGTCACCACGCCGATAGATGGCTGAATCAGTTCGCAGAGCGCGGCAATCTCTCCCGGATGGTCGCAGCCTAGCTCCAACACAGCGATTTGATGGCGCGGCTCCAGACGGCCCAACGACAGCGGCAAGCCCAGCATGTCGTTATAATTGCGCCAGCTTTTGAAGGTGGGAAAAGATGCTTCCAGAATGGTAGCAAGAGCTTCTTTGGTTGTGGTTTTGCCAACGCTGCCCGTCACCGCAATCACGCGAGGCTTCCACTGGCGCAGAATGCCGCGCGCATAGTCACATAGGGCCGCGCGACTATCTCTGACCAAAATGAGCGCAACCCCCTGCTGCTGCATGCGCTCGGTAATGGCCGGATGCAGCGCTGCATACTTTTGAAAGCGCTCGGTTTCGGCAACCACGCCAGCCGCGCCCTGCTGAATGGCATCCTCAATAAAATCGTGCCCGTCGCGGCGTTCGCCATGGACCGCAATGAACAACTCGCCGGAGGCCACCTGTCGGGAATCATGCGCAAAAGTGGGAAACGCATCAACTCTGCCGGAGGATTGCAGCGCAGCGCCAGTAAAGCGTAAGAAGTCATCAAGACAGATCATTTGTATGCTCAATTCATGGCAGCAGGAAAGATATGCTTGAGATGTTAAGAAACGGTATCATTGTACCTGCATTCATTTTTACCTGTCAATCAGCTTGGCCGGGCGATTGTTGACACCTGCCCGCATGCCTCATACAATGAAAGGTATTGAGCATCCTCTGTTGCTTCACTCCAGGCTGGTAGGCACGTATGGTCATATCGGTAAAAAATATCTTAGCTCCTCACTTTGATTGGCTGCTCAGCCAACTACGCGACTGGAGCGGGGACGGCGCACAGCCAGAAGAAGGAAGCGATGCGCATCTGTTGCTGGATGCGTTGATCGCCACTGATGTCACGCCGTTTCTTCCCCGCTTCGAGCAATCGGGCCAGCGTCTGGCCGAACATGGCGGCAAGCTGGAAACCCGCTTCCAGGGGTTACAAAGTTATGGTGATGCCCTCGCGCTCGCGCTGGATGATCTCCTTCGAGATGACCCCAAGCAGCTAGCGCATGTACAAAGTCATCTGCGCATGGTGCTGGCGCAAATTATGGTGGCGCTGGCGCGCGGCTTTCAACAAGTGACTGAGCGCCTGACGCGCGAAGAACACGAGCGCGCTTATCGGGGCATGACCCGCCTGGCGGCCATTCAGCGGGTGAACTCCGCGGCCAATTCCAGCCTTGACCTTGACCAGACCCTGCAACAAATTGCACGCGCCGTTGCCGAGGAAATGCGCGCAGACCTTTGCTCCATCTTTCTCTACGACGAAGCGCGGCGCGAGCTTGTCTTACGAGCGACCAACGGCCCACGCCCCAACAACGGCAATCAGTTTTCGCTGCGCATGGGCGAAGGCTACAGCGGCTGGGTAGCTGACAAGGGTCAGCCGCTGATCGTCAAGGATGCCTGCGCCGACGAACGATTCGCCTATGAGGCCGAAGCCTATTCACCCAGGTATCGCGGTCTGCTCTCGCTGCCCATCATCTTCTTTACCGTAGAAAAGTTGGAGGGGGTGATGAGCGTCCAGACGTTGGAGACGCGCGAATTTACACCAGAAGAAGTCGGCTTTCTGGAAGTGGTAGCCGGTCAGCTTGCCATGAATATTGAGAATGGCCGACTCTATGAACAGACTGACGAGAAACTGCGGCGGAAAGTGCACGAATTAAGCACCCTACATCGCGTTTCCACGATTATCGCCTCCACGCTGGACCTGGAAGAAGTCTTGCAGACGATTGCCATGCAAGCGGTGCACCTCAGCGGGGCAGAGCGCTCAGTCATCTTTGAACTGGACGAGCAGACACAAGAGATGCGCCTGCTAACCAGCTATGGCCTGGAAAACCCGGCGCTGGGCCGGGAAGTGATCAAAGTCGGCCAGTGCTGCGCGGGTCGGGCCGTGCAGAACGGTGAGCCGCTGACCTCGGTGGGGTGCATGCACACCGACACCGGCTGTTTCTTGCGCGGCGCGCCAGAACTGCTGCCCGATATTCAGAGCGTGCTCAGCGTGCCGCTCAAAAGTAGAGGCAAATCACGCGGCGTGATCTGCGTCTTCAGCGGGCAGCGCTATTCCCTCAGCTACGAGCAAATGCAACTGGTGATTACCTTCGCTAATGAAGCCACAGTGGCTATCGAAAACGCAAGGCTATACGAAGAAACCCGGCGCGGCCTGGCAAGCAAGTCGCTGCTGCTTCAAGAGATGCATCACCGCGTCAAAAACAACCTGCAAACCGTGGCGGGCATTCTTTCCTTGCAGCAGCGGCACACCAAATCACCGGCAGTGGCCCATTTGCTGGCCGAAAGTGTCAACCGCATTCAGGGCATCGCGGCCACTCACGATCTGCTTTCCCGCGAAGATGTGGGCATGGCAACCATCGAGGAGATTGTGCGCAAAATCGCGGGCATCGTCAGCGCAAACCTCGCGCCGCCAGATTTTCGTTTGCGCCTGCGCATTTCCGCCGACAACATCTGGGTGCCCTCACGGCAAGCCACCATTCTTTCGCTGGTCCTGAATGAACTGGTCTCGAACGTCTTCAAACACGGCTTTGCCGGGCGCAGTGAAGGGAGCCTCCTGGTGAACGCCGCACTCCAGAATGGCATGGTCACGCTTTCCGTCGCGAACGATGGGCCAGGGCTGCCAGAGGGGTTTGACGCTGAAACCGCAGAAGGACTAGGACTCTCGTTGGTGCGCACCCTCGTGCAAGCCGACCTGCGCGGGACGTTCACGCTGCGGCGCAGCGAGTTATCCCCCGATCTTTTGCGTTTAGAGGCTGGCACCGCCGACATCAAAAACGAGCCAGACACAAACGCAGAAGATGCCAGCAGCGAACGCTGGACGATTGCCGAAGTCCAGGTGGCAGCCAGGGATTTCCAATAGCACGAATCATGCGGTGCTTTGGCATAGTGATGGTTCTGGGAGCAGGTGAAGAGACAAACGCTCCTCTGCCTTGACGGATAGAATATAGTACAGGCAGCTACCCGCAGCGTGGCGGGATGGCGTGTTAGTAAGAGCAACGGCGCTTCTCAGGGGTCGAACGCCCTGAGGCTCCCGCAGGATGAAAGGGCCGGTACGCCAGCAGAGCTTTGTTGGCTGCCGGGATGGGAAGGCAGATGCAATATCACGAGTCTATTTTAGAGACCATTGGGCACACTCCGCTGGTCCGCTTGCAGCGCGTCGCGCATCACCTCTCGCCATTGGTTTTGGCGAAGTGCGAGATGTTCAACCCTGGCGGCAGCGTGAAAGATCGCATCGGGTTGAAGATGATTGAAGCGTGCGAGCGCGCGGGTCTGCTTCAGCCCGGCGGCACCATTGTCGAACCCACCAGTGGCAATACAGGCACCGGCCTGGCTATTGCGGCGGCGATCAAAGGCTATCGCTGCGTGTTCGTCATGACCGATAAAGTCAGCGAAGAGAAGCGCAGCCTGCTGCGTGCCCTGGGTGCCGAAGTGGTGATCTGTCCCAGCAGCGTCCCGTATGACTCGCCCGAAAGCTATCGCAACGTTGCGGCGCGCATGGCAAAGGAAATTTCTGGCGCGTGCAGCCCGAATCAATACGCGAACCCCGCCAATCCAGGAGCGCACTACACAACGACAGGGCCAGAACTGTGGGAAGCCACCGATGGCAAGATCACAGCATTTGTCGCCGGAATCGGCACGGCTGGAACGATTATCGGCACGGCGCGCTATCTGAAAGAGCAAAACCCGAAGATCAAAGTCATTGGGGCCGACCCAGCCGGGTCGATCTATTCGGGTGACACGCCCCGGCCTTATAAGGTCGAGGGCATTGGCACCGACAACTTCCCTGAAAATTATGTGCCTGAGCTGGTCGACGAAGTGATTCGCGTGGATGACCGCACCTCGTTCCAGTTGGCGCGGCGGCTGGCGCGCGAAGAGGGCATTCTGGCAGGCGGGTCAGCGGGCACAGCGCTGGGCGCGGCCCTGGAATATGGCAAACGGCTGGGGCCAGCGGATGTAATGGTGGTGCTGCTGCCGGATACCGGGCGAGGTTATCTTTCCAAATTCTACAATGAAACCTGGCTGCGCGAAAACGGTTTGACCGAGCCAGCACCAACGGCGGCCCTGGCCGATGTCCTGGCCTTCCGGCGACAATCGAATCCAGGCATGCCCGTGCTGGTGAGCATTGCGCCGCAAGAGTCTATCACGGTAGCAATCGAGCGACTACATCGCTATGGCATTTCACAGCTGCCGGTGCTGGCGAATGGACAGGTCGTCGGCAGCCTGACCGAGACACAGCTTCTTCAGCATGTTGCTGCTGGCGAGGATATTGCAAACCGCACTGTGGCCGAGTGGCAAGCTCCGCCCTTGCCCGCGCTTCAGGAGACGGCCAGCGTCCACGAAGCCTACACGCTCTTTGCCGGCGGTCACCCCGCCGTCGCGGTCCACGACGCGCATGGGCTGCAAGGGGTCATCGCCAAAAGCGATTTGCTGGAGTTCTGGGCGCATCTTGGGCAGAGCAATCAGGAATCGGCCCCAGGCCGCTAACCGAGCTTTATTTTTCAGATACATGGAGAAGTTGTCATGAGCGAGGCAATTTGTTACCTCGAATCGTTCCCGCATGTCTTGCCCCACCGCGATGAAGCCAAACAGCGCCCCTGTGGGCATTGGGCGTGCGACCCTCATACTATCACCTACTACGGCACGGGCGACGACAGCGAGGATGAAGGCGAATACTGCATGGTTTGCTATTCCCAGAAGTTTCCCAACCTCTGCCCTGACCCCCTGCTGCGCCGCGCCCTGGCCCAGGCAACCCATTCTGGGTAACGTTTGAAGCCCGCAAAGCGGCAAAAGATACAGTATTTTACCGACGCGAGCGCCTGCCTTCTTCCGTATACTAGAACCAGAAGAAGGCCAGCTTGTTCTATAACAAGCCATTGCTGGCATCTTTCAACGAGTCCGCAATCAGGAGGGCGAAGATGGCAGGTGATCTGGCTCTGGTGCTTGATGGCTATCCGCAGTATCGCCAGAATTTGCCGGAGGGCAAGTGGACCCTGGTACGCATCCGCCAGGGCGAGACAGCCAGCAATCCTGGTGAGATCGGCGTAGCCGACCCCCGTGTTTCTCGCCAGCATGCAACCATCACCGTCTGGCGAGGCAGGGCAACCATCCTTGATCTGCACTCAAGCGACGGAACCTTCGTAAATGGACGCCGCATTGAGGGCCGAACGCCGCTCATCCCCGGCGATCTGATCTCGATGGGCGACACGACCTTTCGCCTGGTGGGCACATCTCAGAAAGAAGTCCTGATTCTGGGCGGTGGCTTTGCGGGCGCATATACCGCCATGGAATTGCAGAAGCTCGTCAAGCGCCGCCGCGACATTCATATCAGCCTGGTCAGCCAGGATAACTTTTTGCTCTTCCATCCGATGCTGCCTGAACTTGTCTCCGGCAGCATCGAAACACAGCATGTCCTTGTGCCCACGCGCCGCATGAGTCCCGGCGTGACGTTTTATACCGGTTCCGTTGAGCAGATTGACCTGGATAGTCACCAGGTGACGGTTGATCTCGGCTTCGAGAACCGGCGCGAGGTGGTGCGCTTCAATTATCTCGTGCTGGCGCTGGGAGCCATCACCGATCTTTCGCGCATGCCCGGCATGAGTGAACACGCGCTGCTGGCAAAGACGGTGGGCGACGCTTTTTATCTGCGCAACCATCTGGTGGATATGCTGGAAAAAGCTGACGCGGAAGGCGACCCGGATGAACGGCGTAAGCTGCTGACCTTTATCGTGGCCGGGGCTGGTTTTTCCGGCGTGGAGGTCATGGCGGAATTATCTGATCTCATCCACGATGCCCTGCCGAATTACAACAATATCGAGCCGCGCGAAATCCGCAAATTACTTATCCAGGGGCCAGAGCGCATTCTGCCAGAAGTGAAAGAGAGCCTGGCCGATTTTGCGACCAGGAAACTGGCAAAAAAGGGCATCGAGGTGCGCGTCAATACGCGCCTGAAAGCGCTCACCCCGGATGATGCCATCCTTGCCAACGATGAGCATATCCCCACCCACACCTTGATTGCCACCATCGGCAACGCGCCGCATCCCTTGCTAGCAGCGCTCCCCTGCCAGCGCGATCAGCGCGGAGCCGTCCTGACGAATGAGTTTCTGGAGGTTCCTGACTGCCCTGGCGTCTTTGCGCTGGGCGACAATGCCTCTGTGCCTGATGTCACGACCGGCGGGCGCTGCCCTCCCACAGCTCAGTATGCCATTCGCCAGGCGACCTGCGCGGCCTGGAATGTCCTTGCCACGATTACCGACAAACCTAAGCGCCCTTTCAAGTTTGGTGGCCTGGGCCAGCTTGCCTCATTAGGGCGTGGCTCAGCCGTTGCCCAGGTTCTGGGCATCAAGCTTTCCGGCTTTATCGCCTGGTCGTTGTGGCGCTTCGTCTATCTTTCCAAGCTGCCCACGATGGAACGACGGTTGCGCGTCGCGGCGGATTGGACGCTCGATTTTTTGCTGCCACGCGATATTGTGCGGCTTCAGGTGGAACACTCCGGCATGGTGCAGCGGCTGCATTTTGAGCCGGGGCAGGTGGTTATCCGCGAAGGAGATATCGGCACGCGCTTTTACATCGTCCTGAAGGGGCAGCTTGAGGCCGTGAAGAAACGCCCTGGCGGCGAAGATCGCCTGGCAGTCATCACCGAGGGCAACCATTTCGGCGAACGCGCGCTGCTGCGGCGCTCGCGTCGGGCAGCCACAGTGCGCGCCATGACGGCGGTGGACCTGCTGGCCCTGGAGCGCGCCGACTTTATGGCGCTCGCTGCGAGCGGGCTGCTTCAGCCCGAAGAGTTAGAAAAAGCCGCCGTCGCTGAGCCGCCGTCGCAGGTACCGCAATCTTGAAGCTCAGTTGTCCCGCTGCGGCGCTCGGTGGTTGGGGTGCTGACTGTTGGCTCTTGGCTTGTTTGGCCTGGTTTGCCCTTTGGGGCGCGATTGCGGGGAAGCTGGTTTTCGGGACGCCTTGGGCCGTTCGCGCAGCATCTCGGCTTCTGCTTGATAACCATGCTGCATCAGCCAGTCCTGGGCTTCTGCGTGCAGACTCTGAAGCGAGGGGCTGCCAGCGATCATCATCCACATGGCATGCTCCACGTCGGCGCGGCCCTTGTCCCATTGGCCCTGCTCAATTAAGAATTGCCGCACAGCCTCCGGATTTTTGCTGCGGAGCACGCTGTCAAGCTGGTTCCGAAACTCTGGGTACGACATCTTGCTCTCCTCGGTGACGCCTACCAATGCCTGGGCGTCTCTGCTCCGGCCTGAAAGGTGGGCAATGCCAGCAACAGGTTTTCCAGAACGAAGCGCGGGTTGGCGTTCTCTTCCAATTGGCGCAGCGCTTCTTGCAAGCGCTCGATCGCTGCTCTGGCTTCGGCTGGCTGAATCTGCCGGGCGTATCGCTCGCGCTGGGCACTCTCCTGGCTTCCTGGGAGCTTATAACCCTCGCTGGAAAGCAGCAGTTCACGCCACCAGATCAACCAGACCGCCAGCAGGTCATCAAGCCTCTCGGTATCATGAATCAGTTTTGCTGCAAGTTTTATGCGCTGCGTCGGACCGCTCTCGCAAAGCGTTGCCATCATCTGAAACCAGGATGCTCGTTCTTCCTCCAACTCCTGATTCTGGCTAGCGGTGATCGCCCAGCCTGGCCGCCCTGCCGCCAGCGTGCTAAGCTCCTGGGCACGCGCTTCATCAACGTCCCACCGCTCCATCAGCGCGGCTTGCATGTCATGGGCGTTCACCAGAGAAACCAGCAAGACCTGACAGCGTGAAGCAATCGTTTTGGGAAGAAGCTGCTCATCAACAGTGGTGAGCAGCAGAATGGTATGCGGCGCTGGCTCCTCCAGCGTTTTCAGCAGGGCATTGGCCGCCTCAAGGGTCATCAGTTCCGCATTGGGCAAAATGAAAATATTGTAGCTGCCTTCCTGCGGTTGCAGGGCTGCTGCCCGCAGCAACGAGCGAATGGTGTCAATGCTCAGCGTCTTCTTGCCAGCTTCTGGCTGGACAACACTCAGGTCAGGGTGAGAACCGTTTTGCACTTTCACGCAGCCAGCGCATACGCCACAGGGACTCCCCGGCGGGCTGGCATCTTCTGCTGTGCAGAGCATAGCTTGCGCAAAGGCAAGCGCCAGCGTTCGCTTGCCAACCTGGGCAGGCCCGGCGAGCAAGTACGCATGGCTGAGGTGTTGGCTTCTTTGGGCGTGCTCAAAGAAGCCGAGCAGTTGACGATGGCCGATGATATTCCACATACCTTGATTGTAAGCTACGCTGGCAGGGTTCATCAAGCGCCCTGAGGGCGAGCAGTTTGGGAGGGCTATCGATCAGCCTTGAGGAGAATTGCTAGCTGTGTACATGCTCCAGCAGATGAAAGCCCCCAGCCCCGGAAGCAGCCCGAACACCACCCACATCACCTCAGCCGCGCCCACGCTCTCGTCATGATAGGGCGCGGGAGGCGCAAGGACGAGGCTGGCGATGAGGTAGATGGTCGTATTCACAAAGAGCATGCCCAGAATGATACTTCCCCATTTCAGCGCCGGACTCCACTGGGGCGGGGGCGTTGGTATCTGAGCCTCCTCATATTCGGGGAGGTATTTGGCGTACTTGGGCAGCGGTGGGCGGGAATGATCGTGCACGCTGGTCCTCCTTTTGCTGAGGTCTATGCTCCAGATACCTCTTTTCATTGCACACAGTATACCTGGTCTGACAAGCGCAGCCCAGTGCCCTACGGGGCGCAGTCATGAAGTGTGCCTTCTCATGTTGTCGATTTTGTTCAGAACTCGGTACAATACTTCAAAGGGTAACATCTATTTAATGGGGCAGGGGAGAAAGCTATCCCTTTCAGGCTCTGGCTTCGTCTCTGTCTTTGTTCCGGAGGCTATCATGGGAGAATCATTCGAGCTGCCACTGTTTCCGCTCAACGTGGTTCTCTTTCCTGGGATGGTACTTCCACTGCACATCTTTGAGCCGCGCTATCGCTTGATGATTCGCCGCTGCCTTGAGCAAGGAAGCCCGTTTGGCGTCGTGCTGGTTCAGCCGGACAGCCCCCAGGGAGAGGAACATCCGCATCAGATCGGCACGCTGGCGCACATTATGACAGCCGAGCGGCTCGATGATGGGCGTTTTAACCTGCTCACTGAGGGCAAGAAGCGCTTCAAAATCTTAGAGGAGCGCCGCGACCAGCCGTTTCTGATGGCGCTGGTTGAGGACTTTGAGGATAAGCAGAGCGAGCCAGAAGCCCTGGAAGTCTTGCAGCGCAAAGCCTCTGACCTGTTCCGCCGCTATATTCGCGTGATGCTGGCAGTCGCAGGCAGAGAACAACTGCGCCTGGACCTGCCCAGCGACGCGGAAGGGCTATCATATCTGATTGCGTACTGCCTGGACCTGAGTGATGCAGAAAAGCAGCAGTTGTTGGAGCTAACGTCAACCTGCGGGCGGCTGGAACTGGAGATTGCCATCCTCAAACGGGAGGAGCAAATCTTGCGCCGCATGCTGTCCTCGAATCAGGTGCGCCCACCCTCTGAAGACCCTCATGCGTCCCTCAATTGAATCGTCGAGTACCCGGGAGCACATCACTTTTCGCGCTTGGAAGCTTCCTTGTGAGGGGCTTCGACTTCCACGTCCTGCAAGGTCTCTTGAAGCGCCTCGGCGGCTGCGGCGCCATCGTGGGCAGCGTCGGCAGATATGTCCCGAGTGGCTGGCTGGACAGTGGGCGCAGGCATAGGCGCGACCAACAGATTAATCAGGCGCGCTTCGTTCGGGTTCAGCACAAACTCGAACCGCTGCTCCTCTTCAACCAGCGGCGGCTTGACTTTCAATTGGACACCCAGGCGTTCATCAGTCCCGACAAAAATCAGGATTTCGCTGCCTCGCTGGAAGCCAAGCACATAGGCGTTGCACTCCAGACTATCGGTAATATCGCGCTCGAACACTTCTTGAGGATAGGGCGATTCGACGGCGTGATCGGTGTAGAGGATGCCGCTGTAGACAAAGTAGCTAAACTTGTCACCCCAATAGGGGATGTTGCGGATGGCGCACCACTGCCAGGCTTCAGGCAGATGTGGCTGAATGCGCAGCATATCCAGTCCGGGGCGCACTCCCAAAAGGCCATCAATGGTCAGCCAGAGATAGGTCGGGGCCATCCAGGGGCTTTGCGCCATACCCCGGCTTTGGAAGTTTTCCCCATTCAAACATTCAGGGAATGTGCCAGGCACGACATTCTTGAAATCTTTGGGAACAGGCACTTCAGAGATGCGATAAATGTTGTGCATTGCCTCGACCATCTTTTCCGGATAATCCAGGCGGCTGCCATAGGCCACCCAGGCCGTGAGATTGGGCCAGATGCCCCCCTGAAGACGCATAGCAAATTCGGGATCATATTCGGGTTCATGGCGGCCAACGGTGCGCACCCCGTAATCGGTCCAGAACTCCGGGGAGTAAAGCACATTCAGAATGGTCTGGCGCATGCGTTCATCAGCAACCCCGAACAACACCGGAAAGATGAGATCGCCGGTCACAAGATGATGCTTGTTGCCGTTGTTATCAATATTCAGCACGTAGAGGCCGGTCACCTCCGACACAAGCTGGCGATTGATCTCCTCTTTCAACTGAATCGCCGCGTCTACATAATCCTGGGCCAGTTCTTTGTCGCCCATCGCTTCGCAGCAGCGGCTCGCCAGCCGCAACGCCATATAGCATTCGGCGTTGATTTCCGTGACGGCTCCGCTAATCTGATATTCGGGAATCATATTGCGCCAGGAGGCAATGCCCCAGGCATTCGACTCCTCTGAAGTACACCAGATCAACCCTGCGCGCCGCTGCGCCAGAATCCAATCGGCGGCGCGCTTGATCGTCTCGTACATCTCTTTCAAGAAATCCATATCGCCGCTGAGGGCCAGATGATGATGCGCAGCGAAGATAAACAGCGGCGTGTCGTCATTGATATTCAGGCCATAGTTGTTGATGCTGGGCGGCGTTTCGCACGCCAGCAGATATTCGGTGAGTTCGCCGGTTTCTTCCACGCCATACTGCTGCACCAGACGCAGCATGCCACGCGAAAACTCAGGCGTGATATAGTCGGAGCCGATGCTGAACCAGGCGACATCGCGCACCACCAGAATATCTTGCGGCGGGTCATTGGTGAAGCCGTAGCCGTTGGGATACAGCTTCTGCTCGCGGAGAATGTTGATCTTGGCCCACTTGACTGCTCGGTTAATTAGCGGGTCGGGAACCAGCACATCGCTCTGTTCAATGAGGCGCTCGGCGGTTGCATTGGTGGTTTCCAAGACTGCATTATAGTCGGTGCTGTGTTCGTAGCGATCAAGCGCGTCATTCAGTCCCTGGCCGGAGACGGTCATGATAAACGGGATTTCCATCTCCTCGCGCCCAGGCACCTCAACCAGATAGTGCAGGTCAGCGCTGCGGGCATCGAAAGCGCTCTGCTGCGGCGGCATGACCGGCGTGCCAACCACGCGCACCTCTTCAGGGCGGCCAACCGTCTCGGTGATGATGAGATTGCCATCCAGACGCGAGTGCACCTTCTTGTTTTTCTGCGTCATATCCGGCAGTTTGCTGAACTCCGGCAGCATCACCCAGGGGAATTGTATCTGAGTGCGAATATCCACGGTGATTGGCTGCACACCAAAGTTGCGCAGGCGCACCAGGGTATAGGCCACCTTCAGATGGGTCACGCCCAGGGGCACAAAATAGGTCTGCTGAATCTCTATGTCGTCCAGATGATAAGTAGTCGTCTGGTGAGTCGCGCGAAAGGTCGTGCGCTCTGCTAGAACAGGCTGCCCGCCTATGCTGTATCGCATCACCCAACGCCCGCAATAAAATTGATCGTCTTCGGCACACCACAACCCGGCGAGGTTGGAATACTGGTCGGCGCGGCTGAAGAGTGCTATGTTCCCGTAATTGGCGCCAGTGCGCAGCTTCGATACTTCATACTCATAAAGCATGTTTTGAACAGTCACTTGCTCCCCCTGGGTCTGGTCACATCGGTGATGGCCGGTTTGACTGCCTTAGTCATATAGCTTCGCTGAGTATAAGAACGTTCGCACCGGGATGTCAACAGACAGGCTACACGGTGGTTGCTCCTTCGCTCGGAATGTTCTTTTCTTTGGCCGATTTGCGGGTGCGCGTTTTCGCGCCGCTGGCGGGCTGTGCTTTGGCTTTCATCACGATCACAGCGAGCGGAGGCAGTGTCAGGCGCAGCGAGTACGGGTGCGCGTGTGATTCAACGTCTTCTGTTTGAACGCCGCCAGCGTTCCCCACATTGGACCCACCAAACAGCTCCGAGTCGCTGTTCAGGATTTCTTCGTAGAAACCGGCCCTGGGCACACCCAGGCGATAACCATGACGGGGAACCGGCGTAAAGTTGCAGACAAAGAGCAGGCTATCTTCCGGGTCTTTGGCCTTGCGCAGAAAGGCAACCACGCTGTTATCGGCATCGCGGAAATCAATCCAATCGAACCCCTGCCAGTCGGTATCGACCTCATACAGCGATGGCTCTTTGAGGTAGAGGTGATTCAGGTCTTTGACAAAGCGTTGCAGCTTCTGATGCGGCTCATAGTCCAGCAAATGCCAGTCCAGGCTGGATTGATAGGCCCATTCGTGCCACTGGCCGAACTCGCCCCCCATAAAGAGCAGCTTTTTGCCGGGGTGGCCGTACATAAACCCATACAGCGCCCGCAGATTGGCGAATTTCTGCCAGACGTCGCCCGGCATCTTATCCAGCAGCGAATGCTTCAAATGGACCACTTCATCATGCGACAGAGGCAGAATGAAGTTCTCGGAAAATGCATACATTAACGAGAAGGTGATGCGGTCCTGGCGATAGCGGCGATAGATCGGGTCAGCCTGGAAATAATCGAGCAGGTCGTGCATCCAGCCCATGTTCCACTTGTAATCAAAACCCAGCCCGCCAACATAGGTTGGCCGCGAGACCATCGGCCAAGCCGTCGATTCTTCCGCAATCGTCAGGGTGCCGGGATGATAACGGTGGGTAAGTTCGTTCATTTGCTTGATAAAATCAATGGCCTCCAGGTTCTCGCGCCCGCCAAAGCGGTTGGGAATCCATTCGCCCTCTTTGCGCGAATAGTCGAGGTAGATCATAGATGCCACGGCATCCACGCGCAGGCCATCGATATGATACTTTTCCAGCCAAAAGAGCGCGTTTGCCAGCAGATAATTGCGCACTTCATTGCGGCCATAGTTATAGACCATCGTGCCCCAGTCGGGGTGTTCGCCCTGCCGCGGGTCGGCATGCTCGTACAGGTGGCTGCCGTCGAAATAGTTCAGGCCATGCCCCTCCTTAGCAAAATGCGCGGACACCCAATCCAGAATCACGCCGATGCCCGCCTGATGACAGGCGTCAACCAGCAGGCGAAAATCATCGGGCGTGCCGAAGCGGCTGGTGGGCGCGTACATGCCTGCCGGTTGGTAGCCCCACGAGACATCGAAGGGATGCTCGCTGACGGGCAGGAACTCGACATGCGTATAGCCCATCTCTTTGATATAGGCTGGCAATTCCTTCGCCAGTTCTTTATACGTAAGAAAGCGCCCGCCTTCTTCTGCGCTGCGGCGCCAGGAACCCAGGTGCATTTCATAAATCGCCAGCGGAGCGTCAAGCGCCTGGCGTTTTTCGCGGCTGTTCAGCCAGTCGGCATCCTGCCATTGATACTGGTCCAGATCGAAGACAACCGAGGCAGTTGCCGGGCGCACTTCGGCATAGAAGCCGTATGGGTCGGCGCGCTCGGTGTAATAGCCCTGGAAGTTCGAGACAATGGCATACTTATAACGTTCACCCACGCCAAGGTCAGGGATAAAGAGTTCCCAAACGCCGCCATCGTTGCAGCGCTGCATGGGATGCCGTCGCCCATCCCATTGATTGAAATCGCCGATGATGCTGACGCGCTGCGCGCTCGGTGCCCAGACGACAAAATGCACCCCCTTGACGCCATTTACCTCGCGTGGGTGCGCGCCCATCTTCTCGTAGATTTGATGATGCTGGCCTTCGCCAAAAAGATGCAGATCAAAGCTGCTGAGCATGGGCGGAAAGGCATAGGGGTCGCGCAGGCGGGTCTTGCGCCCATCCGGCTCGACGATCTGGAGGAAATACGTGGGGATTTCTTTCACATCAGGAATGGCAACTTCAAAAAACCCTTCCGGCGCAGTGCGACGCATCGGATAGGATGCATCCCCTATCTCGACCTCCGCCCTGGCCCCAGCAGATGCCTGGGGCAGAAAGGCGCGAATCACCAGGTTGAATTTCCCATCCTCTTCACCCAGATGGGGGCCTAAGACCTGAAAAGGTGCGCCATGAATCGCGTGAATGATGGCATCGATCTCACCGTAAGCGGGCGCCTGCATAAATCCTCATGGGCCAGCCGCATGCGCTGCGGTGCGTCTCATCGTTCCGGCGAGATGAGACACTGCCCATTCCCTCCTCTCTGCTTCAAGCCGGTTCTCGTGAGAGACTACAGGGTCTCACAGCCGTTACATGACAGGGACATATGCCTTTTGTATAGCATACCCCACGCAGGACACGCCTACAAATCGTACTTCTGTTCTGTCCACGCCAGCTTGCAGATGCGTTGGCGAGCGTGATAGGGTAAGAGGCATAGAACCACTCCAGAGGAGGAAGGAATGACCACAGCAGCATCGAAAGTATTGACATTCACGCAAACAGATGCCGAATTTACCGAATTTTTCGAGCGCGCTCAGGAAATCAGCGATCTTGGCAATTTGCTTGGCCTGCTGGGATGGGACCAGCAAGTGAAGATGCCGCCTCAGGCGAATCAGGTGCGCGGGCCACAGCTTGCCACGTTGCAAGCCTTGCTGCACGAACGCCAGACCCACCCGCGCATTGGCGAACTGCTGAATGTGTTGGAGCCGCGCGTACAAGGGGATGGCTATTCCGACGCAGACCGGGGTCTGGTTCGGCTGATGCGCCGCAATTATGACCAGAACACAAAAATCCCTGCCGCTCTGGTCAAAGAGGTTGCGGTGGCAACGGCTGAAGCCTGGGGCACGTGGGAGCAGGCCAAACCGGCCAATGACTTCGCGTCGTTTGCCCCGTACCTGCGCAAGCTCGTCAAGCTCATGCGGCAGGTTGCCGACCACCTGGGGTATCAAGGCTCGCCCTATAATGCCTTGCTCGATCAGTACGAGCCAGATATGACGCTGGATACGCTCAATCCCATTCTGGACCGCGTCCGCGATGCAACGGTGGACCTGCTGCGGCGCATTCAGGAGTCCGGGCAGAAGATAGACACCAGTTGCCTGCACGGCAATTTCGACCCTGCCCGCCAGCTTGATCTCTGCAAAGCGCTCTTGCAAAAGATGGGCTATCACTTCGATGCCGGACGTATGGACCAATCCAGCCATCCATTCACGGGCGGCGGCGGCTCGCCCTTCGATGTCCGCCTCACCGTGCGCGTTGACCCGACGTACTTTCCGGCGGCTTTGATGGCAGCCGCGCACGAAGGCGGCCACGGCTTGTACGAGCAAGGCAGCGATCCGGCGCTGGCGCGCACCATCCTGGCCGGTGGCGCGTCGATGGGCCTGCACGAATCCGAATCACGACTCTGGGAAAACGCCATTGGCCGTTCCCTGCCGTTCTGGAAGCATCATATTGGCTTGCTGCGCGATGCCTTCCCCGAAACCTTCAGCCGCTACGGTGTCGAGGCGCTGGTCCCGGCGCTCAATGAAGTCAAGCCCAGCCTGATTCGCGTCGAAGCCGATGAAGTGACCTATAACCTGCATATCATCATCCGCTTCGAGTTGGAGCAAGGGCTGATCAACGGCGACATCGATGTCGATGATCTGCCCAGCCTCTGGAATCAGAAGTATGAATCGTATCTGGGAGTCACACCGCCAACGGATACCCAGGGCGTCCTTCAGGATATTCACTGGTCGGGCGGCTCGTTCGGCTACTTCCCAACTTACACCCTCGGCAACCTCTACGCGGCACAAATCTACCATACCCTGCACCGCGCCTTTCCTGATTACGATCAGCGCCTGGAGGCGGAAGGAACTGGCTTTATTCTGGATTGGCTCCGCGAGCACATGTACGCCTCTGGTCAGGTGTACGCACCCGACGAAGTGGCGCGCAAAGTGACCGGCGAAACGCTCAATCCAGAATATTTTGTGCAGTATATCAACGCCAAGTTTGGCGCGCTCTATGGCCTGAGCGCTTAACGCGCGCTGGCCGCGCGGCGCACCTCAATTTTGCCGTTGCGCACCCGTGTTTCAAAGGCTGGCTCATCAACCGTTGCTGGGCCAGCCTCGACTTTCCCGTCTTTCAGCGAGAACTGCGAGCCATGCCAGGGGCAAATCATTGAGCAACCGACCAGTTCGCCTTCATCAAGCGGGCCTCCGGCATGCGTACAGACAGCCGCCAGCGCGTAGATGCTTCCGCCCTGGCGTACCAGCAGCACCGGCGTCGAGCCAGCCATCGCTCGCGTAGGCTTATCGGGCAGCAGCGCGGCATCGTCCATCACAGGGGTAAACTCATCAGGTAGTTCCAACCAGGCGGCATGATTCACGCCTGTGCCCCGGTCAAAGACCAGTTCCCCGCCGAGATAGCTGGAGAGCAGCACCACACCGTACCCCAGCGAGGAAAGCAGAATGCCCGCGCCTCGGCGGCGGCGGCGGCGCTGCACCAGCGAGGCTGTGTAGAGCGTTGCTGCCGTCGCGTTGAGTAATCCATGCAGCAAGCCAATCCGGCGCTCGCGCCCATACGTTTCTTGCCAATCGGCCAGGCCGGACAGCGCCGCGCCAAGCGAGCCAACCAGACCAATGCTCAACGTTGCATCAGCGCCTTTCTTGATAGCTCGGTTGCCACCCAGGCTGAGCATGTCCAGAATCAACGTAGCGCTCCAGGAGCCAACGGGAATATCCGTCAAAGCGGGATGTAAAGGATGGCCGAACCAGACGCCATGCAGCGCGTCTTTGACGGCGCGAGACGGCCCCTCGCGTCTGGCAACTTTGCCAATGGCTTGCTGCAAGGCGTCGCCGGTTGGCTCCAGCCACTGCTGCTGGTCAATCACTTCTTCCAGAAAGGTTTGTGCCATAGGTAGGTTTCTCCTCTGCTCTGATATGAAAGGCTCTGCGTGCATATCCTGAAGGGCGTTCGCACAGAGCATACCAGCCAGCAGAGGAGCCATCTGGAAGCCAGGAAGAGGTCAGGCCAGAGGAGCTTCTCTGGCCTGTTCGCTGGTTATGAACCGACCGTCGAGGGAGTCTGCCAGCGCTTGATGAGGTGGGTTACCTGCCCGCCCGGACCGGGGCTGTGGCGCACCATGTCGGGGGCAAGCGCGTGCGCGATCTGGCTGTCTTCGTCGACAATAATCGTGTCTTGCGGGCGCAAGACTTGCCAGAATTGGAACACGGCATCGGGCGCTTTCGAGAGATACACATACTCGCGCTTGATGCCCTTTTCGCGGGCAACCATTTCCGCCTCTCCAAACGCTTGCTTGGCCCCTTCATCCTCAAAGTAGGGATCAAACGTCTCGAAGAGCCGCAGCGCCTCTGTGCGTGGCGGCTGGCCGCGATACGCAAAGATGACCTCCCGGCTATCTCCCTCAGCGCAGGCCGCGCGCACCACCGCTTCGCGCCCTACCGCGCTAGTGGGCAGCACCGCCAGCACTGAGTTGCGGACGGGCGCGTGAATCTCGACCGGATAGACCATCGGGCGCCCACGCAGCGCCAGGCGGCGATAGTTCCAATAGGCGATGCCCAGACCGAGCAATGTGACGCCGCCGCCAAAAGCGGTTGCCAGCGGCTTAAACACCAGGTTGGTTGACCAGGCCAGCATCACCAGCGCTGTGGTAAGGATGCCCAACGTGAAGATGAGTGTCGAGACGGGGGCAACCGATGGATTCTGCGCCTGCGGCAGCACCGGGAGCAGCCCGGTCATATCGCTGAGTTTTCCCTCATGCGCCAGCTTCTTGAGTCGCGCTTTCTCTTTATAGCGGCGGCGCTCGCGGAAGCGCACAATATCCAGTCCCAGGCAAGTCAGGCTGAACGCGCCGAGCAGGCCAAAGGCATACATATCACCCAGCAGATTGATGTTGCCCTGGACCACAATCAAGACTACAATCGGAATGCCCGTTGCCAGAATGATGGAATAATGCGGAGTCCCGCGCCAGGAGCCGCGACGTTCCACAAAGTTGGGGAAGAAACGCATGCGCGAGAGCGCCAGAAAGACATGATAGGAACCAATGATGGCCGTATTGCTGGCAAAGATGAGTAGCGCCGACGCGCTAATGGCAACTTCGATTCCTAATACTGTACTATATTTGCCACCCAACAGAGAGATAAACTGATTGGGGTCGACATTGCTGGCGTTCTGAAGCAGCGTGGTCGAAAAGATCGTCAACAGCGGGCTGGTTACGCCAATGGTCACGACAACCAGCAGCAGCGCCAGGCGACCGGTGCGTTTGCGGGGCGTCTTCATGACAGGCGAAAGCTGCGAAATGCTCTCTAAGCCTGAAAAGGCCAGGAAGGCTCCGGCAAAGCCGGTCAACAACGTCAGCCCCGTCAGCGTCTTCCCAGAAAACATCTCAGGAATGGTATTTAGAATCGTCTGTAATGATTCATGGGTAAAGACTTCAATCAGGATGGCAATATCACTAAGAAAGGCGATGACCGCCCCGGCAGCGCTGACGATTGCGCTCTCGCTAATTCCCCACCAGTTGAGCAGCCCCAACAGCGCCAGCACAACCAGCGTGATTGGCAGCACGAATGGCCTGACGTTTGGAGCGACCACACTGAAATAGATCAGCCCTGAAAGCGAACTGATAGCCGCGGTAAGAAAGTAATCAACCAGGATAAACATACCACCGAGCGCGCCAACCCAGGGCTTCATGGCAGTCGCTGAAACCGTGACAACGCCACCCCCCTGAGGGTAGCGATAGGTCACTTCCGAGTATTTGAGCGTGAGCAAGATAAAGACGAGCAGGGTCAAGACCACGAAAAAACCGGCCAGCGTGCCAAACTGCCCGTAAAGAAGGCCAGGAACGTAGTAAATGGACGTGCCGATATCGGCAAAGACGACTGCCCAACAAAGGAAGAAACCTAATCTACCGTGATCGTGTTCGCCTCTGCCGTTCTGGCTAGGTGAGGCATCAGGCGCAATATCCTGTGAACTCATGTTCTTTTTTTATTCCACCCAACTGAAAATGTCTGGTTGTGCTCCGCGCAAGTTCTATTCTCGCATATTGCGCAAGATATAGCAGAGGTTATCCGCCAGCACTTCATCCTTTTGTTCCCTTAAGTGATTATACTCCCTAAAAACAGCGGCGGTCTTCCTTGCAGCCAGAGACATGTCTGTACACGGGATGCTCACTCAATCCTCATCCAGCCGCAGGGTTTGGCTGAGCGCGGGTTTCGCAACCATCCAGGTGGTCAAGACCAATCCAAAAGCTGCTAGAGCAACAAGCACGACCAGAGCAATACCCAGCGTCTGTGGCAACACAATTTGCACCGGCAACACTTGCTGAATCACAAAAAACTCGGTGCTGGTGATGGCCGTGCTGGGCAGCGTGGGATTCGTAAAGACCAGCACCGGCACAACAAGCACCACCAACAGCGCGCCGAACACGCCACCCAGAACCAACGCGATGCTATAGACAATGCCAAGCTCCCAAGAGAGCACACCGGCAATCTGGCGCGGCGTGCTGCCCAGCGCGCGCAGCACTGCAAAGCCGAGCAAACGGCTGCGCGCGTGCAACCAGGAACTCAGCAAGCCCCCTAACAAGGCGAGCAAGACGGTGGTTGCCGCGCCCAGCAGCAACACCCCCTTGAGCGTGAGATAGAGCGGATCGCGCTGCATCTGGGCAATCATAGCCCGGCGATCATACAGCGTTTCCAGGGAGAGCGGCCCGCTCGTCAACGCCGCGCGCACCGTTGCCAGCGCCGAGGCCCCATCACTGGTACGCAGCCAGATATAATTGACGGCAGAGGGCAGTTCTGCGCTATCAACCTGCGTATTCGCCTCACTCAGTTGCTGAAAAACCTGGGTATAGGTCGTCAGGTCAACCAGAATCCCACCAGGCGTCACATAATCATTGCCTCCGCTCGTTTGCAGGCTATCGTTGATAGTGGGGATGTGCTGCACCTCAGCAACAGCCTGGAACGTGACATTGACATCGCCACCTGAAATATTCAGCGTGAATCGAGCATCGGGAGCCAGATGGAGCAGATTCCAGGCAACCCCATCGACCAGCGCGGGCACGACGGGCGCGGTAGCTGTCCCCTGGCTTACATCGGGAAGGTGCGCCAGCAAGGCAGCGATTGGTTGGCTGGAGTCCTGATCGGTCCAGATGGCCGTCTGCGCAAACGTCTTCGTATCCACCGCGCGAATCTGAACCGCGCTTTCCTGTCCACTTGCCTGGGCAACGCCATCAGCGACACCGCCAACGGTGGCCGAAATGACGCCGGGAATCGTCTGATAGGCATGCTCCACCACATTGGCCTCGGGATGGCTGCCAAGTGGAATGGGTATAGGCCCGCTGAAGTCTGCGCCGACCTGCTGGGCAGCGACGTTGTTCGTATACTGGGTTTCGGTTGCGCTGAAGACCATGGTAAAAAGCGCAAAAGAAATCGAAAGCGCCAGCAGCAGCAGCATCCGCATGGATTGGTAAGGCGCGCGCGACATCTGCGCCAGAGCCAGCATGAGCGGCGCGCCCGCGCGGCGGGTCTGCCGGGCAAAGAACCGCAGCAGCAGCGGGAAAAAGCGCACGAAGAACAAAACTAGAGCAAGCAGCAAGAAAAGCGGCACCGCCAGCGATACTGGCAAAAAGACGACCTGATTGGTGCGCGCATCAAGCAAGCTCGAGTGTGTCATGAAGAACGCGACGCCAAAGCCGCCCACAGCAATGACAGCAGCAACCATATCCAGCCTCAAGCGCTGCCAGAGGGCGCGGCGCGTCGAACGCGCCAGATCGCGCCGGGTCACTACAATATCGCTACGCGTCGCAATCCAAACCGAAAGTATCAGCGTCATGATGACCCCGGCCACTGCGAGCAGGGCATACCCCAGCAGTCCAGGCACAACCGAGAGGGGATCGCCATTGACAGCAGCGAGCGCGCTCTGGTCCGAGGATGCCAGCATCTGATGGCCCAGAGCGCGTATGAGCAGGAGGGCTGACACTGGCCCAACCATCAGCGCGAGCAGCAAGAGCGGCAGCAGCGGCAGGATGAACGCTTGAAACACCAGGCGGCGGCTCGCGCCCCGGCTGCGCAGCAAGGCAATCGCTTCCGCCTGGCGATCTATCGAGAGGCTGACTACCACGCTGATAAAATAGAGGATGAGGGCAAAAATCTGGAAGGTCAGCACAACCAGCGGGATAAGCACCACCGGAATGCGGTCACGAAAGCGTTCGAGCGAGCCAGGAGCGCCAAAGGAATCCATGGCAGGGCTGAGAAGCTGCGGCTGTTGGAGGGCAGCAGGAAGGGCCTGGCGGCTCAGATGAAGCTGGGCGTTATCCAGATGAGCAATCAGATCATCCAGGTTGCTGATAGAGAGCCGCGAGGCGTCCAGAAAAAAATACCACAGCAACGCCGGGGGAGCGTCAAATCCGGCCAGCGTGCCGCCATGCGTCTGGGCAAGTTGTGTAATGGTCGATATGAAGGTATCGCTGGACAGAATCACCCGATAGCTGCTCGCAAAGTCCGTGCGCATCGGCTCGAAATTCACCGCGTGCCAGAAGGGGTCGCTTTCATCGAGGGCAACAATGCCCACCACATGCAGCGGCAGTTGCAACGTGACAGAGCGGGGATTCAGCCCCGGAGCCAGTTCAGCATAGAAGGCAAACTGGAGCGGAATGATGGACCCCACCGACACTTGCAAATCCGTCGCAGTGGGTTGGGTCAGAACAACCTCAAGGTCTGAACTCAACAAGAAAGGCAATCGGCCCTGAAGCAGCCGCAGATGCGAGCGCGCCTGATCGATAGAGACACCTGTCATGGCAAGCGTATTTTTCTCTTGCCCAGGGATGGCGAAGTTCAGGCCAGGCATTTGCAGCACAAATTGCGAGGAGTCGCTGAGGTAGGAACCGAACGATGCTTGCGCAAATCGCCTGAATTGCGCATCGGCATCGGCGGCAACCTGGCTAGACAGCGCCTTGGCATCGACCTGCAACTCAAGTTCTGAATCTTGTGGGCTGGCGGTGAGGACGGAGCGCGCCCCAGCCGTCAGCGCAACCTGCGCAAACAAGGGCACAGCGCAGACGATGACGGCAGCAGCCAGCACACCCAGCCCCATGACCACCACCCAGCGCCAACTCTGGCGCAGCCGCCAGCCAGCCAGAACAAAGAAAGCAGGAGCCAGAGTTGTTGTGAAGCGCCAGGGCAGCGCCCGTTGTTGCTGGGTCATCCTCACCTCTTTGATGACATAGGTCGTTCAGGCAAAGGCTGCACCCGATAAGGTCGACTGAGCGCCACAGAGACCCAGGCGCGAACCGCTGGCTCTCTCTATCATAGCAAAGGTGGGAAGCCCGGCGCTCAACCAATGCCGCATCTCTCAAGATCCCGTTGGCGAAATCAGAAATGAGGTGAGACACTGGAGAGACCTACAAACGCCACCGAATTTGCCTCAGCAGAGCCAAGGAGCCCAGGATGTCTCTCAAACCTGAACCAATCCCACCCGTTCCTGAACCAACTG
>DATGID010000085.1:0-1130 GCA_035307385.1 Ktedonobacterales bacterium | reverse complement strand
GTCACCAATTGGATGCCAGCAATCCAGCCCTGGGTGCGCTCTTCCAGCAGACGGATCGCCTGGGAGCCGAGCGGAAGGGCCATCGCCTGCACAAACGCCTCGATCTCGGCTGACCCAAACCGCAGCTCCTGGCTGGGCACTTGCGCCAGCTGATTCCTGGCGCGCCACTGCGCCAGCCGCGGCAAGTCCCTGCGTGTGCCGACCAGCACATGCAGGCGCGCGGGGAGATGAGCGAGCAGGAACAGCAGCAGGGCTTGACTCGCCTCGGTCGTGAGCAGGTGGACATCATCCAGGATCAAGACCGTTTCGGCTGAAAGCAGGCGTTCCAGGTCGTTGAGGAGCCGGATCAGGACCCGTTCGCGCGCGTCAGGATGCCAGGGCCGCTCGGTCTCTCCCAGGGGGGCCAGGCGCGCATCGAGGCGGGCCAGCGCAGCGAGGAGCGCGGCAAGCAAGCGTGCCGGGTCGTTCTCGCCCTCTTCGCAGGAAAGCCAGGCCACCGGCCTGGTGGTCGCGGCAGCCCAGGCGGCCAGGAGCGTGGTCTTGCCAGCGCCAGCCGGAGCCGAGACCAGGGTCAGCGGGCCTCGCAGTCCCTGCTCCAGGAGCGCGAGCAGGCGTGGGCGCGCAATATGCGGCACCGGCAGACGCGGCGGGGTAATGCTGGTCTGGAGGATCATGGTCGCCGGTGGCGCTGGCCAAGACCGGGGAAGGTGCGCAACCGGCGGCGCGTCCTCACCGGTTTGCTCGCTTGCACGGCGTTCAGCAGCGGTTGCCAGGTGGCGCGCGGCCTCACGCAGTTTCGCTCCCGTGAGATTGGCGGAGAGGCCCAGGTAACAGCGGGAGAGTCGTCCGCGCTGGCGACGATAGGCCCGCCAGTACCACCCGCCGCGCCGATTGCCAGCAGGGGCTTTGTGGGCAGTAAAGGAGCCCTCCTCACTGGTAAAGGTGAAGGTGGTCGCTGTTTCGAGCCAGGCGTACCAGGAAGGCGTATCCAGGAGCACGGCCACGGGGTGTCCCTGCTGGGCATACAGCAACCATCCGTTCTGAACGGCTCCGGCGGGTGGGGAGCGGTTTGGCATGAGGCAGCACTCCGCTAGGAAGGTGGTAGGTGTTAGGGATCCTCCGCACAGGTC
>DATGID010000084.1:0-96386 GCA_035307385.1 Ktedonobacterales bacterium | reverse complement strand
CCAGAGCAGTTTGGTACAACCCAGACAACGCCACGTTCCGACATCTATAGTCTCGGAGCCACACTGCATCAAGTACTGAGTGGAAAAGACCCCTCATTGAATACCCCTTTCTTGTGGGACTTCGCTCCTCTTCAGGTATCGGCTCCGAACGGTCTGGATGCTCTGGTCATGCAGATGGTGAAGCTGCGGATGGATGAACGACCTGCCAGTATTGCCGATGTGCAAGTACAACTGCAACGCATGTCCGGCGATCTGACGGCGCAGCAGAAGAGCCCATGGGCAGATACCCCCAAGGCCGCCGCTCCTGCGCGAGTATTCCCTTTTGCTCCAGCGCAACCCCCAAGCCCTCCTCGCTTTCAGCCTGAACGCTCGCGGAGAAAGGCCCTGGGGGTATACGTTCTTCTTTCCCTCCTCCTCCTGGGTATGCTCGTTTGGGGGGGCAACACGCTTGCTACTGCGCTGGAGCATGCTCAGCCTCACGCTGCCGTAAGCCCTGATCCAAAGGGAACGCCTCCCGCTCCAACTGCAACACAAACTCCCACTTCTGTACCCAGAGCTACGCCAACTGATACCCCTCTGCCCCAGCCAAAGCAAGCTGTGTTTGTTGCCCCCACCTCATTTGGTTTCAGCAGCAGCAATTGCACTCCATCATCAGATGGTCTTGATGTACAGTGTGTGGTGACCGTAGGGGAGACAGCAGACTCTCAGGCTCCTCTATCTTGGTCGATGTCAGACTCTCCTGGTGCGGGGACATTCATTTGCTCGGAAGATACTTCAAATGAAACAGGTACACTCTCTCCAGGTCAAACGGAAACAGTAACCATTCGTATTTCCTGCACGCCTCGATGTGGTATTATCCTTCATTTTTCCGTCCAAGGCCCGCAGAATACGGCATTGACAACTTACACTTCCTGTTAAGGCGCTGCGTTTAAGCAAGGTTCAAAACCGCTGTCCGGCGTGCGCCTGGTGTTGCTGATCTTCCCAGCCCGGCGGCAGGTGGAAGTGTGGCAGCCCGGCGAAGTGGTGGGGCTGATGGGCCTGGCTGATGAACTGGATGGGAGGGGGTTGTGTTGCAAAAAATCTTGAAGAATCGCACGAGGCACGAACTGCCTCTGCTGGTTCAGCTTAAACGGCCACTCCAAACAGGCTGGCGATGAACACGATCTGTCTGCTGCAGTTCCCCTTTTCCACTCCTTGCACCTGCCCTTTCCGAATCAGGTGCATCACCTCGTATCCTTGCAGGGTTCGCCACGCGGTCTCAAAGGAGAAAAAGCCCAGACCTGGCTTGATCAGTCGTTTGATGAAGCGGTGATCTTGCTCGATCAGGTTGTTGAGATACTTGCTCTGCCGCAGTTCACAGTGGGGCGGCAGCGTTCCAGCTGCTTTCAGTTCCGTTAGCGCTTTGGGATACGCCGCGTTTTTGTCGACCGTGATCACGCGCGGGGTCACAGTGTGGGAGGCGCCGAGCGTTTGTGCAAAAAAGCGCTGCGCGGCTGGGGCATCGCGGGTGGCACTCAGGTGGAACTCCAGGGTGGCACCGTTGGAGTCCACGGCTCGATACAGGTACATCCAGATGCCCTTCACCTTCACATACGTTTCGTCGACGCGCCAGGAGTCGGTTGTGATCTTCAGGTGCGGTCGGCAGCGTTGATTCAGCAAAGGAGCATAGTGCTGGACCCACCGATAGATCGTTGTGTGGTCGACGTGGAGCCCTCGTTCCAGCAGCATCTCCTCCAGATCACGATAGCTGAGCGAGTAACGCAAGTACCAGCGCACATGATGTCAGCCTGGAAATGACGCCATTTGAAAGGGCTCAGGGGGTTCATGAACAGGACTCCTCTTCATCACCTGAATACCCCAGAGCTTACACGAGCGTGGACCTTCTGGCAACCCCGAATTTTTGCAACAGAACCTGCAAAGATACCCTTTTGAGAGAGCATAGTGTGCCTCCGTTTGTCCTGTGAACCTTGACAAACCGATGGAGGTCTGTGATATGCTCTCGTTGGAAGCGAAGAGCGGTGAGTAGGTAGCCTCCAAAGGTTTATCTGCTTGCCGTTTTTTTCTTGCCTTTGGTGGCTACTGGCCTGTATCTTCGTTTGGTAGCTGTACTCGCTCGTTTGCGAACAATGCAGCAAGAGCAGCTTGGACAGTTCGCTGTAACGTCCTCTCTGACACCCCGTAACTGTGAGCGATGTCAGTTATACACTCTTGGTTCTTCGTAACACGCTCTAAGAGAAGCGACCAATGCGAACGCGGAATCTTGGCAGGTGGGATATACTGGTCGGGGTTGAAAGTTAGTGGTGGGGTAAGAGCAGTGCTCTCCTCACCATTCCAGTACTGGATCGTTTCACTTCTGTGCAGTATTTCTTGGAGAAACGCGATGATCGGCTGTCGGTCAAAGGATAGGGAAATTTGGGGACGTGGATACGCCGGTCCTGGATATTAAGCCGTATTTCCCCGTCTTTGACCGTGTGGAGGACGCGCGCACCCCGGAGTGGGTTGATCGCTTGATGCAGGGCTATTTCTGAGCCGGGGTCTTTCAGGAAGAAGGCCGAACGATGGGCATTCTAACCGAAGATATGCAGCGCGTGGTCAGCGAACAGCGGCTGGGGTTCATCGCTACCGTCTGCCCGGACGGCACGCCCAATCTTTCGCCCAAAGGCACCACCGCTGTCTGGGACGACGATCACCTGATTTTTGCCGATATCTGCTCGCCGAACACGATTGCCAACCTGCGCCAGAATCCCGCGCTGGAGATCAATGTTGTCGACCCGATCTTGCGCAAGGGCTATCGCTTCAAAGGCACAGCCACCGTTCTGAGCGAGGGGCCGCAGTTCGAGGAAATGATGAGCTTCTATCGTCGGCGCGGCTCCGCCAACCCCATCCAGCATATTGTGCTGGTGCAGGTCGAGCGCGCACTGCCGCTGATCTCGCCCGCGTATGATCTAGGCCAGACGGAAGAAGAGATCAGCAGCCGCTGGGAACAGCATCGGGACGACCTGCGCCAGCGCCGCGCCAGCGAGCGGAGTACCCAATAAGTGCCTGACGCGCCGGTTACGCGCCCTGATGGCTTCCTCCTGCCGTATCTTGCCGCAGAAAATCGAGCATCACCCGCTCTACTTCGTCGGCAGCCTCTTGCTGCACCCAGTGCCCACAGTTCGGGATGCGATGGACACGCAGGTTGGGCACGAAACGCTCGTTGCCCTCAGTCAGCGGTAGGCCCAGGGCAATATCCTCTTCGCCCCAGATGAGCAGCGTCGGCGCGGTGATCGTGCGCAGCGGCAGATGCCTGCCCCAACGCGCTAACGCGCGATAGTAATTGATGGCGGCGGTGGCCGCGCCCGGCTGGCGCAACGCCTCGGCATAGAAGCGCACATCATCATCGCTGATCGCGCTCTTGCGCACGGCGCTGCCACGCATGCCGCGCTCCAGGAAAAGCTGTGGATTGCCCCCGATCACCGCTTCGGGCAGCCAGGGAAGCTGAAAGAAGAAGACATACCAACTTTTGCGCACCTGGCGGAAGTGGCGCAATTCCTCGGCCATTCTGGCCGGATGCGGCGCGTTGCAGACGACCAGCTTCTCTACCGCTTCGGGGTAATCCATGGCAAAGCGCCAGGCGACCACACCGCCCCAATCGTGCCCAACGACGATGGCCTTTTGCTCGCCAAAGGACTGAATCAGCCCCATGACATCCGAGGTGAGTATGGGAAGCTGATAGTTCAGCACGCCGCGCGGTTTGTCGCTGAGGTTATAGCCGCGCATGTCGGGCGCGACGGCGCGAAAGCCTGTCTGGGCCAGCGGATGAAGATATTGCCTCCAGGAATACCAGCACTCCGGGAAGCCATGCAGCAGCACCACGAGCGGCCCCTGCTCGCCTTCGGTGGCTGCGTGCAGGCGCACACCGTTAGTGCTGATCGTCGTTTCATGCCAGGTTGGGAGTTGCGGCGCGGTCTGCTCTATCATGATATATGCTCCTGTGCTCGATTACTCGTATATATGGCTTTTGGATTATATCGGCCCAAGAGGCATGCCAGCAACAAGAACCAGACATGGCGCGTATATCAAAAAGGGAAATGAGCGATCAAAGTTCTAGGCAAGCCTGTGACGAGACCTGGTAAGTCTGGGAAAGAGGACCGTTGGTCCCACCGTCAAGAAAGCGCCCACCGTCGCCACGCCTACCACCGTTCCGATGGCGAAGTCTGCGCCGCTCATGAGTTGGGGGCCGAGGCCATATCTGATCAAGAGATAGTAGACGAGTACATAGAGCAGACTCGTGAGCAAGCCTGGCGAGTAGGTGTTGCGCCGGATGGTCCAATAGACGTGGACGGTTGCCGCGTGGGTGACGAACCCAGCCACCCAGATCAGTGGCAGGATGACCCAATGCCCCCCAAAGCTGTCGAAAAGCAGGTTGCTGGCCGCAATCGCAGCAAGCGCCCCCGCGTTAAACCAAAAGAACATTCTCCAGGTATAGGTCGGCCAGAAGTTGTCGACGATCCACTGCACAAACCCGCCGTTGAGCAGTGACTCGTCAAGGATATGAATGATATAGGACGCAAACAAGGCCCAGAAGAGCAGGCTGAGCAACATCATGCTTTCCTCCTACGGGTCTAACTGGTGCCGAACGTCAACCCAGTTCCCTGAGGTGCTGGCGATAATAATCGTCAGCACCTCAGGGATAAACGATGATCACACCTCAACGGCGACGCTTTTGCTGCCTGGCTCGGCTGGCAGCATATCCGACTTGCGTATGAGGACCAACGCAGCGATCAAGCCAATCACCAGCAGCCCAACCGCCACATAAAAGATGTCGACGGTGCTGTTAATGAAGGCGTTCTGCACAATCGACTGAATCTGAGGGAAAAGCGGCTGACGCGCGAACGAGGCATACTGCGGTGGCAAGTCCTTTAAGCCCGTGCTGCCCACGAACGTGCCCGCGTTCTGAAGGGTTGCGATGATCTGATTCAGCACGCCTTGCTGGCTGGCAGACGGAACGCCTGGCACCGTTAACTGCGAGATGTTCGTTTGCAAGCTTGCGTTGTACTGATTCGTCAGAATTGCCCCCAGCAAGGCAATGCCAAAGGCCGTGCCGATCTGGCGGCAGACGCCATTGATGCCCGAGGCCATGCCCGCGCGGTTGCGGCTGACTGTGCCAACGGCCACCGCCGAAACCTGGGGGCTGACCATGCCAGCCCCCAGGCCACCCAGGATGAACGGAGCCAGCAAGACCAGCCAATCGGTCTGGGTGTCGGTGGGCGAGATGCGCGCCATCAGCAGCACCGCCAGCACCAGCAGCGCCATGCCCACGCCCATGATGGCCTTTGGACCGAGCCGATCACCGAAAATGCCCGCCAGTGGCCCGGCCACCAGAATCAGCCCAGAGAGCGGCAAGAAACGCATGCCCGCATCCAGCGCTGAAAAGCCCAGATAGTTTTGCAGGTAGAGCGACAGGAAAAAGAAGAGCGAGAACATGCCCGCGCTCAGGGTAAAGGCGACGATAGACGCACCGGTGAAGCTGATATTTTTGAAGAGGCGAGGGTCCACCATGGGATACTTCAGGCGCAGTTCACCAATGATGAAGGCAACGAGCGCCACCGCTGAGATGCCAAAAAGCGTCAAGATGTATGGCGAGGTCCAGCCCTTGTCGGGGTCGCTGCCCTGAATGAGCGCCAGCACCAGGCAGAAGAGGCTGACCGAAAGCGTCAGCAAGCCATAGAAGTCAACCGAGCGCGGCGCGCTGGAGTCAACCGACTCGGTGATGGCCCAGAGGCACAGGGCAATGCCAACCACGCCAATGGGCACGTTCAGGTAAAAGATGGACTGCCAGTTGACCTTCTCAACTAGCAAGCCGCCGATGACCGGGCCAAGCGCGGTTGCCAGGCCAATCACCCCGCCGTAGATGCCAATTGCCAGGCTGCGCTCGCGGCCCTGAAACGTCGCGGCGATAATCGCCAGCGAGAGCGGCAGCATGATCGACCCGCCAATTCCCTGAAGGACGCGCGCCGCTAGCAAAACCTGAATATGCGACAGGCCATCGATGCTTACATTGCCAGCCAGCGCCGCGCACAGCGAGCCAAGCGAGAACACCCCCAGGCCGATGATAAAGAGGCGTTTGCGGCCAAAAAGGTCGCCCAACCGCCCGGCAGTCACGAGGAAGACCGCCAGCGCCAGGCCATAGGCGTTCACCACCCATTGCAAGTCGGCAAATGAAGCGTTCAAATCTTTGCCGATGGTCGGAAGCGCCACATTGACGATGGTGACATCCAGCAGCGCCATAAACAGGCCAAAATTGGTGGCAGCCAGCGCCCACCAGCGGCGCGGATTGTTTGCTATACCCGCGCCGCTGGTGGGCACGGGTCCCGGATGCGTCGAATCGGCTTGAGTTGCCTGAGCCATGTATTACTCCTCTAATGTACTCTGCTTTCTTAGGGTGTCCAATCAACTGATTGATGTATTGACTATAACAGAAAAAGATGGGTTTGTCAATCAGTTGATTGAATATATTCAGAAGATCAATGAGGCGTTTGGGGATGACTTTCGCGCCGGGTTTCAGCGCGGGCGGGGGTAACCGCCCACCGTGTGATTTCCACAGAAACGCGGTCGGCTGGAAACGCCTGGGGGTTGTAAATAAGCTGCATCATCGCCCCTTTGACATAGGCCATCAGAAGTGATGCAGCAGCAGGCACGTCGAGGTCAGCGCGAAATATCCCTTGCTGCACGCCAGCCGTGAGATACGCAGTAATATGCTCGCGCCAGCCAACATCCATCTCCTGAAGAATAGCCTTGATGATGGGGTCGCGCAGCGAGCGCAGATGCAGTTCAAGCAGAACGATGAACACCTCGGGGATTTCTCGCGCCTGCCGCTGTACGTCGGCAAGCTCGCGGCACAGTTCTTCAAGCGGGCCTCTGGAACCAGGCTGGAGTAAGGGGGCCGACAGGTATTCTCGCAGCAGGCCCACCACGCCGCGAATCAAATCCTCTTTGCTCTTGAAGTAGTAGTGCAGGGTGGCGACATTGACTCCAGCCCGCTCGGCCACATCGCGGGTACGCAAGCCCTCGAATCCTTTCTCGGCAATCAAGTCATAGGCAGCGCGCGCCAGCGCCCGACGCTGGGCCTCGCCATGCGCTGTGTGAGGCGTTTTCTCCGAACGCTCAGCCTTCAATGGGGGCGTCATCGCTTTTTCACCTCTCAGGAGGGAGTTCTATCAATCAGTTGCTTAGATCATATCATATCCAAAACGGTCTCTTGATTTTCCCACCTCAGCAGCATATAATCGTCTCATCACAGCAAGGAGAGTGACCACATGGATAAAACAAATGGCTTGGTGTTTCCAAGGAAATGCGCCTGAAGCCAGCGCTGTTTTAGTTTCCTTTCAACGTCAGGGCGTCTGTGATGGCGTCTTCGCGTGAAACAGCCACACCGCCCTTCTGAATAAGAGCTACCACAACAACGCCGCAGCTTTTTTCCGCGCGGCTGGCTCTCGGCGCGCCTCCTCCCCTGGCGCTGCTTTTTCGTGGGCGCTGCCGCGTCAAGGCCCTGGAATTTCTTTTCGTTGGGAACACCTCCGCCGTTTCCTGCCCCTGACCGCGTGTTCCTGGCTTTTCATGTTCCGCAACGAAAGGAAGACCGAGCGTCTATGTCCATATTTCGCGCGCTCTCGCAGCGTTCATTTGCCCTGCTCTGGAGCGGGCAAACGCTTTCGCGCCTGGGTGATAGTCTGTATAACATTGCGCTGGCCTGGTGGGTGCTGGAGAAAACCGGCTCAGCGGCGGCCATGGGTGTGGTGCTCATCTTTTCGATGGTGCCCACGCTGCTGTTCTTGCTGGTTGGAGGGGTGGTCGTTGATCGGCTGCCCCGCCTGCGTTTGATGCTGGCCTCAGACCTGCTGTGCGGGCTGGTTGTGGGGCTGATCGCATTGCTGGCGTTTCAGCAGTGGCTGGCCCTGTGGCACGTCTTCGTGATGAGCGCTATCTTTGGCTTTGCGCAGGCATTTTTCTACCCGGCCTATAGAGCGGTCATTCCCGATATTGTTCCGGCTGAAAGTTTGCCCGGCGCGAACTCGCTGCGCACCATCAGCCTGCAAGTGGCGCAGATTATCGGGCCGGGCATTGCAGCAGCGATTGTGGCGCTGGGCGGCACGGCGCTTGCCTTCGCCCTGGATGGCGTGTCGTTTGTCATTTCGGCGGCCTGCCTTCTGGCAATGCCGCATGTGCCGCTGCAAGGGCGCTCCGACACTGCAAAGCCATCGAGCGTGCTGCAAGACCTGCGCGCGGGCTTCAGCGCTGTGTTGCAATCGCCCTGGCTGTGGGTGACGATTGCGATTGCCTGCTTCAGCACCATCTTTGTCAGCGGCCCACTGGAGGCGGCGCTGCCGCTGCTCGTCAAGCAGGACTTTGGAGAAAACGTTTCGATCTTTGCGCTGCTGACCTCACTTTCGGCCATCGGTTCCATCATCGCGGCCCTTGTGCTGGGGCATTTCAAGCGGCTGCGCTGGCGCGGCTGGCTGACATATGGCGCGTGGCTGGTGGCAAGCCTGATGCTGCTGGCAATGGGGCTGCCCATTTCGGTGGTTGGCGTCGGCGTGGCGATCTTCGTCCAGGGCGCCATGTTTTCCATGCTGGGGCTGGCCTGGATCAATACGCTGCAAGAGTTCGTGCCGTCCGACCTTCAGGGCCGCGTGGCAAGCATCGACGAGTGGGGGTCTGCCGCGCTGGTGCCCGTTGGCCTGGCGCTGGCGGGCATCGCCGCCGACTGGATGGGCGCGGCACCCGTCTTTGTGTGGGGCGGCGTCATCAGCGCGGCCATCATCGCGCTGGGTCTGCTGCACCCGGCTATCCGCGCCGTGGATTGAGGGCTGCTGGCCGCTCACCTTGCACGCGAACAGCCAGGCAGGCCACGAACACGGGCGCGCTCGTGGCCTGCCTGGCTGTTCAGGTCATCCGATGTGCTTGTCGCAAGGAGCAGACCGCCGTTTTAAAGGGGATAGCTCTTGATGGTAAAGGCTCCTGAACCCTGGGCCGTAACAACCCAGAGGATGTTGTGCCCGGCGCTGTCGACCGTCACAAGCGCGTACTGGAAGCCGCCGGAGACGGCTGGCCCGACGCGCTGCCAGGCAGCAGCGCCAAACTTCCAGGCATAGAACTGATTGTCGACCAGGAAGAGCGCCGAGCCATCGCTGAGCACGCCCAGCGGCACACCAGGATTGCTATGTGGGTCCGGGTAGCCCTGCGTGGGCGCGGCGTGCCAGGTCTGGCCGCCATCAAGGCTGCCATGCAAATTGTGAGGCGAGCCATTACAGATAGCCGAAGCGGGGTTGAGCGTCACATACGAACTGGGCGGGCAACTGGACGACGCCGTGTTGAGATAGAGCGCGGGCTGCGCGGCAGTGCCGCTGACCACCATACCGAAATCCACGTTATCGGGCACCTGGCCCACCCGTGCCCAGTGTCCTCCGGCGTCATCGCTGCGCCAGAGCGTGAGCGGCTGGCCTACACAACCGTTCGGTGCCGTTGCCGTAGTCACCAGCGCAAAGACGGTGGAACCTCTTGGCGCGGGCGCGTAATCACACAGGGTATCTGGCAAGCCGTTCTCTATCGACTGCCAGGTGAGGCCATCATCGGTGCTGGCGACCAGCTTGGGATGAAGTGTTTCCTGGCTGCCATAGGGGCTGGGAACCCAGGCCACCAGCGCCGAGTACAGGCGCGTGCCCTGCGCCTGGAGGGTACGGATGCTGCCGAAGGCTGTTCCGCCAAAGTCGTTCAGCGCCGAGAACGCGCCAAGGATAGCCCCCAATGGGAAGTGTAACTGTGTCCAGTGCGCGCCGCTGTCCTGGCTGAAATATTGGAGGGCGCACACCTGATTGCCGGTAGAAAGGGTCGAATTGCTGCCCACAGTCTGCTGGGGAACACAGGTGTTGTTCACCAGTTTCCCGCCAAGGGACACAAAGACCTCTTGCGCGTCGAGCGGACTTACAAAGAGGATGGGCAGCGGTCCATTGCTCTGCGCGGGCAGCGAGAAGTTGTGCCAGCTTGCGCCGCCGTCCGTGCTGCGCTGAAGCAGCAGTTGTGACGCAGAGGCGCTGACCGGCGTGAGTTGATAGACAATCTGCGGATTGCTGGGGGCAATGATCGGCACGCGATAGCTCTGATTGGGCAGCGGCGTCGGGGTTGGTGTCATAGGCTGGCTCGGTGTCGCGGTGGGGTGCGACCCGGTTTGCGGATGATTGCGCCCCAGGCCAAAGCCCTGGAACAGCACGACGAACAACACGACGATAGCAGCGATGGCAGCTACCGCTGTCAACGTTCTTAAGCGTGCTGCATGCCTGGCGCGCGGGCGCTTGAGCGCGACGGGCGGCGTCTGCTGGGGGTCTGCCGGGCGTTTATCATTATCCGTAATCTGCATCAATTCCTCCGGTGAAAAGAGGCGCGGCGCTGGCTGCTCGAAATAGCGACGAAACACGCCAGCGATGCGCGTATCGGTAGCAACCTGCGCCTGGCAATAGGCGCAGGTGCCGATGTGTTGGCGAAGGTGAGCATGCGTCTCGGCATCCAGGGTGTTCTCGTCCAGCAGTGGCAGCGCATCGGCGAAGGAGGCACACTCTGGCCCCGGAGATGGGAAAGGACGATAGCCGTTGCCGTTCATAGTGGCGCTCCCTTCTGAGGAGTGGTGTGATTGAGCTGGCCCTCCTGGGCAAGATAGATGCTGCGTAAGCGCTGCTTGGCGCGCGCCAGGCGTTTGCTGATCTGCCCAGAAGACGCGCCGAGAATCTGGCCGATCTCTGCGGGCGTGAACCCCTGCACCAGCCGCAGGAAGAGGCAGGCCACATCCTGCGGCGCGAGGCGCTCCAGGGCAGCGCGCAGCGCCTCGCGTTCGGCAACGTCATACTCAAAGGTGAGCGCGGCAGAAAACATCTCTGGCTCGCGCTCGTGGCTGGCTTCCAGCGATTCCCAGCGAATGAGGCGGCGGCGACGCAGCGTCGAAATCGCCCGATGATACGCCACCCGAAAGAGCCAGTAGCGCATCTCATCGCGGGAACCGTTGGCGAGAAATGGCGGCTCGCTGCGACGGGCCAGACACCAGGCATCGTGAAACGTGTCTTGCAGCAGGTCACGCGCCTGCTCGACATCGCTCACCAATCCCCACAGAAACCGATAGAGGGCTTCCTGGTGCTGATCCAGCACGTCGGTAAATTCTGCCGGAGAGATGGCTGCCTTGCTTCCTGACCCGCTTGACATAGGCCACATTCCTTACCAATCAAACACAGTGATCACTTTATTCATTTCTTTAAAAGAAGCTTCTATTGAGTAAAGCGCGCGAAGAACGCGAATTGCCCTCGTGGAAGTCATCAGATTTTTCGCCGCTGCTCACGGATATATGACGGCTGGCGCGGGATGCCAGTGCTATAATAGTTCACAATCTTCTATCAACTGGAAATGATTATCGTCTGGAACGAGCGCCAGGATACAGCATTGCGAAGGATGAATACACTATGCGGACAGAAAGCTTGTCAGTACGTGAAGCGCTGGGGCAACCCGCCGGACGGCAGATTACCGTCAACGGCTGGGTGCGCACGCGCCGCCAATCCAAAGCCGTCTCGTTTGTCGAACTCAACGATGGCTCCAGCTTCAAGAATCTTCAGGTCGTGCTTGAGCAGGGCGCGCTGCCGCCGGAGACGGACGCCGCGCTGACGACGGGAAGTTGCCTTCGCGTCACGGGCGATCTGGTGGCCTCGCCCGCCGCGGGCCAGCCGGTGGAACTGCGCGCCCGCGAAGTGACGATCTATGGCACGGCAGACCCGGCCAGCTTCCCGCTGCAAAAGAAGGGGCATTCGATGGAGTATCTGCGGGAGATCGCCCACCTGCGGCCCCGCACCAACACGTTCGGCGCAGTCTTTCGCGTGCGTAACGCGCTGGCCTTTGCCATTCACAGCTTTTTCCAGGAGCGCAATTTTCTCTATATTCAGGCTCCCGTCATCACGGCCTCGGACGCCGAAGGCGCAGGCGCGATGTTTGGCGTCACCACGCTGGACTTGATGAACCTGCCGCGCACGCCAGAAGGCAAAACGGACTATACGAAGGACTTCTTCGGCAGCCCCGCCTATCTGACCGTCAGCGGCCAGCTTGAGGCTGAGATTATGGCGCTGGCCTTCAGCCAGGTCTACACCTTCGCCCCGACCTTTCGCGCCGAAGAATCGAACACGGCACGCCACGCCGCCGAGTTCTGGATGATCGAGCCGGAAATGGCGTTCTATGATCTGGACGACAACCGGCAGCTTGCCGAAGACTTCATCAAATATCAGATTCGCTATGTCATGGAGCACTGCCCCGACGACCTGGCCTTCTTCGACCAGCGCATCGAGCCAGGGCTGGTTGCCGCGCTGACGCACGTGCTGGAAAAGCCCTTCGCGCACGTGCCCTATACTGAAGCGGTCAAGCTGCTGGAACAATCGGGTGAAAGCTTTCAATATCCGGTGCAGTGGGGCATGGACCTGCAAACCGAGCACGAGCGCTATCTCACCGAGCAGACGTTCAAGCAGCCTATCGTCGTCACCGATTATCCCAAGAAGATCAAGGCATTTTATATGCGGGAAAACGAGGACGGAGAGACGGTGCGCGCTATGGATGTGCTGGTGCCACGCATCGGCGAAATTATCGGCGGCAGCCAGCGCGAAGAGCGCTACGATGCGCTGCTGCGGCGTATCCGCGAGACGGGGTTGAACGAAGAGGCGTATTGGTGGTATTTAGAATTACGGAAGTTCGGCACCGCGCCGCACTCTGGCTTTGGCCTGGGCTTCGAGCGCATGATGATGTTTGTAACGGGCATGAAAAATATTCGTGACGTGATCGCCTTTCCGCGCACGCCAGGCAACGCCACCTTTTAAGCGTGGGGCAGAACTGCCACGCGCCGCCATGGTGGCGGCGCTTCGTTTGCCAGCACGCTGCTGGCATGCCTCAACCGTTCGCGCCTGGGCATCGGGCGCGACAGAAAACGAAGCAAGGAGAACAACGCCCATGTGTTACGACGACAACGCCCGTCCGCCGCTGCCACCCGGAGAAGCTGGCCCTGCCCACGGCCATGACGGGGTGCTGACCGCCGCCGATGGCAACCAGTTTGCCGCCTATCTGGCGCACCCTGCCGATCACGCATCCAACGCCCAGATCATCATCTATCCCGATGTGCGCGGCCTGCACCAGTTCTATAAAGAGCTTGCCCTGCGCTTTGCCGAAGCGGGCGTTACCGCCATCGCCATCGATTATTTTGGTCGCACCGCTGGCCTGACGCCCCGCGACGACTCCTTCGAGTTCATGCCGCACGTACAGCAGATGAAGATCGAATCCTTTACGCAGGATGTGCGCGCCGCCCAGGATGAACTGCGCAAGCGCAACCCCTCCGGACAGGCAACCTTCACCGTGGGCTTCTGCATGGGCGGCACGCTTTCCTTCACCACCGGCATGGACACATCGCTGGGCTTTGCCGGAGTCATCGGCTTTTACGCCGGGATGAGCCGCAACTTTGGCGGCGCGGGCACCATTCTGGACCGCGCGGCGGAGATTAGCTATCCGTCGCTGGGACTCTTTGGCGGGGCCGACCAGGGCATTCCGGTCAGCAACGTGCAGGAGTTTGACGAGAAGCTGAACGCGACGGGCATCGAACACACGATTATCATTTACGAGAATGCGCCGCACAGCTTCTTTGATCGCAAGTATGCGGAGTTTGCCAGCGAATCTGCCGACGCCTGGCAGCAGGTACTCAGCTTCATCAACGCGCACATCCCTGCATAACGCAGAAGCCCTCTCATGCGATGCCGCGAGCCAGAGCGTTGGTAATGCTCCGGCTCGCGGCATTTCTCTCACACCTGCTCGGCGAACTGCTTCAGCCAGCTATTCGTCGCACACCTGCATAGTGACGCTAATTGGCGTGGTGCCAAAAGGACCAAAGATCATGAGCGTCCCCTGGTGGGTTCTTTCCGTGTTGGACTGCACGCTGAGCGTGACCGTCTGGTTCTGCTTGAGCGAGCCGGACTCCGGGCTAATCGTCACCACGGACCCGCCGAGCAGAGAAACAGCCTGCCAGTTTTCACTATGCGCGGTGTTGCTGATGAGTTGAAAGGTGACACTGCCTTCGCCCGCGCAGGGCACTTGAAGCTGTACTGCTGAGACGCAGAAGACCGCGCCATCCGGGCAAATGGCGGGGTTCGGCGTGGGCGTTGGCGGCCTGGGGGTTGGCGTTGGCGGGCGCGGCGTTGGCGTGGGGGCAGGTTTGGTAGGCGTGGGCGAAGGCTGCGGCTGAGTTGGCGCGCTCTGGCGCGTTGTGGACGGCGTGGGCGTATGCTGAGCGACAGATAACACGGCATTCCCCGGCGTGATGGTTGGTCCACGGCTAGCCTCCACGAACAAGATGCCCAGGACCGCCACAATCAGCACCACCAGCACTGCCACCAGCGCCAGCCGCTGGTGCTTGCCCACGCTGCGCACGCGGAAAGCGCGGGGGGCCGACCTATTGGCAGTTACCGGCGTAAACATCCAGCTTTGCGGCAGAGGAGCAGGCTCCGTGAGGGACGATTGACCGGTCCGCGCGCCAACCGAGACTCCGACAGGCGTGGCCTTGCCCTCGCTTTCTGGCGCAGGGGTGGCGGGCGGCGGAAAGACCACCGGAAACACGGTTTCGATCAATTCATCCCAGCGCTGTTGCAGCGTCACCAGATCGCGGTGCAAGCCACGCAAAATCGCTATCTCGACGCTGTAATCGGCCAGCGGCATGTCGTCGTCTGTTTCGCTGGTGGGGAGCATCTCCAGCGCTTCGATAATCAATTCCACCAGCCCCGGATGCCCAGGGGCGTTGATGAGCCGGGAAAACATCCAATCGACGCGCGCCACATTGGTTTCCAAACCGGAAGCCATCAGGTCGGGGAAGGCCAGCAAGATCGAGCCGATCAACTCCAGCGCTTGCTGCGCGGCATCGGGCGCGTCGGCGGCCCTGAACACGAGGGGCAAGCCGTCCAGCGTCAGCGCAGCCTTTTCGATGAACAGCCAGGCTTGCTCTGCCAGAGCGCGCCCGCCCTGCGCCAGGGCAGGCGTTGGTAGTTCGCTGGTCTGCTCCAGCCAGCTTTCGACCTCCTGCCCGATGGCAGCCACCGGCAAGCCTTCAGCGGGAAGAATCCCCGGACGCGCCGGAATCAGGCGAAGCGGCCTGAGCACCGGCTTATTGGCTGGCTCGTTCTGATACTCATCCATAGTCACGCTCTATATGGAGTTCCGCCGGATGTGTCACCACACCTGGCAAACACTAGTATAGCGTGCTGGCACGCAAGCAGAGCTAAAACGGGCAAAGGTCAGCCCAAATTTCCTATACACACGCCTGATTGGTTGCTCTTTGTCTTTTTTCTGGCAAGCTGGCGCGGAACTTTCCAACGAACACCCGCGTCATTACCTTGTGAGGGAGTTTACTCGCCACAGGCACGCGACGTGCCAGGAGGAGCGTATGCTGCAACGCGCCATCAGTCTTATTGGGTTGAGCCTGCTTCTCGCCGGGTGCGGGGGCATGATGACTACCAGTTCTTCGGCACCCACCTCAGGGCCGGTAGGGCCGGTTACCGTCAGCACCGACCATACGACGTATACGCCAACCGACACGATGGTGGTCACCGTCCATAACGCCCTTTCAACCCCCATCTACGCGCTTGATACCCTCTCAAGTTGCTCCATCCTATCCCTGCACTATCAAGTCAATGGAGTCTGGCAATCAAGCCAGGTTGCCCAATGTCCAGTGAAGCGCCGCGCCCAATTGGTCAAGATCGATGCAGGCGCAACTTATACTGCCAACATCACCGCTGGCTATCCTGGCATGAAGCAGCTTACCTTCCCAACAGGCAGTTATCAGCTTGCGCTGCTTTACACCACAACGCCCTCGGTTATGCCCACCTCTGCAAATGGCACAACCGTCACCTCGGCAACGATCCAGGTCCAGTGACTGTACCAACTTTACAGTATCTTGACAACTGCTCACAATTCCGGTACACTTTTCCTAACTACGCTGGGTTGCCCATTGTTGAGGTAGATGCGGGCTGAGTAATGGATTCCGCCCGCGTGCCAGTGTGGCTGCCTTGCTGACCCGGCGTAGGCAGAAAGGGATGTATCATGAGGCGGACTCTTGGCTTCTCGATCCCCATCCTGGTTCTCCTGGTCATGTTTTCGATCCCCATCGCACTCAGCAGTTCAGCCCCACACGCAGCGACGCATGTGCAGGCCACCGTCAGCAGCGCAGTCAGGCACGATGTCTCGCCGCTGTTACGTACCCTGAAAGACCAGGGTGACAAAACGACGAAAGGGGATGCGAACGACCCCGATTCCGAGCATCATCTTCCCGCACTCCGGCAGGGAGCCCCCAATGCGGTTCCCAACTTCGTCCAAAATCGTCCAGACACGGCCATTTCCCCCCACACACCCTCACCCACCAACAATTTTGATGGCATTGGCAACGGCTTCACCGGCCCCCAGGGCACCTTCACTGTCAACTCGGCTCCGCCCGACACCAACGGGGCTGTCGGCCCGCAAGATTATGTGCAGATCGTCAATACCGACTTTGCCGTCTTCAACAAAGACCCTTCGCGCGGCACAGTCGGCACAGTTCGTTATGGTCCCGTTGCGATCAACACGCTCTGGAGCGGCTTCGGTGGCCTCTGCCAGACCGATAACGACGGCGACCCCATTGTGGTCTACGACAGCATCGCCAACCGCTGGCTGATCACGCAGTTTGCCGTCACCAATCCAAACCCCAATTACTTCCAATGTATCGCCGTTTCGACCACGAGCGACCCTACTGGAAGCTACAATCGCTATGCGTTCTCTTACGCTAACTTCCCCGATTATCCGAAGTTTGGATTGTGGCCGGATGCCTACTATGCCACATTCAATATGTTCAATGGCAGCACCAACGCCTTCCTGGGCGCGCAGGTGTGCGCCTTCGACCGCACCAGCATGCTCAACGGCGCCAACGCCACGCAGCAGTGCTTCATGACCAGCAGCAGCTTTGGTGGCTTGCTGCCATCCACGCTGGATGGTTCGACGCTGCCGCCGTCTGGCTCGCCGAACTATATCCTGGCGCTGGACACCACCACCTCCCTGGGCTTCTGGAAGTTCCATGTGGACTTTACGACCCCTTCCAATTCCACCTTCACCGGCCCGACCAGCATTGCGGTGGCCTCGTATGCCGAAGCCTGCGGAGGTGGGACGTGCATCCCGCAGTCGGGCACAACACAGCAGCTTGATTCGCTCGCTGACCGCCTGATGTATCGCCTGGACTATCGCAACTTCGGCACCTATGAATCGCTGGTCGTCGATCACGCGATCACTTCCGGCAGTTCAGTTGGCATGCGCTGGTACGAAATCCGCAGCCCCGGTACGACGCCAACGCTCTTCCAGTCGGGCACCTACGCGCCCGATTCAAACTTCCGCTGGATGGGCAGCATCGCTCAGGACCAGTCCGGTGATATGGCGATGGGCTTCAGCATCTCCAGCAGTTCAACGCATCCTGGCATCAGCTACACCGGGCGGCTGGCAAGTGATCCAGCCGGGACGATGCCGCAGGGCGAAACCAGCATGATCGTTGGCGGCGGCTCGCAGAATGGCAGCCTGTCACGGTGGGGCGATTACAGCGCCATGCAGGTGGACCCCAGCGACGGCTGCACCTTCTGGTATACCAACGAGTACATCCCGTCCAACGGCAGCTTCAACTGGAAAACACGCATTGCCTCGTTCAAGTTCCCCAACTGCGGCGGAACAACGACGAATGATTTCTCGATCAGTGCCAGCCCTGCCAGCCTGTCTATTGCTCAAGGCAACAGCGGCACCTCGACGATTAGCACCGCTGTGACCAGTGGCTCGGCGGGCACTGTCAACCTGACGGCGAGCGTCTCGCCTGCTGGCCCAACCGCCTCGCTGAATCCGACTTCCGTTACGGCGGGCGGCTCTTCGACGCTGACGGTGAACGTCGGCTCGACAGTCGCCACAGGCAGCTATACGGTGACAGTGACGGGCACCGAAGGCAGCGCGACGCACAACGCAACGGTGACGGTCACGGTGACCTCAACAGCAACGAATGACTTCTCAATTAGCGCCAGCCCTTCGAGCCTGTCGATTGCGCAGGGCGGCAGCGGCACCTCGACCATTAGCACTGCTGTCACCAGCGGCTCGGCGGGCACGGTCAATCTCTCGGCAACTGTTTCGCCTGCTGGCCCAACCGCCGCGCTGAGTCCCACGTCGGTAACGGCAGGCGGCTCTTCGACGCTCACCGTGACGGTTGGCTCGTCAGTGGCGGCAGGCACCTATACCGTGACGGTGACGGGCACTGAAGGCAGCGCGACCCACAGTGTCTCGATTACCATCACGGTTACCTCCTCCGGAGGGGGTGGCATCGTCAACGGCGGCTTCGAGACTGGCACGTTCTCCGGCTGGACGACCTCCGGCGCGGCCACCTCGATTAGCTCGACGGCGCATTCGGGCAGCTTCTCCGGTCAGGCGGGCGCGAGCACACCCACCAACGGCGACAGCAACATCGCCCAGACGTTCACCGTGCCCAGCGGCTCTGGAACGTTGACCTTCTGGTATCAGGTGCATTGCCCCGACACCGTGTCGTTCGACTGGGCCACGGCCACGCTGAAGGACAACACGGCCAACACGACCAGCACCATTCTGGCGAAGACCTGCACCAACAACAACACGTGGGTCAAGGTCACAGCCAGCGTGACGGCGGGCCATTCCTACACGCTGACCCTGACCAGCCACGACGACAATTTCAACAACCCGCCAGACCCAACCTTCACGCTCTTTGACGATGTGGCGCTGTCGGCTGGGGTCACCAACCCGATTGTGAATCCAGGCTTTGAAACCGGCAACTTCAACGGCTGGACCACTTCTGGCGCGGCGACTTCGATCAGCACAACGGCGCATTCGGGCAGCGACTCTGGCGAGGCGGGGTCTTCTTCGCCTACCAATGGCGATAGCTCGATCAGCCAGACCTTCACCGCTCCAACGGGGTCAAGCACGCTGAGCTTCTGGTATCAGGTGCATTGCCCGGATACGGTGCAGTTCGACTGGGCGACGGCGACCCTCAAGGACAACACGACAGGAACGACCACCACCATTCTGGCGAAGACCTGCACCAACAACAACACGTGGGTGCAGGTATCCACCAGCATCACGGCGGGCCATTCTTACACGCTGACCTTGACCAGCCACGATGACAACTTCTCTGGCGACCCAACCTTCACACTCTTCGATGATGTGAACGTGAGCTAGCTCGCATTCGCCTGCTCGCAGGCGTGCGCATGCCCTGGAGGAAGATTCCTCCAGGGCATTTTTTGGGCGGTCGCCGGGATGCGTCCGGTCCATCGCAGGGCGCTCAGCTTGGGCTGGCACATCCTTTGCACAGCTTGAAGAGAGAAGGACATCTCCATATCCCGCACGGCAGGCGGCTAGCGAGGAAACAGAACACCGGTGGACCGCTGGATTCGAGCGCGCGATGTTGGCATAGCTATCCTCGTCTGGGTTGCCGTCATCATCGTCTTCTTCTGGCTGATTGGGCAGTTCGTGACGGCTGTGCTGCTCTTTGTCATCGCTGCCCTGCTGGCCTATGCCTTGCTGCCGGGGGTCACGCTGCTGGAACGCTGGATGCCGCGCATGCTGGCTGTTGCCATCGTGTATCTGCTGGCGCTGGCGGTCATCGGCAGCCTGGGCTATTTCGTCTTCAGCACCGCCATCGAGCAGTTAGTCACCTTCGTCAAAGACGTACCAGACCTGCTCAAGCCGAGCACGCCCGGCCATCCGTCACCGATTTACCATCTGCTGCACCCGCTGGGCATCACCGAGGCCCAAATTGACGCGGCCCGTCAGCAGGCTGTCAACTGGCTGGAAGGCAGCGCCGGGCAGATTGTCAACAGCGCGGTGCCCATCCTGACCAGCGTCGCCGGTGGCATCATCGATACCATTGTGGTTCTCATCCTCAGCGTTTATCTGGTGATCGATGGGCCACGCGTCTTTCGCTGGCTGAGCACCGCCTCGCCGCGCAAATATCGCCTGCGCGTGATCTTCTTTCTGAACATCCTGCGGCGCACCGTCGGCGGCTATATTCGCGGCCAACTCTTCATGTCGACCTTCATTGGCGTGCTGGTCGGCGGCGGCATGGCGGCGTTCCAGGTGCCCTACGCGCTGCTGCTGGGGCTGCTGGCCTTCATCCTTGAGTTTGTCCCCATTCTGGGCACCATCATTTCCGGCGTGGCCTGCGTGTTGCTCGCCCTGGCGACCAGGGGCTTTATCATCGCGGCGCTGGTGCTGGGCTATTTCATCATCGTGCATATCCTCGAAGGCGACGTGGTTGGCCCACGAGTGACGGGCCGCGTGCTGGGGCTGCATCCGGTGGTTGCCATTCTGGCGCTGGTCGCCGGAACCGATCTCTTCGGCATCTGGGGGGCGGTCTTTGCCGCGCCGGTCGTGGGGCTGGCGCAAGCTATCATCGTTTCGGCCTGGCGGGAATGGCGCTCGGCACACCCGGAGGAATATCAAAAGACGCCGCTGCCACCCAAAGAAGTCGAGCCAAAGCCAGAGCCGGAGCCAGAGCCGGAGCCGGAACGCGAACGGGAACCAACCGCGCCACCCCGCTGAAGCAGCATTGACAGGGACGAGGCTGATCGCTTATAATCGGTTTACCGCTTTTTAAACGTCGACTGCAAACCACTGCGCACACGTCCCAGGAGAATGAGGCATGCAAAAGGATGAACGCATTCTCCAGATTGCGCAGAACCTCCCGTGGCTTCCTCAGCCAAACGAGGCTCGCACCGTCCTTTCCTCTCAGCTTCCGCCAGGTGAACTGATTTCCACGGCGCTTGTGCTGGCTTTCGACAGAGACCGTTTGCTCCAAACCAGGTTGGCGGCCCGAGGGTGGGATATTGTTGGAGGCCATATCGAGCCGGGCGAGTCTCCTGAAGAGGCTGCGCGCCGCGAGGCATACGAAGAAGCAGCGGCAAGACTGAGGGAATTGCACATATTGGGTTACCAACACCTACGCTTGCTTGGCCCTCGGCCAGCTTCATATCGCTATGCGTACCCCGACAGTTATCAGGTGTTTTACTGGGCGCAGATCGAAGCGCTGGATGAGTTCATCCCGACGGAGGAAGCCCGCGAACGGGCGCTGTTCGCGCCAGACGCTGCCCGCGAGTTGCCTTTTGTCCGCACGCTGAGAGAACTCTATCTGGCCGCCTTGCAAGCTGCTCTGAGGTAGCGCAGAACAGGCGGAAAGCCGCCAATATGGTTGCCAATGTTCTATTTGCATGGTAAGGTAGGGCGGTACTATCAACGCCAGCGGGGGAAACACGTGTCTGCAAGCAGCTATCGGAGCGTGCTCCAAAGTCGGCCTTTTCTGCAACTCTGGAGCGCGCAATTTCTTGGGCAAATCAGTCAGAACATCGCCAATTTTGCTTTAATAGTGCTGGTCAATGTACAAACCGGCTCGACGCTGGCGGGCGGATTTCTGGTCATCTTGTTTAGCATTCCGGCGATTGTGCTGGGGCCGACGCCGGGCATGCTGGTAGATCGCGTGGGCCGCTGGTGGGTCTTATGGCTGGCGAACCTCCTGCGCACCTTGCTGGGCGTGGGCGTGGGCGTGGCGCTGGCGGTCATCTACGCTGGCACTGCCAACGGAGCGAAAGATGGCGGGCTGGTGGCGCTGCTCTATTTCTTCTCGCTGAGCCTTTCCGTCTCGACACGCTTCTATATGCCTGCCGAAGCGACGGCCATTCCCAGCCTGGTTGGCCTGCGCGGCCTGACGAATGGCCTGGCCTTGTTCGGCATCACCTTTGTGGTCGCCGAAGCGGTGGGGCTGATCGTGTTGGGACCGATCTTACAACTGGCCTTTGGCTGGCCCGCGCTCTTCTACGTCTGTGCGATTGGCTTTGGCCTGGCAACCCTGCTGAGCGTGCTGCTGTCGCCACGCCAGTTGGGCGTCGCGCGCGCTGGGACGGTGGAAACCGCAGAACCCGCCGACGAGCAAGAGGCCGCGCTGCTCGCCACGCTGGAAGCGCAGACCGAGCGGCGCAGCCTGTGGCAGCAGTTGAAAGAGGGCTGGGAGCCAATTGCCCACGATAATCAGATGCTGGTGGGCGTGGTGCGGCTTTCCGTGGCGGGCGTGGTGATCGCGCTGGTCAGCGAACTCGCGCCTAATTTTGTGGTGCAGGTGCTGCATCGCCCGGCGCAAGATATCTCGCTGGTGCTGGCTCCGGCGGGCGTGGCGCTCATCATCGGCGCGCTGCTGGCCCCGCAGCTTGCCAACCGACTGGGCCAGCTTCGGCTGGCGGGCCTGGGCGTGAACGGCGTGGCGCTGGCGGTGGCGCTGCTGGCACTGAATCGGCCACTAGGCGATTTCTTCCATTTCCCCGATGGCCTCATCATTCCGCTGGCGGTGGCCGAAGCGTCGCTGCTGGGCTTTTCCCTGAATCTGATCTCCATCCCCTGCCAGGCGGTCATTCAAGAGCGTGTCGCGCCACGCCTGCGGGGCAACATCGTCTCGTTCCAGCAGGCGCTCTTCAACCTGGCAGCCGTGCCGATTCTCATCGCAGTGGGTCTGCTGGCCGATCGCCTGGGCATTCCCTCGGCCTTGCTGGCGGTGGCCGTCATCATCTTGCTGGCGTCGCGCCTGCACACGCGGGAAAAGCCACAGCCCATCATCCATGTCGAACCGCCTGCCCCTGCGGTTGAACCCAGCGACAGCAGCCTGGCGCTGTGATGAGACGCAGCCTGACTATTTCTTGAGTTCCCATTCCCATTGGGTTGAGCCGTTGGTATAGCGGATGAGGCGGCTGGCGGCGTTCAGATAGATGCCCAGCAGCAGCAGCGCCGCCGCCAGGACCAGCGACAGAATCCCCAGCGCCAGCGAGATGCCTACGCTCAGCAAGCCGATGCCAACCATCAAGCTGCACGTGCAGAGGCCCAGCACGACCAGGGCGATCATTCTGACGCGCTTGCGGAACTTCAGTCCGCCGGGCACTTCGGTCAACGATATTTCTTGCTCTTGCTCTTCTTGCATCCTGGCCTGTTCTCTTCCAGAGGTCGCGTTCTGGAGCGCTCGCTTTGCTGGCGAGCGCTCCAGGGGTGGTTGTTAGTCCTTCGCCAGCTTTTCAGCGGCTGGTGCTGCGCTTGTCACGGTGACGGGTTGTGATCTTCTAGGCTGCCTGAGCGGTTGTTTGCGGCGCGTCGAAAACAACTGCGGCACCGCCAGAATGAAGAATAGCACCAGCGAGATGATCGCCGTCAAGTCAAACTCCAGCGGCCAGCGGTTGGTGATCTCGAAGAAGCCGCTCTTGGTGTTGACAAACTCCTGCACCGTATAGGCGAAGTTGAGCGCCGCCAGGGCTGCCGCAAAAATCCAGTAGGTCAGAATCGCCAGCAAGCCGAAATAGCGCAGGAAGTTGAGCGCGTCGGGCAAGACGGCGCGGGCGCGCGTTTGCAGGGCAATGGCAATCGTCACCAGCGCGAGCGCAATCAGCCCATAGCCGCCAATTTCCACCCAGCTTCTCAGCCAGGTCAGGAAGGATGTAACAAGATTGTCGTTGCCGGAAGCCAGGCTGGTCCAGTTGGAGAACGGGAACTTGCTTGGATAGTGAAGATAGTCATAGACTACCCCGCTCATCGCGGCAGTGAACCCGGCTCCTACAAAGATAGCAAAGGGCCAGAGCAGGTTGCGGATGGACAGCGCCGCGCTGCCTGCCACCAGGCGCAAAGAGATGAGCGCGCGCTCCAGGCCAGCCAGAGCCGTCCTTGCCACGGTTTCGCCAACGGCCAGTTCCACATCTTCTTGCCTGGTGGCATCCTCATCGGCCCCGCCAGTGTTGGTGAATGAGGGGGTCGAGAGCACGCTGGAAAGCGATTCGCCCGGGTCAGCTTTTGTCAGGTCTTTGAGAGATGGCAGGGCGATGCTGCTCCTGGGCGTGAGGGTCGGCAGCTTGCCGGTCGTGCCCGTGTGGGCGGGTGTGTCGACAGCCTGGATTTCTTGCAAACCCTGATTATACGTGACAATCAACAGCGAAATGGTGCTGATGGCAAAGAGCAGGGCGGCGATGGAAAGGTCCAGCAGGGCCAACGAGATACCCGCCGTGTCGCTGGGCGTGGTGGTCGTCACGTCGATGCGCAGGCTGGTCATCTGTGAGAAGTGCGTGAAAATCCAGGTGAAATCAGGAGGCGTCTGCCCTGCTGCCTGCGCCGCTGGAATAACGCCCAGGGCATAGCGCGCAATGACCAGATAGAGGAACGGGAAGGCAAAGGCGCTGAACAGGAAAATAATAGCGCCAGCCAGCAAGTCGCCGGAGGTGTATTCGGTTTCGGCGATGGCCGGGTTCTCTTCCTCTTCCTCCAGTGTATCGCTGAACAGGGTGGGCAGCGGCTTGGTTTTGTCGCGGCGCAGCCGCCTGCGGATGGTTTGATAGAGCCAGAACAGGACAAAGAGCAGATTGGCGATGATATAGGGCCAGGGGTTGGTAAAGAAGTTTTTGAGTCCCTGCGAATGCTGAATCGACGTAATAATGTCGGGCCGAGCCGTGACCAGGCCGACGATCAGCAGCGCGATGACGGTCACGGTCCAGATGACCCAGCGCTGGAAATGCCGGGCGCGCAGGAACGAGCCTTCCCAGACCAGCAGCAGCAGCCCGACGAAGCTGTAGAAGAGCCAGGGTTTATAGATAAAGACGGTGGCGAGGAAACTGCTGTTATCATCGGGGCCAACCGGCTGGGTAAAGGCCGTCACCAGCACTGCGGCGAACGCCAGCAGCGCGAGCGTCACCAGCAGCGTGGTGGGGTAGCGCACCAGCGCGCGCTGCTTCTGGACACAAAAAATCGTGGTGTCGGGATGTGATTTTCCGCAATACGGGCACTTGAAGCTCTCCACAAAATCCTCCCCCTGGGACCACATGGCCCCAAAGTTGCTCACCAGGATGATGAAAGAAAAAGGTGAGAAAACGGTGATAAAACAAGCTTACTCCTGGCGGGCGCTGTTGTCAATCAGTAGTCTTGCTGATGCTGCATGTCGCGCAGCCAGGCTTGACCAGCCGGGGTGATGCGATAGCGCCGGGCTGCCAGAATGCCCTGGCCGCCAAGTGCCGCCGCGCTGGAGGGTGCGTTCTGAGGGATGGGGTGCCCGTCCAGCTTGGATTCGATAAAGCCCTGTACGGCAAGGCGAGTGAGGGAACGCTGGAGCAGGCTCAGGCGGGTATATTCGGCTGAAACTTCCTGCGCTCTCAGCCAGAAAGCGATCTCAAATAAAGAGAGCGGCTGATACAGTGGCTGCTGCGATACGCCCCCTTGTTTGGACGGATACGCTGGCGCTGCCCGGCTGTTGTCGAGGGCGTGCAGGATCAGCATGTCTTCCTGCTCATCGCGCTGGCGTTTGGCCGCCAGCGCCGCTTCTGGTGAATAGAGATAGGACGGCTGCGTGTCGCCGGGATTTTGCGGTCTGCTGATGCCAGCATCTCCCTGCGTGATGTGTCCTGCCACGGGGCCGGAACCCCGGGCGGACACAAAGCTGACCAGGACGCGGCATGCCAGCGCGCCGCGCCGCTGGCATTCCATTTCGCGGACTTCGAGCGTTTCCCCGAAATACTGACCTACCCCTTCGAGAATGCCTTGCAGGAGCGGGCAGAGGTGGCGGGGGCTATCGTAGATGATTTCCAGGAGATCAGAAGAGTGATCGACAAAGTTCAGCCCCGGCAAGCTAACTGCATGGAGCGAGCTTTCCAGATGCTGGTGGATGGCGGGAACCTGCTTCAGAAAGTTGCGCGCCGAGGTGTGACCTTGCAGGAAAACGCGGTAATGCGTATGCATGAGCGGGGCGCGCATAAAGTAGATGCCGAACCGGTAGAGCAGATTATCAAGGGGAATGTTCTCGTACTCAGAAATGGCTTGGAGGAGTTGTACGGTCACTTCATCGGGATAGTGATGATCGGCCAGCGGCGGGCCAGAGATACCAGCTAGCTGACGAATCGGGCGCAGATGCTGCGAGCCAATGGTTTCGCTCACATAGGCTTCAAGGAGCAGGTGGATAAATCCTTGCATGCCGGACCCCCTTTTGAGGGCGTATCCGGGTCTGCTGGTCCCGCGCCACGCAGAGGAAAGAAGACCTGAGGCAAGGGACGCGCCGGGTCGCCCATAACCGTCGCCCGTTTCTTCCTGAGAGTGAGCATGGCGCTGCTTCTTGCAACTGGTAGTGCAGGCAAGTATAGCATAAAAATCCTCGAAGATCAAAGGGGTTGTCCAGGCCAGAACCTCGCATTGCCGCCGGAAAAACGGGTGTTTCCCCTTGACAATCGCGCGCTAGCAATGGTATACTTCGGAGTGCTAGCAGTCCTGATATGGGACTGCTAGCACTCCTATGCTATGGGTAAGAGCAATCTGGTGGGCCGTCTGCCAGAGTGGTCTGGGCGAGGTGGAAAAGCAGATGGGCAAACAATTGACGCCGCGCAAGGAGGCCATCCTGCGCTCGCTGGTGGAGGAGTACATCCGCACCGCAACGCCGGTCGCCTCCGAGCAGCTTCAGCGCCAATACGGGCTGCCGTGGGGCGCTGCGACGATTCGCAACGAGATGGCAAGCCTGGAAGAAGAGGGCCTGCTGTTTCAGCCGCATACGTCCGCCGGGCGTATGCCCACTGACCTGGGGTATCGCTATTTTGTCGAGCATTTGATGGTGGAATCGGCGCTCTCGCTTGATGAGCAGCGGCAGATTCGCCATCAGTTTTATCAGGTGCAGCATCAACTGGATGAGTGGGTGCGGCTGACGGCTTCGGTGTTGTCGCGGGCGCTGCAAAGCGCAGCGGTGGTGACACCGCCGCGTGCCGCGCAGGGACGGCTGAAGCACTTCGAGGTGTTGTCGCTGCAAGATGTGGTGGCCTTGTTGGTGGTGGTCTTGCAGGACGGCGCGGTCAAGCAGGAGCGATTGCTGCTGCTGTCGCCGCTCACGCAGGAAGAACTGAGCCAGAGTTCGCAGCGGCTGAACCGGCTGCTGGTGGACCTGAACGCGGAAGAACTGGAAGAGCGCATTGCCGGGCTGGACCTGGATGCCAACGAGCGGCTGGTCGTCGGCGCGGTGGGTCGCATGCTGAGTCAGCATGGCGAATATACCGCCGAAACCTTTTACCATGATGGCATCTTGCAGATGCTGGATCAGCCGGAGTTCACCACGCTGGGGCCGGAGCATGAACGCAACCAGCGTATCCGGAAAGTCGTAGAGGTATTAGAGCAGAATAAATTGCTTCCGGCGTTGGCGGCGCAGGTGCCTGCCGGTGGGGTGCAGGTGATTATCGGCGGCGAGAGCGAGTTCGAGGCGATGAAGGATGTGAGTCTGGTCGTCTCGCGCTACGGGCGGGAGGGGCAGGTAGGTGGGTTGCTGGGCATCGTTGGGCCTACACGGATGCAATATAGCCGGGCCGTTGCGGTAGTGCGCTATATGACCGAAGTCATGAATGATTTGTTGGCGGAGTTATAAGCAATGACGCTGGAAGAACAGCAAGCCGAGCAGCAAGCAGCAGAAACCCACGAGCGGGCCGCAGGCGAGCAACCGCAAGAAGCAGAGGCCACCGCGCCCGCTGAGGAGCCTGCACAGCAGGCAGCGCCTGATTTGGCTGCCGAACTGGAACGCGAGCGCGAGAAAGCCACCGATTATATGAATCGCTGGCAGCGCGCCCAGGCCGATCTGGCAAACTACAAGCGGCGCGCCGAGCAGGAGCGCGAACAAGAGCGAAAATATGCCGGTGCCCCCATCTTTCTGGAACTGCTGAAGATGCAGGACAACTTCTATCGCGCTTTTGAGACCTTGCCGGTGGAACTGCGCGAGTTTTCCTGGGTGCAGGGCGTGGCGCTGACCTACGCGCATCTGGATGGGCTGCTGCAACTGTATGGCCTGAAACCCATCGAGACGAAACCGGGCCAGCCATTCGACCCCGCCGTGCACGAGGCGGTGACGCACGAGGAGACCGATGCCTATCCTGACGGCGCGATCACTGCCGAATACCAACGGGGCTATTATATTCACGACCGTGTGCTGCGCCCGGCGCTGGTGCGCGTGGCAAAAGCCAAAAGCGCCGGAACACCCAATCAGACAGGCCAGCCCGAAGCATCTGCGTCAACGGGCAAGTAAACGGTAGGACATACAATTCACATAGTATCTGACTGAGGGAATCGCTTTCTGACTGTATATGGCGCAGCGGCGACCCTCACCAGAGGAGGACAAACGTGGCAAAAGTCATCGGTATTGACCTGGGCACGACCAATTCCTGCGTGGCGGTGATGGAAGGCGGCGAGCCAGTCGTCATCCCCAACGCCGAAGGCGCGCGCACCACCCCATCGGTTGTGGCGTTCACCAAGAGCGGCGAGCGGCTGGTGGGCGAGGTTGCCAAGCGCCAGGCGATTACCAACTCCGAGAACACCATCTATTCGATCAAGCGCTTCATGGGCCGCAAGTATGATGACGCGGAAGTGAACCGCGACAAGCAAAACATGCCCTTCAAGGTGGTGCGCGCCGACAACGGCGATGCCTGGGTGGAAGTGATGGGCAAGAAGTATAGCCCGCCAGAGATTTCGGCCATGATCTTGCAGAAGCTCAAAGCCGATGCGGAGGCGTATCTGGGCGAGCGTGTACAGCAGGCGGTCATCACTGTTCCGGCGTATTTTAACGACAGCCAGCGCAACGCCACCAAGGACGCCGGGCGCATTGCCGGTCTGGAAGTGCTGCGCATCATCAACGAGCCAACGGCTGCCAGCCTGGCCTATGGCCTGGATAAGAAGAAGGACGAGCGCATCGCGGTCTATGACCTGGGCGGCGGCACATTCGATATTTCGGTGCTGGAACTGGGCGAAGGCGTCTTCGAGGTGAAGTCGACCAATGGCGACACGCACCTGGGCGGCGATGACCTGGACCAGCGCGTCATCAACTGGCTGGCCGACGAGTTCCGCAAGGAGCAAGGCATCGACCTACGCCAGGACCGCATGGCGTTGCAGCGCTTGAAGGAAGCCGCAGAAAAGGCCAAGAAAGAGCTTTCTAGCTCGATGCAGACGGAAATCAACCTGCCATTCATCACGGCAGACCAGAGCGGCCCCAAGCACCTGACGATGACGCTGACGCGCTCCAAACTGGAGCAGTTGGTGGAAGAGTTGGTGGAGCGCAGCCGCCAGCCGGTCATCCAGGCGCTCAACGACGCGGGTGTGCGCCCCAGTCAGGTCGATGAGGTCGTGCTGGTGGGCGGCCAGACGCGCATGCCGATGGTGCAGAACCTGGTCAAGCGCGTCTTCGACAAGGAACCCAACAAGGGCGTGAACCCTGACGAGGTGGTGGCGATTGGCGCGGCCATTCAGGCGGGCGTGCTGACCGGCGAGGTCCGCGACGTGCTGCTGCTGGATGTGACGCCGCTGTCCCTGGGCATCGAAACGCTGGGCGGCGTGTTCACGCGCCTGATCGAGCGCAATACGACGATTCCCACGCAGAAGAGCCAGGTCTTCTCGACGGCCAGCGATAACCAGAACAGCGTGGAGATTAACGTCCTTCAGGGCGAGCGCGAACTGGCGAAGGATAACCGTTCGCTGGGCCGCTTCATTCTGGATGGCATCCCGCCCGCTCCGCGCGGCATCCCGCAGATCGAGGTGGCTTTCGACATCGACGCCAACGGCATTGTGAGCGTCCACGCCAAGGACAAGGGCACGGGCCGCGAGCAGCGCATCACGATTCAGGCGTCCAGCGGGCTTTCCAAGGACGAGGTGGACCGCATGGTGCGCGATGCCGAGTCGCATGCCGAGGAAGACAAGCGCCGCCGCGAAGAGGTCGAGGTGCGCAACCAGGCCGACAGCGAGGCGTACAACGCCGAAAAGACGCTGCGCGATCTGGGCGACAAGATTTCCTCCGACGAGCGCGGCGAAGTCGAGAGCAAGATTTCGGACGTGCGCGCTGCCCTGGCAACCGACGACGTGTCGCGCATCAAGAGCGCACGCGAGGCGTTGCAGCAGTCGTTCTATAAGATCAGCGAGAAGATTTACAGCCAGGCGGGCGCCACGGCGGGCGGCAATCCTGGCGGCGGGTATGGCGAGGATGGGCCAGCGCCGGATGATGGCTCCTCCTCTGGCCCAGGCGATGACAACACCGTCGAGGGCGAGTTCAAGGAAGTCTAGTGGTTGCTTCTGTGCAGGCGATGAAAATCCTCTCTTTGGGGTTTTCATCGCCTGCGTAGCCCATAAATCCTGCTTTGGGCAACCTGGTGGGCAGGTATATGATATACTCTCGGCAAGTCTCGCCAGCAGCGGGGAGCGAGCGGGAAAAGCAATTATCTGTACGCAAACGTGGGGGAACGTGATTTCAGCCGGAGGAGTTCTCTGCGGTCAGGATGCAGGGCGCTCCTTTTGAGATGAAGAGGACGCCAATGGCCGTCAAACGCGATTACTATGAAGTACTGGGCGTGGCGAAGGGCGCGAGCGAAGACGAAATCAAGAAAGCGTTTCGCAAGCTGGCCTTTCAATTTCACCCTGATAGAAATAAGGAAAAAGGGGCTGAGGCGCGCTTCAAGGAAATTAACGAAGCGTACGAAGTGCTCAGCGACCCGGAAAAACGCCAGGTCTATGATCGCTTTGGGCACGCCGGTGTTGGAGCGGGCGTAGGCGGCAATGGCGACTTTAACAACTTCGGCTTTGGCGCCAGCTTTGCTGAGATTTTCGAGCAATTCTTCGGTGGCACTACCACGCAGACGCGCCGGGCCAGCGGCCAGCGCGGCGCTGATATCCGTTATGAACTGACGATCAGCTTTGAAGATGCCGTCTTTGGCTGCCAGAAAGAGATCGAGGTTCCCCGCTGGGAGAACTGTTCGGCCTGCCGGGGCACGGGCGCGCAGCCGGGCACGCAGACGCAGCGCTGCTCCAACTGCCAGGGCACGGGCGAGATTCGCCGCGTGCAGCAGTCGATCTTCGGGCAGTTCGTCAACGTGATGGTCTGTGATCGCTGCCGGGGCGAGGGCAAAGTGATTACCACGCCCTGTACCACCTGCCGAGGGCAGGGGCGCGTGCGCAACAATCGCCGCGTGGTGGTCAATATTCCGGCGGGCGTGGATGATGGGATCAACGTGCGCGTCACCGGCGAGGGCGAAATCAGCGCGCGCGGCGGTACGCCGGGCAATCTCTATGTCAGCCTGACCGTCAAGCCGCATCCGATCTTCAAGCGGCAGGGCAACGACATCATCTATGAACTGCCGCTGAGCTTCACGCAGGCGGCGCTGGGCGCAGAAGTGCCGGTGGATACACTCGAAGGGAAACAGACGATCAAGATTCCGCCAGGCACGCAAAGCGGCAGCAGCTTCCGGCTCAAGGGCATGGGCGTGCCGGTGGTCCACAGCACGGCGCGCGGCGATCAGCATGTGATTGTCAAGCTGGTGACGCCGCGCAACCTGACCAAGCGCCAGACGGAACTGCTGAAAGAGTTCGCCGAGATCGAAGCGCAGCAGAACGAGCGCAACATCTTTGAGAAAATTAAGGATGCCTTCCAGGCATAGTCAGATACAACAGAAGCCCCGCGCATGACAATTCATGCGCGGGGCTTCTGTTTAGCCGCCAAAAGAGCAAATGGGTAATCCTGCGCATGCGTTTTCCCGGCTCAGCCGGTACACTTTCTCCTTGTGGAGAGACTCCTTGCAGCCTCCTTTGAGCTTGAAATCAGAGAGGAAGGTGCGCATGCAAGCGCAGCAACCACCTGGCGACACCTATTTGCTGGGCCAAACCCCCGAAGCCTTCCAGCGCTTACTCATCACAGGCCAGTTGTTCAATCCGTTTATGCGGCAGGTGCTGATCGAGGCAGGGATCACGACGGGGATGCATGTGCTAGATGTGGGCTGTGGTCCTGGCAATGTCAGCATGCTTGCAGCGGAATTAGTGGGCGAGACAGGTCGCGTGCTTGGCATAGATGCCAACAAGGAGGTGTTGCAACTCGCCCAGGCGCGCGCACAGGCCGCTGGCTTGAAGTATGCCTCCTTCCAGGCTGCGGACCTGTTGAACCTGACGCTGGAGCAGGAGTTTGACGCGATCATCGGCAGGTTCATTCTGATGCACCTGCCTGAACCTGCTGCGGTCCTGCGTCGCCTGACAGGACTTCTCCGTCCAGGGGGCGTCGTGGCGTTTCAGGAAATGGACCTCTCCAGTCATGTTGATGCGTTTCATCCCCCTTCCACCCTCTGGGAGCAAACCTGGTATTGGTGTACGCAACCCTTCCAACAGGCGGGGGGAGACCTCAACGCGGGGATGAAACTCTATAGGATGTTCCTGGACGCCGGACTGCCCACCCCACAGATGCGCTACGAGGCCGCCATTGGCTCCGAGCCAGATTGGGTCGGGTTTGCGTGGTACGCGGAGACTGTTCGCATCTTTCTGCCACTCATCGAGCAGTTTGGGCTAGGAACCGAAGAAGAAATCGAAATTGAGACGCTGGCCGAACGCTTACGCGAGGAAACGATCAGCCAGCGCGGGGTTGCGCGAACGCCCATTCTGGTCTCTGCCTGGGTTCGCCAGCGTTAAGGTGCTGGAGCGAAGGCAGCCTGCATCGCTCAAGGCGTAGGCTGCCAGACCTGCACCGTGCCATCCACGCTGGCGGAGGCAACCTCTTTACCATTGGGCGACCACGCCACGCCAAAGACAATATCGCTGTGGCCCTGATAGATCAGCAGCGGCTGCCCGGTGGCAGCATTCCAGACCTGCACGGTCTTGTCATCGCTGCCAGAAGCGATCTTTGTCCCATCGGGTGACCAGGCCAGCGCGTACACCTGATGATCTTGATGCCCCTGATAGGTGAGCAGCGTCTGGCCGGTAGTCGCATCCCACACCTTCACCGTGTTGCCGCTGGTGACCGATTGGAAGTCACCGGCTGCCCCTGTGCCGGAAACGATGCGCTTGCCATCGGGCGACCAGGCCACCGACCAGACCGGCGCGCCATTGCCCGAATAGGTCAGCAATTTGGTCCCAGTTTTGGCGTCCCATACCTGCACCGTGCCATCGTTGCTGGCCGAAGCGATCTTCTTGCCATCGGGCGACCACGCGATGCGCTCAACGCCATCGGTGTGCCCTGCATACATCAGCACTGGTGCCCCGCTGGTGGCATTCCAGACTGTGACCTTGCTATCCTGGCTGCCGGAGGCGATTTCTGTGCCATCGGGCGACCACGCCAACCCCTCGATGAAGCTGGCCTGGCCGTTGGTAAAGGTTGCCAGCAGCTTGCCCGTGGCGGCGTCCAGCATTTCCACCGAACCGGCTCCCGCGCCAGCGATGCGCTTGCCATCGGGCGACCAGGCAATGGCAAAAGAATAGGTATCGATGTGGGTTTTCCAGATTTGCTTGCCGGTTTGCGCGTCCCACACCTGCACCGTGCCATCGTTGCCACCAGAGGCGATGCGTTTGCCATCGGGCGACCAGACTGCGGTGATGACCGGCCCGGAATGCCCGCTGTAGGTCACCAGCGCTTTGGCAAGCGTCGGGGCCGCCGGGGTGGGCGTCGGCGTGGGGCCAGTTGGGGTGGGCGTGCTGCCTTGACTGGCAGCGGGACCAGAACCGCAAGCTGCCAGCAGCAGCAACAGGCAAGTACAAAGCAGCCCCAGAGAGCATCTGGAGGCGAGCGTGGCATTCATCGCTTGATTCCCTCGCTTTCTCGTTGCAGCAGATTCGAGCGCATCAAGCATAGCAAGGCGCGGCGGGGGCGTCATTCGCCGAAAGACGTATTTTTGGCAAGGCGTATTTTTAGCCGAGCAGGTCGAGGCTTCTGGCCCTGGCAAGGGCAGCGGTGCGGCTGTGGACATCGAGCTTGGCATAGATGTGCTCCAGATGCTTTTTTACCGTTCCCCGCGTAATCACCAGCCGCCTGGCAATCTGCTGGTTGGACAGCCCCGCCGCGACGAGGCACAGCACCTCGCGTTCGCGCTCGCTGATGGGTTCGGGAAGCGTGGCGAAGGCTGGCGCGCGTACCAACGCCGTGCTGGCCGTGCCCGCGCCAGAACAGTCGGGGGCCAGTTCGGCCAACCGCTGCTCCAGCAGGCGGCTATACTGATAGGCGCGCGGCGATTCCATCTGGAGGGCCAATTCGCGCAGGCGCAGGTAAGTCGTCCGCATATCGGCAAGCTGGCCCTGCCGATAGGTATACAGCCCTTGATCGATGAGCAGCGCGGCGACGGTGTAGCGGTCACTGACCACCTGCCCCAGCGCCAGCGCCGTCTCGGTATACGCTTGCGAGCGCACGTAGTCGCCCCGCGCCCGCGCCAGTTCGGCCTGCACCACCAGCGTGAAAAGCTGGCGCTGCGGAGCGGCAATCACACAGTCAGGTTGGCGTGCCAGGCTGCGCAGGCAGATGCTCAGATCGGCATAGGCGCTGTCCAGGTCGTTCATCAGGCGGGCGTGAAATCCCCTGACGAAGAGCGCCACGGCAAAACTGCCGGGCTGCTCGCCCTGGCAGGCGGACTGAATGGCCTGGACAAAGCGCGGCGCGGCAGGATAGGTTCCCAGCATGTGGGTGAGATAAACGTCGGCGATATAGGCGAAGCTGGAGACCGGCTCCCAAAACAACGGCCCGCAAGCACCTGCCGCCGTCTCGTCAAGCTCCAGGCTGCTGTTCCAGAGCCGCCAACCCTCCTCATATTTGCCGCGCGCCAGCAGCAGGCCGCTCAGGCGATTGGAAAAGACGACCAGATGCGCGCCGTCTTCGGTGTAGCGGCTGGCCTCGATGCCCAGGCGCAGCACTGCTTCGGCCTCGGCCAGATTGGGGCGACGACCAGCCACATGTGCCAGCCCGGCCACCAGCGCCACCACGACGGGATACGCTCTGCGCTGCCATGCCTGGCTCAGCGCCGCCGTAAGGAAGTCCCACTCCTGTTCCAGTTGCAGCACGTCGCCCTGGTAGCGTTCGACATACGCCAGGGCATATGCCTGCGCGTCGGGGTTGGCGCGGCGCGTTAGTTCGGGCACGAGCAAGCCCAGCCGATCAAGTTCATCCGCGCTGCTCATCGCTCCGGCTCCTTCGGTTCGGTCAGCCTTCGGGCATCGCCGTTGATCTTCTCGCCATAGTATACGCTGCCCGCTGGCAGAAGCTCACAGCCTGCCTGTAAGCAAAAGCAGCGGCCAGATGGACATTCACGTCCATCTGGCCGCTGCTTTTGCAGGGGTGTGGAGGAGGGGATTAGTTGCCGCTGCCGCCGAAGCCCTTCCAGTGCTGGCGACGCTCCCACTCGGGGCTGTTCCAGTCTTCGCGGCTGTCAGCGCCCGCAACGTAGGCCACAATGCTGAAAAGAATTACAAGAGCAAAGATAGTCACCAGGATGTCCATGAGGGATTTCCTTTACTGCCAGCCAGCGCGCTGGCGTCAGCTTGCCTCTCGTTCGGAGGACAGAGCACTACGTTCGCTGGGGGCACGCCAGTCTTCTTCAAGCGCGCCATCTTCGCCCAACGTCGAAAGAACGGTGGTGGTCATAGTGGACTGCACGCCCGGTATCTCGTACATCTGGTCGAGCAGCACCTCCAGGTCGCGGGGCGAAGCCGCCCGAATCTTGACCATCAGGCACCACTCCCCGGCAACGCGATGGCACTCTTCGACGAAGGCAGCGGGGTTCTGAATCTGCATCATCGCCTTGCCTGCCTCGCGGCTCGCGCGCATCGTTTTCACCTGAGCGAAAGCGGTCAGTTGATAGCCCAGCGCGCTCCAATCGAGCAGCGCCCTATATCCGCGAATTATCCCTTCTTCCTCCAGGCGCTTGATGCGCTCGTGGACGGCTGGCCGCGAAAGGTGCACCTCTCTGGCAAGTTGTTCCTGGCTCAAGCGGCCATTGGCGTGGAGGACGCGCACAATGTCTCGATCAATCTCGTCCAAGAAAGTTTCCCCTTTGCTCTTCTTGCAGCGTTTTCCTTACTCTCTGTAAAGTAATTATAGCATTATTAGATCAATCTGTCAATGATGAGCCATAAATACAAACGTTTCGTCAAAATGGCTAACCTGGCAAAGCGCTTTTCCTGGGGATAACCGACGTTTCGTCGGTGAAAAGGGGCAGATGGCTGTGCGGCTGCTGGAGCCTGCCAAAATGGCATACAGCGTGCATGCCAGGTGTTCCAGAAGGCTGAGCGGGTGCGACTCTGGTGAATTCCCTTCCCTCATGGATGCTGCCATCCCGCCTGGCCTTTTTGTCTATGAGAGTAGACAATCGGACCCGTCTTGTGTATACTTTGCCGTGGCTCATCGAGAAAAGGAGGTGCCTTGTATGGCAGGAGCATCAGGCCAGCCGCGCCGTTCACGGCCTGTGAGTGGGTCTTCTGGCGATTCTGATCCGACGTTGACGAATGTCGATCCTCCCATGGCGCCAATCACGGCCAACACGCCGTTGCCGCCCGTGACACCGCTGCCTCTGGCGTCTGAGCCAGGCGGCGAAAGCGCATCGCCCCCACCCCCAGCAGGACCATGGCTTGCCCCTTCCGAGCAGCCAACAATGCCGCCACCAGCGCCGGGAGGCGCAATGCCTCCGCCGTACCTCAGCAGCCCGGCGAGCGCGGGCGTGTCATCGGCCTGGGCGGTCTATTCAACCTTTGCCTTGATGTTCACCTCGCTGATTTTGATTGTGATTATGGCCGTTGCCGCCGCCGAAATCAGTAAGAAACCGGATGTGCTTATCTGGATCATCGTGCTGACTTTTGTGCTCAATCTCGTCTACGCCGTGATTGTCTTCTCGCTGGCGCGGTCCGGTCCGGGGCAACCCTTCCGCCTGCCGTTTACGACCTCCCGGCGTGGCCCATAGCACGCGCCTTCGCAGCCATGAGGAGCGAAGAGGAGAGAACAAGGCGCGCTGAGCAGCTTCGAAGCTGCTCAGCGCGCCTTGTTGTTGCCGGGCAATTGGCCCTGGAACGGATGCTGCTCTATTGCGGCGGCGCGGCGCTGCTGACTGCCGGGATCAGCGCGATGAAGACGGCGCAGCAGGCCAGCAGAAATAGCCCAACAAAGGGCAGCAGCGCGGTTGCCGAGGCTTTGCCGCCCGTGAGCCGATGCGCGCCCATCATGGCAAAGACAGCCAGGACCAGGCCGTACACATCCAGGCCCAGGGAGAGCAGCGCGGGCAACACAGGGATAGGCACATACGCCAGGGCAATATTGATGAGGCCCACCGGCAGATAGACCAGCAGGCTCGTATAGCTTTGCGTCAAAAAGCTGCCCTGCCCCCCAAAGGCGCGGGCGATGCCAAAGGCGATGCCTTGATAGGCGAAGAAGCCCAGCGGCACAAGAAAGAACAGGCCAAAACTGTTGGCGAAGGTTACAATGGCTGCCTCGGTCTCGAAAATCTTGGTGACATCTACGCCGTTGGTGTTGGAGGTGGCCGCAACGCTGGCAAGCGATTGCGCCGTGATGGGATGGAGGGTAGTTTGCAGCCACCCCAGCAGGCCATCCAGCACGGTATAGCCGATCAACATCACCAGCGTAATATTCCATTTCGCTTTGCCGGATTCTTCGGCGAAGGCGCGCGGGCCGGGCTGGCTCAAGATTTTCCAGAACTGCACCGGCAACTGCGCGATGGCATCGACGAGCGGCAGCGGCGACAGCGGTCTGCCATAATTCGGCGCGGACGGAGCAGGCCAGTAGTCTTGTGGAGGGCCAGGGTACATATATGGATTCGGCGGGGGAGGTGGGTACGGGTTCCCCTGCGGCTCAGGAGTGCTGGAAGGCGTAAACTCATAGTATGGCCCTGGCTGTTCCGGTTCAGGGGTGGAGATGGCTGGCTCCTGCTGTTCCGGGCCGGGCGGTTGTGTCGGATCGACGCTCATCGAGTCGAATCCTCCTTCCCTGGACGATGTATCGTGCATGAAAAGACGCTGCATCGGGTTCTTCCGCTATCATAGCACACCATCGGAGGCATGTTTCCCAACTTCCCCGGCGGGCTATGGCGTTGGTGTTGGATGCAGCGTTCCAAGCGTGCTGAAGATGATAACATAGTAGATAAGGACAAGGATGAAGGCCAGCAGCGTCGCTGCTGCAACGGGAATGACGATGACGGCAATAGCTTTGCCGGTCGTCAGGCGATGCACCACCGTAAGCTGAAAGTATTGCAGGAAGTAGGCATAAATGCCCACAATGCCGCCAACGCTGCCTACCAAGGGGATCACGCTCAAAGCAACGGTGACCAGGTTTATAGGGACTTGAAAGAGCAGGCCGGTATATGCCTGGACCATGAAGCTGCCCTGCCCGCCAAAGGCTTTGGCAAGCAGATAGGTAATGCCTTGCCCCAGGAAGAAGCCACCCAGGCCGAAGAGGAAGACGGCAGCGCCGATGGCCGGGGCGGGCAAGAAGAAAAACGCGCCTAGAGAAGCGCCAGGATGAGGTTCTCCTGAAACTGTGGGTATGGTGGACAACCACGCGCTGAGAATAGTAGCAATGATAAGCCAGGCCAGCGTAGACAGGATGGCGCTTATCAGCGAGAGGCCCAGAATCTGTACCCAGATGATGTCCCAGCGCGCGTTGGGCACCTCATAGGCGAAGGTCGCGGTCCCCGGTCTGGTGACGATACGCCAGTATTGCCGGGGCAGTTGTTTGATCGCTTCCCACAGGGAAAGCGGCGGCGCGTTGACCCCTGGCGCGCCCCAGCCGGGCTGTGGGCCTGCGCCGGGTGGCGGCATCTGCGGGCCATAGGCAGTGTGGCGCGCGCCATATTCGATGAAGGGGCCTTGTGGCCCTGGTGGCTCCCAGGTCATGGATGCTCCTCCTTGCCGGTGCGGCGCAAGATGCGGCTGTAAACTCAGCCGATACCATCATAACACATGCTGGCGGCGTGCGACATAGCTGACGCAGACGCCCAGCCCCGCAGGTGTGGGAAGCGGCGCGGCACGCGGAACAGGACGCCCAGCCCCGCAGGCGACTAAAGTCGCGCCTAAGGGCGTTCCGCCACCAAACCCGCCTGCGCGGGTTCCCCCAACCCTGGCGTGCGCAGCGATTGCGCTCGATTGCCACCTCTGCGCCCACGCGGGGAGGGGAGTCCCTGAAGAGGGACTTGCTGTGCCCTCGGCAGCTAACGAGGGGTGGCCGCAGGCCCTTAGGCCGAGTCGTTCCCGCCTGCGGGGAGGGGCATCGCCCCGCCTGCGCTACCCTCACCCCCTCCTGTTATGCTGGGCCTATTTGTTCCGCATGCCTCACCCTCACCCCATTTTTCCTACACCGCTTGACAGAGACGAGCCAGCCTGCTATACTCTGCTTACTCAGTACGCATCCGGGTGTGCTGAGCCGTGTCGTGACGGCATGACGCGGCGGTGAACCACTCACCGCCGCGCCATTCCCCCCAGACCTGGCAGTACCAGGAATGGGGCTGGGGCATTCTATCACTGGATATTCTGCCTAGTTGGTAGCTCGCTCACGGCCTCTTCCTGGTCAGCCTGGGGCGCCACTTGTCGGGCCAGCGAGAACGCGGTGTTCTCGCTGCCGCTCCGGCAAGCTTGCGCCTCCCATCGCTCAGGAGGGGGCCGTTTCGGCATCTGGAGTGTCGTTGTCTCTTCAGTCGTCGAAAGGAGCCTATCCCATGACCCTCTTCCCCCATCCGCCCACGTCCCCAACCTTGCCCTCGGACCGCTACCAGCATACCAACCCACTGCGCCGCGAGTCCGGCCTGCGCCTGCTCACCACCGGCCTGCCCGAGCCGCTGCGCTGGCTGCTCATCCGCGCCTGGCGGCGTCCTGCCCACTTCGATGGCAACGAGGCGCTGCAAAGCATCCACCGTCAGCGGCCCGGCGAAGCGCAGTTAGCGACCCTGCCCACGCGGCTGTTGGGCTTTTTCACCCTCACCGAGTTAGAGGTGTCGCGGCGCGTGGTGGAAGCGCCGCTCTCCAGCATCAGTCGCGTGACCCGCGACCGCTTGTTGGTGGCGCAGGGAGCGTATCTGCGCAGCCTATATCTGGCGCTCGCCACGCAGCTTGGCAGTGCCGAAGCGGCCCTGGCCGAGTTCCAACGTCTGCTCGCCTGCATGGACTAACGGCTTTTTCTTCTTTTTCAGTTAGATGCCTGTTCCCGTGGTTCCTGGCGGTAGGACTGTTCGGTGGCGTGCTGTTCCGGCTGCGCCAGCCAGAGCGAGATATGCGCGGGCTGCATGGTCTCGTTGACTACCGCCAGCAACTGCTCGCGGAGTTGGTGGAGATTGACCTCATTGCGCAGGGTGGCGCTGAAGGCGGCCAGGGTCTTCTCTGCATCATACTTGCGGCGATAGAAACGGCGGTCAATGATGGATTGGATACGGCGGCGCAGTGGTTGGAAGAGCGCGGCGATTGCCAGCGTGGAGATGACCAACACGACCGGGTTTTGCGCCGCCGTCCCACCGAACAGCCCGGCCAGGCTCTCTAACCCAATGATCAGACCCGCGTAGAGCGCGCCCAGGATGCCCGTGAGCGAGCCATAGACCAGCGCGCGGTTGATGACGACATCAATATCATAGAGGCGTGAACGCAGGATAGCGATAGCAATCGAGATGGGAATCAGCAGCAGGAAGCCATAGATAGCGGTTCCCGCCCCGAATGTTTGCCCAACGCCCGATTGCCGAAGCGATGGAGGGAGTAAGACGTTAGCGATGATGACCAGCAGGATAAAGCCAACAATACCGATCACGAAGCCAAAGACAACCCATCTGGTCTGCTGGCGCTCTCTGAGTGTGGACACACGCCGATAGCGATAGACCTGCGCGCCCACCGCGCAGAGCAAGATGGCGAAAAACAGCGCGTTGAACCACGGAGGGCTGGTGGTATTGAAGACAGGAGTGAAGAAGACAGTATACATCCAATAGAGCAGAATCAAGAGCGCAATCCAGCGGGTCCAGCGGGGCATAAATCGGCCACTGGGAAAGAGCAAAAAGAAGATTTGAAAGCTGGCCTGTCCAAGCAGGTCAAGGGTGCCAACCAGCACAAACCAGGCAGGAGAAATCGACGTCAGGGTATCCTGAAGGATCGAGGTAAAGCCAGCGCCCCCAAAGAGCACCAGCATATAGGCGCAAAAGAGCGCCATCCGATCAGCGGAGCGTCGCCAGAAGATCAGCGCGCCCAGGGCGCAGCAAACAAGAACCGAGACGGCATCCAGCATGACCTGATAGCCTGCCACGAAGCCGAGCGAGAGGCCAAACTGATGCAGGAACTGCCGATCACCCTGGGTCACCTGGATGGCAAAGCACGTCGCGCCGGGCTGGCAAGGCGCTTGCAACACAGCGTCGTAGCGTGGGAGCATAACCACGTTGAGGGTCAGAATCAGCAGCGTCAGCGGAATCCAGGCCACGCGGGCCATGAAGAGCCAGCGCCCTGGCGGGGAAGGGTCAGGCGTGCCTGTCTTGATCGCTGTGGATGGCTGGCTCATCTGGGAATCCTCCTTGCGCGATACCGTAGAGATAGAGTGAAACAAGCGCCGGTGACATCGTTTGCCTGGAGCATATCATAGAACTGTCTCGCCAACGTTACGAACTGCGTTACGGAGGCGCTGGAAGATAGGAAGCGCCAGCTTTCTTGACAGCAGTTGCTTCCCTGCGGCACAATAAAAAGACGTTACAATTGCCGAAGTGTTCTCTGAAGGAGCCGCGCGTGTCTTCGTTCTGGCAGACCCTTCCACAACCCATCATTGCCCTGGCCCCGATGGATGGCGTCAGTGACGCGCCGTTCCGGCAAGTCCACGCCGAAATTGGCCGCCCGGACATCGTCTTCACCGAGTTCACCAACGTCCAGGGACTCTGGCGCGGTGATCTGCGGCTGCTGGACGGCTTCCTCTTCGACGACGCCGAGCGCCCGGTGGTCGCGCAAATCTTCGGCTCGACGCCGCCGGACTTTTACCGCTCCGCGCTGATGGTCTGCGAACTGGGCTTCGATGGCGTGGACATCAACATGGGCTGCCCGTCGAAATGTGTCGCGGGCAAGGGCGGCGGCGCGGCGCTCATCCGCGAGCCGCTGCTCGCGCAAGAGATTGTGCGCGCCGTCAAGCGCGGCGTGGAAGACTGGGCCAACGGCCAGACGCTGGAAGACATCGGCCTCGCGCCCGAACGCATCGCGCGCATCCGCCAGATGAACGCCGCCCGCAAGACGCCCATCGAGCGGCGACTCCTGCCCGTTTCGGTCAAGACGCGCCTGGGCTATGATTCGATCATCATCGAAGATTGGGTCAAGGTGCTGCTGGAGGTCGAGCCAGTGGCGATCTCGCTGCATGGCCGCACGCTGCGCCAGATGTATACCGGCTCCGCCAATTGGGACGCCATTGGCCGCGCGGCTGCCATCGTGCGCCAGACGCCGACGCTGATTCTGGGCAACGGCGACATCCACACCGTCGAAGACGCCCGCCGCCACATTCTGGAAACGGGCGTGCATGGCGTGCTGGTTGGCCGCGCCGCGATGGGCAATCCCTGGCTCTTCCGCGATCTGCGCGCCATGCGCGACGAGCTAGCCGCAAGCGGCCTGTACCAAAGCGCCTCAGCCGCGCAAGAAACCGTGTCTGCCGAACGCCCCACCCCACAAGAACGCCTGCGCACGGCGCGGCATCACGCGCGCCTGTTCGCCAGGCTGCTGCCTGACCATCGCTGGATCGAGATGCGCAAACATCTCTCCTGGTATTGTCGCGACTTCTTCGAGGCCGCCACGCTGCGCCGTCAGCTTGTCCAATCCAACAACCTCGGCGAAGTCGAGCAGCTTATCGAAGATAGCTTACAGGAAGAAGCGCCCAGAGAAGCCAGCCTGCCGGTTCATCATTAGCCAGCCTGTACTTTCTCTCTCTGGAGATACAACGGCTCATAGTTCACGCTGACACCAATCTGGCAGATGCGCTCACCGGCAAAGTGGAAGAGGATTGCCCCGGAGTGGTGCTCTGTGACCGACTGCGCGCCAATAGCATGCATCATATAGCGCGCGGCCAGACCCTTGCGCCTGGGATACACGACCTCTTCTTCGACGCGGAAGGCGATCTGTTGAACTGAGTCTTCGAGATGGGCGGAAAACGCAGCTTTGCCCGTGATCTTTCTGGCAGAGGGCGGCAAGTCATGCCCGGGGGGATAATACACGACACCCTCTGTGCAGAGGTCGGCCAACGCGTCCCAATCGCGCTCATTGAGCGCGGCAAAATAGCGTTCCACCAGAAGTTCCTGACGCTGCTGCTCTAGTGTGAGGGGACGCTGCAAGGCGAGGGCAATTTCTGCCAGCAGCGCTTCGAGATCAAACGGCTTATAAATCAAGAAGGCAAAGCCTTCGCGCCGGGCATCTGCAAACGGAAGATTCTGGGTGGTCATCAAGGCTGTTGGGGTCGGCAGTGCCCGGCGGCGCAAGATATGGGCTTCGGTGAACGAGTGTTTTGAGCGGCCCACAAAGACATCGGCCAGAATCAACTGAAATACCTCTTCATCCACCAGCGGCATCGCCTGCTGCATCGAGTCGACAAAGCAGACATGATATCCCTCCTCGATGAAGAGGACGCGGAGGAGTTCCTGGATACCAGAGTTCGGCTCCACAACCAGAAGCCGTATCTGCGCCGGGGAGAACGTATTCATTCGGACTCCCTTCAGCCTTCAGGCTGGCAGCCAGATGGAGAAATCTTTCAGCGCTGCACAAGCATTGAACGACATACTCCCTTTCAAATTACCCCGAAAAGTATAACATAGAAAACATCCTTTTCAAGAGAAGAAGCGCCGCTATTTGCGTTGCCCAGCCAGCGGTTGTAGAATACGCTGGGCGGCAGATACTGCCCTCACGCCGCAGTTGTTGTGCCCAACCCGCACTCCCTCATCACAAACTGACCCAGGGTCAGAACAAATACAACAGAGGAGCCACCTATGTCTAGCCCGTTCCGCACCATTCAGGGCAGCGTTACCGCGCCGCCAGGATTCCGCGCCGGTTCCATCGCCGCTGGCATCAAATCCGACCCAGGCTTGCGCGATGTCGCCATGCTCGCTTCCGAAACGCTCTGCACCGTCGCCGGAACCTTCACCACCAGCCGCGCGCCCGCCGCGCCTGTGCTGGTCTGCAAAGAGCATCTGCTTGCCAGCGGCGGCCACGCGCAGGCGGTGGTGATGAACAGCGGCAATGCCAACTGCTCCAACGGCGAACGCGGCCTAAGCGACGCGCGCCACATGGCCGAATTGGCCGCGCAGAAGCTCGGCATCAAACCCGAGCATGTGATGGTCAGTTCCACGGGTGTCATCGGGCGTCCGCTGCCGATGGACAAGATCGAACGCGGCATCGCCAACGTGGAACTGGCGGCGGATGGCGGGCACCTCTTCACACTGGGCATCATGACCACCGACACGCGCCCCAAGGAAATCGCCCTGGAGTTCGAGCTTGGCGACAAGACCGTGCGCCTGGGCGGTGCTACCAAAGGGGTCGGCATGATCTACCCCAACATGGCAACCATGCTCTGCTATCTGACGACGGATGTCGCGCTGGACCCCACCTATCAGCAAGACGTGCTGCGCCGCGCCGTCAACGATTCGTTCAATATGATCTGCGTCGATGGCGATATGTCCACCAACGATACCTGCCTGCTCTTTGCCAATGGGTTGGCCGGAAACGAGCCACTGACCGCCGATTCGCCGGGCGCGGGCATCTTCGAGGCGGCGCTGCGCCATGTCACCCGCTACCTCTGCCGCGAAATGGCCCGCGACGGCGAAGGCGCAACCAAGCTGATGGAAGTGGTGGTGAACGGCGCGCGCACCGACGCCGACGCTCGCCTTGCCGCCCGCGCGCTGACCAGATCGCCCATCTGGCGCTGCGCTGTTTATGGCGAAGATGCCAACTGGGGCCGCGTCATCTCCACGCTGGGCGCGTGCGGGGCCGAGATGATTCATGACCGGCTGGATGTCACCTTCGACAACGTGCCCGTGGTGCGCGCAGGCGTCGCCGCCGACTTCAAACCGGAGGACGCGAAAGCCGTGCTGGGCAAAGCCGAGTTCACCCTCACCGTTGATCTGCACGTCGGCTTCTACAGCGCCACTGCCTGGGGCTGCGACATGACCCACGGCTACATCGACGAAAACGCCACCTATCACCGCTAGCAAGATGCTGGCACAGGGCCGCTGCCTTGGGCAGCGGCCCTGTGCTTCATCAGGAAGCGTGTAATGAACCCAGGAAATCTACTACTGCCTCAAGAAATTGCTTCGATCTGAAGATGAAAAAGAGATGGCCGCCAGGAAAGGTGAGCATGTTCGAGCCTGTAATCCCGGCGTGCATCTCTTGAGCGAGCTGATACGGAGCCAATTTGTCTTGCTTGCCGTGCAGAATAAGCGTAGGCGCCTGGATTTCGCCCAGCCGGTCCATACGGTCATAACCGTTCGATGCCTCAAGCTGCCGAACAACAGCATAATAGGGATTTGATTTTCTGATCATCGGGAGCCTGAGTTGGAGCTTCAGCAGCCGACGCCGCCAGGTCACGATCATCTTCACCGTCGTCGAGACGAGGATCAAGCTTTTCACCTGCTGAGGGTGCCGCAGCGTCAGGTCAACCGCTATGCGCCCGCCCAATGACGCGCCCAGAATATGCGCCCGTGGGATGCTCAGCGCGCTCAGCAGCCCTGCCGTATCGTCAGCCATCATCTCTATGGAATAAGGTATATCTGGCTTGTCGGTTTGGCCCACGCCGCGATTGTCGAAGACGATAACCTGATACTTTGCCGCCAACTGGGGCGTAATTCCTCGATACAGCGTGTGATCGCTGTTCGTCCCCGCGATCAGCACCAACGGCTCGCCTTCCCCGTGCACCTCATAGTACATATCAATGTCGTTGACGCTTATGGTTGGCATACGCTGTTCCTCTCACCGGCTCAGTGGTTGGCATAGTAATCGGCCACGGCCTTGAACGATTCCTTTGGCTCCCACGCCATATCAGGGTAGGTGGTTCCGTGCTGATCAATCAAGCTCCTCACCAGGCTGTAGCTGGCGATGTCGGGATCGAAGGTAAGCTGCGGGAGCATCTTCCTGATGTCGTCGGTGATTTCTGGCCCAGGCTGCACAAACGTGAAGACGAATGCGCCATCAGCGCCCGCCTCATCGATGATGCCAAGCTGCTCAGCAAGTTCGCGTGCCTGCACCTTCTGATCGTAGACGTAAGCGCCTTTCAAGCGCGGTGGCATCTGCTCCCAGTCCACAATGTTCCACCCCTCGCCGCCCGCATCCTCAGCGCCTTGATAGGTGCAGCAGCCGAACTCGCCGATCACGGCGGGCTTATGAAGCAGGCGATAGCGCTTGATCTGCTCGCCGTAGATCGGCCTGGTGCGCGCGTCTCGATACCAATCGAAGCAGATCACATCAAAGAGGCTCCAATCCACCCGTTCAAGCGGGACGAGCGAGGCATAGGTAAGCTTCCCGTGAAAGACCCGCCTGACGGCCTCGCTCGTCCTGGTCAAATAGGCGTGCAGCGGCCAGATGGGTGTCCCCAGTTGGAAATGCTCCCGCAAGGTGGGATTTCCTGCCCGTTCCATGAACGTCTTGCCCTCAATAATGCCTTGCATGAAGAACGTCAATTCGGTGCCGATGGAAAGCACCAGGCCAGGCCAGTGCTGGCGCAGTGTTTCGGCTGCCGCAGCAGCCTTTACCGTATAGTCGAAGGTCTCTTCCTGGCTTTTTTCAAACAACTCCGGCGCCAGCCAGACTTCCAGCCCCAGGCGCAAAGCATCTTCGGCAGCCGCCAGCAGCCGGTCGATGTCATAACCCTGGATTTTGACGGCGTTGCAATGCACATCGCGCTTGATGATTTCAAGCTCGCGATGAATCACCCGCATATCAAAGGTAGGGCGTTGGAGGTAGCCGCCAAACACCCGCCCCACATCGTAGTTCATCCCTTTCAGTTTCATGGCTCGCTCTCCTTTCGGGCAGCAGATGGCTTGAGCATCCCCAGGATGATGTTGGCATCAGGGAAATGCTGGCGGAAGCGCTCCGAGTCGATGATCGCCAGGCGGGTTAATCCATCCATCGCGGCCAGCACGGCGGTCACCAGTTGGTCAGGGTCGGCGGCGCGAACCTCGCCGGTAGCCTGGCCCTCCACGATCAGACCCCTCAGCAAATCTTGAAATGCCTGGCCGTATTTGATGGCTTGCTCACGCAGGGCAGCGGGCGTGGCGGCGTCGCTGAGCACCTGATAGTACAGTTGCGAGAGTTCGGGGTGGTCGCGCCTGGTTTCGACCAGCCGCGCAACCAACCTATCCAGGCGCTCTCCTGGCGTTCCTGGCAGCGCTTCAAAGTGCTGAAAGGTAGCTCCCCTGGATTGGAAGGTCTGCTCGACCAGCGCTTGCAGGATGGCTTCCTTGCTATCAAAGTAGCGATAGGTCAGGCCATAACTGACCTCAGCCGCTGCCGCCACGTCAGCCATGGTCATAGCCCTGCCCCTCTGCGCAAAGACTTTCCAGGCGGCATCAAGAATCCTGGCGCGCTGCGCGTCACGAATCCGTTGATTGGCTTCTTCCGTTCTAGGCATGCTCACCTTCTTTTTTGATTGATAGAATCAGTCATCCGTAAAGATGGTAGCCGTTCAAGAGCAGCCTTGTCAAGAGGGCAAGCACACTGGGGCTGCGGCTGGCCCTCCCAGATCAGCGCTAGAGTGGTAGGAGGCTGAATCCTGACAGAAGATGGCAGGTAAGAGCGTGTATGCTTTCACATGAAAACAGATGCTTCCTCTGGCTTTTAGACGCCATGAGAGCGGTATAATCTCTCTTGAACATCTGCTAAAGCGAAAGGTCGTGTAGTGAGTCAAACAGACGCGCAAAAGAAACCCACCAGCATCTGGCGTCTGTTCGCGCTATTGTTGGCAGTGTGCCTCTCCACTTCTGCGTCGCTGTTGGCAAAATATGCCCTCCAAAGCTTCTCGCCGTTCACTGTGACCGCCCTGCGCATCTGGATTGCCGCGCTGGTCATGCTGCCGATTGCCATCTGGAGCGTGCCAGGCGGCCTGCACTGGCGCAGCTTTCGCAACGCGCTGCCGATGAGCCTCTGCTATGGGCTGAACAGCACCTGTTTTGCGCTGGGTATCGGGTTCACCACCGCCCTGTCCGCGCAGCTTATCTATATGCTGGGGCCGGTGCTGGCGTTGATTGGCGCCAGAATCTTTTTCCACGAGGCCCTGACGCTCCCTAAAATCATTGGCACCGGGCTGGGCATCATCGGGGTGGTCATTGTCCTGTTTGGATCATCTCAGGGCGGGCTAGGTAACTCGCTGGGCACGCCGCTGGGCAACGGGTTCATCCTGCTAGCCGCGACCGCGTGGACGGCCTTCACCCTGCTGGCGCAGCGCCAGAGCAAAACCTATCACCCGCTGGAGTTGGCCTGTTACGCGCTGACGACCTGTGCTTTGATTATGCCGCTGCTCGTCCTGCCAGACATACTGCGCCAGCAAGCCATTCACGCCAGCGTCACCTGGCTGGCGCTGCTGTCGGCAGTGGGGCTGGCGCTGCTCGTTTCAGTGGGCCGCGATGCCGCCTTCCAATGGGGCATCCATGGCAGCAGCGCCTTTGTCGCCAACGCGATGGGCTTTGTCGCGCCGTTTTTGACGGTGGCCTATGCCATCCCACTGCTGGGCGAGCGGCTGAGCGTCAATCTGCTCGTCAGCGGCGTCCTCATTCTTGCAGGACTGATTTTTGCAGTCATTCTTCCTGCCCGGCAGCACTATCAGGCGCGTGCGCAGGCACAAGCCAGCCCACTCAGCGGGACGCTTGCTGAAGTGAGCATCCCATCAGAAAGCCAGGCAACACTCCCCACAGAGCCGGACGAGAAAGGGTATCTTCCATGACTCAAAGCACTTCCCAGCGCAAGATGAAGCTGGGGCTTATTCCTTCCATTGATGAAGGCGAGTTTAACGGCCAGACGGCGCGCTTCAGCGATCTGCGGGACACGGCAGTCGCGGCAGAGCAGGCGGGCTTCGACTCGCTCTGGCTGGCCGACCACCTGATCTTTCGCTTCCCTGGCCGCGACGAGAAGGGCATGTGGGAAGTTTTCACCTTCCTGAGCGGGCTGGCTGCCGCTACCTCGCGCATCCAGCTTGGTCCCCTGGTCGCCTGCACGTCCTTTCGCAATCCGGCGCTGACCGCCAAGATGGCCGACAGCCTGGACGAGATCAGCAATGGCCGCTTCATTCTGGGCCTGGGCGCGGGCTGGCACGAGCCGGAATATCGCGCCTATGGCCTTCCCTTCGATCACCTTGCCAGCCGCTTTGAAGAAGCGCTGAAGATCATCTTGCCGCTGCTGCGCGAGGGGCATGTCGATTTCGAGGGCACCTATTATCAGGCGCGCAATGCGGTGCTGCGCCCGCGTGGCCCCTCCAAGGGCCACCTGCCGATTATGATCGGCGCTGGCCGCCCGCGCATGCTGGAACTGACCGCACGCTATGCCGACATCTGGAACACCACTGGCTGGACACAGGGCGTCGACCACATCGCCAGCAAATATCCCGCGCTGCTGGAAGCCTGCCAGAAGGTGGGACGCGACCCGGCCACAATTGAGTTTACCGCCGCTGTGGGAGTGCAACTGCTCGCGCCAGGCGAAACCAAACCAGCGAACGCGCCGGAACTCTCCGGCACGCCGGAAGAGGTAGCCGAGATGCTGCGCAAGTTCGTCGACATCGGCCTGAAGCATCTGATTGTCGCCCTGGAGCCTGATGGCGTCGAGGGCGTCGAGCGCTTCGCTCGCGTCATCGAACTGCTCGATCAAGGCTAAGCCAGGCGCTTTGCCAGCCCGCGATAGAAGGCGGCCACATCGGCCTGCTCCGGCAAGCCCGCCACCTGACCATCGCCTAGCTCGATAATCAGCCAATCGCCATCCAGCCGCTTCGCCACATCCATGGTAAAGAAGCGGCTGTGCACTTTCTGGGCAATCGGCAGAAAACGTTCAATCGGCGGCTGGAGGTCGCCATACTCGCCCTCGTCCCAATAGGGCATTGAGAGCAGCAGTTCGCCATCGAGGAAGAACAGTCGAAACTCTGTAGTCAGCGGCATCCCGCTTTTGGAGTGCTGCGCCAGCGGCTCGAACTCGATAAACTCCCGAAAGACCAGCCCCCAGTTCAGATCAGCGCCCTGAAGCTCAAGAAAGCGCGTCGTCACGCGCTCCACCGCTGCGCGATCAGCCGCCGAGGGTATATAGCACGCCTCGGCCCATTCGTGCTTGCGCGACTTTACATAATCCTTGACGATGACTGGCGCGTCTCCGAACGGGCGCAGCGCCTCCATGATGCGCTCGATGCCCAGGCCCGCATTGGCCGCCAGCCAGACCGAGCGCGGCGTGTGCCCCTCAACGAGCGAATACGAGTATGGCAGATAATGACAATGGCGATAGACCACGGGCAAATGGATGAGCGTGATACCACGCTTTTGAAGTGCAGCATACAAAAGCTCATATGCTTCAAGGCGCAGCATCCAGCCGCGATAGACGCCAGATTCCTGCCCACCAGCAGGTGCAATGCGGCGCACCGCTGTCTCGGCATCCTGCTCGTCTACCAGCGCCTCGAAATTGAGCAGCGAGCACTCAAAGCCCGCCGCGCGGGCCGCTTCCACCTCGCGGGCGTACATCGGGTCAGGGCGCTTGCGGTCCAGTGGGTCGGCACAGAAGATGGCCCTCACGCCTTCACCTCTTTGCCCTGCAAAATGGCCTCCACCAGCCCGATGAGCTTCTTGGGCGTACAGGCCAGCGTCGGGATGCCCAGGTTGGCAATGCGCTGGGCAATGTCCTTGTCATAGGAAGCGCGCCCGGTGTCATCGAGCGCCAGCAGGCACAGGCAATGCACTTTGCTTTCTACCAGCCCGGCAAACTGCTTGACCATAATGGGGCCATTCGAGCCTTCATACAGATCGCTGATATAGATAAAAATCGTCTTTTCCGGCTGAATAATCTGCTGCGTGCAATAAGCGATGGCCTTGGGGCCATCGTTGCCGCCGCCAAGCTGCGCGCCAAAGAGCACATCCACCGGGTCATGCAACTGCTCGGTCAGGTCCACCACTTCGGTATCAAACACGATCAGATTGGTGCGCAGGACGGAGAGCGAGGCGAAGATGGCGGCCATGATGGAGCTATACACGACAGAGCTTGCCATACTGCCGCTCTGATCGACGCAGACGATGATCTGCCATTCGCGGAACTTCTTTTCGTTGGCCCAGAAGTAAAAGCGGTCGGGGATGATGCGCTTTAGCTCGCCATCATAGTTTTTCAGGTTGCGCGCAATCGTGCGCTTCCAGTCGATGTTGCGATAGACCGGCAGCGGGCTATGATTATTGCGGCTGAGCGCGCCAAAGACCGCCTGGCGAATCTCATTATCCAGCTTCTTCTTGATCTCGTCGGCGATCTCCCGCACCACCTGTCGCGCCGTCTCTTTCGTTTGCTCAGGAATCATGTTCTGGAGCGAAAGCAGCGTGGCAAGCAGGTCAACGTTCTTCTCCATAAGCGGCAGCGTTTCCGGCTCGAAAAGCAGTTCCTTCAAGCCCTGGCGCTCGATGGCATCCTTCTGGAGCATCGCAACCACATCTTGCGGGAAATAGCGGCGAATGTCGCCTAGCCAGCGCGGGATATTGGGCCGCGAGCCTTCCATGCTGAATTGCCGCTCCTGATAGGCCAGTTCCAGCGCGCCATCGATGCCAAAGGCGTCCGTTTCGGGCATCGCGTCGGCCAGGCCGCCCAGGTCCATGGCCGAGCCGGTGCAACGGCATTCTGGCCCACCCTTCGCGCCGCACTGGCATTTCTCGGTGCGGCTCCCCAGCACCAACCGCCAGCGCAGCAACTGCTGGCGCTGCTCCTTGGTCATCGTGTCGCTAGAAGTGCTCATGGCTGCTGCTCCTGAAGAAAAGTTTGGCTGCTTCAGGCTTCTTTGTGAGGGGGCTGGATGTGGAAGCTGCCATTACGTCCAGTTGTAATAGACAGGTGGTTGGCTCTCTATCTCTTCCGGCTCCGTTGTCTTGGCAAGGTATTCGAGATATTCAATGTAGTCACCAATGCCTGCGTCACGTTGAAGAATGATGATCCCCGCATGTGGAATCTGCTGATAAGCCAATACAGGAAACTCCCGCTTTTCCTTTGTGACGAAAGTACATCCCAGGTTAGTGGCATAAGCAAGTTGTTCCGAATCAGGTATTCCTTGACCTGCACGGCCTGCCTCTTGTGCAGTTAAAACATTCACGCCGCGCATACGAAGTTGATCGGCAATAGCTGTATTCATATGCTCATCAAAAAAATAGCGCAGCACATCAGACACCCTGACCCTTCTCGTACAGTCCTTTCTCCCGGCGCTCCCTGATGTGCTGTCGGAGCCGTTGAGCAATTGGTGACATGTCTTCCTGCGCGTGTCTCTTCACATCTGCTGCATCTTCAGCAATCTCGCGGTCAATTTCTTCCTGATGCTCATAATAATAGTGTAAGGCAGCATACACTTCGGTCAGAGTGAGGGTAGGATAGACATCTTCGGAAATGATATATTCAGGCGTATACCCACGATGTATACACTCGGCAATATCATGCACAGAAATCCGGTGTTTACCAATGATGGGTTTGCCGCCAAAGATACGAGGATTGCGCACAATTCCTTTAATCTCGGTTTCTTGTGTGCCTGGAACTGGCATAAACGCCTCCGCCTCTTTTTCTGGCTCAACGCTCATCTATTCGCCCCCTTGAATAAGCTTGATATTTCGCCTTGCTCTGATGTTCTGATCTAATTAGAGCGTGACACGCCCGTTGCCAGCAGGCATCGTGAAGCGCAGGAAGCCGCCGTTTGCCAGGCGTGTGCAGATTACGGCAATCGTGAAGTAGATCAGCAGGAAGGCGGCTGAGCCAATCTCGTTGCCGATAAAAGCGCCCCACGAGAGCGGATGCGCCGCGCCAGATGCCAGCCGTGCCCAGACCGGGCCGTTGCCATCCGGGCCGCCAAACAGGCCAGCGTTGCCCAGCGTCAGCGTCACCGCCAGATCGACCAGGAAGCAGAGGCCCGCTAGCATTGGCCCCATCTTCCAGAAGCGCCCGCTCATCTTCTCGCGCTTGGTGGAGACGACGCGCATCGCTGCCCAGACCGGCGGAGAAAATTGCAGCAAGAGCAGCAAGAAGAAGAACGCGATGAGCGCCGCGCCCGGCCAGGTGTTGATCGAAACCATATCCAACAGCCGGAAAGCCGCAAAGATCACCACGCCCTCGATGATGGCGCGGGCATAGCTGGTGCGGCGAAAGACGCGCCCTTTGGCCGGTTGCCTGGGCACACGCGGCGTGGGAGCCGCGGGCTGCGCCGTCGCTGGCGTTGGTGTCTCGTTCATCGCTGTTTCAGTTGAAGGAGGGGATGATTCACTCATGCCAGTATTATAACGCATCGATGCTGCCCCTGCTCTTCTTTTCTCTGCTGCGCAAACTCATTTTGCTGCTGACATACTGCTGTCACTCCGCTCTGGCATACTCAAACCAGAAACCGATAAGAACCGTTTGAAGCCTGGACAAACTAGATAAAGGAGCGACAACCATCATGCTGGCAACACCCACCCTGCAAACCATCACCGACACGCTGACGCCACGCGCCCCCTTCGATTTCTCCAAGACGCTCGGCTTTCTGAAAGCGTTTTCGCCCACTGCTGGTGAGCAGGCGCTGGCCGACGCGACCATCACCAAAGCGGTGACGCTGCACGGGCAGGCCGTTGCCTTTGCACTGCGCAGCGCGGGAACTGTCGAGCAGCCGCGCCTGGCTTATACCCTCTTTTCAGAGCGGCCACTCAGCGACGAGGACCACGCCGCCATGGCCGACCGCATCCGCTTCTTCCTCAGCCTGGACGATGATCTTGAGCCGTTTTATGCCATTGGGCGCGCCGACCCGGCCTTCGCGGCCACTATTGAGCGCTTTTACGGGCTGCATCAGCCGAAGTTCCTCACCCCGTTTGAGATTGCCTGCTGGGCAGTGCTGGCGCAGCGCATCCCCATGCCTATCGCGCACCACATCAAGCTCGCGCTGGTGGAGCGCTTCGGCAGCAGCATCAGCGTGAATGGCGAAACCTATCGCGCCTTCCCGGAGCCAGCACAGTTAGCGGCAGCCGACCCGGCAACGCTGGCAGCGGTGGTACACAACGAGCGCAAGCTGGAGTATCTGCTTGCAGTGACACAGTTCTTTCAGGAGGTGGACGAATCATTCCTGCGTGTTGGTGACTATACGCAGGTCGCGGCGCGGCTGCGCGGCGTGCGCGGAATTGGCGAGTGGTCCTCGCATTTTATTCTGGTGCGTGGCCTGGGGCGCATGGAGCGTGTCTCCATCCTCGACCAGGAACTGGCAAAAGCGGCGGCCAAGCTCTACAATAGCGGCCAGCCTATGCCAAGCGCCGATGTGCAGCGCATCTTTGACCGCTACGGCGTCTGGCAAGGCTACTGGGCGTATTACACCCGCATCGCCATGCTGGGCCGCATGGAACCAATGGAGGGATAATGCATCCCGTTTAAACGGCCCTCAGGCTCTATACATTGCGGGCCGAGCATAGGCGCTTCGTGGACGCATCCCAGTTAGAGTGACCCGCTGGCCCTGCCACCAGCGGGTTTGCTTCTTAGCGCCTCTTTCAGTTGCAGGCTGAGCAGGCGTGTTCCCTGCACACAGCGTCTCCCAAGCTGATGGGCCTGGACGCACTCCTGGGTAAGCCGCTCGCAGAGGGCATACCCTTGCGCTAACTGCAAACGCAGCAGCGATGAATCCGGCGGCTCTTGAGCCAACCTATCGCCCAGCGGCGCGCTTCTGTAAGAAGATCGCGACTCTGTGCTCGCGCTCATTCCAGAGTTGACGAGCGAACGCAGATTAAATAGCGACGATTCAGCCTGCGCCAGATACCCCTCCTGGTGCTGCAAAACCGCCTGAAGGTCATCGGCCATCGTGCTTCCCTGGGCCAGATGGCTCACCAACTGCTGCACCCAGGCCAGAAAAGAAGTCATTTGATCGACAGCAGTGCCACTTGGAGCCAGCGCCACAGGAAACACACCCTGGGTCAGTGCAGCGCTGGCCCGCACTAATTGCTGGATGGCTTCCTCTAGTCGCTGGTAGTCCTGCTGGACACGACCACTCCTGCTTAACCGTTCGGCCAGCAGATTCAGGCTCACGCCCAGCGGCAGCAGCTCGTTCCCTTGCAAGTTCACGCGCGCCGTGTATTCCCCATTGGCAAGGCGCGCATGTACTTCTTGCAACAGGCTGATGCCGTGCTCCAGGCGTTGGTTCTGTTCGGCAATCTGGCGCGCCTGCTCGTGAATCCGCGCCCGCGCCTCGGCCAGTTCTTCTGCCCGGCTGGCTCGCACTAGCGCGCGCTGTACACCAGCAGAATAGAGCCAGACAATCGCCGTCGTACACATAATCAGCAAAATCGGGGGCACCAGCACCGGATAGCCCTGGCCGTTATAATCGCTCTTGATCAAGAGGAGCAGCGATGCATCAGGATGGATCAGCGTGAACAGCGCCAGAATAAGTCCCATCTGAACAAAGCCTATGGCGACAATCCAGGGGCGCGAAAGCACGACCCCAGCGTCCAAAACCGCAATGAGATAGAGAGAAAAGATCGAAGGTGCCAGGCTGCTCAGCCCGGTGGAGTTATTCAGAATAGCCGCTGTGACCCCCAGATCGACCAGCAAGATGCAGATCAACCCGGCCAGCGTCGTCTTCCCAGCGCGATTCAAAAATGCCGCTAGCAGACCTAACCCGGCGTCTACAAAAAGCGATACAATCAAGCGCGGCTGAATGAACACATCAGGGACAAGCACACAAATGGCTGCCACCACCAGCACCAGCAGGACGCTGACCATCTGTGAACGGCGCAGGTCTTCTTGCCCAGTCGGGTCCATGCCAAAGCGCTCAAGACGGGGACCAGTCAGCCAGAGCCAGCCATGCCAAAGACGACGCCAAAAGCCCAATGGGCGCTGTTCCTGGGTTGTCTTCAAAATAAGCTCTTCGTCGAGATCGCCAGAACGCGGAATGCTGCGCAGCGAAGGATGATTCATCATAGTGAAACTCCTCTTTTCCCTGGACAAGCCGCTCTACAAGCCAATCGCCGATGCTGACATCGCTGGCCCTGCCTCATTGCAGGCAACGAAAGACAAACCTGACGTGTGATTCAGGAATCGCCCAATTATAGCGATCAGGGGAGAAGCTGTCAAGGGGAAAGCAGAAGCTGTGCTCTAAAAGAAGAGCAGACCTCCTGCCCGCCTGAACCAACTCAGGCGGGCAGGAGGTCTGCTCGATACCAAGCTGCTCGTGAATGCTAATTACGTCGTCCGCCGCCCAGGATACGCAGCAGGCTCAGGAAGAGGTTGATAATATCCAGATAGAGGCTGACCGTCAGCAGAATCGCCGCCGAAAGCGTATTCTGCGTGTATTTGATGCGCTGAACGTCGTAGAGGATGAAGCCGCTGAAGATCACCACACCGCCCACGCCAATGGCAAACGAGAGCCAGCCAAAGTTCAAGAAGATGCTGAAGATGCTGGCGACCACCAGCGTCAGCAGCCCGATAAACAGAAACGGCAGCAGGCGGCTCAGGTTGCGGCTCGTCGTCCAGGCATACATGCCCAGGCCCACCGCCAGCACGCCCGTCAGCACCAGCGCCTCGGCCACTGCCGTCTGCGCGCCGCTGTACACATAGGCGGCAATAACCGCGCTGATCGTCAGCCCGCTGATGAAGGTAAAGGCAAAGAGCAAAATCAGATTGAGCACTGCCGCTTGCTTCAGCACGCGCGTCGTAATCATCAGGGCAATCAGCACCACAAACTCAAGAATGATGGCCGGAAGCAGGAACCCGATATTGCCAGAGTTGATCATTTGCATGCCGACCGCCAGCCCCACGCCTGCCACCAGCAGCGACAGGCTGAGCAGCGTCAGCACTTTGCTCAGCAGCGATTGAAAAGCAGCCCCGGCAGCCGCGCCATAGCCGCCATATGGTTGGGGCTGATAGCCATAGCCACCAGAAGGATAATTGCGCATGGTATGTCCTCGCTCATTTCTGGCGCGCCCGCAAGCGCCCGGTCACAACAGGAAATCCCCGTTCATCATAAATACGCACAGATGAAGCCAAAGTTCGACCACACAACAAGACAACCCCTAACCCAACTGCGACAGAATGTGGTATACTACGCCTGAAGAGTAGAGAGAAGATGCGCACGCGGGTTTGTGCCATCGGGATGCTGCGAGAGCATCCACCTGGGAAGGTCCCCTTCCATGATCGAGGAGACCGGCGGGCAGAGAGGCGGAGGCGCGCCCATGAAAGCCCTTGACAGAAACAGCCGACTGGGCTATGCTAGATAATACCAGCAGGACGAGCAAGCGATACGGCATACATCTTGCTCATTCTGTTTAGAGATTAGGAGCATAGTCGTAGTGCGCCTGAGGGCTGGCGCTCATGGAAGAGTTTCCACTTTTTGTCCTTTATAACTTCATCAACGACCAGGCGAGAATGTCACGTTGTAGCCGCGGACGCTGGAAGGGCTGGTTTATACCTCGACAGGCGTTGAGATAAACCCAGCCTTTTTTAGCTTGGTGCCGGATTCAGGAAGCGAGGTTTACCCACATGGACCTGGTTAAGCGGCTAGAGGAGTATCGAGATCGGGAGCGGGAACTGGCGTGGGAAGGCACGTTCGCCCAGTATTTTGAGGTAGTGACCAAACAGCCTTCCATCGCGCAGTTGTCCCATGAACGGATTTATAACATGATTATGGCGGCGGGCACTGACGCCAGCCGCAGCGGCGACCCGCGCTATAGATTCTTCAGCCAGGAGATTTTTGGGCTGGAGAAGCCGCTCCAGCAAATCGCGGAATACTTCCACTCAGCCGCCCAGCGTCTGGAGGTGCGCAAACGCATCCTTCTGCTGATGGGGCCAGTCGGCGGTGGTAAGTCGACCATTGTCCACCTGCTCAAGCGCGGCCTGGAGCAATATACTCGCGCGCAGGAAGGGGCCATCTATGCCATTCGGGATTGCCCCATGCACGAGGAGCCGCTGCACCTGATTCCCGTGGAGCTGCGGGCGGATGTAGAACGCGAGTTTGACCTGTACGTCGAGGGCGACCTCTGCCCACATTGCCGCTGGATGGTCGAAGACAAATACGGTGGCAAGATCGAAGAAGTGCCCGTCAAGCGCATCGCCTTCAGCGAAAAGAACCGCGTCGGCATCGGCACCTTCACCCCATCCGACCCCAAAAGCCAGGATGTGGCCGAACTGGTCGGCGGCATCGACCTTTCCACCATTGGCGAGGTCGGCGTGGAAAGCGACCCGCGCGCCTATCGCTTCGACGGCGAACTCAACATCGCCAACCGAGGGCTGATGGAATTCGTCGAAATGTTGAAAGTGGATGAGAAGTTCTTGTATGTGCTGCTGACCCTCTCGCAGGAGCAGAACATCAAGACAGGCCGCTTCAGCATGATCTACGCCGATGAGGTGGTCATCAGCCATACCAATGAATCTGAATTTCAGGCGTTTGTGGGCAACCGTAAGTCCGAAGCGCTGCAGGACCGCATCATTCTCATTAAAGTGCCTTATAACCTGCGTGTCTCTGATGAGGTCAAGATTTACGAAAAGCTGCTCAAACAGAGCGCGCTGCAAAACGTACATATCGCCCCCAACACTCTGCGCATCGCCAGCACCTTCGCCGTGCTGACGCGGCTGGAGCCTTCCAAAAAGGCTGGCATGAGCCTGATGAAGAAGCTCAAGCTCTATGATGGCGAAGACCTGGAGGACTTCAAACAAAAAGACATCAAAGAGTTACAGGATGAGGCCCAGCGCGAAGGCATGGATGGCATTTCCCCGCGCTATGTCATCAATCGGCTTTCGAGCGCCCTGGTGCGCGAAAATGTGACCTGCATCAATCCCATCGATGCCCTGCGCGCCCTGCGCGATGGCCTGGACCAGCATACCGGCATCTCCCGCGAAGAGCGCGAGCGCTATCTCAACTTTATTTCAGAGGCACGTAAAGAGTTCGATCAACTGGCGCAGAAAGAAGTCCAGCGCGCGTTTGTTTACTCCTATGAGGAGTCGGCACGCACGCTGCTGAATAACTACCTCGATAACGTTGAAGCGTATTGCAACAAGACCAAGGTCCGCGACCCCATCACCGACGAGGATATGGAGCCAGACGAGCAGTTGATGCGCTCCATCGAGGAGCAGATCGGCATCACCGAGAACGCGAAGAAGACCTTCCGCGAGGAAATCTTGATTCGCATCTCCTCGCTGGCGCGGCGGGGCCAGACCTTCGACTACACCAGCCACGAGCGGCTCAAGGAAGCGATTGAAAAGAAGCTGTTCGCGGACCTGCGCGACGTGGTGAAGATCACCACCTCCAGCCGCACGCCCGATGCCGAGCAACTGCGCAAGATCAACGAGGTGGTCAATCGGCTCATCACCGATCACGGGTACTGCCCCGTCTGCGCCAACGAACTGCTCAAATACGCGGGGACATTGCTGAACCGCTAAGCCTGAGCAGAACGCTGGCCGCACATTGCCAAAGCAGAGGCTGCGAGTGTGGAATGCACTGGTGGATGGTGGACATCGTTCCCGCCATCCACCGTTGTCTTAGAGGAGGGCCGCCAGCATGCCCGTCACCCGCCCCGACTGGTCACTGCACCGCAAAGGCCACATCGACCAGGAACGCCACAAGCAGAAAATCAAAGAGGCCGTCAAGAAAAACCTCGCCGATATCGTCAGCGAAGAAAACATCATCCTCTCGGATGGCAAGTCGATCATCAAAGTGCCCATTCGCTCGCTGGATGAGTATCGCTTTCGCTATGACCCTGGCCGCCAGGAGCAATCCGGCCAGGGCGACGGCAAGAGCAAAGTGGGCGATGTCGTCGCGCAAGACCCCCGCCAGGGACGCGGGCGGGGCCGCAAAGGCGAGGCAGGCGAAGACCCCGGCTACGACTATTACGAGGCTGAAATCAGCCTGGATGAACTGGCCGCGCTGATCTTCGAGGATTTGGGCCTGCCCTTCCTCGAAGAAAAGAAGCTGGCCGAGATGGAAACCCAATCGGTGCGCTTCACCGATGTGCGCAAACACGGCCCGCTGGCAAATCTGGACAAAAAGCGCACCATTCTGGAAAACATCAAGCGCAACGCCGCCAAAGGCGACGCCAGCTTCCACGACCTGAAGAACGAAGACCTGCGCTATAAGGTCTGGGAGCCGACGATCAAGTATCAGTCCAATGCCGTCGTCATGGCAATGATGGACATAAGTGGCAGCATGGGCGAGTTCGAGAAATACATCGCGCGCAGCTTCTACTTCTGGATGGTGCGCTTCCTGCGTACCAAGTATAACCACGTCAAGATCGTCTTCATCAGCCACCACACCGAGGCCAAAGAAGTCACCGAAGAAGAGTTCTTCCATAAGGGCGAAAGCGGCGGCACGCAGGTCTCCTCGGCCTACGAACTGGCCCTCCAGATCATTCAGGAACGCTATAATCCCAACGACTGGAACATCTACCCGTTCCACTTCTCCGATGGCGACAACCTGCCCTGGGATAACGAGAAGTGCGTCCAGCTCGTCCACAAGCTGATGCAGATGTGCAACCTCTTTGGCTATGGCGAGATTCGCGAGGGGCATTATCGCTCGCCCAGCACCTTGATGTCGGCCTATAACAAGATCAACGATAAAAAGTTCATCGCCGTGACCATCTCCGATAAAAAGGAGGTCTATCCTGCCCTGCGCAAGTTCTTCTCGCTGCGCGAAGGCGCGGCGCTGAGCACCAGCCAAACCCGATGATCTCTCCTCTTCGTCACCTCGCGGGCGAGGTATACAGGAAGCGAGCAAGTACATGACCGAAGATAAAGACCTGGACGAACTGGCGAACGCTGAAGAGCAAATTATTGAAATTGCCCGGCGCTTTGGGCTGGACCCGTTCCCTGTCTTTTTTGAACTGGTCACCTCCTACAAAATGTACGAGGATGCCGCCTATGGCCTGCCCGCCCGCTTCAACCACTGGACACGCGGCAAAGCCTTCTATCGCATGAAGACGCAGTATGACTATGGCCTGAGCAAAATCTACGAGGTCATTTTCAATACCAACCCTGCCGTCGCCTACCTGATGGAGCAAAACGACCTTTTGCAGAACAAGGTCGTCATCGCGCATGTCATGGGCCACAGCGACTTCTTCAAGAACAACGCGTATTTCCAGCACACCTCGCGGCGCATGATCGAAAAAGTCGGCATCCACGCGGACCGCATCCACAAATACGAGTTCGATCACGGCGAGCAGGAGGTCGAACGCTTTCTGGATGCGGTGCTTTCGATTGAAGAGCACATCGACCCCAATGCCTTTTCGCGCCGTCGCCCCGACAAGCAGGAAGAGCCAGCCAAACCCGGCTCTGGCCCCTACGACGACCTCTGGGACCTGGAAAAGCGCAACAGCATCTTTCTCGAAGACGATGAGGAGGAAGAATATTTCCACAAGCCGCGCAAGTTCCCGCCGGAGCCGGAGAAAGACATCCTGCGCTTCCTGGCCGAACACGCCCCCGACCTGGAGGAGTGGCAGCGCGACATCATCATGATCGTCCGCGAGGAAATGCTCTATTTCCTGCCCCAGATGCAAACAAAAACTTTAAACGAGGGGTGGGCCAGCTACTGGCATGCCCGCACGATGCGCGAGATGGAGTTGACCGACGCCGAAGCCGCCTCGTTTGCCCAGATGCACGCGGGCGTGTTGGCCCCTTCGCGCACGCATCTGAACCCCTACCACCTGGGGTATAAGATTCTGGAGGATATCGAGCACCGCTGGGACCACCCCACCAAAGAGGAGCAAGAACGCCTGGGGCGCAAACCCGGCCAGGGTCGCGCCAAGCTCTTTGAGGTGCGCGAACTGGAGAACGATGTCTCTTTCCTGCGCAACTACCTGACCAAAGACCTTGTCGCCGATCTGGACCTGTACATCTATAAGAAAGAGGGCGACGAGTGGGTCATCGTCGAAAAAGATTGGGAGAAGGTACGCGATTCCATCGTCGCCAGCATGACCAACTTCGGCTATCCGTATCTTGTCATCGAAGACGCGGACTATCACCGCAACTCTGAACTCTACCTCAAGCACTACTTCGAGGGACAGGAACTTGATCTGGTTTACGGGGAAAAGACGCTGCAATACGTCTACCAGCTTTGGGGACGGCCTGTGCATCTCGAAACGCTCTACGATGGGCGGCGTGTCTTGCTCTCCTATGATGGTGACAAAAATCAACGCATCAATCTCGATAAAGAGCGGGGCTAGCGAGCAATCGCTCGCTGCCCGCCCTTGAAGGAAGGATTCCTGTGACATCACCGGCAGATGACGCGCCCTTCCAGACCGGCGCGCTGAGCGAAGAAACACGCGCCAGCGGCAATCTCCTGGCCCTCACCGAAATCAGCCGACTCATCAACACCTCGCTGGACCCCCAGGAACTCTGTGAAACTGTGGTCAGGCTGCTGCGCCAGACGTTCGCCTATGACCGTGCTGCCGTCTTCACCACCGAGGCGGCAGCACTCTTTCAGGGGCCAGAAGCGCCAGCGCTGCCGGAAGTGACACGCGCCCCGACGACGCTTCCCTGGTTCAGCAGCCAGCGGGTCTATCTCGCGCCAGAGCCAGACTCCGCCGAGCCAGTCGACCCCGCTGAACTGGCGCGCTGGCGGCTGGTGCGACGCACCACCAGCGGCGACAACCGCATCCCGGCCAACCTTTCGCTGATGCGTGGCGTCACCGGGCGCACAGCGCGCACCGGGAAACCAGCCTTCCTTCCCGATGTCAACAGCGACCCCGACTATATTATGCTGCTGCCAGATGGGCTATCCGAGATTGCCATCCCGCTGGCGCAGGGCCGCGAGGTGCTGGGCATCCTGAACGTCGAATCGGCCAGACGCCGCCTGGATGAGCAAGATTTCGATTTGCTGCGCGCCGTCGCTGATATGCTGGGCGTGGCATTGTGCAACGCGCGGCTCTATCAGCAGGCGCAGCGCGAGCGCGACGCCGCCCAGCGCTACGCCGATCAATTGCTTACTCTGCATCGCATCGGCCAGAGCTTGCTGACCACCCCGCGCCTCAGCGACATGTTGGACCACATCTCCAGCGCGGCGCTGGAGATGAGCGGCGGCGTCTATGCCGCTCTGCATCTGCCCACCCCGGACCGGCAAATGCTTGCCGTCACCGCGCCACGCTCTATCTATCAGATTGACCACATCGACCTGAATGTGTTCCGTGCTCAGCCGGGCGCGGGCATCGTGGGGTTGTGCTTCTCGCGCGGCGAGATACTCTATGCACCCTATGCCGAAACAGACCCGCTGAACGCGAACGTCGTCGCCACCGGATTCCTGGGCATTCGCGCACTGCTGGCGCTGCCGCTGATCGCCGAGCAGCAGGTCATCGGCGTGCTCAGCGTTGGACATGGCGTGCCCGCCGCGTTTTCGCCAGAGCTTCAGCAGGTGCTTGCCATGCTGGCCGACCAGGCCGCCATCGCCATTCGCCGCACCGGCCTGCACGAAGAACTGCGCACCACGCTGGAGCGCGCCACCGAGTTGGACCAGTTGAAAGACCTCTTTTTGCTGATGGCCTCCCACGAACTGCGCACCCCATTGACCGCCGTGATGGGCTATCTGGAACTGCTGGCCGAATACCCCAGCAGCAGTAGCGACGACGAAAACGCCCAGCGGTTCTTGAACCGGGCACGCATGGCAACTGAAGAAATCGTGCTGCTGCTGAACAACATTCTGGACGGCACGCGCGGCGAGCTTGATCGCTCCAAACTCAGCTTCCAGCAGGTGGCGCTTGCTCCGCTGATCGAAAGCGTGCTCTCGCTGGCTGCCGCGCATGCCCGCCAGACGCTGATCTATGAAGCGCCAGAGGGCGTGAGCATCTGGGCCGATGAAGTCAAGGTCAAGCAAATCTTGCTCAATCTGCTGACCAACGCCGCCAAATATTCCCCGCGCGAGACCACCATCACCGTCACCGTCACCAACGACGCCCACGGCATCGTCACCGTCAGCGTGCATGATGATGGGCCAGGCATTCCCCTGGAAGACCAGCCACGTCTTTTCCAGAAGTTTGTGCGCCTGTCCGATGGCATCAACAGCACCGTGCGCGGCACCGGCCTCGGTCTCTATATCTGTCGCCTGCTGGTGGAAGGCATGGGCGGGCAGATCGGCCTGACCAGCGCCCCAGGCAAGGGCAGCACGTTCTGGTTCCGATTGCCCGCCTACCCTCCGCCCGAACTTGATGGCGCTTGAGGTCACGCGCCTTGTGGCCTCAGTTCCGCGCGGAACTGGCTTGCGCCTCCTGCACCCGCGCCCTGACCTCAGCGGGCCGCCGCCAGGGCTGAGCAGAAACCACGCCGAGGACCACAGCCACCCCCAGCGTAATCAGCGAGCCGGTCCAGTCCGGCTTCATGGTCATCAGAAAGACCACCCCCAACCCGATCAGCAGCGCCGTCTGTATCGAGATCAAGAGGACAGGATCAGCAATCAGGCGCTGAAGCTCGGGCGAGATCGCACTGCTGGCATCTTCAGCCGCCGCCTTGCGGATGGTCGTCAGGCGGCGGCCACTCACCGCGCCGCCCAGCACGCCCATCACAATCAACGCGGCCAGCGAAAGCAGAATCCAGGGCGTTCCCCAGCCCCAGGTCGTCACTGTCATGTAGATGCCCGCCAGCAGCAGCACCAGCGCGGCAATCGGAAAGAGGCGCTGCTGGACGCCAGTGAGGCTGGTTTCGGCGCGCACCTGCGCAATGGTCTGCGCCCGGCGCAGGCGCAGGATATTTACCCACCCGAAACTGATGCCCACAAAGATGCCCAGCACCCCCACGATATGCGCAAACAGCGCCAATGTATACAACATGCTCTTACTCCTTCAGATGCTCTACAGAGAGCCACTTTTCACCGTCTCGCGCGCGGCGTCTCTGGCCTGCTGCGCGATAGGCTGCATCAGAAACACCGGATGGCGCGGCGCTTCGCGCTCGAACGCTTCCAGCGGCGAATCTGGCGTCACATCGAAGTAGCCGCGAATGAAGCCAGGCGCAGTGGGCAGAATCTGCTTGAGGAAGCGTGCCGCCTCTGCTGTGGGCAGTTCGACAGCGGAAACCTGCTCAGCGCGACGCCCGCGTGTCAGTGTCGCCTCGCCCGCCGCGCGCAAATTGCGCACCCAGTTGACGTTGCCAAACGTGCCAACCACGTAGCGCTTGCCTTCATACTCGGTCATCGCCACGGGCGTGGTGCGCGGCTGGCCGCTCTTGCGTCCACGCACGGTGAGCAGCACCATCGGCCCCATGTTCACCCCAAGGCGCAGCAGTCTTCCCGCTATCCAGTTGCTCGCGCGCACCACGAAGGTGACACGATACGTCTTTGCCATGAGAGGGTATCCTTTCATCTCCCTGAATCTGTTTGGATGTACAACCAGATTCAGAGCTAAAAAAATTTAGCGCTCACCAGGAGATTGAGACGCCAACAACTGTTTCATCAAATCATACGAAGCCGATAGATCAAGATCAGGCTGAGCAATCTGCTGGAGCGCCAGCCCATCGGAAATCGCCAGCAGCAGCGCAGACGCCGCTTTGGCGCGTTCCTCCTCCATGCCAGTAAACTCCATAATCGTCCTGGCAATCTCTACCCGGATTTTTGCCAGAAACTTGCCAACTTCCGGCAGAAACTCGGGCTTGCGCAGCCCCAGGGCATACAACTCGTAGCGCAGGCGATACCAGGTTGGGTCACCCCGGCTCACCACCTGGAGTTTTGCCGTCGCCGCGCCAGCAAACCCCTGCGCCGCAAACGCGGCCTCCAGGTTCTCTGCCATGCGCTCCTTGAAGCGCCCGCCAGCCTCGTACAGCACGGCCAGCAGCAGTTCATCCTTGGACTTGAAGTAGTAATGAAACAAACCTGGCGACACCCCTGCTGCTTCGGCAATCTTCTTGACCGTTGTGGCCTCGATGCCTTTCTCAGCCAGGATGGCATAGCCAGCGGCAATCAAGCGCTCTCGATTGTCGGCGTTATGCGTCCAGGTTTTCTTCGGTTTCTTTTCTATCTGGTCGACCATACAAATACGATAGCGTGGAAAGGCATCACTTGTCAAGAGCTTCTTGAACGGTGGTATCGCGCTGTGAAGTCGCGCCCAAGGACGCACCTGGCGGCGACGCCACCCCTCGTTAGCTGCCGAAGCCACGGCCTTTACGTTGGCGGAACCTTTTTGCAGGCTCGCGCGTCCATCATGATGAGGGATTTTCACCAAAGGGGGATGTGTCACATGCGCACAAGCAAAGCAATCATCTGGATGCTGGCCGCGCTCTGCCTCGCGTTGGCACTGGCCGCGTGCCAGCCTGGCGGAGCCGCCAGCAACACCGGCTCAACCGGGCCAACCAGCACGCCCGCGCCCATCAACGTGCCCACGGGCTATCAAGGACTGGTACAGGTCACCTTTACCTCAACCACCACCTACGCGCAGGCCGCCTCGATCATCGAGAGCGCCGGACTGACATTGCAGGTGCCGTGCCCCAACCCAGGTCCCATCCGCCCTGACCCCACACCTGTCCTCGTCTCGCAGGAAGCGACCTTTGCCGCATCGCATCAGTTGACCGCCATTGGCAGACCCAGCCTGACGCGCGCCATGCTGACGCAGGTCGCCTCTTCGTCGCAGGTGACCGCAGTCAACAAAACGCCTCAGATCGAATGCCCGCTGCTGCGCGGGTAAACGCCGGGGCAATGAGACAAGAATGGGGCGGGAAAATCTTCCCGCCCCGCGCTTATGGTGTGGGCTAGTGGCGCATGCGCGCAGCCTGAGCCTCGCGCTTGCCCTGGCAAGAGACGCACAGCGTGGCAGTGGGGCGCGCTTCCAGGCGCTTGGGTGGAATGGCCTGATGGCAATCATCGCACAGGCCATACGTGCCGCTGGCAAGCCGCTCCAGCGCGCGCTCGATCTGCGCCATGTCATCCATCAGCACCCGCGCCACCGCATCGCGGCCAGCGCGGTCGAGCAGTTCCATCACTTCATCAGCTGGATGGTTGCTATACTTCGGGCGGTTGTCCTCGTCGATGTCCTGCGATTCAGCGTCCAGCCAGGCCAGCCGCGCCTGCAACTCCACCTGGCGCTCGCGCAAGCGCTCCGCCAGCCCCGGCGGGATGACGATGCCGCGATCTTCTGCTGTCGCGGGCAGCGAACGAGTCGCTGTCTCATTGGCAGGCGCGGGCGCGGGGCGCGCGGGGCCAACCACCATATCTACCGCGTGACCCTGTGACGCTGGCGTCTCAGCCGCGCGGCGACGACCAGTCCCAGAACGCCGCCGCAGTGGCACCACGCGCTCTGGCAACGGCGCTATCACTGCCGCTGGCTGATCGGCAAACTCCGACTCTTCAGAGCCAGCGCGCGCTGCATACCTGTTACGAGCCTCCATAGATCGTATCTCCCCTCTCTTGTAGAGCGGACGGGTTCGGCTCCGTTGCCGAACCTCGCTCTGTAAACCGCTGTGCTATCAGGCCAATTAGCACTCAGCGTGCCAATTAGTGGGTTTCAAAGATGCTTTCGCCACCAAAAGTCCTACTCATTTGAGTGTTCCATTATCAACTTCTATCAGTCGCTCAGCCAATCGCCTGACTGAAACGCAGAGGTGAGCATCCTTTGCACCAAAGATATGCAACACTCATGCCCATTTGGCTCTGCCGCGCCAGACCACCGCCCGCGCGCTCCATACTATGATAGCCTTCTTATCATCTTCAACAAAAAAAGCGATAACGCGAGCGGCGCGCTCAGCGCGCCGCTCTCTTCTTCTTGCCGTCATTGCACCTGTATCAGCAAAACCTGATCACTAATAGCTGTTCCGACGCCGAGGCTGCACAAAGACAGCATCGGTCACAAAGGCCACCAGCATCAGCAGCACCCACAGCGCGATGCCAATCCATTGGACCAGCGCCGCCACCAAGCCAAAGAGGCCACCCAGCAGAAAACCAATCACCCAGACATGGCCCAGGAACCCGCCGAGGGAACTCAGGATAATCCAGATCAAGAAAATGGGCACAAAGACCATCACCGATTGCCAGGCGTGGCGACGAACGGACCGATTCTTTTCTACTACCAGGAAAAATATCCCCGACAACACCGGAATTAGATAGGCCAGAACCCGTTCTGCTCGCTCACTGAAGCCCAACGATGTTCCTGTGCGCGGTTGCAACTGCATCATAAGATTCTACTCCTTTTGCGCCCCTGCGCTTCTCCGCGCGGCAGGCCCACGACTTCAGCCTGTCCCGCGTTTGACCTTGAAAGGTGATGCTCCACTGCCAATCACCTTTCAAGTGCTTCACCCAATATACGCTTCAAGGGAAAAAGGAGTTGCAGATTTTCCTGCCCGCGCGCATCTCTATCATAAATTAGAACATCTGTTCTTGTCAAGAAGCGGTCAGCATTCCTGGGGTTCTTCTTCTGGAACCACGCTGTTTGCCAGACGCTTCAACGGAATCAGGACGGTCACTTCCTGGCCCGACGCTTTGCGCCTGGCCTGGGCAAAAATCGTCCATCCCTCCAGGCGGGCGCTCATGATTTGCTCGTCATCGGGCACAAGCGTCAGCAGCGGCACAATCGTCATCGGCTCCTCAAGATTATAGCCATAACTGCTGGCCCAGGCTTTGGCGACATTCCGTATCTCCTGCTCCGGGAAAACATCTGCCGACTGATAGCCCTCGATCATAGCTCCCTCCCCTTCAGATTTCGCGTGCTGCTGTGCCCACCCGCCCACATCAACCGATCAGGCGGCGCGGTGTTCCAGTTGCAGCGCGCGGCGATACACTCGTAATGCCTGCCAGAAGTGATTGAGACGCAGCAGGACGTAGCCCTTGCCATAGTAGGCTGGCGCGAACGAATCATCCCACAGCAGCGCTCGGTTGTAGGCATCGAGCGCTTCCCGATAGCGTCGCAGGGTTCGCAGCGCCATGCCCTGTCCGGCATAGGCCATTGCCAGCGTCGGGGCCAGGCGCACCGCCTCTGTATAGGCGGCCAGCGCCTCAACGGGACGGCGCAGAAAGAGCAGCATATTCCCCTTGCCGATATAGGCCAGCGGGTCAGCCGGATTGCGCAGAGTCGCCGTTTCATACGCCTGCAATGCTTGCGGGTACAGGTCCAGATTGCTCAGCAAGCCGCCCAGTTCATGGTCCGAAAGTGGCTGCTCAAGCGTATTTACCTGGATGCTTGCTGTTGGCTTTTCCGGGTCGGTCGTGCGGTGTCTGATCTCGATCATAAACATACTCCTCTTTGGAAAAACTTCGGCCCCTCTTGTTGACTGCTCTTATCAACATGTATGCAAAAAGCAGGCCAATTCGTGTTAGCGCTGTGACAGCCTATTCCCGCATGAGCCTGTCTCCTGGCCTGGTTAAAAACAGCGCCAGCACAAGCGCAGAGCCACTTCTCGCTATGAGAAGTGGCTCTGCGCTTGTGCTGGTTTTGGAAGGGCAGATAAGGGAAGGGAAGCGACGCTTATCCCACGCGGAAGAGCAGCCCCAGGCCAAAGGTAATCACTGCTTCAATCGCGCCCACCACCGTCATCTCCGTGCCGCTGTAGACCCACGAGCGCCCGGTCACCAGCGTCTTGGCCGCGCCAACGGCAAAGTGCGCCACCAGGCTGATGCCTGCCGCCACGATGATGGCAATGTAACCGCTCAGGAAAAAGAACGGAATGATAGGAATAAACGCGCCCAGCCCCGTGGAGATGCTGGCCGAGACGGCCTCCAGCGCGGGATTCGGGAACGCCTCTTCGGACAGGCCCAGTTCTTCATGGGCCAGCGTGCTCAGAAATTGTTCCGGGCGTTCCGAAAGGCGGTTCGCCAGCATCTCCGCCTCTTCTTCGCTGAAACCCTTCAGTTGATAAAAGAGCGACAGTTCCTCGCGCTCCTCATCCGGGTCAGCCTCAATCTCGCGCTTCTCGCGACTGATTTCGGCCTGATACACCTCGCGCTGGCTCTTGGTCGCCAGATACGCGCCCGACCCCATCGACAGCGCGCTTGCCAGCATCCCAGCCAGCCCCGCGATCAAGACGGCGCTGCTGCCGCCGGTATAGCCCGCTACGCCGCTGACGATGCCAAAGACCGCGCCCAATCCATCGTTCGCGCCGTAAATCGCCTGGCCCAGCCAGCCACCGCCGCGTTTATGCCAGCTTTCGCGGTGCAGCAAAATATCCAGACGACTCTGCGGCCCCGCTGGCTTCACCATCTGGCGAATGATATAGCTGTGGCTCTCTTCCTCGCGCTGCATCTCCTTCAGCAGATGCGTCGCCGTCTCGTCGTCCAGACCTCGCGCCTGCGCCTCATAACGCTCCGTCACGCGATCTTCCTCTGCCTCCATGCGGCGCAGCGTCGCATCCGCGCCCGCCTGCCGATTCACCCAATCGCGGAACCCTTGCCAGCGGCTGCGGCGCACTTCAGGGATGGGCGCGCCGAGTTCGACCAGCTTCTCTTCCCAGCGCGCCGCGTGGCGGCCCTCTGTTTCGGCCAGCTTTTCCAGCACGCCCTTGCGTCCCTGGTCATGTTCGCGCGCCGCCAGGTCGGCATAGACGCGCTGGCTCTCTTTCTCGCGCCGCCAGCTTTCCTGTAAAAACGTGATGAGTTCTTTGGTTGCCGGAGTCGGATTGCTCTCAACCGTCATGACTTGCTCCTGGTGTATCCTCACAGATGTCGTGGGCTGCCAGCCTTCATGTGCCGCAACGCTCCCGGCGCCTGTATGCACGCTCATACGCCAACCGTTAATTATATACCATTGTACCCAGCTTTAGAACAAAATACCAGAATGGCTCACACTGCACAGCGGCTTTGCGAGACAGCCTCACGCTGGTTCAGGACTTCAGACGGGCCTGCTTGTGTCTGGGCAAAGGCTTCAGAGCATTCCAGAGGCAAACCGCTCATCCTGCCGTATCCTAGCGACCTCTGTAACTATCCAACGTACATACCTCTGGTTGGTGCACCACCACAATACAAGGATAGCGAACATGCCGCCAGGGTGCTTCTCCACTGGGGGAACGCATTTCCTCTCGGCTGGTTCGCCTGGGGCAATGTTTACCCTGCCCCGGCATCGGACTGTCCATCTATAGGCGTCACCTTTATTGTAATGGTGGAAAAACCTCAGCCAGACGGGGCTGAGGACTCATGGGTCTTTAAGAAGGAACAACCATACTCATGAAAAAGAAAACCAACCGGTCATCGGAAGACAAAATCACCATCCCCCAGGCGAAGAGCAAAACCAGCCGCCGCGATGTGCTGCGCGCGGGGCTGGCGGTCGGCGGGGCCAGCGCGGTCGGCGCAGGCTTGTTCAACGTCGGCGTGCTGAACCCGGGCCGCGCGCTTGCCAAAGCGATGAACGCTGGCCCCACCAAGGGCGACCTGGCTATCCTTCAGTTCCTGGCCGCGCTGGAGATCATCGAAACCGACCTGTGGCAGCAGTATAACGAACTCGGCGGCATCCAGGACAAAGAACCCCCTGCTGGTGTGGTCCTGGGCGGGAGCGGGAACACGGCCTATACGAATGACCTGCTCATCCTGGACGGGGACATGTCCCAATATATCCACGACAACACCGATGATGAGTTCAGCCACTTCACCTTCATCAATGCCTATCTGGAATCCAAGGGCGTAAAGGCCATCAACCTCGACAAGTTCAAGTCGCTGCCGGGCAGCCAGGCCGATGGCTCTTCCAAAAAGAAGCGCATCACCAACCTGTTGGAACTCACCATCGATACCAGCTTCTGGACGCGCTACCGCAGCGACAACAAGAACCCCGATCTCGGCGACACCTTCCCCCAGGCCGTCCCTGGGCTGAACAAGGGGATGTTCAAAGCCATTCCTGCCGACAATGCGGATATCCCCGCCAACCCTGGGGACACGGATAAGGTGAATCATCTCAAGGCCATCGCGTTCACGGCAGGATTCCACTTTGCCTTTATCGAGCAGGGCGGCTCCAGCCTCTATCCCTCGCTGGCCCAGCGTGTCACCAACGTGGAAGTGCTGCGCATCCTGCTCAGCATCGGCCCAACCGAAACCATGCACTTTCAGACCTGGCAGGACAAGGCTGGCAACGCCACGCCCGTCACCGATCCCTTCACCGGCCTGACCTTCCAGGACCTGACCCAGAGCACTGACCCTCTGCTGGAAGCCAATCTGATTATGCCTGAGCCAACCTTCTTCCTCAGCCGCAAGTTCCCCAAAGTGTCGATTGTTCGCCCAACCAACACCCAGGGAGCAGCCAAAGGGGCGGTAGCAGGGTTGAAGGCCGACGGACTGTTCAGGGGTCAGAGCGATGCCTTCTTCGACCTGTTGGATGAACTGGCTGAGGCTGCCGATTACGCGGAGCGACAGTTCTAGGCCAGGGCTATCGGCGGGGGTAAAAGCGGTGGGCGCCGCTCCTGCCCCCGGCAGTGCTCCTCAGCATAGCAGCCACGCCGGGCTGGGGAGCATCAGCCATTATAGCAGAGCACGCACTCAAGTGCGTGCTCTGCGCTTTTTGCTCTGGTATAATGGGAAACGGTCAACTTTTCAGGGGCAGCCAGGGGTCCGGTTTGCCCACGCAAGGGCACGCGGCTTGCAACATCTGGCGCGCTGCCTTTGCTGGTCCCTCACCAGCCCTGAAGGGCACTTAAAACAACGCGACAAGGAGCATGAGCCGTTGAATAACCCCCAATTACGCCGCCAACCAGAGCAGAACGCCGAATCAACCACGCCTCGTTACCCACCAGCCTTCGACGCCAGACGCGCCCCCGGCGCTCCGGGGCGGCCCATGCAGCGCGTGCTGCTGCGTGGTCTGCTCAAGGTGCCAGAAGTGACGATCTTCTTCTGGATCATCAAACTGCTCACCACCGCGATGGGCGAATCCACCTCAGACTATCTGGTCTTTCAGATCAACCCCTATGTTGCCGTGGTGCTCGGATGCCTTGGCCTGGCAGGCGCGCTGATCTTGCAACTCTCGGTCCGGCGCTATATCGCCCCGGTCTACTGGTTGACCGTCCTCATGGTCGCCATCTTCGGCACCATGGCCGCTGATGTTGCCCATGTGGTGCTGGGCATACCCTATCTGGTGTCAACGATCACCTTTGCCGCCGCGCTCGCCATCATCTTTACCATCTGGTATGCCAGCGAAAGAACGCTCTCCATCCACAGCATCTATCGTGGTCGCCGCGAACTCTTTTACTGGGCCACCGTCATGGCGACCTTCGCACTTGGCACCGCCGCGGGCGACCTGAGCGCATCCATCCACAACCTGGGATACTTTCCCTCGATTATCTTCTACGCCGTCTTATTCGCGCTTCCCGCGCTGGGTTACCGGTTCTTTGGCCTGAACGAAGTGTTCTCTTTTTGGTTTGCCTACGTCGTGACCCGCCCGCTTGGTGCTTCGGTTGCCGATTGGCTGGGCAAACCGTATCTGGGTGGCCTTGGGTATGGAGATGCCATTGTCAGCCTGGCGCTGGGGGTTCTGATTATCATCTTTGTTGGCTATATGACTGTCAGTCGCAAGGACACCCCCAAAGAACAACGATAGTTTTCTGAAAGAGAGGGGCAGCGCTCGCCGTGGGGAACAGCTTCACCACCGATGGCGGCTGGCAGATCACCGCTGCGGCCACCAACGAAGAAGCCGCGCCGGTGCTCCAGCAGGACCGCGTGGTCAACTGCTTCGCCCTGGCCGACCTGCTGCCGCCCTTCCGCCAGCACACACGCATTGCGCTAGCAACGCACGGAGAAAGCGGCCAGACCGCCATGCTGCTGATCGTCGAGCATCCAGAACTCTGCGTGCTCGCCATGTCCGGCCAGGGCGAAGGCATCGCCCTGCTGCTGGCCCAGGCCGACCTGCCTGCTGCCCCGTTGATTCAGGCGCTGCCGCAGCACTGGCCCCTGCTGTGGCCCTACTATGATCTCCCCGCCAACAGGCGGCTCTTGCTGCGCATGAACCTATCGGCGCAAACCTTCCAGCGCCCGGCGCATGCTGCCTTGCCGGTTGCCGAACGGATGGGCGCGAACGATCTGCCCGCGCTGCGCGCCCTCTATGCCCTCTACCCTGAGGGGCACTTTCGCCCTAGCCTGATCGAAGAGGGGCTGTTTTACGGCGTCCGCATCGCGCAGCGCCTGGTCGCCGCGGGCGGCACGCATGTCCTCGCCCGGCCCTATGGTCTGGCCGTCCTGGGCAACATCTTTACGCATCCCCAGCAGCGCGGGCGAGGCTGCGCGCAGGCCGTTGTCGCGGCGCTGGTGACCGACCTGCTGGCGCAGGACTGCACAGATGTCATCCTCAATGTGGATGTGGACAACCCTCCGGCCATGCATGTCTATACGAAGCTCGGCTTTCAGCCGCACTGCCAGGTCTTGTCTGGCCCGGCCACGCGCCGCCCCCAGCGCACCACCCCGCCACGCTGATGCCTACACTATCTGTCAAGGGCTGCCTCCTGGCGAAGCTGCCGTCCCGTGCGGCGGGCCAGTGCCTCGCCCGCTGGCCGCCCATCGATAAACTTCCAGAGCAGTTCCATCATCTCCGGCACCGCTGAGGTAGCCGTCTCCAAAATCTGATTAATCACCGCCTCCATCTCTGCCTCGATGGCCTGCACCTCTGTCGCCAGCGCCTGGCCTCGTTCCGTCAGCGTCAGCGTCACCATGCGCCGATCACTGGGCGCTGTCGTTCGTTCCACCAGGCCCAACTCCACCAGCCCATTCACCAGGCGGCTGGGGCTGCCCGATTCACAGACCAGCAGTTCCCCCAGGCCCATCAAAGAGAGCGGCTGATGATCTTGCAGCACGCGCAAGACCTCCGCCTGCGCGGGGGTCAGCGCCAGGGTGGAGAGCCGTTCGGCAAAAAAGCGATTGCCTTCCCGCTGCACTGCCAGAAACAGATAGCGTATCTCTTCGGCTCGTTCCATGCTGACGCTCCCTTTTTGCCTTGTACTATGCCACAGGCGGCGCAGCCACCGCAACGATACCCTCCTCCAGCCGCTTCGCCGACTGCGGGTCGTGGCTGGGCAGATAGACCGCTGGCGTCTCGCGCAGATAGCGCTGAATGCGCTGCATGGTCTGGCGCGCGGCCCGCTCCTTGAGCGTGACCCCATCGATGGCCCCCGCCAGCAAGAGGTCTTGCGTATAGGACGTATCGCCCGCAAAGAAGATGCTGTGGCCCTCCTGCTGAAGAATTACCGAAAGGTGCCCGGCTGAATGCCCAACGGTGGGCACCAGCAGCACATCGCCTGCCCGGGTCAGCGGGAGGCTGGCCGGAAACGGCCCAAACGGCAGCGGCGCGAAGTCCACCAGGCGCGGCGCAAACCACGACGGCCAGTGCTGCGGCAGATAGCCGAGCAGCTTGCCGAACGGCCCGCTCGCCGCGCGATATTCCGCGCGTGAAACAAGCATCTCCGCCTTCGGAAAATGCGCCAGCCCGCCATCGTGGTCCATATGCAGATGCGTCAGCACCACCCAGCGCACATCATCTGGTGAAAGCCCTACCCCACGCAGCAGCGGCCCGATTTCCTCTTCTGGCTCAATCTGAAAGTGCGCCCTGGGGTGCTGGCGCAGTTGCTCGGAGAGATAGCCGGGCTGATTCACCCGTGCCGTTTCGCCGGTGTCGATGACGATCAGCCCCTCCGGGTGTTCGATGACCCAGACATAGATCGGCAGCAGCTCAGTCCAATTCGAGTCGCGCAGGGTGTTGCGGACACGCAGCAAGCCGCGTCCTTCCCCCTGCACCTGGCGCGGATGGATAGAGACGGTTCCCGTCGAGAGCGCGTGAATACGCATGGTCTGTTTCTCCTTCTGCGTCCAATAGCGGGCGCGTTCATTTACATGATACATCATTTGATGTTGTGTAATTTGATGATACATCATTTATTTAAAAAAGTCAAGATCGTTCCTCATACACGCGCTTACGGCAGAAACTCACCAGAATGGTGGAACAAGCGCATTGCACCACTCCGCCCGTTGAACGGGCGGAGTGGTGCAATGCGCTTGTTCCAGGGCCGCCTTCAGCACGCGCTCCAAGGCTCCCACCGGCTCTGGCGCTCCGCAGCGTTCGCGCCAGCCCATCAGGCGGGTAGCTATCCCGGCTGCGTAATGACCCCCAATTGGGTGAAGATGCCCAGGGTATTCATGAGGATTTGGCTTTCTACCATTTTGCCTGCAACTACACGATCAAAGACCATGCCCGTCACGGTGATGTGCTTGCCAGTAGGTGGCACGCCCAAAAAGGCGCCGCGATGCGTGCCGCGCCAGGTAAAGCGGCTGGCAACCATATCACCTTCGGCCACCATTTCCTCTATAGCCCATTCAAGGTCAGGGAAGGCGGCACGGGTCATGAGAATGACCGCTTTGAGGCCCTCGCGGCCAGGCTGCTGCCCAGGAAAAGGGTCACGTTCCAGATAATCAGCGGCAACCACCTCGTCGGCGATAGCCAGATTACCCGTATTGATAAATTCGACAAAACGGGTGACCACTGCCTTGTTCTGTTCGAGGGACATGCTTCTCTTCCTTTCATTTCAACAAACAAGAGTGTATCATGATTCTGAGCCAAGGATACTCTATGCGCTCAGCTTTGTCAATATCATTGAACACATATGTTTATCGAAATACATCTGCGCAAACTGGAGGAAGATGCCCTATGGCCCGCAAATACAAGCTTCAGCGCCGCGCACAGCGGCAAGAGGAGACCCGCCAGCGCATTATCGAGGCGGCGATCCAACTCCATCAGGCGATAGGGGCCAGAACGACCATCACGGCTGTGGCAGAGCGGGCGGGCGTCGAGCGTCTGACAGTCTACCGTCACTTCCCCGACGAACGGTCACTGATCATAGCCTGTACGAGTCACTATCAGGCTCAGAACCCGCCTCCCGACCCAGACTCCTGGAAACGCATCGCAGATGCCCAGCAGCGGCTCCGCAGAGCGCTCACTGAGATTTATGCCTTTCATCGGCGCACCGAGCAGATGTCCGCTGCCGCCCTGCGCGACATGGAGGAAGTGCCCATCCTGCGCGAAGTGCTTGCCCCCTCCTTCGCTTATTGGCAGCAGGCCCGGGATGGGCTGGCGGCAGCGTGGGAGGTTTCCGCGCCCCAGCAGCGGCTGCTGGAAGCAGCGCTGGGCCACGCGCTCGACTTCCAGACCTGGCGCTCGCTGGTACGCCAGCAGGGGCTGGACGATGAACAGGCCATCGAACTGATGTCAAGCATGGTTCGCTGCCTGGTCGCTGACGGCTGATATTGCCAGCCCCTGCTACCGTTTCGCCAGGGCACATGCTATAATGTCTGCGCCTTGGGCGCATTTTGGCGCGCGGATTGCAGCCACCTTCACAGCAGCCCGATGCCAGCCAGCTACAGGCTGCACCAGCCACGCACCTAACGGTGGGAGAACGTATGTTTCGTAAAATTATGATTGCCAACCGGGGCGAAATTGCCCTGCGCATCATTCGCGCTTGCCGCGAACTGGGCATTCGCACGGTGATTGCCTATTCCGAGGCCGACCGCGATTCGCTGCCGGTCAAACTGGCTGATGAGAGCATTTGCATCGGCCCTGGCAACAGCACCAAAAGCTATCTAAACATCCCGAATATCGTCAGCGCCGCCTTGTTGACCAACGCCGAAGCCATTCACCCAGGCTATGGCTTCCTGGCCGAAAATACCAGCTTCGCCGAAATCTGCGCCGACTGCCATATCACTTTCATTGGCCCCACGCCCCAGGTTGCCGCCATCATGGGCGACAAAGTGCAGGCGCGGCTGGCGATGGACAAAGCGGGTCTTCCAGTGCTGCCCGGCACGGGCATCTTGCGCTCTGTAGGCGAGGCCGAACAGGAAGCCGCCAAAATTGGTTATCCACTGATGATTAAATCGTCCGCAGGCGGCGGCGGACGCGGCATTCGCATGGTCAACCGTAAAGAAGAGTTTGTGCATCTCTTCACCACGGCCCAGAGCGAGGTGCGCGAAGCCTTCCACGACGACGGCATGTATCTTGAAAAATGTGTGACCAACGCCCGGCATGTCGAAGTGCAGGTGCTCTGCGACCATCACGGCAACGGCGTCCACCTGGGCGAGCGCAACTGCTCGGTGCAGCGGCGGCGGCAAAAGATGCTGGAGGAAGCGCCCAGCCATCTGCTGTCACCCAAACTGCGCGAGGAAATCTGCTCGCGGGCCATCAAGGGCGCGCTCAGCATTGGCTATCGCAACGCGGGCACCATGGAATTTCTGGTGGACGAAAAGAATCGCTATTATTTCATGGAAATGAATACCCGCCTGCAAGTTGAGCATCCGATTACGGAAGCCATCACCAACGTCGACATCGTGCAAGAACAACTGCGCATCGCGGCGGGTGATCGCATGAAGCTGAAGCAAAGCGACATCCACTTTACCGGCCACGCCATCGAGTTCCGCATCACGGCGGAAGACATCACCATGGATTTCCGCCCCCAGACCGGCACCGTCGAAGAGTATCTGCCGCCCAGCGGGCCAGGCGTGCGCGTCGATTCGCACCTCTTCCGGGGCTATGACATTCCGCCGCACTACGATTCGCTGCTGGCGAAGCTAATCGTCTGGGGGCCGAACCGCGAGGCCGCCATTGCGCGAGGCCGCCGCGCTTTGGATGAGTTTGTGCTGGAGGGCCTGCCGACGACCATTCCGTTCCATAAGTGGCTGCTGAATAACCGCGAGTTCCTGCGGGGCGAAATGACGACCACGTTCTTGCAGGACCACGCCGATCAATGGTTGCGGGGAGCGGCTGAGCAGCCAGCGCGGGCAGCCGCGTCCACACGTGCCTGATGTTCTATCTTATGTATACTATCTTACCGATGCGGAGGGAGGGTCCCCAATGAGTTCGCGCGTTGTCGTCACCGGCATGGGCATGGTGACACCACTGGGCAATGATGTGCCCACCACCTGGGCGGCAGCCTGCCGGGGGGCCTCCGGCATCGCCCCGATTGCGGAGTTCGATACCTCGGGTCAAGAGGTGACCTTTGGCGGCGAGATCAAAGACTTCGATGCCACGCTCTACCTTGACCGCAAAGAGGCGCGCCGCAACGACCGTTTCGTGCATTTCGCCGTGGCCGCCACAAAGCAGGCCATCGACCAGGCAAAGCTGGACGTGGCCGCAAACGGGCCAGACGTGGGCGTGTTGATTGGCTCGGGCATCGGCGGCCTGCGCACCGAGCACGATCAATTCAAGCTGCTCAATGAGCGCGGGCCGGACCGCATCAGCCCCTTCTTCATCACGATGATGATTAGCGATATCGCCGCCGGGTTTGTCTCGATCAATTTCGGCGCGAAGGGACCGAACTATGCCATCGTCTCGGCCTGCGCTACCAGCGCGCACACCATCGGCGAAGCCTATGAAATCATCCGGCGTGGCGACGCCAAAGCCATGATCGCAGGCGGCAGCGAGTGCGCGCTGACCCCGATGGGCCTTGCCGCCTTTGCCAACATGCACGCTCTTTCCCGGCGCAACGACGACCCACAGGGCGCGAGCCGCCCCTTCGATGCCACCCGCGACGGCTTTGTGATGAGCGATGGCGCGGGCATCGTCCTGCTGGAAGACCTGGGGTTTGCCCAGGCGCGCGGCGCGCAGATCATCGCTGAGGTCATTGGCTATGCCGCGACGGCGGACGGCTACCACATCACCGAGCCAGCCCCCGGCGGCGAGGGTCTGGTGCGCGCCATGCAGCGCGCCATGCAGAAAGCCTGCATCCGCCCCGAAGAGGTGGACTATATCAACGCGCACGGTACTTCAACGCCGTTCAATGACCGCACCGAAACGACCTCCATCAAAACGGCCTTTGGCGACCACGCCCATAAGCTGGCGGTCAGTTCCACCAAGTCGATGACCGGCCACACGCTCGGCGCGGCGGGCGGCATCGAGGCGATCTTTTCGCTGCTGGCTTTGCAGCATGGCATCCTGCCACCGACGATCAATCTGCATCATCCCGACCCGGACTGCGATCTGGACTATGTGCCCAACGAAGCGCGCCACCAGGCGATCAACGTCGCCATGTCGAACTCGATGGGCTTCGGCGGCCACAACGCCTGTCTGATCTTCAAGAAGTACGAAGGCTGAGTTTTCGTAGGAAAGTTGATAATGAATGAACGATCAATCATCCCTCATTGCCCACGTGCAAGCGCTCGTGGAGGCGATGGAACACAGCAGCGTCGCTGAGATTGAATTGACCGAAGGCGGCACGCGCATCCAGATTAAACGGGCTGCGGCGGTGACGCCCACCGTGCTGGCCGCGCCCGCCATGCCGTTCCCGGCCATGGCTGCCGGTGCGCTGTCCGCCGCGCCGATCACGCTGCCCAGCGGAGGGACCAACCACGCCCCGGCAGCCAGCGCCCCGGCCAGACGCGCCACGCGCCCACCCGCCGACAGCGGTGTCGCCATCCCCTCACCGCTGATCGGCGTCTATTACAGCGCCTCTTCGCCCACCTCGGACCCCTTTATCAAGGTGGGCGACATCGTTCAGGTGGGGCAGGTGGTCGCCATCGTGGAGGCCATGAAGGTCTTCAACGAGGTCAAAAGCGAGGTCTCTGGAAAAGTGCTCGCTATTCCCGCCAAGAACGGCGACCTTGTGCAAAAAGGCGACACGCTGGTGCGCATCGAGCCGGATTGAGCCGTTTCTCTATGGGCGCGCGCCGACGTGATACTTCACGATGGTGCCAACCGCGTAGAGAATCAGCGCCGAAAAGATTGTCCCTGAGATCAGGCCGAGAATCGGCAGCAGGGACTGATTTTGCGCGATGAGAATCAAGAGTTGGACAACGCCCAGAATGACGATAATGAGCGCGCCCCAGTGACACCACGTGCCCACGCGGTTCACCGGCACCATCTCTGGTACACGTTGTTGCATCGTTTCCTTCCTTTCTTGGGGCCAGGCCCTTTTGCTGCAAGGAGGAAGCATACGGCATGCCAAAGGTTGAGCGCGAGGGCCGTCATCCGACCCAGTAACTTGCGGTAAAGAAGATGATATTCAGTATGGAGACACAGCCTATGGTCAGCAGCACCGCTGCGCGCAGCGTTGGACGGCTGGCGGTCCACCGGCAGGCCACAAGCAAGAATGGAAACAGCACGAGACTATAGCGATTGTAGCTAAAGAGTGTCCCCGACAGCAGCGGCAGAAGCATATTTCCCATAACAAAGACCCGATAGGACCAGCGCAGGGAACGCCACATCACCAGCAGCAGGACGCAATCAACGACAAGCGCCAGCAGATAATTGACCGTCCAGAATATCGGACCGCCCTGCCAGGGCCAGTTCTTCACCAGAAGTTGCATATCTTGAAGCGGCGCGGCAACGATGTTGAGGGTGAAATGGCGGTCGCCCCAACCGAAATTATAGGCGTGCTGAAACGCGAGCGGATCGCCATAGAGCGCGTTGAGGTAGATCGCATAGGCCGCCAGGCCGATCAAACTAAACGCGGCAACGCCCAGCGCCAGCCAGGGTTTTCGGCTCGCCGCTCCCTCGACAATGATAGCCCCGACCAGGACAATCCCCGGCAGTCTGGTTGCCGTCGCTATCGCGCCACAAACCCCGGCCAACCACCAATTTTGGTGGCGCATTGCCAGGAAACACGCCAGGCACGCCAGCACAAACAAGGTCTCGGTATAGACAGCCAGGAAAAAGACCGCTGTTGGGACGAGCAAGAAGAAGAACGGGGCGCGCTCAGCGGCATCATCGCCAGATTCCTCGCGTACAATCTGTGTAAAAATGCCCACGGTTGGAAAGAGCAAGAGCCGGTTAATCAGAATGCCTGCGAGTAAGTCATTACCCCCCAGCATGCCACCCACCAGATGAATCAGGCCAGGAAAGGCCGGGAAAAAGGCATTGAGGATGCTGACATGCGGGTCATAACCGTGGCTGCCAATCAAGACATACCAGACACCATCCCAGCGCGCCCACATCGTCTCAAAGAGGGGATAGTTTTCCCGTTGAAAAGCAGGATGACGAAGCAGGAAGGCACCCACATCATTGCTTGGCGGCAGTGTTGAAGCCGCTATATATCCAATGAACTGAGCGGCAACCTCCCAGGCGAGCGTTAGCAGCAACGCGCGCACGAGCAGGCGATGATGCACGTAAAAATCGCGTAGGCGGCCCACAACTTCTCGCTGATTCTTTAGCCAGCGAGCAGGAGCGGCTGGTTCAGTTAAAACTTCGGTCTGAGGGCTGCTGGCAGCACCAGATCGGCTTATACCTGCCGAAAGCAGTAAACGTATCAACAGCACGTTACCTTCCTTGATGTTTTCATACTCCCCACGAACAAACAGCACATCAAGGAAGACGATTGATGTAGGCCGATTATTACCTCAACAATTACGGCTTTGTGATGGTCAGATGGGAAAAAACAGCCTCGGCGGCAAAGCGCGCCGCGCCCAGCGCGATATTGCCGGTAGTATAGGTGGAGTCGCTGATCTGCTGAAGCTGCTGGCCGTTGACGATCAGGGTAATCGACGCACCCTGGGCGATAATTTTGAGTTCGTTGGTGCGGCCCAGCCCCGTATGAATGGCCGCTGAGGGCGTCAGCGGAATGAGGTTGGTCGCATTGCCCTGGGCATCCCAGCGCACCAGTTGATAGGTGCCATTGGCAAAGAGCAAAAACCCATAGCCATCGATGCCAACCGAGCGAAACGCAATGGCAACCCCAACAAAATCAGGGTCGCCGTCGTCCAGCCTGGCCTGCACATCGATCACCTGCGCGCCAAAGTCCTGCCCATACAGTTCACTGAAATAGAGGTGATCGGTGGGGGCGTCGATGTGCAGGCCATCGGCGCGAAATGCACAGGTCGCGCCCGCCTCGCACTGCCAATCTGGCTGGTCTGTGGTCAGGCTGTTGGCATAGAGCGCGGGCGGCGCGCTGGCCGCGCTCTGTGGCTGGCCGGTGTGAGGCCGCGCGCGCAGCAAGAAGCCTCCGCCCGCCAGGGCCACAATGACGACGACCACCAGCGCCGCCAGCAGCGCCAGCCGACGCGGCGATTTTTTGTGGGGCGGCGGAGGCGGCGCTGCGCTCAAGGGCTGCGTGGGCACGTTCAAAGCCGGGTCGGTTTCCGCTGAGACTGGCTGCGGGGCATCGGGGCGCAAGAGCGCCGCGCCGCACGCGGCGCAGATGGCCGCATCTGGCGCGTTGACGCTGCCGCATTGGTTGCAAGGCTGCTGCATAACACATCTCCTCCAGGCGTTCCCGGCGAACGTTGTTACTGGAGGGGCTGCGCAGCACAGAGCGCGCCAGGAAGGTCGTCTGGCCGCATTATAACACAGCCGGACGGCCTTCCTGTACCATGGTGATGGCCCTTTTGGGAGGGCTATTCAAGAGAGTGATTGATCTCCCAGAGGTTGCCTTCGGGATCGGCGAAATGCGCCGTGCGCAGGCCCCAGGGCTGGTTCGTTGGCGGGCGGAGAAACGTGACACCTCTGGCCTTGAGCGTCTCATAGGCGGCGTCCACATCCTGAACCACAGCAGCCAGCAGCCCACGCGGGCGGCCCTCCAGCTTCACCTCCTCACGGATCAGGTCTTCGGCAGCGGAGACCTTCAGCAGCATAAAATACACGCTTTCCAGCTTGAAAGCAGCGGAATCGGCATCGCTCGACGCCATCTCAAGCCCAAGCGTGTCCCGATAAAACGCCATACAGGTGGGCAGGTCTTTGACGAATAAGACTGTCGCGATGATGCGCTGAAACATAGGTGACCTCTTTTCTTTCCTGGTCGAGTTGTAGCTGTGCTCGACAAGCGCCACTGTAGCACGACGGGAGGAAGAAAGCTTCTCCTATCTTGCGCATCTTGGGGTTTTTGTCCTATCTTCCAGCCAGGGATTGCGTCTGTCTCTGGCTGGCTCAGATTGGCGATGGTGCCGTCAGATTTGTCGTCAAACCAGCACCTTCTCCTCAGATGCCATCGTTGATACTTTGCGCGGCCCCCACTCAAGCATATTGCCAGTATGGGCATCGAAGATTTCATCACCGACGAGCGAAGTCGATGGTCCCCCAACTAGCGTTATTTCATGGGTGGTATAAAATGGGCCTACCATTTTGACCACATACACCATCGTCGTTGCAGTATATCCGTCCAGTTCGGCCCCCTGAGCATCGGCCTGCTGCGGCGTCATCAGTTGAATGCTGAGAATATGCAACGTATGATAGGGTATCACCGCGCCGCCCACAAAGCCGTGGGCCTGGATATACGTTTGCACATCGCTGACACTCACGGCAATGGCCGCGTTACACTCGGGGGTGATGGCTGGCGTACCCGTATTTGTTCCTGGAGGGAGAGAAGTCCGCTGGCCTCCTGAGCACACATGAGCGGATGCTGGTGAAGACAGGGATACCAGGCCCAGGAGAACCAGGAGGGCCAGGATAGCAAGAGGGAGAAGCAACAAACGGAGAAGAGACATAAAAAAAGTTCCATCCTTTTCTTTAAATGAACACCCCGCCTCCTGTTCTTCACAACGAGGAGGACTGGAGTCCCAGGGTGAGGAACGAGGCTTCGGTCGCATCTTGCAGAATGCGGGCGAGCAGACGCAGTTCATCGGCGCTGTAGCGCTGCAAAAATCGGACAATGCCGCGCTCCATCTGCGCATCGAAGGCGCGATGCACTTCAAAAACCTCTCGGCCCAGGGGCGTCAGGCGAAACAGAATTTCTTTCTTGTTGTTGGGCAGGAACTCGGTGCTTACCAGGTTTTGCGCGATCAAGCGGCGCGTCACTTTCGAGACCGTGCCCTTGGGAATGCGAAACTGCGTGGAAATCGTGATGCCATTCACCGGCTCCAGCCGCCCGATGGCATCGATCACACGCCACGCCGTCACGCTCACCTCGCGTATCATGTCAACGGTGAGCGGATTCTGGCTATGCTGCGCCATCCATTGCCAGCTTCCATGCTCCTCTGAGTCAAACTGATCGGTCGCTTTTCCCAGCAGCGCCAGGATTTGCGCGACAAGCGGCGCGATCTCATCGCGATTGCTCGCCTGATCGTCTGAAGAACCGGGCATAGCACTATCCCCCTCACCTTCTGAGGTTCCTTCTTCCTTCTAGTATATCAAATCATCAAATCTCCAAAGTTTCCAGGAAACAATCTTGACAAGTTGATACGCTGCTGCTATTATTGTTTCCAGGAAACTATTTTCCCAAAAGGACGCAAGCAAAGAAAGAGGTTTAGAAACACATGTTGAACATGCTCCGACACTGGCATTGGACCCTGTTGCACCGGGTCTTCGGTCTGCCTGATCGTAACCACACCGAGCCGCACGCGCCGCTGTCTGCTCTTCTCCGTTCCCATCCGGAGGTCCCGGCGCACGGACAGCACTTCGCCCAGCCGAACCGGCCAGGTTTGCAATCGCAGCTTGCGCGCGAGCGGCAGCGCCAGCCGCGCATCCTGAAAAGCTGGCAGCGCAGCATCGGGGCTGCCTTCGAGCGCCAGAGCAAGCATCGCTCGGAATTCTAACGGCGGTCGCCCGGTTCTCCATGTGTCTCCTGCCTGGCAGGCATGTGGAGAGCCTGCTTACAAAGGATGGGTTAACTTATGTCAAATACCCCAGCGATTCTGGCCGAAGGCGTGCAGAAATCCTACGGCAAGACGAAAGCGCTTGCCGGGCTGGACCTGATGGTTGAAGCGGGTGGTGTTCTGGGGGTGCTGGGTCCCAACGGCGCGGGCAAAACGACCGCCGTGCGCATCCTGACGACGCTGCTCAAGCCCAACAGCGGACGGGTGGAAGTGGCCGGGCTGGATGTCGTCAAACAGGCGGCAGCAGTGCGTGCCCACATTGGCCTGGCGGGGCAATATGCCGCCGTTGATGAACTGCTCACCGGCTACGAAAACCTGACGATGTTCGGGCAGTTGTATCATTTGCCCGGCGCGGTGGCAAAGCGCCGGGCGCGCGATCTGCTCGAACGCTTCGATCTGGTGGAGGCTGCCGGGCGGCTGGTCAAGACGTATTCTGGCGGCATGCGCCGACGGCTGGACCTGGCAGCCAGCCTGATTCTGGCCCCGCCGATTCTGTTCCTGGATGAGCCGACGACGGGCCTGGACCCGCGTGGTCGGCTGACCATGTGGGCAATCATCCGGGAGTTGGCACAGACAGGCACGACCGTCTTTCTTACCACCCAATATCTGGAAGAAGCCGATCATCTGGCCCAGCAGGTTGCTGTGATCGATCAGGGGCGCGTGATTGCCAAAGGCACTGCCGATGAGTTGAAGGCGCAGATCGGCGGCGAGCGGCTGGAACTCACGCTCGCGCCGGGAAGCGACCTGAACGTCGCGTTGGCGGCGTTGTGTCCGTATCGCTCGGGTGAGGCGCAGATGGATGCCGCCCAGCGCCATCTGGCCGTGCCGGTGACTCAGGGCGCGGAACGCCTGGCCGCCATGGTGCGCGATCTGGATGCCGCGCACGTTGCGCTGGACGATCTGGCCCTGCGCCGACCCACGCTCGATGATGTCTTTCTCACGCTCACCGGCCACGCCGCGTCTGAAACGAAAGAAGCCGCTGAGCCTCAACCGGCTACCAGGAGGCCCCAATGAACCAGACATCGTTTGCTCCCATGGAACGGCTCACCTCGCTCAGACGCCCCGCGCTGTATTGGGCGCTGGCTGACGCGGTGGTGGTGGCAAAACGCCAGATTCGCCAGATTCCGCGTGTCCCCGATGAACTGATCACCGCTACGGTGCAGCCGATCATCATCGTGCTGCTCTTCCGCTATCTCTTTGGTGGAGCCATTGCCGTGCCCGGCACCAGCTACATCAATTATCTGATGGCGGGCGTGTTCGTGCAGTCTGCCGTCTTTGCCTCCGCCAACACCGGCGTTGGTCTGGCGAACGATCTGAAACGCGGCCTGGTTGACCGCTTTCGCTCCCTGCCGATGGCCCCTTCAGCGGTCCTGACGGGGCGCATCTTTGCCGATCTGATTCGCAATACCGTCGTCATTCTCGTCACCTGGGGAATTGGCCTGCTGGTCGGCTTTCGGCCAGCGGGAACGCTTCCAGCCTGGATTGCGGCTTCGGCGTTAGTCCTGCTGGTGAGCTTTGTGTTCTCCTGGCTCGCGGCGCTGGTGGGTTTGCTCATCCCCAGCCCGGAGGCGGTGGCCCAGGCTGGCATCGTCTGGCTGCTTCCGTTCATCTTCGGCAGCAGCGCCTTCGTGCCGGTCAGCACTATGCCCGGCTGGCTGCGGGCCTTTGCCAACCATCAGCCGGTCTCGCTGCTGATGGACGCGGTGCGCGGGCTGCTGCTCGACCAGCCCACAGGCGACGCCCTCTGGCAAGCGCTGGTCTGGTGCGGCGGGCTGCTGCTGGTCCTCATCCCGTTGTCCGTCTGGGTCTATGACCGCCGGACGGCCCGGTGAAAGGAGGCGGAGGCAAGCAGTCAGGTTATCATGATTTCCTGGCTCTTGCCAACCAGGCGCGCTGGCTCTATACTCAGGCAGGAAGGTTTCGCTTTGCTGACGAGTCTGCTCGGCTGCGCGCTGCTGGCGCTTGCGGCCCATCACAAGGAGGCGCATGATGCGGTCATGGTCTCGCCCGAGCCTTGCGGCTCTTGCTATCCTGCTAGTGTCCCTGCTGGTGGCTGGCTGCACCTCTAGCACGCCAGACACTGCTATCAAGTACGGCGGTTCCCTGGACGTCTATGGAGCACAGGGCATCCCCGGACTCCGCAACTTCAACCCTTTCCTGCCTGAAGACAGCCTGACCGGGACACGGGGCATGATTTACGAAACGCTGCTGTTCTTTAATCAGTTGCAGGGCGGCGAGATCAGCCCCTGGCTGGCAGCGGGCTATCAGTTCTCCGAAGATGCTACCAGCGTCACCTTCCGGCTGCGTTCGGATGTCAAGTGGTCGGACGGGTACCCCTTCAGCAGCGCCGATGTCGTCTTTACGCTCAATGTGCTCAAGCGCTATCCCGCATTGGATACGGCTGGTCTGTGGAAGGCCATCACCAGCGTCAGCGCGCCTGATGGGCAAACGGTGGTGGTAACCTTCAATCAGCCTGCCGTGCCGTTCCTGTGGTATCTGGCCGGGCAGACCTTCATCGTGCCAGAGCATATCTGGCAGGCCGTCGCTGACCCTGCCACCGAACTCAACCCCAACCCCGTGGGAACCGGCCCCTTTGTGCTGAAAGCCTTCCCGACGACGATCAAGTGGATTCTTGCCAGGAATCCGCACTACTGGCAGCCGGGCAAGCCATATATCGATACGATCACATACCAGATACCCTGGTGTCCCCTGGCGGATGACAGCGACTGCGTGCTACCCAACTGGGACTGGATGCCCTACATACCCCCATACGACGACAAGCTGCTTGATCAGCGCGACCCCACACATGCCCACCACTGGTCCCCATCAACCAGCGTGTATATGCTCTATCTGAACCTGGCGAAAGTGCCTTTCAAGCAGGTGGCCGTCCGCCAGGCGATCAGCGCGGCCATTGATCGCGGCGCGCTTTCCGTCCAGGGGGAGCCTGACACCGGGCCGGTTGCCAACCCGACGGGGCTGGCGCTGCCCGCCAACCAGCGCTTCCTCGCCCCGCAGTACCAGCACACCACATTTGGCGCGGGCGACCCTGCCAGGGCGGCTACGCTGCTGGAGGCCGCTGGCTTCAAGAAGGGCAGTGATGGGGTCTATGCAGATGCCAGCGGCCACAAGCTGGCCTTCACGCTGAGCATGGTCAGCTACTGGAACGATTGGGTGACGGACAGCCAGATCATCGCCCAGAATCTGAACGCGGCGGGCATGCACGTCACCGTGAACAAGCTGAGTTTTCAAGACTACATCAACGCGCTGAACAATGGCACATTCGACGCGACCATCGCCTGGGCGACGAGCGGCCCTACGCCGTATGATCTCTATCACTCGCTGCTGGCAAGCAGCAGTACAGCCCCAGCGTCGCTGGGCGCGTCCTGGAACTGGGAGCACTGGAACGATGCAAAGACCGATCAGTTGCTCAAGCAGTACGCGAGCACACCTGACCCCACCACGCAGCAGCAAGCAATCTTTGGCCTGGAGCAGATCATGGTGGAGCAGGTGCCAGCGATTCCGTTGTTCGATGTGGTGAATTGGTCCGAGTATTCGACGGCGCGCTTCGTCGGCTGGCCCGACGCGCGCAATCCGTACGCGCTGCCTTCCCCATTCAGCGCCCCGGATGACGAGATGGTGGCCCTGAGCATTCACCAGACCTGACAGCGTCTGCTTACGCCTCCACGAACGAATAGGGCGTGATGGGGCGCAGGCCCGCTTCGATTTCTTTGCGGTGCGGCTCCAGGAAGGGCGGCAAGGCCAGCCGCTCGCCCAGGTGCTCCGGGTCTTCATCGGTGGCAAAGCCGGGGCCATCGGTGGCAATCTCGAAGAGCACTCCGCCCGGCTCGCGGAAATAGACGGAGCGAAAGTAAAAGCGGTCGATGACCGGCGTCACCTGGCGACCCGACTCGGCCAGTTTTGCCCGCCAGAGCCGATGTTCCTCTTCGTTGGGCGTGCGAAACGCCACGTGATGCACGCCGCCAATGCCCGGCAGTCCGCGCGGCGCATCAGGGCGCGCTTCCAGGTGCACTTCGGTGCCCGGGCCGCCTGGGCCAACCTCGAAGATGGTGACGCTGTGCTGCTCGCCGGTCTGATATGTGCCCGCCTGCCGAAATCCCATCGTTTCGGTCAGCAGGCGGGCGCTGGGCGCAAGGTCGCGCACGGTCAGCCGCACGGCGAAGAGGCCGCGAATGCCCATCTCCACCGGCACGGGGCTTTTGCCCCAGGGCTGGCCGCTGAGCTTGCCGCCATCGTCGACCAGTTCAAGCGCCTGCCCCTCCGGGTCGCGGAAGGCCAGCACGGCGCGCCCGTCGCCCCGATCCTGCACGCCCTCGTGGGCCACGTTGAAGCTTGCCAGCCGCTCTGCCCACCAGTCCAGCGCAGCACGCCCCTGCACGCCAAAGGCAATGCCGGAAATCGTCCCCACGCCGGGGCGATTCGCGTCGGCCTGGGGCCAGTCGAAGAACGTCAGGTCGGTGCCCGCGTGCCCGCCCTCATCGGCATAAAAAAGGTGATAGGCTGAGACATCATCCTGATTGACCGTTTTCTTGACCAGGCGCAGGCCCAGCACCTGCGTATAAAAGGCCACGTTCCGCGACGCATGGCCGGTAATGGCGGTAATGTGATGAATGCCACCAAGCTGCATAGCTGTTCCTCTTTTCCTGTATATGCTTTGTTGCACTCGTTGAGGCTGAAACATCTATTGTGATAGTTTAGCACTAAACTTTTCTGAAGTCAAGGACAGCCGTTGCTGCCAGCAGAAGATCACTACGCTTGCCGCGCTGTGACATTCTAGCCCAGCGCGGCGTCACAGCAATAAATGCTCCGAGACACGCGCTTTGCAAACTGGAAGGAAGACATATGGACATTGACGTCGCCCAACTGAATCAGCAATTCTTTTTCCCCTACGACCTCGGCCATCTCCTGGTGGTGTGGGGCGTGCTGACAGTCTTTCTGCTGGTTTTTGCCTCGCTGCTCTACGCGGCGGATATTTATCCCTCCGCCTGGGCGTTCTGGGTCAGGCAGTTGCAGGTGCTGGGCAGCGTCTATCTCGCCAGCGCGGTCAGCTTTTTGCTCTTGCATCTCAACCCCATCGGGGCTATCATTGTCCTGCTCACAATTGCTTTCGTCGTGCTGGGGCGCGTTGGGGCCAGGGAAGAGAGCGGGCCGATTGAGGATTGGTGGCTCTTCCGCTTTCTGGAGCGCCAGCGCGGCCAACAAGAGCGCGAACACTGAAGTAGTCGCCCGCCTACCAGGGAGCACACCGGCATGGCAATCAATCCTTTTCTGGCGATTGGCAACCGCTTTCAAGATGCCAGCGTTGTGGAGCGCTATCACCTGCGCCTCGCCTATCCCACCGAGACGTTCGACCTCTTGCTTGGCTTGATCACCGATACCCCACGCGCCCTGCTGGACGTTGGCACCGGGCCAGGCGTGCTGGCGCGGCAGCTTGTCGAGCACGTTGACCGCGTGGATGCCGTCGACCCCTCAGCCGTGATGCTGGCGCGCGGCAAGACCTTGCCCAACGGACAACATCCGAACCTGCGCTGGCTGCATGGCCGCATCGAAGATGTGGCGCTCAATCCGCCCTACGCGCTCATCACCATGGGAGAGTGCCTGATCTGGCTCGATTGGAATGTGGTGTTCCCACGCTTTGCCGCTCTGCTCAGCCCACACGGCTACGTGGCACAAGTGGAGCGCAGCGAACTGCCCCCGCCCTGGCGCGCTGACCTGCTTGACCTCATTCGCCGCTACTCAACCATGAAGCACTACCCCGCGCTGCAAAATGTGGTGACGTTGCTGGAGGAGGCAAAGCTTTTTAGCAAAGTTGGCGAGCGAGAGACCGCGCCGGTCACCACGCGGCAATCGGTGGCAGACTACATCGCCTCGTTTCATTCGCGCAGCAGCCTTTCGCTGGAGCAGATGCCGCCGGAGGAGGCCGCCGCGTTTGACGAGCGCCTGCGCTCCATGGTCGAACCCTGGAGCCGCGATGGCATGCTGGAACTTCAAACGGTTGCCAGCGTGGTCTGGGGCAAGCCACTTAGAGCATCTCCAGAAACGCCTGCCAGCCCTCAAGCGTGACGGCTTCCAGGGCAGCGGGATAGTCAAAGCCATAGCGCTCGGCCAAACCTGGCCCCAGGCGAGAGACCGCCTGGCGATTGCGCTCGATGGCCTGCATCAGTTCCTGGCGATACCGCATGGGCGCGCCGATGAGTTCCATGGCTTGCGGTCCCAGCGCCTGCTCAATCGCGCGAATGACGCTGGTCAAGCTATGGATGGTTTGCCGCTGCACGTCGCCGCAGTCCTGGCCGCTCGCCTCGATGTACCAGAGCCGGATGAGTATGTTGTGTTCGTGCTGAATGCCAATGGTCGCCATCAGGTCGAGGCCGCGATACAAGACTTTCTTGTGCTTATGCGAGTTGCTCCAGAAGTTGACCACTAATTCGCGGACGGCTTCGGCGCTCACAGGCTGCATTTCCAGCGGCGGCACGCTGTTTTGTTCGGCAAGCACGCGCTCGAAGTCGGCGCTGTGGCAGCCCAGCACCAGCAGCGGCTCTCGCGGAGGCCGCCGCGCGGTGCTTTGCACCAGGAAGTCGAAAATCTCTCCGTTCGAGAGGACCAGTTGATAGAATGCGGCAGCGTCGCCAAACCTGACCGTCTGCCCCACCACCGCAAGCGGGGCGAAGATTCGCTCCAGCGGCGGCGAGCGCCAGGCCGCGAAATCCTCTGGCGCGACGGCTACGCGAAAGTCGGCATCGCTCAAAAGGTCGCCTGCCCCGCTGGCGAGGCTGCCACCTACCCAGAGCGCGACCACCCTGGCATCTTGCCAGAGATAGGAAGCCACCGCCCGAATGGTGTCACACTGGGGCAGGTCCGGCAGACGGCTCACGTCTAACTCTGGCATCGATGCGTTGCTCTTTCTAGCAGTGTTCAGTCGCCAGCCAGGGCTGTCTGGCTTTCGGCACGCTGCGCCCGGCGCATATCATCCTTGACCCAGCGCGCGCCGATGACGCCGACCACCCCGGCAATCGCCAGCGCCGCCGGGCAGGTATAGGCCAGCGCCAGGCTGAGGTCAACGCCCGCCACGTTATGCACAAAGTGCTGGCCGCCGGTGGGGTCGAGCGCTTTCGCCAGCGCGCCCACCAACGCCGGGGCAAAGGCCGTGCCCAGGATGTTGCTGGCAAAGACGGAGATTGCCACCGCCGAGGCGCGCAGCGACGACGGCACGACATCGCAAATGGCGGCTGCGCCTGGGCCAAGATAGAGGTTCAGCAGCAGCGTGGTCAGGAAGAAGAAGACGCCATAGAGCACGATGTTATGCGTTCCGACGCCCACGATCACCGAGAGGAGGTACGACGGCGCGCCCACCAGAAAGCCCAGGCCGCAGACCAGCACGCGCGCGCCCGGATAGCGCCGGTTGATGATGTCCGACACGTAGCCGCCCAGAATCGCGCCGGGAATGGCGGCCAGGGCCACGCCAAAGCCGGTAAAGAGGCCCGCCTGCGTCGAGGTCATGCCGAAGGAGTCTTTTTGCTGGAAGAGGATGACCAGATAGGTGATGCTGGCCGACAGGACGGCATAGGCGAAGATTTGCATAACCGTCAGCACCAGCACCGTCTTGATGCGCAGAATTGTGCCAAGCTGCGAAAAGACGTTTTTCGGCACAATCATCTCGCCGGAGATGGCCGACTCCTCCAGCACCACCGCTGCCGCTTCGGCCTCTTCGGCGTCGGCCTGATTGCGGCGCGGTTCGCGGATGCGCCAGGCCAGAAAGGCCAGCACCAGGCCGGGGATGCCGGTAAAGACGAAGCCCCAGCGCCACGCGCCCGGCCCGATGCCAGCAACGATGCCGCCGATGATGATGCCGAACATCAGGCCGATAAAGAGCGCGGTTGCCAGGCGGCTCAGCACCTGGGCGCGCTTGGCGCGGCTGAAATAGTCGGCCAGGAGCGCGCTGCTGGCGGGCGAATAGCCGCCCTCGCCAACGCCCAGCACCGAGCGCGTAAGGAAAAGCGTGAAAAAATTGCCAGCCAGGGCGGTGAAGCCTGTTGCCAGGCTCCAGATCAGCACGGCTACCGCAATCACTTTTTTGCGGCTGCTGCGATCAGCCCAGATGCCAAAGGGGATGGCGCTCAACGTCAGCGCTATGGTGAAGGCCCCGGAAAGCTGCCCAATCTGGTCTATCCCCAGGTTGAGTTCGTGCCCCACCGCGTTCGAGGCGCCTGTGAGGATGAAGCGGTCCAGATAGTTGAGGAAGTTGATGGCAAAGAAGACGTAGAAGGCAAAGGTCGCAGAGCTTGCAACGCGCGACTGAGGAACTGCCAGATCGCCCGCGCTGGATGGAGCCACATCGCTCATAGGGTTTTTCCCTCCCTGGAAGCACACGCTTAGCCGACAGTCAGAAGGACGAGCAGTATATCCGGATATACGCGGCAGAGCTACGTGTGTGTATAATAGCGGTGCCGAAGCTGGAAGGCAAGCCTTTTTCATCAGGAGTACACAAGATGAGCGAGAGCCTATCTATGGTTGCCCATGACCTGCCCGTCAATGGCATCAACCTGCATTACGTCACCTGGGGCGCGTTCACACAGCCAGAACGCGCAGTGCTGCTGGTGCATGGCCTGACCGCCAACAGCCAGGGCTGGGCGAGCCTTGCGCCACGCCTGGCGGCGGAGGGCTGGTACGTCATCGCACCCGATTTGCGCGGGCGCGGCCTCAGCGACAAGCCGCCGCACGGCTACGGCACGCCTTTTCACGTCAACGACTTGCTCAGCCTGTGCGACGCGCTGAGCCTGCCCACGGTGCATCTCATTGGGCATTCGATGGGCGCGCTCATTGGACTCTTCTTTGCAGGCACGTATCCCAAACGCCTGGGCAAGCTCGTGCTGGTGGACCGGGGCGGGCGTCTGCCCGCAGACGCGCTGCAAGCCATCGGCCCAGCTTTGGGCCGTCTCGGCCAGGTCTATCCGTCGCTCGATGTCTACCTGGAGGAGCGCAGCAAATCGCCCGCCCACGAGTGGAACCCGCTCTGGGAAGCCTATTACCGCTATGACGCCGAGGTGCATCCCGATGGCACCGTCACTTCGCGCGTGCCCAAAGCGGCCATCGAAGAAGAGTTTCTGGTCGAATCGACGCTGAATATCGAGGTGCCGCTGGCACGCATCCAGGCGCCCACGCTGCTGGCGCGCGCGGCGCTGGGCACGCTCGCGCCGGACCGGGGCTTTATTCTGGCCGCCGACGAGGCCGAGCGCGTGGGCAGCATCATCCCTGGCTGCCGCCTGGTGACGATCTCCGACGCCAATCACTACACCATCATTGTCTCGGATACCTTCGCGCAAGCAGCGCTGGCGTTTCTGGCGGAATAGCGCAAGCGTATGCCTATTCGCTATGTCGCTGGCGACCTCTTCGAGAACGAGTATCAGGCGCAGGCGCTCGCGCACGGCTGCAACTGCCAGGGGGCGATGGGCGCTGGCATCGCCGTCGGTTTCCGCGAGCGCTATCCGGCCATGTACGCCGCATATCGCCAGCGCTGCAAAGCATCGCCGCGCCAGTTCAACCCTGGCGATGTTTTCCTCTGGAAAGCCGACGATCAGCCCTGGGTCTTCAATCTCGCCACGCAAGAGGATTACTGGCGCTCCCGCGCCACGTATGAAGCAATCGAGCGCGCCCTGCGTGCCATGCGCGCCCAGGCAGACGCCGAAGGCATCGCCAGCATCGCCATGCCGCGTATTGGCGCGGGCCACGGCGGCCTGTCCTGGGCCAACGTGCGCGTGGTGATCGAACGTGTTTTTGCCGACTGGACGGGCAGCCTGTACGTCTACGAAACGTTTCAGGCTTCCAGCCACGCGGCTGAGCCAGGCATCTGATGTCTGATGAGTGCTTACCTGTATCTTTCGAGGAGACGTTTTTCATGCGACCCATCCAGATTGGCGAGCGCATCACGGCGCAGGTCGCGCTGACGCGCGCAGAGATTGCCCGCTTCGCCACGCTCTGCGGCGACCAGAATCCGCTGCACCACGACGAGGCATATGCCCTCCAGACCCGCTTCGGCGGCATCATCGCCTGTGGCCCGCACATCACCTCGCTGATGATGGGGCTGACCGCCACGCATTTCAGCCGCGATGGCGCGATGCTCGGCCTGGAGTTCACCTTTCGCTTCCGCAAGGCGGTGAAGGCCGACGAGCAAATTACTATGGAATGGGAAATCGTGGCCGCCGAATACAAAGCCTCGCTTCAGGGCAGCCTTGTCACGCTGCACGGCAAAGCCACCAACCAGGAGGGGCAAGAGGCGCTGACCGGCACGGGCAAAATCCTGGCGACGGAGAAGTTGTAACGGAGCTCTGTTGCATATTGGCAAAGAAGCGCTATGATATGGGAAGGAGGCGATGACAAAGTATTGGAGGCTGGTGAGGCGATGACAAAGTATTGGAGGCTGGTATGGTCAAATACGACCCCTTGTTTGGGCTTCGTATAGTTGGGGCGTTTGCAGTCATTGCAGGCATCGGCACAGCAGTCTGGGTTGCATTCCGTTGGGGTAATGTCAGTAGTACCATTTTGTGTTTACTAATGATTCTCTTTGGTGCCTGGCTCTTTTGGTATCTCTCACCCTGGGCACCAGTAGAGAAGCGTCGGCAATCAGCAGCGCAGCAAGAAAATACTCCTGTTCCACTTGCAACAGAACAACCAATACCAGATGAATTGGTCCTCATGTTGCCCTGCACCATTAAACTGCGCCCTAAATGGAAGATACCACTCATCTGCTTTGGGATATTAGCCCCCTTAACCAGCACGGCTCTGTTTTTGTATGTCTCTATGGTTCCTACAAACCCTCCTGAGCCTGCTGGGGCGGCTCCCATTGCGGTTGCCTTTTCCGCTTTTTGGTCTGCTCTGGTAGCCTCTATTTTTGCGCTGCTGGGTTGGCGCAGCATCAAGGTGACAGAACAAGGGCTGAAGGTTCAAGAGTCTGGCTGGCTGAGTATAGGATGTAATCTGCGAACTATCGAATGGA
>DATGID010000083.1:0-37577 GCA_035307385.1 Ktedonobacterales bacterium | reverse complement strand
ATCTTTGCCGTCGCTATCACGCTGCTGGTGCTGGAGGTCAAGCTGCCCACGGGCACAACAAATCTGGAAAGCCAGGTGCTGGCGCAGTGGCCCTCGTTTCTGGCCTATTTCATCAGTTTCATGACCATTTTAATTATGTGGCTTAATCATCACTCAATCTTCAAGTTGGTGCATCGCACCGATCACACGTTTATGGTCATCAATGGGTTGCTGATGCTGCTGATTACTTTCGTCAATTATCCCACCGCCGTGCTGGCCGACTCTCTTCAAAGCCATGTTCCTGGTAGTTCTGATCAAGTTTTTGCTGCGGCGTTCTACAGCGTCACCTTCGTGGTGATTTCTATCGTTTTTCAGGCGGTCTGGCTTTACGCAACATACAAGCGGCGGCTGCTGAGCAAACGCGCAGACCCAGCGCTCGTCGCCGCCATCACCACGCAATATCGCTTTGGCCCTCTGTTCTATGTGGCGGCCTTCGCACTGGCGTTTGTCAACATCTGGGCCAGCGTGGCCGTGAATGGCGGCCTTGCCGTCTATTTCGCCTTCACCGGCCAGATGACCCAGCTACCAGGGCGCAACACGCAGAAGAACCCCGAAGCAAGCAAAACGTCATCTGAAGCCGATCACTCCTCCGAAGAGGCCGCTGGCTGATCGACTTTGCCGGGGGGCCACAGCGCCTCCAGCGGCACATCCACATAGGTGCCGATGATGCGGCGGCCAGCCCCATAGGCCCCGCGCAGGGCCGGGATATTGTGCGCCGCCACGAAGCCAAAGAGAAAGGGCCACTGGCGCGTATCCAGCGCCGTCATTTGCATCGTCGGGGAAGGGCCATCGGCTGCTTCTGGCTCCGCGGCTGGCTCAATGCGCTGAGTCGCCTTTCGCGTAACCAGCAGTGTGGCCGCGACGCGCTGAAGAATCGTGCCCAGCCGCTGGCCCTGCGCCTGGGGCGCGATATGCAGCGCGATCACCCCCCAGCCATCGCAGCCCTCAGTCGGGTCATACTGGCGCGCCAGCGACAAATGCCCCACCAGCATCTCACCTTCATACAGGTTCAGAATCAGCCCCTGCGGGCTGGCGATCCACCAGGCAAGCTCCTGTTCCAGCAGGTCCAGATCGCTCTCCAAATCCTCCCACAGTTCCAACCCAGGCTGCGTGCGCTCTTGCTCCTCGATGAGCGCGCGCAGATGCGGCCAGAAGCTCATATTCGGCGCGCGCACCACGCTGTAGCGCGCCAGGGGCATCCTGCCCAGCGCCGCATCCGAAAGCGGCGCCACCAGCCCACCCAGCGTATAAAGGCGCGCCGCTGCCCCAGGCAGCCGTCGCGTCAATTCCGCAGGCGCAAGCACACCCGACGCGCGAAAAGAAACCAGCGCTGACCGTTTCTCTTCCTCCTCCAGCAGCGCTGTCCAGCGCGCGGCCACGAGCCTCAGCATTTCTACCGGCGGAAGCAAGTCTTTCGCTGATTCTGCCGCCTCCTGGCGCGCCCCTTCGGCACGCTCTCCTTGAGCGCCCTGCTCGTCCACGCCATCATCTTCTGCTGGCTCAGGGATATGGGCATCCTGATCGGTTGCCTTGGACCAATCAGAGAGAAAGATCACGTGCTGGTCTGTGCGGGGCCGCCAGCGCAGTTCGCTGACCGCCCGCCAGCCAGGAACAGGTGCAGGAGCAGCGACCTGCACAGATGCTTCCACCGATGCTCGCGGCTGCTGTCGTTTTGATGCCCCAGAAGCTCTCGCCACCAGAAACCCTCCCTTACTGCCAGCCCTATCCTCCCGGCTTCCTCAACACCAGCATGGCAGCGCATAGATTCCGCCTGGCAGACGAGAAACCATCCGCCGGGAAGCGTGCGCTCAGTATAGCGCCCTTTCGCCTCTGAATCAAGGGGTATTCTCTGCTGCATCAGCATTTTCAGCCCCAGGGATTGCCCGCGATGCTGGCAAGGCAAAAAGGTCAGGTCTATTGGCCTGGTTTTGCTATACTCTCTCCAGAGCGAGACCATAACGCGGAGGAATACCACTTGATGACACGACACTTTTGGTCTGGGTTCGCACCCCTGGCCGTGGCGCTGCTGATCGCGCTGGCAATCATCGTTGGGATGCTGATGATCGGTGCAGATGTGCCAACGGCACTGCTGGTCGGGTGGCTCGTCAGCGGGCTGGTCTGCCTGGGCATCGGGGCATGGCGGCATGATAGCTCCTGGGCAACGCCCGGGTTCATTCAGCTTGGAGGCGCGCTGGCTGCTGCGCTCATCTGGCAAGGCATAGTGACCTGGTGGTGGCCGCTGGGACTGGTCGCGTTGGGTGTAGCGTATATGGCGCTGGCGAACCTGCGCGCTGGGCAAGCTGTGGCTGGCTGGCGCTCGGCCCTGGAATCCAGCGCATTTTTTGTCGCCGGAGTTGGTGCCGTCTGGGAGCTAGGGCAGGTCGGCACCGCTTTTCTGCTCGCCTCGCAGGGCACGCCTTTGCTGGCGGATGATGCAAACGCGGTGCGCGCGTCATTTCTGCTCTCGTCGCTGCTGCTGCTGGGCGGCGCGCTGCTCTGGGCTTTGATGCTCCGTCGGCTGCCCGCTCTGGCGCTGGCCGCGCCGCTGCTGGCGCAGCTTGCCGTGGCGCTGGTCATCACCACCACTGAAATTGGCAATCCCAGCGCCCAGGGACTCTTCGCCCTCTCGCTGCTGGTGGTTGCGTTGGCCTGCCATGTCGGCACCTATCTCCTGCGCTTCTGGCTGCCAGACCTGGCCCCAGCACTCGCTCCCAGACCCTGGCGCGTGTTCCTCCAGCGCGGGGGACGAGCCAAAGCCGCCCAGGCACTGAAAGTAAGCGGCCATCCAGATGCGTGGGGCCTGTGCCTCCTGTTGGATGGTTTCGCGCTGCTCTTTGCCATCGGGGCCATCTTACCCGTGGCCGCTCAGCCAACGGCGCATGCGCCCAACAGTGGCCCGCTCCTTATTGCGCTCAGCGCGGGAGTCGGCCTCTGCGCTGCCGTGGCCTATTGGCAGCAAGCGCCCTGGCTGCTGCTGTTGGGCGGGTGCTTTCTGGCTGGGGATATCTACACCCTGGGCCTCTACGCCGCCATCCCCGCTTCTGCCTGGCCGCTGCTCTATTTCGCCGCCACCACCGGCTTTCTGGGACTGGCAATCTGGCTGCGCAGCGTCAGCGGGCAAAGCTGGGCGCGTTCCAGTCTCTTCCTCGCGCTTGGTCTGGGCGCGGTGACTCTGGTGTTTGCCCTTCAGCGCCAGAGCCTGGCCTGGGGACTGGGCATGGCGCTGGCGCTGGCAGCGGCAGCAGCGCTGGCCTTTTGGGGCTGGCGCATCGCTCAGGACGCCAGCCAATCCTGACCCATCCAGAGGCGTTCGGCCAGATACTTCGCTGAAGCTCGCGCGTTCTAATCAATGAACGGCTCTTTTAGGCTATATACCAACCCACCCTATTCCTCAAAGAGCGCCAGGCATGTTATACTTCGCCCCAGATTACTGAAGATCAGCCCGACAGGCGAAGAACGTCAGCCAGCGGCGCACCCAGGCACACGGGCATCAGATACCGGAGGACGCGCGATGAATGGTTCTCGGGGGGCAAACCCCAAACAGCGGCTTCAGCCAGAAAACCAGGCTGAGATAGAAAACTGGGCGCTTGCGGAAATCCAGCGGCAGCAGGCGCAAGCCTCGCAGAACGGGAAAACACCAGATGCTTCACCCAATTTGCCCGCCATCCTCGCGGCCCAGGAGGCGCAGCCGCCCGCGCCAGTCGAGTCGCAGCCGATCAAGGTGAAACGCCCTCCCGTCAAGCGCGCGCTGACCCACGCAGTGCGCCGCGTCGCCGATCAACGCATTGGCGCGGTCAGCCGCGTGGCAACCCAACTCAGCAATCGCATCCAACCGTTTAACGCTGACGTGCGCATGCTGAAAGAACGGCTGCGTTCTGTTGACGAGCGGGTTGCAGCCGACGCTGCCCGCCGACTCGCCGAAATCGCCATTACTTATGGCTCTGAAGAGGCGCTGCTGCCTCTGCTGGAGAAAGCGGCCTCAGCCAGCCCCGTCTTTGTAGGCTTTCGCGGGAACACCGATGAAGAGATTTACCGCGACATGAGCGAGCCAATTCGCCGCATCGCCACCGAGGCCCTGCGACGCATCGATGCGCGCTGCGCACAGGTACTGCTCGACTTCGTTGGCGGCGATCTCGCGTGGATGACTGGCCTGGGCGGTCCCTTCGATCAGGTGCTGGCTGCCGTCGAGAAAGCGATGGTCCGGTTCGGTGCTGATGCGCTGCCCGTCATCGTTCCGGCGCTCCAGCGCCAGCAGACTGCCGTCTCGGCAGCGCGCGTGCTGGTGAAGTTAGACGACATGGAAGCCGCCCGCGCGCTGGTGGATGCCTTGTGCAGCCGCGATGATTTTGTGGTGGCCGCCGTCACGCGCTCCCTGATCGGCGCGCGCAATACCTCCGTGCTAGATGCGCTGGTGCGATCGCTTCAGCAGGGCAACGTACGCCAGCGCCAGGCCGCCGCCGATGCCCTGGGCTGGATGGCTGATCGCCGCTCGGTCGAGGTGCTGGTGGCCGCGCTGGGCGACGAAGATTGGAAGGTCTGCGCCAACGCGGTGATCGCCCTGGGGCGCCTGAATGACCGGCGCGCCGTGACCCCGCTGGTCGCGCTGATTGCCGGAAGCAATCCTGCCATGCGATTGGTCGCGGCGGGCATCCTGGGGCGATTGGGCGATCGGCGCGCAACGGCTCCGCTGGTGGGCCTGCTCGATGACGCCGATATTCTGGTGCGCGCCGCCGGAGCGCAGGCGCTCGGCGCGCTGGGTGACCCGCGCGCGGCAAATCCACTGGCCCGCGCGCTGGAACGTGAGTGGGAAGAACGCGCCCGCATGGAACTTATGGTGGCTCTGGTGCAGTTGAAAGACAGCCGCGCGCTGGAGCCATTGTTGCAGGTGCTTGATCGCAAACGCGGCACCATGGAGCAGCGGCCCCGGGCGGCGGAACTGCTGGGCGAACTGGGCGACCCCCGCGCCATCTGGCCGCTGGCGATGGTTCTGGTCGATGGCGAGCCACTCGTCCGGCGCGCGGCAGCCGGTTCGCTGGAGCTGCTTGATCTGGCGCAGGCCCCACTGGTTCCTGAAGAGCGCAAGCGCCGCAGGCTGGAGCGCTATCTGCGCGCGGCCCGCCACAATGAGGATGGTGACCGCCAGGTGACGCAGATGGCAAAGACCCTGCTGAACCAGTTGACCAGCATGCCAGGGCGCAGTGTCAGCCGTCGTGATGACGATGACGACGACGAGGATGAAGACCTCGACTAGCCAAAATGGGCTATGGTCGCCAGCCGCGCTGTTGGCAACCATAGCCCATCACGAAACCACCTGAAGCTATTCCTCAAATGTCTCCTGCTGTATGGCAAGAATGCGCAGTTCCTCGCGCAGAATCGCCAGTTCTTTGCGGACGCGATCATTGTTCTTGATGGCCTCGGTGACGCGATTGGCTCCGTAAATCACCGTCGAGTGATCGCGCCCGCCAAGCTCCGCCGCAATCTGCAACAGATTCGCCTTGGTCTCTTCGCGCATCATCAACATCGACACCTGGCGCGGCCAGGCAATCTCGCGGTCCCGCTGAGGGCCGCGCAGCGCCTCCAGCGTCACATTGTAGTGACGCGCCACCACCTCCAGCACCTGCGAAGGAACCAGCACGCGCTTCCGGCTGTCGGTGCGCAGTTGCTGTATGGTCTCGACTGCCAACTCAAGCGTCACCGGCCTTTTTTGCAGCTTGGCAAAGGCTACCACGCGATTGAGCGTTCCCTCCAGTTCACGGATGCTGGTGCATTCAGGCTGAGCGATATATTCAATCACTGCATCGGGAATCTCCAGGTGCAGCCCGTCTGCCGCAGAAATAAAGGCCGCCTTGGAGCGCAAAATCGCCAGGCGATGCTCATATTCGGGCAGTTGAATATCGGCCAGCAAGCCCCACTCAAAACGCGAACGCAGGCGGTCTTGCAGGGTCACCATCGCCTTGGGAGGCCGGTCACTGGTGAGCACAATCTGCTTATTGGCATTATGCAGCGTGTTAAAGGTGTGAAAGAACTCTTCTTCGGTGGATTCTTTGCCAGCAATAAACTGAATATCATCGACCAGCAAAATATCGATCTGGCGGTATTTAGCGCGGAACTCTTCGGTGGTATGAAAACGAATGGCGTTGATGATCTCATTCGTAAAGCGATCTGAAGTGGTATAGAGGACAGTGAGGCCAGCAGCTATGCCATAGTGACCAATCGCGTGCAAAAGGTGCGTCTTCCCCAACCCCACGCCGCCATAGATCAGCAGCGGGTTATGCGTATACGAACTTCCCGGCGCTTCGGCCACGCCCTGCGAAGCCGCGTGCGCAAACCGGTTGGACTTGCCCACCACAAAGGTGTCGAAGGTATAGCGGGCATTCAACGCCCCCTCGCCACCAGGAGCTTGCCCACTGGCGATGCTAGTTTCGGCGCTGCTGGCGTGCCGCGAAGGAATCGGGCGGGGCCAGGACGCGGCGACTGAGCGCGGCCCATCAGGCGACTGCTCGGCCACGCGCTGTTCTTCCGAGGAAGAGGCCGCCGCAGCCAGAGGCCGGACGCTCTCGACCACCGTCGTCACCGGATGGTCTTCCCCGAAGCGCTGATCGTGCAACGCAGGAGGATTGATGTCATCATTGCTCCCGCTCGAAACGGGGGTAATGCGCGTCAGCAAAGGCATGGCAACGGGCGCATCAGCGATGGGCAGCAGTTCCGGCCCGGCATAGGGCAGGGCGCGGCGGGGCAACCTTCGGCCCTCTTGCGCCACTTCAAAGCGTTCCCGGCGGGCAGCGGCCACCGTCATCAAGGCGGGCTGTCGAGGCTCTCGCAGTGGTTCTGGCTCGGGGACATCATCCAGGGGCAGTTCTTGTACACGAACCTCTTGTACGTGAACCTGCGCTGCCTCTTCTGCCGGACCAGGCAGCGCAGCAGTGGACGCAGCCTCGGGCCGGTCCTCAGACTGGCCTACCTCGAAGCACACCTCAGCATCGGAACCAATCAGATCGCTCAGAACGCTACAGATCAGGTCATGAAAGCGGGTCTCCAGGTGAGCGCGGTTAAAGGTTGTGCGCACATTGACCTTCAAGAGATGGCCCTCCAGGGCAACGGCGCTCGTTCCATCGAACCAGGTGTTAAAAGTGGCCTGGCTGATCTTTGGTTGAATGCGCTCTAACGTCGACTGCCATATCTGTTTCGCGTTCATAAGCACAAAGCCTCCCGAGCCATAAGATAAAATGAAGGCTTATTGTCTGGCGCCGAGGCATGGCGCGCTAACAATAGATGAATTTTCCCTGGACTGGTAGAGTTGTTGTGTGTTCGGCATCAATTGTTGAGAAGATGTGCCTGGTTAGTAGCCAGATGAGGTTCCTTTGCTACAACCAGGGTGTCATCGTACCACGAATACTGACCCCTGTAAAGAGGGTCGTCTGCAATATTGCAAAGTTTAGGCCAAGAAACGGATGAGGTTCTGGTTGACAGAAATGAAGGCGTGGAGTATAATCGGCGGTAGGTCTGCGGAGTTCTGATCAGCATGAGAGCAGTGCAAAACTGCCCGGCTGTGGGTGGTCAGCCAACTTGCCTCTCCGATCCCAAAACCGCCGAGATCGGCCAGGAGAGGAGGGAGTGATGTGTCGGAAGTCAAAATTGGCGAGAATGAGTCGTTTGAGGCAGCGCTAAAGCGATTTAATCGCAAGATTCAGCAAGATGGCATTCTGGCAGAAGCACGCCGCCGCGAACACTACGAAAAGCCAAGCGTCAAGCGCAAGAAAAAGGAAGCCGCGAAGAAGCGTAAGGCCCGCAAAGCCTGATGCCCTATCGCGCCTTACTCCGCTGCCATAGCGCAATTCAGGAAGCTGTTGATGAGAGCCGGGTCGTGTATTGTGCGGTCCGGCTTTCATCTTTTGGCCCTGGTTGCGGAGAAGAGAGAAGGTGCGCATGGCCGAGAATGCCGTGCAATTTCCTAAACACTTGCGACATCATCGTCGCCCGATGCTGTGGTTCTGGCGACGAAGACATTTCTGGCCGATGCTGCTGTTCTGGCCCCTGTCAACCGCAACGCTGGCAGCTATCTTGCTGGCTCCGATTTTTGGGCCACCCTCCGACTTCTTCGAAGCCATCGGGCAGGGTATTGGAAGCCCCGGCACCGAACCGCTCAGCCTCACCACCTGGTCCGATAGCCTGGGCATGCTGTTGTTGATTGGCGGGCTGATGCTTGGCCTTTCCCTCTATCTGGTCTCCTGGGCACAAAGCGTCGCAACGCGCCCACGCTCGCTGCTGCTGGTGATGGCCGTGCTGGCGCTGACGGTGCTGGCCGCCAGAGTAACGCTGCCCGACTGGTCTGGCTGGGCCTACGCTTTCCCGCTGGCTGCCGCAGCCATGGTCATCGCCGCCCTGCTGGATGTCCAACTTGGCCTGGTGATGGGCCTCATCCTGGCGTTTCTGGTGGGCGCTGTGGTGGGAGATTCCCTGGCGCTGAGCCTGATTTACGCGGCGGGCGCGGCCATCGGCGCGCTGGGGATGCGCCGGGTCAACCGCCTGGCGCGCTTTGGCATCGTTGGCCTGCTGGTGGGCTTGAGTTCGCTGCCGTTGATCGCCGCCTTCACCTTCATGGACCGCACACAGCCGCACGACATCGGCCAGCTTATCACGCTTTGCCTGGTGGGGTTGGTCGGTGGCGAGCTTTCGGCGGTGATGGCGCTCTCGCTGTACAGCTTCTTCGGCTCCATCTTTGGCATCACCACCATCTTGCAGCTTTTCGACAGCAGCCGCCCCAACCACCCCTTACTACACCGGCTCTTGCTGGAGGCTCCCGGTACCTATCATCACAGCATCGTGATGGCCGCCATGGCCGAGCGCGCTGCCCACGACATCGGCGCGGATTCTTTGCTGGCGCGCGTCGGTGGGTACTATCATGATGTTGGGAAAATTGTCCATCCCCAGGTATTCATTGAAAATCAGTTCAATGGGGTCAACGTCCATGACCAGCTTACCCCCCTGAGCAGTGTGAAGCTCATTCGAGCGCATGTGCGCCAGGGGCTGCGCATGGCGAACAAGCATCATTTGCCCGCGCGGGTGCGCGACTGCATTGGCGAACATCATGGCACCTCGCGCATGGAGTTTTTCTATGATAAGGCCAAGCGCCTGGCAGCCGAAAAGGGCCAGGAGCCACCGGATGAAATGGCCTTTCGCTATAAAGGCCCCAAGCCACAAAGCAAAGAAACCGCCATCTTGATGCTGGCCGATGGCGTCGAGCCGATGGTGCGTTCCGGCCAGGCAGGCCAGACGCCGGAAGAGATGGATATCGCCATCCGTCAGTTCTTCCAGGACCGCCTGGCCGATGGACAGCTTGCCGAATCTGGCCTGACCATTCAGGAACTCGACCCCATCCGCCTGGCGTTCTTGAGCATGCTGCGCGGCATCTTCCACCAGCGCATTCCGTATCCCGATCTGCATGCAGATGAGGAGACCGACGCCGATGAAAAAGTGGACGATGAACCTGCCTTCTCCGATGGAAAAATCAAGCAGGTGAGTTAATATGTTTGATGCCGATGAGGAAGCCGTCTTCCTGGCTCAAAACGCCGAGGAAGCCGAAGATAGCGGTTGGGCTGATCTGGCTCTTTTTGTCGATGGCGAGGCGGGCGAAGAAGCGCGCCGCCTGAACCAGCCCCTTCTGGCGCGGGTGGCCCATATTGTGCTAGAACTGGCTGATATTCGACGGCCTGTCGAAGTAACGCTGCTGGTGCAGGGCGACGAGGGACTGCGCGCGTTAAACCGCGACTTTCGGGGCAAAGATGTGGCAACCGATGTGCTTTCGTTTCCGGCGCTGGACGAGCCATTGGTCGACGCGCCCGCTGATGAAGTCTGGCAAGACTTCACCAAACCGGAGGTGCGTTTTATCACTGCGCCGGGGCTGCCGCTGCAACTGGGCGATGTGGCAATCTCCTACCCCACCGCCATACGGCAGGCAGCCGAAGCCGGGCACAGCGCCTTACATGAATTTGTGTTCTTGCTGGCGCATGGCATCCTGCACCTGATCGGTTTCGATGACCAGACCGAAGCCGGGTATCAGCGCATGGTCGCCCTTCAGAATGCCACGCTTAGCCAGATGGGAATTGACTGATGCCAAATATGGATGAATCGGGTGGGATCAAGCAAGCTGAGCCAGCAGAGCAGCCCAGGCTTGCGCATCAATCGTTGGCGCGTGCGGAGCAGCCAGCAGCCGCGCAGCCGGAAGCGTTCAAACCGGCGCGGGCTGCGTTTCTCCAAAGCTTTGTCTATGCCTTCAACGGCTTACACTACGCGGTGCGCACCCAGCGCAATGCGCGGGTACATCTGGTGATTGGCCTGTTGGCAATTGGCATGGGTCTCTGGTTGGGCATCAGCCCCATTGAGTGGGGACTGGTCTTTGTCGCTATCACGGGCGTCTTTATTGCGGAAATGCTCAACACCGTGGTTGAGGCGTGCGTCGACCTGGCAACCCAGAAATATCATCCGCTGGCAAAAGTGGCAAAAGACGTGGCCGCCGGAACGGTGCTGCTCAACGCCATCCTCTCCATCATCATTGGTCTGTTTGTCTTTGGCCCTCACTTATTTCCCATGATTGCGCGTCTGTTCCATCGTTGAAAACGGGCATAAGATCAACAGAATCTCTCTCAACGCCAGATTTTTGGCTGCTGTCTCGGAAAAGCATCAAACAAGGCGTGCATACGAGCCGAGAATAGGATATAATAGCCCACAAATCCATCATTGGTTGAAAGGCATACAGCCATTCATACCATCAGATAGTGTTGGCTTGTAAGGGAGGAACCCATGCAACGGTCCTCGCAGGTATTGTCTGCTTCTTCAGATGGAGCAGGTTCATCTTTGTCAGTGGCCCGCCTGGCAGGATTTCGAAGCGCGCGATTCTGGTTGATTGTGGGCATCCTGTTCAGCCTGGTTCTGCTCGTGGGACTCCTGCTGGCTATTACAGATGTGAATACACGCGCAGCAGTGAGCGGGGTAGCTCAAACGATTGTGGTCCTGCTTGCCCTGGGGTGCAGCGCCTGGGTGAGCACACGAGTGCCCCCAGGGCGGGCGCGCTGGGCTTGGCGCTTGATTGCGGTGGCCCAGGGCCTGTATCTTCTGGCAAATGCTCTCACTATCCTGTTTCCTCCTGCTCCCAACTCTCCCCAAGTAGACTATCTCACCGTCATCCTCTTTCTCTCTTTTTATGCGTTCCTGGCGCTGGGTATGCTTATTCTCCCAGTTGCTGAAACGACTACTGCCAGACAAATACGCTTACTCCTCGACGTGTTCATTGTGGTTGGAGCTTTGCTTGGCCCGAGTGTCGTCTTCCTCATTGTTCCGCGCTTCCTCAACGCGACACCGCTTGACTATGTCTATATAGCTTACCCATTTGCCGACCTCACCCTGCTGCTGGTTGCGGCCATCCAGGTAGTACGTGGTATCCAGCAGGTCTATCGTCCAGCCTTCTTCTGGTTGATGGCTGGCAGCTTTTGTTTTGTATACGCAGATACGGCTTTCAATGTCATTACGCTGCCTCAATTCGCCGCGGGAGCAGGGGCAAGTTTTGGCGTCCCCTGGATCGATCCGTTTTGGGTCGCTGGATTATGCGCGTTTGTGCTTGCCGCACTTTCGCTGGTGGTGACTGCTGGCGAGCGTGGAACCTGGCAATGGTTGGAAACCCTGGCCGCGCGGCTGGCGCGCATCCAGCCATCTCAAATATCGAGCCAATTCTTTCTCTTAGCCCTGCCCGTTTTGATCCTCTTCGGTCTTATCCTGTTCTCCTTGCTGCAATCAGCTTCAACCCAGCAGGCAATCGTGCCATTACTCATTGTGACGTTGGTAGTGGTGTTGTTGATTATCATCCGGCAGCTTCTTACCATGCGCGATCTGGTGGATGCCCGCATTGCCACCCAGCGCGCCGAACAATTGGACGCTTTGAAAGATCAATTTATTACAAGCGTGAACCATGAATTGCGCACCCCGCTCATGACCATGACCGGATATATTGATTTATTGGCTGATCCCGAAATGAACACATCGCCAGAAAAGCGTGTTGATATGTTAGAGCGCGCGCGAAATGCAGGCGCAAACCTGTCTTATCTAGTGCGCAGCATTCTCGATACACGCCGCATCGAAGACGACGCCCGGAACTTCACTCCCGATGTCGTGAACCTGCGCGAAGCCACAGAGGCCGCGCTTTCCTTGATAGACACCCGCGAAGCCGACCCTGCCGGGAGGCGCCTACACCTGCAAATCCCAGAGAACCTGACCATTTGGGGTGACCAGGTACGCATTCAGCAAATCCTGACCAACCTCCTCTCCAACGCGATAAAATACTCTCCAGCAGAGGCCCCGATTTGGGTCACGGCATACCTTGTCGGTGATAAAAATACCCGCGTGCTTGGTCGGACACCAACTAACAGAGCGGCAAAGCCGATGGTGGAGATCACGGTACAGGATCAGGGCCTGGGTATTCCCCCAGAACAAAAAGAGCTGCTCTTCCGGCGTTTTGTGCGCCTGCCCCGGGAGATTGCTGGGAGCATCCATGGCACGGGCCTCGGCCTCTATCTGTGCAGGGTCTTTACTGAAGCGATGGGTGGGTCCATCTGGGTTGAAAGTACCGGTGAACCTGGCGAGGGTTCCACCTTTCATCTTCGTCTGCTCGCTCCTGTCGAGGGTTCCCCATCATTGACCCCGACTCCATCTCTTTCAGACTCTTCACTGCACCGCTAGCAATCTGGCCGTGGACAGTGCCCACGGCCAGCGCCAGTCTACCCGCAGCTTCCGCCATCGGATTGGTTATGCAGCCTTGCGAGTCGGGGTGAGCAGGCCAAGCAGAACAAGACTGCCAAACAAGCTCCCAATGAGCAAAAATACTGGCGGAGTGCTGCCCATCCGCGCTGCCAGCGTAGTGGTGGCCGCAGCGCCTATCGCCGTACCCAACCAAAGTCCGGTTTGTACACTGGCGATGACACGCCCCTGCAACCAATCGGGGGTTTGTTCCTGAAGCAGTGCCCCTGCCAGAATCTGGACCCAAACATCACCCAATGTGACCCCAAAACCACAGAGGACAAAAAGGGGAAGAGAAGATAAGAAGCCAAGGGCGAGAAAGCTTATCGCCTGGAGCGCCAGCCCACTGAGGAAGAGCGCTCCAAAGCCCCATGCGCGACGAAGGCGCGGCGCCAGCACGCTTCCAACGATGGCCCCCAGCGTACCCAGCCCCCACAGCAACCCCACGGCCTCATTGCTTTGATGAAGTTCTTGCCTGACACGATAGACGAGCAAATCAAAGACCCCAGCCAGGAGCAGCATCTCTCCGATTCGGAAGGCAGCTACCCACCCCAACATCTGGCGCCGCAGGAGAAAGCGCAGACCAGCCAACCAGCGCCCAGCAGTGTCCAGGTCCAGCGGCGAAGTCACCCTGGCAGCAGCAGGTTGCAAACGAATCAGCAGCAGGGACCCGACAGAGAAGAGATAGGAGATGGCATTCAGCGCCAGAACCAACGGTGCCCCAAAGAAACTGATCAAGACGCCAGCTATAATCGGCCCTACCACAAAAGCCACAGCGCTGCTGCTTTGAAGTTTGGCGTTGGCTTCTACGAGCTGAGCAGGTTTTACGAGCCGAGGAATGCTCGCTGTGCCAGCCACAGTGGCGGCGAGGCTCAAAAAACCCAACGGAGCCGCAACCAGCAGCGGCACAAGTACCTTGGGCCCGACTACCCACCACCAGAATGGAATCAACGCATACCCGGCGGCAGAGCCAGCATCACACAACAGCAACAGCAGCCGCCGATCTCCACGATCAGCCAAAATCCCTGCCACAAGACCCGCGATGAGGCTGCCTGTTCCCATCAGCGCGGTGACCAGACCCATCTGCTGGATGGAGTGTGTTAACTCAAATATGAGCAAAGGAAAAGCAACAAAGGCCATACCGCTGCCGAGCAGCGAGAGCGACTGCCCTAACCAGAAGAGGTTGAAGACTCCATTCCGCCACAGAGACTCTTGAGGCATCTTATCAGTTGGAACCTGAACAGGCGTTGACCCTGGAGAGCCTGTTTCCTCGTTCAAAGCGCACCTGGGATGGTGCGTTGATCAGAAAATTCGGAAGGTGGCTGGGGAGCTTGTAACCCCAACTCGGCGAGCATATCAAGGTCAGCGCCTGCTCCGAAATGCTCGATAATCAAGCCGGTTGCCGAATCGACACGCACCCAATGGATTTCACGCCAGCGCGCGAATCGACGGGTCGGAGGCTGACCAAATAGCGGCCCTCCGGTCATCGTCCCGCTTGCCATATAGCGACCCCAGATTTGATCGCCATCAACCGTCTCGTCTTGCAGGGGTTCAAAACGCAGGTCGGGCAATGCGGCGCGAAGCTCGGCAAAAAATGCCGTCAGGCTCTCGCGCGTGCCCTCCGGCTCACCTGGATAGACGTCATGATCCACGTAATCAGGATGAACCAACAGAGTCATCATCTCTAAATGCCCCTGATTGATTACTTCTTCGATCAAGCGGCGTAAGAGGTTGCTGGATTGGTTGGGCATATTCTCTCCTTCCTCTGGGGCACATGACCAACCCCAGGCTCTTCTGTTTCAGGGTAGCACACTGTGGAACTACTCGGCAATACCTTCTATGACGCTCTCCCACCAATGCCAGTCGAGAAGCAGACCATCCGATGTAACAGGCACCCAAGGACGAATGAAGGGCACCAGTCCACTTCCTCATCCGCAGTGAGTGGCTAAACCGTTCGGCGGCAGAATGTGATACACTACAGCTACTCATTCCATTGCCTGCTTGGTAGTTAGCTTTTATCTGGTAGGGAGCGCTTCAGATGCCCTGCTCATTCAGGCATCCGTTCCCCTCATAAGCTACTCTCCCAGAAGGAAGTGCATCGATGTTGAAACAAAACTTACCTTTAGTAGTGGTAGCAGACCCCGACCCCGAATACCAGCGACATATCGTCCAGTCCTTATCCTCCAGTTGTCGCTGCCTGGTCACACGCACCTTGCGGGAGACGTACCAGGCGATTCAGAGCGAACGCCCGGCGCTGGTCACCTTAGAGTTGGACCAGCCAGACGGAGATGGCCTGACATTGATTCGGTTTCTCCAGGAAGACATTCAACTACGCTCCATCCTGATTGCCTGTGTCACCAGACGCGCCGCCGTGAAAGAGAAAATCCAGGCATTCCGCGCCGGGGCCGATGACTATCTGGTGAAGCCGTTGACTCCCATGATGAATTTTTATGGACGGATGCTGCTGTTGCTCCGGGCCGGTCATTTTGCCCGAGCGGCCCGCTGATGAGGAAGGCGCTGCCAAGAGCAAGCGCCGACAGGAGAGAGGAAAGGCACATGACCGCTGGAGCGCTGCCAGCCTATACCGTCCTGATCGTGGACGATGACCCCGATCTGCTCCAACTGCTGACCGATGGCCTGGAACTGCTGGGCAACTTTCGCGTGGTGCAGGCCGCCGACGGTATTGCCGGGCTAGAACAGTATTTTGAGGTGCAGCCCGACTGCATGATTATCGACGTGAAAATGCCTGGCCTGGATGGCTATCAACTCGTGCGTGCCCTGCGCGGTGACCCGGCCTCGGCAGAGACGCCGCTCATCATGCTGACCGCTCTGGCGCAAGAGCAGCAGCAATTTGCCGGACTCGCGCTGGGGGCCGATCAATATCTTATTAAGCCGGTGACACCCCGCGAGTTAGTTGCAGCAGTGAAACGAGCGCTGCTGATTGGGGAAGAGGACCGACGCGCCCGTATGCAGTCCTTGCTTGCCCAAAGCGAGGAGGCGGAAATAGAGCACATCGCATCTCACACGCAAGAAGCCTTCAGCGAGCAAGAGGACTAACAAGCGCTGCCAGGCACAACAGGCACAAGCTAAAGCTGACCGAAAGGGCCTTCACTTCTTCGTAAAGTTGCGGGCCATATGGCCCGTTCTCCGCAGGAGCAGCATTTGCCCGTAAAAAGAGGGGCCATAAATGGGTTTGACGAAATAGTCATCCGCTCCGGCGCGAAACGCGCGTACCTTATCAGCAATAGAGGAGCGTTCCGTCACACAGGCAATCAGAATATGCTGCAAGGAGGGTTCCGCTTGCAGATATTGAATAAAGCCAATGCCATCGCCATCAGGCTGTGTCAGTTCTAAGGTGATGAGCGACGGGCGTTCGCGCACAATCGTTTGATAGGCTTCACGCAAGCTGCTGGCAGGAAAACACCGGAAGCTCGATTCCAGCAGCGAGATGATCTGGCGCTGATAGGCGATATCAGGATCAGCCACCACCAGGGTCGAGAGCGGATTTCTGAGCATAGGCTCTTCTTTCCTCGCCTGGCGCAGTAATTCGCCACAAACAGCAAACAGAGCCAGGCATTTTTTGCTTACTCTTCAGGAGCCGATTCATCATGCTTTTCAGCGAGCGCCAGCAAATGTTGCTGGCGCTCCTCGCTCGTGATCTGCACAGCGCGCTGGACGGCCTCAACCAGATTGCGCAGCTTGACGGGCTTGACCAGATATTGATCGGCGCCTGCTGCCAGCCCCACAAACTCATCTTTATCTTGCGCCAGAGCGGTCAGCATGATGAGCGGTGTCTCTGCCGAGGCCGGGTCACCGCGCAGAGCTTTCACCAACTGATAGCCATCTAAACCGGGCATCACCACATCGATAATCACACAGTCGGGATGCACCTCAAAATACTGCTCCAACCCTTGAATGCCATCGACCGCCTGTACCACGCGAAAGTTGCCCAGCAGTTCCAGGCCATCGGTCAGCAGTTGGAGCAGATCGGGGTCATCGTCCACGATCAGGACGGTGTAGTTCTCGCCTCTTGCGGAGGCCATAAACCGGTCCTTTCTTTTCCGCTGCACACTGCTAGAAACACTGCGTGCTGGGCGATGCCCAGTCCTGCTTTTGAAGGAGAAAGTGTTGCACGCGAACCAGCACCCATATCCAACGAACCACGAAACCTCAGATGAGCATCATGCCTACAAGCAGACGAAAAGTGGGATGTTGTGGCAAGATGAGGAACAGAGCCTATGAGGAGGCACTGGCTGTGCCTCCGAGCATATCCAATTGTACCATATGTCCCTGCAAGAATTGGTGAATAGACTCACACACCTGCCTCTGCCGCTCGGCAGCAGGCTCAGCTAGCGCGCTGGCTGAAGCTGCATGGGGAGTGTTTGCGGGCGCAAGGTCACCAGAGGTTCTGGATGTATGGAAAAGTTTGGAAGCAGGTCTAAACGATAGCGCTGCGCGATAGACGCCAAAATCAAGTGCGCTTCCATCATCGCAAAGGTCGCGCCCATACATTGGTGTTGTCCTCCGCCGAAGGGGAAATGCGCGTAACGTGGGCGGCCAACTTCGGCAGCCTCGCGAAAACGCTCGGGGTCGAACTTTTCCGGGTCGCTCCAGAAGGCCGGATGGCGATGGGTCGTATAGGGGCAGAGCAAAACCGCCGCGCCTGCCGGAATGACATAGCCACCAATCGTATCTTGAGCATGCGCCCGCCGGGGAAACGACCAGGCTGGCGGATACAGCCGCAGCGATTCCTCCAGCACCATACGCAGATAGGGCAACTGTCCCAAATCAGCGAGTGTTGGCGTTCGGCCTTGAAGCTGCGCGGCAACTTCATCAGCAACACGCTGGGCCGCCGACGGATGCTGCGCCAGCAGATACCATGTCCAGCACAGCAGGCTCGAAGCGTTTTCATGTCCCGCGATCAGCAGTGATAACGCCTCGTTGCGAATCTGAGCATCCGTAAAGGCAGGTTTGCCATCGTCATCCCGAAGCTGCAAGAAGAAGCTCAACAGATCAGCGGGATTCGGCTCGCCTAGCTGTGTGCGGCGTTTGTGAATCATCCGAAACACGACCTGATCGAGCGCGCGCTGCACTGCCGCATATCGCCGGTTCAGCTTCACCAGGGGGCCAAAGGCGGGCAGCCACGGCTGGTAGTACAGCGCCAGCGCATACGCTCCGATGACTTTCAACGCGCCTGCAATTATCTGGGTCTCATCCTCCAGATCAAGCGAGAAAAGCGCTTTCCCCAGGACACGCAGCACCAGCGTAGTCATCGCCGGAACCATATCGATGACCTTGCCCTGCTCGGCCTCCGCTTGCCACTCGTCTAGATAATCTTGAATGGTTTCGACCATTGAGGCGCTCGTCGCCAGAATCTGCTGGCGATGAAACGCGGGCTGTTCCAGATGACGCAGCCGCAGCCAGGTGTCGCCCTCCGTCGTCAGAATGCTGTGTCCCACAAAGCGAATGAAGATGTCGTTCTCATGCGGGTCTTTTCCAAAGTTCGCGGCATGCTCCTGGAGGACCTGACGCACCCCATCCGGATGGTTAATCACATACAGTGGGCCGCTCCCCAGGGGCAAACGCACAACATCCCCATACTGCCGTGTCATCTCCAGCAGAAATGACAAAGGAGTGCGCTGCATGGACGCCGTGGTGGCGCGCACATCAGTTGGGCCTGGCGCAGTCCGCAGCGGAGACGACGAGCTGGAACTGGATTGAGCGAAAAGCGACATCACAGGCGCTCCTTTCCTTCCGCATGGAGCGAAAGTCCTATTGTCGATGCTCCCAATGCCTCACCTGTACCTCACCTATTGTATACTATAACAAAGGAACGTTCCGTTGGGTCGTCCCATTATAGATGAGGTGAGTACATTGAGGCTAGTTTTACGATGTCAAAAAGCATCCGGAAAGGTTACACATGCGCAAACCCCTGGCCCTGCGGTTACAGATGTATTTGATGAGTCATCCGCGAGCAGCGAACCGACTTCTGGGATTTTTGGGCACGAGATGGGTTGAGAGCACTGCCAGGCGCGCAGCGCTGAAGGCAGCGCGCCAAGCCTATGAGCGGGTGCCCTTCTATCGCGCCTGCTTCGAGCAGCACGGATTTACCGCCGCAAAGATGCAGCGGCTCACCTGGAATGATTTCCAGCAGCTTCCTCTGTTAAGCAAAGATGACACGGAAGATGTGGACGAAAAGGATTTGGTCGACCGCCAGGTTCCCTCCCCACAAGGCGACGCCCTGATTGGCCGCTCCTCTGGCACGCTGCGTGTCCCCATTCATTGGCCGCTGGGGTGGTCCGAGTTTTATCTTTCACGGGGAGCATTTGAGGCCATCTTGCGCGACCTGGGCACGCCTGCGGGCGCGCCAACCGCCATCGTGCACATGAATGCCGTCGAAGGCGGCGACCAGAGCGGCAACATGCCCTATCGCACCTTTTACTCAATCAAAGAGCAAAAGGGCTGGAATATGGAGATCGTGGCTACTGGCGAGGACAGCGCAACCACCCATAGCTGGCTGCGCTGGTTTGCCAAACAAGGGTATACCTCGCTGCTCTTGATTTCCTTCCCTGGGTCGCTGGAGCGTTTGTTTACCTATATTAACGGGCTGCCTGAAGCGGAGCGGGTGAACTGGGATACCTTCCAGCACAAGCATATCTTTATCGGCGGGCAGCTTGTGGTGCGCTCCATTCGCGACTTGGTTCAACGGGAAATGCACCTGGACCCCACCTCTCTGACCAGCGAAACGTGTCTCTATATTAGCTCCGATACCGGCCAGCATATGGCCCGCACGACGCGCTTTACCATCTGGCTGGAGCGCTACCTGACTCAGCACCCCGAACTGTATGCCGTGTTGGGACTGTCAGAGGAGAATCGAGATAAGCCCTTGCTCGAGTTCATTCCGCCGTTCTCGATGTACTTCGAGTTTGACCGGCCAGAAGGCCTGACTCTGACGATGTGGAAACATCGCCCGCTCATTCGCTACAAAATTGGTGACCTCGTCTGGACCCGGCGCATGGAAGCATTGGAGCAGTTGCTTGAGAAGGCTGCCCCAACCTGGCGCGAGGATTTCCTTCGTGCTGGAGGGCACGTCGCCGACATCCCCAAAGCGGTGACGCTGGGCGTCGTCCTGGGGCGGGCTGATGAGATTTGCATTGTCAACGCCGCCAATGTCTCACCGGCCATCGTGCAGCAGGCGTTGGAGCGCGCAGGCATCGCGGCGCAGGTCCATCATTTCAAGCACGCGGCTGACCCCGCGCGTCCCAATGAATACCGTCTCTACCTCGAACTGATGGACACCCAGACCGAGCAGAACCGCCTGGCGCTGGCAGAGCGCTGGCGCGAGCCGCTGCTCAACGCCCTGCTCCAGGTGCCTGCTGCCTCCGATCTAGCAGCAGCCCATCGAGCCAACCCCATCAGCTTTTTGCTCTTTGTGCGCTCGCGCGACGAAGACGAGTTCCTGGGGGACAAAGATCGCCGCAAAAAGACCTATGCCGTGCGCGCTGAGCCACTTCGCCAGAAGGTAGGCAGTCAGGCGAACGCATAAAGGACAGGGAAAAGAGGACAAGCCAGGCGGCTCGCTGAAGAGAGCAAGCCGCCTGAACTTTTTCCGGATACACCAGGCGTCAGCAGATTATCTACCCTGCCGACGCCTCACACGATGGAAGATGACATGGAGCAGTTGATCGCGTGTCATCGCCGCCAGAACCGTGCCCAACACGACGACGGAGAGGCCAACAATCACGGCGTCTTTGGTGTTATCGGCAAGGGGGATACGATGATGCAGCAGAACATAGGTATATAAAGCCCAACCAGCCGCCGCCAGGACCACTGTGTAGATCACAAAAAGCACCCAGAATACGGTGCGCAAGGCACAACCAATGGAGCGCTCCAGATCGACTGCCATGTTTTCTACGTCTCGTTCCACTTCTTTCATGCAGAACCTCTTCTTTAGAATAGACCAGTTGTTTTTCAGACAACTCAGCCTTTCTTTTCATGGCATATCGCAATGCATATGCCAATTTGAGCCGGGCAAGCAATAATCTGAAGACGTACCGTTCTAGCGTAACGGCTCCTCGGCAGACAGCTTACCCCACACAAAGCCGATTGTAAGCCAAAGCCTCCTTGAGTTCAACCAGGGCCGTATCTTTCAGCTCCTTGCGTAGAGAGACTTGCCCAGAAACGTGGGCAATAGGTATGCTGCGTGCGTATGCTTTAGCTGAGAGTCTGTGTAATACCTGCATTTTTCTATCGGAGGGGAGCTTATGAGAGATCGACAGGCACAAACGTTGGAGGCACAGACCTCCAGGCAGCCAGATAAGCAGATACATAAACAGCCGCGCCGACGAGACTTGCTCTTTCATGTGTTCAAGTCGATGCGGTTGATCGGAGCGGTGCTGAAGGATCAGCGCGTCTCTTTGTTGCGAAAGGGAGCTTATCTAGGAGGGATGGCGCTCCTGCTGGTGCTGCTGCTCTTTCCAGAGGTGCTGGCCGATGGTGCCACTCTGCTGACGCCGCTCTTTTCGCTGGTTGGGGTGGAACTCCCCACCGAGGGGTCTCTTGACTGGCTGGCGCTCGCATTCGCCAGTTTTTCGCTCTTGTCACTCTTTCCCAAAGAGATTCTGGGCGAACACTACGAGCGGATTTTTCACCGATAAATGACCATGAAGCGCTTTTCCCATGCCAGCCAGGATGCACCAGGGTCATGTATTGTTTCAGTTACAGCATGCCGCCCTGGGCGCATCCGCAAGAGTCAGTGCGCCAGAGCGGCATGCCGTGGTCATCTGATGGGAATCAGGCACGCGCAGTCGCGGCGGCCACAAATCCGCCTACCAGCGATTCCTTGATAGCGGCTGAGCCGCGCAGGTGGACCCAGGCAGCCCTGGAACGGAATCCGCTGGCGCTGCGACCTTCCCACGGGGAAGGTCGCAGCGCCAGCGGCTCAGGGTGCTTTTCTCGCTGGCTGATAGTGCAAGATGAGGATGCCTTCCTCAGAAGGTCTGGCTTCCACCAGCGCAAGATCGAGCCGAGGCGTCTGCTCGCGGAAGAGCGGCACGCCCCTGCCCAGCACGACCGGGTGAAGCTGGAGCCAGTAGTCGTCGATCAGGTCTGCCTGGGCCAGAGTCGAAGTCAGTTGCCCACTGCCGAAGATCACCAAGTCCTTGCCCGCTTGTTGCTTGAGCTGAGCCATCGCCTCCACCGGATCGTCTTGCACCAGCGTCGCATTCTGCCACTTGCCCCACGTCACCTCGCTGAGCGACTGGGAGAAGACGAGTTTGGGGAGCGTATTCATTGGCCCGGCAAAGCGATCCTCCTCTGGGGACAAAAAGGGCCAGAATTGGACCAGTGTTTCGTAGGTCTTGCGCCCCAGCACAATCGTATCCGCCTGCTCAAACAGCAGCGGAAGAATCTCACGATGATACCGTTCACTGCCGGTCGTCGGCCAGCCAGATGATCCATCTGGGAGCGCAATCAAGCCATCCAGGCTCACATAGGGGGAAGCAATGACCTTTCTCATTTGCTCTTCTCCTCTTGAACAGAGTCCGCTTCAAGCTCAAAGAGCCTTCCGCGCCTGCGCATCAACTCAACAGGGTTTGTCATAGCGATTTCCTTTCCTGTTACTGCCATGAGATACAGGGATGGCAGCGCGTTCCCCTTACTCATCCAAGCTTCGGCAAACGCGCTCTGCGTTCGTGAGAGTTCAGTATAATTATTCAAGTGCGCTTGAAGTCCAGAGCGAAAAATACGCCTGGGGTTAGGACCCCGCTTGCATTCTCCATTCGGCTATGCTATGCTTCTGTGCAGTGTTCCTGGCAGCGCCACCCATGGCGCATTCCGTCTGATATACGAAAGCTTTGAAGCGTGCCGGGAGCAGACATGCCTCTGCCGGAAGGAGACCGTGCTAGCCCTGACGAGGCAGCCCGATAGAACCTATGCATAGCAGACAACACATCAGCCGACTGCTTCTGCTGCTGCCTTTTCTGGCAGCGCTGCTGATGAGTTTCCCCATGCTGGTGTCTCCTGGTCGCGCCTCTGCGGCGGACTGTCCTTCCTCCCCCAGCACCCAGACCGGGGCCAGTGCGCAGATCGATCACGCGCCAACCCTCAGCCTGGACACCGTCACCTGGGCACTGAACCAGCGCGGCAGCCCCCTTTCGGCTGCTGATGCCCGCTTCATCGTCCAGGCCAGCCAGCAGACGAGCATCGATGATGCCTTTGCCCTGGCCGTCTGGGCCGCCGAGTCCCAGGATGGGCGCGAAGCCGTGCCCGGCACCCACAACATTGGCAACATCACCGCCGCCTCAGGCGTCGCCTGGGCCGATCATATCTTCGCTATCTATCCTACCTGGCGGGCAGGAATCGCGGCCTGGTTTCAGTTGATCGGCCAGCTTTATATTCGCGGCGGGCACGCGCAGAACCTCTTGACCTTTGCCCTGTTCTACGTCCATGGCCTCACGCCAGCGCAAGCCTCGCCGCAGATGCAGCGGGTGGTCGAGAGCGGCTATGTCCATACCCTCACCAGCATCATTGCCGAGCTTCAGCAGCATGAAGCCGCGCTGCATCCCGGGCAATCCGTGCCAGGCGCTGGCAACGAGACACCGCCAACCGCCGCGCCGACCACGCTCTTCAGCCTCCTGCCCACCGGTCCACTTCCGCCCGGCTGGGCCGGACCAGGCACCTGGCCCGCGGCCAGCGCCATCCGCTTCAGCGGGTGCGGCACGTCCTCCGTGCCGCCGCTGGTGCTGGCCGCCTTCCAGTTGGGAGTCTATCTACGGCCCAATGCCGCTGGCCTCTTCGATCACTGGGTGCTGGGCGCACCCGAGGGTGTCCGCAGTCAGGGGAGCATTACCTGGGATACTGACTTCCTGGCCTCAGTGGTCGAGCAGACCACCGGCACGACCTTTCCCCTCTATACGACGGCGGCCTCCTGGTGGACAGGATCGCTCAGCCAGCAGCTTGGCTGGAGCCGCATCTCTGCCGGTTCCAGGCAGATGCCCCGGGCAGGCGATATCGCCATCCTCTCTGATGGCGCGAGCGGCGCAGTAGCGCTCATCGTGGGGGTTCAGCCTCCACAGGCTCATCAGCCGGGCGTCGTGCTGGTCATGCAGGGTCACGCGCCGCATGTGCTGGAGCGCTGGGCGCTGGTGTCCGATGGTACAGTACTCCCACCCTGGCCTTTCCAGACCGTCACCCTGGGCTATCTGCGTCCGCCAGCGGGAACGCAGTAGAGGGGATACGCTCAATAAAGACCTGAGCGTCTCAACAGGAGGCGGCTGCAATCTGCATCATTTGCTCCGCCAGATGCCGCAGCGCCTCGCGTAATTCCGGCGGCTGATGAATGACGAAAGGCATATTAAGCGACATCAGATAGCGCGCTTGACTCTCCAGATTTTCGGTATGGCCCTCAAAGAGCACACCGTTGGGCGTGGCCGAAAATTGCCCATAGGATGCCGGAATCTTCTGCTGCACCGTATACAACGGAGCCTGAAACTCGACCTCAATCCGCCAGCGGGGAGATTTCCTGGCGTACTTCTCAATGACGTAGGCCCGGCAATCAAATGCCTCTGGTCGCTCAAACGGTTCGGCAAGCGCCTCTACCTGCTGAATACGATCCAACCGAAACGTCCGATGTGCCTGGCGCAGACAGCAATAGCCCACCAGATACCAATGCCCATCCCAGCCCACCATGCCATACGGCTCAACCGTGCGGTGGGTCCATTCATCCCGATGGGAACGATAGTCGATGGCAATCCGCCGCTGCTGCCCAATCGCTTCGCTGAGCGTGATGAAGAGCGAGACATCAGGGCGGGTCGCTTGCTGTGGCGCAAAGAAAACCAGATGTTCGGTAATGGCTTGCAGCCGTTCGCGTGCGCGTTGCGGCAGCACCCGCGAGACTTTGGCGAGCGCGCCTTCAACGGCCACCAATGGCTGCTCGATCTCCAGCCACGAGGTGCCCAGCAGCCCCAGCATAATCGCGGTGGCTTCCTCTTCCGTAAAGAGCAGCGGGGGCAGTTTAAAGCCGGGGCGCAGCCGGTATCCCCCATATCGGCCAATTGTGGCTTCAATGGGAATGCCGACATCTTGCAGATGCATGATGTAGCGGCGCACGGTGCGCACATCCATCTCCAGGCGGGCGGCTAACTCTGGCCCGCTGATGGTCGGCCTGGCTTGCAGCAGTTCCAGGACGGTGAGGACACGGCTGGTGGGATGATACATAAGATCTCATCGCTTTCCGCTTTTTTACAGCGATTCGCTTAAACGAGGGCGGATTCTGCCCTCCTTCCAGGATATACTTTGCATATGAGAAACGTCAAGCGATATGAAAGGGGAAATACCCGATGACTACCGCGTCTCTTCCCGCTGAGGCTTCCAGCAAGCCGCGCCTGCATGGCACAGCGCTCATCGCCGTCATGAGCGCGCTGCTGCTGACCCTCTTCCTGGAAGCGCTCGATCAGGCAGTGGTGGGGACCGCGCTGCCGCGCATCATCGCCCAGTTGCACGGCCTGGATCGCTATAGCTGGGTGGTGACGGCCTATATCCTGGCCTCGATGACCATGGTCCCGCTGGTGGGCAAGCTTTCCGATCAATTTGGCCGCAAATGGTTTTTGCTCTTTGGCACGGCGCTGTTCCTGGTGGGTTCCGTGCTCGCAGGCACCTCAGCAACGATGGATCAACTTATCCTGTTCCGCGCCGTGCAGGGGTTGGGGTCGGGCATTGGCATGGCCCTGGTTGCTACGGTGATGGCTGATCTCTTCCCGCCAGATCAGCGGGCGAAGTGGAGCGGTCTCTTTGGCCTGGTCTATGGCGTTTCCACGCTCTTTGGCCCAACGATTGGCGGCTGGCTGGCTGAGCATGGTCCGCTGCTGGGGCAATTTGTGACGGAGGCGAGCCGCTGGCGCTGGATTTTCTATCTCAATGTGCCGCTGGGGCTGCTGGCTGTCGTGGCGCTGCTGATCTTCTTGCCAGCCAATCTTTCGGTGCGCACCAACGCATGGAACGGCTGGGCGTCGCTGCGTCGCATCGATGTTCTGGGGGCCCTCCTATGTGCTGCCGCGACGATTTGTCTGATGCTGGGGCTGACCTGGGGTGGGGAGCGCGCCTCATCGTGGACTTCGCCACAGGTGGTCGGGTTGCTCGTGGCGGGTGCGGCGCTGCTGGGCGTGTTTCTCTTCGTCGAGGGGAGAGTTGCTGAGCCGATGCTGCCGCTGGACCTCTTGCGCCATCCCATCTTCAGCGTCGGTGCCGCGCTCGTGCTGCTTCAAGGCATGGTGCTGCTGGGGCTGACGCTCTATCTGCCGCTCTTCTTCCAGGGGGTTCTGGCAGTTTCACCTACCAGCGCGGGGATGGTGATGACGCCGTTCTCGGTGAGCATGGTGGTGGGCGCGATGATCAGCACCCAGGTGATGGGCAGACTCAAGCGCTATCGTGTGGTTGGCATCGCAGCCGCGCTGCTGATGAGCGTCGGAGCCTTCTTGATCACCACGATGACGCCCACAACGGGCATTGCACCTGCCATCTCGATTCTGGTCCTGACCGGCATAGGCATTGGTCCCTTCTTCTCGCTGCCGATGGTTGTTGTCCAGAATGCGCTGCCTGCCGAGCGCCTGGGGATTGGCACGGCGGGGCTGCGCTACCTGGGCCAGTTGGGGGCATCATTGGGTATCGCCATTGTGGGAACCGTCGTCACTGGCTCCATCTCTGGTGATCTGACCAATCGGTTGCCCACCAACGCGGCGGCCAGGCTGGCGCTGTCCACTGCCCTTCAGCATGGCTTCTTCGCGGTCCTGGGCTTTGCCCTGATCGCCCTGGTTGCCACCTTCTTCCTGAAGGAGCGGCTCATCAAAGCGACACAAGCAGCGCCTGCGCAGGAGCAAGAGGCGGTAGTTGACGAGGAGCCAGAGCAAGAACTGATCTACGCCTAGCAAGCCGTGAGTGGAAGAAAGGAGCCTGCCGACCGCCAGACTCATGCTGGGCGGTCGGCAGGCTTCTCTTCATTCTGGATCACGCTATGGCTGACATATCTTGACACGCGAATTGATGGGAAGCATGCATGTTGGCCGCAGACAAATTTTGGGTAAAGCCGCAGAGGTGTGACTATTCGCATAACTTTGCCGCTGCTGGACCCATAACCTTGCCGCGAGCGATTTGCCAGGGCGCTCTATTTCCGGATTAGCAGTAACCAGGGAGGCGATGATTATAAGGGCGCTTGCAGCATATCTTTGCCGAAAGTGCGAATTGGCAGCAAAAGCTTGCCGAAAGTACATCACCAGCGCTTGCGCCAGGGAAACTGGAACCGCCAACCAATCTCATCGAGCGCCTCAGCCTAGCGAGCCGCCAGCGCACCCCGCCAGAACGCCTGGCCATCACGCGCATTGAGGATGGGCCATTCTTCTTCAGAAGCTGCGTTCCAATGATTAAGTTCGATTGGGAATAAGCATCCGCTCCACCACACAGTCATTACCAAAGTGCTGGGTGACCTGATTGCGCTCGCCTATTACCGCCTCTCCGATCTGATTGTTGTATTTGCCCTAGGCCACCTGCTGGGGTTGCACCAGCTTCATTAACTGTTGGATTTGATCAAGCAGAGCAAAGCCAGTGTGGGCGCCTGAGGCCTCAACAGCTTTCTGAAAGGGCTTCTGCCAGGTATCTGCATCCTGCTCGTAGTTTTCCAATGCCATTTCTGCCTGGTGCTTTCCGGCAAAATGGTGTTACACTCGTCCTTGAGGCCAGCGTAGGCATCACGAAGGGCGGCTCGCCCATCAAATCAGCCGTTATGTCAATAACCACGAGACAAGTAATAGGCTCACAATAACTGCAGGCGATCTGCCTCTAACACTCTAAATGAGGTAATTGCGTCTTCAATTGCCGATAAAGCATCAGTAAAAGGGCGGCCAAGAGTAAAGCGTTTAGCTTGTATCTGTTGCTGATAATTTTTGACTTCTCGGAAAAAGTCCTCTACAGCATCTAATCGTTGGCTAGCATCTATCCCACGAAACTGGAGCCACTGCTCTCTAAGCACAGTTAAGAAATGTTTGAAGGCGTCCGGCTCCTGCAAGTTGACAATAGCAGGATTCGGAGCTTTGAGCAACGAGTCTACGTATGGGGTACTAGGTCCAAATATTCCACCCATGCCGAACCGCTGATAAGCAATGCCTAATTGCTCAGGTAAATATTCACCCATAGATTGGCCATCATAGTACCAAGTTTTTCTCGAAGCAATTGCATCGGGAACGACATCAAATATAGCGGGATCAAAATTGCGTACATTACGGAAGTTGCCACTCGCAAGGGTTTGTACCCCAGTAGCGGCAAACAGTATATCAGCCTGATTGGCATACCCAAGAATAACAGCCTTATCGGCAAGAGATAAGCTAAGGAATGCTGATAACAGGTTGACTAAAAAGAGCTGATTTGTCGGGAGATAGGCATCTTTGCCAGGGTGATAGACAAAATAAATGCCAGAAGTCGGATAGGCAGTTATTTCATTGAGTGCATTATCAAGGGCTGACTGATTTAAAATAACATCAGGGCCCAAAGCTATCGTTGAATATATCGGTCTATCAAGCTGCATTTCCCCAGCAATCTCAGCGAATAAATGATGGATTTCAAGCCATTGGTTGGTTATCGAATTAGTATATGCACCAGGGAGCAAGATCTCTGTTGCGTGCAAAGTGTTAACTTGGTAATCTATGACTCTCTTGCAAAAATCTTTACCAGCCTGACCGCTAAAGTCAATGGTATCATAGGTCGTCCCTGACCAGTATGGGTAATCCAAAATTGCAGGCAGGCCTGTTCTTGGGAGATAGAAGCAAGTATCAAATAGGACTGATGCCCCGGCATTTAGAATTTCTTTGGCATGGTGCTCTACCTGTGACCGTTTGACAGTGCGCGGCCACATAATGACACCAGCATTCCTGCCATCATTAAATCGACCAATCAGTTCTTTATCCATGGCCATCATGCCATGACCCATTTGTAAGAAAAATCTCATGGCTGGTTCCAATCAATACGTTCAAAGGCAGTTTTAGCACGCGAAATCGTTGGCGGACGTTTATGCGGGGATTTATCCATGCACATTGTTACAAATTTACTAAAACTCTGGGAAAACCCAAGTGAGGCGAGTGTGGGAGGATTAAAAAATAGGCTGCGCCGAAGAGTTTCTTGTGGATCGCCTTGTACTACAAACGGATTCTTCCCTGTCGCTAATTCATAAAGCACAACGCCTAAGGCAAAGAGATCCGTCTTAATACTGATGGCACGCTTCTGGTTGTTGATCTGCTCAGGCGCGCAGTATCCGTAAGAGAGAGGGCCTAATATGGCAAAGTCGGAGGTGAGAGAAGCTTCATCCAAGTGCCGAGCAATTCCAAAATCAATCAGGACAATACGACCATCCGTACGTATCATAATATTCTCAGGCTTGATATCACGGTGAACTAATTTCGCTACCTCGACCTCGGCCAACGCCGTTAGAAGGCTCTCACCCACATGTTTAATATGTGCTAAAGGCTGGGGGCCGGTGCTCAAGTGATTCCTGAGGGAAACCCCATCAATAAATTCCTCGAGAAGAAAATCACAGTCCTGACCTGTTACCTTCGCTTCCCCGACTTCAAAGATTTGGGCGAAGTTATCGCCAAAAACTTTCGCTGCTGCCTCATATTCACGAGCAGTGCGCGCAGTTGAAGTTGAGGAACTACGCGCACTAATTTTTAAAGCCGCTATCTCACCTAAGTCAGTCTGAACCTTGTAGACCACTTTCTGACCGCCTGCCCCGAGCCGGTTAAGGATTTGTAGGGTAGGAAAGGCTGTAGCAACTTCCTGTAAGGTTAGATCGAAGTTTGGCACTCAGGTACTCCTCTTCGAAGATCCTTTCGTTTAAGTACCAACCTATGTGCGTCATGGGAGTTCTACGTTTTGGGGGTACAACTCCCAGATATTGCCTTTGATGATCCTGATAAAACAATACACCAATGTTCCATTCGGAACACTGCTCTACCAGGCTAGATCTTATTTGCCAGCTTGGTTCTGGCATGACTACAAATGATTTCGAGGCAAACCACTCATGCTGCAAGGCTTGATGAATGGCTACCTTCCATTTGTAGAGCTTGGCTTCATAGGCCTCGATATCCTCAATAAACCAGGTATCCTGATTGGAGCAGGCTTTTATTTTCTGACCATGAATTTCCGCCAATCCGCGTTCAGATAATACGCTTATAAGCCGCTCCGTCTTGGCTGTTGAGAGTCGCAACGCTGCCTGGACATACGAAATATTGACCCAACGGCAGCGTTTTAAAAATGCCATTGCATAGCCTGCAAGGAGGTCAAAAGGAACACTTGCTGCGGCTGGTGTTTTTGCTTGACGTGTAGCCAAGCGGTTTTCATTATACCACACACAGAGAATATCGACCCTTCCTGCCCCAGGATCAAACTCTCGAAAGATCTTTACTTTCCTACCTGGTTTTTCTGATTGCCTGTTTAACAAGAAATCTCCCAAATTATCAACGAGAGCTTGTTCAGAAGGCCAGGCGATGCTGTCCATATAAACCCTCCCTAGTACTTGAGTTTAGGGCCTGCTCATTTTACGCTACCAGTGCCAATTTGAATAGAAAGCTTGCACTCTTAATGCCAGCAGGAAAGGTAGCCTAGACTTTAATCTCCATTCTCGTGAAACAGACTAAGCCTCAAATAGGGCTTTAGCACAATTATAGAACAAGAGTTCTATAATTGCAAAGAAGACATTAGCACCAACTGTATCTGTCAGTTGACAATTAACTGCCAGTGAGTGATTAGAAATGAGGATACAAGTTAGCTCGCCAAGGTGTATATACTTGCGCCTTGACCAAAATAGGATTCATAAATGTGCTGATACACCTCATCGCATTTTTCTTCATACACTTGCCGCGTGTAGCTTGGCGGCAGAGCATTATCAAGCATATCCTCGATAACAAGCCGCACCTGTGCGCGGGTCTGCTGCTTCTTGCGCCAGTCCAGTACAAGCTTCTCCCGCTTCAAGGTTGCTAGCATCTCCCGTGCAACGTTTTTGATTTGCTCTTTCTCCGAATCGGAGAGCGTCATATCTGGCCGGGTCAGAAGATCAAAGATAGCAAGCTCTTCTTCAGAGAGGCGCTCGGCAATGGTGCGTTGCTCCTCGCCGTCTAATTCCTTTGCCAGCTCTACCAGCTTATCAAAGAAAATTTCTACGTTAATGTTCCCGGTGTTGTATTCTTCAATCAGGTGCTGGAATTTCTCTGCATAGCTCTTACGACTCTTGTTGCGTTGCACCATTTTCTTCAGTTTGCTGCTGAGTGCGCCGCGTAATTGCTCGGTCACAGTATGTTTGTGAGCGTGCTCGAATTTGGCTCTGAGAGCATCAAAATCAATCTGGCTCAGGTCAACCCAGTGATCATCAGTATCGTAGCTCGCGCCCGATTCGCGAATAACATAGCCAGTAGTTGCGATGGAGCTGTCTAATAACTGCTCAATCTGTCCGGTGACTTGGCTGATATTAGTTTCTGGGGCGAGTGCCTGAATGCGCTCGGCGAGTACGATGAAGAGGGCGACGAGGGCTGTAAACGTATTGGCTGTCGGGTCGGGGAGAATAGCCCGGTAGAGTCTCTTCACAGTCGCAGCCAACAGCAGATACTTTTTCTTGGTTTCATCATTGATTAGGAGCGCATCTCGCGCATCATCCAACAGGCGAAGCTTCATCAAGCCCTGAGCTGCCATGACCTCCGTCGATTTAATGCCTTGCGACTCGCAGAAAGCCGTTGTCTCGGCGATGGCTTGCTTTAATTTCTCGATCAGTTCGCTCTTATCCTTGACTGGTGCCTCGCCCTCCTTGACTCCACCGCCCTGCGCCGAGCCATAAATTGCCAGCGCCTTTTGCAGATCGCGGAAGACACCAATATAATCGACAATCAAGCCATTCACCTTGTCCGCGAAGACCCGATTGGCGCGGGCGATGGTCTGCATCAAGGTGTGGTTGCGCATCGGCTTATCGAGGTAAATGGTGGAGAGACTAGGCACATCAAAGCCGGTCATCCACATGGCGCAGACAAATACGATGCGCAAGGGATCGTCTGCGTCTTTGAACTTCTTGTCGAGGTTCTCTGTGACGATACGCTTGCGGTGGGCCACGATCTCCAGACCTTTCTTCTGGAACTCGGCGATTTCATTCTGGGACTGTGAGACAACGACCGCTATATCGGTCTCTTGCATGAAGGCGATCATGGCGACCAACTGCTTGCGCTCGTCCTCGCCACTGACACGCAACCGAAGGCGCAGACGATCTAACTCTTGCCTCCAGTGAGCTTGCACCTTGTCATACATGCGAACTGCTGTCGCTTTATCAATGGAAACCACCATTGCCTTGCCCATCTGGCCGCGCCCCATGAAGTGCGCCACGATGTCTTCGGCAATCTTTTCCAGTCGGTCATCGCGGGTAATGAGGTGATACTCGCGTGCGAACTCCCGCTCCAGCCGCTTCTCCTGCGCCTCATCTAGCTCTGCCTCTTCGATCACGCGCTCCATTTCCTCATCGAAGTTGGCGTTAGTGAGCTGCAATTCGGGAATTCGGTTCTCGTAGTAGAGTGGAACCGTGGTCCCGTCCTCAACAGACTGGCGGAAGTTGTAAATACTCAGGTAGTCGCCGAATACCTCGCGCGTCTTTTCTTCGCCTGCCATGAGCGGCGTGCCGGTAAAGCCGATAAAAGCAGCGTGAGGCAGCGCGTTTCGCATGTTCAGCGCGAGGGTATCATACTGGCTGCGATGTGCCTCGTCGGTCATCACAATGATATCGTGGCGGTCGGAGAGTTTGGGGTAGGTTGCGCCCTTTTCGGTGTGGAATTTCTGAATAAGGGTAAAGACGGTGCGATGATCGGCGCGCAGTAACTCTTGCAAATGTGCCCCGCTTGTAGCGTGGACGTCTGGCTCTGGCTCGGTAACGGCTCCAACTCCGGCGAACGTTTTGTAAATCTGTTTATCCAGGTCGTCACGGTCGGTGACGATGAGAAAGGTCCAGTTGCCGGGAACCTTTCGCAGCACCTTCTGGGCAAAGAAGACCATTGAGAAGCTTTTGCCGCTCCCCTGTGTGTGCCAGAAGACCCCCAGACGACCCTGGTTTTGGCGAATACCGCGCACAGCCGCCAGCGCGGTATTGACGCCGAGAAATTGATGATTCTTGGCAATCAGCTTGACTGTTGTGCCGCCTGCATCGCTAAAGAGCGTGAAATTTTCGATAAGGTCCAACAATCTGCCCGGTTCGCACGTCCCTTGAATTATTGTTTCCAGGGAGACAATGCCCTCTTCGCCCTCGCTGTTGATCTTTTTCCAATCGAAGAAATGCTCCCAGCCAGCAGTCATACTGCCAACTTTACTCTGGCTGCCATTGGAGAGAATGATGAGGGCGTTGTACCAGAAGAGCTGCGGGATGGTATCGCGATAGTCGCTCAAATTATCATTGTAGGCATGTTCCAAGCGCCGATGCGATGCTTTCAGTTCGACAAAGACTAACGGTAAGCCATTGATAAAGCCGATCAGATCGGCGCGGCGCTTGTACATCTCGCCGGTGATCCAGAATTGTGACGCGAGAAAGAAATCATTGTTGCCCGGCGCATTCCAATCAATGACGCGCACCGTCTCATCAATCTGCTCATCTGCCTGATTACGAACGAAGACATGCACACCATCTTTGAGGAGCTTGTAGATTTCGCGGTTGGCATGGACAGGGCTGAGCATGCTGCGGTCGCGGGTAAGTTCTTCGATGGCCTGAGAAATAGCCTCGTGAGGTAGGCCAGGATTCAGCCGCTCCAAAGCTGCCCGTAGGCGAGGACGCAGAACAACCTCGGAGGAAGTTTCGCGCCCCAGGCTGCCGTGCGGGCCAAAGGTTTCATAATAGCAGTTAGCAGTTTGATAACCAAGCGCCGCAAAAAGCGCAATAGCAGGCTGCTCCACCAGGGCATCCTCGGAATACTCGTTCAGATGAACCATTATGCCCGGCCCTCCTTGTCACTCATCAAATGGCTGGTGGCTGAAGATATACCTGGTGCAGGCGGATGAACCACCGCGAACTAAAGAGCATCCTTCTATGCAGTTAAATCGTCGTTTAATATCTTGGGACTCAGGAGTTCAAGGGCTGCCTGCACTTCAACATCAGGCTGATCAAGCTCAGGTTCCCCTTCGAATTGATAGGATACCCACCGTACTCTTTGCCCATCTACCAGCCTGCTATAGAAATAGCAAGCGCTTTGCTCAGTTTTGGGGCTTTCCATCAGGCGAATAAATGGCAGCAGCTTGATGGGCCGGTATTGCTGCTCATAAAGCAAATAGAGTTTGCGGCTTTCCATAGGAGCCAGGGTATCCACCTTGATCGTTCTAAAGGGGGTTCTTGTGCCCATCAATAGTTTGGCTTGGTGATGAAAAATGCCTTCATCCAACTCCATGCTGCCTGATATAAGCAGCTTGGCAGCAGCGTGCTGGTCGGAGATAATTCGCCGCACCTCGGAAAGCCTGGCCTCCAGCAGTACAAGACGTTCTTGGATCTCCTGGCGACGTGCTACCCCACCGTGTCCTTTCCAACGATTCCGATACTCGCGTACTTCGTCCAGGGTATTCGACAGCTTGCGATCTGCAAGCATTTCGATGAAGGGAATGTCTGCCTGCCCAAAAAGCTCTAAGCACTTTTGCTTATGCTCTTTATCCTGCAATAGTCGTCGTGTAGTGGCAGCTAATCGTCTTATCAATTCAACCCACGTTCCAAAAGAAGCGGGTAAATCATTTCCCTGGAAGAGAGGCTCATCAGGACTTATCCAGGCAGCGCAAACCTGCCTGTAAAAGGCTCGGTCTGCTGCATACGCGCTTAAAAGAACGATAGCTATATACTCTGCCAGGGCTTCAAAAAAGTGGAACAGATACATGACCTTATGCTCAATATCTGCGTCTGCCTGGTAGGCCCACAAGATAGAAGCGAGTGGGAAAGGCAGTGACTCAAGCCAGTTCTCGGCATTTTCCCCTTCATCCCATTGTTTGAGGGCCTTTGTTATGTCTTTGGCTCTTCTCGGGTGATCCCAGAGGCGACGATGCAGGCTCTCCAGCCGCGTCTGGCGGTCAGTAAGCTCAGATTCAACTCGAACTACTTCAATCTGTGTCGCTAATTCAGGAATAGGCACTTGAGCTGTCAACAGGGAAGACTTTGCAATCTTGGAGATAGATGCGCCTGACGCGAGCGATTCCCGTAGTTTCTGACCAACCGTGGTGTTGAAGAAGTTAGCAACATATGTTGCATCAGCCTGCGCCGGATCCAAAACAATTTGCGCATAGTTCTGCGGTTTTAACTGAAGATCAGCGCGTGAGGTGAGAGCAGGAGATCGGCCTGAAAGAGGCAAATATACTGCGTTCGGTTGATCAGGAAATGCTCCTACTTTAGGATTTGTGAAATTGATTTCAGTGGCGATTTGAGCCAGCGGAATGGGGGAAACCCCCATGGTGCGACTGTATCCCTGAAGTTCATACTGAAAAGCAGTAGCTTGGAATGTTTTAAATGATTGCCATTCGACCAACGCGCCAAGCTGCGGCACCTTTCCTTCTTTTCGATCCTTCAGGTTTCTCAGCAACGTGCTGCTGGCATTGGGGTCTGCCGTTAGCTCACCAACAAAGAGATGTGCAGGCTTTCCACGTCGGATGATCACAAGTGAGCCAGGGAGAGAGGTCAGAGGAAAGAAGGGTTTCCCGGCAATTGAAAGTACGGCGTCTACAAATAGCCCAAAGCGTGCAAGATTGGCGTAGACTGCCTGGTCATTATCCGGCTTAATAAAGCTCGGGCTGACAATGAAAAAGCCAATGCCACCAGGCTTTAGCAGTTGTGATGCCTCAAGTAAGCGGATATGCCCTTGCTGATCACGAATCTCTACAACATCATCATTTTCGGGAGTTAAGAGCGGAAAAGAACCAGGTGGATAACCTAATGGAGGGCAACTTATAATGGCATCGAATGCCTCTACAATATCCTCAAGTGAGTTGTTAAAAGCGTCACTCAGCTGCCAATCAACAGGAACACCCTCAAACAGGAGCTGAGCAATCTCATACTCAGTTGGCCTTCGTATTATCCCTACTGCCCTAGATGGCTTGAGCGTCTCTGCTAACGGGGCTAGAAGGCTGCCGACGCCAGCCCAAGGATCGAGTATTGACTCCGGTTTTAAGTCTTTCAGATAAGAAGCGATAAATCGTGGGACGAAATCCTCTCCAAGAAGGGGGACCTCATGTATGATATAACGAGCTGCAAGGGCACGCATCTGGTCAAGGCTGACTGGTATTCCCTGCGCTTTGGCACGTCTTAGAATTTCCAGGAGTTCCCATCTATACAGTTGAGGATCTGACCTCATCTGATTCATGAGATTCCATAGACGGCTCCAGCTATCATCCATGCTTTACCTCCCTTATCTTCACCTGCTTCGCTTCGTCGCTAATCAGTTTCGGATGCTCTCCCGTCCCGCTTCTCATCAGCACAATACTGCCGCCAGTATTGGCGCAGGTGCCCGCGTATACCATGCTTGGGGAAATAGTTGGGATAGAGTGGCCTGAACTGCGCTTCAGCGGCCTCAAGAGATTCTGTAGGGAGAATACCCAGCCGGGCTGCCATGTAGAGGAGCGCAATCGAAGGGGCACGTGATTCACCCTGGTTGCAGTGAACCAGTATCTGTAACTCCTTGCCCCGGGACTCATCTATGAAGTCGAGAGCAGGGTCAATCAAGCCCTCTTTGCTGAAGAAAGCCGCATTATCCGCGTCAACAATGTTGAGCATGAGCCGGGAGCCTCGACGTGCTACAAGATATTCTGGGTGGTTTCTTGGTGCGGCTGGGGTTGTGTAACCCAATGCTTGCTTATGGTAAGGGAGCTTGCAAGCATGAACGACTGCCCAGCCTACCTGCCGAGCTACAGTGAATTCATAGTCATCCTGGTTCCCAACAAACAAACCCTGGTGAACCTCTCTCATCCTTACTCCTCCACTATTTCAATCTCTACCTTTTCCACATCTACCTCACCGCTAATCAGCTTCGGCAGCAGCATGTCGCGCGTCTGCCGCAGGTTTCGGTTACGAAAGATCAGATTTTGGATACTAGCTACATTGTCATGCACAAGAGCATTGAACTGGCTGGCTAACCCTGATGGTGGCAAGACAACCGGATATTGTACCAGTACATCCCAGTCGGCGCGGGGCATCTTCGTGCCCTGGGAGGTTTGTGTTGCGTGACCCACAAAGTCTTCACTTGAGACACAGCAGAGAACTAATCCAAAATACTCTGCATCTCGCGGGACAATGACGATGGCATCCGTTGAGCAAACCCCATCTATCGGTGCTACTCCCACTTTGTGAAAATAGGGACGAATCTTGCCAAAGAGTATTTCGCCTTTCTTAAAGGCCAGCTTTGTACTCTGTACCTCGCTCACAGTCCCCCAATCGGCAAGGGCTATTGACTTGCGCGGCAGGTGTTCTAGGCCAAAATAGGGTGTTTCAGGATCAATGGTTTCTGGGTTGATGCCTCTTCTTATTTCTTGGGCAATATCCCCCAGCCTCACTACCTCCCACCCTTCCGGTATCAGCCTGAGCGGTGATTCCACTGTCAAGTACCCAAAATCATAGATGCTACAACAGGGCGATAGAAGGAACTCCTTCCAGTCCTTGCTCCCGAGCATATTGATCGGGGGAGCGATAGCCCAGGCTTGCATGGGGCCTGGTGGTGTTATAGAAATTGACCCAC
>DATGID010000082.1:0-145894 GCA_035307385.1 Ktedonobacterales bacterium | reverse complement strand
CGCTTCGGCCTGCGTATCTTTGAGCAGGTAGCCAATCGCGCCCGCGCGCACCGCGCCCACCACTAGCGAATCTTCCAAGACGCTGGTCAAGGCTAGCACTTCGGTCTCCGGCACTTCGCGCCGGATGGCGGCGGTCGCCGTGATGCCATCCATGCCGGGCATCAAGAGGTCCATCAGCACCACATCCGGCTTGAGTTCATGCGCCAGGCGCAGCGCCTCGGCGCCGTCGGCGGCTTCCCCGACGACCTCCAGGTCGGGGTCATATTTGAGGAACAGGCGTAAGCCCTGTCGTACGACGCTGTGGTCGTCGGCCAGGACGATGCGGATGGACATGAGCCTCCCCCTTTTGCGGGTGTCACCACCACCTCCCAAAGTAGCAGCACAAATCCCGCGTTGGCGCGATGTGTCAAGCCTGATCTGGACCCTATACTTGCCCTGGCAGCCGTCACGAGGGCAGCGAGTCACGTCTAGCCGCGCGAAAGCGAGCGATCTCAACAAGGCGTCATCGCTGCTGACCATTGTAGCACAGATCGATACCGCTTGCTCGCGTTTGGCGCGCCTGCCACAGACGCCGTCTCAACCAGCAGACACAAAGGAGCACCACCATGTCATTCTATCAACTGGCTTTGTTCATCCATGTGATGGGCGCGCTCACACTTTTTAGCGCCGTCGCCTTGAACTTTGCGAGTATGCTGCGCATGCTCCAATCGCGCAACGTCCTCCGGCTCAGCGATTGGGCGCGGCTGGGTCTCCAGGCCGGGCGCATCATTCCCATCGCCCTCCTGTTCATTGTCGGCTCGGGCATCTCTATGGTCAGTACCGTCTGGGGCTGGCAAACGCCCTGGGTGGATGTTGTGCTGGCAACCGTGATCGGCCACGGCATTGCTGTCCAGGCCATTGAGAACCCTCGCCTGAGCAAGCTGCATAAGGAAGCGCTGAAAGCTCCCGTTGGGCCAGTGCCTCTGAACGTCCATATGCTGGCGCACGATGAACTGATGTGGACAGTGGACCTGACAGTGACCACCACGACAGTGGGCATCATCTTTCTGATGGTGGTCAAACCTGATCTGGTTCTCTCGCTCGTTGCGGTTGGTATCACCCTGGTGATCGGGCTGGCGCTGGCCGTGCCCTTCTGGCTGACGGACCATGCCCATGTCCATGCCACGCGCAGCGGCATGATCGCCTGAGTGCAGAGACAACCAATGTGCCCGGTATCTTGCCAGGCAATAGTAAGCCACTTGCTTAGGGAAGAAGGAGGACCATGATGGGTCACATTCAGTTATTCGGGAGAGCGTCCTGGCTTGGGCTGCTGGCGCTCTTCCTGGGTGGCATCGGTCTAATCGCGCTCCTGGGCGCCTGCTGCACTCCCGGCGCGGCAGCCGCGCCTGCTCCGCCCCGCGTGTCGCTCACCGTGGAAAGCGGCATCATCTATGTGAGTACCGGGTACGGAACCGGGCCAGGCGCCGTCGCCGGACAAACCACCACCTTTGGGGCCAGCGATGGCGCCCGCGTGGCTGGGGGCGTTTCAGCGGGCTTTCTGGGTGCCAGCTCCGGCATGGTCTATGTCACGCAGCCAAAGCTCTTCCAGGCGTTGCGTGCGAGCGATCACGCTCTGCGCTGGCAATACCCGGTGAGCACCGTGGACGCGCTGGCCGTCAGTGACGAGTCTGTGTATCTGGCCGATTACTCAACTATTGGTGCCGAGGTGGTGGCACTGCGGGCGAGTGATGGGGCGACCCTCTGGCGTTACAAACTCGCGACAGGCATCGTGACACGGCTGGCTGCCGGTGTGGGAATCGTCAGTTTTGTGGCAGGCGGCGCGCTCGTGACCGTGCGTGCCAGCGATGGCTCGCTGCTCTGGCAGCAGGATACACGCTCCCTTTCCGTAACCTCGTTAACCGTCCAGGCAGGGACCGTCTATCTTGATGCCTTCACCTCCGAGGATACATCTGGACAGGTGGAGGCATTGCAGGCGAGCGATGGCTCGCTGCTCTGGCAGCACAAGAGTGACCAGGGGCAGCAGCGATTGCTGGCGGTCCAGAACGGCGTAGCCTATCTGGGCAATGATGCCGCCCTCCTGGCGGTGCGGGCGAGCGATGGCTCGCTGCTCTGGCAGCAGCCCATCAACGGGGCAGTCAACGCGGCAGTGACGGCGGGGAGCAGCGCGGTGTACCTGGCCCTGATGGGGGAGCTGCGCGCCTTCCGCGCCAGCGATGGTGCTCTGCTCTGGCAGCAGCCAATCCAAACATCCATTGATGGGTATACCTATGCGCTGGCTCAGACTGTCGACACGCTCTATCTGGCTGTGGGCGGCCTGCGCCAGGGTTCTGGCTGCGTGGTTACCACCTCTGGCTTCGTGCTCCAGGCCGAGCGTATCAGCGATGGCAAGCTCCTCTGGTCGGCCCAGGGCTAGAGGCTTTTGATAGAAGAGGAACAGGCTATGTACAGCGAACTTCGCACCCCTCGCGTGGTCTTGCGGCCTTATCGGCTGGAAGACGCTGAGGCCCTGCACACAGCCATCCAAGAGTCGCGCGCAGCGTTCGAACGCTGGCTGCCGGGGCTGGTCGAAAACCATCAAACGGCGGAACAGAGCCAGACATTTATTCAGCGCGCCCAGGCGCTCTGGGCACAGCGCGAGAAGTTTCACGGCAGCCTCTGGGAGTCTTCCAGCGGGCGCTTTCTCGGTGATCTTTCGGTGACCACCATTGACTGGAGCATCCCGGCCTGCACTCTGGGCTACTGGCTTCGGCTATCAGCTTCAGGGCAAGGGTACGTGTCTGAGGCGGTTGAGAGGCTTTCGACCTATTTGTTGACGGAGCAGCATATGCAGCGCGTGGCCGTCTGGTGTGAATCCGGCAATCAGGCCAGTATAGCGGTTGCAAAGCGCCTGGGGTTTGTCTATGAAGGCACGCTCCGCAACGCGCACCAGGTCGGTGACCGCCTGTGCGATTTTCAAGTCTACAGCCGCATCCCCAGCGATCAGTAAGAGCGCTAGCGCACTGGCTGCCGCGCCAGTGCGCTCCCCCCTTTAGGGGATGAGAACACCCCCTACCAAAGTAGCAGCGCAAATCGCTCCTTGGCGCGATGCGTGATGCCTGGCCCGAACCCTATACTTGCTCTATCAGGAGTGAACAGGGAGCGCTGGGGCCAATCGCACACCCCAGCCTGCCGAGAGCGCCTGACGGTAGCAGTCACATAAGGACGTGACAAGAAATCGGCTCTGGACCAGCTGCTGAAGAGGGGAGGCTCTGCGATGACCGAGCGTATGACACTGGCTCAGTTGCGTGCCCGCATCCGCGCTGGAGCTTATCAAGATGACTTAACCACCCTGGAGGAAAGACGGCTGCTCTTTGTGCGCTGGCTGGTGCGGCAAGGCTGGTTGAACGAGTGGACGGTGGCGGACGAAGTCAGCCAGGAAGAGCGGGAGGGGGCCAACTATGTTGAATCGCTCTAAGCCTGCCTGCGGTCAGCGGCGACGCCAGGTTCCCTTGCACCGCCAGCGGCGCGTTGGCGGCATCACCTCAAGAGTGGTGACACCTGCGGAGGGCGTTGGGACCTGCTCAGCGCCTCAGGCTCCCAGTGATCACCTGGCAGTTGGTATCCCCGAGTTCATCGAGCAGGTGAGCGCCACGCTGCTCACACTGGCCCCTTCACAACGGAATTGGTTCAGCGCGAGCCTGTCCGTTCCGCTGGAGGGGCATGCGAACTCAGACCGGTATCCTCCCATTCAGGTTTTCCTGATTGCGGACGTGCGCGGCTACACCCGCTTCACGCTGGAGCAGGGAGACGAAGCGGCGGGACGGCTGTCCTGCCGGTTTGCCCATCTGATGCGGCTGGGCGTTACGCCGCTGGGCGGGCGACTACTGGAGCTGCGTGGCGATGAGGCGCTGGTCTGCTTTGCCTCGGCCAGGAACGCGCTTCGCGCCGCCGCGCACGTGCAGTGGCAATTCGCGCTGGCAACCGCCGAAGACCCCCGGCTGCCGATGCCGGTCGGCATCGGCCTGGACGCGGGGGAAGCGGTCCCGGTGGAAGGAGGGTTCCGGGGAACTGCTCTCAATCTGGCGGCACGGTTGTGTAGCTTGGCTGGCCCGGGCGAAATCTTCGCCAGCGAAGCCGTCATTCATCTGGCCCGCAGGGTCGAAGGGCTGCGCTATCAGTCCTGGGGGCAGGCGGCGCTCAAAGGCTTTCCTGAGCCGGTCAGCGTGATGGTGGTGCAGACAGACACCACCATCACGGGTCTGGTCAACCAGCAGGACCTGGTGAGAGCGAGGAGCGCATGATTCGTGTATTGCTCGTCGATGATCAGCCGGTGGTGCGCCGGGGGCTGGGGCTGCGCCTGCACCTGGAGCCGGACATGGACGTGGTCGGCGAAGCCAGAACCGGCCAGGAGGCGCTCAGCCTGGCCCAGGCGCTGGCCCCCGACGTGGTGCTGATGGATGTCGAGATGCCCGAGATGGACGGCATCCAGGCCACCACTGCGCTACGGGCCCTGCGCTCACCGAGCGCCGTCGTCATGATGAGCATTCACGATGATCTGTCCACACGCACACAGGCGCAGGCGGCAGGAGCCGTCGCGTTTGTGACCAAAAACGGCATGACCGAGGAGCTGCTGGCTGCCATTCGCCAGGCTGCCGGGCAGGTAGAGGCCAGCCAGGGCTAACAGAAGGGCACTACAACTCATCCTGAAGCTCCAGCTGCTCCTGGTTGAAATGCATCTGAGACACACGAAGAGAAAGGAAACGCACCATGGCAACCATTACCCACACATCACAGCCAGCCACTTCCTCATCGGCGCTCAAACAGTGGATCACGCGCCATCCCGTGCTGGCCTATATCATCCTGGCCTATGTTGTGTGCTGGACCATCTTCCTCGTCCCGCTGTTTTCTCAGGAGGGGATTGGCCTCCTGCCTTACGACATACCCTTCCTCCCCTTTGTGCTGCTGGCCTCCGTGTTTGGGCTGGCTGGCTCGGCTTTGACAGTGACGGCAGTGGTTGATGGGCGAGCTGGCGTTCGCGCGCTGGCGAGCCGCTGGGTGCGCTGGCGCGTCGGCGTCCACTGGTATCTGATTGCCTTCTTTGGGCCGCTGATCCTCACACTGGCCGGGATCAGCGTCGTCTATGGCCTTGCTCCCATTGGTGCGCTCTCGCAGCAGGGGCCAGCGCTAATCGGGTACGTGATCCAGGTGGTGGTGGCGGCTGCCCTGGTCAACCTCTGGGAAGAGACTGGATGGGGTGGCTTCATGTTTACTCGCTTGCAGCCACGCTACGGGGCCCTGGGGGCCAGTCTCCTGGTCGCCCCCTGTATGGGCGGCATTCATCTCCCGCTGCTCTTCATCTCTGGCGCTGTGACGACGACCCAGCTTTCGCCGGGTCTCCTCCTCTTCGGCATACTTGAGCTGCTGGTGCTGCTTGCGGTCCCTTTCCGGGTACTGGCCGCCTGGCTCTACAATAACGCTAAGGGCAGCCTGCTCATCCTCGGTCTGTTCCATGCCTCGTTCGATGCCACAACAGGGTCGGTGCTGGTGCCCCTGCTCTTGCCCAAGGGCGTGGACACCACCGTCGAACTGCTCGTCTCCCTTGCCGTAGCAGCGGTGCTCTTGGCCCTCTTTACTCGCCGTCGGCTCGCCTACCAGCCGATCTCTGACCTTCAGCCAGTGCCACCGGCGAAGTAGGTGAGCGAAGCCACCACAAGGGCTGCGCCTCATCTGGCAGCGCAGCCCAAGTACCTTGGGAAGCCAGTTTTTCCAGACAAGAATACCGCTTGTCTCAACCAGAAAGATGCAGGTGTCTCCTGCAAGAAAGGTGCATCATGTTGGCACAATATCTCAGGCGCCTGGCGGGTTCGGCGCTCACAGCGGGCGGGGTGCTCTGGATCATCCTGTATGTGAACATCATCATCATCGGGGTCATGACCGGCAAGTTGGCGCCTACGCCCGATGCGCACTCGCCCCTGCTCGTGCGCGTCAGCATCTGGTTTCTGCCCATTTCGTCGCTCATCCTGGGCGTGGGTCTGCTCGGTCTGTTTGCCCGACTGGAAGGCCGCGCCAGGGGGCTTGGCATCACAGGTGTGGTGTTTGCGTCCCTGGCGCTTGTGCTGGCCCTGGGCGACCTGGTCAATCTCAGCGGCATCTTCGGCTTTAGCGACGGACTCAACAGTCTCTTTGGCGGCTTTGCGGCGTTTGCGGCGAGCATCGGGACGGGCTTCCTGGGCTGGGCAGCGCTGCGCGCCCACGCGCTGTCACGTCCACTCGCCTGGACGCTGATCGTCATCGGCCTCACTACTATCCCGGTGCTCTTTGCTACGCCGCTGCCCATCGGCCCCGACTGGGCTACCGACTTTCTGGCGTTCTTGCTCAGTGGGATCGCCTACACCTTTGTGGGCCTGCGGATGCAATTGGCGCATCAATCGGCAGAGGAAGCAACCTCCAGCGCCCCGCCCCAGTTGGCAGGACACCTCAGATAGCGAGGCGAGCACTGGCCCGGGCCGCGCGGCCCGGGCCAAATCTTCCCGAGGCGGCCAGGGTCCGCCACCACCGAATAGGGCGGCGCCCTTCCTCGGTTTCCGTGGTACAATAGGGACAGTCAACCACACGCTATTGCTCACCTTGGCCCTACCCTGATCCTGGAGCGCTACGCCATGACCATCGAACAGAAACAAGCCGTATCTCTTGAGCAGGCGAGCGTGAAAACGGAACGGCTGCCTGGGCGCTGGTTCATGGTCGCGCGTGTCATGTGGACAGGGCTTGCGCTACTGGCGTTGGGCCTCTTCATCGTCAGTATTCCCTCGTATTTTGCCTACCTCCTGTCGGTCTGTCATGGCACTTCTCAATACTGTTCTACGAGCGACCTGCTCACCCCGGCTGGAGTACAGGCATTTGAGCAGATTGGACTTTCTCTTCACTTCTACGCGGGGTTCAAAGTAGCGCGCAATCTCGTCTTCATCCTGGGCTACTTCACGATGGCTGGCGTACTCTTCTGGCGCAGACCGGATGATCGTCTGGCGCTCATTGCTGCCTTCGCTCTGATGACCTTTCCGTTCACCTTCACTGGCGGCATGCTTTCGTCTCTTCCGGCCATCTGGTGGCTACCCAGCCACTGCATAAACTTTCTCGGCGCGGTCTCCCTCGCCCTCTTCTTCTATCTCTTTCCTGATGGGCGATTTGCGCCCCGCTGGATACGGTGGTTCCTGCTTGGGTGGGTCCTGTATGAGGGAATGCGCCTCTTCTTTCCATCCTCCTCGCTTAATCCTTTCATCCGCTTCTCATTGCTCAATCTGGTGACGCTGGTGGGCTTGGTCGGCAGTGTGGTAGTTGTCGTAATCTATCGGTATCGGCGTGTCTCTAGCATGGCAGAGCGACAACAGACCAAGTGGGTGGTCTTTGGGGTATCTTTGGGCGTTGGTGGTTTCCTCGCTGTGGTCGTGCTGACCAGTCTCTTGTCCTCACTCTTCTCCCCCGATACGGTCCTCTCGTTGGGCAGCGGGGCTGCCCTCTATCTCTTCTTGCTCTTCATCCCGCTCTCGATTGGCATCGCCATCCTGCGCTCGCGCCTTTTTGACATCGATTTGTTCATCAACCGCACCCTGGTCTATGGCATCCTGACCGTCAGCATCGTCGGGCTGTACGTGCTGGTGGTGGGCGGACTGGGGGCGCTACTCCAGGCGCAAGGCAATCTCCTGCTCTCGCTCCTCGCAACTGGCCTGATCGCGCTTCTCTTCCAGCCCTTGCGCGTCCGCTTTCAGCGTGGGGTCAACCGCCTGATGTATGGGGAGCGCGACGACCCTTACAGTATCATCTCTCGCCTGGGCACACGCCTGGAGGCCGCCCTGGTTCCCGATGCGATTTTGCCCACTATCGTCGAGACAGTAGCGCAGGCGTTGAAGCTGCCGTATGCCGCGATTGAAGTGCAAGAAGGCGAACAGATACGCCTGGCCGCGAGCTATGGCGCGGCGATGCCCCCGTCGCTGCGCGTCCCTTTGCTCTATCAGCAGGAAACCATCGGGTACTTGGTGCTCGCCTCGCGCAGCCCTGGCGAGACATTTACCCGCGCTGACCATCGCCTGCTCGGTGATCTCGCCCACCAGGCAGGTATTGCCGCGCATACCGTTCGCCTCACGGCTGATCTGGTGGAATCGCGCGAGCGGCTGCTGCTGGCGCGTGAGGAGGAACGTCGCCGCCTAGCGCGGGAACTCCACGATTCCGTTTCCCAGGCACTCTATGGTATTTCGCTGGGGGCACATACCGCACGCAAAGCGCTCGAACGCGACCCGGCGCAGGTGGCTGAGCCGCTGGACTACGTGCTCTCATTGGCCGAGGCCGGGCTAGCCGAGATGCGCGCCCTGATCTTCGAACTGCGCCCGGAGTCGCTGGAGCAAGAAGGGCTGGTGGCAGCGCTGACCAAACAGGCGGCGGCGCGGCGTGCCAGACACCAGATCGTCGTTTCGACGGAGTTGTGCAATGAACCCGATCTGGCCCTTCACGCCAAGCAGGAACTCTATCGCATCGCGCAAGAGGCACTGCACAACACGGTCAAGCACGCCCGCGCGCGCGAGGTGACGTTGCGCCTGGCACAGACGGCTGAGGGCGTCACGCTGGTGGTCCACGATGATGGCGCGGGCTTCGATACGACGGCCTCCTTTCCCGGCCACCTTGGGCTGCATTCGATGCGCGAGCGCGTCGCCAGCCTGGGTGGAAGTTTGCAGATTGAAAGCGCCCCGGGCCAGGGCACAACGGTCCGCGCGCACCTGCCCGCTCAGTCTGCTGCAGACTGAGCGGAACAGGCGCGCCAACAAAGCGCTTCAATCACTCACCTGGGCGGGCTTCCCTGCGCGCCGCTGACGCTTGCGCCACCAGCGCAGTGGCACGCGCACCGGCGTTGCCATCAGATAGAGCATCGTGCGCGCCCCAGCATTGAACCAGACATTTTTCGCTGCTGCCCACTGCATCTTGCGATCTACACAGACGGCCCGGATTTCTACTTGCGCTGCCTTGACGCCAAAATAGGCCGCCAGCGACTTCAGCGTGTGATGCCACAGATGATCTTCATACCGGGAAAACCCCAGGCGAAACATGAGCTCATAGATCGGGTCGTTGGTGCGCAGCAGCGCCTGAACCTGGGCCACCGTCCCATCATCCTCTTCAGCGGCGCTGAAGGTAATCCAACTGGCAAAAACATGGCCCTCCGGCATCATAAACGTAAAGGACTCTTCGTCAGCGTAGAGGACGAAGACCCCCGTCGAGATCGGCAGCACCCCGCCCGGCGCGGCGTTGATCAGGCCCACCGCGCCGGGGCCAAGGCCAGCGCGCGGCCCATAGAAGTGGTTGCCTCTGGGCCAGAACTCCGGAAAGTGTTCCTTCCAGACGGTGATAACGCCGCTGGGCAGCACCTTCGCGCCGCTGAGGCGCACGCGGTAGGTTTTCTGCCAGAGCGGACCAAAACCCTGCAAGGGACCGACCAGATGTTTGCCCTGCACGTTCAGATTCAGAGCGCCGCTGGGAACTGGCCCCAGCTTCAATGACGAGACCTTGCGCGCCCAGAAGTCGGCATCGCGGGGTGCGCCCTCGTCAGGAGTGCTGTTTTCCTCTTCAGAGGAAACCGATGAAGACCACATGGGTCATCTCCTTTCGCGTTTGAAACCCTGAAGCACCTCAGAGCATATGGGCTGCTTCCAGCGCTTCGGCCTCGCCATCAAACAACCGGATGGCATCGTTCAGCCGGGTCAGTTCAAAGATATGCCGATAATGCTCGCTTAGCCCGCAGGCCCAGAGCTGCTGCCTCTGGCGGCGGATGCGGATGAGCAGCGTGACGAGCAGGCCAATGCCGCTGCTGTTCATATACACCAGCTTGCTAAAATTCAAAAGCACAACGCGGGTCGTTGGACGGCTGGCCTCTGCATAGGCGCTCATTAGTGCCTGTTCGGCAGAACCTGTCACCTCGCCCTCCAGGTCGATGATGCTCGCCACGTCGCTGGCCTGACGAACACCAACCTGCGTGTTCGCTCCATACATGCGCGTTCTCCTTGCTGCTCAAGTGTTTGCAATAATGCCTGATGGGTATCGAACTCCTGTGTGCTGATCGTGGCGCATCCGATGCAAGGTCACCAGGGTGATATCATCCTCTTGCTCCCAGTCCGGCCCGGTGAAGCTGGCGAGCTGTTCCAGCAGGCACTCGATTGGACTGGCCGCATCGTTTTGCTCGCGCAGGCACAGCATCAACCGGGGGAAGCCAAACATCTCGCGCTTCGGGTTGTGGGCCTCCACCAATCCATCGCTGTGGAACAATACGCGCTCGCCTGGCTCCAGGGTCGTCTCTTGCTCTTCATAGGTCATGCCGGGCAAGAGACCTAATGGCATGCCGGTGGCGTGCAGTTCAGCCGCGTACCCCGACTGGTGCCGATAGGGCAGATCGTGCCCGGCGTTGGCATAACACAGATGCCCCGTTGCTGGATCAAGGATGGCATAGAAGCAGGTCACGAACATCTTCGATGGCATATCCGGGCAGAGGAGATTGTTCGCCCGCGCCAACGCCTGACCCGGCGGAACTCGCGCCTGGGCTGAAGAACGCAAGATGCTGCGCGTGGTTGCCATCACCAATGCCGCCGGGACCCCTTTATCGGTGACGTCGCCGATGACCAGCCCCAGCCGTCCATCCTCAAAGAGGAGGAAATCGTAAAAATCGCCGCCTACTGCTCTGGCTGGCTGATAGTAGGTTTCCACCTGCCAGCCAGGGAGCGTCGGCGGATGCTTCGGCAGCAAGGTGTGTTGGATGTCCCGCGCCACACGTAGCTCTTGCTCGATGCGCTCGTGCGCGCGAAACGTCGCTTGCTGTTTGCGCACCAGTTGCGCCACCCGCACGGCTGGGGCAATCTGCGTTGCCAGGGAGTGCAACAGCCCACGATCATCGGTGGAGTAATCCTGCTCGCTCAGGCGGGGTCCCAGGTTGAGAAAGCCGACGATCTCGCCCTGGCTCACCAGCGGAATTGCCAGTCTCACCCCTTGTGCCTGAAGGGTCCGCAGCGCGGGTGAATCCAGGCGTAGGCTGTTGATCTCGACTGCCCCGGGAGCGCTCAGAATGTAGGCAACAAGCGGGTCGTTGGGAGCGATGGAAACCGGCTCAACCGATGGCTGGCATGTTCCCGAACCCATAGACGCCCGCGGGACCTGCGTTTCCGAGGGTCTGGGGTGGACCTGTGTGCTCATCCGGGCCGCCTCCGCATCTGACTCATACACCACCTCGCCAGCGCTACCGGCACAACGGCGCTCAAAACCAGGGTGCCAACCAGAACCCACCGAAAGAAACTCAGGGCAGACAGGACCGGTTCAAAACGAGACATCATCGGCTTTGCTCCTTCTTTGCTTCCCCCGGCTTCGCTAGTGAGAGAGGAGGATGAACATGACCAGCAGAGGCGTCAGGATGATGATGCCCAGCAGGACGCCTATCCCTGCCAGCGCCAGCCGCCCCTTGGGATGACCCAGATTGATCGTCCAGCCAGGGCTGAAACGCTTGGGTACCCAGAGCGCCGGATTCTGCGGATTGACATAGAAGACGCCCAACTTCCAGGCGCCGGGCTCCTCGTGGGACATCTGCTCTTTCATGGCTGCTGCTCCTTTCCGCAGCAGGCTCGGCCAGAGCCGCTCTAGATCGGTGAAGAAATGGTTGCTGACCCATACTCGTCTCAGGCCGAACCCCTTGAGGGAAGATGCCCCGGCGTTGCGCGCCGGGGCGAACACTTACTGGTGAAAAGCCGCGTGCTGGACCGGCGCGCCACAGGTTGGGCAGAACTGCGCGCTCGGCTCTTGAACGGCATGCCCATTGGCGCACACCGCGACGGCAGATGCCTGCGCCTGCTGGTAAGCCGATGGACCCGATGGATGCCCGATCCCCGGCTGCTGGTAGGCATGCGGCCCCGATGGATAGGCTTGCCCCGCTTGCAGCGCGCTGGCCTGGGCGGGCATGCCCGGCTGCACCGTCCCATCCGGGTTCCCGTTGTACCAGGGTGCCGCTGCGACTGGCTGATACCCCGGAGGGCTGGAAGGCTGCCCGATAACCGGCGCTGAGAAGCCTGTCTGTGGCAGCATCCCCGGCATCGTCCCCGCGCCGGAGTTGTAGCCTGTGCCTGCGGGCGCCAGAGCGGGCTGGGCTGACCTGCGGCGCAGCAGCAAGACGGCTACCAGCGTCACGATGATAACCAGGGCCAGCCCTCCTCCAATGCCCCCAACGAGCAGCAGAGAGATGCTAGACGCCGGGCAGTCGCTGGGCGTGGCCTGAGCCTGAGCGTTCCGGAGCAAGGGCTGGATGCCACCAAAGGCCGGGTAGTTCGTGTGCAGCTTGTTCAGGTCGCTGGCCGCGTTGGTGAAGTGGCAGGGGCTGCTGGCATAGTACTCGTTGACGGCTTTCGTCCAGAGTGTCTCAAAGGCGCCCTGGCCGCTGTTGTTGACGCCCGCCTGCCGAATGTAGCTCTCTGCCACGCTGCTAGAAACCAGCACGCTGACGCGCCCGGTTTCCGACCCCTGGTCGACGAAGCCAATCACGCGCCCCTGGTCATCGACGACGGACCCGCCGCTGGACCCGTGATTGGAGATGGCGCTGGTTTCGTAGTAGAGCGTGCCGGTGGCCGTCTTTTGCGCGGTGATCTGGCCAGTCTCCACCGTGGGGGTCAGCAGGCTGCTGATCGTGCCCGCGTCGCTCTGGGACGGATTGTACAGGGGCAGCCAATCGCCGGTCCCGGCGCCGCCGTTCTGGGTCACCTGGTCGGCATCGCCCGGGAAGGCAATGGCCGTGATCGTTTCGCCAGTGCTCACGTCGCTGGCCTGGGCCATCGTCAGGTTAGGCATGTCTTGCGCGCCCACCTGGATGATGGCTGTGTCTTGCTGGTCGACGGGTGAGCTGGTGACAATGCGCGTCACCGGGTAACTGATCGCCGCTCCGGTGGCCTCCAGTTGGCCGGTGTAGCCGGTGGAGAGAAACACGGTCTGGCTGATCGACTGCACAATGATCTGGACCTGGCTGGAGTGATTTTGCAAGAAGTTCAGGACAGCGTTCGGGTCCAGGTTATAGCGCTGGCCGATGTCCTGGCTGGCGGATTGCACGACAAAATCCGTATTCAGCGGGTTGTTGGCCGTTTGATCGGCCACGTGGTCGGCGGTCAGGATATAGCCATCCGGGCTGATAAACGCCCCCGAGCCAGTGGTCGCCCATTGAAACGCCCCGCTTTGGGGGGATACGATGTCGGCGCCGCTGGAGTCGCAGGCGTGGCAAATCAGCCCCCCTTGCAGCGCGCCAATGATCCGGACCACCGCCGGGCTATCAAGCGTGACCGCCTTGCTGGCGCTGGCATCCAGCGCCTGCGCGCGGGCTGCTGGCGTTCCCACGATCGCTGTCGGCAGCGCAGCCAGCATCAAGAGCGCGACGAGCAGGAGCATCTGGAAAGCGGGGCCGAAGCCAGCTTTCCGGTGGCGAGGAAAGAAACGAGACATCGCAAAACCTCCTAGAAATCGAAGACTGAATACATGCTGCAAGGAGCTTGTCTTGCTCTTGCTAGGGCAAGTATAGGGTCCTGGCCTGGCCTGGCACATCGCGCCAAGGGAGGATTTTTGCTGCTACTTTGGTAGGGGCGGCAGCACTCGCAAAAGGGGGAGCACCCAATCCGATGTGTTTTGTGTGCGCTGACAACTGGTGCCTGCAGCCCCAGCCTGCTGATTTTCGCCTGCCTCTGGCAGGGCGAGGGGTAGAAATACCCCTTTTTCCTTTGAAGCTTTTTCCAATCCGGCGAGTGTGGATGCGAGGCAGGACGTTGCAGTCCTATGCCTCAACACGGCCTCGCCCTGTTCATCGTATGCTACCAGGTGGTAAATGAGGGAGCCACCAGCCATGAAATATCTTCTAGTGCTCTGTGCTCTTGTTCTGCTCACCAGTTGTAATACACCGGTGCTGTTTCAGTCACCGCAGCCTTCGTTCTCATCTGGCCCGCCTTCTGCTCCTGCACCTCCTGAGTCGAATATCATTATGTTGGAGAATGCGTGGCCGGGCACCACGGCCTGGATGGTGACGACGCCCGGCTATTCCACGCAGATACAAGCCTACGCCAGCGCTACCTCCGTCAGCGCCGGACAGACGCTAACCTTCTATGCCAGCACCGCTCAGAGAGGAGCACCCTATACGGTGCAAATCTTTCGCCTGGGCTGGTATGGCGGTGCGGGAGGACGGCTCCTCTGGAGCGCGTCAGAAACCGGGCAGGCCCAGGGTGTCTATGATCGACCTCACCAGCGTCTCATTGGCTGCACCACCTGCACTATTGACCCGGTGACGCATCTCGTCCAGGCTAACTGGCAGCCGTCCTTTCGCGTGACGATTCCAGCCGATTGGGTGACGGGCCGCTATGAAGCGAAGTTTACGAACTCCGCCGGGAAGCAGGCGGTCGTCCCATTTGTGGTACGCGGCTCAGCCACCAGTACCGTATCTTGTCATGCTCGCCGACAATACCTCCGAAGCCTACAACGACTGGGGCGGCTATAGTCTCTATCATGGCCTGGATGGGACCGCCAATACCCGTGCCCTGAAAGATTCCTTTTATCGGCCCTACGATAACTCGTTGTTCTCCACCGGTAACGGCTTGCCCTATGAGATTGATGCCATTCGTTGGCTAGAGCGCAACGGCTACGATGTCTCCTATGTCAGCAGCACCGATGTCGATGAGCAACCGGGCCAGGTGCTCTCTCATCGCGCGCTCATCGACGTTGGTCATGACGAATATTGGTCGCGCTCTATGTACAACGGCATAGAGCGGGCGCGCGATGCTGGCGTCAGTCTGGCTTTCCTGGGAGCGAATGATGGGTTCTGGCAGATTCGCTATGAGCCAGATCGCGCAGGCGTCCCGGAGCGTACCATTGTCTGCTATCGCTACGCCAATCTGGACCCCATGTACGGCAAGGACAATGCGCTTGTTACGGTCAATTGGCGCTCCCGGCTGCTGCATCGGCCAGAGAACGCGCTCATTGGCATTGCCTACGCGAATCAGCGCACCCTTTTCCCCAACGCCGCGCCCTGGCGCGTGAATCCAGCAGCCGCCAAGAATCCCTTGCTCGCTGGTACGGGCTTACGTGCGGGAGCAAGTTATGGCTGCAATCTGGTGGGCTACGAGTGGGATGAGGTCTTGAACAATGGCGCTACTCCCAAAGGACTCACGGTGTTGGGAGCATCACCAGTTATGGGCCGTTTGGGAGGGGTTTACACCGCTGATACGGCCTATTATCGTGCCCGCTCTGGCGCGTTTGTCTTCGCCAGCGGCTCGATTTACTGGAGCTATGCGCTGGATGATTTGCGGCTGTGGGATTTCCCCCAGGTCCTGCCGACCTTGCACAGTGACCCATGCCTGGCGCAGAGCCACGCCGTGCCAGGTATTCAGGAACTCATGCGCCATGTCATGCAGGCCTTGCTCAGCTAGCCTGCTGGTTACCAGCGCCAGGCAGCGCGCGCTGCCTGGCGCTCTTCGTTTAATGCACAGCACGATTGATGACATGCTTATCGATCTCATACGCGCCAAAGCCGCCAAGAAGCGCGGCCACAATGGGGTGTCGCATGACACGTCCCAGCACGTCTGGGTGCGCCTCACGCGCGTGCTGGTGCATGGCTGCCAATTGCTGTGGTGTCACTTTCTTGGGGTCAATCGAGGCAAATTCATCCTCATGCGGATTCTCGACCTTTTGGAACCCTCGAATAAATTCTTGTGCCAGCGTGGCTTGTTGCTGTTGATTCAATTGCGCATAGGTGGTTTCGGGGTTCTCATAAGCAAGCTGGCTGCTCGACATCGATTTCTACCTCCTTACAGGAGAATGGCCCAGGAAGTGCACCCTGGACTTTCAACACTGCTCCAGGCACACAAAACTTCAAGAGTGGGGAACAAACTCACAAGCTTCTGGGTTGCACATGAGATGCCAAAGAGGCATCAGGAGGGAAGCGTTTCTTCTAGCGTGGCAGTTTGGCCTTCAGCGTGGGTCTGAGCAAAGCGTTGTTCACCGAGGGTATTTCGCATCGTGGCAGCGGCCCGCTCGACTGGAGGGGCGTCGATGGAAGGCAGTGGTGTTTCAGCGCGTATTCTCCAGGCGGAGGTTAGCCCATAAAGGCGTGCGCCTCGCACCGGGTCAGTGGTTGCGTAGAGGACCAGCAGCCCTTCCAGGCATTCGACCATCCCAAGATGGCTGCGCTCGCGTCGATACATGTGCCAGCTCTGGTGATACAGGCGTTCAGCCTCTTCGATGTCACCGCGCACCCATGCCAGCCGCCCTGTATTGTGGAGAGCAACGGCCATGGTCCACTGATCTGCCATGCGCTCGGAGCGTTGCAGGCTGTTCTGGATGTACTCGCCCGCACGCTCATAGTCGCCCTGGAAGAGGGCGGCTTCTCCCAGATTGTTGAAGGCCAGGGCAATGCCTTTTTGATCTCCTACTTGCTCGAACAACGCCAGGCTCTCTTCGGCGCGGCTGCGTGCTTCGGCAAGCTGGCCTTCGTCGCGCGCTATATCGCCAAGATTCAATAACGCGACGGCCTTGCCTCGTTGATCGCCCTGGCCCTGCTTGATCGCCAGGCTCTCTTCCTGAAGCTGGCGCGCCTGCGCGTAGTCACCGCGTTCCTGCGCCAGGGTGGCAAGGTTGTTGAGCATGATAGCCACGCTGGCATGCTCTTGCAGCGCGCGAAAGAGCGCCAGACCTGCTTCATACTGCCGGGCGGCTTGCCTGAAATCTCCCTGATATTTGGCGACATTGCCACGAAGGTTGCGCGCGCGAGCCTGAAGCTGCTGCTCGCCAAGTTGCTCGGCCAATTGGGCACATTGCTCTGCGCGTACCAGAGCCTGCGCGTAGTCGCTCTGTTCTGCCGCCAGCACTCCGGCTCCGTAGCATGCTTTCGCCTGCGTCAACGCCTGAACGCCGCCTTCTTGTTCCGCTCGTGTCAACAACCGTTCCAGCCAATCGCGTCCTTCAGTCAGTGCGCCCTGCCGGAGCCAGAATCGCCATAACACGCCCGCCAGTTGCAGCGCCTGTTCGAGTTGGCCGTGGTCCTGGAGCCAGCGCAGCGCGGCGCGGAAATTATCTGTTTCTTGATGCAAGCGCTCGAACGCGCTGGCTTGCCCAGGCCCCATGAGGCTCTGGGTCTGCTGTTCGGCCAGCGCGAGCATATAGCTCACGTAGCGTGCGCGCAGCGCTAGTTCCTCCCCAGCCGCAGCCAACTGGTCCAGGCCAAACTCGCGAACGGTCTCCAGCAGGCCAAAACGTACCTCTTCCTGAAGGACCCGTCGTATCAAGCTCTGGGCAATCAGCGACTCCAGGCGCTCCAGCAGGTGAGTTTCTCCCTCGTCTGCCTCCACGCAGACTGCCAGGGCAGCCTCCAGACTGACGCCGCCCGCAAAGATCGATAATCGGCGAAACAACTGCTGCTCTGCTGCGTTGAGCAAGGTGTAGCTCCAGTCGATGGCAGCCCGCAGGGATTGATGGCGTTCGGGCAGATCGCTCATGTGCCCGGTTATCATCTGGAGTGCGGTGGGGCCTGCGCTGGTGCCCAGGCGTTCAAGAAACGCTTCGGGGGGCAGGAGTGGAAAGCGCGCGGCGGCTAATTCAATCGCCAGGGGCAGGCCATCCAGGCGCACACAGAGTTCTGCAACGGTGGGAGCCAGCGCAGGGATGAGTTGAAAATCAGGCTGAAGGGCGCGCACTCGTTGCAGGAACAAGGCTACTGCCCCAAAGTGTTCCAATTCCTCTGGAGCATATGAGGCTGCCAGGTCTGGCACAGGCAAGGGCACAAGGGGAAATAGCTGTTCCCCACGCACGCGCCAGCGCGTTCGGCTGGTTGCCAGCACCTTCAGTTCAGGGCAGCGGCTCAGCAATTCCAGCACTTGGTCTGCCGCGCCAGGAACCTGCTCACAATTATCCAGCACCAGCAGCAGGTGTCGATCACGCAGGGCGGCAATGAGCATTGGTAAGGCTGAACGCTGGCCGCTTTCCTGCAATCCCAGCGTTTGCGCGATGGTCAAGGCGACCAGCCGCGGCTCACGAATGGCGGCCAGCGAGACAAAAACAACTCCATCAGCAAAGGAATCTTCTGCCGTTTGGGCCACTTGAAGCGCCAGCCGGGTTTTCCCGACGCCAGCCGGGCCGGTTAATGTAAGCAGGCGAATAGAATTGCGTTGAAGCAGATGAAATAGACCTGCTTCTTCCCGCTCGCGCGCAATCAAGGGAGAAAGCACGCGAGGTAAGGGGGGTATTTCGAGCGGAGCGGCAGCGGCAGATGGTTGAGGGCGCGCCGCAGCCAGAAAGACCGCCCGCTCTGGCCCGCTCAGGCTCAACGCCTGCGCCAGAAATGCAACCGTATCAGGATGAGGGGCACGACTGAGGCCCCGCTCAAGATCGCTGACCGAGCGGGCGCTGATCCCAGCGCGTTCCGCCAGGGCTTCCTGGGTCAGATTGGCGGCGCGGCGGTGTTGTTTGAGCACTGCGCCAAAAGCGGATGTGGATACCTCTGGCATGCACGCTCCTTACTTATCCACACAGCAGATACATGCGGCATTCTTAAAAAGAAGAAACGATAGCTTGTGCTGCTCTCTGCTCTCAGATTGTACCAAAATTGCGACGATTCTGTGGGTATTCTGTGAGTTTTTCCTGGTGGGCAGGGAGCGTCCAGGAGGATACTGAAAGGGCAAAAGCGCTAGCAGTAGAGGAGGTATCCTTCGATGATGCAATCAACGATTTGTTCCAATTGTAATCAACCCCTACCCGCTGGAGCGGTCTTTTGCGGGAGCTGTGGCGCTCCTCAGAAGCCAGCCCATGCGCAGGATTCCGGAAGCCAGTCGCCCTTTGCCCAAAGCGCAGAGACCGTGCGGGCTGGGATGCCGCCGTCGGGGGGTGAATATGCGCCAACCCAGTTTCAGCCTCCCCCAGCGCCAACGCCGGGCAACGCAGCCGGGCATGATGCCTATGCTTCGCAGTATCCCGCTTCGTCGCTTCCATCACCGTCATATCCCTACGCATCTGGCCCACAAGGTCAGATGATGCCGCCCCCGCCAGCCTACGCGCCGGGACCACCGCCAGTGGTGAATCCTGGCGGCGGAGTCGCGCCCTGGGCGCAGCCGCCGAAGAAGCGCAGCGGTATGAAAATTGCACTCGGCTGCCTGGTGGCGCTGGTTCTGGTGGTTGCGGTGCTGGGTGGTGGGGGCTATCTGCTGGTGAGAGCGTTGGCCTCCAAGAACGGGTCTCCATCTCATCAGAACACCGGGCCTTCGGGAGCAGGAAGCACACCGGGAAGCAGCTCAAACCCTGGCGGCACATCGTCGGGAACGCAGACGCTGAATGCGATCAATCGCCAGGCGATCTATGCTGGGGCAATGGTCACGATTTTGAGCGCCGAAGAGGCGGCGTCGCTGCCGGAGCACCAGGAATCAGACCCCACGAAGTACGCGTTGGAGGTGCAGGTCAAGGTGAGCAACCAGACCAGCCAGACCATTTACCCTACGATCACAGCGCTCACCCCAGACGGCAGCACCTACGAACTGGAAAGTGCCAGCCCGGCGAGCTTCGATGTCTCCTGGGCTGCAATCGGCGTGGTAACTGGCTCCTGGTTTTTCGATGTGCCCAGCACCAGCAAGGTAGGCGATTTCCAGATACAGATTGGCAGTGCGACAGATGCGCTGGTGACGGTTCCGCTGACGGGAAACTATGACCCCAATCAATGGCAGCAGGTAACTCATCAGATCGGCCAGACTGTGACCTATGATAATGGGAAGATCAAGGGGACCGTTACGCAGGTCGTCGTCGGACTCTGGTCACCTGGCTACCAAGCGCCAAAAGGTATGCGTTTCCTCTTGATGTATCTGCACGTGACGAATAGTACCGCCTTGTCGATCAATGTCGGGGATGGCACGCCGCCGCAGTATCTCCTCGTCTTCCCTAATGGAGACCGCAGCCAGCCAACAGACCTCTACGGCTCGCTGATCGATGCCGTGGTCGCTGGTGGCGAAAGTAAAGATGTTGGCTATGATACCTTTCTGATTCCGACGGCTCCCGCCCCTTACGTGCTGGTGTTCCTGAACCCTGATGGCTCGACTGCCGGGCAGGTGAATCTGGGGACGATCTAGCCCTCAGATCGCCCAGCTATCAGTTTGATGATGAGAACGCGCCGAAAAAGAGGCATCAGACAAGAGCCTCTTTTTCGGCCCGCTGGCACGTATGGGCGAAACAAACGGAATGGGCCGGTGTGGACCTGAGGCGAGGCGCTACGTGCCGGTTGCTTCGACACGCTGTAAAAATGCCTCCAATACCTGCAAATAGCGCTCGGTCTCTTCTGTGTGGGGCATGTGGGAACTGTGCTCAAAGAGCACCCATTCTGAGCCAGGGATGCGCTGATGAAGCGTTTCGACGATGAGGGGCGTGGCTTCGTCGTATCGGCCTGAAAGGAGCAGCGTTGGAACGCCGATCTCATGCAGGTGGTTGGTAATATCCCAGTCTTTCAGGGTGCCAATGACGTGGAACTCGCTGGGGCCGTTCATGGTTGCATAGACTTCTGGGTATTTGTTAAGTTGCTCGAATGTCCGCATAACAGAATCCGGCCAGGGGTCGAGCCGACAGACATGGCGACGATAGAAGACCAGCATGGCGTCCTGATATTCTTGGGAATCGGTTGTGCCTTGTTGTTCATGCTGCAATAAGGTGTGCTGGACTTCTGGCGGCAACTCGGCCCGCAGGCGGTCGGCTTCGCTGACCCATTGGGTCATGCTGCCGGGCGAATCAGCGACGATGAGACTGACCAGGCCGCCGGGCTGTGTCAAGGCGTATTCCATGCCCAGCATCCCGCCCCAGGATTGACCGAGGATGTGCAGGCGATCAAGCCCCAGCGCCTTTCTGACCGCGCCAACTTCTTCAACATAGAGGGGAACGGTCCACATGGGAGGGTTGTGCGGGTGGTCAGAGTTGCCTGCCCCGAGTTGATCGTAGAAGATGACACGCCGCCCGGTGTTTGCCATGGCTTCCAGGGGTTCCAGATAGTCGTGCGTGGCTCCGGGGCCGCCATGCAGCACTAGTAAAGGAAGCTTACCTGGCTCTTCGCCGCTGCCAACGATGCGGTACCAGGTGCGATACCCATGAAAGGGGATGTATCCTTCGGTTGTGGGGAGTTGTTGCACTATCTACCATCCTTTTCCATGCGTTGATTGCCAATCCGCGTTTTGCCGGTGTGAACTATTGTACCAGGGCCGGGAATCTTTCTCTCCCCAGGAAATCTGCCCACTTCCAGCTTTAGTCGCGGCGTGGCCGTTTCGCGTCTTGTGCGCATAGACAACTGCGCTATACTGAGCGCACGAGCTTCTTTTTTGGAGGGTGCGTTCTCGATGACTTCGCCAACAGATGCTACCCCTATTCCCAAGCCCACGCTGCCAGAGATACTGCTGGCGGCGGGCGCTCATTTGAGCAGCTTTGTCGCGCCGTTTCTGGCCCCACTGATTATCTGGCTGATTACGCGCAAGTGGCTGCCCTTTGTTGGGCGACACGCCAGGCATGCCCTGGTCACGCACCTGCTGACGCTGCTGGCGATCGGCGTATTGGGGTCGGTGGCTGTCCTTGTGTTTGTTTTATTTCTGGGGGGCACGATCTCTGTGCCGCCTACGGGTGGGGGTCTCGAACTGGTCTATTTTATTGTGTTTGTGGTGTTTGCCGTGGCAACGTTTCTGGCATGGGTGTTCGGCCAGGTAAGCTGCGTCATCAGCGCTATTCAGGTGCTGCGCGGAGCGCCTGTCCAATCTTTCTGGCAGAAGCGCCGCCAGAACAAACCTTCGCAATTGTAGAGCAGAGGCTCAATACGTTGGCCTGCGCCTGATCTGTCCCATCTTCTCTACCTGTTCTAAGAGATAGGAGATAGCACAGATCAGGGTTTTTTGTTTTGCTTTCTTGCCTAAGTCCTCGATGTCCTCTTTGGCATGGCTCAGGGGGTGAGAACAATGGTGACCAGGGAATACGGAGGAATATCCTCTGAAAGCGTGCTTCCAAATGCCGGGTCTGGTGTTTGCTGAATGGCGTTACCGCTCTTGCCATACGAGTAGATGGTTGCGGTTGAGGCGGAGTGATACCCTGGCAGAGCGAAGGAGACGTTATAGTTCGTGCTGGGGTCTTTGTTGATCAAGAGTATCGCCAGCCGACCATCTTGTTGTTTCACCGCGTGGACGCTCAGCAGCGGTTGGCTGGATGAGGCCGAAAGCATCTGATCTCCGCTGTGCCCCAGCCTGGTTAACATTTGCATTCCATAATAGGATGGGAAAGGCGTGTCCAAAGAGGGTTCGCTGATGCCGCTGCTTGATTGGCCGCTGGAGAGTACACCGTAATCCCCATACTGGGTATCCCCATACAAGGCAGGGCTATTGTTCTGGCCGGTGGTGATGCTGTTATGGATATCCCACCAATCGACATTGGCAACGCCGTTTTCCAGCCAATTCATATAGTTATCGGCAAGGAACAAGGCATTGACTGGACTGGTGGTTTGTTTCCCAGGGTTGAATGAGACCGAGTTTGTTTCGGTCACCATGATACCCACCTGGCTGGCGTGGCTGCCGCAATATTGCTTGATGCGCGCCCGCAGCGTAGAGACCATAGAGGCAATCTGGCTGGTGCTGTTGAGCAGGCCCGCGTCTGATTCTTGCTTGGGGTCCTGGGGATACCAATGCACGTCGACGAAGTTGATCGCCTGACATGCAATGGAAAGAACATTGCGGTTCCAATCCGGTTTAAGGCCGTCAGGCCACCTGCCTGGCGCGGTCAGCACGACTCCGACCTGAATCGAGGGGTCAGCATCCTTCATGGCATGGATAAAGGCGAGGGCGTTCTGGGCATAAGCCACCGGGCCGGTCTGTTTATGCAGATCGACTTCCCAGCGCGAGCCATAGGTGCCATTGCCATAGATTTCGTTGCCAATCTCCCAATAGCGCACACCGTAGTGTTTGGTGATGTTGGCATATTTCACCCAGTCCGCCGCTTCCTGCGGGTCTCCCCCGGCTGTGCCAGCCGCGTTTGATCCATAATTGACTGTCAGCATGGCTTGCGCGTCGGTTTGTCGCGCAACGCCCAGGAAGGCGTCAAACGTGTTGCTTGGATTGACGTACCCTCCCTGCCCAGCGGTGAGCGAGTTGGTGCGCCAATGATAGGCGTCGGCGGTGGAACCGCCAGGAAAGCGCAGCATGGTGGTTCCAGCCTGCTTGAGCAGGGAAGGAAGGTGAGGGTCGAGGAGTTGACTGTCCCATACAGCGGTATTCATGCCAAAGGCGGTTTCAGGAATTGTTCCCAGCGGGGCATTGGCCTTGACCGTGACCTGGACAGCGTTGCTGGCCGAGACGTTGCCGCCCTGGCTGGTCGCCAGCGCAAGCAGAAGCGCCAGCGCATAAAGGAACGAAGAGGCGATGTGGCGCGCCTTGAGAGTCGTGAGCATGCGTTTAAAAAACCTCCGATGCATCCCTGTTACCCAAGATAAAAATGGGAGGGCTGAGCTTGTATGGTTTTGGGGACTCGTTCCGAAACCGATACCGTGATCGATCACGGTATCGGTTTCGGAACGAGTATAGGGGTAGAAGAAGAGGTTGTCAAACCTCTTCAGAGAGGCGCGTCCCAACGCTGTATTTTGAGAGATACGAGCTTTTTGACGGGAGGAATGCGCTTGCCCAGATGCCGGCGAGCCGAGTAGAATCGGTAAGCGGTAGTTCTACGCACATTTAGTTTGCGAACGAGAGACGAGGAAAAGATGAAGTTGCTCACGTTAGATCACAGTACGTTGATTGTCAGGAACCTTGAGCAGTCAAGAACGTTCTATAGTGAGGTGCTGGGATTGGAGGAAGTGCCGCGCCCAAGCACCTTCAACTTCGCGGGTCTCTGGCTCCAGGGGTCGGGGTTTCAAATCCATTTGATCGACGCCCAAGATACGTCGGCACCTTCAGGCTTTGGGGTGCCACGCGAGGCAGCGCGCACGGGCCGGGGCCATCATCTGGCGTTCGAGGTAGCTGATCTGGAAGAATGTCTGGCGCACCTCGCTGCTCATGGTGTCGAGGTCATCGGAGGCCCTATGCCTCGCGGAGATGGGGTGACACAGATTTTTGTGGAAGACCCCGACGGCCATTTGCTGGAGTTCTTCACCTGGGAGCCACGCTAGCCGCACCCTTGTGAGCGATGAAGGGGGTAGGGACAGGAACATCCTTACCCCCTTGCGGATTATTCTGTAACGAAATTGCGGCCAATGGCGGCGGCAACGGCATGCGCCGTTGGCATGAGTTGGCTGAATTGGTCGATGGTCTGAGATTGCGCGCCGTCTTTGAGGGCTTCGTCGGGATTGGGGTGCACTTCGATCAGCAGCCCATCAGCGCCAGCGGCGATGGAAGCCAGCGAAAGCGGCGTGACCAGATCGCGTCGCCCGGTGCCCTGGCTGGGGTCGGAGATGACCGGCAGATGAGACAGGCGCTTGATGAGCGGAATCGCGCTGATGTCCATGGTATTGCGGGTGGTCTTCTCGAACGTGCGGATGCCGCGTTCGCAGAGCATGACATTGGGGTTGCCTTGCGAGAGGATATATTCAGCGGCCAGCAGCCATTCTTCATACGTTGCCGACATGCCCCGTTTCAGCATCACCGGCTTGTTGACTTTGCCGACTTCATCCAGCAGCATGTAGTTGAGCATATTGCGCGTGCCAATTTGCAGGATGTCAGCATAATGGCAGACCAGATCGACATCGGTAGGAGTCATGACCTCGGTGATGACGGCCATGCCAAATTCCTCGCGGGCTTTTGCCAGCAGCTTCAAACCAGGCTCGCCCAGCCCACGGAAGCTGTAAGGCGAGGTTGAGGGCTTGAAAGCGCCGCCGCGCAGGATGACCGTGCCCTGCTTGCGCACCGCTTCGGCGGTGGTCATAAGCTGCTGCTCAGTTTCGACGGTGCAGGGTCCGGCCATCATAACAACACCAGGGCCACCGATGGGAACCACGCCTCCGGCTACACAGGCCGCAGGCACCTCGATAACGGTATCCTCAGGATGAAACTCCCGGCTGGCAAGTTTATAGGGCTTGGAAACGATCAAAATGCGATCAACGCCGGGCAACCCTTCAAGGGCTTCGCCAACCGAGGGATTAATGCCGCCAGCGGTACTGCGTGTGCCGGATGGACCAACCGCGCCGAGCACGCCAATCACGGTGAGTTCGGCCCCGCGTGAAAGGTGTCCGCTCAGCCCATGATCTTTCAGAAAGACGAGCACGTGTTCGATTTGCTCATCGGTGCAGTGCTGCTGCATGACGACGATCATGAAAAAAGCTCCTTTTTTAAGCAAACAAAAAAGCAGAGGAGAAAACCTCTGCTTTGCCCAGCATGGGGTGGATTTTTGCTCAGCCCAAATGGTCCACCATCATGCTGGAGGACTAAACGAATAATAGAAGTAAAAGCGAATCTGTTTTTGCGTGCTGAGCATGCCATCATCCTGCCCGTTGTCCGTGGGGGCAATGGGGTTGTTGATGACAGGATTATAGCGGGGATGACGATCTGGTGTCAAGGCTTTTCCAGCCGGGCAAGCGATTTCCGGCGAAATCAGATTGGGCATCCCGTGGCTGTGCTCGGCAAGGGCTGGAAGAAGCGCAAACCGGTGGGCAACTTCGCCCATCGTGAGCGGTGGGGACAGCCGTTCGCCTAGGCCACCGCTCACCGACCGGGCGCTACATTTCTCTCGAAGAGGTTGCCTATCGTGTCCATCAGGATGCGGAGGCGGCCTCTTCTCGTTCTTGCAGGGTCTGCATGCCTGCTCCGGCAACAGGCACAAGCAACTGCCAGCGCTGCGCCAGGGCGATGCCTTTGGTGGTGAGGACAATGCTGCGCTGGCTGTGGGGTTCTCGCTTGAGATACTGCTGCTGTTCCAGGACGGCCAGCGCTAGCTGGATGCTGCGGATGCCCTGGCAACCGACCCACTCGCCAATCTCGCGCACGGTGGGCGGTAGATGATGCGTTTGTGTATACGCATGGATAAAGCAACACATCAGTTGCAGACGAATCCAGCGCTGCTGTTTGCGCATAAAGACACCTCGTAGACTCTGGCATGGAAGGCGCGCTGATGGCATGAGGCCATCAGCGCGCCTTGATACGGCAGAAGAGACCCTCAAGGAGATATTCCGGTTGAGGTCTGCAAAAGCGGAAAGCGCCCGGCGGTGTTGATTTGTTCAGCTCGTTTGCTGTGTTGCTGCTCTATTCCTCGAAATAGCTAAGCTTCTGGCACGTTCTTTGCTCTGAACAAATACAGGGGATGTGGGCATAGGCGGGCACGGAGGCGGTTTGGATGCTCGTGGGAAGATGCTCACCGCTGCTTCAAGGATGTATTTGGCGTTGATGACGGAAGGAAAGGGGAGGTTTCCTGATGAGCCGATTTGATCACTATTCCACTGAAGCCCGCAGAGCGCTTGCGCAGGCGCGCGAAGACGCTTTGCGGCTGAACCATAAGACCATTTGTACAGAACATGTGTTGCTGGGATTGCTAGAGATCAACGATCCGTTGATCGAAAGTGTGATCAGCCAGCTAGGGGCGAGTTCGGCTCGCGTGCGCCAGGCGCTGGAGTTTGTGATTGGGCGCAGCACACGCCCGCTGTTGAGCGAGCCGACGCTAAGTGGGCCAGCGCGGACGGTACTGGACCTGGCCGAGCAGGAGGCGCAGGAGAGCCACGCGCCAGAAGTTGGCGCCGACCATCTTTTGCTTGGTCTGCTGCGCGAAGGTGGAGGGATTGCGGCGGGAGTCTTAGAAAGTTTTGGAATTGCGCTCAACGCGGCGCGTTCCCAAATGGAGCAGCTTCGCCACCAGGGTCGCCAGATGACGGCTTTTGCGGCGGAGCATATGGCTAGGTACAATATGACTCCAACCCTCAATCAAGTGAGCCACGATTTGACGGCTGCCGCCGTGGCCGGGCAGCTTGATCCGGTGATCGGGCGCGAGACAGAGATCGAACGCGCGATGCAGATTTTGTCGCGGCGCAGCAAGAATAACCCGGTCTTGATCGGCGAGGCAGGCGTTGGGAAAACGGCGATTGCGGAGGGCCTGGCCCAGCGCATTGCCAGCGGCCAGGTACCCGACCTTTTGAGAGATAAACGTGTGGTTTCGCTGGATGTTGGTTTGCTGACCATCGGCACCAAATATCGCGGCGATTTTGAAGAGCGCCTGAAGAAAGTGGTGCATGAGATTGTGACGGCGGCCAACTGCATCATCTTTATCGATGAACTGCATACGTTGGTTGGCGCGGGCGTTGCCGAAGGGTCGGTGGATGCCGCCAATCTCTTCAAGCCGCTGCTGGCGCGCGGCGAGTTCCAGTGCATTGGCTCGACCACGCTGGATGATTATCGCAAGACGATTGAGAAAGACCCGGCGTTGGAGCGCCGCTTCCAGCCGGTGATGATTCACGAATCGACGCCGGAGCAAACGCTCGACATTCTCAAGGGGTTACGCAGCCGTTACGAAAGCTTTCATCGCGTGCGCATCACCGATGAGAGCCTGCGCGCGGCGGTACAGCTTTCGATTCGCTACATTCAGGACCGTCATTTACCAGACAAAGCGATTGATCTGATCGATGAAGCCTCGGCCCGGCTTTCGGTGAGCCGCTCGGTGGCTCCGCTCGGGGCGCGAGCCATGCGCGAGGAGTTGGCCCGGCTGGAGGGCGAAAAAGACCTGGCGATTGCGCAGCGCGAGTTTTCCCTGGCGGCTGATCTGCGCGACCACGAAAACCAACTGCGTCAGGAATTGATGGAGGTTGAAAGCCGCTGGTCGCGGACACGGGATGAGGATTTGCCGCAAATCGGCGAGCACGAGATTGCCGAGGTGGTCTCGATGTGGACGGGTATTCCGGCGCTCAAGGTGACCCTGGAAGAGTCGGAGCGTCTGCTGCATCTGGAGGAAGAATTGCACCGCCGCATCATCGGCCAGGATGAGGCGGTTACGGCTGTGGCGCGGGCGGTGCGGCGCTCGCGGGCGGAGCTGCGCGACCCGCGTCGCCCGATTGGTTCATTTGTCTTTGTGGGACCAACGGGTGTGGGCAAAACCGAATTGGCGCGCGCGCTGGCCGGGGCGCTCTTCGGCAGCGATGACGCAATGGTGAAGTTGGATATGTCCGAGTTTATGGAGGGGCACAACGCGGCGCGTCTAGTTGGCGCGCCTCCGGGCTATGTGGGCTATGATCAGGCCGGTCAGTTGACCGAAGCGGTGCGGCGTAAGCCGTACAGTGTGGTGCTCTTTGACGAGATCGAGAAGGCTCACCCCAGGGTGTTTGAACTGCTGCTTCAGATTCTGGAAGATGGGCGGCTCAGCGATGCCAAGGGGCGCGTGGTCGATTTCAAAAACACGATCATTGTCCTGACCTCCAATGTGGGCGCGTCGCTGTTGATGAAGCGGGCCGAGATGGGCTTTAGTCATGCACGCCAGGATGAGGCGTCGGAGCAGGCCGAGTACCAGCGCATGAAGGACCGCATCATGCCAGAGATTCATAAACTTTTCCGGCCAGAGTTTATGAACCGCCTCGACGATATTATTATGTTCCACGCACTCACGAAGGCGCAGGTGCGCCAGGTCTTGGATATTCTGATGCTTCAGACGCAGGCGCGCCTTTCGGAGCAGTTCATTAGCCTCGATCTGACGGACACGGCCAGAGACCTGGTGGTCGAGCGCGGCTATGACCCCGACTTTGGCGCGCGCCCGCTGCGCCGGACGCTGCAAAATATGCTGCAAGACCCGCTGGCCGAAGGCTTACTCAAAGGTGAGTTCCAGCCTGGTGATCGGGTGTTGGCAGATGTCGGGGCCGATGGCACACTCCAGTTGCATGTGATGGCGCTGGTCAGCGGCGAAGGGCCCGATTAGCGAATATAGCCGCGCCGCGCCGCTGCGTAGCGCTCGTCGTGGCGATGGATGAGATCAGGGTTGACGCCGTGTGCCAGGGCCACATAATAGGTGAAAAGCTGCAAGGGCACAATCGCTGGTAATATGCTCAGTGGCTCCGGGCAGATGGGCAAGGATACGGTATGTGTGGCACTGGCCTTGATCTCTTCGTCGTCTGCTTCAGTGAGCGCGATGGTTTCCGCGCCGATGACCTGCGCGGCTTTCAGCACGTCCAGCGCGCGGTTGTGCGTGGCTCCTGGTGGCGTGATGATGACGGCGACATCGCGCGCATCCAACGACGAGATCGGCCCGTGAATAAACTCCTCGATGTGCATCCCCGTGGACGCGGTGTAGTTGGCCTCCATCATTTTGAGGGCGGCTTCCTGCGCGGTGATCAGGTGTGGGCCGCCGCCCAGGAAGAAGAAGCGCTGGCGATCTTGATAGCGTTCGGCCAGCGCTTTCATCTGCTCCTCCAGGCCGAGCGCGCGCTGCACGAGATCGGGCATAGAGGCAATGTCGCCTGTGGCAGCCTGAGCGAGCACCCGGACGGCCTCGCTGCCATCAGGGGCCTGGAGTCCAATGCGCCAGGCCAGATCGGCCAGCAGCGCAACCATCAAGGTATAGCTGACGGTATAGACAGCAGATTGCTGCTGGGGATAGCCCGTGAGGAGGATGGCGTCGGCAGCAGTGGCGGCTGGACTTTCGGGATAGGCGGTGATGGTGAGACACAATGCGCCCTCGCGTTTGCCTTTTTCCAGGGCGCGAATGCTGGCGGTGGCTGTCCCTGAGTGGCTGAGCACGAAGAGGGCTGTATCGCTGTCCAGGGCCGGGCCATACTCAGTCAGTTCAAACGCCTGGAAGGCGCGGGTGTCGCGGCGCTTCCTGGTGAGCCAGCGCAGCAGATGTTCGCCTGCAAGGGCGGCATGCAGCGCTGTGCCACAGCCGGTGATGACGAAGCGCCTTTTGTTCACAAGCAGCGCTGCCAGTTCGTTGCGCTGTTGCTCATCTGTTGCCAGCAGACGCCTGATAGCCTCTGGCTGCGCCAGTATCTCATCGTACATGCAGTAGGGGTGGCCGGGTCGTACAGGGATAGACATAAAGAGCTTTTCTCCTTTCAAAGATGCAAAACAGGCGCGTTGACCAGATAGGGCGAGGAGAAGGTAGTCATCGCCCCAGCCTGTTTGCCCACGATGGGCAAGAGTTTGACCGAAAGGGGCTTGCGCAGGCGCACGGCCAGCGTTCCGACATCCAGCAGCAGATGGGCGATGCGTTCTGGCGCGGTGTCGCCTGGAATGGGGATGCTGTCCGGCCCGCTGCCGCAGATGGCGGAATAGAGCAGCAGGGAATCCAGCGTGAGGCGTCCTTCGGCCAGGCGCTCGCTGATAACGGCATCTGCTATCGGCGGCAGCATCAGCCCGCAATAGCCGCAGGTGTCCAGGCTGGTGCCTTTGAGCGCGGCGGTGATGGCCCCCGCGACGGTGGTGGTGCCTGGTTCACCGAAATAGCCGAGCCCCATCTGCTCGATGGCATCGGCAATGCTTTCTTCTCCATGAGGGGCCGGAGACAGGTCCAGCCCGTAATAGGCGATGTCATGCTCGCGCCAGGCTTCGCATAGGTCGGCAATCGGACGCCCGACCTCTTCGAGCGCGCCGATCAGCCGCGCCGTGGCTGTGCCGTCGCGCAGGGCTGCCAGACCAGAGCCGCATTCTTGCGCGACGGCGCGCAGTGTGTCGCTGACCAGGCTGGCCGATTGCAGGCCGATGGAAAAGCCCCAACTTGGGCTATCATGGTAGGCAGCGGGGAAAAATGGCGTCTGTGGGGGACAATTGGCGGTGACGGAAAAGAACAGGTTGCCCAGCCCTTCTTCAGTCTGTCGCGCCAGATCGCAGATAACGCGCGCTGCCGGGAGCGCGGCATCGGTGCGCAGGCCAACGGCGGTCGAGGCAATCTGCACGCTGGCGGAGAGTGCCGGGTTCATGGTGAGTATATCGGTCAACAAGCTGATGCGCCGCAGGGTGGCATCGGATGCATTGGCTGGAATGTGGCCGATGGAGCAATAGTGAATCTGATGCGCGTGGCACATCTGCTGAAGATACCCGCAATATTCCAGCAGGGCGTGGGGTGACCACTCCGCCAGATCAACAAAGATAGGCCGCAGCGCAATACGCGCGCTCTGCACTTCATATCCCGCTTGTTCAAATTCGGCCTGCGCCATCGCCAGAACGGGGCCGATGAGATCAAACGTTTCTGCCTCAAGCGGATGGGGAGCGCCTACCCCAAGAGTCATAGCTCGCACACGGACCTGAATCTTCTTGCTCCTATCCAACGTCTACCATAGTGGATGGCATTATAGCATTCCCGGTTGGTGGGTTGCTTGCGTTTGCTTGCGTTTGGGCAAGGAGCAATGCTACAATCGCGGTAACGTTTCTGCAAAGCGAGCTGGTGGTGGCAGCGCCCATATAGGAAGTAATCAGCAATGGGTAAGTACGCTGATGAACTCTTGGAAGATTCTTTAAGGAAGGTATAGTGGAGGAGCTTGACCCTCTATCCGGCGGCGTATCGGAAACGTCGCCGCCAGCGCCTGAACCCCTGAACGAGACAGATTCCGCGCAGCCTCACGCTGTTGCTGTTCCGGTTGTGGAGCAGCAGGGAAAGAATGGACAGCGGGCGCGTGTGAGCGCCCCGCAGCGTGGTCCATCGGTTGCAACATCGTCGCCAGCAGCGCCTGCTGAGCAGACTGGGAGAACCGCAGTGCCAGCGGTCCCTGCTTCTATATGGCAGGCGCGTCTGGTACAACTCCGCGCTGTGCTGCCAGATTGGCTGAGGCGGCAGAACTGGCCGCTGCTGTTCCTCCTGGCGCTGCTGGCGGGCGCGCTGGCGGTGCGGCTGTATGGGCTGGATTGGGATGCGAACCAGCACCAGCACCCCGACGAGCGCGCCATCATCATGGCGGTGATGAACTTTCAGTGGCCGCACAGCTTGAGCCAGGCGCTTTCTATCCATTCGCCGCTCAGCCCGCACTTTAGCGATGGCTCGCCCTTCTTTGCCTATGGCACCTTTCCTATGTATCTGCTCTGGCTGCTCGCGTCTTTGCTGAACGGGCTGCAACATCTCTTTGGCCTGCACTGGATTCCTGCGGGGCAGGGCAGCTTCACCGATTACGACCATATCACACTGGTGGGCCGCGCGCTTTCAGCGTTTTTCGACACCGGTACGGTCTGGGTGACCTATCTCCTGGGGCGACGCCTCAGCGGCAAGAAAGCGGTGGGGTGGCTTTCGGCGGCGTTCGTTGCCTTTACGCCGTTTGAGGTGCAGCTTGCCCACTTCTTTACGGTGGATACAGCGCTGACCTTTTTTATCATGCTGGCGCTGTATGAGTATGTCGGCATTGCGCAAGATGGCGGCCTGGGCTGGGTGCTGCTGGGTGGCGTGGTGACGGGCCTGGCGCTGGCGAGCAAGTTCAGCGCACTGCCGCTGCTGCTGCCGCTGCTGATTGCCTATGCGCTCTACTGGCTGCGCAGCGATTTCTGGCTGGCCTTGCCGCGCCTGTTGATGAGCCTGGGCGCGGGCTTGCTGACCTTTATTATCGCCATGCCTTATGCCTTGATCGATCTGCCAGATTTCGAGGCGGCCATCAAGCAGCAGAGCGACCTGACGACTGGCGCGCTGGATTTTCCCTACGTGCGCCAGTTCGCGGGCACGACGCCCTATCTGTATGAACTCAAGAACATGCTGCTGTATGATCTGGGCGTGCCGCTGGCGCTGCTGGGCCTGGCTGGTTGTATTGTCGTGGGCTGGTGGCTCTGGCGCAACTGGCGCAATGCCTATCTGGTGCCGTTCGCCTGGACGCTGGTCTACTTTGGCATCACTGGCAGCTTTTATACCAAATACTCGCGCTATATGCTGCCGATCTTCCCGCTGCTGTGCATCTTTGGGGCGGCGGCCATCGTCGCTTTTTGGCAGCTTGGCGCGCAGCGTGCCCGGCGCAGCGTGCCGAAGAAAACGCTGGTCTTGCCGCGTGCCTCCTCTTCTGGTGTGCAGGCGAGCCAGGCAGCGGTGCTGCTACGCATCAAAGGCTGGTCGACTGGGCTGCTGCGCTGGACGACACGCCACAGCCGTTGGCTGGCCGCCGGGCTGGCGCTGGTCGTGCTGGGCAGTTCTTTCATCTTTACGCTTGCGTTCGACAACATCTATAGCCAGCCGCTGACGCGCATCCAGGCATCGCGCTGGATTTATCAACATGTGCCCTCTGGCAATGGCGCGCCGGTCAAGACGATTACCTATGAAATTTGGGACGATAGCCTGCCCCTGGCGGTGGATGGTCAGGCGGGCTGCTATCAATATAATTGCGTGGGGCTACCGCTTTACGATGATGATACACCGCAAAAGGCTACGATGCTGGCGCAGACGCTGGCGCAGGCAGACGCGGTGGTGATCTCCAGCCCACGGCTCTATCCCGACTCCATTCCGCGCCTGCCAGACCGCTACCCGATGACGAACCGCTATTATCAACTGCTCTTTGCGGGCAAGCTGGGCTTTCATCTGGCCGCCGTCTTCCAGAACAGCCCCAACCTGTTTGGCGTTTATTTCGATGACAGCGGCGCGGATGAGAGCTACTTTGTCTTTGATCACCCGACGGTGCATATCTTCTTGCCCAATGCAACGCGGCCCAGCGCGGCGCAGATCGATCAGCTTTTGACGAATGGCCTGACGCTGCCGCCGCCCATCAGCCTGAGCGGCGCGCAGAAACCGCTGAAGCTGACACCCGCGCAGATTGCCGCGAACCAGGCCAGCCCACCGCTGGGCCAGCAGTTTCCGGCTGGCAGCATTGCGAATCAGCATCCGTTGATTGTCTGGTGGCTGGTGCTGGAGGTGATGGGGCTGCTGATGTTCCCGCTGGTGGCGTTTGTGCTGCGCAGTTTCCGAGATCGCGGCTGGGCCTTTGCCAAAACGATTGCCTTGCTCGTCATCGGCTATCTGGTCTGGCTTCCGGCCAGCCTTCAGGTGCTGCCCTACAGCGAGGGAACGACGCTGGGGGTGCTGGCGCTGGTTGGTGTGGCCGGGATAGGTGTGGGCTGGGTGACACGCGCCGATTTGAAGGCGTTTCTGCGCGAGCGCTGGAGCCTCTTGCTGGGGATGGAGGCGCTCTTTACCCTGGCCTTCCTGTTCTTTGCGGTGATTCGCGCGCTGAACCCTGACCTCTTCCATCTCTGGCGCGGCGGCGAAAAGCCGATGGACCTGACCTTTATCAATGGGATCCTGCGCAGCCGCTATCTCCCACCGCTGGATGCCTGGTTTTCGGGCGGCTACATCAATTATTACTACTATGGATACTACCTCATCACGGTGTTGATTCGCCTGACCGGCGTCGAAACCACCACGGCGTTTAATCTGGCAATTCCGACGCTCTTTGCGATGGTGCTGACCGGCAGCTTTGCCATCGTGACGCATCTGACGCGCCGCTGGTGGGCCGGGCTGATCGGCGGATTTTTTGTCGTCATGATGGCGAACCTGGATGGCTTCCATCAGGTGCTCAAGGCTTTTCAACAGCATGCGCCACTGTCCTTCGATTTCTGGGCCAGCAGTCGGGTTATACCGAATACCATTAACGAGTTCCCGTTCTGGAGCTTTCTGTTTGCCGATCTGCACCCCCACGTGATTGATTTGCCGATTGAGATACTGGCGATCGGGCTGGCTGTGGCGCTCATCAGCGAATCGCCTACTAGACCGGTTTCGGTGACGCTGGCGATCAGCCGGTTGCTGCTGCTGGGTCTGGTGCTGGGGGCGATCTATTGCACCAACACCTGGGACTTGCCGACGTATGCGCTGCTGATTGTGCTGGCGCTGTTCTGGCGCGAGTATAACGCGCTGCGAGCAGGCGCGCGGCTTTCCTACGCAATGGTCAAGCGCGTGGTTGGCTCGCTCGTCCTGATGGGGGTGAGCGCCTACGTGTTCTATGAGCCGTTTTTTGCGCATTTCCAGACGACGGCTGCCACAGGCACCGGACCGGTGAGCACGCCAGATCAACTGGCAGACTATACTACGCTCTTTGGCATCTGGGCCTTTCTGGCGGCCAGCTTCTTCTTTGTCGAGTTGTATCAATGGATTGCCAGCCTGCTGGTGACACATGGGGACGCTGAGGAGGACTCGGCTGGACTGCGCCCACCCTATTCAACACTCTTCTGGGTGCTGGCGCTAGCTGCTGGCCTGGCGGTCCTCTTAATCTTTATCGCGTGGGGGAAACTGCTGCCGGTGCTGTATGGGCTGCTGCTCGTCGGGCTGTTTCTCTTTCTGGCACAGGGGCGCAAGCAGCGCTCTGCCAAGCAGATTACCTATCTCTTCCTGTTGATGGCGCTTGGCCTGAGCATTCTGGTCGAGACGATCTATATCCGCGATTTTCTGGACAACAGCCCCTACGAACGTATGAACACCGTCTTCAAGTTCTTTATGCAGGTCTGGCTCTTTTATTCGCTGGGCGGTGCGCTGGCGTTGTTCGAGATGATACGCTGGGCCTGGCGGGCGCGCATGCGTGTTTACCATGAGACGCAGACAGGCGCAGCGCTGGCACGCGCAGGCCGGGCCGATGAAGCGGAATGGATCGAGGATGAGTATCCAGAGCGGGCCAGTGCTTCAGGCAGGCGCGCGCGTCAACCAGCACTGCTGCGTGGGAGCATGGCTGTGCTGGAATCAATCTTTTTTGTGCGCGGCCAGGGCATCTTGCCTGGGCTCGTTCGCTGGGCCTGGAGCGTGGGCTTGACGTTTCTGGTGCTGGCGTCCTCGATCTATCTGGTGTTGGGCACGCAGGCGCGCATTGCCGATCACACGGTCTGGGTGCAGGTGCAGCCGCCAGTCAATCCAGCGAATTATCTCCCGACGCTCGATGGCGCTGCCTATATGGCCTCCTGGTATCCGGGGGATTATGACGCCATTCAGTGGATTAACAACAACATCGCTGGCACGCCAGTGATGCTCGAAGATGCCTGTGACTCCTACGAGTGGTATGGGCGGGTTTCTGTGTATACGGGCCTGCCTACGGTGATGGGCTGGAGCGATCATGAGAGCGAGCAGCGCTATGGCGAAGAGGTTGGGGTGCGCAGGAGCGATGTGGAGACGATCTACGCGACCACTGACCCCGTTCAGGCCATGAGTTTGATTCATAAATATGGTGTCCAGTACGTGTATCTGGGGCAGCTTGAACGCGCCACCTGCGGCGGCTTTGGAGGCACGCCTGGCGATCCGCTGCCTGCGGCGGCTATCTCGAAGTTTGACTCGATGGTGGGCACTACCTTGCAGGTAGTCTATCGGAATCCAGATGTTACCATCTATAAAGTGATCGGATAAGCGCGTATGTGTAACGACAAGGAAAGAGTGCATGAGTGATGCCTGGCTCTGGTGGCTTTTTATCCAGATGCTTGGGCTGGCGTGTTTGCCGCTGACCTTTAGTGTCTTTGCCAATCTGCCTGATCGTGGCTGGGCGCTCTCCAAGGCGTTGGGAGTGCTGAGCCTCTGCTTTCTGGTCTGGTTCCCGCTGTCGCTGCCCTCCATTCTGCCAGGCCCACTGGCTGGCTTGGCGCTGCCGTATGCGCGGGGAACGATTCTGGCCTTCTTGCTGCTCTTACTGGCAGTGAACGGCTGGCTGCTGCACTATCGCTGGCGCGAGATCGCGCACATGGCGCGCTCGCAGACCGGCTATATCGTGTTGGGCGAGGCGCTTTTTGCGGGAGCGTTTGCGTTGCTGATCTGGATTCGCGCTTTCATACCGGACATCTATGGCACTGAGAAGTTTATGGATGAAGCCTTTATCTCGGCCATTCTGCGTAGCCCGCATCTGCCGCCAAATGACCCCTGGCTCTCTGGCTATGCTATCAACTATTACTATTTTGGGCATTTTATTGTTGCCACCATTGCCAAGCTGCTGGGCACGTCGCCTGCCGTCGCCTTTAATACGGGGATTGCGCTGATCTTCGCCCTCATGGCTGTGAATCTCTTTGGCGTCACCGCCAACGTGGCGACGTTGCTGCGCGGCCAGCGCCAGCGACGCTCCGGGCTGCCGGTGCGGCATCATTTGCTGGCTGCTGCGCCCTATGGTCTGGCGGCAGTGCTGTTTTCGTTGATCTTTGGCAATCTCTTTGGCGCTAACGAATGGCTGGCCCAGCTAGGCGTTGGCCTTTCATTTGAAAGCGGCCTGGTGAATGTGCTGGCGCTGCTCTTGACTGCGGGAAGCCTTGCTGGCCTGCTCTGGTTTCTGGTTCCGCTTGTGCAGCGCTGGCGCAGTCAAGATGCGGGCAGGCTGAGCGCGAGCAGGCTCATTGGTGTCGGGGTCTTTGGCGTGACGACCATTGCCCTCCTGCCCTGGTGTGTCAGTCGCATTGCGGACATGGCCGCGTGGCTGCGCGTGGCCTGGCCGCAGATCACCAACTGGCTGGGGCATCCAGCGCTCTGGGCCAATTATGACTGGTGGAATCCGTCGCGGGCGGTGCATAGCAGCCCAAATGGGTATCAGAACATCACCGAATTTCCCGCGTTCAGCTTTTTGCTGGCTGATCTGCACGCGCATGTGCTGGCCCTACCGTTTACCGTGCTGGCGATTGGTGTAGCGCTCAATTTCTTGCTGGCGCGCGGGCGCTGGCTGGCGGCCCTGGGCGAAACTACTGGGCAGCGCGCGCTGACGCTGGTGAGTGCGGCGGTCATTATTGGCAGCCTGTACGCGATGAATGGCTGGGATTTGCCCACCTATGCCGGGCTGGCGCTGCTCTGCCTGGCGGCGCAGCAATGGCGAGCGTATGGTCGCCGCTTCAGCCAGGCGCTGCTGGTAAGCGTCGCCACGCTCGCGGTGAGCGGGATGCTTCTGGGCCTGATTTTCTATCTGCCCTTTCTCGCCACCTTTAACTCACCCTCCCAGGGCATCGGGCTGATTCCACCAACGGTTGCCAATGCGCAGGGGCAGTTGGTCTCGCAGCCAATCAGCTTCGGTGACCGCACGTCATTTACGGATTTCTGGAATGTCTTTGGCCTGTTTCTTACCATCGTGGGCGGATATCTCCTGTGGCAGCTTGCCCTTGGGTTGATGCTGCGCTGGCGGCGCGCGGTACAGGTGCGCCAACACCGCTTGAGCAGCGCTCTGCACAAAACAGGCGACGATGATGAGGTGAGCGCTGCGACTCGCAGCAAAGCAGAGGAACCGCTGGATGTGGCGCTCTCCGTGCTGACCTGGGGGCTGCTCGTTGGGCTGGTGGTCGTCGTGTTCCTGCTGTTTGTGCCCTACAGCCTGGTGCTGGTGATTTGCCTGGTGGGCGTGGGTATTTGTGCCGTGCTGGCCTATCGGCGGCTGCCGCAGACGGGGCTGGTGTTTACGCTGATGCTGGCCGGAACAGCGCTGGCGCTCGTCGGCTTCTGCGAAGTGGTCTATCTGCGCGATGTCTTTGACCACAGCGAATACTTTCGTATGAACACGATCTTCAAGCTCTATTACCAGGCGTGGACGCTGTTTGCGGTGAGCGGCGGTGCGCTGCTCTATGAACTGCTGGGAACCGGCTGGCGCATTTCCTGGAAACATTTGGCTCCGGCGCAACGTCTCATAGAACAAACGGTGACGCCGCGCCCGGCAGGCGCACAAGCGGCGGTGAGCAGCGGGCCTGCGGAGATGCTCCAGGGCATCGCTGCCAGCCGAGCCGCTTCAGCGGTGTCAGAAGGAGCGACGGCACATCTGGAAAGCGGCACGCAGGCATCTGCCGAGGAGGTTGGTGGGTCGAAACTGCCCGCCGCAGAGCAGCCGTCAGCAGATAACGGTCATTCCTATAGCCATGAAGGTGGCGGGAGCGCTGAAAGCTTGGCTGGCTTGAATGAACGGCCAGAGCCGACACATGGCATTCCTCCGCAGCGCCATCGCGGCGGACGCGGCGATTATAGATCGTCTGATAGCTTGACTCCGAGCTTGCGTGTCCTGGGATTGGGTGGTAAGCTGGTCTGGATAGGTGGGTTTCTGCTGCTGGTGCTGGCGGCGCTGGTCTATCCACTCTTTGCGACGGATGCGCGCACCGGGCAGTATCAGCATCAGGTGGGACTCGATGGCGCTGCATATATTGGGTCACTGCCTGCGCAGGGCGGCCCGCCCTGCGATGAGGGGCTAAGCCGGGGCGATGCTGATGCCATTCGATGGATTAATGCCCATATCGAAGGCGATCCGATCATGGTCGAGGCGGCCTGTCAGCAACTTGCTTCCTATAATGATTTTGGGGGTATTGCCGTTTTTACCGGCCTTCCAACGGTGCTTGGCTGGGGCTATCATGAATATCAGTGGCGCGTGAACTGGTTGACCAACCCCGTCAACGCCGCCGATTTTAATCGGCGTTCGGCTGATCTTGATACGATCTATACCAGCAGTGATGCGGGACAGGTCATGCGACTTTTGCACCACTATAATGCAAGCTATCTCTACGTGGGATCGTTAGAACATCAGAAATATCCCAAGGCCGATTTGAGTCGTTTTGCTCAATTCTTGACGGTGGTGTATCAGGCAGAGGGTGTGACCATTTATCACATTCCATAAATTGGGGGCCACAGCGTGGATAAAGAGACTGCAACCGAGCGCGAACGCGAAGCGATCAATGACCCGCTGGCCGAGCCAGCCAAGGCGGACACTGCTGCTCCAGCGGAACCAGAGCAGACGCGCCAGCCCAGGAAGAATGGACGCCGCCACAACGGGCAGCAGCCAGAGCCTGTGGCGACAGAGTGGCTGGAGGAAGACGCCATTGAGGCTGCGGAGCAAAGCGAGGAAGCAGATCAGGACACGTCTTTTGCCTCGGAGCCGGGCGACTCGTTAAATCAGATTCGGAAGCTGGCGCCCTGGGTGATGCTGGCGCTTTTTGCCGCCTTTCCGAATTACGTGACACTGGCGATTCTGGTGCTCTCACTGGCTCTCAATGGCCCGCAGCTTTGGGGAATCGTTCGCTCAATGAACATCGAGCATTGGGGCTATGTGGGCTTGACGCTACTGGCGGGCGGGCTGCGCTTCTGGGATTTGGGGCTGAAGCCGCTGCACCATGATGAGAGCATGCACGCTTATTTTTCATACCTGTTCTTCTTGAACCCTTCCAGCTATCAATATAATCCGATTCTGCATGGCCCGTTTCAGTTCCACGCGATCGCCTATGTCTATTATGTTGCCCACGGTCTTGGCACGCCAGATGGCGGCGTCACGGATGTGACGGCGCGCATCGCTGCGGCGACGATGGGCACGCTGATGATTCCGACGTGCTATTTCTTGCGCACGCGCATCGGCAAGGCGGGCGCATTGGTGGCGGCTTTTCTGCTGACGATTTCCCCCGTCTTTGTCTATTATTCCCGTTTCACCCGCGAAGATATTTACTTTGCCTCCTTTATCTTTATCACGGTGGTGGCGTTTTTCAAATATGCCGAAGAGCGGCGTTTGCACTGGCTGTTGATCGCCCTGGGCGCGTTTACGGGCGCGTATGCTACGAAAGAATCGGCCTTCTTTAATATTGCTATCTTCGGTGGCCTGCTAGGGGGCTTCATCGCCTGGGAGCTTGGCTCGCGCGTTGTCTATCCTTCGGCGCGTCGCCAGGACGAAGCAGACGCACTGGCAGCATCGCAAGGGGGGCCGGAAGCAGATGATGAGGCGGCGGCGGAGCCGCCCAGGCGGCGCGCGCGTCTGCCATTGGGGCTTGATCAGCACGCGGGAGTGCTGGCGGTGCTGCTCTATCTGCTGGTAGCGGGCATTGCGGCCAAGCTGGTGCTGGGTTGGGTAGAGAATACCAGCTCCTGGATTGCCGCCACCGATAAATATGGCGCTGCCAACCAGGATCAGATTGCCGCGCAGCGACTTGCCCAGGCGCAGGCCAGTTCCCAAAATATCGAGAATGTGCTGGTCAATGTGCTCCTGGTTGCGCTGGTGGTGATTGCCATCATCGTGCTGGTGGCAGTCATCTGGCAGTTCTTCACCGACCCTTATCAAACGCCTCCTGCTGATCGCATGGCGCGGCGTGGCCTGGCGCGCTGGGTGGACCCCATCCGGCAGCCGCTGCTGGATGGGCTGGTGCGGGTGCCGTGGTCGCACTGGTTCTTTGGCCTGCTGGTCGTTTTTGGGGTCTTCGCCGGGCTATTCTGGATTGTGCCCACCAATGCGCCTGGCGCTTGTAACGGTTCCACGCCGCTGGTGCAGGGGGCCATTTGCTCGTGGACGCAAGGCTTCCATCAAGGCATCGGCGATGGATTGGTGCAGGGCATCTTCTACTGGATTACCCAGCAGCAATATGCGCGCGGCGGCCAGCCCTGGTATTATTACCTGATCTTGATTCCTTTTTACGAGCAGTTGATAGTGGTTTTCGGTATCGGTGGCCTGATTCGCTGCCTGGTTCGCCCGAACCGCTTCCGGCTGTTTGTGGTGGTGTGGTTTGTTGCCAGTCTCTTCCTTTATTCCTGGGCGGGCGAGAAGATGCCCTGGCTGACGCTGCATATCGTGCTGCCGCTGCTGATTCTGGCAGCGATTGCGCTGGAGTGGGCGCTGGCGCGGGTGATGGAGATGCTGGATGAGATGGCGCAAAACCGCTTTGAGGGCCGTTCCGCGTTTGCGGGACAGGTGCTGGGACGTTCGGCCAGGCCGCTCTTTACGCTGACGATCGCGTTTCTCTTGCTCATCCCGATGCTGCACAGCATGCTCTTTGTGACCTATGTCGACCCTGGCGACGCGCCGCATGAGATGCTCTCGTATGTGCAGACGACCACCGATGTGACCGACGTGATGGCAAAGATTGCAGCGCTCGACCAGCAACTCTATGGTGGCACGCATCAGTTGCGCATTGGGCTGCCGAATAGCCAGGCGATCTGGCCGTTTTCCTGGTATCTGCGCGATTACAAGAACGTCTACTATTACTACGATGGCAAAAATCCCCCTCCGGCTGATTTGGATGTGATCATCACCGACCCTGGAGCCGAGACCGCCTTTACTGCCCCGGATGCGACTCATCCGCAGGGGTTGTTCCTGGCGCATCAGTATCGCATTCGTGCCTGGTGGGACGAAGGCTATAAGCCACCGCCCTGTGTGCCGACGCAAACCAAGCCCTGCGACCCGAATCTGCTTTACGGCGGCATCGGTGTGTGGCCCTGGCTCTCGTATGGCGACCCGGCGCCTTGCGAAACGATCACGACCCAAAATCAGCAGGTAGCCCAGCAACTGGCGCAGACGGGCGTAGTCTACTGCGTAGACTCGCAGAATCCGGTGCGCATTGCTGCCTGCACGAAATCATCGCAGAGCCAGACGGGCGTCAACTGCGCGGCGGTGCCTTCTGTCGATTTCGGCAAGGCGTTCGGCAATTTCTGGGACTGGCTCTGGACGCGCCAGGCGATTGGCCCGACGGATGGGTCGACCGATTTCATGTTCCTGGTGCGCAGCGGTTTACCCATGCAGCCGTGACATGATTCAGGAAAGCTCTCTCAATAGAGCAAGTGATTGCGGCGCTTATGTCAGATTTGACGGAACTTGAAGAAAAACTAGGCATTGTCATTCAGGATAAGCGGCTGCTGGAGCGCGCCTTTACCCATCATTCAACCTGCCCCGAGACAGCTAATGTGGACGCTTATGACCCGTTGGAGTTTCTAGGCGATGCTGTGCTGGGGGCGTATGTGGTGGAGTATATCTATCGCACGTCGCCGGGCGCGAGCGAGGGGGAGATGACGGCGCTGAAATCCGAGGCGGTCAGCCGGCGAACACTGGCCGAGATCGGGAAACGGCTGAACCTGATCGACTATGTACGCATCGATCTGGCTAATCTGCGCACCTTCAATGAGCGCTCCAAAGAATCGCTTTCGGCGGATTTGGTAGAGTCGCTGGTAGGGGCTATTCATCTGGACCAGGGGCCGGAAGCTTCGCGGGCTTTTGTCGAACGCGAGGTGCTGCCCATCGTTGAGCAGGTTCGGGGACAGTTGCACGAAAATAACCCCAAGGGGCGACTCCAGCAAGCGGTACTGCGCAGCAAAGGGACGCTGCCGCGCTATCATTTGCTCAAGCAAGGTGGCAACAGCAATGATCGCGTCTACACTGTAGGCGTGTATGTGGGCGATAGCCTGCTTGCCACGGGCACGGCTTCCAGTATCAAAGAAGCGGGCAGGTTAGCGGCTCGTGAGGCACTGCGGGCTGCGGCGGAAGCTGAAATTGCCGTGGCAGAAGCAGAAGCGGCTCTGGCGGAGTCGGACGCTGGAACGGAAGCGCCTGATCTTATGCCTGATGTGGATATTGCCGATGCTCAAGAGTGAGGAGCCTGCCGCGCTTGATGGCGGCTGGTATGAAGAGCAGCTTGGGCAGGACGAGCGCCGCCGCCGTGGGCATTATTCTACGCCGCCAGAACTGGTTGCCAGGATGCTGGAGTGGGTGGGCTACTCTGCCGGGGGTGATCTGGAGCATCTGGCGCTGCTGGACCCGTCGTGTGGGGTCGGCAACTTTCTGGCTGGCGCGGGGCAGATGTTGCTGGCCCATGGGCAGGCACACAATTGGTCAGCGTCGCGCACGCTGGCCGCGCTGCAAGCAAACCTGTGGGGTTTGGAGATGGACCCCGCAGCCTGCGCGCTGGCCGAACTGCGCTTGCGCGCGCTGGCGCGGAACCTTGCCCCAACGCAGCATTTGCGTTTTCATCTGCACCAGGCAGACGCGCTGGCGTTGGCTGCCACGCCGCGCTTTCAAATGGTGATTGGCAATCCTCCCTATCTGGCTGCGCGCCACCACGATCTTCAGCCCTATCAGCGCGATTACCTGAGCAATGGGCAGCGCGATGCGTACCTGTTGTTTGTGGAACAGGCGTGCCGCTTTGTTGCGCCCGATGGCTGGCTGGGCCTGGTCTTGCCAGACCCGATGCTGGCGCGCGGCAACGCGGCAGATGCGCGCCGTTTGCTGCTGGAGTCGTTTACCGTCAAGCATCTGGTGCATCTGGAAGGAGTCTTTCGCGCCGAGGTGGGAACGCTGGTGTTGATTGCCCGGCACGTGCCGCCGCCACCACAATACACCATTCCCTGGAGCCGTCTGGACTGGAAACAGGCTCGCCAGGGACGGAGCGGGCTGACGGGCGCGCTGAAGGTCGAGGTCTGGCGAAGGCAGCCACGCGCCGAATGGCGTTATCTGCTGGGGGCGAAAGAAGCCACGCTTTTTGAGCGCCTGGAGTGTGAGGTGCCCAGTGCGCCACTGGGCGACCTGGTGAGCATTAGCCGGGGAGAAGAAGTTGCCCGCAGCGCCGCCACAGAGACGGTAGCGCCTGATGCCACACTTCTGCCGGTCTTGCGCGGTGGGCTGGATGTGCGCCCTTTTCGCTGCCGCTTTGCGGGCGTCTATCTGCGCCGCGAACAGGTGATCAAGCCGCTGGAGCGCTATCGCGCGCCCAAACTGCTGGTGGTCAAAAGCACCGGCCTGCTCTCTGCCGCGCTGGATGAGCAGGGCTATGCTGCCATCCAGACGCTCTATCTGCTCCATCCTAAAACGGCAGAGTGTTTGCCTGGGTATCTGCTGGCGCTGCTGAACTCGCGCTTGTTGCGTGGGTATCTCTGGCTGCACCATACAGCATATAAGCTGGTGCAGCCACAAATTGAACAAGAAGTGCTGGCGCGCCTGCCGATTCCCCTGGCTGCGCCCGCCCAGCAGCAGGAGCTTGCCGCGCTGTCCGTCCAGTTGCGTCAGCACTACCAGCAGTGGGATGCCCGGACGGTTCTCTCGTCTGCGGAGGGGAACATCGCTGACGCTTGCGAGAATGAAGCTGCCTGGATACAATTAGAGCGGACAGTTGTGGACCTCAATATGTGCCTGAACAGCCGCATTGGCAACTTCTGCGGGCTTTCGGCTGATGAACAGGCGCTGCTTGAGCGCCTCCCAGCGCCAAGATAAGCAATGGAGCTTGAAGAAGGCGGGTTTTCAGGGCTGAAAGCCTGCGCTGTTGTGCAAGAGGAGGGATAGATTTGATGCCTGAAGAACGCAAGCTGCGCGTGCTGGTTGCCAAACCGGGACTGGATGGTCATGATCGCGGAGCAAAAATACTTGCGCGGGCGCTGCGCGATGCCGGGATGGAAGTAATCTATACGGGCATTCGCCAGACGCCGCAGATGATTGTGGAAGCCGCCATTCAAGAAGATGTCGATGCCATCTTGATGAGCATTCTTTCAGGGGCGCATATGGCGATCTTCCCCAAAGTGATGGAACTGCTCAAGGAGCAGGAGGTCGATGATGTGCTGGTGATGGCTGGCGGCATTCTGCCCGACGAAGATATTCCCGCGATTGAGGCGCTGGGCATCAAAGGGAACTTTGGGCCGGGGACTTCGACCGAAGAGATTATTGCGTATGTGCGCTCCCATATCCACCCCTCGCGTCTGGAGGGCGCTGCCGCGCGTCACAAGACGGCTGGCGAGCCAACGGAAAAGGCGGCTCAGTAGCGATGGATATGGTTGAGCGCGTGCTCGGCGGAGATCGCCGCGCGCTGGCGCGTCTGGTAACGCTGATCGAGAACGAGTCTCCCGAAGCGCGCGATTCTCTGGCGCGGCTCTATCAGCAGAGCGGGCGTGCGCAGATTGTCGGCGTAACTGGCTCGCCAGGAGCCGGGAAAAGCACGCTCGTCACACAGCTTTGCCGCGAACTGCGTCGGCGCGATTTGCGCGTTGGCGTGGTGGCCGTGGACCCCAGCAGCCCCTTTACCGGCGGCGCGATTCTAGGGGACCGCATCCGCATGCAGGAATTGGCTGGTGACCCTAACGTGTTTATCCGCAGCATGGCAAGCCGGGGCAGCCTGGGCGGTCTGGCGGCTTCCACCAGAGATGTGGCGCGCGCGCTGGATGCGGCTGGCTATCAGGTGGTGATTATCGAGACGGTGGGCGCGGGCCAGGCCGAAGTGGAGATCGTGCGCGCGGCGCACAGCGTGCTGGTGGTGACGGTGCCGGGAATGGGCGATGATATTCAGGCCCTCAAGGCGGGCATTCTGGAGATTGCGGATATTTTTGTGGTGAATAAGGCTGATCGCCCCGGCGCTGACCAGGCTGCGGCTGAACTGCGCATGCTGCTCAGCCTGGCGGCAAAGCAGCCAAAGTCGCCCGATGTCTGGCGTGTGCCCATCCTGAAAACATCGGCCACGCAAGGTGAGGGCATTGCGGAATTAGTTGACGCGCTTTTTCAGCATCGCGCGTTCCTCAGCGAGAGCGGCCAACTGACCCAGCGCAATCAGCGTCAGGTGCGCAGCGAGGTGCTGGCGTTGCTTCAGCAGGCGTTGGCGCAGCGTTTGAAGCAAGAGGTTACCGATGAAGAGTGGCAGCGGTTGATCGATGCCGTGGTTGCGCGCCAGACGAATCCTTACGAGGTGGCTGATTCGCTCGCCCGCCGCGTTGGTCTTGGCGCATCCAGAGAAGCTGGCTGCTGAAGTGTTTTCCTCCTCCTCGGGTATGCGGCACATGTTTTGCAAGCTCTTTGATGATTCACATCTTGAGCTTGCAAGGCATTCGCCTGTAGAGGAGGAGTTTTTTTATGCCATCTCTGTTAGAAGACGAGTCTGAAACGATGATCGGCCAGCCCCACGGCGCTGATGTTTCTGCGGAGCGCGCCGCGAATGCCGCCGAGGCTGCATCGCTGGCGGCCCAGCGCGCCGCCAGCGCGGTAGAGCGCCTCGGGGGCTGGCTGGCGCTGCTGGCGAATCGCGCGCCGCAGATGCCTCTGGCTCAAGCGCCGCGAGAGCGTGTTCCGGAAGCCGCTTTTGGCGCTGGGCTGGAACGAGAAAACGGTACACAGGGTCATGGTGTCACGGATAATATCAAACGCGCGGCTATGACGGTGGGACAGCGCATCAGCGATCTTTCTGGTGGGCGCTATGGATTGGAAGTTCAGCCCCCAAAGGCTGAGACGAAGCCAGGGAAAAAAGCGCGGAAGCGCCTGGAGCGCCAGATACGCGAAGAGGCCAAAGCCGAGCAGTTTGGGGCAGGCGTGCGCTGGTTTCCCTGGATGCTGGGCATGAGCCTTGGCCTGGTCATCGGGCTGGTGGGTGTGGCGTACTGGCAACGCCGCCGCCTGCAAGAGTTTTGGGAACGGACTTCCCAACGCATGCAGCACGCATCAGAAGGAGTGGGGCGACCGCTGGAGAGCGGTTCCACGCGATCCACCATGCTTCAGCCGAACATGCCAACTGGGCCGTCGTATGCTTCGCCGTTTGGGGCGCCTGCTTCGACTGATGAGAGCAATCAGCAGGCCAATGGCCGCAGAGAATCAATCTTGCCCTGAGCCTCCATCAACGCATACAAGGCTGAGAAAGCGCAAGCCAGCCTCGCTTCTGAAACCTGGGACGGAAGCCGTTCGGAAGCGAGGCTGGCTTGCCATCATTTGACGCTGCCGCATCGCCCGTGTACACTCCATCATATACTGCAACTTGGGCGCAGCCAAATCGTAAAGAGTTTGAAAGGATATGTGAACCCAAGCTAACCGCCGCCTGAGATGAGGCGCGAGCCAGGCGATGGGCGTTGTTATATCGAGGAGCAGGATATGGGAGATAATGGGCAGCGATTTCCGCCCGATGAGGATGAACTCAGCCGACAGTTTCAAGAAGCCAGTCGGATGATACGCGAAGGCTTGAACGAGGCTGGCGGGCGGCTTCGCCAGGCGTTTGGACGCCTGAATGAGATTTGGGAAGACAGTGCCCCCTTTACTCCAACTCACCTGACAGGAAGCCGGGAGGAGGAGTATGTTCGGGGGCTGGCGAAAAAGTGGACCGCCCAAGATTTTCTGGTGACGCCTGACCTGAGCGACACTATGGCGATTCGCTCGTGGGAGCATGCTGACCTCTGGGAGATTTCAGTGCAAACCCGCTGGGAGGCGCGCCGCTTTGAGGCCAGCACCGAGCCATATACCGGACAACAACCGGTGAACACGGGGCGCATCCTGCCGGTCTGGGATTACGACCTGGCTCCGGTGCAAGACCTGCGCTCGCAGGTGGTGCGCGAGCGTGTGCCGGAGGGCGATGAACTGGCGCTGTGTCTTTCCTGCAATGGCAGCGGGCGCGCGCCCTGTTCCAATTGCAGCGGGCGCGGCTGGCTGGTGTGCAACGATTGTAAGGGGCGAACCAAGCTGCGCTGCCCACGCTGTCGCGGCAAGGGCATCATTCCTGATTGGGCGCAGAGGAAGCCGAGCAAGGGATTTTTCCAGGACCAGGCGGAAAAATTGGCTTCGTCGATGGCTGATCGCGCCAACGATGTGATCGATAATGTGCGTCAGTATGTGCCGCTGCCCGACCAGGGTCCGCATACCGGCGAACGCCCCAAGGGCATGATTCCTTGCCCCGACTGTGTTGAGGGTGAGATCGACTGCACCTGTGGCAATGGCAAGCGGGTTTGCGCGGTCTGCCAGGGGTCAAAGAACCAGGCGTGCCCAGTCTGCAAGGGTTCGGGCAAGGTCATTCGCCACCGCGAGATTGTGCGTCGCTTTGACGTGCGCCCTTCCACGCAAACCTCTGGTGAAAGTCCCATTCCGATGCGCTTCCTGCGGCGTGCCGAAGGGGAGGTGATCGCTACGATCGAGACCCAGGAGGCGCTGGAGCAGCAGACGCCGCCAGCGGGCGTGCCTGAGCAGGTCTGGAGCATGGCCCAGGATGCGGCGCGCGCCGGTCGGCAGAGCATTGCGCCTGATGAGCGCGTGACGATGCAAGTGGTGGAATTGATGCGGGTTCCGGTTGTCAAAGTGGTGTATGGCTATGCTGATGACCCATTCGTCTTCTACGCGTTTGGCGCGGAGGGCAAGGAACGGTTTTATGCTGAAACCTTCCCACCCCGCTGGAAGCGCGTGGAACGTTTTGTGCGCTCGCTCGCCCAGGAGATCATCCCGCCAGCCCCACCCGGCGGGCAGGTCAGCGATCTGGAGAGCTATCGCCAGACCCGCGAAGGCAGCGGACGACAGCGCATTCCGGTGGAGATGCCGCCCGTGGTGGTGCAGGAGGAGCAGCATGGGAATGAGCCTGGCGGGCAGGCTCAGCCTGGAGATGAAGGGTCGGACGCTGCCCCTGAAGACGATGAGGCGTAGGTACTGAGCAGCGGGCGCCCCTGAAGCATCGCTTCAGGGGCGCCCGCTGTTCTTGTCTTCAGGCGCTTTGGGGCGCGCAGCACCCTGGGACTTCAGGCGCCGGCGCGAGTGGAGGTGTTTGGTGTCATATTTAAGTTTGAGCGCTGATGAACGCTCCGGCACCTGCTGCTGCCTCAGTTGTTGGGACTGCGCCTGCGCCTCTTGTGCCAGGTCATCCTGATCTGCTGCCTGCCAGAGCAGCGCCGCGGTGTGCAGCAAGGCGCTGGCGCCTGTGTGGTCGCCCTGGTCGATGCGTTCCCGCGCTTTATTTTGGACGCGATAGCTGGTGACATACTCAATGGCCTGCTTCACCTTTGGCGGGATGTTCAGGCTGGTAGGTGGCATGACCTCCACAAAATCAACGGCGATGCGCTCGCTTTTGCGCTGGTCGAGCAGCCTGGCGCTGGGAATATCATACTGCGCCTCTAGCTGCCCCAGCACGTAATGGCCCCTGGCGTTGGCTGGCAGCAGAATTTCCCACAGCAGCGCCAGCGCGCATTCCTGGCCGGAGGCAGGGACGTTGCCAATATCAAGCTGCGCATCGCGCGTCAGCATCCAGCGCTGGTCGGATGCCGCCGCATCCATGATTTCACTCATGTCAGGAATAATCCGCGTGATGCGCCGGATGCGCACGCCGCCCTCTAGCTGCATGACCAGCCTGACATTGGTTGCCAGGGTATTGCGCAGCGCGCCGACTCGTTCCTCCAGGGCTGTCAGAATATCATTAGCTCCTGCCAGGTAGTCGGCAAAGCCTTCGCTGATGTCGGCAATCTGGTCAAGCAGCGACTCGTTCCATTCGGTGCCAATGCCCAGCGCGGTGATGGCTATCCCATTTTCGTGTGCTTTCTGCGCCAGTTCCAGGCAGCGCTCCTCGTCGCCATAAGTCTGGCCGTCGGTAAGCAGAATCAGATGGCTGACCATGGACTGATGCGAGAAACGGTCTAGTTCTTCCAGAGCCTTTGCCAGCCCCCAGCCGATCTCGGTGCCGCCGCGTTCGTGCAGGCTTTCAACAGCCGCAATCATCACGTCAGGAATCTGCTTGGCTTCGGCGCGCACGATCACCTCGGCGCGGTTGTCGAAGGCGACGACGGAGAGTATGTCGCCTGGTTGAAGGCGCTTGATGAGCAAACGCAGGGCCATTTTGACAGCGCGCAGCTTTTCGCCGCGCATCGAACTGCTGCGGTCAATTGCCAGGCAAAGGTTCAGCGGGAGCGCACCGGTTACTGCGCCGTCCATCACTGGGATAATCTCGCTCAGCAGATACAATAGTTGCTCCTCAGGATAAACCTGTGCCTGTTTCTGAGAGAGCGTGCAATTGAGTTCAAACCCTGGCGTAAAGAGGGGTGGTGGCCCCATGCCCTCCCGCCAGTACAGCGGCGCTGTGCCTGATCCTCTGGTGGGCTGGGGCATGTTGACCTTTCCATTCTGCTGTTTGCGCAACTGGTCATAGTCGGCGCGTAATTCTGCCGATGAGAGAATTTGATAGGCTTCATAGATAGCGCGAAAGCGTTCGTTGGCCTCCGGATCGTCGGGCTTGACATCAGGGTGGTACTGGTGAGCCAACGCGCGGAATGCCTGCTTCACCTCGTCTGCCGAGGCACCTGGTTTGATGCCAAGAATCCTATAGTAATCGGGAAACATGCTCTGCCACCGCCCTTCTTTTCAACAAGCAATCATCAAGCGAGCGATAAATGAGTACAAGAGTCAGATCAAGCGCTGGACGCAGCTTGCGCTTCAGCACCAGGCAAGGATTCAGTCAGAATCTCGATGAGCAGCGCGGTGCTGTTATCTTGCCCGCCAGCTTCATCAGCCAGCGCGACCAGAAGCGCGGCGCGCGCTGGCGTGGTGCCCCCATCCCTGGAACCGGTGAGAATGTTGGCAATGGTGGCCTCCGGAACGGCATCCCAAAGGCCATCACTGCATAAGAGCAGGCAGTCTCCAGCTTCCAGCGGACAGGAGACCAGATCAACCTCCACCTCATCCTGTTGGCCCAGCGCGCGATAGAGCGCGTTGCGTCTGGGGTGGCTGGCCTGGTCGGCAGGATCGATCTGCCCAAGACGAATCAGCCGCTGCACAAAAGAATGATCTTCGGTAAGCAGCGTCAGCACCCCACGGTTCAGACGATAGACGCGGCTGTCACCGACGTGGGCAATCAGCGCTTGCCCGCCAAAGATGAGCAGCGCGGTGGTGGTGGTGCCGATGGTCCGGCCCTGCGTATGCACCAGGGTGCGAATCTGACGGTTCGCGATGCGAAAGCCCTCCACGAGCGCTTCGCGCATCTGTTGTTCGCGCTCCAGCGCGCCGGTTGCGGCTGACCCTTCGGCTTCCTCGGACCATTGCAGCAGCGGCAGCGCGAGCCGTCTTGCCACCTGTTCCAGAATGTTCTGTGTGGCAATCTGGCTGGCGAGTTCCCCGTGCGCTTCTCCGCCCATGCCGTCGGCAACGACAAAGCAGGCGATGAGGCGCGATTGGCCGGTGCCATCAGGGATCGTGAGCACTAGCTCACCTAGCGCGTCCTCGTTGTTGGCGCGCACGCGGCCAACGCTGGTCGCGTGGCCGGTAAGCACAGAAAAAGCACGCGGCGGATGCTGGCCTCCAGGTCGTCCTGTTGCCTGTTGCTCTCCCAGCGCCTGTTGACAATCGGCGATGACCTGAGCAGCGGACTGATAGCTGTGGCGGCTGCCTTGTTCGCGTATCTTGCTGATGGCGCGCGCGAGCGGGCCGTTGTTTTCCTGGGCCTGCTGCATCCCCGCCAGCGCGCCAAGCGTGAGGGCCAGGAAGTTGGCATCACGCTCGAAGAGCAGGCGCGCCTCATCGCCGCCGAGGCGTACGATCTGAGCGTCCTCCAGGCCGCCGAGGCAGGCTCCGCCATGTATGAGCAGGATGCTGCCCGGCTGGACCCGCAGATGAGCCACACCCTGGCTGTGCAAGTAGGCCAGGGCCTCACCAATTGTGATGATCTGCTGAAGCGCTTCGGGAGGGGATAAAACGTTGATCTGCTGAGCATGCTGTGGCTGCGGCGTGATCACATAGGTTCGCTCGCCAAGGGTCAGCGCGGCGCATGGTGCGAGCAGCGCCGGATGTTCCAGCTGAAGCTTTGCCAGTGCTGCGATGGAGCGGGTCTCGCTCGCTGGATACTCGATGACGCGATAGGCTTTGCCAGAACCGTTCCGCGCCAAGGCGACGTAATGGTTCTCGTCTGGGCCACTGTTGAGAAGCTGGTCGATCACATAGTCCCCAAGCGCAGTATTGGCGGGCAGCGGAAGCAGCCCTTGTATCCCGGGCGCTGCATAATGGAACGGTTCTGTCACGACCTTACTCTCCCGTGTGCTTAGATGGCGCAGCGTAGCGCGTAGACGTAGTGATCGTTGCTGCCAACATAGAGGATGCCATCGCGCACCAGCGGCGAGGATGGCACCGGGCCGCCGGTCTGAAACTTCCAGCGCAGTTGGCCGTTACGCGCATCCAGGCAGTACACAGCGCCATCGCTGCATCCAAAATAGACGTAGCCCGCCGCGACGGCTGCGGTTGAGGTGATCTGGCCGCCGCTCTGATACTTCCAGAGCACGCGTCCCAATTTGGCATCCAGGCAGTAAAAATAACGATCCACCGAGCCAATATAGATGCGCCCCTCGCTCAATGTGGGCGAGGCGATGATAAAGTCAGAGGTGCGATGCTTCCAGGAGGTCCACCCCAGGGCTATGTCGATGCCGTAGACCAGCCCATCCATCGACCCGACGTAGATCATGTCGGTGCCTACGGCGGGCATCGACATGACGCTATACTGCGTGGCAAAGTTCCACTTTTCTTTGCCGGTGGCGGCTTCGAGGGCGTACACATGCTCGTCGTCGGAGCCAATATAGATGATGCCGTCTTTGTGCGCTGCCGTGGAGCGGACTTCACGCCAGGTTTTGAACTTCCAGAGCTGCCGCCCTGAGCGCAGGTCGAGCGCGTGCACAAATCCGTCGTCTGACCCCACCACGACCATATCCTGGATGATCCGAGGAGAGGAACGTACGTGATTCCAGGTGCGGTACGTCCAGACCTCGCTGTTAGTCTGGGCGTTCATGGCGTAGACCTGATGATCTTCTGAGCCAAAAATGACCAGATCGCCTATGCAGGCCGGGGTGCAGCAGATGCCGCCCTCGGTGGCAAATTTCGACTTGAACGCGCCCGTTCCCGCATCCAGCGCATAGAGGTTATAGTCATAGGAGCCAATATAGATGGTGTCGTGCGCCAGCGTGGGCGAGGACCGCACTTCTTCCTCAGTTTGGAAGCTCCAGAGCAAGGGCGGGCTGGGCATCTGTATCCTTGTCTGCCCGTAACTGATGGAATGACTTCCCGCGCCCATGCGATCTATGACCGGAGCAGGCGCAGTGCCGGGAGCGCCTCCGCCGTTTGCGCCTGGGAAGAACGGTTGCTGCTCTCTTTCGGGGGCGAATTGGGGTCCTGCCACCTCTCGAAAAACGCCGGTCACCTTTGGCAAGACACCTGAAGCAGCGCCGAGTGTGCCAGTATGCTGCCCGTTCCCGTTTTGCGGGGGACTGGCGGGCGCTGGTGGCGGCATGGTGGGAAGGCGCAAGAGTTGCCCCGTGCCAGCCAGAGAAGTCAGATGGAGCGCTTGTTGAATGGCTTCCTTCAATTCGGTGGCCGACTGCCAGCGCTGGTCGCTCTGATAAGCCAGGCACTTCATGATGACCGTCTCCATCTCTGGAGAAATGTTCGGGTTGAGCAGGCGCGGTGGCCGCTCGTGAAAGGTAAAAGGTGTCTCCAGGCGTGGGTCGCTGGCGGTGAGCAGTTGGTGGAGCATGGCTCCCAGGGCATAGATGTCGCTGCGTGGGTCCACAAAGCCCTTATATTGCTCGGGCGGTGAGTAACCTTCGGTCCCGATCATGGTATCGCGCCGCTCTGGCTGAATAATCTTAGCGATGCCAAAGTCGATCAGCATCGTCTGGTTCTGCGGGGTGAGCATCACGTTGGAGGGTTTGAGATCACGGAAGATTACCGGGAGGGGCCGAAAGGAGTGAAGATATTCGAGCACGCCGCAAATTTGCAATGCCCAGCCACCGACCTGTTGCTCATCGAGAAATTGTTTCTCTTCGATGGCTTCCATGAGCACGTCTTCCAGGTTTTTGCCCTGAATATAGTCCAGCACCAGATAGGCGCGATTGGCTTCGGAGAAGAAGTCATTGACTTTGGGGATGAGTGGATGGTTGAGCGAGGCAAGCAAATTGGCCTCGCGCTCGAAGCGCTCGAAGTTGCGCATGCGGGATTGCTGGTCGAGATGATCGGCAAATTTGATGATCATCTCTTTGAGCGCGTCCCATTTCACGGCATCTTTGAAGCGCGTATCGCGCACCCGATAGACGGCGCCCATCCCACCAATGCCGATCACCTTATCAATCTCATAGCGATTCTGGATGACGGTTCCGGGGGCCAGCGTGGTCGCTTCGCCTTTGGGCAGGTAGGCTGTGGGGACTCGCTGATCGGCGCCTATCGAATCATCACTCATACAGCACCTCTCCTCGTGAATCTAGGCGCAATTATAGCATAGCTTCGCGCAAACAAACAGAGGCCAGTGCGCCTGGCTCTTTAGATGTCCAGGGCTGGCAGTTCTTGCAGCATCTCTTGTGCCTGGCGTGCAGTGGGGCCGTTGAAGTCCAGGACGATGGCTTTGTGCAGGTTCAATTCGGCAGAACGCAGATAGCCCAGGTCGGCCTGGATGTTCCCTAACTCGGCGTGGAAGACCGCGTTGGTAGGGGCAAAGTTGACCGCCTGGAGCAACGCATTCATGGCGTCGGAAAAGTCTTTCATATCCTGCTGGATGCGCCCCAACACTTCATAGGCCGCTCCATTGGTAGGGTCCAGCGCGATGGCTTCCTGGGCAGCGCCCAGGGCTGTTCCGTTGTCTAGCCCAAGCTGATACCTGGCATAGAAGTTTGCCAGCAGCAAGCTGTACTGCGGGTCGCCGCCCGCATCCGCAGCGGCCTGCTGAAATGAGCGCTCGGCGGAGGCGGGGTCATTGAACGCTTCGTCAAGAGCGCCGAATGTGGACCAGATGACCGGATTCTGCGGGTCACTCCTGAGCGCTTGCTCAAGGTCGGTGATGGCGTTGTTGTAGTTTCCGTTCGCCAGGTCGAGCTGGCCGAGGGTATAGTTGGCGAAGCTGTTGGCTGGCTCCAGGGTCAGCGCCTGGCGCTCTTCCTGCTGCGCCTGGGTGGTCGAGCCACTGCTCAGGTAGACCCAGCCCAGATAGGCGCGGGCGTTGGCGTCCCTGGGCGCCAGACTGATGGCTTGCTTGAGCGGCAATGCGGCGAGCGCTGGCAGATGATTCTGGATATAGGCATATCCTACTTGCTCAGCGCTCTGGGCGCTGCCGTTCCATTGATTGATCGCTTGCAGGAAGCGCTGGGCGGCGCGGCGTTGACTGATGTCACTCGTCTGATCGATGGTTACCTCAAATGCCTGGCGCGCGCCGCTGATATCTCCACGTTCCAGCCGGAGCGCGCCCAGGTAATACTGTGCCTGGGTGTCGCTTGCGGGCAAGACGGCGAATTGTGCTTCGGCGGTCTGCCAGCGGCCTTGCTGTTCATAGAGCAGTCCCAGCCGCTCGTGGGCCTGCATCTGCGCTGACGTTGGGGACAGGCGGGTGGCCTGAAGCCAGGCGTGCTCGGCATTCTGCTTCTGCCCCTGGCTTTGCGCGACATCACCCATAGTCAGCCAGATGTCAGCGTTGCCTGGCTTCAGACTGTTGGCCGTCTCCAGTTCGCTCTGGGCCAGGTCGTCCTGGTGCTCCAAGAGGTGCAGCCGGGCGAGGTCCAGCGAGGGCTGATAATCGTCTGGCGCGCTGAGGGCAGCCTGCTGAAAAAACGTCTCGGCGCGCCAGTATTCTTGCTGCCCCTGGGCTGCCAGGCCCGCCTGCAAATTTTGCGCTTCTGTGGGCGTCTGGGTGGCGATGCCGCCAATCAGCAAGAGCAGGGCAAACAGCACGAAGCGCGGCGCCCAGACATCGGTGATCGCCAGCAGTTCCTGCAAAGCAGGGGTATTCAGGAACTTCAGCAGCTTTGTCATACCTTCTTCCTCAAGCGCGCTTCTTTCTCTCAATCCCTGAGCATCATAGGCGGTAGCGCCTGGGCAGTCAAGCAAAAGGGACTTTCTTCTTGCGGGCAGTGAGAGGGAACAGCGAACACTCGTGCAACCATGCAACTGGTGGGTGCGCGCTTTTCGTTGCAAGATAGAGTGTTCTGGTCTGTCGTGTGCTGGTGGTATATCTGAGAGGAGGACAGAACGATGAGCAAAATGAGTGAAGGCCGAGTCAAGCTCAAGCGTGTTTACGAAGCGCCTGAGCCTGAGGATGGGCAACGTGTGCTGATAGATCGGCTCTGGCCGCGTGGACTGAAGCGCGAAGACGCGCGGCTGGATGCCTGGCTGCGTGACATCGCTCCCAGCGATGGGCTGCGCCGCTGGTTCGGGCATGACCCCGCTCGTTGGGACGAGTTTCAGGCGCGCTATCGTCGTGAACTGGAAGACAGCGCCCACCAGGCAGAGCTAGAGAAGCTGCGTGACCTGGCGCAGCGCGACCCGGTGACGTTGCTCTTTGCGGCCAAAGACACCGAACACTGCAACGCACAGGTTGTGCGCGCGCTGCTGGAAGCTGAACCAGAGGCAACCGACTAAAAGAGCAGGGATCGGACCGTTTCAGTCGCCAGTCTTTTCGGCAGATGGAGCGTCGGCGCTTTCGCGACCCAGGAACTCCTCCAGCATATGATCGAAGGACTCAGGCACCTGGCGCGAGGGATGATGGCGCACGTTGGGCAGCATCACCAATTCTGCGCCCTGGATGGCGCGCTGCAAGGCGACGGCGCTCTGGGTCGGCAGCAGAGGATCGCGAATACCCCAGATGATGAGCGTGGGGCAGTGAATGCGACTGATGTCGGGGCGCAGATCGCAGGTCAGCACTTCGTTGGTGGCCTGCCAGGTTGCCAGCGATTGCAGGAAGCGAGGGTCGCCGTAGCGGCTGGTATAGCGAAGGTTCTGATGATTGGCGATGCCTTGCCCCGCGCTGGTGAGCCTGCGCAAGAAAGGGCGTTGAATCGGTAAACCAACGGCGTTAACCAGCACCAGGCGATTTACGAGCTGCGGCTCGGCTGCTGCCAGGATGATCGCCAGCGCGCCGCCCATGGAATGCCCGACAATGGTGGCCGGTGGCATCTGAAGTGCGCGCATCCAGGCCGCCAGCAAGGCGGCAACTTCGCGCAGCCGCCAGGGGAGGCGCGCGGGACTCTGGCCGTTCCCCGGCAGATCGGGGGCATAGAGGCGATAGCGCGGGCTGAAGTGATCGAACACGCGCTTCCATTCATCAGAGGAGTTCCACAGCCCATGTAAAAAGACGACCGGCTGCCCACTGCCTACCATTCGATATGCCAGGTCTTGCCGATAGGGTGCCGGAAGCCAGCAATGGAGCAGTTCTTGTCTGCGCGGTTCTGGAGAAGAAAATGATGCAGCCATCACGATTTCCAGGTATCAGGATAGTAGCAGAGAGAGGAGCAAGCATCACCTATCGCTGCTACTATATCTAGTATAGGGCGCGCCGCAGCCTGATGTCAAAGGTCGCTGCGTTGCCCGCTCACATCAACCACCTCTTCCGACTGTTGCTGGCATTCAGGTGTCGGGTCGGCTGCGGTGACGCCCTGCATGGTGGTCTGGGTGAGCCAGCGGGTCACGGCCATGACATCGCCGGTCTGCTCATAAATAGCAATCTGGCGGTCTGCTCCGCTGCCTTCGGGGCTGTCGAGGATATGGCGCAGATGGTTCATCTCGTGGCGGCTGCCGAGGTCGTCAACCACCTCGTCGACAAAATCCAACAGTTCATGGATGGCATCCCGCGTGGGCACTTCACGCTGGTTGGGAAAATCGATCAGTTTGCCGTCCAGGCCATAGCGGGCGGCGCGCCATTTGTTTTCGTTGAGCAACGCGGTGGGGTACAGGTGCAGGCTCTGATTGTGCGCGCGCATCCAATCCAGCCTGGCAACCAGCGCCTGAAACAACGCGGCCAGCGCGATGGTCTCCTCGAACGTGGCGGGCATGTCGCATACGCGAAACTCCAGCGTGGGATGGAAGGCATGCGGGCGCAAATCCCACCAGATTTTCTTGCCATCATCGATGCAGTTCGTCGAGACCAGCATACCGACGTAGCGCTCAAACTCGGCATAGGATGGGTAGATATCAGGCAGACCGCTGCGTGGGAAACGCTGCCAGACGGTGGTGCGAAAAGACTTATAGCCGGTGACGCGCCCCTGCCAGAAGGGCGAATTGGAGGACAACGCCAGCACATGGGGAATGTAGTTGCGCGCCTGGTTCATAATCTCGATCCGATGGTTGCGGTCTTCGATGCCCACGTGGACGTGCAGCCCAAAGATCAGGATGGAGCGCGCCACCTCCTGCAACTGATCATCAAGCTCGATGTAGCGTGGGTGGTCGGTGCGGTCCTGTTCTTGCCAGTCGTCGCTGGGGTGCGTGCCAGCAGAAATGAGTCGCATGCCCAGTTCTTCGGCCATCTGCGCCACGCTGGTGCGCAGGTACAGCGCCTCCGCCCGGCCTGCGGCGATGCTGGGACACACGCCGGTGATGGTTTCAGCCGTGCACTGCAAAAACTCGGCTTTCACCTGCTCGCCCAGCTTTGCCTTGGTCAGCTTCAGCAGTGGCTCAATCCCTGATCGCAAGTTGCCGGTCACGGCGTCTACAAGTTGAAACTCTTCTTCAATTCCCAACGTGTACTTGCCAGGCATGCGGTAAAGTCCTCCTTATGAGGGACGCTGGCAACTCGTGGTATCCCCGAACAGGCTACTGTTGTCTGGAAGACAACCGGGCGATGATACACGAGGCTAGTAGACCCCTCCGGTTGAGCAAGGCTCATCTGGTGAAAACACGCTGTTCATGACGCTGCTACTGGTACGACGGCTGGCTCGATGAGGCTGCCTGCCACGAGCCTCAGAAGCGCTGGTTGACGAGGGGAAATAAAAATGCCGCGCTCACCATGAGGCGCGGCAAGAGGACAGGCGCGAGCGTCCGGTATATAAAATGACGCAAACGCCAATAATAGAAGTATGAGCCCTGACGGTTCCGGCTGGTCATTTCTGGCTCCTGAGAAGATGGAGGAAGCGAAACAGCGCTTCCGGCACGCGCTACAGACTTGTCGCCTGCGTGGCTCCGTTGCCAGCACTCAACAACCGTTGGAATTACAGCATAGCTGATGAAAGGGGTTTCTGTCAATAGTCATCTAACAGCAGGTCCGTCCGGGCGCTTTGTTCTACCGGGCTGGCGTCGGCATCGTCTTCAGGTTCTTCGCTGTCGCGTTCGCTCATTTGCGCTTCCACTTCCTCTTTGGAGAGGTGCGCCAGCACTTCTACCAGGCGCGGCGGTCCTTGATCGGGAACCAGAATAAAGGTTCCCGGCCAGCGCTGCGGGCGATAATCCAGGCGGCGCGCTTTGCCATCATCATAAAGCCAGGAGCCACAGTTCATCACCACAGTTTCCTGGTTGCGCATGTTGACCTTCCAACGCTCCAGCGTATCAATCTCTTCCAGCGGTCCAGGGCGGTGCGTGTGGCCGAAGATCACATAACGCATACCCTGCGGCAGGTAGGGTTCCAGTTCTTCCAGGCTCAGATTGAAGGCATCGATGGTGACTTCGGCCTGGGCATCGCGCGCAGGGGAAGTCAGGCTCAAGCCGCCTTTCACAATGCGGTTTGCCAGCGTCTCGGCCAGGGCTACGCCAACTCTACCACCAACGGAGGCCGCGCCGCGCAGGGCGGCCCGGCGAATCTGTCGCAGGGGAGTTCTGCGCGGTGGCGCGCCGCCACGCAGCCGCTCATAGATGCGACTCTGTATCTGGCCGCCCCCTGGCGATTGCCCAATCCAATGCAAAAGCTCATATTGGGGCCTGAGGATGGCCTCGTACAGATCAGGCGAGAGTTCAGTGACGGTTTGCCCTGCTGCCGCGATGCTGGCTTGCAACAGGCTCAAGAGCCGCGCTGGAGCCGCGCCAAGATGCAGGTCCAGGTAATGACCATGCGTCAGAAATATCGGGCCTTCGGACGATTCCAGCATATCGTAGAAATAGACGAAACGCACATCGACGCCGTTGCCGATGATGCGCGCCAATTGCCGCGAAAGGAAGAAATCGGGCGGCGCGACGATTTGCCTGAGGCTGAACGGTTCACCTGCTTCGATGGCCCGTTCTTGTTCGGTTTCGATGAGCCGCACCGCGTAGTGATAATCGTGATTGCCAGGGATATAGGTGACGCGCGGATGGCGTGCCTGGCCCAAGGCATCGCCCAGCATCGTCAGAAAGGGCGTGGCGAGCAAGAGGGCATCTTCAAGCTGTTGGAAACGCAGGTCTAGGATGTCACCCAGCAGTACAATATGGTCAATTCCATCAAGCTGCTCGCGCAGCAGGTCGCAGAAGAAGGGATAGCGCAACAGGTCGTCGCCGTGCGCCGCGCCAAGATGCAGGTCCGATATGATCGCTGTCGCCAAGGATTCCCTCCAAGGAATAATGGGCATGAAGAGCGCCGCAGCGCGGGATGTATTGTTCTGCTTTCAGTATACGCGCCTGGCCCTCGCCAGGGCAAATAATCCCCCTGCCAGCTATCTCGCAAAACGAAGGCCAATTCTCTGGTGGTCTGACTGCACAAGAGCGGCCCAGCCGGAAAGTTGTCTTCCGGCTGGGCTGTTTCTTCAAGCCTTTTGGCTCAAGCGCTCTGCTGAGCAGGCTGCGTGCGCGCTTTGCCCCGACTCAGCGAGGTGATGACGCCCAGGACCGCGAAGAGGGTAGCCGCCCAGTAACAAATGCGGAAGGCGGCAATGACGGCGTCCACGCCGCTCTGGCTGGTTTCGCCGTTCAAGGCAAGCTGGAGAAACGCGTTGAATGGCATAAAGCTGACGAACACCGCGCCGGTAATGCCAATGCCCAGCATGGTGCCCAGGTTGCGCATGGTGCCCAAGACTGCCGAGGCGATGCCGCGATGGGTGGATGGAGCCGAACTCATCACAGCGCTGTTATTGGGCGATTGGAAGAGGCCCATGCCCAGACCGAGCACGACCAGCCGGATGGCTACCTCCGCATAGCTTGAATGGACGGTGAGGGTGCTCATCCAGAACAGGCTTATTGCTGAAAGCGCCATGCCAACAGTTCCCAGGGTGCGTGAGCCAAGGCGATCAGAGAGCCAGCCGCTGACCGGTGCGATGATCAACATGGTCACCGGATAGGGAGTCAGCAAAAGCGCCGAGTCAAAAAGCGAGTAATGGAGCACGTCTTCGAGATAGAAGGGCATCAAGAAGAGCACAGCAATCATGCCCATGGATGCCAGGGACGCGGAGAGGTTTGCCATCGTGAACAGGCGATTCGTAAATAATCGCAGGTGCAGCAGCGGCTGTGGCGCGGCAAGCTGACGGATGATGAAGAGCGCGGCGGTGACGATGAAGAGCGCAAGTGTCCCCAGCATCCGCAGCGACCCCCAACCATACAGCGGGCCAAGTGAGACGAAGTAGAGCAGGGCAGCCAGGCTGACCGCCAGTAAGACGGCCCCAATCCAGTCGAATTGCTCATGCTGGGCGTTTTGGCGCGTGCCAACTTCGCTGTGTAGAAACAGGATTGCCAGCACCAGTCCGATGACAGCCAGCGGCACGTTGAACCAGAACGCCCAATGCCAGTTGATGGCGTCGGTCAGCAGCCCGCCAACAATGGGGCCAAGAGTGGTGCCAACCGAGAACGTAGCGGAGGCGATACCCAGCGCGCGGCCCAGTTCTTTTTTGGGGAAAGTGTGCGTAATAATGGCAGAAGTGTTTGCCATTAACAATGCGCCGCCAACGCCCTGGACGGCACGCGCGGCAATGAGAAGAGGAGCCGTGTTTGACAGCGCGCAAAAGGTGGACCCCAGGCCGAAAATGAGATAGCCGAGCACGTAGATGCGCTTATTGCCGACAAGGTCAGCCAGGCGTCCCACGCTGAGCAAAAGGATGGCGGAAGCCAGTGTATAAGCCAGAAGCACCCAGAGGATGCTGACGAGATCAGGCGTATGCAGGTCGGTTTGCAACGTGGGGAGGATGATAATCAGGCTGGCAGAATTGAGCGCGGCCATAAAGCCGCCCACGCCCACAACCGCCATGACCAACCATTTCCTGGCGGAGGGGTCGCCTGATGAGGCCGTGCTCGCGGCCTCAGGTTTACTCAGCGTGGCCCTGGCCGCCTCGATTCCTGGCGCCGCAGAAAGGCTCTCCTCTTCACTTGTGCGCATACATTGATACCTCTTTACCTAGCATGTTTTCTGGTGATATACTGCAATCATAAACCTTGACGTGAACGGAAAGGATACGGACGTATTTTATCACACCGTACATGGAGCGTCAATTGTGCAGAGGCAGGTCAAGGCGTGGAAATTGACGTTGGCCCTAGCGCATGGTACGCTAGGCATATGTGAAGCTACGCACCTGTATTTGTGCAGGAGTTCCAGGGAAGCAGAGGCCGGATTCGATTATTGCCCGGCTGTTCAGGGAGGTGGGTAATGCCTGCCATGTCGTCAACACCATCAGATAAAACGCTCGCGTCGGAACTGCCAACCGAGGCGCAAAGGCCGAAGTATCGTATTGAGCAGGTGGCAGATCGTTTGCAAACGACCAAACGTACACTACGTTATTACGAGGAAATAGGCTTGTTGCCGCCCTCTTCACGCACCGAAGGAGGGTATCGGCTCTATAGCGAGGATGATATTGCTCGGCTGGAGCGCATTCAGCGACTCAAAGACTTGCTGGGCTTTTCGCTGGCCGAAATTCGCGAACTGCTTCAGGCCGATGATGAACGCGGGGTGGTCAAGGCTGCTTTTCAGCACGAAACCGACCCAGCCGTCAAGATGAAACACCTTGAGGAGGTAGAACGGCTGACGCGCCAGCAGTTGGGGGTGGTGGAACACAAAATGGCCGGGCTGGAGAAAATGCGCCGCGATATACTCGAACGCCTGGAGCATTACCAACGGCATCGCCAGGAACTAAGTGCTGCGCTTGAGGGGCAGACGCCCGCCTCTGAGGGCGCTGCCAACAATCCGTAACATTGAGGAGTAACTTGTGAAGCAGCGAGTAGGTTTTATTGGCCTGGGGTTGATGGGCAGGCCCATGGCGCGCAATCTGATGAAGGCGGGCTTTGGACTGACGATCTATGCGCGCCATCCGGAGAAGGTGCAAGACCTTGTTGCTGAAGGCGCTCGGTTCGTTCCCTCCAGCCGTGCGGTGGGCGAGGCGTCGGATGTGGTTATCACCATGCTGCCCAATTCGCCGGAGGTGGAAGAAGTGGTCTTTGGCGAACAGGGCGTGCTCGCGAGCGCACGGCAGGGCGTGGTTATCATCGATATGAGCACCATCGCGCCTGATGCGTCCCGCGCCTTTGCCGAACGCTGCGCCGGGCAAGGGGTGACGTTTCTGGACGCGCCCGTGAGCGGCGGTTCAACCGGCGCTGAAGCGGGCACGCTCAGCATTATGGTGGGAGGCGATCAGCAGGCGTTTGAAGCCTGCCGCCTGATCTTGGAAGCGATGGGCAGCAAGGAAAAAATCTTCTACGTTGGGCCAAGCGGGTCGGGCGAGGTGGTGAAGATCGCCAACAACCTGCTCTGCGGCGCGATTGCCGCTGCCTCTGCCGAGGCGATGGTGCTGGGCGTAAAGGCAGGCGTGGATGTGGAGTCGCTGGCAAAGATCATCGGCGTCAGCAGCGGCGCAAGCTGGCAGCTTAGCACAGTCTTTCCGCTGCGCGTCTATAATGGTTCATTTCAGCCAGGCTTTATGACCGACCTGCTCTACAAAGACCTGGGGTTGGCGCTGGACCTGGGTGCGGCCAACGACGTGCCGCTGGAGCTTACCGCGCTTACCCGCGAGATGTATGCTCGTGCCCGCGATGCTGGCTATGGCCGGGCCGATTATTCAGCCGTGATCAAGCTGCTGGAGGAGCAGGCGGGAACTGAGGTGCGCACGAAGCCTCAAAGCTAATCAACCTGCTTGCGGGCAAGAAGTTGGAAGAAGCGCGCCAGCAGGTAATAAGGGTATTTATCGCTCATTGCAAGCTCAAGCTGCTCAAGCTCTGCGAAGAAGGACGGGTCAGCTTTTATCTCGTTGTTGGCAATGTAGTCGTTCACACAGCGCACACCATAATGCCCAAGCAAGGTGGTGCAGCCCGCCTCCTCAAGCAATGGGATAATTTCTTCGCCTGCATACATCCGTACCGAGACATCGAATATCTGAGCGGCGCTGCTGGTTGCGCCAAGCTGGGATGCCGCGGCAGCAAAATCGAATTGTTGCAGGGCGGTGCGATAGGCGCTTGAGTAGCGATTGCTTGCCATGACGGAGATCAATCCGCCCGGCTTGAGAGGGTGGCTGACCATTCGCAGCATCTCGGCGGCGTCATCTACGTACTGAAGCAGGTTGTGGCAGAGCACGACATCGAAGGCTGGCTGCGGAAAGAGTGCGGGCACCTCGCGGAAGTCGGCGTGATGCAGCGTCATGCGCCCGGCAACGCTGCTGGCTTCGGCGTTGCGGCGCGCCTCGGCCAACATCTCTTCAGAAAAGTCCACCAGCGTAATGTGGTGTCCGGCAGCGGCAAGGGGAATGGTATCAAGGCCATTGCCGCCAGCAACATCCAGAATGCGTAGCGGGCCGGTGGGGAGGTGGCGCTGCACATTGGCCTGCGCGACACGATAGCGCAGGCGTCCCCAGGGTGTTGCTTGCCATTCCTTCCAGCCAGAAAGATGCGCATCGAAGGCATCAACCAGTGACATAGTTGCTCCTGCTGAGGAGACTAATCAGATTAGTATATAGACTAATTGAGTTAGTACCCGGTTGCAATGGGGATGAGGCCCGTGGCGTAGTGCATCATGATTGCCAGGAAGGCCGCCAGCCCAAAGTAGGCGATGCCGATAAAGATTTTAGTGCCGAGCGGCACCTGATAGTAGCTGCGCATCTGGTCGGCGTGGCGAAACTGATGATAGGCTGTGAATCCTGAGAGAATCACGATCAAGAGCAAGAACAGGTTAAAGCGCAGGAAGAGCAGCCCGACCAGCAGCACTAGGCCAACAATCCATACCCAGCGTGAAATGGCCCCCACGATGCGGCCACCATCCAGCGGGGTGATGGGAATGAGGTTGAACAGGTTGATGAAGAAACCGAAATAGGCCAGCGCGGGCCAGAGGCCGATGTGGCTGCCCAAATAGTAGGGTAGGAAGCAGAGCAGCGCCGCGACCGTCCCAAGGATGGGTCCGGCGATGGCGATTTCCGCCTCGTCTTTGGCATTATGTGGCATGCCTTTCATGGCGACAAATGCGCCAAAAAAGGGAATGAAGATGGGGGCACTGGCAGGGACACCTTTTGCCCGCAAGACAAGCACATGCCCCATTTCGTGCAGGAAGAGCAGGAAGATGACGCCCACGCCGAATTGCCAGCCGAACGCGGCGGCGTAGAGTGCCAGGCTGATGACGATGGAGAGCACCGGGCCAAGCTTGAGGACGAGGAAGAGATATTTGATGCCGCCCAGGATGAGCGCGCCGAATTTGAGCAGGAGGCCCAGAATGCCCGTGCCCGCCGCGCCGCCAGCCTTGGCCCATTTGCCGCGTTTCTTGTTAGGCTGATCGTAACGAATATCGGTCAATTGGTTGGTAGGTGTCTCGTTGTAATAGTCGGGAGGCAGATAGCCTGGCTGGAAGGAATTGCTGAGCGCTTCTGGCTGCGGCTGAGCCACCGAACGAAAATAGTCTGGCTCTGGTGGGTAGGCGGGCTGCTCTGGCATGGGGGATTGGAAATATTCCGGCGGAGGTGGGTAACCTGCGTATTGCTGTGGTTGGCCCCACTGGTCGCCGCTGCTCTGCCCAAAACCGGTCGAGCGATGAGAATCCATATGTCCTTCTCCCCCGGCGACGATTGCCCTTGTTGCCAGGCAATCTTCAGGGTGCTGGCAGAGCCGGTTTCTGCTGTGCCCCTCAACAAAGCGCCCTATGGTTCTTCTTGTACGGTGGCGATCAACTCATCCCAGGGAATAGCCCCCGCGCGGACCTGCTCTGGTGGGTCAACCGTCATATCGATGATGCTGGAGGCCAGTTCGCGCAAAGGCGGGCCGCCAACCAGCAGCACATCTATCCCTTCACCTATACTCTGGGCTACTTCTTCAGGATTCCGCGCGCCTTCCATGCCCGAAATATTGGCGCTGGTGGTTGCCAGCGGCCCGCCGAACAAGCGCAGCACGGCCAGCGCGACCGGATGATTGGGTACGCGCACAGCAACCTTGCCAGATTGGTGTGTGCCCTCGACCAATCCGGGTTGGCCTGGCAACAGGATGGTCAACGCGCCCGGCCAGTAGCGCTGCATCAGTCTGCGCGCGCCAGCGGCCAGATACTCTTCTCGAATCAGGTCGATCACCGCGTCGCTCTCGCCCAGCAAGAGCGGCAGCGGCTTGTCCAGTGGACGTCGCTTTACTTGAAATACGCGCTGAACGGCCTCGGGGTTACGCCCATCCACCGCGACACCGAAAAGTGTATCGGTGGGGAAGGCGATGATGCCACCAGCGCGCGCGGTTTCTACCGCTGCCTCGATGGAGGCGTCAATGACCCTTTGGGTTGCCTCGTCCCAGGCAGAAAGAATACGCAGCATGCAATAAGGCTTTCATACCATAACGCTCAAGATGCTTCTGGCTTTGCTTGAGCAAAGGTAGGATGATGATGTGCACTCTCCCAAAATTATAGCACAGGGCAAGGCCGGTCAATCAGGCTTTGAGACAATGTACCACCAGCGCGGCGGGCAGTGATTGATAGCTGGGGAAACGCTGCGCCAGTTCGCCCGAAGCGTGTGGCTCGCTGAGAGATTGGATAGAAAAACCGGCCTGGACCAGTGCGTTCACATAGGTGCTCAGCGTGCGATGGTGAGCGCCGATTCGCCCGCGCACGCCAGGCCCTGGGCCTGGCTTCCAAAATCCCTCAGCAAAATAGCGACCCGACTCGCGGATGATGGTTCCATCATCAAGCCTGTTCCATGCCGAGTCAGGCATTTGGATACACGGATGCGTAATGGAAAAGGCGAACCAGCCGCGCAGACGAAGGATGCGATATACTGTCCGAAACGTAGCTGACAGATCAGCGATATCCATCAGTGCCATATTGCAGACGACACCATCAAAACTAGCGTCTGCCAGGCTCTGGCACTGCTGCGCGTCCTCCTGCTGATAGATAATATCCAGCGGCGCAGCCGCCTCTTCGCTGCGGGCGATCTCCAGCAGTCGCGTTGAAAGATCGATGCCGACCACTTGCGCCCCGGCTTGCGCCAACTGGCGGGCGATGACTCCTTGCCCACAGGCAAGATCACAGATATGCTGTCCAGCAACCCTGCCAATTGCGGTCAGCAATGCAGGAACGACCAGATCATGAATTAGCTTGCCCGTGCGAACCTGCTCGTCGTACCACTCAGCAATTTGGTCGTATACTGGAGTAAGCATAGGGCGCCTGCTTTTCTCCTCGTTTTACTCTGGCTGCCTCCAGATGCCAAGCAGATGCAGGCGGGCCAGATTCAAGGCGGCCTGGGTGGCACGCCATTTCACCTCCACGCGGCTGCGGCTGCTCAGGTTGGGGCTGGCGGTTGCCACTCCTTGCGGCGATTCGACGGCGATATGCACCGTGCCGACAGGCTTGCCTTCTTGCTCGCTTGGTCCAGCCACCCCGGTGATGCCAACGCCTACGTCCACGCCTAGTTTAGCACGGGCCGCGCTTGCCATGGCTCTTGCTGTTTCGAGGCTGACCGCGCCGTGCGCCTCCAAGGTCTCGCCGGGCACGCCCCACTCGGCTTTCATCTCAGTAGCGTAGGAGACAAGGCCGCCGCGAAAATAGTCCGAACTGCCCGCGATATCGGTGATGGTGCTGGCGAAGAGGCCACCCGTGCAGGATTCCATCGCGCCCAGTGTCCAGCCTTTGTCCAACAGGATTCTGCCGAGCACACTTTGCAGCGTTTCCTCGTCAATGCCAAAGATGTGCGTGCCTAGTATCTCGCGTGCCTGCGCTTCCATGGCGGCGACCAGTTCCTGTGCCTCGGCTTCGGTTGCGGCTTTGGCTGTCACGCGCACGTCCACCGCGTCGCGCTTCGCGTAGGTGGCGATGGTGGGGTTGGTGTTCTGCAAGAGGCTTTGCAGACGCTGTTCGACGGTTGATTCACCCAATCCGGCGACGCGCAACATGCGGGTGAAGAGCACAGCGCCGGTGCGCGGGCGCAGCAGCGGCGTTGCCTCGTGTGTCCACATGCGCATCATCTCGTGGGGCACGCCTGGCATGGAAACGATGATCCGCCCATCGCGTTCGGTCCACCAGCCAGGCGCGGTGCCCACCGGATTGCTGAGCGTCTGTGCCGAAGGGATGCGTGTGGCCTGCTTGACGTTGCGCTCGGGCATGGCGACGCCGCGCCCGCTGAAAAAGGCGCGCAGTTCAGATTCCAGTTCAGGGATGACCTGCATCTCTTCGCCCAGAAGTTCGGCGATGCTCTCGCGGGTCAGATCATCTTCAGTTGGCCCCAGGCCGCCAGTGGTGATGATAAGGTCGGCGCGCTCCCAGGCGCGCCGCAGTGTTTCCACGATGCGCTGCTGGTTGTCGCCGACGGTGGAGACGAAATACAGGTCAATGCCAAGGCCGCCCAGTTGCTGGGCCAGAAAGGTGGCGTTGGTGTCGGTGATATTGCCAAGCAAGAGTTCGGTGCCAATCGAGAGGATTTCAGCGCGCATACACATTCCTTCGCACAACCCCTGGATGCAGGGGAAACAACCACTTCTGTAACGATACACTGCCAGCGTTCTCTTTGCAAGGATGAGCAGATAAGCGTTTTTGTCCATGTTGGCGGTATGAACTTTGCAGAAGAGCCTTCGCACCATCGTATTGCAGCGGCGATAAGGAGTAACCGCAAGGAGCAACCGCCATCATGTCCTGGATTTTGTCTTTTCTTTTTCAGGAAAGCTACCCGCAGCGCGGGCATCGGAAACGCACCTCTCGTCGTCGGCTCAGGCAGCACGCGCCAGCGCTAGGGGTGCTCGGTGTGCTGGCGTTGTCTTTGTTCGCCTGGTTGATCTGGCAAGCTCTCCGCTGGGTTCAGCAGCATCCGCTGGTCGTGACTGCTTTCTGGATAAGCGTGCTGGCCCTGTTCGTGATGGCTGTGTGCGGCTTCTTCTATTGGACCTTTCGCCTGCCGCCGCCCGGACTGCACTGGCGTCATCCGCGCCGTGCTGATCTGGCGCGCTACTATGACCAGCGCGGAACCCTTCAGGATTTGCAGGCGCTCGATCCCCTGGTGTTTGAACGCTACGTCGGCCAGCTTTTTGCGCTGGAGGGCTATCACGTGGACTATACGCCGCGCAGTGGCGATGGTGGAGTTGATCTGCTTCTGCGCCGCTCTGGGCGACATCGGCACGTGACCCGTAAACCAATAGCGCTGGTGCAATGTAAACGCTATGCCTCTGCTCATTCGGTTGGTTCGCCAGAACTGCAACAGTTTTCGGGAGCGATGCGCCGCGCCCTGGCCTATGAAGGCTATTTCGTCACCACCAGCTTTTTTACGCCTGCCGCCCAGGATTGGGCGCGCAGCGAAGGGATTCATCTGATCGATGGGTTGGCTTTGCTGCAATGGCAAACTCGTCTGGAGCGCCGCGCGCGTTTGGGGCTGGTCTCGCCTGATGGATGCGCGGCGCCTGACCTGTCTGCTCCGGCAGAAGTTCGCCTTCGTCAGGATGAACGCTCCTCTGGCACTGGAGCGTTTCCCTTCACTCGTTGAGGGGGAAACGCGCTGCCCATTCCTCGCGTTCGATATGGGTGGCATTGGCGACAAATGAGATGAGGTGATACCAGCCTGCCAGGACCAACAGTTCGATACGCTGCTCGTCGTTCCAGACTGCTGCCAGGCGCTTCCAGAGGTCGTCGGAAACGGTAGCGGTCTCGTGTAGCTCATCAACAAACTGAATCAGCAGCGCTTGTCGCTCTGTCCAGGCTTCGTTGTTGGCCGGTTTTGTGACTGTGGCAAGAAGCTGCACCTCTGGAATACTCAATGCCTGTCCAAAGAAAACGACATGAACGCCCCATTCGTATTCGCAGCCGCAGCGTGCGCAGGTGCGATCAATCACGATTTCGCGGTCCCGTGGGTCGAGTGAGCTATGGCTGCCCAGCAGCCCTGCGCCGAGAGGACGCATCCGCTCGCTGAGCTGCTGATGGCGTAAAAGGGTGCGAAAGAGCTTCAGCGGTTCAACGGTGGCTCCGGGCGGCATCCATTTTGCCAGGGCCGTGGCAACTTCAGGCTCATAAGGTGGCTCAAGCGGCTGTATACGTGGTGTCAAGGGCAATGAGGACATTGGCTCCTCCTTCAAACATCTTGTGTGTCTAAATGCTGTGCTCGCTCGTTCTCTCCAAAGGGCAAGTTTTCCTGGGTGCTACGAAATGAGTAGCATTATGCTAAGTATAGCGCTTCTGAAATAGAAGCGCAAGGGGGGTCTATGGTGGCGCCGAAACCTGGAAAGCCGGTACGTGGTTCGCGCACCGGACGCCCCATCATGGCATTGCTTGATTTGCTTGGCCGCCGCTGGGCGCTGCGCATCATCTGGGAACTGCGCGAGGAACCCTTTGGCTTTCGCGCGTTGCAAGCACTGTGTGATGGCATGTCACCCAGCGTGCTCAGTCAGCGCTTGCTCGAACTACAAGAGGCGGGCATTGTGCAGCAAGATGGGCAAGGCAGCTATGGGTTGTCTCCAGAGGGACGTGAACTCTTCAGCGCGCTTGCTCCGCTGCATGACTGGGCACAGCGCTGGGCTGCGCGTACTGAAGCCGAGGCGCATCCCCCTACCTGAGCCGTTGCACCAGATTACGCTTTTTGAGTTTTTCGTGGATTTTTGTGCTGTTTCTGCTGATCTTTGGCACGCCTCTTGCTCATCCAATTTTGCTTGAAATACTAAATATGGTATTTTTAGCACTTGAAAAATCAATATGTTGTGTTATACTAGCATATGTCACCAGTGAAATAGAATAGATGTTCTGGTTTGTAGCCTGGCTGCGAGAAGAGGCAGCCATAGCCTAGAAAGGGTGCTGAGCGCGTGAAGGAGAAGAGGTCCGGCGCTGCGGCAGAGGCCGAGCAGAAGATGTACCAGCGTAAACAAAGTGCATGGTCGGATGCGGCGGTGCGGGTGCTGAATGAACGCTATGTGATGAAAGACGAACATGGCAAGCCCACCGAGACCCCGGATGACTTGATCTGGCGTGTGGCAACGGCAGTTGCTTCGGCTGAGGACCGCTGGGCAGATACATCCGGGCACACGGCTGAGGAAATGGCGACGGCTTTTTATCATCTGATGGCCGAGCATACCTTTTTGCCGAACAGCCCGACGCTGATGAATGCGGGCAAAGGCAACAACCTGCAACTTTCGGCCTGCTATGTGGTGCCAGTTGAGGATAGCCTGGCTGGGATTTTCGATGGCATTAAGAACGCGGCCCTGATCCATCAGTCAGGAGGCGGCTGCATTTCTGGGGATGCCCATGTCTTTACAACATTCTGCGGTGTTGAGTCTATCGCGACACTTTATAAGCGCGTTCAGGCAACTGGCAAAGAAGAGGAAGTATCTAGCGATCACGCCACGATGGATGTACGTGATCTGAATATCCAGACCATGGCGCTTAATCCTGAAAATGGCTCTTATGAACCTGCGCAAGTAACCCATCTCTGGCGCTATGATGTGCCTCTGGCCGATCAAGTGCGTGTGCGCGCCGCTAATGGATTAGAAGTAACAACCAGCCGCTGGCACCCTTTTATGGTTTTTGATGGGGTACGTTTTATTGAGAGGCGAGCTGATGAACTTTGCGTAGGCGATATTCTGCCCACCTCTAATGCATCTGTTCGCCAGCGCTGGCCCCATAGCGAGTATAAAGAAGTCGCTGGGATACAGCTCGATGAAGAAATTGCCTGGCTCCTTGGCTATTACCTGGGCGATGGCTCGCTGGGTTGGGCGAAAGTACCGGAGAGTGAGCCACGGCGGGAAAAGCTGCGCTGGCGGCTCTTTGATGGTCGCACAGGCTCGCTGGAGCATGCGAGAAATATCCTGGCACAGCGCTTTCAAGTCCATTTGCAGATACAGCAGGACACTCGTGGTTTGTACTCGCTCGCAACGACGAATGCGCAATTCATTGCTCAGTTCTGCAAGTTGCTGGAGGTTTATCCTGGCCCCAAGCTGGAACTACCTTTCCCCGAAATGATCGCTAAGTCACCGCTGCCAGTCGTTGGCGCGTTTCTCGCTGGGCTGGTGGATTCAGATGGGCATGTGGAAGCCAGCCGCGCCCGCGTGACCTTCACGACCCAATCTCACTATCTGGCAGGCAAAGTACATACACTGTGCAGTCTTTTAGGATTTGCCCCAGCCATACGCAGTCGTGCGCCACATGGCAGAGGCCGTTCGGTGATCTATGAGGTCAATCTAGCTGGCGAGATGTTCATTGCTGAACTGCGTGGGCTAATCGGCCCATACCTCAACGATTCGTTGAAGTCTGCGCGGTTGGCAGAGACACAACGGCTGCATGAACACTCAACAGCGCCTCGGCTGCCTATCCCCTTTTCGGCTATAGAGGATATGCTGCAAAGCATGGGCATTGCCACCAGCACTACCGAGATTCACCGCCAGCCGGTGCGTCTCGGTGAAATCGAGGTCTGGCTGCACCGTTGGAAAGAGGGCTTGGGGGTCAGCAGTGAAAAGCTATTGCAAGTAGTTGCTGCTCTGCGCCCGTTAGTGGATGCACAGTATCAGGTTCGCCTTGAGGCGCTGGAGCATCTGGCGCGTGGCGCAACGACAGTTGAGGCTGTTGAGGTACCGGGGGAAAGTAAACCTTTCTATGATTTCACCGTTGCAGGATATAGCACCTATCTGGCTGGCACAAATGGCTTAACGGCCATTCACAATACAGGCTTTTCTTTTTCGCGCCTGCGCCCACAGGGTAGTACGGTTTCCACAACGCATGGTGTCGCTTCCGGCCCGGTGAGTTTCATGCGCATCTTTGATCAAGCCACTGAGGCGGTGAAACAGGGAGGTACGAGACGCGGCGCGAACATGGGTATCCTGCGCGTCGATCACCCCGATATTCTCCAATTTATTGACTGCAAGCGCGATGGCAGCGTTACCAACTTCAACATCTCTGTGGCGATTACCGATGAGTTTATGCGCGCGCTGGAAGCAGATACTGAATATGATTTGATAGCCCCCCATACGAAAAAAGTGGTGAGCAGGCTCCGTGCGCGCGAGGTGATGGATCGCATTGTCTCTGCGGCCTGGGCTACAGGCGATCCCGGCCTGGTGTTTATTGACCGCGCGAACCGCTCGACGGCAAACCCAACGCCAGAAATTGAGTTATTGGAATCAACCAACCCCTGTGGTGAGCAGTGGCTTGGTCCCTATGATGCGTGCAACCTGGGGTCCATTAATCTGGGGCTGTTTGTCAAGGATAGCAAGGTGGATTATGAGTCATTGGAGGAGACGACCCGGCTGTGCACGCGCTTCCTGGATGATGTGATTGAGATTAACCCGTTCCCGCTGCCCCAGGTGCGCGAGAAGGTCTATGCCAACCGGCGCATTGGGCTGGGCGTGATGGGCTGGGCGGAGATGCTCTTCGAGTTGCATATCCGCTATGACAGCGAGGAAGCGATCAGGCTAGGCGATGAGATCATGTGCTTCATCCAGGAGAAAGCGACGGATGAGTCGCGAAAACTGGCCGAGGAGCGCGGCGCGTTCCCCAATTTCCCACGCAGCATCTATAAGGATGGGCCGGAACTGCGCAACTCGACGCGCACGACGGTGGCACCAACAGGGTCGATCAGCATTCTGGCGGACTGTTCCTCTGGCATCGAGCCGATCTTTGCGCTGGCCTTCCAGCATCGCGTGAAGCAGCCGGATGGCTCATATCGCGTGCTGGATTTTGTGAATCCCTTCTTCCAGCGAGCCGTAGAAGAGAGTGACCTGCCAGATCAAGAGGGCATCCTGGCCTACGTCAAGGAACACGGCTCGCTGCATGGGCATCCGTTGGCGACGCATCCGGCGCTGGAGCGCTTTGTGACGGCGCATGAGATTGAGCCGGATTGGCATATCAGGATGCAAGCGGCTTTCCAGAAGGGGGTTGACAACTCTATCAGCAAAACGATCAACCTGCCGAATAGTGCCACGCTGGAGGATGTGGAACAGGCATATTTGCTGGCCTGGAACCTGGGCTGCCTGGGGATTACGATCTTCCGTGATGGGTCCAAGGGCGAACAGGTGTTGAATGTGGGCGTGAAGGTCAGCGACAAGCCCCAGCAGGCGCAAACGGTGGCAGGCGAGGCCACGGCTCCGCGCGCAACGGTTGAAAGCGAGCCAGATGTCGAGACTGTGGAGGCTGCGCAGCAGGAGACGCCGGAGTTCGCGCGCATGTATGGCGGTGATGGCGCGGGCGTGACGGGTGGCATCAAGCGCCGCCCGCCGGTAGTCGCTGGTTACACGCGCCAGATTCGCGCGCCGGAGGGCAAAGCTAATATCACCCTGAACAGTGACGCGGATGGGCTGCTGGAAGTCTTTGTCAATGTGGGTAAAGCAGGCAGCGACATTGCTGGCCTGGCTGAAGCACTGGGCCGACTGATCTCGCTCCATTTGCGCATCGTCAGCCCACTTTCGCCAGCCGACCGCACCCGCGAGATTATCGATCAACTGCGGGGCATCGGTGGCAGCCGCGCGGTGGGCTTTGGCCCTGAACAAATCCGGTCGCTTCCTGATGCGGTGGCGCGCGCGCTGGAACTGCACCTGGCGGGCCAGGTGTCAATGTCGCAGGTGCCAGCCGCCGAGACACCGCAGCACCTCATGGGGGCGGCCCAGGAATATGAGGTGCCCGCGAACAACGCACTTGGAGGCGCAAATGGGGCTGGTGGCAGCGTGCTGTTGCCACAAGGTGCTTCGGCCTCGTACCGGGTGACAGGCAACCTCTGCCCGCAGTGCGGATGTAATACGTTGGTTTCCGAAGAGGGCTGCAAGAAGTGTTATTCCTGCGGGTACAGTGAGTGCTAAAGTGGGCGTAGGCGAACGAGCGCTGGTAGTTAGATGCTGGCGCTCCCGAGCGTAGGACAGCAAAAGGAGATAGGAGAGCCTTACCGCTTTTCCTATCTCCTTTTGCTGTAAAGAATCAGAGGTACAGATGCTGTTGTTTTCATCAATTGAGGAGCAAGCATGACTCATGCGCACTATCCCGCGCTCAATGGGGCGCGGCTTGCCACGCCTGCTGTGGAGCGTGGCGCATTTCTGGCGGTAGCGGGAAACCTGGGGGTGGGAAAGACAACCCTGGTGGAACTCGTGACGCACGCGACGGGCTTTGAGCCGCATTTTGAGTTAGCCGAAGAAAATCCCTATCTGGCGCGCTTTTATGCGGATATGCGCGCCTGGGGCTTTCATTCGCAGTTATTCTTCCTGGTGAAGCGCTCCGAGCAGCATCGACGGCTGGCGTCGTGTGTGGCGACGGCGGTGCAAGACCGCACGATCTATGAAGATGCCGAGATTTGGGCGCGCAACCTGTATGAGCGCGGCCAGATTGCTGATGAGGATTATCGTCTCTATAGCGACCTCTATGAAGAGTTGTGTCGGGGGCTTCCACCGCCTGATCTGGTCCTGTATCTGGCGGCATCTACGGAAACGCTGAAACAGCGCATTACCGTTCGTGGCCGCTCATTCGAGGCAGGGATTGAAACGAGCTATGTAGAGCGTCTGAATCAGCGTTATGAAGAGTGGGCCGGGGCTTTTGATCGCTGCCCGTTGATTCGGTTGGAGACGGACGAGATTGATCTGGCACATTCTCCCCAGGACCGCGCCAGTGTGTTGGCTATGATTGCTGCTTCTTTAAAGGTCTACCGTCCCGATGTTCAATGGCCGCTGCCAGCAGCGCAGGATGTCGATCTGAACGCCTGAGCCGCTGCTGCTTTTGGCAGTCGGCTCCTCTTGCATTGCATGCTATACTGTGCGTGGCCGTTTAAAACAGCGCTGGAGCTATGGCTATGAAGGCATAGTTCATGAGGGTGTTTTGTTGTTTCTGGCAGGAAAGGCATCTGACGTGCTATCGCGATCAGCATCCAGGCTGGCTGCCGAACCTTCTTCTGATCTCGCGCAGCATATCGACTATCTGGAGCAGTTGGCCTCCGCAGGTGGCGAAGGGCTGGTCGTCGCCGACACGCAAGACCGCTGCGTTTTTCTCAACGAACGCGCTTCCAGAATGAGCGGCAACGCCGCCCCTGACCGGCGTGATTTTTCGGCCAGCACGTATCTTGCTCAGCTTGTGCAGAATCATCGCCTGATTGATGATGCGGGATTAGCCGGAAATGATAGGCAGCTTGGTGCTGCGCTGGCTGGTGCAAAACGCCCATTGCATTTTATTTCTGCTGGAAACGGCCCCTTTCCCGATCAGGAAAAGCACTTTACGCTGACAGCTTATCCGTTGTCTGATGGAGCAGGAACACTTGTAGGACATGCGCTTTTCCTCCGCACGTTGCCCGCGCTGATTCACGACGAGTCGCTAGAAAATGGCTTACTCTCTTCGGTTTCACATGATTTGCGCACGCCGTTAATGGTGATCAAGGCAGCGGTCACGGGGCTGCTGCAAGAAGGATTGCAGTGGGATGAAGCGCTGCGGCGTGAGACGCTGCAAGATATTAATGAAGAGGCTGATCGACTGACGACGCTGGTCAGCGCGCTGCTGGAGATGTCGCGCATTCAAGGGGGCGCATTAGAACTCCAGACAGAGTGGTGTGATCTGGCGGAGATTATTCACACGGTGCTGGACCGTTTGCAAAAAGTGACTAGCCGCCATCACATGGTTTATGATGTGGCGGCGCCGCTGCCGCTGATTCAAGGCGATTTTATGCAGCTTGACCGGGTGCTGAGTAATCTGATCGAAAATGCAGTCAAGTATTCCTCTGTAGGGACAGAAGTGCGAGTGATGGCGAGCGTGGAGGAGACAGAAGTGCGGGTGAGTGTGTTGGATCAGGGGGTGGGCATTCCACCTGAAGAGCGCGAGCATATTTTTGAAAAGTTCTATCGTGTCAAGCCACGGCGAGCGTGCCCAACGCGCTCGGAAGGTCTGATGGAAGGTGAGCCGGGGCATCCCTTGCCCGCACTGGCGGGAGGCTCCGGGCTGGGGCTGGCGATCTGCCGAGGTATTATCCTGGCGCATCATGGGCGCATCTGGGTTGAGCCGCGCGACGAAGGCGGGTCGTGTTTTGCCTTCACGCTGCCGGTGGAACAATCCGCGCCGATGACCGGCAGGGTTGCCCATGAAAGCGGTCCATTGGGGGCCTCGGAAAAGCAGCAGCCGATTCCAGGGCAAGAGGCGCAGGACGCGGCATCTCACTCTAGCTGGCAGAAGGGCGCGGAAAGAGGCGATGATGAGACTGATTGAGCGCGAGGCAGGCGCAACCCTTCCATGGCTTCAAACGAATAAGGCCGAGGCTGATGTGCGAAAGCCTCGCTCTCCATCTGATAAGGCAATGCCTGATGTGGGTGCGGATGAGAGTGATGGCGAAAGCTCGGCTACTGCGTTGCCCAAAGCGGCGCGCATCCTGGTGGTTGATGATGAGGAACTGGTGCTGCGCTCGTTACGCCGTATTTTGATTGCCAGCGGGTATGAGGCCCAGGTGGCAGCCAGCGGCCCCCAGGGGCTTGACCTGGCCCGCAAGGCCCCGCCCGATCTGATCTTGTTGGATTTATCGATGCCGGGGATGGATGGTCTGGCGGTCTGTCGGGAATTGCGTCAGTGGTCAAGCGCGCCTATCATTGTGGTCAGCGCGCGCGGTGAAGAGCGCTTCAAGGTGCACGCGCTTGATCTGGGGGCAGATGATTATCTGACCAAGCCTTTTGGGGCAGATGAACTGCTGGCGCGCATCCGGGCCTGCCTGCGGCGCAGCGCGGGCCGCCAGAAAGATGAAGCGCCAGATGGTGAGCACATCCTGACCAGCGAAGATGGCTACTTGAGCATGAATGTGGACAGCCGAACGGTGATGGCTGGCGCTCGGCAGGTGCGTTTGACACCCAAAGAGTTTGATTTGCTGCATCAATTGATGGCTTCTCCTGATCGCGTGCTGACACATCGCGCGTTGTTAAAGGCGATCTGGGGACCAGAATATGGCGATGAAACGGATTACTTGCGCGTGTTTATCCGCCAGCTTAGGCGCAAAATCGAGCAAGACCCGACGCATCCACGCTATCTTCTTACTGAGCCAGGAGTTGGCTATCTTTTTCGATCACGCTGAATACCATTGTAGAGACTTTCCCGACCAGGGAAGTTGAGGCGAACCATGACAAGGATGCAACAGCCATTGCGGATTGCAGTGATGGGAACAGATGGACGCTTGAATGAGGTGCTGGTGCGCAATCTGAGCCAATGGGGTTACGAGACCACGATCTGGCACACCGAGCACAAGGCTAAAGGACAAGCTGACCATGCTGACCTTTTGTTGGTTGACCTGGATGGGATGGAACAAGAGTTGCTGGTACAGGGGTATGGACCTGATGAGCCAGAGGCGCTTGCTCGCCCAACGGTCCGCTTGACGCTTGCACTGGGCAGCCAACCGTTGCGACGTATGGCGCTTGAAGCGCTGGGGGCGGTGTTGTTTCTGTCCAAACCGTTTGACATGGGGGTGTTGCGGGAGTATCTTATGATGTTGGGGAGGGTTCTCGCAGAGGAGGCACCTCAGCCGCAAGAACCTGCCGACCCTGATCGACAGATACGAGTGCTCGTGGCAGATGATGATAACCGGTTGACGGAATGGGCTTGTACTGTGCTGTCCAGGAGCGGACGCTATATTGCCCGCGCCGCGCATGATGGGATTGAGGTGCTGGAACACTGTATTGGCTGGGAGCCTGATTGCCTGGTGATGGATATGATGATGCCCAGGATGAACGGATATCAGGTGCTGCGTTGCTTACGAGCCAGGCCGAAGTTGACCCTTTTGCCTATCGTTGTGTTAAGCGCTCTGGCTGAGGTAGAAGTGCGCGCTGAGGAGTTAGGTCAGCCATTGCTTACGGTCCTGAAAAAGCCATTGCGGTCAGTTGATTTGCTCGCAGGGGTAGAGCGGGTACTGGATATGAGGCTTGCTGAAGGATCGCGCGGCCCACTGGAAGTTGGATAAGTGGGCCAAGGTGCGCGAAGAGGTTGCCTGATAGATGGCCTCTTTCGCCAGGTCTCGCAATTTTGAAGCTTTGGAGGAGATACCTCCGCTTCCAGCAGCCTCCGACGGTAAGAGGAGCAGGAGAAATATGCAACAGCAAGGGAGAATACTGGACGGCGACCTTGAAACACTTGGCTTACAGGCAACGCTCAAGATGCTGGCGCTGAGTGGCAAGACCGGAACGTTGATGGTCACGTCCGGACAGGAGACTCTCTCGCTGTATCTCAATAAGGGACAGATTGCGGCCCTCCAGGATAACTTTATCCAACGCCCGAATTTGTTGAATGTGCTGCGCTTGCTGCGGCAGGTCGATGGAAAAGTTGCCAACGAACTGAGCCGAGCGATTGGTCCGCACGCGCCTGCGCTGTTGGAGATGCTGGTGGATTATGGGGTGATTAGTGAGGCGGAGATGCTGCAATGGCAGGAATATGGGGTGATTCAAGCCCTCAGCCGCGCGGTGCGCTGGCAACAGGGGCGTTTTGAGTTTCATCGCAATGTGCTGCACGGCGCGCATCTGGCGCTGAACGTCGATCACGTGTTGTTGGAAAGTTTGCGGCAGGCAGACGAGTGGGACGAGGCGGCGGCCATCGGCCTGAGCCGCACGGCGGTAGCGCGTTGGATGTCGCACTTTACCGGCGATATTATGCGCCTGGGGTTGGAGCCAGATGCGGTGAATGTGCTTTGTCTGGCGAATGGACAGCTTTCGTTGCAGGCCATGGCTTACGGATTACGTTGCAGCGAGGCGCGTGTGGCCCAGTGTCTGGAGCATTTGCTCCGGCTGCAACTGGTTGAAGTGGTGGACCAGTCTCTGGAGACTGAGTTGGAGCGGAATCTCATCAATATTCTGACCGCCAGCCAGCACGAGTTGTCGAACCCGCAGCAAGGTTCCCCCGAACAGCGTCTGCTGGGGCTGATTAAGACGCTGGCAACATGTGTAAACGGTTTCTTAACGCATCATGGGACCTATGCTCGCCAACTGCGCGAGCGAGGCGCGCTCAATCAGAGGCAAGTGGCGCGCTATCTGGGGGACGCCTTTGGTCCATTGTTCCACCAGGTATACACCTGGTGGCCTGTTCTGGAAACCATGCTCACCTTTGAAGGAGGGCAACTGGATTGCCAGGAGATTTATACCCTGCATACGCTGGTGAAGGGCGACGAACTTCAACGTGTGTATTGGGATGCGATGACGGCGCTGCACTGGTTGATGCGCGAGGTTTGCGAAAAGATTTTGGAAGAGGAAGTGGGTAATTCCCGTTCCGAGCGCCGGTTTCGTGAGCTTTGGGAGGTTTTTCTGCACGAGATCGAAGAGCAGGCTTTTGCGCTTCAGTCAGGTGGGAATGTAGCCTTTGTCCAAGAGCGCGGCCCGACACGGCGCTCTGCATCGAATGAACGCTTCTATGATTCGAATCCCTCAAACCCGCGCGTTGCCAATCCACGAATGCGTCAAATGGATACTGACCCGCGAATGGTTCAAGCGCGGGACCGAAGGAGGTTGAGTTGATAAACGAGCCTGTGGTGCTGGTGGTAGACGATAGCCCAACCGTACGCAAAATTGTGCAGTTGACTCTGCAACGCGAAAATATGCGCGTCATCACCGCCAGCGATGGATTGAGCGCGCTGGCTGCGGTTGCCGACGAAGACCCTGACCTCATCCTTCTTGATATTATGCTCCCCCGCATGGATGGCTATAACATTTGCCGCATTATTCGCGATAAAATGGAGTTTCGTCATATCCCGATTATCATGTTGAGTGGGAAAGATGGGCTATTTGATAAAGTCAGAGGTCGGCTTGCCGGTTCATCTGAATATTTGACGAAACCCTTTGATTCGGTGGAGTTGGTCCAATCGGTGAAGAAGCATTTAGCCAATGTGCCCGTGCGTGAGCGCAGGCGCGATGCAGGCCGCAATATGACCCGTTTGCGACGACGGGGCTGAGTAACCTTTGAAGTAGGCCAGAATGGTGGCAGGCGTTACTGTCCCTGTTCTGGAGAGTTTTCTGTAATAGAAGCAGCATGGTGCATGTGATGAGGCCCGGCCACCGTTGTGGTCTGGGCCTGTCAGCATCTCTCTTGTTGTTCCTGATACATCCTGGTCCTATCTTATGCCACATGGAAGGGAGGGAGGTATGGCCTCCCCTCTGAGAAGGAGAAGCTTGATGCCTGGCACGAAAGTTCTCGTCGTTGACGATAGCTGGACAGACCTGACGTTGATTGCTACGCCACTGCGTGAGAGTGGTTTTGAAGTGATTACGGCGGTTGATGGCGACGAGGCCATGGAAAAGGTCTTGACTGAACGCCCGCAGTGTGTGGTGTTGGATGTTATTTTGCCCCGGCGCAATGGCTTCCAGCTCTGCCGTCAGATCAAGCATATGGAGCAGGGTCGCGATATTCCTATTATCCTGATGAGTAGTAAGAATACTCCGCTGGATAAACGCTGGGGCTTGCAACAAGGGGCAGACTTATATCTGACCAAGCCATTTAATCGAGATGAACTGGTTGCCAGTGTACGTAGATTAGTGTAATATCCTTCGCAGGGAATTTGCCCAGGCTTTTCCGGCAATGATACAGAGGTTGCCGGAGAAGGAGAATGTTAGAGGGGCTGAAGAAACCGAGACAGAGGAGACCATTGTGAGCGATAGGCAGGACTGGCCCGGCGGCGAATCATCCAGGCCCTTTGGCGGCTTTGAACGCCCGCGCGACAACGCAGCAGAGTTTGGATTCAGCCGCCTGTCCGGTGGAATGGACACGAGCGGCCAGAACGGCGGAGCGATCATTCCTTTTGAGCCATTTGCCCGCCGCAAAACAGGGGGACTGAGCGCTGAGCATGCGCTCTCGGGGATGAATAGCTCGCTTTCTTCATCGATGTTTGCTGCCAGCTACCCTGGCAACCCGTTGACGCTGCGCGGAACGATCAACTCGCCCACGGGCGCGGAAGACCCGGGAGAAGAGATCGGCGAGCAATATTTGATCTTCTCCCTGGATAGTTTTGAGTGCGCCTTCAAGGCTGAGCAAGTCCAGGGTGTCGAGCGACTGCCAGAGGTGACACCAGTGCCGAATGTGGCCTATTGGATCGATGGGGTCATTCATTCGCGTGGGCAGATTGTTTCGGTGGTTGATCTGCGCAGTTTTCTGGGACTGGACCGCCAGCCGTCATCTGCGCGGACCCGACTGGTGATCGGGCGGGTGCGCGATCTCGTCATTGGCCTGGTGGTGGATGGGGTCAGCGAAATGCGCGGTATTCTGCCAAACATGATACAATTGCAGCAAATCGCCCGCGCGCTCCCTGGCTGGGCTGCTCCTTATGTGGGTGGAATTGCGACTGTTGGCGCTCGATCGGTTCTGTTAATTGATATGGAGCGGCTGCTCTTATCAGAAAAAATGCATCGTTATCAAAGTGGGAATTAAGCGCGATCGGCAGGCTTTCGCGCCGAACTCCAGGGGATGTCAGTTCCAACATGCCCCAGCGCGGCTCCGGGAGCCGGGGGCGTCTGCGCCGCAAGGGAAGGCAGCGTACCGCGAGGTGATCTGCCTCGACGCCCTTCAGTCTGGCCGTTTGGCGCGGCGGCGCTATAGGATGATCCTCAACTATAGGAGGAAACATTTATTATGAATCCTGATTCTGGTAGGGGTATGTCGCTTGCCTTGCGCATGCGCTGGACGTTGCTCTTCGCTGCCATTATTCCGGCTGTCATGGTGCTGATCCTGGGAGTGTGGGAAGTGCAGCGGCTCTCGCTCACCGCCGATAATCAACTGGCTACATGGATTGCGACGTTTACCTGCGCCATTATTTCGATGCTTGTGGTGATGTATCTGGGCTATCGCATTCAGCGCCAGATTCACGAACGCTGCTTGACGCTGGTGGAGATTTGCAAAGGTGGCGCGGAGGGTGACCGTTCGATGCGCGCCGAGGTAGTGGGCGATGACGCCTTTGCTATGCTGGCGGCCAGCATTAACTCGCTGCTGGAATCATCTCCCACGGGCGGTGAAGGCCGCGAGACCTCCAATCTGCAAGCGCAGATCGAGAAGCTGCTTCAAGAAGTCAGCGCAGTGGGCGATGGCGACCTGCGGGTGCAGGCAGAGGTGACGCCCGATACGTTGGGCGTGCTGGCCGACTCGTTCAACTATATGATCGAAGAGTTGGGCAAGGTCGTGAGCCGTGTGCAGTCAACGACGTTGCAGGTGACGACCGCGACCCGCCGCATTCTGGACCGCTCGGCTGAACTGGCCCAGGCGTCAGAGCAGCAAGAAGTGCAGATTGCCCAGACGACCGAGGCGGTGGAAGCGCTGGCGACCTTTATCCAGGCGACGGCACGCAACGCGCAATTGAGTGCCGAGACGGCCCAGGAAGCCTTGCGCAACGCGCGCGGCGGTGAACAATCGGTGATCCAGACGATTGATGGTATGCAGCATATCCGCGATAACGTGCAGGAAACCGCCAAGAAGATTAAACGCCTGGGCGAACGCTCGCAAGAGATTGGCGAGATTGTGCGCTTGATTGAGGATATTGCCGACCAGACCAACCTGCTGGCGCTCAACGCGGCCATCCAATCGGCGATGGCGGGCGACCAGGGACGTGGGTTTAGTGTGGTGGCCGACGAGATTCGTATGCTGGCTGAGCGTTCTGGCGAGGCGACCAAGAAGATTGCGACGCTGGTCAAGAGTATTCAAGGTGATACCTATGACGCGGTGGTCGCTATGGAAGAGAGCACGCAGGAAGTGGTCTCTGGTTCCCGACTGGCAGATGAGGCTGGCCGCGCGCTCAAGATGATCTCTGCGGCAGTGGATCGCCAGGCGCAGATGATCGAGGCGATTGCTCGCTCGGCCAATGAGCGCGCCCAGACATCTGAGGCGGTGGCAATTGCTATGAACCAGATTCTGGAGATTACCCGCCAGACGACGGCAGCCTCGCAAGACTCTGCCGCCAGCGTCAGTTACCTTTCTGAGTTGGCTGATCAACTGCGCGCTTCGGTGGCGACCTTCCGCCTGCCAGAGCAGCAGCCCTCCGATGCGCTGGCTTCGCCCAGTGGTGGCCTGCCGCCGCTGCTGAATATGCCCAATCTGGACCAGTTTGACCCCAATTCCTGGATGCTTCCGAATGATGAGACGGCTTTCCCGAATCTGCCAGCGTTGCCAGCCCATACAGGCGGTCAGCCGCCTATGCCGGGGCCGAACCAGGGAAATCCACGCTTCAACGGCCAGCCAGGCTTCCCCAATCAGTCCTATAACGGTCAGCAAGATTACCCGAACCAGGGCTATAATGGGCAGCAGGGCTATAACGGTCAGCAGAATTATAATGGACAGGGTGGGCAGGGGTATCCTGGGCAGCAGGGCTATACTAACAATCAAGGACAGGGGTATCCGGACCAGCCGTTTAATCGGCCCTTTAGCAATCAGCCCTACGAGTGAGCGCATGCAGGTCTCAGGCTCGCGGTTCTTAGAGGAGAGCAATCAGCAGGGGTGGGTTCTCGATCTTGAGACCTCTAGCCAGAATGGTGGTGTTTGAAGCATGTCCAGTTCGTTCGATAAATTCGCCATACTTGATAGTTTTCTCGACGAGGTGGGCAGCTATCTACCCGAAATTGAGGCGAACCTAAATCGGCTAGAGCAGGTGCCCGATGATAGTGAGGCGCTCGAAGAGGCGTATCGTCGCACGCACACGATTGGTGGCTCTGCCTCGATGATGGATTTTCCAGGCTTGTCTCAGGTTGCGCATGCCATGGAAGATGTGTTGATGGATGCGCTGGATGAGGTGTTTCGCCTGGACGATGCGGCGCTCAGTTTGCTCCGGCGCTCGCTAGAGCGTGCCCGGCTGCTGCTGGAGGCGATTAAGAGCGGCACGACTGAGGAAAGCCGTTATGTCACCGAGGATGCCGCCGACCACGCTTCGTTTCGCCAGATGCGCGAGACACAAACGACCTCTGGCGGCAACCTGGTGCAGGATGCGGTGATCGTAGAGCCACCTGCATCAGATGCGCCTATAGGTTCCGGCCAGGCTGGCGACGCAGAGGCAGTGGCCGAGCAGTGGCCGCTACGTGAGGAACAGCCGCCCCAGCCTTCTTCTCCTGGCTTTGAGAATCAGCAGCTATCCGGGATGCCTTCGGCGTCGGCAGGACCGGCGGATTGGCTGGCTTTGTTGGGTCAGACGGCTGCTTCAGACATCCCTGGGGATGGAGGCGCTTCATCTTTTGCCGGGCGGTATACTGCCGAGCCTGTGGCGGATGTCGAGTTTCGCGAACATATCACCAAGCCATTGCCCGCCGTGAAGCCCGCCGCGCCGGAAACTCGATCTGATTCCTCACCCGCGTTGGCTTCCGCGCCTTCTCCAGTTCCGCTGCCCGATGAGCAGTCGCCCTCGCTGGCAGAAATGCTGGCAGCGTTTCAAGCGCCAAATGATGGCGAGTGGCCGGAGGAGCCGCGCCCATCCGGCGAGTTGGGCGCAGCTTCGACGCCATCAGCCGTTTCGCCCCCAGTGAGCGAATCGACCTGGGAGGCGTTGATCGGGCGCAATAAACTGGATTCTATCAGTCAACCACTTCCCCAGGCATCCCAGCGGCCTATGGCCGCGCCGCCCGCCGTGATGGCATCAGACGCGCATTTCCCCGCATCGGGCGGCACGACCGCCAACCTGACAAATTGGCAGCATGTGGTGGAGCAGGAAGAGCAGGTGCGCCAGGGGATTGGGGCGCTCAAAGAGACACTGGCGGCGCTGCGCGCTGTGACGACCTCTATCGAATATGAACGTTCGGAACTACGCGGCTTCCTTGATGGCTCAAAGGATGCGATTGATCGTCTGGAGGACTGGACGGGGAAGGCGATGGGGCTGAATCTGCGTCAAAGCCCAGACCACGTGCGTCGCTATTTGCCGCTTTCGGTCCTGTGGGTGGTGACGACCAGGCTGAAGAAGATTCTGAACCTCCTCAAAGATGCCTCCAGTGGGCTGACTGCCACAGATGGCGAACTTAGCGCCGCCAGCAGGCAATTGGCAGATTCTATCCGCGCCTGTGGCCCCCTCATTTCGTCGGTGCTGGCAATGGCCGGACCAACTGAGGAGGGGGGCTTCAGCGCGACCATCGCTCAATTTAACTGGTCGCCGCCCGCGCCCGCTCAGTCGGAGTTTACTGCCGGTTCTTCCGGTGGTTTGCCAGAGCACATCCGCGCGGAGATTGTTCAGCAGGTGCGCCGCGAGGAGACAGATCGTATCCGCCAGGAATTGGAAGTGCAGGTCCGCCAGCAGTTCCTGGCGCAAATTCAGCGTACCGGCGAGAGGCCATCTTTTGAGGAGCCACCCGCAGCCGCTGCCTTTGCGCCCCAGGTGCTGCTCGACGTTCCGCAGCCGCCACAGGTTGAACAGAAAAAGATAGTCCGCGCTGCTGAGCAGTCGGAGGAGACGCTGGAAGTCTTCCGTGCCGAAGCTGAAGAACATCTGCAAAGCATCGACAGCGGGGTGGCAGCGTTGCAGCGCTCTCCCGAGGACCGCGAGACGATTCAGAGCATTCGCCGCGCCACCCACACGTTAAAAGGCGCAGCAGCGATGATGGGTTTTGTCCATATCGCTGATCTGGCCCATGTCTTTGAGGATTTGCTGGATCGGATGATGGAAGGCAGCATCGACATCAATACCGATGTGCTTAGCCTGATTCTGGATACCTCCGAGGCATTGGAACTGCTGGTTACCGGGCGCGCTGGCGAGCGCGGCGGCGATACAGCGCTCGTCGAGACCTTCCGCCCACGCTATCAATCGCTGCTTGGGCAGGAAAGCGGCACAGATGCTGGGAACGCTTCGACGCACCTGGATAGGGGTGAGCATCTCGCGGCTTTTGGGGCAGAGACCCGTGCTGAAGCCGAACGGTCTTCAGGCCAGGGCGAACACCAGGCTGGCACGCTGGTAGCGCTGACTGCACACGGAGAAGCTGCCGATAAGAGCGATTTGAGCGTGCGTATTCGCCTGAAAAAACTGGACGAACTGGTTGATCTCTTTGGCGAACTGCTGGTCAACCGGAGCGTTTTGGAAGAGCGCCTGGGTCGGCTGGTGCGGATGGTGGCCGATGTTGGCCTGAGCAGCGCGCGTCTGCAAGAGGTTGGGGCGCAGTTGGAGAGCCGCTTTGAGGCGGCAACCCTACCCAGCAGGCGCGTCGGCCAGGAAGCGGTTCTGGAGAGCAGCGGCGTGGCCGGAAATACGAGCGGACCACTGGAACAAAACAATGCTTCGCGTGGGCGCGCGCTGGCTTTGCCGCCTGGCATCATCGGTGGGAACGCGAACAAGGTTGCGGCCCATCTGGCAGATTTTGACGAATTGGAACTGGACCGTTATAACGAGTTTCACCGGCTGACCCGCGGCTTGAGCGAGGGCGTTTCCGATATGGCGACGCTGAGCACCGAGATGGAAGCGCTGCTGCGCGAGTGTGAAAGCCTGTTCTTGAAAGAGACGCGCCTGAGTTCGTCCTTCCAGGATCAACTGCTCAAGGTGCGGCTGGTGCCGATTTCGACGATGGTTCCACGCCTGCATCGTGCCGCCAGCGCGGTGGCGCTGCGAATGGGAAAAGAAATCGAATTGGTGGTGGAAGGCGAGGAAACCGAGGTTGACCGCACGATCTATGAGGAAATGGCCGACGCGCTCTTACATGTGGTGCGCAACGCGGTGACCCATGCCATCGAGCTGCCAGATGTGCGCGAGGCCGCCGGCAAGCCTCGACATGGGCTGATTAGCCTGAGCGCCAGCCACGAAGGCAATCAGATTGTGGTGACGGTACGTGATGATGGCACCGGCATTGATGCCGAGAAAGTGCGAGGCACCGCCATTGCGCGCGGGCTGCTGGATGCGCGTGCTCCGCTTTCAGAGCAGGCGGTTCTGAATTTGATTTTCCGCCCAGGCTTTAGCACGGCTGACACGATCACGGAAGAAAGCGGGCGTGGTGTTGGGCTGGATGTGGTGGCCGATGTGGCGGCGCGCCTGCGCGGCTCGGTGGAAGTAGAGTCGACGCCTGGCAACGGCAGCGCGTTTACGCTGCGGTTTCCCATCAGCGTGCAGATTCAGCGCGCGGTGCTGGCGCGCGTCTCCGAGCAAACCTATGCTATCCCCATGGCGCTGGTGGAACAAATTGGTCGCCTGGATTATTCCGAGCGCACGAATGTGTTGGGCGTTCCAGCGATTATGGTGCGCGGCGAGCCGTATGTGCTGGTGCATCTTGCCACCTTGCTAGGGTTGGAAGCAAGCAGAACTGATGAGCGCGCGTCGGTCTTGTTAGTCGTTGCTGGCCGCCAGCGTTATGCCCTGGTGGTTGATAACGTGATCGGCAAGCAAGAGATCGTGGCGAAGAATCTAGGCATGCATCTGCGCGAGGTGCGCGGCGTAGCGGGCGCGACGGTGCTGGGCAATGGGCAGGTGGTACTCATTCTGGACGTGCTGAATCTGCTGGAACATCGCGCGCAACCAGGCTCCCCAGCTTTTGCCCCAGTTCCTGGCGCTGCCACGACGCCTTCGATCTCAGCGGTGCCTACGCGCTTGCTGGCGCCCACCTGGACCTCGTCGCTGCCCACCGTGGGACGTGGCCCGACGATGCCACCGCCAGCGCGCATGGAAGACCAGTATGTGCTGGTGGTGGATGATAGCCCCAGCGTGCGGCGGGTGGTCAGCAATATGCTCAAGACCGCTGGTTGGGAAGTTCAGACGGCGCGTGATGGGATCGAGGCGTTGGAGGTGGCTGGGAAGCGCAAGCCCGCTGCGGTACTGCTGGATATTGAGATGCCGCGCATGGATGGCTATGAACTGATTGCCACGCTGCGCAGCCAGGACCAATATAAACATTTGCCCCTGATTGTGCTCACCTCGCGCGCGGCTGGCAAGCATCATCAGCGAGCGATGCAGCTTGGCGCGGATGCCTATCTGGTCAAGCCGTATCAGGATGAGGAACTGATTAACACGCTGGGTACACTGGTGCGGGGCGCGCAGGCTTCGGGTTAGAAGGCGTCTTGACAAAGATGGGCAGAGAACGCGCGATCATTCGCTGGGAGGTTCGCCAGCAGATGCTTCTCGAGGAGTTGCACAGGCTGGAACAGGCGCTGGCAGCCCCTCCAGAGCAAGAGCCTTCAGAGAAGCCAGCCCCTGAACGACTGGCGGAACTTCGGGCCAAACTGCAAGCGCTGGGGCCATCCCCCAAAGCAAAAATGGGCTAGCGGCTGGCGGAGAAGTCCGCCAGCCTTTTTTATCCGATTACTTTTTCGGCCACCAGCTCGCCCATGCGGCGCGAGCCTACTACCTTGCTTGAGTCGCCACGCAGGTCAGCCGTGTGATAGCCTGCTTCCAGCACACTATCAACGGCTTGCTCGACAGCGTTGGCTTCTTCTGGCAGCCCGCAGGAGTAGCGCAGCAGCAGCGCCATGCTGGAGATAGCGCCCAGCGGGTTGGCAATGCCCTGGCCGGTAATCTGGGGCGCTGTGCCGTGAATGGGTTCATACAGACCAAAGACACCGTGCGCTGTCCGCCGCGTACCAATGCTGGCAGAAGGCAGCATGCCCAGCGAGCCGACCAGCATCGATGCCTCGTCGGTGAGGATGTCGCCGAACATGTTCTCCATCACCAGCACGTCAAAGGTTTTGGGTTGACTGATGAGGTTCATGGCGCAGGCGTCTACGAGCAGATGGGTCAGGGTCATGTCGGGATAGTCGGCAGCGACGCGCTCGGCCACGCGCCGCCAGAGACGCGAGGCGCTGAGGACATTGGCTTTGTCCACCGAGGTAACGGACTTGCGGCGATCACGCGCCAGATCGAAGGCCATGCGCACGGCGCGCTCGATCTCCTGTTCGGTATAGAAGAGCGTGTCGATGGCCTCTGCTCCTGCCGGTCCTTCGCGGATTTCGCTGGGTTTGCCAAAATAGAGGCCGCCAGTCAGTTCGCGCACGACGATCAGGTCAACGCCTTCCAGAACATCGGGCTTGAGTGTTGAAGCATCCAGCAGCCCCACCCGCGCTTTGACGGGACGCAGGTTGGCGAAGAGTTCGCATTCTTTGCGCAGCCTGAAGAGGGCGTTTTCTGGCTGCTTGGGCGAGTTGGGGTCGCCGGGCTTGGTGCCGCCCACCGCTCCAAAGAGAATGGCGTCGCTGCGCTGACAGAGAGCCATGGTCTCATCGGAGATGGCAGCGCCCTCCTGCTCAACTGCGGTGGCCCCACAAAGGGCTTCGGTGAGTTCAAATGTATGGCCGAAGCGTTGGCCGACCGCCCGCAGCACGTGCACGGCCTCGGCGGTCACTTCTGGCCCGATGCCATCACCACCCAGCACGGCGATGTGATAGGTTCCCATAGGCTTTTGTATCCTTTTTCCATGGAATGAGGTCTGAGAGGTGCTTCCAGATGGATACGGCTCGCCTCTCAGGTCAGTTATGATCGGCTGGCCTGAGTATACCCCTTGCGTGCTCACGCCCACAAGTAATCTCACCTTTTCTCCGGTTTTTTCGCAGTGAGCGAGGATTGACAATTCTTCCCTGATTGCGTATAAAACTAATTAGACGTATATCGAAGGAGATAGAAGTGATGCCTGAAGAACACCTGCAAACCCTGCTGCAATTTTTTAAGGCGCTGGCCGATGAGAACCGGCTGAAGCTGCTGGGCATTCTGGCAAACCGCGAATGCAGCGTTGAGGAACTGGCCGAACGGCTGGGTCTGAGAGCGCCAACGGTTTCGCATCACCTGACGAAGCTGAAAGAGTTGGGCCTGGTAGGGATGAGGGCGGAGGGGAACACGCATCTCTATCGGTTGCACGCTGAGGAGTTGCAACGTTTGACCAAATCCCTGCTGACGCCTGAGAGCGTGGTTACACTGGTGGAGTTAGAGGATGGCGACGCCTGGGAACGCAAAGTGCTGCGCGATTTCTTCGATGGGGAACGCCTCAAAGAGATTCCCGCCAGCCGCAAGAAACGCGAGGTCATTTTGAAGTGGTTTGCCTCCCTGTTTGAGCGAGAGCGCACCTATACGGAAGCGGAGGTCAACGAGATCATCAAGCGCCACCACCACGACTGGGCGTACTGGCGCCGCGAATTGGTAGGCGCGCGCCTGTTGCAGCGCGAGGCAGGCGTCTACTGGCGTCTGTAGCCTGCGCAGGGTCATAGCCCCTTCCGTTACTCATATCGAATGAAAAAGAGGGGAGGGTAGCTTACCCCTTGACTTTTAGATTGCAAACTGTTATAGATAATATAGCAAATAGCAAAACGAAGCAGCTACAACTTCTTTCGACCTGCCCTGGAAGCTCAAACACCTGCGCTGTCGAGGCTCCTATGCTCTGGGGAAGCGAGACAGGCGCCAACAACACCTGCGAAGCCGCAGGAGGTGATGCATGCGTCAGGCCCCCGTTATTTCCTCTCATTTCTGGCCGCGATTATTCGTTGTCTTTGGTTGTGTCGCTTTGATGGTCCTGGCCGGTGTTGTCGCCACGACGCAGCGCGCTGCCGCAGCTGGCGCGCATGTGGATGTGATGACGCTGGCGGATGACATCAACCCGAATTCGCTGCGCATCCTCGATAACGCGGTGGATACGGCGCAGAGCGACGGCGCGACGGCGCTGGTGATTCAACTTGACACGCCTGGTGGCGATCTGGATTCGATGAAGGCGATGGTGCAGAAGGAACTGGCCGCCACGGTGCCGGTTGTCGTGTATGTTTCGCCACAGGGTGGTCGGGCTGCTTCTGCCGGTCTCTTTGTCACGCTGGGCGCAAATATCGCCGCGATGGCTCCAAACACGCGCATTGGCGCTTCCAGTCCGGTGGACATTAACGGCGGTGATATTCCGGCAACGTTGGACAAAAAGCTCACCAATGATCTGGTGGCGCAGGTCGATGATCTCTGTAACCGCCGCCAGAATCCAAACGGCTGTCGTCCGCTGGCCGAGAAGGCGATTACCGATGCCGATTCCTATCCCGTAGAGACAGCCGTGCAGCAAGGGCTAGTTGATCTGGAGTCCACCAGCCTGACCGCTCTCCTGAACGACCCTGCTCCCAATGGCATCAATGGCTGGCAGGTAAAGACCGGTTCGGGCCAGACGGTGACGCTGCATACAGCAGGTGTTGCCCAGCAGACGCTCAGTCCGAGCTTCAGCGATACGGTGCTGGGCTTCCTGCTGGACCCCAACGTTTCGTTTATCTTGCTGATTCTGGCGGGCATTGGGATTTATTTGGAGATTTCGCATCCCGGCGCGATTATTCCTGGCGTGGTTGGGGCGATTGCTCTGGTGCTCTTTCTGCTGACCGCTGGTTCGCTTTCGGTGAACATTGCCGGTGTGCTGCTGGTGGTGATTGGTTTCATCCTCTTGATTTTTGATGTGCGCCTGCCCTCGCATGGGGTCTTGACGGTGGGAGCGTTGATTTCTCTGGTGTTGGGGTCGCTGCTCTTGTTCAATGGCACCAGCAATCTGGGCGCGCCAACCCTCAGCCCGATTGTGCTGGGCATCATGCTGGGGATCGTGGCCGCGATTGCGGGGGTGGTGCTGCTGGGCGTGATTCGCTCGCGCAGGCTGCCGGTGACGACTGGCACGGAAGCGCTGATTGGCAAAGTTGCCAGCGTGACGGTTCCGCTGGTGCCTGCTGGCCGCGTGAACCTGGGTGGCGAAGATTGGGCTGCCAGAAACCTGGTGAACCCCGATGTGCCTCTCGAAGTGGGGCAAAAGGTGCGCATCGTCGAAATCAAAGGGTTGACGCTCTACGTTGCGCCTGTCGAGACGCCCGCCCAGATTCCGTTCCAGCAGACCTCATAATCGTGCCTTTTGTGTTATTCACCCGTTACGAAATAGATACAAGGAGAAGATGCTATGGACGCGGGAACTGTGACCTTCATCGTACTGCTGGCTGTGGTGGTGTTGATCATTCTCATCTTTATCCGAGCCGGGCTGCGCGTGGTGCAGCAATATGAGCGAGGCGTCATCTTTGTGCTGGGGCGTCTGGTGGGGGCAAAAGGGCCAGGGTTGTTCTGGGTCTGGCCGTTTGTCAGCCAGATTCGCCGTGTGGACCTGCGCATCGTGACCCTGGAAGTGCCGCCGCAGGAAGTAATCACCCGCGATAATGTGACGATCAAAGTGACGGCGGTGGTCTACTTCTACGTGGTGGACCCCGCGCAGGCAGTGGTAAAGGTGGTCGACTATTTCCGGGCGACGGCGCAGATGGCCCAGACGACACTGCGCAATGTGTTGGGGCAGTCGGAACTGGATGAGATTCTGGCCGAGCGCGAAGTGATTAACCGCAAGCTGCAAGCCATCATTGACGACCAGACGGAAAACTGGGGCATTAAGGTGACGGTGGTGGAGATTAAGGATGTGGAACTGCCTGCCACCATGCAGCGCGCGATGGCAAAACAGGCCGAGGCCGAGCGCGAGAAGCGGGCGAAGATCATTCACGCCGATGGCGAAGCGCAGGCAGCGACGACACTGGCTCAGGCAGCGGCGGTCATCTCCAGCGCGCCTGCAGCGCTGCAACTGCGGTATCTGCAAACGCTGACAGAGATTGCCGCCGAGAAAAACTCAACAATTGTGCTGACGGATATCGCGGGCTTCTTGACGCAGGTGAGCAACGGGACGCATCCTTTGGACACGCTTCGGTCACTCCCTTCGCGCGACCCGCAGCCAGCGCCCAGACAGTAAATGGCTTTTGAAGGTTTACACTGCCAGAGATGCCAGGAGGGACGATGCGGAGCGCATCGTCCCTCCTGGCATCTCTGGCAGCGTTTATTCCGCGCCGTTTTCTGATGGAAGGTGGTGGTTTTTGGCTGTTGCTTGATTCGCCTGGATGTAGTCCATACAGCGCAGGTAGTCGTCTTTCGAGAGCAGGTCGTTGTTCATATAGTAATTAAGCATGACATCCAGCTTGAGGATGCTCATCAGGTTGTAGCCGTGCTGGTGGAGGCGTTCGGCTGCGCCCTGCCCGCGATCGATAAGGACGATGACATCCTTGACAACCAGATCATGTTGTTCAAGGAAATGGGCGGTGTCCAGGATGCTGCCGCCTCTGGTGATGAGATCGTCGATAATGAGCGTGCGTGCCCCGGGCCAATAGCGCCCCTCAATGCCGCGCTGGCCGGTGCCTTCGGGGCGCAGACGTGGATAAATAAGTGGGATGTTTGTTTCCAGCGAATAGGCTGTGCCCAAAAGCAGTCCGCCGACGGGAACGCCCGCGATCAGTTCAAAAGGGTGAACTTTGGGGCGTCGCATCGACTGCGCCAGGTTGATTTCTTGTTGGATGAGTTTGATTGCCACCCGGAGCGCGCCTGGATTTCCGATGAGCATCTTAGGATTGATAAAGACGGGTGAACTGACGGTCCCTTCACTCAGGGTGAAATCCCCAAACTGCACGGCTCCCAGATCGAAGAGCATTTGTGCCAGCCAGAGGTTGTCGAGCGATTGTTCTTTTGTCATAAACTCTTCCCATCCCAAGATGTTGAGAAGCAGCCGGAGCCGCGACGAATGATCGGGAGCGGCGCTGCTCGTGGGTGTTTCACCGATTGGGCTTCATTTCCAATATCCCACCGGACCGGGGTGGTATCGCGCGCTGCATTATAACATAACTTCTCTCTGAAGCCAATCAGGAGGTTGGCGAAGAGGTACGCCACGCACATACGTTGTGTGAAGCCTGCGGCTCCTGGCCGACCTGCTCTTTAAGCGCCTGCTATCGTCAGCCGCTCGAAGCGCAGCGCCTGTGGGCCAAGGTAGCTGCCGGTAGACTGCATTTCTAGCGAGAGGCGCGTCTGGGCCAGCGCTTCGAACAGATTGCCGCTCAGTGACCCTCCTTTGATTGGGGTGATTTGCCCCTGTTCTAGTCGATAGCCGAGTTTGATTTCGGCAACAAAATCCCCGGTCAGTTCATCGGGGTTCAGCCACGAAAAATCGACCAGATGATATACTGGCTCCTCATCTGCCAGCAATTCATGTACCGGATGGCTGCCAGGGGGAATCTCAATATTCGCAAAGCTGCCGGTTGGAGGGATGTTCAGATAGGCAGCATAGCGTTGTTCGGCCCACCAGGCGCGTAGATGGTGATCCTGGATCAAGACAACCCGCTCTCCCGGTATGCCTTCGTCGCTGAAAGAGGCACTTGCCAGGCCATAGGACAGCAGGGCGTTGCTGATGAATGTCAGGCGATCTCCCCGAATCTGTGCATCCCCACAAATCGCTGTGCCTGGTGTAAAGCGGCTCATCGCTTGATAAGCGGCTCGCGCAGAGGTATGGAAAATGAGCGGCGTAAAGAGGTCAATAAGTGCCTCGCCGCTGATGACGACTGGTCCCTGGTGGGTTGGCGTCAGGCTGACGCGCAGGCTGTCGCGGGCGCGGTGCGCCGAACGCGCCACTATCTCTTCAAGCGGCAGATCGGCCAGGCGTCGTCGTTGGGGCATGGCGTGGTACTCGCCGGTCTGCGTTCCATCGCTGGCGAGTAGCACGAGATCGCAAAAGACCTCAGTTTCCTGGCGGCTTGCCAGAATACCCCGACTGTTGCGCAGGGTGATGTCGCTGGCGGTGGCGAAGAGTTCAGCACTGCTCAGGCGAATGCCTGGCTCAGCGGCAACTGCGGCCAGCAGTCGCTCACGTAGTATGTCCAGGGCAGACAGGCGTGCCTGGTCTGACCCCGCCAGGGCAAGATCAACCGTCTCCACGGCTGGAAAGCCTGCTATCGGCGGCTTTGGAAGACTGTACGGTGGATTGTCGGTGAGTCCCGCGATGAATACGGCTTCTTCGAGGGCTTGTTGCAAACGGGCCTGATTGGCAACCTCTTCGGGGAGGAGCACGCGGCTGGTTGCGCCTCGCGCCATTTGGGAGCTCCCTGCTAGAGCATCGTCGAGGCTTCGGGTTTTGAGGCCATCAGGTTCGCGTGCGCGGGCTTCCTCCGGCTCATATGTGGAGATTGACATCTGCGTCCGCGACGGGTGGTCGTTGTAGATGCGGGCCTGTAACTGTTCGGTGTGGACCAATCGCCGGGTTTCGGTTTGCGCGCCGATGAGGAAGAGTTGAGCACTGTGCTCGGTGGTCTTGCGTGCCTGCCAATCGGAGACGCCGCTCTGGCGTTCTAGCGCCAGGGCGACGGTTTCCAGTGGGTCAGTTGGGCGCGTCATCCCAGTCTCGCTTTCATGCGCAGATGCGGGCCGCCAGAAGAGACAGGCATCCATTCTTTGTGCCCCTTGCCGCAGTACGCGCCGTCGAGAGAGAAATCATTGCCAATGCCGGAGATGCTTTGCAAGAGGTTGGGAACGTAGCCGGTGATGCCAATCGGCGCGAAGAGGCGCCCGGTGCGCTGTCCATTGATGATCTCCTCGCCGTAATGGGCGGTGACCTGGACGCCCCAGCCCAGCGGGTCTTCCATGCCGCTGCTGGCCTGGCGCAGATAGATACCATGTTCCAGGCTGGCAATCAAGTCGGCTGGTGGGATGGTCCCGCGCCCAAAGAAGGTATTAGACATGCGCGCGTAGCTCTTGCGCTCGAAGTTTTCGCGGCGTCCGTTGGCGCTGCGGCTGCGTCCGGTGCGGGTTGCGGAAACGAGATCGCTGAGCGGAGCCACCAGCACGCCATCACGCAGAATCTGGGTTGGCGCTGCGGGCTGGCCCTCGTCATCAAAAAAATAGGTGGCATACGCACCTGGAACGGTGGGATCATCGTACATATCTACGGCAGGTGCGGCCACGCGCTGATTGAAATAGGCGGCGCTGCGGGCGCGGCCTTTGGGGAAAAGGTCAAGCTCGACACCGTGGCCGAAGCATTCATGGGCAATCGTGCCAGAGACCATCGGGTCGGTGATCACATCATACAGTCCTGGCTCGATGGCGTCGGCTTCGAGGAGCCGCAGCGCCATGTCGCACACGTCGGCCAGTTCGGTTTCGCTGACTTCAGCCAGCTCCAGCCCGCCAGTTCCGGCGTGGGTCAGCCAGTTATATTGCATGGTCTGGCCGTCGGCGACCACGATGGTCAGCCCCAGCATAGTTCGGATAATCTCTTGCTGCATCTGCTGCCCGCCACCGATAAAGAGCTTCTGCTCCCGGTGGTCGCTGTAGCTGAGTTCAACGTTGACGATGTGTCGATGCAGGCTGCGCGCGTGGTTTTGCAGGTCGTGCAGACGCTCCAGCTTTTCAGGCAGTGACACGCTGTCTGGCGGAATCTGACAGGGCGTGACGAAGGTTTGCAGTGGTCCATTAGCTGCTGCGCGTTGCCCTGGCGGCAGGATGCCAGCTGGCGTTCGCTCGCGGCTGGCGATGGGGATCGCGCTTGCCCAGGCGCGCAGACCAGATGCCAGATGCGCTGGGTTCAGGTCGCTGGTGGCCCATTCTTCAAAATGATCGCCAGTGAAGAACGTGAAGACGACGCCCTGGCTGGGGTCTTGAGGATTGGCGGTTTGCTCGCGATTATCGATGCTGGCGTGTGTGCCGCTGGCGCTGGTGAAGAGTGCCGAGGCGTAGGGCGCACGCTGCTCCAACTCAGCGACCAGTTCTGTAAGGCGCGTGTGGAGCGCAAGTGATGAAGTATCCATAGGCCCATTCTATCCCCTTCTTGCTTCAGTTGCCAGTAAGATTTACCACGATCATTCAAAGATTGCTCATGCTTGCGTCACCCCGGCAGTATCGCGTACAATTCAGGCGCTATGTCTTTGCTGAGCGTGGAAAATCTGACAAAATCGTTTGGCGCGGAGTTGATTTTCTCCGGCGTCAGCTTCCGTGTGGATGCCAGTGATCGCATTGGACTGGTCGGACCGAATGGAGCGGGCAAATCGACGCTGCTGGACATCATCGCTGGTCGCCAGGAGGCGGACAGTGGCGTGCTTTCCGGCGCGAATGCGCTGCGTGTGGGCTATCTGACACAAACGGCAGGCTTTGTGCCGACGCGCACGCTGCGCGAGGAGATGCTTCAGGTGTTTGCCGATGCGCACGCCTGGGAGCAAGAACTGCACGCGCTGGCGGCGCGCATGGAGACGCCGGAGTCGTTTGAAAACGCTGACGAGTACGAACGGCTGCTGGACCGCTATGCCGAGTTGCAAGAACGCTTTGAGCACGCGGGCGGATATACGATTGAGGCGCGCGTCGATCAGGTGCTGGATGGCCTGGGCTTTACCAAAGAGCAGCAGGCGCTTTCGGCGACCAGTCTGAGCGGCGGCCAGCAGACGCGCGCTGCGCTGGGCAAGCTGCTTTTACAGGAGCCAGACCTGCTGCTGCTGGACGAGCCAACGAACCATCTTGATCTCGCAGCGCTGGAGTGGCTGGAAGAGTACCTGAGCGGTTGGAAGGGCGCGATTATCACCGTGGCCCATGATCGCTATTTTCTCGATAAGGTGGTGACGCGCGTGCTGGAATTGGCATTTGGGCGCGTCGAGGAGTACAAGGGCAACTATACGCGCTATTTGCAGCAGCGTGCCGAGCGATTGGAGCGGCGGCGCAAGGAATATGAAGAGCAGCAGGAATATATCGCCCGCACCGAGGAGTTTATCCGGCGCTATAAGGCCGGACAGCGCAGCAAGGAGGCGCGTGGACGTCAGACGCTCTTGAACCGCATGGAGCGGTTGGAACGTCCCCAGGACTTTCAGGAGATGCGTTTCAGTCTGGGCAAGCAAATCGAAAGCGGTCAGGTGGTGCTTTCGACGCAAAAGCTGGCGGTGGGTCATCCAGCGGCTGGCAAAAGCGTGTCAGATGGCGCGTCGCGTTTGTTGATAGTTCCCGATATGGAGGTGCAACGCGGCGAGCGCATCGGCATGCTTGGCCCGAACGGCAGCGGCAAGACGACGCTGCTGCGCACGATCACGGGGCAGCTTGCGCCACTGGAGGGTCGTGTGGCGCTGGGGCATAACGTGCTCGTAGGCTATTACGCGCAGACGCACGAGGGACTGAACCTGCAGAGCAGCGTGCTGGATGAGATTCGCCAGGCGACACCTTTCAGCGAAGAGAGCGCGCGAACATTTTTGGGGCGCTTTCTCTTTAGCGGCGATGATGTCTATAAGCCGATCAGCGCGCTCAGTGGCGGCGAACGCAGCCGCCTGGCTCTGGCGAAGCTGACGCTGCTGGGCGCCAATTTCCTGGTGTTGGATGAGCCAACCAACCACCTGGACCTGCCCTCGCGTCAGTTCCTCGAAGACGTGCTATCAGACTATGACGGGACGTTGCTTTTCGTCTCGCATGATCGCTATTTCGTGGATGCGCTGGCGACGCGCGTCTGGATGGTGCAGGATGGGACGCTCATCAATCATCCTGGCAACTATTCCGATTATCGCACACGCAGAGCAGCAGCAGAGGCGCGCGCAGCGGTACAGGTGCGGCGGCAGGAAGCACAGGCAGCCGCTGCGCAGGCAAATGGGCGCAAGAGCCAGCCGAACTCCAACAAGGGCAAGGCTGCACGCCAGATAGGCGATGTGGAGGCGGAGATCGGTAAGGCTGAGCAGCGCGTTGCTGCGCTGGAGTCGGAACTGGCGGAGGCCAGCCTGGAGGCCAATGTGGAGCGCATCACTGCGCTGGCCGAAGACTACGAGCGCGAGAAGGCCAGGCTGGCTGATCTGTATGAGGAGTGGGCAGCGCTCGGCGCATAGAAAACCCGCAGGTGTAAGCCGATTATTCGAGGGGTGAGCATGGACACTGGTCTCGTTGAGGCATGGGGCGAGGGTGAACCGGTGCTGCTGATTCATGGCAGCGGCGCGCCCGCGCCAATCAGCGAGATGTGGACCAGGCAGCGCCCGTTGGCAGAGCGCTATCGGTTGATGATCTTGACGCGCCGGGGGTATGGGGATCGTCCTGTGGTCATGCAGACCGATGTGGAGGGGGATGTGCAGGATGTGCTTAGCGTGCTGGGAGCGAGCGATGGCGCGCATCTGGTCGGGTTTTCGTATGGTGGCATTGTGTCGATGGTGGCTGCTGCGCAGCAGCCTGAACTGGTCCGTTCCCTGACGGTGATCGAGCCGCCCGCGCTGGGCGTGGTGCGTGGCAATGCGGCGGCAGACGCGCAGGTGGATGGGCTGAGCCGCTTCGAGCCGCCGCCGCTGGGCAAGACGCCTGAGGAGTTCTGGGCAGACTTCAGGAGGCTGATGGGCCAGTCCGTGCCAGAGCATGTCGAGCTTTCGCCCATCGAACGCAAGGCTGTTGAGGCGCATATGGCCGAAGCGCCGCCCTGGACGATCACGATTCCGCTGGGGGCATTGGCTGCAGCATCCTTTCCCAAGCTGGTGGTGAGTGGAGATTGGAATCCCGCTATGAACGCTGTGGCCGATATCATCACCGAGCGGCTGAGCGCCGAGCGCTTTGTGTTGAAGGGGTGGTATCATAACATCCATCGGGCGGGCGAGCCGTTCAACCAGCGCCTGGACGCTTTCTTGCAGCAGGCAATACGCTTGCGGTCTGCATAGAGAGCAGGCATTGAGAGTTTGAACTACACAAAAGAGGGCTACATATGCCGGTCGTGCTCGGTTTGACAGGAAACATTGCCAGCGGCAAGACGACGGTGGGACAGATGCTGCTGGAGCTAGGAGCGGTGCGCTATATCGACGCCGATGAAGTGGTGCATCACCTCTATGAGCCGGGCCAGTCGATTTATGCCGGGGTTGTGGCCGCGTTTGGCGACGAGATTCTGACGCCAGAGGGCACTATTGATCGCAGGCATCTGGGGAATATCGTGTTTAACGATGCCGAGGCGCTGCGCCGCCTGGAAGCGATTGTGCATCCGGCGGTGGGCGCTGCCATTATGGCCGACATTCAAACGGCAGCGCCTGATGCGGTGCTCATCCTGGATGCTGTGAAGTTGCTGGAAGGTGGGACTGGCGCGCTCTGCAAGAGTCGCTGGCTGGTGATCTGCGCGGAGGAGCAGCAACTGCGTCGGCTGATGAGCCGCAACGGCTTTTCCGAGGAAGAGGCCCGCGCCCGGCTGCGCGCGCAGCCGCCCATTGAGCCGAAGCTGCCGCTGGTGGATGAAGTGATTAACAACAGTGGTACACTGGAGGTGACTCGCGCGCAGGTTGAGGCAGCATGGGAACGCTTTCAGCAGATAAGCCCTGCTGAAAGCTAGCCAATAGACCCGGCAACGGCCTGTCCTAGCGCTCGCCCTCGATGGTCTGTTTCATCACCATCAAGTTGGTAAGCAGCCCGATGCCCCCAGGCACAGGCGTGATTGCTCCGGCGACCTCTTTGACGGACTCAAAATCCACGTCACCAGTAATGCCCCCCTCTGGCTTGACGTTGATGCCCACGTCGATGACCGCCGCGCCTGGCTTGACTATCTCGGCGGTAATCAGCCTGGCTCGTCCAGCCGCTGCGATCAGGATGTCGGCCTGGCGGGTCATAGCTCCCAGGTCACGGGTGGTTCGGCCACAGATGGTGACGGTGGCGTTGCGTTGCAGCAGCAGAAAGGCGAGTGGCTTGCCGACGACATTGCTGCGGCCCACGACTACGGCGCGTTTGCCAGCCAGGGCGATATCTGAGCGGTCCAACACTTCCATGACGGCGGCGCAGGTGGAAGGGACAAACGAGGGCAAGCCGAGAAAAAGGTTGCCCGCGCTGCGTGGGCTGATGCCATCCACATCCTTACTGGAGGCGATGGCGTTGGCGGCGCTTTGCTGCGAAAGATGGGGTGGGAGCGGCATCTGGATGATGATGCCCTGAATGTGGGTGTCGTTGTTGAGTCGGGTTATTTCTTCGCTGAGCGTCTCATCAATGGTGTGGTCGCTGTCCAACGAAAGAAGCTGGGCCTCGATGCCAATTTCGGCGGCCACGCGCAAAAGCTGCCGGGTATAGACGGCAGAAGCCGCCTCTTCGCCCACGCGCACAATCGCCAGCCCTGGCGGCCAGCCTAACTCTTCGGCGCGTTTTCTGGCCTTCGCCTTGAGTTCTTCTTTAATAACAGCCCCCAGCGCCCGTCCATCCAGAATTTGCGCAGGCATGCTCGCTCCTTCTTGCTTCAAACGCCCATCTTCTCGCGCACCGTCGCCAGAATGTCTTGTGTCATCGGCGCCGCGCCACCTCTGGCAGCGTTCAGCCGTTGCAGCAGCGCACTCGCCAACGTCTGATCTTTGATGGCTTTCAGGTTGATGAGCACATTCAGTTCGGCGCTCTCCAGCGCGGCGTGCGCGGTGATGGCCGCCACACCGACATCGCTGATGACGTTGGTGTTGCCAATTTCTCCCAGCGTTCGACAGAGGTCAAGCGCCTGACGCGCTCGTTCGGCGATGCGCAAGGGCGCTTCGGCTGCGCCTTTCAGCGTTTCCTGAATCTGTGCTGAACGTTTCGCCTGTTCGTCTGGCGTGGCTTTGGGCAGTTTATAGGCGGCAGAGAGCGTGCCATAGGCGCTGATGTCGTCATTGATCAGTTGGGTAAATTCGGCGCGCAGGCGCTCGGATTGCTCTAGCGCTTCGCGGATGGCTGGTTCAACGTCCTGATATTTCTCACGCCCCAGGGTGAGGTTGGCGACCATGCTGCCCAGCGCGCCGGAGAGCGCCCCACACAATGCAGCCACCGAGCCGCCGCCAGGGGTGGGCGCGCTGGAAGCGAGTTGATCGAGAAAATTGCCTAACGTTTCTTGTTGCATATTTTTCTGCTACTCATGAAAAGATAACTTGTCAACAATTTTGTCAGCTACTTTGCGCTCGGCGCGGAAGCCGAGGCCGACGAGGTTCAGGTTCGCGCGCTCCACCGCACGCACCACGGCGCGGTTGGCGGCATCGTGGCCCGTCGCAAACATGTCTTCCGTGTAGATGGCAACCTGTACATTGCGGGCGAGCGCCCGATCCAACACCCTGCTCAAAGCAGCACTATCCGCGCCATAGATTAAGATTGGCTGCCCAAGCAGACGCAGGTAGGTATTCTCTGACGCATCGGCGTATGGCTCGCCAATGGCTTCCGGGTAGGCCGCAGCAATGCCTGTTGCCAGAAACGCGGCCACGTTGAGTTTTTGCCAGGCAGCAAGATCGGTGCGAATGGCAAGCACGACTTTGGTATCGAAGATCATAAGCTTTCTCTCAAGACAAAAGGGCGAACGTCTCAGCGCCTGCTATCATATCACATTCGGAAGGTAAGGCTTCTTCCTGCCTGTGTTATAATGCTGCTATGTCGACAGAAGCAACCCCGCTCGCCACCCCCGAGAGCACCGTGCCCCCCAAACTGGAACGGGTCTATGACCTGCTCGTGCAAGCCTATGGGAAGCCAGATTGGTGCCCAGATGGCGACGCACTGGGCGGGCTGTTGGGGACGATTCTTTCTCAGCATACCTCCGATGTGAACTCAGGCCGGGCCTACGCGCAACTGGTGGCGACTTTTCCGACCTGGGAAGCGGTGCGCGATGCACCGGTTGAGCAGGTGGCGCAGGCCATTCGCGTGGGTGGGCTGGCGAACCTGAAAGCCCAACGCATTCAAGAGGTGCTGCGCGTCCTGACGAGCCGATTGAATGGCGTGCGAGCGCCTACCGCCGCAGACGAGCCGCTCTCGCTGGATTTCCTGGTCGATTGGCCGCTGGCCGAGGCACGCAGCTATCTGCGCTCGCTGCCGGGCGTCGGCCCAAAGACGGCGGCGTGTGTCTTGCTATTCTCGCTGGGCATGGCGGCCTTCCCGGTGGATACTCATGTGCAAAGGGTGAGTAAACGGCTGGGCTTGATCGGCACGAAGGTGTCGGCAGATCAGGCGCACGCGGTATTTGAAAGCGTTCTTCCTGGCGAGTGGGCCTTTCCACTGCATGTCAATCTGATTCGGCATGGGCGGCGTGTCTGCCACGCGCAGCGTCCGGCCTGCGAGCGCTGCCCTTTGCGCCTGGAATGTACGTATTATGCTGGTTTGTCTACCGAAACATAGAGGAAGACCATGATTGATTTGCGCAGCGATACCGTGACTTTGCCCACGCCTGCGATGCGCGAGGCGATGTATCGCGCTGAAGTTGGCGATGATGTTTTTGGCAATGATCCCACCGTCAAGCATCTGGAGGAACTGGCTGCTGCACGGCTGGGCAAAGAGGCGGCTATGTTTGTGCCCAGCGGCACGATGGGCAATACCGCTGCGGTGATTACGCATTGTCAGCGCGGCGACGAGGTGGTGCTGGGTGACCGCTCGCATATCTTATTGTATGAAGGCGGCGGTGCTGCGACCTTTGGCGGCCTGCCTCTGCGCCCACTGCCCAATCTGGAGAACGGTTCGTTGGACACGGCTCAGGTCGAGCGAACCGTGCAGCAAGCGACACTGCACACGTCGGGCACTGGTCTGCTGTGCCTGGAAAATTCGCACAACGACTGCGGCGGGCGCGTGGTGACGCTGGAGCAGATGCGCCAGTTGAGCGGCATTGCTCATCAGCGCGGCGTGCCGGTTCATCTTGACGGAGCGCGCGTCTTCAACGCCGCGCTGGCGTTGGGTGTACAGGCCAGCGAGATTGCTGCCAAGGTCGATTCGGTGATGTTCTGTCTTTCCAAGGGACTCAGCGCGCCGGTTGGCTCCGTGCTGACTGGAACGCATGAGTTTATCACACGCGCCCGGCGTACGCGCAAGATGCTGGGCGGCGGGATGCGCCAATCTGGTATCCTAGCAGCGGCGGGGATTGTGGCGCTGGAGCAAATGGTTGACCGCCTGGCCGAAGATCACGCGAATGCGCGCCGTCTGGCCGAAGGGTTGGCCCAGATTCCTGGGCTGGATGTTGACCCGGCGGCGGTGGAAACGAATATGGTCTTTTTCACCCTGCGCGATGCCAACAGTGCGCCGCTTGACCAGCAGCCGTTTATGCAGGCGGCACGCGAGGCTGGCGTGCTGGTGATCGATATGGGGCCAGGCCGCATCCGCACGGTGGCGCATTATGGCATCACCGCTGAGCAGATCGACGCGGCGCTGGTGGTTTTCAGCAAGATTTGTCGGGAACAACCGGCACTGGTCGGGCGCTAAGGCGTATCCTTGGTTATGGTTGGCTGAGTATCTTTGTCCACCTGCTGGTAGCGAAAGCAATCAAGGGTGTGGTCATTGACCATACCTGTCGCTTGCATAAACGCATAGCAGATGGTCGAGCCGACGAAGGTAAACCCGCGTTTCTTCAACGCTTTGCTCATCGCGTCGGATTCCGGCGTCGTTGCCGGGATGTCCGCCAGCGTGCGCCGGGTGTTTGTGCGCGGCTGGCCGCCCACAAACTGCCAGATATAGTTTGCGAATGTGCCATATTCGGCGCGAATGGCAAGGAAAGCTTTGGCGTTTTGGGTAGCCGCCGCAATCTTCAGCCGGTTGCGGATGATCTGCTCGTTGGCAAGCAGTTGCTCGATTTTGCGCTGGTCATAGGTGGCAATGCGGGCGGCATCGAATTGGTCGAAAGCCTCGCGATAGGCCGCGCGTTTTTTCAAGACGGTCTCCCAACTCAAGCCTGCCTGTGCCCCCTCTAAGATGAGAAACTCAAAAAGCTTCTGGTCATCATAGAGTGGCACGCCCCATTCCTCATCATGATACAGCATCATCTGCGGACTCCTGGCCCAGCCGCAGCGAATGAGCGGCGCTGGCTCGGAGTCTGTCAGTGTATCGGTTGATAATTGCATAGAGCCTCCTGGCCGTTTCAAGAGATCGGTGTATCGCACGAAGCAGGAAGGCATGCAGATATGCTACACTGCTTCCAGGTCGATGGATGGAGATTGTCATGTGTATCTCATCTTACCATCTTCCTTTACCTTGCGTGTGGTCTTCTGACTAGAAGAGATTGTAAGATAGAGATTGTATAACTCTGCTGCGCTTATTCGTTCCGCCATGCTGAGGGAGAAAACCGGTGTCGCAACTGGCTGGAAGCGTTTCGGCAAAAGTCGAAGAATATCTGGAGACGGTGTATAACATGGCGATGGAGGGCGAGGTGGTGATCGGCGCGCGGCTGGCTGAAAAGTTTCAGGTTGCGCCGCCCTCGGTGACGGAGATGCTGAAGCGGCTGGTGCGCGATGGCTATATTGAGATGGACGATCGCCGCCAGGTGACATTGACCGCCCAGGGCCAGGAGTTGGCCGAGGCGGTGCTGCGGCGTCACCGGCTGACGGAGCGCTTTCTGGTGGATATGTTGGGGATGGAGTGGCATCGCGTGCATGAGGAGGCCTGCCGCCTGGAGCATTTTATCTCTGGCGCGGTGGAACAGCGCGTGGTGGCGGCGCTGGGAAACCCTACCACCTGCCCACATGGCAATCCGATTCCAGGCTATGTTCCCAATGCGAAGAATTACCTGGCGGCGCAAAACGCTTTCCGGCTCTCCAGTGCTGAACGGAATGTGCCGGTGCGCATCCTGTGTATCTCGGAAGTGGTGGAGGACGAGGAGGAACTCATCTCTTACCTCAATGAAAAGGGGCTGAAACCTGATCACGTGCTGCGCCTGGCGGGTCGCGACGAGGCAGAGGCATCAGTCTTGCTGAATGTGGCTGACCACGAGGCAGATTACGAAGTACGCATTCCCGAGCGGGTCGCTAGCAAAATCTGGGTGGTGTTGTCTTAACCTCTCGCGCTTTTGTCTCTCATTGCACACGTTTGTGGTGACCTCCCCTCTTGATCTTTCACATTAGGCCATGCTAATATCCTACTAAATCACTTGGATATATAAAACCCTCACCATCTTTGATATCTTGTAGGAAAGGATCGATTTCTCTACTATGATAGCGGGACTTGTAGCAGCCTTTGTACTCTTTTTACGCGAGGGTCTGGAAGCGAGCCTGATCGTAAGCATCTTGTTTGCAGCGCTGCGTCAGATGGGCCAGCTTCAGCAGATGCGCGCGGTGTGGGTTGGGATTGGTCTGGCGGTTCTGGCTTCGATTGGCGGCGGGGTAATTCTCTATCAGACGGTTCGCGAATATGACGGCTCAACCTTTCAAACCATATTTGAAACGATTACCTATCTGATTGCTGTTGTGCTCTTGACCACGATGACGTTCTGGTTGCAGGCCCATAGTCGCAATTTGAAGAAAGAGATTGTGGCAAAAGTCAGTGTGAGCGGTTCGGGGCTGGCGTTGGGGCTGCTGGCGTTTTCCACAGTTGGCCGTGAAGGGCTGGAGACGGCGGTGTTTTCGCTGGCGCTGGCCTTTCAGACGAGCGGCTTGCTGCTGCTGCTGGGCGCGGCGCTTGGCATCGTGGCGGCGGTGGGGTTGTGCTGGCTGATCTATCGTATGGGCTATCGCCTGGATTTTCGCCTCTTCTTCCGCATCATGGGGATCATTCTGCTAATCTTTGCCGCCGGGCTGCTCGCAGACGCGATACAAAACCTTCAGGAACTCGGCTGGGTCTCCTTTGGGACAATGCAGCTTTGGAGCACCGCGCAGTTTTTGAGCGAAGATAGCACGGTTGGTGATATCCTGCATACATTTGTGGGATATGCCGACGCGCCTACCGTTCTTCAAACGTTCTTTTACGTGGCTTTTCTGGCAGTAGCTGGAACGGTTTTCTGGCGTATGACTCGCAAAGGTCCGGCGCCGAAAGCCGCTGTTTCCAGCGAGGCTGCCTGAGCGGCATCATCCGTTGTGAGCAAGGTAGTTATTGTGACAGATACCAGCCCTCCAAAACTCGTGCCATTGGGTTTTCGCGACCAGGACCGCCCTGATGCGTCGATCTTTTCTGCTTGTGTGCGCTGTGGCTTGTGTCTGCCCCACTGCCCCACCTACCTGGAGACACTGCGTGAGACTTCTTCACCGCGTGGGCGTATCCATCTGATTCAGGCGGTTTCTGAGGGACGCCTGAGTGTGACCAGCCCTGGTTTCGTGGGGCAGATGTATCAATGCCTGGATTGCCGGGCATGTGAAGATGTCTGTCCTTCGGGTGTGCAGTATGGGCAACTGGTGGAGGCGGCGCGAACGCAAATCGAGCGTGCCAGGCCACGCCCGCTGGCTCAGCGTCTGCTGCGCTGGTTTGTCTTTGGCGCTGTGTTTGCCGATATGCGGCTCTTTCGGGCTGTCAATCGTCTGCTCTGGCTCTATCAGCGCAGCGGCACGCAGTGGTTGGCGCGTCGGTTGGGTATGCTCAGGCTGCTGCGCCTGCACAAGACCGAGGCGCTCTTGACGCCGCTGCCGACGCGCTTTTTGAAGCCGAGCGGCCAGATTATATCGCCGACCTGGACCAAAGACGGCCAAATATCAACGCGGGTCGCCTTGTTTACCGGCTGCGTGATGAGCACCGCCTTTGCGGAGACAGATCGCGCGACGGCGCGGGTGCTGGCGGCCAATGGCTGCGAAGTCCATCTTCCGTCGGGCCAGGGCTGCTGCGGCGCGCTGACCATCCATGCTGGAGAGCTTGACCGCGCCCGCGTGCTGGCACGCCGCACAATAGCCGCCTTCGAGCGTCTGGAAGCGACAACACCTATTGACACGATTCTGGTCAATGCGGCAGGGTGCGGCGCGACGCTGAAAGAATATGGGCATCTGCTGCGTGAGGACCAGGAGTTTGCCGGGCGCGCTCAGGCGTTCAGCGCAAAGGTGAAAGATGTCACCGAGTTTCTGGGTAATCTGGAGCAGCGCGGGGCATTCAATACGCGCCTGGGTCCGCTGAAGCTGACCGTCACCTATCAGGAGGCGTGCCACCTGGCGCATGCCCAGCGCATTACTAGCCAGCCTCGACGGCTGCTGCGAGCAATTCCTGGCGTGCGCGTGGTGGAGATGGATGAATCGGCGCTCTGCTGCGGCAGCGCGGGCATTTATAACATCACGCAGCCAGAGATGTCACAGCGCCTGCTGGCACGGAAGATGCGGCACGCGCTGGCTACCGAGACTGATGTGATTGTCTCCACGAATCCAGGCTGCATCTTGCAACTCCAGGCGGGCGTGCGCGCCGCGGGCGCTCAGATGCAGGTGGCGCATCTGGTGGATGTGCTCGATGCGGCGTATGTGGCTGGCGAAGACATCTAAGCCTTTGCCAGCGTTAGAATTTGGGGCGCTTGAAGATCAGTTGATAGGTCGAGGATTCGTTGCTGACGGTGCCTACCAGTTCCCAGCCCTGGTTCCCCAGTTGGTTGGCGTAGACATAGCGGACCCATTTTTGGTAGATGACCGTCTGACCATTGACCGAGGCGATTTCACCCGTTCTCGCTACATCTACAAATAGATATTCCCACCGCTGCATAGCCTCCTTCTTTCCAGGTATCTTCTGGCTAATATTCAAAGATGATCTGGAGCAGGCCAAGCTTAATGCTGTCGTGGCGGCGCAACAATTGGCGCTCATAAGGGGTGAGTTCTAGTTCGCCCAGCACCGTTTTGTTCACGCTGCCTAAATCTTCGATATAAAAAAGACCCGCTTCATACCAGATGCGCGCGTGCAGACGGCTGATGCTGCGCTTCGTGTCATAGGGGGCCAGGTTGATATCAGGCTTTTGCTGGCGATGTGGGTCGGCGCGCCCCAGAATGGCGGGGAAGCGCGCGATGGGGATGACCTTTTTGCGTTCGCTTTCCCCAAGCAGCAGCCGTGCCCGGCCAGGGATGCGCAACGTCTGCGATTCGAATTCGCCTGTGGGGATGTCTGCTTCAGGATCGACGGCGGATGGGGCCTGTGTGCCCTCCACCGCCTGCGCTGTTGGTGGTCGTGTGCTGGCTGGCCCACGTTTGATGACTTCGAGCGGCGCAGTGCGGAAGGTATAAATCTGGGAAGCGGGTTTGCCCGGGGCAGATGAACGCCTGGACACCTGCTCCTGGAGTGATTCGATGGCTGCGCCAAAAGCTGCCATATCTGGAAAGCGCAGGGAAGGATGTTTCGAGAGCGCCCGCTCGATGAGCGATTGCAGTTCAGGCATCGCCTCGCCGCGTAATGGCAGCAGATTGGGAACTGGCTGGCTTAGTTGCAACAGACGTGTGTCGGCGGCTGAACGTCCGACAAATGGCGCGCGCCCCGCGATCATTTCAAATAGAACCAGCCCCAGCGTATAGACATCCGTTGCCGGGCTATTTTCGCTTCGCTGAAGCTGCTCAGGAGCGGCGTAGCGCGGGTCAATCTGAAGTAAGGCTGTTCCTGCGCTTTCTTGTTCGTCATAGCCCAGCGCCTGGAGGAACCAGCGCAGACCCATATCCGCGACCAGCGCGGTATCGTTGCGCCCGGCAGTTTCCATGTAGATGCGTTCGGGGCGCAGGTCCAGGCCGAACACTTTTCTGCTGTGCAAGGCGTTGATACCCTGGGTGAGTTGGCGGGTGATTTCCAGCGCGCGCTCCAGCGCCAGCGCCTCCTGGTTGAGCAGTTCGCGCAGGAGCCGCCCGCGCAGGTCTGTGATGAGGAAGTAGTCATCTTGAGAGGTGCCAACTTCGTGGAGCTGAAACAGGTACGGATGCAGCAGCGTGGTCAACGCTCTGGCTGATTGTAGCAAACGCTGGGCCTGTTCCTGATCACCTTTGGCGGGTGGACGCGCCAGCAGCAGCGCTACCGGTTCGTTGGTTGCCAGGTATGTGGCACTGAAGAGGGCCGCGACTGGCCCAGGGATCAGGGCTGGCCCCAGGCGATAGAGGCTATTGACGATGCGGGGGGACTGTTGCGCCAAGGCCATTCACCCACTTTCCTGGGAAATCTGGTCTCTTCCCAAATCTTTACCCCTCCATTGTAAATTGCTGCTCCACTCTTGTCTAGCATGAGAGGCGCGCACCTCTCGGCCCTGGACTGAGTGGTCAGGCGCTCTGTTCTTTTTTGCGGAGCCGAGCCATCAGGCGCGCCATGGTTTGCCCAGCACTGGCATGCAGCACAAGGTCAGCGCGCGGGTCGAGCGGCGTTGGTTCGCGGTTGATAATCACTAACGGCATTCCGCGTTCCACCGCCAGCATCGGTAGTCGCGACGCTGGACTGACGCGCAGCGATGAGCCGATGACCAGGAACAGATCGCACGTCTGTGCCAGCGCGATGGCTTGCTCCAGTTCTGCGCGTGGCAAGGGCTGGCCGAAGAGGATGGTGGCTGCTTTCAGATAGCCACCGCAGCGTTCGCAGCGCGGGTCTTCGTCTCCGGCTTCAACGCGCTCTACCAGCGCGCTTATCGGCGAGCGCTCGCCACAAAGTGTGCAGGCGGCAGCGCGGGAGGTTCCATGCAGTTCGATGACGTGCTCTGGCGCATTTCCGGCGTCCTGGTGCAGCCCGTCGAAGTTTTGCGTGATGATGCCACTGAGCTTGCCCATACGCTCTAGTTCGGCCAGGGCGAAATGGGTCGCGTTTGGTTTGGCTTCGGTCACTTGCTTGACCAGCACGCGGCGCAGTTCCCAGTAGCGTTTGCGTGCTTCGGGCTTGCTGATGAAGTCCTGGTAGGTGCTGGGTGGATAGCGACGCCAGATGCCATCGGGGCTGCGAAAATCAGGGATGCCCGATTCGGTGCTGGCTCCAGCGCCGGTGAGGACAACCATCTTGTGGGAGGTTTCCAGGAACTCCAGTAGGTCTTGCTCAAGCGTTTCCTGGGGGTCAGATGGAACTGCATCGGATGCCATAAGCGCCAGGCCCTTGCCTCCAAAAGATGACCCCCCAGAGAGAACGCCAGGTATGTTTGATGACTGGCTGCCTCCTCTGGAGGGTTGGACAAACCATCTGCCTGTGTGGGATGCTCAGATGAGTCTCCGTGCCCCATCACATGGTAAAAGCTGAACCGAGTGGCTCAGGGGACTAGGAAAGTTGATAGTGGGCCTTGTGGTAATACACCATGCCCTGATTGGCGACCTTGACCGGCTGTAGCTCTTTGAGCATGATGAATTCGCCGCACTTTGCGCACTGGCGAGCTGTGAGGTGATTGACTTCCTCGCGGTTTGCCAGCGAGGCGCGCGCCGTCTTGGAGAGTTCGCCCTTCTTTGCCATGTTGTTGTGCTCCTTCGAGATGGATTATGGAATGAGATGTACTCGAAAATTGCTGAGGAGGTTTCCACTCAGTCTTGCCTACATACAGATGCTGGATGGCAAGAACACCCTTCAATTATATCACGCCTGGCCTGGCTTGTCTACCTTCAGCTCATACCTGCGCCAAGCATCCAGCCTTCCTCTTCGACACAGGTGTCGATGGCTGCGGTGGGAAGATGGTCCGGGGCCATGAAAAGCTGGCTGAGCCGGTTTTCTGTGTCGAGTTCGCCCAGCCAGCGCGCCGTTGCGCGTACCTGCGCCTGATCGCGTATGGGCAGCGTCGGGTCGAGCCGATGCGACACCAGCGCCGGATAGATTTCGGCATGCAAAATAGCCGGACCATGGTTCGGGATAGGTGTAGGAGTGAACCCGGTCTCGAACGGCCAGACCCGGCTGATGGCGGCAAATTCAGGGTCATCGCGCAAACCGCAGACGGCGGGGATGCCCAGCAGCGTTTGCCCGCCGACGCTGCCGCTGCCATAAAGTTTCCAGGCTGGCTGCCCGCCAGAGCCACAGCGTTCCGTCTGACGAAACTGCTCCAGGAGATGACCTTGCCTGGTTCTATAAGGGAAGCCGGGATTTCGCGCTGGGAGGGCCGATAACCTGACTCCATCGGCGCATCCCCAGAGTGGGCCGGGTGTCTGGCCCGCGCAGCGCTCGTTCAGTGTGGCAGCCACGGCAAAGCGATTATTGCCGTTGGTAGAGTTGTCCCCGATGAGCAGGTCGAGTTCGTTCCAGATACGCCGCCAGGGCGGCTCAGTACCGGTGAGGCCAAGCGCCGCCGCATAGCCAGCCGGGTAGCCATAACAAAAATCGAAGCCTAGCAAAACCCGCCGATTGTGTGCGATATGCTGGCGCAGGCGGGTACGAATATAGGCGAGACATACCTGGCGTGTGCGCCAGTAGGTCTCGCCCGAAAGTACCTCGGCATCGGAAGCGGCGATTTCTGGGGCCAGTGTTTCTGCGACCCAGAGCGCGTCGCGCGTTGGCCGGGCCGGACTGGGCACGCTCCGTGCGCTCCAGTCAACGGCGATGTAGACATCGAAGAGGCGCATCCGCTTGCTACTTGTTCTCCTGGTGCCCATCAGTGGTTGCGCTGGCTTTGTGCTGGGCCAGCAGCGCGACAAGCCAGGCTTCGTCACGGATGGGCACGCCAAGCTGCTGCGCTTTGGCGAGTTTGGAACCGGCCTCTTCGCCGACGATGAGATGGTTGAGTCCCTTGCTGACGCCGCTGGCAATCGTTCCGCCAAGCTGCTGGATGGCTTCCTCAGCCTGGGGGCGCGACATGCTGTTTAGTCTTCCGGTGAGCAAGAAGGTCTGCCCAGCGAGCGGCCCAGTTGCTATGGCGGCAGCGCTGCGGTCAGTTTCCATACGCACGCCCGCTGCCTGAAGCTTTTCGATCACTTCGCGGTTGCGCGGCTGCTGAAGCCAGAGATAGAGGCTGTGGCCGATCTTGGGTCCGATGCCTGGCAGCGCGGTAATCTGCTCTTCGCTCGCGGCCAGCAGCTTTTCCATCGTCTCAAAGGATTGCGCGACGGTCTGAGCAGCTTTTTCGCCGACGTAGCGGATGCCCAGCGCGAAGAGCAGGCGCGAGAGCGGGCGCTGTTTGCTGGTTTCGATGGCGTTGATGATGTTGGTAGCCTTCTTGTCGGCAAAGCCCTCCAGCTTGAGCAAATCGTCTTTAGTCAGGCGAAAGATGTCGGCTGGGTCTTTCACATAGCCAGCTTTGATGAGGTCATCGCAGAGTTCGTCGCCCATGCCGTCGATGTCCATCGCGCCGCGCGAGACGAAGTGGCGAATCAGTTCAATCAACTGTGCCTGGCAATTTTCCGGCAAGTTGGAGCAATAAGCCATGGCCTCGTCTTCGTTGCGAATGACGGGGGCGCCGCAGGATGGGCATTTGTCCGGCAGCCGATATTCGGGCGGCGGCGGGTCTGGGCGCTTCTCGCTGATGGGCTTGACGACCTGGGGAATCACATCGCCTGCGCGCTGAATGACGACGTAATCCCCGATGCGCAGGTCTTTGCGGCGAATGTCGTTTTCGTTGTGCAGCGCGGCGGCTTTGATGATGGTGCCGCCGATATTCACCGGCTCCAGCACGGCGTAGGGATTGAGCGAGCCGGTGCGGCCCACGTTGACGCCAATATTAGTCAGGCGTGTCGTTTGCTGAATGGGCGGGAACTTGAAGGCGATGGCCCAGCGGGGGTCGTGGGCTACGACACCAAGCTCCTCTTGCTGGTGGCGATCATTGATCTTGACGACGACACCATCAATCTCATAGGGAAGCTGGAAGCGGCGCTGCTGCCATTCCAGACAAAAGGCAATGACATCTTCAAGATTGTCAAAGAGCTTGGCATTGGGGTTGACGGGAAAGCCCCAGGAGCGCAGTAGTTCGAGCAGTTGCCACTGGGAATCGACGCGCAGGTTGTCATCTTGAATGTAGCCGATCTGATAACCGAAGTATTCCAGATTGCGCTGGCGGGTGATCAACGGGTCTTTCTGGCGCAAAGAGCCAGCAGCGGCATTGCGGGGGTTGGCAAAGAGACGTGGCCCTTTCTGCTCACCGGTGATGGCTGCAGCAGCTTCGGGAAGGCTGGCGGTGATGACCTCAACGGCTGCCGTTTCTGAGGTGGTTGCTGGGGCAGCTTCTGATGCACCCTCGGTTGTCGGCGCAGCAGGCGCGGGGGCAGCGCTGGCTTTGGCCTGGCGTGCGCGCTCGGCGGCTAGAGCAATCTGTTCGTTAAGCTGCTCAAAGCTTTTGGTGGGCATATAGACTTCGCCGCGCACCTCCACTTTGCGCGGCGCGTGCGCGCCGTTCTCCGCGCGTAACCGCTGCGGAATGGGGTGGATGTTGCGGATATTGGGGGTGATGTCCTCGCCCACGAAGCCATCGCCGCGCGTGGCTCCCAGGGTCAGGCGTCCATCTTCATAGGTAATGGCCGTTGCCAGCCCATCAATTTTGAGTTCGCAGACGTAGGAAAAGGTAGCATTGGGCAGAATGGCGCGTGCGCGGCGCTCCCAGGCGCGCAGTTCGTCCACATTGCGCGCGTTTGCCAGGCTGAGCATGGGGAACGGATGAACATGCTTGGCAAAATCGGTGGTCACCGTGGCCCCACCAACCCGCTGCGTGGGCGAGTCGGGCGTTTGCAGTTCAGGATGCTCTTGCTCGATGGCCTGAAGCTCGCGCATCAGCATGTCGTAGTCGTAGTCGCTGATGGTCGGATTGTCCAGGACATGATAGTTGTAGTTTGCTTCTTCTATCTGGCGGCGCAGGTCCTCAACATGCTTGATGAGTTCGTCGGCGCCCTCCGCCGCTGGCTGCCCTTCAGCAGTTGGCGCGCTTAGCGTGACTTCTTCAGAAGCGGTTGGATCGGAAGCCATACACGTTCTCCCTTGCTATACGATGACATTGAATCAGAGCGGTTTTTGCCGATTTCTATCAGTTGTTTCTTCTTTTCGATTTTCTCAGATGCGGCAATAGTCGCTCGTGCCTCTCACCGCCAGTTAAGAGCCACTGCCAGTTAAGCGTCGAGCGCCTCATAATGGTGGACGGCTGGGCTATCCAGAAAGAGGCCGTTGATGTGGCTGCGGTATTCGGCAAAAGACGGCGATTTGCGGAAGCCTTCGATGTGCGCTTCCAGGCTCTCCCACTGGACGATCAGCAGAAAGCGCGCGGGGTCTTCGATGCAGCGCTGGACGGCAACGGAGCGGCAGCCAGGGTCGCGCCCGATCACTTTGATGCCCTGCTGAATGCCCCGCGCAAAGACCTCTTCTTTGCCAGGGACGGCCTGAAAGACGGCAATTTCTGTAATCATGATTGTTTTTCCTTTCTCTCTTTTGCAGAAGAGATGCCTGGCTCTTAGGATTTCCCCAACACAAGCTGCATGCGCGCCACCTCCTCGGAAGGGGCGATGTCCTCATCAGACCAGGCGCAGGCGAGCAGCGGCGCGAAGCCGCAGGCAGCGGCCAGCATGCAGAACTCGTCAGGTGTGAACATCTGAAACTCAAAATGGTCCTCGCCGCGCTCTCCCGTCTCGTCCCCATAGTGCAAGACCGAATGCAGGCGATTGCCTTGCAGGTAGGTATTTGTTTCGACGGTGATGCCGTTGATCTCCCGCCGCTGGATGCCCTGATGGGACTCGTAATAGCTGCGGTTGTACATGTCGATGATGAAGCGGCCACCTGGCGTGAGCTTACCCGCAATCTGACACAGCAGATCGGCATTGGTCTGCTCATCGAAATAACAAAAACTCTGCCACATGTTGATGATGGCGTCGAACTCGTCCGGCACGGTGCTCAATTGGAGCATATCACCAATCAGGTAGGTAATGGTCTGGCCTGCCTGTGCTGCGCGGCGTTCGGCCTCGGCGATGGCTGCTGCATCGCGGTCAAGGCCCGTTACCTGGTAGCCGCGTTCGGCCAGCAACAGGGCATGTCGGCCATACCCGCAGCACAGGTCCAGCAGGCGCTGATAGCGCGGCAGGGGAAGCTGCCGCGCCAGAAAAGCGACGTCCTTGTGGGTGAAATCTTCAGCCTGCAAAGGCATAAAAATTTGGAACCATAGCGGTGAATAGGCGTTGTTGTTCATAGACTCTCAATGTTATATCCGACTTATTGTGAAGCGGCGTAATCGGTCATAAAAGTGGTTTCCAGGCTCTGAATGATGCTGGATTCAGCGACAATCATCCCAAGCTCGCGGTTCTTGTCCAGCGATGTGCTGGAGAAGTTCTCCGAGCCGACATAGGCTTTCCCAAGGTCCACAATCATGATCTTGGCGTGGATGTAGAGCTTCTTATCTTCGCGCACGCTGACGTTGGCGTTGCGCAAAAAGGCGACGCCCGCGCCATTGCTATCGCTGCCACCGCTGGGGGCTGGCAAGACGACCTCGACTTTCACGCCACGTCTGGCCGCCTGCGCCAGCGCGTCTTCAATCTGCTGGTCTTGCATCTCCTCATTTTCGATAGAGAGGCTGCTATGTGCACCGTTGATGAGCGCCAGCAGCTTGGCGCGCGAATTGACAGGACTGACGATGAGATTGGCGTCGCTAAGGGTCGGTGTGGTGCGGCTCCAATCGTCAGAGAAGATGTTTTCTGCTTCTTGTACGTCCTCTGAATTGGTGTCATCCAGCAAATATTCTCGATTGGTGGCGCTTTGGGAACCGCCCAGGGCTGCCTTGGTGAGATTCGCGGTCATCAGGAAGAGGGTGCTGCTATCGATGATCATAAACTTGGCGTGAGTATATTCAAACACAGGATTAGAGGTGTTCGTTTTGATGCCAGCTGCTTTTAGTTTGTCCAGCGTTTCCTGTACCGATGTAGCGCTGAAGCCGAGCGGATGCGGTTCAAGCATGACCCGCACGTCGCGCCCCTGATTGGCGGCGTCTTCCAGCGCGGAGATGACGCTGGAATTGGTCAGTTCATACACCTCGACCCAGACAGACTTCTGGGCAGCGCGAATGGCGTCGGTCACTGGACGCACGCCGTCATCTGGTTCGGTGAAAAGCTGAAGATTGGTGGCACCCGTGCCGACGGCGCAGGAGGAACTGGATGTAGAAGCACAAGACGTAGGAGTGCTTGACCCGGTCAGACTTACCGGAATGGTGCAGCTTGTCAGCGCCACGAGCAGTACACCACAAAGCGCTGCAATCAGCAGGAATCGGCTGCGCGCCAGACGGCACATATCCACGTTTCTTTTCTCCCTCAAAAAAGGCTAGCGGCGAGCCTGCTCTAAAAGCAACAGCTTGCCGCTAGCGTATCCTTTGCGGGAGAGCTTGTCAACTCCCAGCAGCTTCTTCCAGCCTTATGGATGCGGATGGAAGAAGATAAAGAGCGGCGCCAAGACCAGGGTAATGGTGCTGAGCAACTTGATGACAATATGCAGCGAAGGGCCTGCGGTATCCTTGAAGGGGTCGCCAACCGTATCGCCGACCACTGCCGCCTGATGCGCCGGGGTTTTCTTGCCCAGAACATTGCCCTGGTCGTCTTTCAGGAAGCCAGCCTCGATGAACTTCTTGGCATTATCCCACGCGCCACCGCCGTTGTTCATGACCAGTGCCATCAGAATGCCACCGATGGTGCCCACCATCAAGAAGCCAGCGGCAGCTTCTGGACCCAACGCCAGGCCGACGATGATGGGGCAGGCTACGACCAGCACGCCAGGAATGACCATCTGGCGCAGCGCGGCCCGGGTGCTGATGTCAACGCAGGTCGCGTAGTCGGGGTCGGCATCGCCGGTCATGATCTTTGGATTGGCCTTGAACTGGCGGCGCACTTCCTCGATCATGCTCTGGGCGGTACTGCCGACGGCGCGAATTGCCAGAGAGCTAAACAGGAAGATCAGCATCGCGCCCAGCAGCGCCGCGATAAAGATCGGCGGATTCGCCAGGTTGACGAGATAGCTGGTCCCGCCCTTTGGGGTATAGCTGCTGTGCTGAAGGACATCCAGATAGGCGCTAAAGAGCAGGAACGCCGCCAGCGCGGCAGAGCCGATGCCATAGCCTTTGGTGAGGGCTTTGGTGGTATTGCCCACGCTGTCGAGGGCGTCGGTGACAACGCGCACCTCATCCGGCGCGCCGCTCATTTCGACGATACCGCCCGCGTTATCGGTGATGGGGCCGAAGCTGTCCATTGCCAGGATATAGGACGCGCTCATCAGCATGCCCATGGTCGCCACGGCGGTGGCGTAGATGCCGCCAGTGCTGATGATGCCACCGGTCTGGCTGGGGATGCCTGCGAGTGTGCCGATCCAGTATGCCAGGCCCAGCGAGCCACAGATGGCAATCACGGGCAAGGCGGTATTCTCGAAGCCAATTGCCAATCCGGCGATGATGTTGGTTCCGGGGCCGGTTTTGCTAGCCTCAGCGATCTGACGGACCGGACGCCACTTACCGGAGGTGTAATACTGGGTGATGTAAACAAAGGCGATGCTGTTGGCGATGCCCACCACGCCAGCGATGGCGAAATAATACCATTTATCGGCATCCAGCAGGATATAGCTGGCGAGGACGACGCCAACGACTGAGAGCGCCGCCGTGACATAATAGCCAACGTTCAAGCGGTTCATGGCGATTACGCCCGAATCGCTCTCTGCGTCTGCGCTCGGCTCTTTCAGGCCGGTGGAGCGAACGGCCAGCAGGCCAATCACCGAGGCAATGATGCCAAAGCCAACGACCACCAGCGGGAAGATAATCCAGCCGACGTTGTGCAGGCCCAGGCTCTCATAGACGGATGCGCCCAGAATCATCGCGCCAATGTTTTCGGCAGCGGTGGACTCGAAGAGGTCCGCGCCACGTCCGGCGCAGTCGCCCACGTTGTCGCCCACGAGGTCTGCGATCACGGCGGGGTTGCGCGGGTCGTCTTCGGGGATGCCTGCTTCGACCTTGCCCACCAGATCAGCGCCGACATCCGCCGCCTTGGTATAGATGCCGCCGCCAAGCTGGGCGAACAGTGCAACGAAGCTGGCGCCAAAGCCGAAGCCGACGATCAGCACGGGGGTATCTTGCACTGATGAGCCAAGGGCGTGATAGATCACATAGACCAGCGTGACGCCCAGCAGGCTTAAAGCGATGACCAGAAAGCCGGTCACCGCGCCACCGCGCAAGCCCACCAGCAAGGCATCGCCCAGGCCATTCCGCGCGGCGCTGGCAACCCGGCTGTTGGAGCGAACGGCAACGTTCATGCCTACCAGCCCGGAGAGGATGGAACAGCCCGCGCCAATCAGAAACGCGACGGCTGCGCGCAAGGCAATGCCGACAGGGCCAACGCCCCCTAAGGAACTGCCGTTTCCACTGAGCAGGGCAAGCAGCACCCCAACTACCACGGCAGCCCCCAGGGCGAGTAACGCAATGGTCAGATATTGGCGCCTGATGAACGCCTGCGCGCCCTGGAAGATGGCGCGCGCCACTTTCTGCATCTTCTCGTCGCCCTGGTCGCGCCGGAGAATCCAGTTCACCAGATAGAAGGCGAGCAGGATCGCCACAACGCTGGCGGCGAACGGTACAGCAATCCAGATGAAATTGTCCACGTAAACTTTGCCCTCCTAGTGCTTATCATCAACGCTGCGCTGCGTTGCAGGGCCGCGCGAACATGTGTCCATACCATGCTGTCACCGCCGCCGTACATCGAAGAAAATGCTTGCGGTGTCGCCTGGGGACGTGCGGCCATGTAGAAGCCACCCACATGCCTTGCGGTTCTCTCAGACGTTGGATGTTGGCCTTACTATAGCATAGCGTTTGCGAAATTGACAAGTTGCTTGTAAGAAACAGGTTTCGGTACTCAAACAATCTCCAGGGTCAGCGCCTTAGGTAACTGAAGTGATTGGCTGAGGTTGCAAGAACTGTGCCCGATCAAGCTCAAATGGGCGGCTTCGGGAGCGGATATGCTATGATACTGGTGATCGGCGCTTTCGCCTGTGGCTTGCACGCCCGCGCCAGAACACTTCCAGAAGGCTGCGTCTTGTGAAAGCTGTTATCTATCACCGCTACGATGATGTGCGTGTTGAAGATGTGCCCATTCCTGAAATCGGGCCAGATGAAGTGCTGCTTCGGCCCAGCGGCTGCGGCCTCTGCGGTTCTGATATTGCCAAGATCGTGGGGCAGGCTGCGCCGCCAGTGATCCTGGGGCATGAACTGGCAGGCCGTGTGGCAGCGGTGGGCGCAAATGTGACGGCGTTTCAGCCTGGGCAACGGGTCGTGGTGGCCCACCATGTCCCCTGCGGCGCGTGCCACTATTGCCTGCATGGGCATCCCTCCATGTGTGCCGCGTTCAAGGCGAGTAATATTTTTCCCGCTGGCTTTGCCGAATATGTGCGCGTGCCTGCTGAGAACGTTCGCCAGACTACGTTGCTGCTGCCTGACCATCTCAGCGACGAAGAAGCTTCGTTTACCGAGCCACTGGCGTGCTGCTTGCGCGCGGTGCGGCGCTCCGCTCTGTTGCCAGGGGATGCTGCGCTGGTGGTAGGTTTGGGGTCCGTGGGTTTGCAGATGGGGCAGGCTGTAAAAGCGCTCGTAGGTGGGGCGCGCGTGATCGGCATCGATCTGGTGGAGGAGCGGCTGGCGCTGGGCCGAAGATTGGGCGTTGATCTGGCGCTGCACGCGGAGACGCCTGATCTGGCCGAGCAGGTACAATCATGGACTGATGGGCGCGGCGTTGATGTTACCATTATAACGGCAGGCGGCTCGCGTGCTATTCAGCAGGCGTTGGGACTGGTGCGCGCTGGGGGCACGCTCAATCTGTTTGCCTGTCCGCCGGGTCTGGTCGCTGCGGTTGATCTTTCGGCGGTCTATCACCAGGAGTTGACTATCACCGCCAGCTACTCTTCCTCTCCGGCTGATCTGCGCCGCGCGTTGGAGTTGTTGTCCACTGGGAAGGTGCTGGTTGCCAGCCTCATCAGTCATCGTCTGCCGCTGGACCAGTTTCACGAGGGCCTGGAACTGGCGCGTACGCAGCGGGCATTGAAGGTCTTCTTTGTGAATCAAATATAAGATATTCTTATAGAGGTATAAGAAATACCTATAGACGGATAAAGGAGCGAGGTTCGTGGCTACAGAGCAAAATCAGTTCGATGTGTTGGTGCTGGGCGCGGGTGTTGGTGGTTATCCTGCCGCCATACGTGCTGCCCAGCTTGGTGCTAAAGTGGCGATCGTCGAGAAAGAGTATCTGGGAGGCACCTGCCTGAATGTGGGCTGCATCCCTTCCAAGGCGCTGATTCACGTTGCCGATACGCTTCGGAGCTTTGATCTCTACGAAGACTTTGGCATCCAGACGGAAAAGCCGAAGTTTGATATGCGCCAGGCCGTGACCTTCAAGGAGAAGGTGGTGAAGCAGCTTACCGGCGGCGTTGGGCAGTTGCTGAAAGCCAACGGCGTCAAAGTGTTTGAAGGGCTGGGCACGCCGCTTTCGCCAAATCGGGTGCGCATCGAGGGCAAGGATGGGAAGCAGGAGGTCACGACCGGCAAACTGATTCTGGCAAATGGTTCGGTGACGTTGAAGCCGCCGTTTCCCGGCATCAATGGCGAGCGCGTCATCTTTAGCGACGACGTGCTCTCCCTGAAAGAAGCGCCCAGGTCGATGATCTGCATCGGCGGTGGTGTGATCGCCGTTGAACTGGCCTGCGCCTTTGCGGCCTTTGGCACCAAGGTGACGGTCATCGAGATGCTGCCGTCGATTGTCGCTACAGAAGACCCGGAAGTCATCAATCTGCTGACACGCGAGATGAAGAAGCAGGAGATTGAGATTTTCGTCGATTCGCCAGTGCAATCCATTGAAGACAATGGGAAACAGAAGAAAGTGATTGCCAAAACGCCCAATGGCGAGCAGGCGTTTACCGCTGATTATGTGCTGGTAGCGGTTGGGCGCGGCCCCAACAATGCCGGTCTGGATGAACTCAAGAAGCAGGGGCTGGCGATGGACCGCGCCCGCGTGAAGGCCAACGAGCGCATGGAGACGAACTTGCCCGGCGTCTATGCCGTCGGTGACCTGGTGGGCAAGACGATGCTGGCGCACGTGGCCTCAACCGAGGGCGAGACGGCGGCGGAAAACGCGATGGGCCACGCCGCGACGATGGACTACAACGCCTTCCCGCGCCCCATCTACACCCATCCAGAGATTGCGTCGGTGGGCTTGACCGAATCTGCCGCCAAAGAGCGTGACCCCAAAGCCCACGCGGAAAAGTTCCCTTTCCGAGCGAATAGTAAGGCACTGTCGATGGATGAGGCAGACGGCTTTGTCAAGGTCATTCTGGGGCAGTACGGTGAGGTATTGGGCGCAACGATCATTGGCCCCGATGCAACCAATCTGATCACTGAGTATACGCTGGCGATGCGCGCCGAACTGACCAGCGACGAGATTATTGCGACCATTCACCCGCATCCCACGCTCAGCGAGGCGCTGCGCGAGGCGGTGCTGGCGGCGGAAGGCCGTCCCATCCATATTGCCCTCCGCCAGCCAGCCGCGAGGCGCTAAGCAGGTACTTTGTTCAGCGAATGCTGAAGGCAATTACGATTATTTGAATTGCCAGAAGCGCTCAATCTGGATGCCAGGAAAGGTGCGGCGGAGCGACCCCATGTAATCTTCCAGGGACCGCGGCATCTTTTCCGGCGTGCCAAACAGCCCCGGAAGCTGGCTTTTATAGCAGGCGATGGCGTCTTCTTTCAGGCGCAGCGAGCCGGAGACTTCGACCAACTCTTCTTCCAGGCCGCTGCCCAGTTCTCGCCTGCGCGCTTCAAGCGCCCCAGGCGTGGCTACATAGGGGAAATCTTCATAGAACTTGATGTTCGCGCCCTGCTGCACCAGACGATCACCCGCCGAGCAGCAAAGCTGGTGATCGACATGATGGCCGACGCCCAGCGGCACATAGAAGGTTGCCTGGGGCGCGCATCGGTAGACCTCTAACAGAAACGCTCCCAGTGCTTCATCGATGGTGAAATCGTTCTGGTCGATTTGCCCGAAGAGCGCTTCGTTGTTCTGGTAATAGGGCGGATTGCCGCGATAGATGGCATCCAGGTGATCGAGCCAGAAAACGTCTGCGCCCAGGGTAGAGATGGCCTCGGCATCTTCCCGTCGGCGCGCTTTGACGGCTTCGTGAGGGCTGGCGGGTAACCCTGCCCTCAGGTGTGTTTCGCTGACGAAGCCACCAGGCTCCTGGCTCTCAGGTGGCAGGCCCGCAAAGGCGGTGATGATCAGCACTTTCAGGCCACAGGCCGTCTGGAGACCAATGGAGCCGCCGCAGGAGAGCGCGGCGTCGTCGAGGTGGGGCGAAAAGTAGATATGGCGATAGCGACGATCAATCTGTTCAAGGCTACTGATTTCCAAAGCTGTATCCTTTCTTGCTGATAAGATTATGGTGTCAAGTCGCTCAGAAGAGCTTGTATGTCGTCGGGAAGGGGAGAACACACGCTCATATGCTCGCCGCTGGTGGGGTGCCGAAATGTGAGCATGTGCGCGTGCAGACAATGGCGTGCAGGCGAGAGCGGTGCCCAGCGCTCTGGCTCGGCGTAAAGGAGATCGCCGACGATGGGTGTGCCCTGCGCCGCCAGATGGATACGCAACTGGTGCATGCGTCCGGTGATGGGATACAGTTCGATCAAGGTCATACCTGACGCCAGGACATTGAGTATCTGGTATTCGGTACGGGCAGGCATGCCTTGCAGGTCGATCTGCATCTTGCGGCGGTCCAGCGGATCGCGCCGCAGGGGCGCGTCGATTTCGCCGCTGGCTGGGTGCGGTGTGCCAGAGATCAGGGCAAGATAGGTTTTGCGCAGCGTGCGCTGCTCGAACTGGCGCACCAGATGTCGCCGCGCGTGCTCCGTTTTTGCCAGCAGAATTGCGCCGGAAGTATCTTTGTCCAGGCGGTGAAGCAGACAGGGTTTTGCCTCGCCGCGCGCCCGCGCGTAGGCGCTGACGGCATCAAAGAGTGTGCCGCTGGGATGCTTATAGGCGGGATGAATCACCAGGCCCGCTGGCTTATCCACAACCAGCAGGTCCGTATCTTCGTAGATGATAGAAATGCTCGGCGCTATCAAGGCTTCGCTGGGCATGGTCGTTTTCCCTTATAGGCTGCTGCCAGGGCGCGTGGCGTTTTGCCAACGAACGCGCCTGTATAGCGTAGTCTAGTACAAACCACAGGTTTATTTCAAGGTTTACCCTGCCCGGTTGCTCTCGCTTGCAAAAGCGGCGGGAATCTTCTACACTTACAGTGATCTTCAAGGTGAGACTATTGTATCTTACCTCCATTTTCAGGAGCAGCTTTGTGCGCGAAATACCTAATCTCCTCAGTATAGGACGCTTGCTCACCACAGTGCCGCTGGTGGTCCTGGTGCTGCTTGATACGCCGTGGGCCTATCTAGTGTCCCTGGCCTTGTTTGTGTTGGGCGCGATTTCCGATTTGCTGGATGGAAGGCTGGCGCGCCGCTATAAGCTGGTTTCCTCCTTGGGAGTGTTTCTGGACCTGACGGCAGATAAAGTCTACGTCAGTGCACTGCTGGTGGCGCTGGCGCAGGTTGGCGTGCTCCCGGCGTGGCTCGTAGTAATTATCATTAGCCGGGAATTCATTGTCTCGGGGTTGCGGGCCCTGGCTGCTTCCGAGGGAGTCGTTATTCCAGCCGGGCGCTGGGGCAAGCAGAAAACTGCGATTACAATGCTTGGGCTGGCTGGCCTGTTGCTGGCAAAGGCGCTTGATGCGAAAGCGATTTTCCCCTGGGGCGCAGCTTCGTCGGCTGGTTTGACTGTCTCGGTGAGCAATGCGGCTGGCTATCTGTTGGTGGCTTCTGATGTGATCATGCTGCTGGCGGTGATCTGGACGATCTTTTCTGCCGTGGAATATCTGGTGAGTGGGTGGCCGCTGCTCAACCGCCGTGTCCCTCAAAGCTAGGGCCAGACCCTTTTTGTGCCATCCCCACAAATTTCCTCCCAAAAATTAGTGATTGGGGGCTTGACAGCCGTCTCGCTTGTCCTTATAATCCTCGCCAACGAGAACAGAGTTGGCTGCTTCCACTGACCAACTCAACAACGATGCTCCACCGTCCTATCCTGTCTTCAACTACCTCTATCAGTGGGGCATAGTGGCTCCAGGGAGAAGTTGGTCAGCGAAAAGAAGGCGCGTCGAACATCTCTCGTGAGTTTGTGAATGCCAAGGACGTAGTATTAGTACACGGGTGTCCTGGCAGTTTTTGTCTGCCAGGAATCGATCTCGATCCGAGCAAGCGCAGCTTTTGGGTTCCTCCGCTGCGCATTCAAGGATTGATGCTTGCTCGCCGAGGTCTTGAGCAGGGTGGAGTCCTTAGTACACGTTTTCTTTGAGGAGGGCAACAGGTTCATGCGAAAATGGTATCATTTGGTGCTCCTGGCGCTTGGGGCCGCTGCATTGGTGACGGCCTTGGGAGCTTGTGGCAACACCGGCACCTCAAACAACGGACTTCCAGGTGGGACGGTCTGCATTGGCTCAGAATTGCCGACATCAGGCCAGGATGGCACTGAGGGCGTGCCAGCCAGGAACGGCGTGGCCCTGGCAGTGAAGCAAAACCCCGATCTGGGCAGCGGCTATAAGTTGGAAGAGCGTGACTTCAACGATGTGTCGCCACAGACAGGCGTCCACGATGGACCAACCGGAGCACAGAACGTGCAGCAGATGCTGGGCATCAACTGCATTCTGGCGTTCGTTGGCCCGTTCAACAGCGGCGTGGCCGGCGCGGAGATTCCCGTGGCGGCGAGCGGCGGCCTGGCGATGATTAGCCCGGCCAACACGAACCCTGGCCTGACGTTGCAGCAGTATTCGGCCACCTATGGCTTTAACTATGCCACGCTGCATCCATCAGGCAAGCCCAATGTCTACTTCCGCATTCCTGCCAACGATGTGGTGCAGGGCACCGTTGATGCCGATCTGACCTATAATGCGACGACCGCTTCGCCTGCAGGTCTGGGCGAGCACAAAGTCTACATCGTCGACGACAAAGAGCCGTATGGTGTTGGCCTGGCCGACTTCTTCAAGGCCGAGTTCACGAAGGACGGCGGCACTGTCCTTGGCCGCGATGAGATCACCTCTAGCGGCGCCTCGCAGATACCCGCGCTGGCTGCCAAGATCGTGGCGACGCACCCCGATGCGGTCTTCTACGGCGGTGTGACCTCGAACAACGGTGGTGTGCTGAAGGCGCAGTTGCAGCAGGCAGGGTTCACTGGCCCCATGATTGGTGGCGATGGCATCGCGGGAGACCCTGGCTATCTGACGCAGGCTGGCTCAGCAGCCAACAACACCTATGGCACGGTAGCCGCGCCTGACACGTCGACCTTCACGTCGGGAACTGCGGCTCAGTTCGTCACCGATTACAAGAATGCGTTCAATGCTGCTCCTGGACCATACAGCGCCAACTCGTATGACGCGGCGATGATTGAAATCCAGGCGATCAAGAGCGTCATTGCTGCCGGTCATGCCCCGACGCGCTCAAACGTGCTTGCTGCTATTGCCAGTATTGACTATACTGGCGTTACCGGCCACATCACGTTTGACCAGAACGGTGACAATTCCGGCAACAAGGTGTTCAGCATTTACGCTGTCAAGAACGGCGCGTGGGTTTTCTTGGAGTCGGTCAACGCCTAGCCAGGTGATTTTCCCCTTGGCCCCTGGTTGAGGCTTGGTCGCCAGCGGGAGAGCAGGCGTTCATCACGACCTGCTCTCCCGTATTGCATCCAGCAGGGTCGATGACCAGGGAAAACGCGATCAACCTCGGCAATACGTAAGGGGGTAACTGCGTCATGCTGATGATTCTTGCAGATAGTGCCAGCAACTTTTCCAGGCTCCTGCAAGTCATTGAAAATGGCATTACTACCGGAGCCATTTATGCGCTTATCGCGCTTGGCTATACCATGGTGTACGGCATTATTCAGCTCATTAATTTTGCACATGGCGATGTGTTTATGTGGGGCACGGTGGTGATGTACTTCGTGCTTCAATGGTTGCATGTTGGTAGCTCGGTGGGCAATGTGTTTGAATTGGTCGGGTTGGTGTTTGGCTTGATGTTGCTGTGTATGATTGTCTGCGCTTTGATCGCCGTCGTTTTAGAGCGCGTCGCTTATAGGCCCTTGCGCAATGCGCCTCGTTTGGCCCCGCTTATTTCGGCGATTGGCGCCTCGTTCGTCCTCGAAAATGTTGCCCTCTTCCTGATCGGCTCTCAGAACAACTTTGTGCCTAATCTCTTTCCCAACGCTGGCTGGACTATCCTGGGAGTGACGGTGAAGTATCTGGATGTGTTCATTATCATCCTGGCAGTGGTCTTGATGTATGGGCTGGCAATTTTTATCAACCGAACGCGAGTGGGCCGCGCCATGCGCTCGGTGTCGCAGGATCGCGAGGCGGCCTCGCTGATGGGCGTCAATATCGATCAGATTATCGTGCTCACCTTTGTTATTGGCGGGCTGTTGGCCGGGGCCGCCAGCGTTGTGTATGCAATGTCCACCTTGACCGCTTACTTCTTTACCGGCTTTAAGGTGGGCCTGACGGCCTTTACGGCGGCGGTGGTTGGTGGCATCGGCAACATTTACGGCGCGATGCTGGGTGGGCTATTTATTGGCCTGGTAGAATCGTTCGTCATCAATTACGTCCAAGATGGCGAAGCCTGGGCAGACGCGATAGTCTTTGCAGCGCTGGTGCTGGTCTTGGTCTTCCGCCCGGCGGGCTTTTTGGGCCAGTCCGCGCCCGAAAAGGTATAAGGCCCGGCGCCAGGAAAGGGTAAGGAACTCGAGATGCAGATGCCTTTGAGAAACGGCCTCATGGGCCGAGTGAACTGGCGTCGCGGTATCTTTGGGGGCTGGACAGTAGCTCTTGTCGCTTTTCTGTTCTTCTTGTTCATGCCCCAGGTTTTTGCGCCCCTGATCGCCCAACTGATTAACCCGGTCCTGCCGCAAGGGTCGTTTGATCTGGTGCTGGTGCTGGGGTCGGCGGGCATTTTCGTTCTGATGGCGCTGGGGTTGAATGTCGTGGTTGGTTTTGCCGGTTTGCTTGACTTAGGCTATGCCGCCTTCTTTGCCATTGGGGCATATTCATATGGGACGGCCAACTTTGGGACTTCCACAGTGGGGGGGCAGACGCTCAAGCTGGCGATCTGGCCGCTTTTGCTGGCCGCACCGGTGATTGCCGCCATGTTTGGGGTGATTCTGGGCGCGCCCACCCTGCGGCTGCGCGGCGATTATCTGGCGATTGTGACATTAGGCTTTGGAGAGATTGTGCCCATTCTCTTCCAGAATATTAACAGCCTGGGCGGTATTCGGTTGGGTGGTTCATATGGCTTTAATGGGCTTGAGCGTCCGGCAACTTTGAATCTTCCATATATTTCGATCCCTTTTACGCTGAGTGATTCGGCAAACTTTTATTATCTGGTCTTTACCCTGGTGGTCGTTGCCACCATTGGGCTGACGCTCCTGCGCAGATCGCGCATTGGCCGCGCCTGGGTTGCCATCCGCGAAGATGAGACGGCTGCGGCCTGTTCCGGCGTCAATCTGGTGGCGACCAAGCTGATTGCTTTTGCGATAGGAGCCTCGGTCTCTGGCTTTGCAGGTGTCCTCTACGCGGCCCAGTATGGTAGCATTTCTCCTGAGAACTTCGGGTTCTCCATCTCGATTACTATTCTGGTGATGGTGGTGCTCGGAGGAATGGGCAGTATCCCCGGAGTGATTACGGGAGGACTGCTGCTTGGCCTGGTGAACCGGATGATCGTCGAGTTACCGGCGGTGATTCAAGACCCTGACAGTCTGCTCTATCCCCTTTACCAGCATGCACCCAACCTGACGCAGGTTATTAACCAGTCCCAAGCATTAATTTATGGCATCATTTTGCTGCTGGTGATTCTGCTGCGGCCACAAGGCTTAATCCCCAGCGCGATTCGCAAACGTGAATTAAAGAGCGAGGCCCTGGCTGTTATTGAGAAGGACGGCACCAGAGTGGTCCTTGAAGTGCCTGTGGCGATAGCGTCCAGTGAAGCAGGCATCCAGGAACTGGAAGAACTCGAACTGGTGGAATCGGATATTAGTGAGGAATCAACTGTAAAACCGACAAGCAGCGATGTTCCCCCCAGCCAGGGGAGAGCCGGTGGAGGGGCTGCTCAATGAGCACACAAATTGAACAGACACCGACCTCACTGCCTGAGCAGCCGGAACCTGCGAAGACCACTGATGAGGTGCTGCTGGAGGTTCAGGGCTTAAATAAGAGCTTTGGCGGACTGAGCGCAGTGTCCGACTTGAATCTGCAAGTGAAACGAGGGCAGATTTACAGTATCATTGGTCCGAACGGCGCGGGCAAGACGACGGTTTTTAATGTGATTACCGGCATCTATCGCCCTAACCAGGTTTCGGCAAGTTTTCTGCGTAACGCCTGGGGCTATGTGGCAATGTTGTTGGTGAACACGCTTCTGGGTGTCGTCGGTCGCTTTCTGATAGGAGTTGCGCTGGGTGCTGTGGTTGGCTATTTCCTGGCTCTGCTCGTGACGCTTGGTATCAACCAGGCAACAAGTAATGGACTCGATACGGGCAGCGATGCTCTGCTGGGTGCCGTCGTTGGCGTCCTTGTGGCCGGAGCTATTGCCATCTATCTGTTGCCTCGCTGGCGGCGGTTGCGCGGCCTGTTGTGGGGGACCATTATTGCTGTTGGTATAGCGGTGGTGGTTGGGTTTCTGATTTTTAGCGCGCTGGCTGCTGCTTTGGGCCAGGTTGTTGCGGTGCTGGTCTTCCTGGTGGTGGCCGCTGTGGTGTACAACCTCTGGCTCAGGTTTATGATGCCGATCATCCAGCCGCTGCTGGTCAATGCTGAGAATATCTTGCGCCCTTATGAGGGCAAGGTCCTCTTGCGTGGGCAAGAGCTGGTTGGTCTGTCGCCCGATCAGGTGCTGCGCCAGGGGGTGGCGCGCACCTTCCAGAATATCCGTCTCTTCAACAATATGACGGTGCTGGAGAATGTGATGGTGGGAGGGCACGCGCGCATGAAATCGGGGCTGTTCTCCTCTATCGTTCGTCTGCCACAAATGGTCACGGAAGAAGCGCAAGCCCAGGAGAAGGCGCTGCAATTACTGCGCTTCTTTGGCGAAGACCTGGTGGAGCGAAAAGATGATCCGGCCTCCAGCCTCTCCTATGCGGAAAAGCGCCGGGTGGAGATTGCGCGCGCGCTGGCTTCGGACCCGCAGTTGTTGTTGCTGGATGAGCCGACGGCGGGCATGAATGAGGCCGAAACGGTTGAAGCCACGCGCTATATTCGTCGCTTGCGCGATGAGCGAGGGATGACGATCTTGCTCATTGAGCATAAGCTGACCGTGACCATGGGCATTTCGGATTGGATTGCTGTACTGGATTACGGGCGCAAGATTGCGGAGGGTTTGCCCGCAGATATTCGCCGCAATGAACTGGTCATTGAAGCCTATCTTGGGCGAAAGGCGACGGTCCACAATGCTTGAACTGCAAGGCGTTGACACATTCTATGGCCCCAGCCGCGTGCTCCAGAATGTCTCGGTTCAGGTGAACGAGGGCGAGATCGTTTGCCTGCTCGGCGCGAATGCGGCTGGCAAGACGACCACGATGAAGACCATCTTTGGCATGGTGCGGCCCGTCAAGGGCGCCGTACTTTTTGAGGGCCAGCATATTGAGCGCATGCCCACCGCGTCGATAGTGAAATCGGGACTGGCGATGGTCCCAGAGGGGCGCCGTGTCTTTCCGCACATGACGATCTATGAAAATCTGGAGATGGGCGCCTATATCCATAATGATCGCCAGCAAATTCAAGAGGATATGGAACGGGTGTTTGCCCTCTTTCCGCGCCTGAAGGAACGTCTCAAGCAGTCAGCCGGGACGCTTTCAGGAGGCGAGCAGCAGATGCTGGCGATGGGCCGCGCGTTGATGGCTCGGCCCCGGCTGATGTGCATGGATGAACCCTCAATGGGCCTCTCACCGATCCTGGTAGAGCGCGTCTTCGACATTATCAAGGAGATTCGCCGCCAGGGCGTGACGGTATTCCTCGTCGAACAGAATGCCAATATGGCGCTGAATATAGCTGATCGCGGCTACGTGTTGCAGACGGGGAAGATCGTCTTGAGCGATACCGCTCCGAATCTGCTGACGAACGATCTGGTCCGCCAGGCGTATCTGGGTGGTGGGTGATATTGCCAGGCGTTTCCTGAAAGGATTTCACGCGCGATGGGACTGGATGAACTGAAGCTGCGTTTGGGGCAAGAGGTGGCTGCCCTGAAGCAAGAGGGGCGTTTCTATGCCCCTGGAATCTTATCAAGCTCTCAAGGTCCCCGCATCACTATCGAAGGCGCTTCTTACATCAACCTGGCTTCGAATAATTACCTGGGTTTTGCCCAGGACCCTCAGATCATGGAAGCCACGAGGGTAGCGCTGGAGCACTACGGCTTCGGTCTCGGCGGTGGTCGGATGCTGTATTCGATGGAGGTCCATCAGGAGCTTGAGCGTCGTCTGGCGACCTTCAAACACCGCGAGGCGGCGATTGTCTGTCAGACCGGCTATGATACGAATCTGGCGGCGCTTTCTACCCTGGCGGGCGAAGGCGATGTAATTATCAGCGATGCCTCGAACCACGCGAGCATTGTTGATGGCATCCGGCTTTCGCGGGCAGAGCGACGTATCTATCCCCACAACGATCTGGATGGGCTGGAGGAGCAGCTTCGCGCCAGCCAGGGCGCACGGACAATCTTCATTGTGACCGACGGTGTATTCAGCATGGACGGCGATCTTGCGCCGCTGCCGGATATGGTTGCGCTGGCCGAGCGCTATGGAGCGCTGGTCTATGTGGACGACGCGCACGGCGATGGCGTGCTGGGCCAGAATGGGTCGGGCATTGTGGAGCACTTTGATCTTCACGGGCGCGTTGCCATTGAGATGGGCACGCTTTCCAAAGCGCTGGGCGGCGTTGGTGGCTTTCTGGCGGCAGACCAGGAGCTTGTACAGTATCTGTTCCAGCGCAGCCGCACCTTTATGTTCGACACTGTTCCACAATTTGCCGCTGATGCGCGCCAACCAAGGCTTGGAGCGCTGGGAGCGCTAAGTGGATGTCGTAGGAGATGTCGCCGCTCTTGCCCCGTTTCAAGTGGTGAACTGAGACCTCGACGCCTAAGAGTCGCAAATAGTCGCGCTTCTTCTGGTAGGGCAGTTCTTCCCGCGCACCCTTGACCTTGCGGCACCACTCTAAGATTTCGCCGTAGGCTTCCCGTTCGCGCTGGCGGTCGTACTCACCCGCTAATAGCTTCTGTTTCTCACCCTCCAGCCGTTCGGCCATTTCTAAGGCATCGTCCAACGATTTGCGTATGGTGGCGCGTGTAGGGCCACGCAAACGAGTGTCTTTGAGGTCGTCGTTAAACATATCGGCTTTGTCTTTCCACTCGGCCAGGGCGCGTTCTACGGCCTTTAAGTTGGCGCTCGTGTTATCCCGATTAGTGGCAAGCTGCACCGCTTCTTCAATTAAGGTGATGTGGTCGGCCAGTTGCACCAGTTCGTCCCACACCATCTCATCAAGCCTACGCGCGACGACACGGTAGCCAGGGCATTTGTGTGTCTTTGCACAGATGTAGACATACCGATAGTCGCCGCCCTTATTCCGCCAGTCCCGAATCTTGCAGCCAGCCATTCGACCGCTGCACTTGGCGCAGTATACAAACCCAGCCCTTAGCAGAAAGTTCTCAGGAGCACTACCATTGCGTGCTGCTTCCTCCTTGTTGGCCTGGGCGCGTATCAAAATCTGCTGATAGGTCTCCATGTCAAATATGGGTGGGTAGGTACCATCAGGCAGATCAACCGGATCGAGGTTGCGCTTGGCTTTCGGTGAGGGGTTTGTAAACATCTGAGCGCCGGTACCCGTGTTGCGGACATCCGTCAATAGCCTTCGTAGCGCGTTGCGTGTCCAGAGCGGTTGGCCGGTAGGTGTGGGTACTTGTCGTTCCTGTAGTTGCACCACAAGCCCCATGATAGTTGCACCGTCGGCATACTCTTTCGCCGCCCACCTGAGCACCTCAGCCTGTTCCTCGTCGATGAGCAGATAGTCTTTCAGTATCTGGTCGTGCCACTTCCAGCCGTAGCGCGGGTGTTTGCCGCCGACGATTTTGCCCTGTTTGGCTAAAGCAATCTTGCCGCTAATGCCTCTGTCTAAAAACTTCTCTCTTTCGACTTCCGCAACCAGGGCCAGCGCTGCCAAAATAAACTTGCCCATCGGTGTATTGTCGAACTTCTCTTTGACGCAATGCAGCGCTATGCCGTAGTGTTCTACCTCCTCCAAGATGACGGCCAGGTGCGTCTGATTGCGGCTCAGGCGGTCAACGGTGCGGATAACGAAGCCCTGAATAACCCCCTCACGGTAGCGCTGGCGCATAAGGGTTAACTTCTGGCGGTCACGATAGTTGTAGCCAGAGAACAGCTCACGATGCACCATACCCACTTCTAAGCCATTCTCACGGCAATACTGGCGGCAGGCGTCTTCCTGTTCCTCAAAGCTGGTGTTGTCTTCCTGGGCGTCGGTACTGACCCTTGCGTAGATGTCAACGACTTGCATGCTCGCGCTCCATTTCAGCGGCAAACGCCAATACTATGCGTACGAACGCTCCCAATGGCGTATTGTCAATGTTCTCTTTAGCGCAAAACAGTTTAGCGCCATGCTCCTCAATCTCTTTCAGGAAAATGGCGAACTGGTTGTAGTTGCGTGTGATGCGGTCGGCGTGGGTGACGACCACGCCGCTGGTAACATGGTTGCGGCAGCGGGCGCGGATAAGATCGAGGACTGGACGGCCCTTGTACGTCAAACCTGACGCTACTTCGTGCATGACCAGGCCGATAGTCAGCCCGTGCTCGGCGCAATAGGCACGGCACTCAGCTTCTTGCGCTTGCAGGGCAAGGGAAGTGTCCTGTCCCTCGGTGGCGCTGCGGCAGTAAATATCGACAACTTGCATATAACACCTCTAAAAAGGGAGGCGGCGGCATGCCACCTCCCCCTGACTACTTCAGCTTCCAATGCCACGCTGTGATACCTTGTCTCCCGCCCTTGCTCCCATAGGTGGGCGTCACTTCGGCTTCGTAGGTGGCTGCCAACTGTAACGTCCGGCGCTTGATACCGTCCTGCATGGCCTGCTCTTGGAGTTCTCCAGCGCTGTAGGCTTCTCCGGCTGTCATATGCTCTCTAAGCCACGCCCTGGCTATCTCAAGCTTGCTGGGACTGCTGAAACGTCGCGGTGCCATTCTTGGCGGCCTCACTTTCTGACGGTTTCAGTTCAGGCAGCTTCAATGGTTCCTTCGCGGCCTCGACTACCTTTGGTTCTTCAACCTCAAGCTCTTGCAGCATGGCTCTGAGCATGCGGACCTTTACGGCAGTGGATGCGTTCGGCATGTGAATTTCGATGCTGCGAGCGATGGCTGACATATCTACTTCGCTCTTGTTTGGCTTGCGGCGGGCAGAGAGAACGAAGACCACCAGCACAATTAAACCAGCCAGGATCATGGCCCACTGGACGCGGGAGAGACCGATAAGGTCGTCCGTCGGCGCCCAGCCGACGTGCAGGGCAGCGTTGGTGAATAGAAACCAGCTCGCTACCCCTCCGGCCAGGGTGTAGAAGAAGTTGAGCGCGATACCGCCCTTGTCGCCGCGGGTGATGGCCTCGGTGAGGTCGCAACTGACGGTGTAGTAGCTCCACTCAATAGCGACGCCCAGCACCGCCCCCACGACGATAACCACGATAGCGGGCGGCTTCGGCAGCGCCGAACCGACAAAGAACAAGGCGCTGGAACCAGCAAGCGCTATGACGAACAACAGTTTGAGGTACTTGTGCCCCGCACGATGAAGAGATTCGAGCATGTGCTCACCTCCAAGAGTCGCTACACGGCATACACAAACGGCTAGAGCGCTTGACTCCAGCCGTTACAGTAGAACCAGAGCTAGAGCCTGTGATGAGCAGGTTTGACGCTCTAGCGGCGTTCGGGGTAACTCACACCTCAGCGCCGCGCTTTTGTACTCTTGCGTATATAGTAACATCCAATAGACGCATAGTCAATGCGATATGCATGCAGTTTTGATCTGTGACTATACTGCATCAAAACTGAGTACAGAGGTGGTTATGACCGAAGAGAAACACTACATCTTAAAAGATGCGGCTGAGCTGTTGGACGTTTCGAAGGGAACGCTGGTGCAATGGATTGCCCGGGCTGGATTAAGCGAAATAGTTGAGAGCCAGGTTGATGCCATTGACCTACGTGCCCGCTATTTAACCGAGAAACAGCTTGAGTATTTAGCAGCCATGCATAACCGGATGCTAAAATCCCATCCTGACTACCTTAAAGAGGTCTACGAACGCATTGAGCGTGTTGAACAGGCTGTACAACGACTCACCGAGCTTATGGAGCAACAGGTGGCACCTAAGAAAAACATATATGGCGATTCAGCTCCCCCGAGTGCCGTTGATGCCGTGCAGCGTACCTGGATCGAATGGCAGCGCATGACGCAGCATCTCAGCAGCGATGAACGGCGCGTGGTGTTCGATAGGATGTCACGATGGGTAGAGGAACATGCGACGGAGGATCAATAGGTGCATCGTAGTTGGTAGCTTGCTAAGCTATCAGACTATATATCTGAGCGTACCCTACCGACTAATGCTATTGAATGGAAAGAACATCAAAGACAGCTATCAACCCGCCTTCAAAAACCGATACAACGTATTCCGGCTGATACCTAACTCACGGGCTAGTTGTGCCTTGGTCGTACTGGTAGCCAGCCGCTGCTTTAGCTCAATCTGCGCTGCTTCGGATAAAGATTTCTTCCGCCCTTTTTTGTAGACTCCCCGCTGTTTCGCCAGAGCGATGCCTTCTAGCTGCCGCTCGCGTATCAAAGACCGCTCGAACTCAGCAATAGCACCCATGACGTTCAGGAGCAAGGTAGCAATAGGGGTGTCCTCGCCCGTGAATGTGAGGCGCTCGTGTAAGAACTCAACTACCACCCTTTTTTTCGTAAGCTGCTGCACGATATGCCGCAGATCATCGAGGTTACGGGCTAACCTGTCCATGCTATGCACGATGACCGTATCCCCCTCACGCACAAACTCTAGCATCTCCTGAAGTTTGGGACGGTTAGCATCTTTGCCAGATACTTTGTCCGTAAAAGTACGGTCGAGCGGTATGCCCTCAAGTTGCCGGTCAGTATTTTGGCCGATTGAACTGACCCGAATATAGCCGATGCGTTGGCCGGTCATACGTTCATGTCCATATTGTCACGTTAAAGTCTAAGACCTGCTACACAACCTGTCAATAAAAGCACAAGTGGACTTTAATGTGACGCCATTTTAGCAATCAGCCGGTGTATCGCCAGGGTATACGTGGGTTGACGGGACGGGTGAATCTATTGGGACGAAAAGAGGCGGTAGGCGGCAATTGACAAGCGTGCAGTATTATGATATTCTCATTTTATGCCTAACGTTCAACCAACTACGTATGAGAGGCAACCACAGCCAGTCACTCCTGAAACGGTGGGGTTACTATTAGAGGCGGTTGATCAAAACATTGGTAAGCTCAAACCTTCTCCGTCTGGCCTTAAATACGACGAGTTGAAGTCGCAGCTAGGTAATGACCGAGCAAGACTGTACGTGTATCAATATTCAATGGCAGGGCCAGGAGACGAGGCTGGCGAAGTTGCAAGGGTTGGCATACGAGACGCACGGTACGTGAAGCAAGACCTTGCTTACGAGGATAAGAAAACATGGTACCGATTCTATCGTATGCCGGGGTCAACCGTCTGGATGACGAAAGAGTTTGGTGTGTCACCACTATCGAGCAGTGATTATACTGACGAGTATGGCAGCCTAGATTGGGAAAGATACAGCGCTGCTGACGATGCGTACCGCCAGGCAATAAAGGAAGAGGACTATGCCCAAGGGCGTAATGTCGTATCTGAACCTGAAGCCCTAGACTTACTATCGCTTTTGCAGAACGCGACGGTGGACGAACAGCGGCGGCGGCTCGTCAAAATGGCGCGACGCGACTACGAGCGAATGTTCACCCCAACTGGGCAAGGTGTAGCGGCGCATATTAAAGGAGTCCTTCACTGGCTGTGGCGTTCGTGAATGTATCTGAAAGGTACTTCGCCACTTTGGTGAGGGCATGCAGTAAGGGTACCACCGAGATTCGCCTGTATATATGTGACAAGCTCTCGGTGGTACCCTCTCATCCGGGGCGAGGTTTTCAATGGGCTGAGGTATTCTGCATCCGCTCTGTACATCGGTTTCTTTTTTGAAGAAACCTGCTACTTCTTTAACATTGTCTCTAGCTTGATTTGCAGCTTGCGAAGTCCTGAAACAGTAAGCTCGTCCAACTGATAGACTTCAATCTTGAGAGAATACTCTCTAAGCTCTTGGAGAGACATCACCAACTGGCCGAAATAGTCGACACAGATACGCCCATCAGAGAACAGATAGATTTTGCCGTGAAGAAATTCACCTTTACTCCGGACAGCGAACTCGGCAATCATCCAGGCCGCCTTGAGATGGTAACGTACTCGGCCACCGTACATGGCATTATATTCACCCCCTGGCAGATACCAGGGGACCTTTTCTGCAATATTCACTTCTGTCATATCTGGGTAGCCCAGATCAGCTAGCATCTGTAGTACGAAGGGGATTATTGTACTGATTTCGTCGACATGGGCTTCCACCAGAGCTATCTTGCGGTTTATTGCCTCATCTTGTTCTTTTCGTGCCTGAGCTTCTCTTTGAAGTTTATGCTCACGTGCAATCCGATCAGCTTCAGTTTCCCGTGGCATTGGCTTGCCTCCATCTCTGGGACATGGTGAAACCGGCAATTAGCAAGCGGGTCAGCCGATTATAGTCCTACTTGCTCCCCAACCGATCCATCTGGTGATTCGCCATCGCTGATACCCTGCGCTTCATGACGAGTCTGTCTGGCGTGTCTAGCATACTACGCTCGTCAAGCCGCACGGTTGTGGCAATTGGAGCGGCTCTTTCATGTGCTTGGAACGAAGTAAAGGTGTTCAGGCTAAACAACTTACGCCAGGTGGGGGCTTGCATCGGGCAACGTGATCGCCTGGATATGTTAACGGCTGAAGGTCTGCTCCTCAACAGAGCAGGTAATGTATACGCGGGTGGACAGGGAGGGTAAAGAGGTGAGATGTTTTGACTACTCCGTTGCACTGGCTATCTCGACCGTAAATATCGTATACTGCACTGTTCCTATCGGTTTTTATTCTCCCGACAAAATGAAGGAAATCGGCATATGGATTATGTCGACTGGTGCAGCTACGTCCTTCAGACGTGCATCCAGGCCCAACAAACAACTGAACAAGTACGGCTGTCTGGCATTACTCCATTTGAGCTAACCACCATTATCACGACGGCGCTTGGTACTGAGGATTACGGGAAACGACCGGATTTTACGGATTCGACGTTTTACCGGGGGCTGGTATTCGCGCTGAATGATCTGCTGGACTATGGCCTCGTAGAGAAGCAGCTCCTCAGCCACTACTGGAAAGTGACCAAGTATGGCCGGGAGATAGCCGGCAATCTTACCCCGGTGTGGTGGGATATTTGCACGGACACGCTCGAACCAGAACACGAGCAACTCTTGGGCGTCGTTAACCGGCTGAGCATGCACAGTACTCCAGACCATGTATGGCTTGAAGAAATATCCCGGGAAGCGCTGCTGGCCGAAACCGGATGGGATGCAGACTCACCGCGCTTATTCCGCGTTGCTCACGAGCTGCAAGAACTGCGCTATGTGGATGGCTCTTTCATGACCCCAAGACACTTTACGGTCCAAGCGAACTACAAGGGGTTGGTCTGGGAAACGCGGCGCGGGCTGACGGTGGAAACCCAGTTCATTAACGAGCTCTTGTCCGAAGGGGAAACAACGAGCGTTGAATTCAAGCGCGAGCTGCATCTTGGCACCAGTGACCAAAAGGCAGAGTTCATCAAGGACGTTTTAGCACTGGCGAACACACGGGCTAGCGGACGGCATTGGCTTGTTGTCGGCTTCGACGATAAGACACACACCTATTTTCAGGCACCTAATCCAGTCGTCACCGAACATCGCATCGAGTCGCTGCTTGCTCGCTATACCACACCCTGTGTCGATATCCGGTATGAAGTAGTCCAACACCAGGCTGGTCCGGTCGGCATGCTCGAAGTGTTACGCGACGCAAAGAAAGTGCCGTACCGCGTAGCCAAGGCAATCAGGGGGGAGAAGAAAGCGGTCTCGGAGGGGGCTATCTACGTGCGGCACAACACCCTGGTGGAACCGCCAACGCCACCTGAAGAACAGGCACTCCAAGAAGAGGGAGATAGAGCGAGAAACCTGTGACCCGAATCATTCAGGAACCCACTCTTTTTAGCGGCCTGGGGCACAGGACAGTAGAACAACTGAAGGAAGTCTAGCGGTTGGCTCGTTGCACTGAATGGGACGGATGGCTACCTCAAGAATGTGTACACGCCCCAGCTCATCAGTCTCCATTCCCCGTTACCTTTTGGCTGCATCGCAAGCTTACCGTCAGTGCTCTCATAGAGCCAGCGGAGCGTTACGGTATGTTCTTCCAGATCAGCAACCTTGATCTTTGCTTCAATAACACACAATGCGGCAGCCGTGTGGTTGAGCGCTAATATAGCGAAGTCTTCCAAGGTGTATGGCGCATACTCTTCGCGTACAACCCCCGGCATTGACTTCCCGTAGCTATCGGTGACCTTACTGCTGAGGTGGTTGCTCATCGCGCCATAGTTTTTCTTTTTCCAGGCTTCCAAATACTCCGTACAGGCTACGAAGGCGGCGTCTTCTTCAAAGCCAGCTTCGCCTTGGCGCAATTCGTACGGCGACCATGCTGCTAACAGCTTCTTGTCCTTATCGTTTTCTACAATTTGGTTGAAGACTTCTTTCCAGGTTTTCTCAGGCGGTTTGGGTGCTGCTGCCTTCGTCTTGGCGGTTGCCCAGTCCATAACCGCAAAGAGCAGGTTCCAAGCTTTCGTCGCGACAATAATGTTATCGAAATCGAGGACCGTGCCGTGCATGATGCCGTGACGGTACAATTCTTCGACAGGCTCAGTTCTAGTGAGGGTTATTCTTTTAAAGACGACATTTCGGACACTGCCAATGCCTTTATGGAGTGAGATGGGACTATCCCACTCGCTCAGTTCCTCGCTCATGCGCGTATGGAGACCTCTGTGTATGCTCTCAAATTCATTGACAAAACCATCGGCAATGCTCAGTAAGAGAAACACACAGGCGTAGTAGCGTCCTGCAAAATAATCATCACGCGCTTTTTCGATCAGGTGCCTGCGCTTGCGTAACTCCTCAAAGCCATTGCAGCGCATGAGGGCAAATCTGAAAAATTCAGGGTCATACAGGGCGATGAACTGCTGCTCTGCATCCTCAGCGACGCTATTGGACGTGAGGATGACGCGCACCTTTTCAACGCTGAGTGTGTCATGATATATCCAATGTCTGTCCCCGAGTAACGCATAGAAACCATCGACAGTATCAGCCAGCTCCTTGATTTGTGCTTCTAGCCTCTGGAGTTCGCTGCGCTTATCTTTCGGCAAGAGGAAGCGTATCAACTTTAGAGCTTTAAGCTGGTTCGTTAACTCGACAAAGGAAGGCAGGTCATGAGCGGTGTCGTATGCCATGTGTATCAGGGCTTCCCTTAACCTGAGTGCCGACAGCAGGTAAGCTGTCTAGCCAAAAGCTGCTACATTGGTTCTTATTTTACCATTTTGAGTGCGTTGCCCAAAAATAGCCAATTTACATCGCTTGGGCTGGCCCGCCTCGACGCAGACTCCTCATCTGAGGACAATGAGTGCAAGCTGCTTAAATCAATCGCAGCTTTTGCCCTGTCGCCTTGCAGACGTCAAGCGCGGTGGCTAATTCCTCCTGGCTGTGCGCCGCTGAGACAATACAGCGGATGCGTGCCTTGCCCTGTGGTACGACGGGATAGGTAAACGCCTGGGCGTAGATGCCAGCAGCGCGGATTTCCTGACTAAATTGAACAGCAATGCTCTCATCGCCAAACATGATGGGCACAATGGGAGTAACGCTGACGCCGGTGCTCAATCCAAGCTGCTGAAGGCCGCTGCGGAAGAAGCGAGTATTGTCCCAGAGGCGTTCTAGGCGCTCTGGCTGCGCCGCGAGCAAGTCCAACGCGGCGAGCAACCCAGCGGCTACCATTGGCGGCTGATGCCCGGTAGAGAAGATGAAGGAGCGACCGCGCTGAAAGAGATAGTTGACGATTTCCTGGTCTGCGGCCACAAAGCCGCCCATGCCGCCAAGCGCCTTGGAAAGCGTGCCCATCTCAATGGCGACGCGCCCATGCAGCCCGAAATGCTCAACAATGCCAGAGCCACGCTTGCCTAAGACGCCATCGCCGTGCGCGTCATCCACATAGACCAGCGCGCCATAGCGCTCAGCCAGGGTTACAATGTCAGGAAGCGGGGCCAGGTCGCCATCCATGCTGAAGACACCATCCGTCACAATCAAGACAGTGCGGGCACCCTGGCTGGCGCGCAATTGCTCTTCCAGCCCGCCCATATCGTTATGCGGATAAATACGCCGCTCTGCCCGCGAGAGGCGGATGCCATCTACAATGCTGGCATGATTGGCCCCATCACTGATGATGACATCGCCCTCGCCCACCAGCGTTGAGAGCACTGTAAGATTGGTATCGTAGCCAGTCTGGCAGACAATGGCCGCTTCGCGCTGCTTGAATGCTGCCAGGCGCTTTTCTAGTTCCTGGAGCACGGGCATGGAGTAGAGCATGCGCCCACCGCCCAGCCCAAAGCCGTACTGGTCAAGCGCGTTGCGAGCGGCTGCTATCACCTGCTGGTCCTGAGCGAACCCTAGGTAATTATTGGAAGCCAGGTTGATGTAGGACTTTCCTTGGATGGTGATGCGCGGCCCCTGCTGGCCCGATAAAACCCCCGGATGGGCATAGCGCCCTTCCTGCTCCAACGCCGCAAGTTCTTGTCCCAGGCGCTGCTTCAAGTGCTCCAGGCTCATCTGAGCGACCCTCCTATAATAGGCGCATACGCTGCCGTCCGCCGCGCCTTCCGAAAAGATAGATTGTGCGACATTGCACAACTAGGCACCCATATCTCTAAGCCAGAATGTATCCCCTGGTTGTGAGTCCGGCCTGTAGTAAGTTTCACTCATATATTCCAACAGGCCATCAAGCAACTGCTCCACGCCTTCAAGCCGTTGCTCGGAGTATGTGTCGCGTTCTTTTCTCTCAAAATTGTTGAACCAGTTAAAAATGTGGACGCGGTTTCTAAGCCTAGTAGCGTCTACAAACCTGGGATAAATCTCGTGGTCTTTGGGGCCAAACAATTCAAATTCCTTGAACAGCTTAATTAGCTGATCCATCGAGTAGTTACGCACGGTCTGTATAGTCATCTGTTGGTCTAAATACTCAACCTGTTTCTTTACCTTCTCGGATGAAAGTCTGGCCTTGATTAGTTCACGTTTGCTAGGCGGAATACTCTGCGGCCACTGATTAGTTGCCTGTTCAAGCCGAACGACAAAATCGTACATTAAGCACTCTATTATAGAGACGATCAAGATGATGAGGGGCTTGTTATAGATGTTCTTTACAGCACTTCGGCTCTTGTCCTCATATAGAGCAAACAAAACCTTGAAATTATAGGCGATGTTGTCACCGACAGAGTAGTTCCATATAAACCTACTCATCATCGCGGAAATTTGTTGTTTGCTATATCGGAGCATAAGCCGCCTCACTCCTTCTACTTGGTCACACGGCGCTACATCGTGTGCCCTGCCCACCCTGTTAGACCAGGGGTAGCTGCTTCCCTAATTATTGAACCACGCTAAGCCACTCGCGTATTTTCGGGTACTTCTTAGTCAGATGACCTCGCAACTGAACTGTAATGGCCTTTATGACTGGCACAGCACTAGCAATAAAGTCGTTATCTTTCCTATTTTCGGCATTTGCATTCGACAGGGGCAGGGCTCGACGTTGGACCATCATATCCCGATAGCTGTTCACCAAGTCGATATGCTTTCGCAAAGCCCAAATAAGCCGGACCAGTTCAACATCGTTAGGGACAAGAGAAATCACCTGGCTTGACTGCTCACTGTTCACCAAAGCATTAATTCTGACCACAGGTATTAAGGACTCGCGGTCTTTATCAGCAATGACCATCTGATCGGCGAAGGTATCGACATATTCGCAATCAAGGTATAAGGCAGCCAGCCAATTCCTAAGCTGGGTTGATGCTTCAACCGCGCGAGTCAGCGAAGGATATGTCATGGCAACGGCAGTCTGCGTGCCGCGCATCCAAAAGTGCAGCAGACCATCGTTATCGGTGACGATTGCGTAGGGCTTCAGCTCACCTGATGCGACTTTCACCACTGCAACCCTGTAGGTTTGACCAGCGTGTGGAATGTCAAAAAACACTGGCCCTTCAAAGGTAACGCCCGGTATTACCTTACCGCCGGAAGCTTTATTCGCAAGCTGTTTACCGAACTCTTTTGCGTTGGCAATGCCACAAAGCCTGTCCCAGCCTGAAGCCTTTTGCTTATCGCTTATGCCGAATACAACGAATCCTCCGAGCGTGTTAGCAAACGATGTCAGCGCTTTTCTAATATTGTATGTGTGGTTCGCTTCTTTCGGGTCTTTCGGATTAATCGGATTGATGTCCGCCTTGAACTCAAGAAACGTATCCTCTTCACGGTCGGTGTCGAGGATTTCCCTGACCCAGTCAACAGACCAATCCGACAATTTAGTTATTGGTGTTATATCAAGGGCCATGTCACTACCCTAGCAACTACTCTTTACGGTCATTTAGGCGAGCGGCATCTGCTTTGCGCTAAGCGCCTGCTGTATCAAGGCCGCCATTTGCTCAGCGCGTTCCTTGCGCCGCTGGAACTCAAACGGGTGGTGCTTCGCCCATGCAGCGCGACTAGCAATGTCCTTGCGCTGTTCAGGCGTCAGTCGGGCGGCGCGGGCATAGCCGCCTCTCTGCCCTATCATCACTGCTCGGATGTCCTTGCGTTGTTCCTGTTGCATATCGGATTCCTGCCCTCGGTTGTTAACCTGCCTTCTAGTATATGCTTACCAGTAAGCAGGGTCAAGCCCTGCCTAGCCCTAAGCAGCCCGCGCTGCTGTTTAGCGGCTAAGCACAGGCGATTCCTGCTTAGCGGTAAGCATAATGGGGTATGTGGCAATAACTCATCTGTGTGGGCGGGTATTGATACTTTGATTTTGGCATGGGTTATGAGACTGCGGCAGCCCTGGAAAATAAGCCTGTGTCAACTACTCCCCTTCACCTGTCAAAGTGATTCGTATTTGAGAGCGTGTTTTGCAGGGCAGAGAGGCGCGGCCTGGGCTATCCTGTACAGGGTGAGAGGTGAGCGCGAAAAGCGAACGTATCCCCTGCTCGCTCTTCACGCTGCTTCCCCATCGGTTCGACCCACCAGGAGTGCGAACTACCTGGGGCAAACCAGTGCATTAGGGGGCAAAGCGTTTCCAGTGGCCCTCGGAGATGACGGAGACCTCGCCGTCAACGACTTGTATGGCGGTCTGATCGTCGATCGCGTACACGGGCACCGATGCCTGTGCCTGTACCCCGGTGGCCCATTGTGCGAGGTTGTCCAGGGAAAAGTCCGGCATAGAGGGGTTATCCAAATGCCCGATTACCGCAAAATCCACCAGTCCCAGCGCTTTGTCGCTGCTGGCGAACGGAGGAGGGCCTTCGTAGGTCTCTCCGAAGGAGGAGCCAGCCACCATACTCCCACCGCTCACCCCCACATAGACTGTCTTGCGCGGAAGCGACGGCAAGAGGTCTGCCAGTCCCGATTCCCGCATCCAGTAGCACAGATACAGAGGCTCGCCGCCTCCCACCAGCAGGGCGTCCGTCTCCTGAAGCATGGGGACCCAATAGTCTTTTGGGATACTGGGCAAAGCGGTGAGTTCCAACACGCCCAACGACTTCCACCCCACTTCGCACAAAGGGCTGGCGGCTATTCCGCGGATCAGCCGGTAGGCCGAGTCCGCACCGCCGGGCAGGGAGTACGACCCGGTGGGAATAAAGAGGGCGCTGGACTCGGCAATCGGTTTGCCCAGCAGGTCGGCCAGCGCGTTGTGAATGCTGGTGTTTTTGATGCCAGCCGAGGTGAGCAGAAATTTCATGCGGTCCTCCTTGTCACGTCACTGCGCGCCGAAGTAGGCACGCGAGCGAGAAATCAGTGTGCTCGCTGAGCATGCTAACACACAGATCCCCAAAAATCTTCTTCTATCTTGCTCTTTTGCCATCTCAGACTTCCCCAATGCCCTGCAAAACACGCTCTGAGTACTACAGCCCCACTTAGGCGGCAGAAGTGGTAGACTGCTGCCAAGGAGGTGGAGCCCATGACCAGGGATGGTGAGGAGAGCGAAGAGCAGACCCCCGAAGAGGCCGTGCTTGCCTCGGCGAGCGAGGAACTGG
>DATGID010000081.1:0-18106 GCA_035307385.1 Ktedonobacterales bacterium | reverse complement strand
GCAGCGCGTGGCCATTGCGCGGGCGTTGGCAAATAACCCATCGGTCATTCTGGCCGACGAGCCAACCGGCAACCTGGACTCCAAGACCGGGCGGCGCATCGTCGACCTGCTGGTGCAACTGGCGCATCAGGGGCGCACGGTAATTGTCGTCACGCATGACCGCAGCATCGCCCGGCTGGCCGACAAACGCATGGAATTGGAGGATGGGCGCATCATCTCCATCAAGAACAATTCCAATGTGGCCCAGTCAGGCACCACCACCAAGACCACCGTCACCAAGAAGTGAGCGCACCTCATCAGCCATCGCCAGCCGCCGAAAGAAAAGGCTTTTCTTTCGGCGGCGTTTCTGCGCCATCGTGAAGGAGGAGACAGGTGAGCAGCAGACAAAACTCGCGCCAGAGCGCGGAAAAAAGCGCACGTCCGCCAGAATACGTCATCATCCGCCGTCAGGGCGGCACACCCAGCGGGCAGCTATCCCAACCCAAGAAAGCCAGGCAGGGTAAAAAAGAGACAAAGTTTGATGAAAGCGAAGCCCGGCGCGAACAGCGGCGCGAGCAGCGCTATAAAGCGAAGCGCCGGAAGCAATGGATACTATCTCTTGGTATCATCGTTGTTTTTATTGCACTGCTCGCCATCGCGCTGTATTTCCTGGACAGCCGCTCTTCTAACGGCAATAACACCCCCACCCCCGCGGCTGGCGGTCAGGGGTACCATCTGAATGCTAGCATCAGCCAGGCATAGCCAACAGCCATGATTATGTCGTCTCCGGCACGTCAGGAGCCTTTTTCGGCCTATGCCTGGTATCGGCAGGAGATGATGATGGATCGCTCTCTTCTGGCGCAGGCTCCGAGGCCGACACAGCCGGAAGCTCTCTCGTGGTGCGCGGAAGCGGGCGCGACGGCAACGGCGCGCGCATCAACGCCAGAATGCGATCAACCTGCGTTCCCGTAGGCGCGGGCCAGCCGACACGCTCACCACGATGCAGCGTCTCCAGCAGACCGATGAGTTCGCCCACCGCTGCTTCCAGTCGGCGGTGCTGGCGAGCTTCATCGAACATACGCTCCTGGCGATCGAGCAGGGTGTTTAACTTTGCCGCCAGAGGACCAAGCTCGCCCCCTTTGAGGGGCACTCGGGCGTGCAATTCGCCTCCGGCCACGCGCGTCAGTACATTTTGCAGCATCGTGATATGGTCTTGAAGCTGGCGCAAATGAATATCGGATTCGATGCGCACCCGCGCCACCTCAGCGCTGTGCCATTGATCGCCCAAACTTCTCGGATTGTTTCTATCGAGCACGGTCAGCAAGCCATAAATCATTCCGCCCAGGCAAGCCAGCGAGCCAAACAGGTTCACGAGCACCACCAGCGCCGCTGGCGCGTGCAGCGCCAGGCGAGGCGTGCCCGCCAGATCGCTCAGCAGCAGCACCACCAGCGCCGCCGCTTCCAGCGACGCGATCAGCAGCAGTTCGCGTCGCCCGCCCAGCAGCAGCGCCAGCACAACAAGACCAGGCAGCAGGAGCGCCAATATCAACGATGGGCCAATCAGCAGCCAGGTACCCATCAGCAGCGCCAGATCACCGCTCAGCAGCAGCCAGCGCGCCAGGTTCAGCTTATCAAAGCGTTCCGCGCACCAGTAGGCCCCCACCCCATAGAAGGCCAAGATCATTGCCAGCATCAACAGCCAGAGCCAGCTTTTGTTCATGCTCTCCAGGAAGAGCACCGTCAACCCTCCGGCCAGCAAAAGACCGCTCAGGCCGTGCAACAGGGCGCAGCGCAGCAAAAACGTGGTGCGCGCTGTGGTTTCAGTCGGCGCAGTGATCCCCCGCCCAAAGCGCCGCTTCCAGGCGCTCTGGTCATCCGCGCCATGGACGCTGAACCCCATGTTGCCCGCGTGCTGCGGCAAGGAGCGCTGGTGGTTGGCCGAGAGGAGCGGTGATGTTTCTGGTGCTTTATCTAATTCCGGCAGATAGAGTTCTCGTGAACGCTGGAGACCGTCTCGCAAGCCAGCCATCGATCTCCCCTCCTTCATAGAGAGCGCTTTACGGAGCGCACATCACGCGCAGCAGATACAACCAAACCAGCAAGCAAACTGGCGCTTGACAATGCTGCGCCGATATGCGATACTGCGTCGTAAAGCAAGCTCAATCAACTGAAAAGTTCACAGCGTCGATGGAACGAGTAGGCCGCTCACTCACTCAGAGAGTCCGGGGATGGTGTGACCGGATGCGAGCAGCAGGCCGAATATCCTTCCTGAGCAGCCAATCGAACGCCTCACCATCGGGTTGATGCAAGTAGACCTGGCCGGTATCCCCGCCCGTTACCACACGGGGCAGGCGTGAACACGCGCCTGAACTGAGTGCGGCCTTTCACCTGCGCGCTGGCGCTCGTCAGAAGCGCCCGGCAACACGGAAGGACACGAATCAGGGTGGTACCGTGGGAACCAATGCCCGCCCCTGCTTGGGGTGGGCTTTTTATTTTGGATTGAGACAGGCGAGGAAACCGCGATGAATACCGAACTCTTGTATCATACCGACAGCTACATCCGCAATTTCAATGCCAGAGTTCTCGGTCAGCGGGAGAACGCCATCGCGCTTGATCGCACCGCTTTCTTTCCCGGCGGCGGCGGCCAGATGGCTGATCTTGGCGTCATACGCTGCGAGGGCCGCGAATGCACCCTCGCTAAATCCTATAAGGACGAGGATGGCGCGGTGATCTGGCATGAAGTGGAGGGTCAGCTTCCGGCGGTTGGCGCTGAAGTGGAAGGTGAGCTTGATTGGGACTTCCGCTATCGGATGATGCGCACCCACACGGCGCTGCATATTCTGTGCGGCCTGATCTTCCGCGATTTCGGCGCGCAGGTGACGGGCGGTCAGATGTATCCAGACCGCGCCCGGATGGACTTTGCGCTGGAGCAGTTCGACCAGAGCACCATCCGCGAGATCGAGGAGGCGGCGAACAAAGCGATTCAAGCTGCGCTGCCCATCAAGGTGTATACGCTGCCGCGCGAGGAGGCATTTCAGATTCCCGACCTGATTCGCACGAAAATTAATCTCTTGCCGCCCAACATTCCGGTGGTGCGCATCGTTGAAATTGTTGGCTGGGATTTGCAAGCCGACGGCGGCACGCATGTTCGCGATACATCGGAAGTCAAGGGTATCAAAGTCCTGAAAACTGAGAACAAAGGCAAGATCAACAAACGCCTGGAAATTGGCCTGGTAGATTGAAGAGCACACGTTCTTATCAAGGTTCATGTTGAGGTAGCAGATGGCACAAGCAAAAACAACCGTGTTTCAAGCGGTTCCGTCGGCCAATCGCGTCGATTATCCCGCCCTGGAACGCCGCGTCCAGCAGCAGTGGGATGCGCAAGGCATGCTGAAAAAATATCTTCAGCGCAATGCCAACAACGAAAAACGCTTCTCGTTTATCGACGGCCCAATCACAGCCAACAATCCGATGGGCGTCCATCATGCCTGGGGCCGCACCTACAAAGACCTGTTTCAGCGCTACAAGACGTTGCAGGGCTATCGCCAGCGCTACCAGAACGGCTTCGACTGCCAGGGCTTGTGGGTTGAGGTGGAAGTTGAAAAAGAACTGGGCCTGGACAACAAGCGCGAGATCGAAACATACGGCATCGACGCCTTTGTCGAGCGCTGCAAAGAGCGCGTGCTGCGCTTTGCCCAGCGCATCACCGAGCAATCCATCCGGCTGGGCCACTGGGTTGACTGGAGCAACTCGTACTACACGATGTCGGACGAGAACAACTACACCATCTGGCATTTCCTGAAGGTCTGCAACGAAAAAGGCTACATCTACAAAGGCACCGACGTGATGCCCTGGTGCCCACGCTGCGCCACGGGCATCTCTGATATGGAGATCAACGAAGGGCGCTTCTCGGTCACGCATACCAGCGTCTATGTGCGCTTGCCTCTGGTGGACCGCGAGAACGAGTACCTGCTGGTCTGGACCACCACGCCCTGGACGCTGCCAGCCAACGTTGCCGCCGCTGTCAACCCTGAACTGACCTATGTGAAAGTCAAGCAGGACGGCGCGTATTACTACCTGTCGCAAGATGTGCTGCCCAAGCTGCAAAAGCTGCGTGGCCGCGATAAGGGCGAGGTAGAAGTGGTGGAAGTGCTGGCTGGCCGCGATATGCTGGGCTGGCGCTATCGCGGGCCATTTGATGAACTGCCCGCCGAGCAAGGCGTCGAGCATACCGTCGTCTCCTGGAGCGATGTCAGCGCCAGCGAAGGTACGGGCATCGTGCATATCGCGCCGGGCTGTGGCCGCGAAGACTTTGGCCTCTCGAAAGAACACAATCTGGCGGTGCTGGCTCCGGTGGATGAATCCGGCGTTTATGTCGATGGCTACGGCTGGCTCACCGGGCATAACGTTACCGAGGTAGCCGACCAGAAACTGACCGCGATCACTCGCGTCGTGTCGGACCTGGATGGTGAGCCGGTTTCCCTCACAGGGACATCTGTCCAGAAAACAAACGTGGTCGCCCGCTTTGTGTTCGACGATCTGAAAAAGAAGGGCCTGTTCTACCAGACGGAATCGTACCAGCACGTCTATCCGCACTGCTGGCGCTGCAAAACCGAACTGATCTTCCGGCTGGTTGACGAGTGGTTCATCTCCATGCGCGAACTGCGCTACCAAATGATGGAGATCGTCCAGCGCATCCGCTGGATTCCGAGTTTTGGTCTGGATCGCGAGCTTGACTGGCTGCGCAACATGGAAGACTGGATGATCTCCAAAAAGCGCTATTGGGGTCTGGCGCTGCCCATCTACGTCTGTCCTTTCTGTGACACGTTCGAGGTGATCGGCAGCGAAACCGAACTGAAAGCGCGCGCCGTCGAAGGTTGGGCTGAGTTCGAGGGCCACACGCCGCACCGTCCATGGGTTGATGCGGTCAAGATCGCGTGTTCGCACTGCGGCAAGACTATCTCGCGCATCAAAGATGTAGGCAACCCCTGGCTGGACGCGGGCATCGTGCCCTATTCTACGCTGGACTATCGTCACAACCGCGACTACTGGCGCGATTGGTTCCCCGCCGACTTCATCACCGAAAGCTTTCCGGGCCAGTTCCGCAACTGGTTCTACTCCATGCTGGTGATGAGCGCGGCGCTGGAAAATACCGAGCCGTTCAAGACGGTGCTGGGCTTTGCTACACTGCTGGACGAGAAGGGCGAAGAGATGCACAAGAGCAAGGGCAACTCCATCGCCTTCGATGAGGCCGCCGAGGTGGTCGGCGCTGACACAATGCGCTGGCTGTATGCCAACCATCAGCCAGAGCAAAACCTGCGCTTCCCGCGCATCCCAAACGAGCAAGATGTCGCGGAGGCCAAAGCCAGGGGCGTGCCGGTGCGCCTGAGCGACCTCTGGCTGAATGAGCGCGCGGCGCTGGATAAACTCTGGAATGTCTACTCATTCTTCGTCACGTATGCTAATATCGATGGCTTTGACCCTACGCGCCATAGTTTGCCCGTCAGCGAGCGCAGCGACCTGGACCGCTGGATTCTTTCCGAGCTTCAGCAAACCATCGCTGAGGCCACCGAGTGGCTCGACCTCTTCGACACGGAAAGGCCAGCCGCAGCTATCGGCGCGTTTATCGAAAACCTGTCGAACTGGTACGTGCGGCGCAGTCGGCGGCGTTTCTGGAAGAGCGAAGAAGATGCCGACAAAGTGGCAGCGTACCTGACGCTTTACGAGTGTCTGGTGACGACGCTCACCTTGTTAGCGCCTTTTACGCCATTTCTGGCCGAGGCGTTGTATCAAAATCTGGTGTGCAGCGTGAACCAGAACGCCCCGGAAAGCGTGCACCTGACCGATTGGCCGGTGGTTGACGAATCGCTCATCGATGAGCGGCTGGCGCGCGAAACGCGGCTGGTGATGCGCGTGGTGAACCTGGGCCGCGCGGCGCGGGAAAAGGCGCAGATTCGCGTGCGCCAGCCGCTTTCGACGCTGTACGCCCGCGTCACCACTGCCGAGGAGCGCGCCAGCCTGGAGCGGCTGGCGGGGCAGGTGCAAGAGGAACTCAACGTCAAGCGGCTGGACTTTTTGCCCGCTGAGAGCGATATGCTGGTGTACGCGCTCAAGCCGCGCATCAGCCTGCTGGGGCCAAAATATGGCGCGAAAATGAAGAAGCTGCTGGCAGCGCTCAGCGCGTTGAGCGTGACCAACGCGCTTGCGGAGCTTCGCAGCACAAATAAGCTGACCCTGAGCGTCGAGGGCGAAAGTGTGGCTCTGAAGGAGGAAGAGCTAGAAGTGGTTGCCACCGCCAGGGAAGGCTATGTAGCCGCTGAAGAGGCGGGTTACGTGGCTGTCATCGAAACCAGTCTGACGCCAGAACTGCTGGAAGAGGGGCTGGTGCGCGACCTGACGCATTATCTGCAAGATATGCGTAAGAAAGCTGATTTTCTCATCGAAGAGACGATCAGCGCGCGGCTGGTCACGGATAGCGAACTGGCCGAAGCGCTTAAGCGTTACACTGACTATATCAAAGAGGAAATCCTGGCGCGCGACCTGACCGTGTTGGCAGGAGACGTGCAGGCAGGACAGGAAGCGGGAGCTTTCACCGATACGATTGCTCCGGCAAAGTTGGGCGGGCATCAAGTACAGGTTTCTCTTAAACGTTTTTCCTAGAGCGTGATTGCTGGCGCGCCTGGAACGTTTACCCTTATAATAAGGGAGACATTCCGGCGCGCCTTCAAGGCATACACCAGAACCCTCATATCAGGCAATTGTTTCTCGCCTGCCAGAGTGCTCTACTCCGGCACAACGCTGGCGCTCTCGACGCCAGACTCTATAATCAGGCGGTATATCCTGATGTTTCAACAATACGCGGAACAGACCTGTCATGTGTGCGAACAGACGGCAGCGGGGCGCTGCCCGGACTGCCATCATCGCTACTGCATCGAGCATTTTCCGCTCGATCAGCACCAGCCATGCGCAGAGGTTCAGGAGCGCAACATCGAGCGCTACGTGTGCTATGTCTGTGGCGAGCCGGTGCGCCCAACCCAATGGTCCGCTAATCTGGTCGCGCACTATTTCGACACTGGCCTCTGCATTGGCTGCAAGCGCTACGTCTGCGACGAGCATCATACCCGGCGCAAACAGGAGCGCATGGTGATTGAGCGCGACGGCATGTCCAGCCACCGCTATCACTACATCTTGCGCTACTGCGACCTGTGCTCGCCGCTGCGCCAGGTCCAAGGGCTGATCGGGCTATCAAGTTGGCTGGTGGGTGGGTTTGCCGTGGTGCTGACGCTCTTTTTCTGGTTCCACCATTAGCAGGTAGGGTAAGGGGTGTCATGGCTGTCGCGCTCAACATCGAGACTGTTCTGAATAAATACCGCGTGCTGGTGGGCAGCGAACTGCGGCGCTTTCTGGACCAGACCCAACAAGACGCTCAGGTGGAGATGCTCTCCACGTTTTATGGGCAGATGCGCTATCACCTGGGCTGGGCACATGCCGACCTCAGCCCGGTGGAGGGCAATCCGGGTAAATTCCTGGGTAAGTTCCTGCGCCCGGCGCTGCTGCTGCTGGCGCATCAGGCTTGCCTGCCCGCGCAACCTGCCGCCGCTGCTGCCGGGCAACTGCCCTATCAGCTTGAGCAGATTCTTCCGGCGGCGGTCGCGGTGGAGCTTGTGCATAATTTCTCGCTGATTCATGATGATATCGAAGACAGCGACGCGCTTCGGCATCATCGCCCCACGCTTTGGAAACTGTGGGGCCAGCCCCAGGCCATCAATACCGGCGACGGCCTCTTTTGCATTGCCCGACTGGCCCTGTGGGAACTGGCGAAGAACGGCGTTGATGCCCAGACTATCCTTACGCTTGCCAGGACCTTTGACAGCGCGTGCCTGGCGCTCTGCGAGGGCCAGCACCTCGATATGAGCTTCGAGCGCCAGCGCGAGATTACTGTCGCCCTCTATCTCACCATGATTGGCCGCAAGACCGCCGCATTGATGCAATGCGCCACGGAGATGGGCGCGCGCCTTGCCACCACCGATGCCAACCAGATTGCCCGGCTGGCAACGTTCGGGCGCTCGCTGGGCATCGCATTTCAACTTCGTGACGATCTGCTGGGCATCTGGGCCAATGAACATGAGCTTGGCAAAGCGCCTGCCGGGGATATTCGCCGCAAGAAGATGAGCCTGCCGATTATCGACGCGCTGGAGCACGCCGCGCCCGCGCAGCAAGAGCGCTTATACGCGATCTATGCTGAAGAGGGCCAGGCCAGCGACGAGCAGGTTGCTGAAGTGCTTGCTATCTTTGCCGCCAGCCAGGTGCGGCAGCGCTGTCAGACTCGGCTTGCTGAGGCCATTCAGACGGCACGGCAGGCGCTCGAAACGTTTACATGGAACGAGGCTGGCGAGCAGGCGCAGCACGAATTGAACGCGATGCTGAACTACCTTGCTCACGAGGCGCAGCCCGCATAACTCGTGACCTTTCAGGTAGGACTCACCTTCGTTCGCTCCCCGGCTTTCCCATGCGCTGGAGCAGGCGCTCTACATCGGTGGTCAGGCTAGCAAGCTGCTCGGCAGGTGGCTCGTAATCGCCATAACGCGCTTGCTCATATGCCTTCGTCACCGCCTCCATACTTGCATCGGGGAAGCCTGACGCGGCACCTGAGGCTGGAGCGCTTCCTGAAAGAGACGGCGATGCAGGCAGCAGCGCCACGGCTGGCCCGATGCGCTCTGCAAACTCCTGGGGCGTTTCAGCCGCGCGCCTGCCCAATCCCTGCGCGGCAGCCTGGCGCAGCACACGGCGATACAGTGCGCGCACGGAATGACTCGCCAGTCTATCAGCCTCATCTTCAGCGGGGGGCTTGCGCTGAAAACGCGCGGCCAGATTGGCAAGCAGGGCACGCAGTTGCGCCCCCAGCACATTGGCTGCCCCAAGGTCTTCCCGCTCTTCATCTGCCGATTCATCACGCCGCCAGGCAGCAAAGCCGCGAAACGCGCGAATGAGGAGGAACAGCAGCAGCAGAACGCCAAGGGCAATCAACACCCACTGCCCTATGACCAGCCATTCGGTTGGCAATGCTGCTCCATGCTTTCCCGCCAGCGGCGGCGGCTTCTGTGGCGGCGAGGGGGCTGTTGGTTGAGCCTTTTGATGGCTTGTGCCAAAGATCAACTGATAGAGTAGACTCAGCGGGTAATAAATCCAATAGAGAATAAATGCTATCCCGACTACTATCCAGGCGATGACGGCGGTGATGGCGTCCCAGACCACGCCAATCGCGGCGAAGACTCCCAGGATGGTGTGATACGAGAAGGCTTGCTCGATGCCCAGCAGCAGCAGTACCAGCACAGCGCTGAGCGCCAGCATGGCAATGAGCCAGAAGCGCGTGGGGTCGCCCTGGGCCTTTCCCTGAGCGCTGCGTGCCCGCCGAATCTCGGCCAGCCGCGCCAGAGAGAGCGACACCAGCCCAACAAACAAAAAGATGGGCAGCGTCAGCCCTAACTGGACCACCAGGGCATCGCGCGCGCCAGCGCTGACCGTGCCGACAAACAAGAGCGCCGCCACCAGCACCCCAAAGCCGACTTTGAAGTTCCTCGCAACTTGTTCCTGCTCAATGGTGGCACTCCCCAGCCGCAGCCCACGCCACCAGAGCAGCGCCAGCAAGACCACCACCGCGATTGGTTCAGCAGTGCGCCCGCTGTTGAACTGAAGGTCTTGAAACAAAGCGCTCAGCCACGTCGTTTGCCAGATTGGGCCGCTTTCGACATACCAGCGCAAGAACAAGACCAGCAGCAGCGTTGCCAGCCCGGCCAGTGTCATCAATGCAACAATCCAACCGCGCAGCGCTGGCTGCCGGGTCAGCCAGCGCGCCAGATAGAACGCCTCGGCCAGCAGCAGCAAAAGCGCCCAGGTTGGCAGCAAAGCCTGGCTGGCATCATTGGCTTGCCAGGCCGCGCCCAGGGGCAGCAGCGCGCCCAGGGGCAGCGCCTGCAAAGCCAGCATCCCAAACGGCAGCGCGACGCTTTCAAGCCAAAATGAACCGGTACCCAGCTTCAGACGACTCTGCCCCCTGGCTGTCATCGCGTCCCTTTGCCTGCGCCACAATGTCATGCCAGACCTCCTCGGCTCCTAGCCGATACACCAGCAAGCCCGGAGCCTCAACCGGCTCCCCTCCTGCAAGCAGCAGCGCCACCGCATGCCCACGCGCCCGCGCCAGCAGCAGCATCTCCAGCAGCACAGGCGTCACCGACGCCGCAGTGCTCACCAGAACAATGGTCGTGCCAGCCGGAAGGCGTGTCTGTTCTCGCAGGAATAGCTCTTCAATCGGTGACCCCCAAAACGGGATCAAGCGCGCCAGCGTCTCCAGCACGCGCGGAAGCTGTTCCGGGCGGCTGGAAGGCGGCAAGCGCACCTGCGCCGCTGAATAGCCTTCCTTAGCGCTGGCCGCTGGCAAATCATCAACCTCCGTCAGCGCCTGCATGCCATTAGAGAAAAGCCCTGTTGCATAGCCTTGCTCGGCTGCCCAGGCTGCCAGTGACGCGGCAGCGGTCAGGGTCAGATCAAGCAGGCTCGGGTTCACCCCCAACGCCGGATTGGCATAGCCATTGACGTTGACAAACAGCGCCAGTGTCCAGGTTGTTGTCGGCTCGTACACTTTGCTCTGCAAGGTCATGGCCCGCGCTGTTGCCTTCCAATGCACCCGGCGCAGATCATCGCCGGGCAGCCAATCGCGCGCCCCCACCACGCGCAACGGGTCTTCTAGCAATCGGCGCGGCGCGTTCTGTTCTCCGAAAGGATGGCGCGAGGGCAGGCCAAAACGCTCGATGGGCAAAATGGGGGGATACACCAGCAGTGTGTCCAGGGACTCGAAGCGCTGTTCGCGGGTCAGCAAGCCAAACGGGTCGCCGCTGCGCAGTTTCACCGGACCCAGCGTAAACACGCCGCGCGCCACACAGTGTATCTGGTAGCGCTTGCTGACGCGCTGAAACCACCAGAGCGAAAGCGCGGTGGCAAGCAGCATGCGGCGTGCCTTGAAATGTGGCTCCAGCTTGCCGCCTTGCAGCGTCAACAATTCAGGAAACTCGTCTTCTACCTCCAGCCAGGGCAAGGGCAGCACCTTGCGATTTTCCACGCTCAGGCGCAAGGTGATGGTCTCGCCAAAGAAGACGCGCCGCTCGCCTAGCTGCCTGCGGTACACCAGGCCGGACAGGCAAAAGCGATACCAGAGTTCTGGAATCACCGCCAGCGCCAGGGCCAGCAGTCCTGCAATGAAGATGAGCGGTTGACGAAAGAGCGCGCTGGCAATCACCAAAGCAAAGGCAACCCAGTACCAGGGGCGGCGCGAGCGCAATTGCTCATCGGATAACCAGGCCCCTTGGTCAACGCCTGGCGATCTGGGCAACATGGTTCACCGCTGTCCTTTCTGAGCCGCTGTCTGTGCAGGCTTCTCGCTGCCAGCCGCAGAAGATATATCCAGGCCAACCGCCTCAACCGGCGCGGGCACCGAGGCAATCAAGTCTTTGATCGCCTGATCGGCGGCGCGCCCTCGCAAGCGCGCCTGGGCACTCAAGATCAACCGATGAGCCAGCACCGATGGCGCGAGCAGCTTGATTTCATCGGGGCGCACAAAAGCGCGCCCATTGATTGCCGCCAGCGCCTGAGCAGCATGCTCCAGCGCCAGTGCCGCCCGTGGGCTGGCTCCCAGGTCAATGGTGGGCTGGCTGCGTGTGGCCTGCACTAGATCGAGCAAGTAGGACTCAACTGGCTCGGTGATGATGACCTGCTTTACCACCTGTTGCAAAGCCAGCAAATCCTGGGCGCTGAGCACCGGCTGAAGATCATCCAGCGGCTGTGCCTGGCGAAAGCGGCGCAGCATGGTGCGCTCTTCCTCCGCCACCGGATAGCCAAGCCGCAGGCGCAGCAAGAAGCGGTCAAGCTGCGCTTCGGGCAAGGGGAAGGTTCCTTCCAGTTCAACGGGGTTCTGGGTCGCAATCACCAGAAATGGCCGCGGCAGCGCCATCGTTTCGCGCTCCACGCTGATCTGGCGTTCCTCCATCGCTTCCAGCAGCGCAGATTGCGTGCGCGGCGTTGCGCGGTTGATTTCATCGGCCAGCACAATTTGGGTCAACAGCGGGCCAGGGCGAAAGTCAAACTCGCCCGTTTTCTGATTGTAGTAGGTAATGCCGGTAATATCAGACGGCAGCAGGTCAGGTGTGCATTGAATGCGCTGAAAGCTGCATCCTAGCGAGCGCGCCAGGCTTTTCGCCAGCATGGTCTTGCCCACCCCTGGCACATCCTCCAGCAGCACATGTCCCTCGCACAGCAAGGCCACCAGCAGCAGGTCGATCTCTGTATCTTTGCCAACGATCACCTGATGAATATTCGCCCGCACCAGATCAGCAACATGTCGCACTTGATCGATGCCTTGCTCCCATGTGCCAGCCCGAACGCTGGCTTTTGTTTCCGCCGAATCTATCGAAGATTCAGAATGATCCAAAAAGACGCCCCCTATCTATATGAAAAATTTTGAGCTACCCTAAAATATACACCAGAGGCTGCGCACTCTTGCAGGTCAAGCGGGAAGCAGATCGCGTAGGTGTGGCTCCTCATCCAAGCGCCAGATGCGCGTAATCAGACGCTCTAGCTCCTCAGGCGTTGCCCCCTGCTGATAGGCCGCCAGCCGCCGGGCTTTGTCCTCAAGCTCGACGCGGCTCAGGCTGTTGACGGGGTCGCCCCTGGGCACATCCACGCGAGAGACAAAGCGCCGTCCATCAACGGTTTCCATCTCAACCAGCCCAATCCAGCGCTCCGGATACGCGCCATCGATTTCAGGGTCCAGCGTCATCTCCACGCGGTCCAGGAACGCCCGAATCTGCGGATTGCGCAGGGCATCAGCGCTAAAATCGGTGACGCCCGCGCGCCCATACAGCGCAATCAACGCCAGCACAAAGCCCATCGAAAACTTGGCCTGATGCACCGTCTGGGGGTCGGTCACCGGCCCCAGCACATCGATAGCCGCCTGATGCACATGGGCACGCACGCGAGCGATCTGATCGGCGGTCAGGTGGTGGGTTTGCATCGCTTGAAGCAGGGCATCAGCGGCAGGGTGCGTGTGGCGGCAGGATGCATGAAACTTGAAGGACGTTTCCAGCACCGCCCAGCGCTCGCCCAAATCGGCGGTAAGTTTGCTGAGGTCGGCATCGCTGGACATGCCCGCTGCCATGCCTTGCTCGCCTTCCAGAATCTGCTTGGCTCCGGTGAAGCCATCGCGCGCAATGTACGCTGCCAGCAGCCCATCCGCTGCGGCCTTGGCCGTGTGCAACTGCTTGGAGTCTGCGGCGTCGCGCAGAAACTCCCAGAGGCCAGCGGCTTGCGTGCCAGCCGACCCAAGCGTGTGCAGCATCGTTTGCTCATCCGCGCCAAGCACGTGCGCTGCACCAGCCGCCGCCGCCAGCGTGCCCGCTGTGCCGGTGGTGTGAAAGACGCGATAATGCGAACGGCCCAGAAACGCGCCCACGCGCACGCCAGCCTCATAGCCCACCACCGCAGCAGCCAGGGCCTCGCGTCCGGAAGCTCCGCTGGCTTGCGCAGCCGCCAGCACGGCAGGGAAAACCACCGTCGCCGGATGAAAGACCGCGCCGTTATGGACATCGTCTTGCTCCACAACATGCGAAGATGCCCCATTGACCAGCGCGGCAAACAGCGGTGAGGTGCGGCGGCGCGATACCAGAACCTCGGCAGGGCCATCGGCTGGCCCCATCAATTCGGCAAACCGCTCCAAAATGTGAACGGACCTGGCATTGCGTCCCGCCAGGGCCGAGGCCACCCAATCCAGCAAAAGCTCTTTGGTTCTATCGATAGCATCAGGAGGAATCTGCTCAAAACGCAGGCCAGCCAGAAACGTGGCAAGCGTTTCGGTTGCCCCGCTGGGAGTCGTCGCTGTGCTCATTCTGGCTCTCCTGGCACGAGGCGCGCGATGTGGGGCGCGTGGCCGCGCTTATAGATCAACATCGTTCGCTCGAACGTGATGACCACCTTGCTATCCTGATTATAGCCTGTCGTCTTGACCGTCACGACGCCCACATTGGGGCGGGATTGCGATTCGCGCTTGTGGAGCACCTCGGATTGCGAGTAAATCGTATCGCCCTCGAAAACTGGATTGGGCAGCCGCACCTGATCCCATCCCAGGTTGGCAAACACATTCTGGGAAATGTCGGTCACGCTCTGTCCAGTTACCAGCGCCAGCGTAAACGTGGAATCAACGAGCGGCTTGCCAAACTCGGTTTGCGCGGCGTAATGATGATCAAAATGGATGGGGGCGGTGTTCTGCGTCAGCAACGTAAACCAGATATTATCGGTGGTGGTCACGGTGCGGCCCAGCGGATGCTGATACACATCACCAATCTCAAAATCCTCAAAGAACCGCCCGCGCCAGCCCTCTTTCGTCGGCATCACCCGTTCCCTCCTTCGCGTGCCTGCTAAATCGCACCCTCTGCTCGCAGTTGGCCGATCTGCTCGTCAGCATAGCCAAGCTGGTGCAAAATGGCCTCAGTCTGCTGGCCTACTGCTGGAATCGGGTCCATACGCGGCTCGACATCGCGCATTGTCACAGGCGGCAGCAGCGTCTTGATCGGCCCAACGGGAGAGTCAACCTCGCGCCAGCGCTGGCGGGCCGCAAGCTGCGGATGGTCCCAAAACTCCTGCATGGTGTTGATGCGCGCGTTGGCAATCTGCGCTGCCTCTAGCCGGGCAATTACTTCAGCAACCGTAAGCTGCTGGAACACCATATCGATGAGGGCGCGCAGCGCCTCGCGGTTGGCGACCCGTTTGGAGTTACGGTCGAAGCGTGGGTCGGTGGCAAGCTGCGGCTGTTCCAGCACCATTTCGCAGAAACGTAGCCATTCGCGTTCGTTCTGCACTCCAAGCGTCACCAGCTTGCCATCACCTGCCTGGAACGGACCATAGGGCGCGATGGTTGCGTGCTCCGCCCCGGTGCGCCGAGGTGAAGCGCCCGCGTAGGCAGCGTAATAGGCCGGAAAGCTCACCCACTCACCCAGCGCTTCAAAGAGCGAAACCTCAAACGCGGTCCCCTTGCCGGTGCGCTCGCGCTGATAGAGCGCGGTCAAGATTCCCGTATACGCATACATCCCGGCAGAGATGTCTGCCGCCGAAATGCCCACCCTGGCCGGATTGTCGGGCGTGCCCGTCACCGAGATCAACCCCGTTTCACCCTGCACCAGCAGATCATATGCCTTCTTGTCACGGTATGGCCCCGACGCGCCATAGCCAGAGATCGAGCAGATAATCAGGCGCGGATAACGCTGCATCAGCGCATCTTCGCCAAACCCCAGCCGCTCGGCGGCGCCAGGCGCGAGATTCTGCACGAAGATGTCTGCACGCTCCAGCAATCGATGAATGATCTGCCCGGCCAAAGGATGCTTCAAGTCCAGTGCTAGGCTCTCTTTAGAACGATTGAGCCAGACGAAATGGCCCGACAATCCCTGAACGATCTCATCATAGCCGCGTGCAAAATCTCCGACGCCTGGCCGCTCGATCTTGATGACCCGCGCGCCCAGGTCAGCCAACTGGCGCGTGGCGAACGGGCCTGCAACGGCCTGCTCAAGCGCGACTATTGTAATGCCTTCAAGGGGTAACATCAAGGCACCTCAATCCCTGACCGAATGCTTTCTCCTCCAGAAAAGCTTACGCCATTTTCACGAGAAAAACAATCACCAGAGCATTGCCAAGGCAGGCGTGACATGGTATCATTCGAACAAAGGTTCTTTCATAAATTATGATGAGGAGACCCATGCCTTCTTCTCAGCCTGCTCTCCCTCAAGAAACAACCGAAGATATTCAAGATGAGCGCCTGTTTGGCTGGGACGCGACGCCTGGCATCGTTTCCGTCTGGGCCAGTCGCGAAGGTCAGGCGGTGATCTGGCGGCGCGTGAACGGGCAGATCATCTGCGAAACAGAGCGTTTTCGTCCCTGGGTCTTTGCCGCCACTCTGGCCGATCTGGCGCACCTGGGGCCAGCGGTGATTCCCGCCAGCGTGCCCGGCGGGGAAGATGCTATCGTCAACTATCAGGAACTGGAGTATCCGGCCAGCGCAGCATCCGAACGGTTTTATCGGTATCTGCTTTCTGCCCGCGATGGCCGCTATCTGGAGCGGGCGCTCATCGCCGGGGCATCGCGGCGGCTGGGCCGCCAGATCAGCAGCCTGAATGATCTCGAAAACGATTATTACCATGTCGGCCCCGTCGAGCAATATCTGATGCGCACCGGGCGCGTCTACTTTCGCGGCCTGGCTTATGAAGACCTGCACCGCTTGCAGTTTGATCTGGAGACGACGGCCCTTGATCCTGATCGCGGGCGCATCTTTATGGTTGCCATCCGCGACAGCCGTGGCCTTGCCACCGTGCTTGACGCGCCAGCGCCCGAAGACGAGGCGCGGCTGATCGAACGGCTCTGCGCGCTTATCCGCGAGCGCGACCCGGATGTGATCGAGAACCATAACCTTTTTGGCTTTGATCTTTCGTTTCTGGAACGCCGCGCCGCGCTCCTGGGAGTGCCGCTGGCGCTGGGCCGCCCTGGCGCTCCGGTTCTGTTGGAACGCCGCCAGGAAACGCTGGCGATTGGGCCAGAGGCCAGGCGGCGCACGCGCTATACCCTTGCCGGGCGCGAACTGATCGACACGCTGGATGCTGTGCGCCGGCATGACTTCGTGGTACGCGACATGCCCGGCCATGGCCTGAAGGAAGTGGCACGCTATTTCGGCCTTTCCGCGCCTGATCGGGTTTATCTGGAAGGCGCGGCCATCTTCGACACGTATCGCCAGAATCCTGATCTGGTGAAGCATTACGCCCTGGACGACGTGGCTGAAGTCGATGGGCTGTCGCGGCGGCTGCTGGGCGCGCCCTTTGCGCTGGCAAGCATGGCCCCGCGCCGCTACGAGCGCCTGGCCTCGGCTGGCCCGGCGATGGGCATTCTGGAGCCTATTCTGGTGCGCGCCTATCTGCGCGCGGGTGCGGCCCTGCCGCGTGGGGCCGCCGGCCAGTACGCCGAAAATGGACTCCATGAAGGCGGCGCGGTACATCTCTTTGCCGAAGGGATTGCTGAGCATGTGGTCAAAGCCGACGTGGCCTCGCTGTATCCCTCGCTGATGCGCACCTATCAGATTGGCCCGGCCAGTGATCGCCTGGGGGTGCTGCTCAATATCCTTGGCCTGCTGACCGACCTGCGCCTGCGCCATAAAGCGGCGGCGCGCATCGCCGCGCCTGGTTCGGTGGAGGCCAACCATCACGACGCGACCCAGGCGGCCATGAAAATCTTGATTAACGCCGCCTATGGCTATATGGGCGCTGGCTCCATGGCCCTCTTCGCAGACGGGCTGGCGGCAGGCGAGGTGACGCGACGGGGGCGCGAAGTGCTGACCCAGGTACTTGATGCGCTACGCAAGCGCGGCATGGCGCTGGTAGAAGCTGACACCGATGGCGTCTATTTCGCCGTCCCCTCCGACTGGAGCGAGGAGCAAGAGCGCGCGCTTGTCGCCGAAATTGGGGCCGAGTTGCCAGCAGGCATTCGCCTGGAATATGAAGGCCGCTACCGCGCCATGCTTAGCCATGAAGTGAAAAACTATGCTTTGCTGACCTATAGCGGGCGGCTGGTGGTGCATGGCGTGGCGCTGCGCTCCAGCCGCGCCGAGCCGTTTGGCGGCATCTTTCTGCGCCAGGCGCTCATCTGCGCTATGACTGGCGATATCCCTGGCGTTCGACAAGCGTATCTCGACATGGTAACCGCCTTGCAGAATCGTACCCTCTCCGCCGCCGATGTCGCAGCGCGCGTGCGCCTCTCAAAAACACCGGAAGCTTATATGGCGGCGCGCAATGGGCATTCCGAAGCGCCGTATGAGGCGCTGCTGGCCGCTGGGCGTACCAGTTGGTCACCTGGCGAGCGCGTACGCTTCTATCGCCTGCGAAGCGGAGGTTACGTCTGGATACCGGAAGAAGCCGACGAAGCGCCAGCAGGCGCAACCTGGGAAGCTGAAGTAGAAGATGACGAAGACGAAGAAGAACTGGCGTCTATCACACCTGCCGCATCAGTTGCGACAAAAGGCGGAGCAGCGAAACCATCACGCCGCGAG
>DATGID010000080.1:0-108380 GCA_035307385.1 Ktedonobacterales bacterium | reverse complement strand
GCAGCGCGTGGCCATTGCGCGGGCGTTGGCAAATAACCCATCGGTCATTCTGGCCGACGAGCCAACCGGCAACCTGGACTCCAAGACCGGGCGGCGCATCGTCGACCTGCTGGTGCAACTGGCGCATCAGGGGCGCACGGTGGTGGTGGTGACGCATGATCGCACCATTGCCCGGCTGGCCGACAAGCGCATGGAATTGGAGGATGGGCGCATCATCTCCATCAAGAACAATTCCAATGTGGCCCAGTCAGGCACCACCACCAAGACCGCCGCCACCAGAAAATAAGGCAATCTCCAAGCCTGCCGCCAGAGGCGAAGACGCCCCTGGCGGCACTTCTGTAACCCGACACAGGAGCAGGAATATGCGCAGCGGAGAAAACACCGGTCAGGCAGCGCAGAAAAGCGCTCGCCCGCCAGAATACACCATTATTCGCAGGCAATCTGGTTCACATGACGGCTGGCGGCAGCCGCCGCAGCTAAAGCAAATCAGGCAAAGCAAAAAAGAGGCGCAGCTTGAAGAAAGATTGAGCCGGCGCGCAGAGCTTCGGGAACAACGCTCCGAAGCAAAGCACCGCAGGCAATGGATGATGACGATCATCCTGATTGTCCTGCTGATCGCCCTCATCGCGTTGGCACGCTGCAACACATAGAGGAGATGTGATTGAGGACGCTCTCTCTGCTTTACCGACCGTGCTTGTTTGCCAGAAAGAAGCCTGAGAATTAGCTTCTCAGGCTTTTGGCTCCTCGGACAGGATTCGAACCTGTAACCCATCGGTTAACAGCCGATTGCTCTACCGTTGAGCTACCGAGGAATATGCTCACGGCCCCTGGTAGGGGTGACGGATAAAAGTATACTATGTGATGGTGCCTTTCGTCAAGAGGCAGAGGTGGAATTTTCCCCCGTTTTGGCAGCCAACGTGTTTTCTGCTGGCGCAAAGAAGACCAGGATGGTCAAATCTTCGGTGATGTTGAAGAAACGATGGGGAACATTGGCCGCGACAAAGACCACAGACCCGGCTTGCACGAGTTGGTTTTCGTCTCCCACCCGAATAGACCCCTGCCCGCTGACGATGTAATAGACCTCGTCTTCGGTGTGGGGCTGCTGTGGGTCCAGAGCGCCCGCAGCGAGGGTATAGATGCCCATGCTGAGCGATGGCTGACGCAGAAACTCGTTGTAGTGGACTTCTCCGGCTGGTCCAGCTTCGCTGAGAAGTTGGGAAAGCTCAAATGCTTGCATTGTTCACCCTCCAGAGGGGTATAACGGTTAGAGACACATTCTTCCCGTTTTCTCTCACCTGAAGCATATACCAGACGCACATCTTCTGCCAAATGGGTGGAAAGAGAGATTTGCTCACCATGGATGAACATTCGGCTGTGCCTGATCTCAGTGATCCTGCGGTGGTGCGGCGGCTGCTCCAGCGTCATGGCGCGCGCCCGCAAAAAACCTTTGGGCAGTACTGGCTGGAAGATCGCCAGGCGCTTGGGCGCATTGTGGCGGCAGCCGCGCTGGCCCCAGGCAGCGCGGCGCTGGAGGTCGGCGCGGGCATGGGCGTGCTGACGGTGGCGCTGGCGCGGGCGGTTGGGCCAGGTGGGCGCGTGGTGGCTGTGGAGATCGAGCGCGATGTGCTGGAGATTCTGCGCGAGGTGACCGCGCCGCTGGGCATGGTGGTGGTGCTGCCGCGCAATCTGCTGGAGGTTGAGCCGCACGACCTCTTTCAGGGCACGCCCTACGCGCTGGTGGCAAACCTGCCCTATTACATCACTGCTTCGGCGCTGCGCCATTTTCTGGAATGCGCGCAGCCGCCCCAGCGGCTGGTGGTGCTGGTGCAGCAAGAGGTGGCCGAGCGCCTGACGGCGATGCCGGGCGATCTGAGCCTGCTGGGGGTGAGTGTGCAATATTACGGAAAGACGAGCCTGATCGCGCGCGTGCCTGCCTCATCTTTTTATCCGCCGCCCAGGGTCGATTCAGCGATTGTGCGCATTGATGTCTATGAACGCCCACCGCTGGCGCTGGCAGATGTGCCTCGCGAGCGCTTTTTTCAGGTGGTGCGCGCTGGCTTCAGCCAGAAGCGCAAAACGCTGCGCAATGCGTTGATGTTGGGATTGGACCAGCCCGCGTCAGCGGTGGAAGGCTGGCTGAGCGCAGCAGGCATCGATGGGCGACGCCGCGCCGAAACGCTCTCCCTGGAAGAATGGGGAAGATTAGCCGGGGCTGTAACGCTTTGAAGGCCAGCGCGACCATGACTACATCACCAGGCCGCTTTTCCTGCCCTGCTGAGCGCTAGATATCATACATCGCTTCGACGGGAACGGCGTGATGCTGTCTGGCAAGTTCTTCGATGTTGGTACTCATCACCAACTGCTGCGTGAATTGATCGACTTTCACCCAGACCTCGCGCAGCGCGCAGCACGACGATTGATTACAGGAGCCGGGGTCAGAGACGCATTCCATCGGCGCCAGCGAGCCATCCAGCGTTTGAATCACTTCGCCCATCATAATCTGGGTGGGTGGCTTTGCCAACAAATGCCCGCCCTGTGGGCCGCGCACGCTGCGAATCAGCCCGGCTTTGCGCAGCGAAATCAGCAACTGGTCAAGGTAGTATTCGGGAATATCTTGTCTGCGCGCAATATCGCTACATTGCACCGGCCCCTGGCCGTAATGTTGCGCCAGATCAAGGATCGCCCGCAAACCATAGTCGCTCTTCATTGTCAGTTTCACTTGCTTTTCCCCTTCTGTCTCCCAGACAACAGATGAGCCAATCCTCCACTGACCGGAGCTTGGGTAGCCTCAGGCGATGGCAGAAACGAAGCGAAATAGAATCGGTTTTCCTGGCTCACATAAGAGATGTATCCAACAATAGAATACGCCAATTGGCTGTCAGGTGTCAACTGCGGCCTCAGAGAAACGGTTCCTCCTCTGGTGTGCTATACTTTCCTCAAGGCACACTTGACTTTATATCCCTATGCTTCTCGTCTCCGCTGCCAGAAATGCTGCGCCGCGCATATCAGCTTATCTCTGATGGAGAAATCGTATGACAACACCTGCCGAGCGCGTCGAACGGTTGCGCCAGCGCATGGCGGAACTCCAGGTTGATGCCTTGATGATTACCCAGGATGTCAGCCGTTATTACCTCAGCGGCTTTTATGCCCACGATGATGGCCTGGATATTGCCGGTCAGTTGCTTGTTGGCAAAGAGAGCATGCTGCTGGTCACCGATGGCCGTTACACCGAACAGGCCACCCGCGAGGCGCCCAGCGTGCCGCTGGTGATTCGCCAGAGCAAATATGGCCCCATTCTGGCCGAAACCATTCGCCAGCAAGGCTGGCAGACGGTTGGCTTTCAAGCGGAGTGGGTGTCGGTGGCGAGCCATCAAAGCATTCTGGACGAAAGCAAAGGGGCATTTGAACTGCGCGCGCTGCGCGAGGTGGTGGAACCGCTGCGCGAGACCAAGGATGAGGCGGAGCTCGCCCTGATGACGCGCGCGCAGCAGATCACCGACGAGACCTTTACCCACCTGCTGGGCTGGCTGCGGCCCGGGCTGACGGAAGAAGAGGTTGCCAGGGAGATCGAGCGCGTTATGCTGTCGCATGGCGCAGAAGACCTGGCGTTCCCCTCCATTGTGGCGTCGGGTCCCAACGCGGCGCTCCCCCACGCCAAACCATCCGCGCGCAAGCTGGAGCCAGGCGAGCCGCTGACCATCGATATGGGCGCGCGCTATCAGGGATATTGCTCGGATATGACGCGCACAATCTGCCTGGGCGAGCCGGACGCGAAGCTGCGCGAGATTTACGAGGTGGTGCTGCGGGCACAGCTTGCCTGTGAAGCTGGACTGCGGGCGGGCGTCAACGGCCAGGAAGCCGATGCCTTGGCGCGTAACGCAATTGATGAGGCGGGCTTTGGCGAGTATTATGTGCATGGCACGGGCCACGGCGTCGGCCTGGAGATTCACGAAAACCCCCGCCTGGGCCGCCTGGATGCCGAATCGGTGCTTTGCGCGGGGGCCGTGGTGACCATCGAGCCTGGCATCTATATCTCTGGCTGGGGCGGCGTGCGCATCGAAGATATGGGTGTGATTACGCCAACCGGCTTGCATATTCTGACCCAATCACTAAAAGAACTGGTAATACCCTCTTAGTAGCTGCTGCAAGCCTGCGCCTCGCCTGAAGTTTGCTGGCGGCAGCTACTAAGCCTGATCTTGCAGGAGGACAAGCGAATGATCTCGGTGGTTGATTTGAAGCGTGGGATAACCATTGACCTGGATGGTCAATTGATGAGCATTCTGGAATGGCAGCATATTAAAATTGGTCGCGGCGGCGCAACTGTGCGCGTGAAGATGCGTAATCTGCGCACGGGAGCGATCTTCGAGCGCACCTTTGCCGCGAGCGAAAAGTTTCCGCGCGCCGACCTGGACGAACATAGCGTCCAGTTCCAGTACCAGGATGGCGACCACTATTACTTTATGGATACAGAGAGTTTCGAGCAGATTCCGCTGACGGCGGAGCAGCTTGGCGATAACCGTTATTATCTGTTGGATGGGCTGACCTTTGAACTGGTCAGCTATGAAGGGGAGCCGCTGTCGCTGGAGCCGCCCATCACAGTGGACCTGCGCGTGACCTATACCGAGCCAGGCTTCAAAGGCGACACCGCGACGGGTGGCACCAAGCCCGCCACGCTGGAGACAGGACTGACGGTGCAGGTGCCGCTCTTTATCAGTACGGGCGATCTGATTCGGGTCAAAACCGATACGGTAACCTATCTTGAGCGGGTCTCGTGAGTCAGGCTTGCGGCGGCAGCAGGTACGGTGTCAGCGTGCGACATGAGTAGAGGAGTGCAATGGCAAAAGAGCATGAAGAGTCCAGAGTGGCAGCGGCGGCAGCAGCCGCGCCAGGGGCCAGCCTCAGTATAGAGGAGGTCCGCAGCTTGATTCAGATGATGGATGCAAGCGATGTCCATGAACTGACCATCGAGCGCGAGAGCGAGGGGTTGCGGCTGACACTGCGCAAGCCGACGCCGGTTGTCGGGGCAGCGCCTTATGTAGCGGCGGCTGCCGAGGTCGAAAGCGCTCCGGTGGAAACAGCAGCGCACGAGAGCGCCGAAGCCGCGCCCGTCGCGCTGGAAACGACTCAGAAGGTGACGGCCACGCTGGTTGGCATCTTTCGGGTCAGCCTGAAACGCGGCGCGAAAGCCGCCGTGGCCGAAGGTGATCAGGTGCGCCTGGGCCAGATTGTCGGCGCGATCGAGGCGTTGAATGTGATGAACGAAGTCGAGACACCTGTTGCCGGACGAGTAGTAGAGATCGTCGTCAAAGACGGCCAGCCGGTGGAATACGGTCAGCATCTGATGACCATCGATACCGGAGCATCGCCGTCCTAGTCCAAGCCGAGTAGATGATGCAGCTCTTTGCCGTCAGCCAGTTGACGCTTTATCTTAAAGAGGTGCTGGAGACAGACCCGCTCTTGCAGGACATCTGGGTGCAAGGCGAGGTTTCTAATTACTCGCAATCTTCTGCCGGGCATCAATATTTTTCTCTCAAGGACGAAGGCGCGCAGTTGCAGTGTGTCCTTTTTCGGCGCGCGAACACGGCGCACAGCAGCCGTGCCCACCTCTTTGCGCCGCAGCTTGTGCCACAACCGCCGCTCGTCTTGCGCAATGGCATGGCGGTGCTGGCGCGCGGGCGGCTGACGCTCTATGAAAGCCGGGGCAATTATCAACTGGTGGTGAACGAGGTTGAGGAAGCTGGCGTTGGCCTGTTCCATTTGCGCTTTGAGCAGATGAAACAGCGTCTGGAGGCCGAGGGCCTGTTCGCGGAAGAACGCAAGCGCCCGCTGCCGCGCTGGCCTGGTGTAATTGGCATCGTCACCTCGCCCCAGGCCGCTGCGCTGCGCGATATGCTGCGGGTGCTGCGCACGCGCTGCCCGTTGGTGCGCGTCATTCTGGCCCCCACGCTGGTGCAAGGCGCAGGTGCTGCCGCGCAGATTGCGCTGTCGATTGATCTGCTCAACGCGCACGGCGAAGCAGATGTCATCATCGTAGCGCGCGGCGGCGGGTCGGTGGAAGAACTCTGGGCGTTCAATGAAGAAGAGGTTGCCCGCGCCATCTATCGCTCGCGCTTGCCGGTGGTGACCGGCGTGGGCCACGAGACCGATTTTACCATCGCCGATCTGGTGGCCGATTATCGCGCGTCCACGCCGACTGCTGCGGCAGCGGCGGTGGTGCCCGATGCGGCGGAATGGCAGCGCTCGGTGGCCGACGCCCAGGAACGTCTGACGGAGTTGATGGAGAGCAAACTGGGGCTGCTGCGCGGCGCGCTGCGTGGCTATCAGCGCGATCTGGTGCGCGCCAGTCCGCTGGGGCGTTTGGAGCGAGGCCGCCAGCAGGTGGATGAAGCGGAGCGCACGCTGGGCGAGCGCCTGGACCATGTGCTAGGGATGCGCCGCGAACGTTTGCGCGGCGCAGCGCTGCACCTGAACTCGCTGAGTCCGCTGCTGACGATTGCGCGCGGCTACGCGGTGGTGCGCCGCGAGGATAACGGGCAAACGGTGACCAGTGTCCAACAGGTCGAAGCCGGGGAAGAAGTGGATATTCAGGTGCGCGATGGGCATATCCGCAGCGTGATCTGGGATATCGCTCCTGAGGATGAGCAACATGAGCATGCAGAAACCGAATGAGTTTGCCGGGCTGACCTTCGAGGAAGCGTTTGAGCGTCTGGAACAGGCCGTGGAGGCCATGGATGGCGGCGACCTGGCGCTGGATGAAGCGCTGGCCCATTTCGAGGAAGGCATGAAGCTGGCGCGCTATTGCGAGCGCCTGCTGGAAGATGCGGAACTGCGCGTGCAGCAACTGCTCGCCGACAGCGCGGGCAGTTTGACCCTGGCTTCGTTTGAGAGTGAAGGCTAAGCTGGCCGCGCGGCTGGCGCATCCGACAACGTTGGGAAGGTGTTATGGCGCTCTTGCAAAACAGGTTACTGATTGACGCGGTGCTGGCGCTGCTGATTGCCCAGGTTTCTAAAGGTCTGATCGCTTTGGTGCAAGAGCGTCGCTTTAATTTTCACTATATCGCCGGGTCAGGCGGAATGCCCAGTTCGCATTCCGCCTTTGTGACGGCGCTGGCGACCTCCGCCGGCAAGCAATTGGGCCTGGGGTCGCCAGTGTTCGCGGTGTGCGTGGTGCTGGCGGCCATTGTGATGTATGACGCCGCCGGGGTTCGCCGCGCGGTGAGTGTGCAGGCGCGCATCCTCAACCAGATGATGGAAGATTACTTCGAGAAGAAGGGGCTTCAGCAAGAGCGCTTGCGCGAACTAATCGGCCACACGCCCTTTCAAGTGCTCATCGGCGCTATCCTGGGCTTCCTGGTGGGTTTCCTGGTCACGCCATAGGGAAAGAAAGAGCCAGCTTTCAGGAACGATGCCCGGTTTCGATGCGCAAGAAAAGCAGCGGCTGCGCTTGCTCGACTCCTATCGGCCTCGACGGTCTTGATCAGGGCGGGGCCGCGCCTCATTCACGGTGATGGCCCGGTTCCCCAGCATGGTTCCATTCAGCCCGCTGATGGCTTTCTGTGTGCCCTCTTCGTCCGCCATCTCGATGAAGCCAAAGCCTTTGCTCTGGCCGCTGCCGCGATCTATCACCACGTGGGCATCGATGACCTCACCAAACCCACTAAACAACTCTGCAAGCTGGGCATTGTCCACCGAATAGGGCAGATTTCCAACATAGATACGTGTAGCCACTATGGCCTCGCTTTCTTCCAAATAGAGACGCAGGGTGCGCTTGCTCACGCAATTGGGAAATGAGTCTGCTGGCGGAGGTGAAGCAGAGGAGCCACCATCCTCGAAGCCACCAGTTCTCCTTGTGGGGCAGGCGCACCCGATACTGCTTGCGGATGAAATAGCCAATTGCTCGTGGGGCGTTTACCCTTTGCGAGCCTTGCGCTTCCTGGCTTCTGCTTTCCGCTTGCGTTTCACACTGGGCGCTTCGTAGTGTTTGCGACGACGCGCCTCAGCCAAGATGCCATCCTGCTGAATCTTGCGGTTAAAGCGTTTCAGGGCGGCTTCAAACGACTCGTTCTCGCTGATCTTGACTTCCGACACAGCATTTCCTCCTCTCCTGGTCCGAATCGCGGCGGTTTCTGGCGCGAGGAGGATAGGCAGTAACCACCCATCACTGGATGGTGATAGCTTTTCTCTCGTGGTGATTCTGAAATCCGCAGACCTACTGCCGATTATACGCTCTTGCCGATGGGATGTCAATTACGGTTGGACCGGAGCAAGCGCTTGATGGGCGTGGGCGGCGCGGCCAAGTATGGTAGAGGCGACGGCGCTGAAGGCGAGCGGATCGCCGCTGCAATAGACCTGAAGCCGCTCCTCGTCGCTGAGGGAGACGCCGCTTTTGCGCAGCAGATGCCGCTCTTCAAGGACGTGATGCGCCTGGCGGGCGACGGCCACGCCGCTGTCGATGATGGTGACGCCAGGGCCAGCGACCCGCTCGATGGCAGGGCGCAGCAGCGGGAAATGCGTGCAGCCCAGCACCAGCGTATCCACGCCCCGGGCCAGCAGTGGGTCGATATAGCCGTGCAAGGTGGCCTCGACGGCGGGGCCATCGAACTGGCCCGCTTCGCAGTGTTCCACCAGCCTGGTGCAGCCGATGGTGATGGTTTCGACGCCATTGCGCAATTCTTCCACCAGCGCCAGAAAAAGCGGGTTGCGCGAGACGGCATCGGTTGCCATGACGCCGACCTTGCCGGTCCTGGTCACCTGCGAGGCCGGTTTCACGGCTGGCACCACGGCCACAAAAGGCACGTCATAGCGTTGGCGCAGGCTTTCCCTGGCGACGATAGAGGCATAGTTGCAGGCCAGCACGATCAGTTTGGCGCGCTGGCTCAGGAAGAACTCGGACGCGGCGGCGGCAAAGGTGCGAATCTCATCGGCGCTGCGTTTGCCAAAAGGGCAATGGGCCGTGTCGCCGAAGAAAACAAAGCGCTCATCTGGCAAGAGGCGCATCAGTTCCACCAGCACGGTCAGCCCGCCAGTTCCGGAATCAAACACGCCAATTGTCTGGTTTTCATTGAATGAAGAGTCATTCATTCTTCTCTCCCTCGCCAGAAACGCCAATCGTTTCATGTTCAATGAATGAAGGGTCATTCATTGCTATCTGCGGCGTCCTGGCCCACCCGATTGTTCCCAGGGCGCGGGCCGCAGCCGCAGCGAGCGTCGCGACTCGGGCGGTTCCTCTGCTGGCGCGGCTGGCTCCCATTGGTCTTCACCTTCCTCGGCATACTGCTGCCCGGCATCTTCCTCATAATACTCAGCCCCGTCCTGGTCTGCTGGTTTCCCAGCCCAGGGGCGGCTGAATTGCCGGGAGGGTCGCCGGTACATCGGCGGCACTTCTTCCTGTGCTCCCTCGGCCTCGTCGAACTCCGCCATTTGCTCTTCAGCCGGTTCGCCTTCTTCCGGCTCGTAGTCCTCGGCGGCTTCATCGGTTGACGCGAACGGCATTTCATGCTCATCGGTATTCTGAGCCGCCGCCTTGTGATATCTGAAATGGGCAGCCCTACCCGAAAGTACCAGCCAGCCCCCCGCTGCGACGACGATGAGCAGTCCACTGTTAACGCCCAGAATGATGCCAATGGGCAGCACCATCGCGGCCAGGCTGCCTATGAACAGGCCGATGGTTCCCAGCAGCGCGGTCAGCGTCTCGTAGCCGACAAAGAGCCGACCGATGGAGGCGCGTTCGCCTGTTTCCACCAGGGAAGTCTGCGCGGAAAAGAGGATCATGCCGTTGGTGACGCCCATCGCGGCGGCCCAGAGGATGGCGATGTGGAGAGAACGGCTGGATACAAAGCCAGCGGTGGTCAAGCCCATGCCCAGCACGGCAAACGTGAAGGTGGTAATGGGTGTCAGGTGGGCGTCAAGCTGCCTGAACCACGCGCTGCCCAGCAAGACGCCCGCAGCGTTGGCGCTTATCAACAGGCCCAGAAACGCGCCTGGATAGCCCAGATAGGTGCTGACAAAGAAGACCTCTAGCACGTTGAAGATGCCGCCGACGAAGGCCACCAGCGCCACGGTGGTGGCAATGGAGCCGAACGGGCGCTGCTTCAGGACCAGACGAATCCCTTTGAAGCTGTCGGCCAGACCGGTACGCAGCACACTAGGATTCCAGGGTTCTTCCTCGGCCTCCGCTGCTTCCTCGGCTGTGTCTTGTGCCGCTTCGCCCTCCTGGGTATCGGCGCGCCGTTTGCGCCGTGTCTGGACGGCGCGCACTTTGGCGGTGAATTCGTGATCCATGGCCTGCGCGCCGCCCGCCGAAAGCAGCAGCAAGAAGCCTGCCAGGACGAGGCCAGGCAGTGGATTTGACCCCAGCAGCAGGAAGAGTATGGCCGCCAGGATGGGGCCAGCAATGCCCATGATGGCTACGCTGCCCTGGATGCGCGAGATGCCGCGCGCGTGCTCTTTGGGGCGCACCACCGCCGTAATGGCGGAACGCTGGGCCGCCAGCGAAAAGCGGCTCATCAGGCCGATGAAGAAACACAGCAGATAGATGACGGCCAGGGCGCGTTTGGGCGTGAGAATAGGCAGAACCATGATGCACAGGAAGAATGTGAGGATGCCGCGCACGACATCTGTGACGAACATGGTGCGGCGACGGCTCCAGCGCTCGGTGGCAGCTTCAGCGAACGGCCCAAAGAGCGCGTAAGGGATGCCCAGAGCAACCAGGGCCAGCCCGAGTGAGAGAGGCGAAGCCTTGGGGCCGGTGGCAAGCCACAGGATGAGTGTGGTGCTAAAGAGCGCATCACAGAGGGCAGTCACACTCTGCTTTAACCAGAGCAAGGCAAATTCTGGACCAATAAGGATGCGCTCTGTCCGGCTCTTGGGGCGCCGTCGGCCCATCCGTCGTCGGGGTCTTTGCATCGGTTCTCTCCTGCTGGCTGTCCTACCAGGGTACAGCGCACTGAGTTTTCATTATAGGCCAGCCTTTCAGCGAAGGTCAACAAACCGGGACAAGAGTACGGGGCTATAATACGTTGCGAGGAGAAAAATATGCCAACTATTCGAGAGGCTTTGTCTGATGCGCGGGCACGGCTGCGGGCGGCGGAAATCAGCAGCGCCGATCTGGACGCGGCGGTTCTGCTCGGGCATGTACTGGGCGTTGATCGGGCAGCGCTCTATGCCCACCCAGAGCGAGCGCTGACGCCCGAGGCACAGGCGGCGTTTGAGGCGCTGATTGCGCGCAGGCTTCAGGGCGAGCCGGTAGCCTACCTCACCGGTCACAAAGAGTTTATGGGATTGGATTTTCTGACAGACCGCCGCGCCTTGATTCCGCGACCCGAGACTGAACTCTTGGTAGAGATGGCGCTGGCCGAGGTGCGCCGCAGGGGCGAAGCCGCACTGGCTGATCTGCGCGTGGCCGATGTGGGCACGGGCAGCGGCGCGATTGCCATCGCGCTGGCGGCGCACGAGCCGCGCCTGCCGCTGATCTACGCGACGGATATCTCGGCGGAGGCACTGGCGCTGGCTGCCGAGAATGCAGAGCGGCTGGGCGTGGCTTCGCGGGTGCGCCTGCTCCAGGGCGATCTGCTGGAGCCACTGCCGGAGCCGGTGGACGTGCTGCTGGGCAATTTGCCTTATATCGAAGACGATGAGAGCGCCATTCTGGCCCCTGATGTGCGCGACTATGAGCCGCATCTGGCCCTTTTTGGCGCGGATGATGGCCTGGGGCATATTCGCCGCCTGCTGGCGAGCACGCCGCCGCGCTTGAAGCCTGGGGCGGTGCTCTTGCTGGAGTTTGGTTATAATCAGCGCGCCAGGCTGGCCGAACTGATTCCAGCCGCGCTGCCGGGCGCGCAGGTCCGTTTCATCAGCGATTACGCGGGCTGGGACCGGCTGGTAGAAATCAGAATAGGAGCATGAGCCTTGCTGCGCTGCCTCAGAAGCCGAAACCTTCCTTCAGAGATTATTTGCCAGTATAAGCAACAACCTCAATTTCAATGAGAAACCCTTCAAGCAGTTGAACTCCGCAAGTTATGCGCGTTGGCTTGGGATCGGAAAAATAACCCTTGTAGACCTTATTGTAGCGCTCGAAGAGACGGTAGTCACTCAGGTATACCGTCGCTTTCACAACATCATCAAGACTGGCTCCCGCCGCCTTAAGCATCTCTTTGATGTTCTCCAAGGTACGAGTGGTTTGTTCTTCGATGGTTGTGCCCACGCGATTGTCCTGCCGGTCAGTTGAGAGCGTTCCGGCGACAAAAATAAAGTCCCCTGCTCGTAAGCATCTTGAGTACCCGTTCCCTGGAGGGGCAATAAGATTTGTGTTGATAAGTTTTTTAGGCACCCAAGCCTCCCTATAAACAGCCGGGAACGAGAAAGAATCTTTACACTGGTGCTTCGGCGATGATGGCGCGGTAGATGTCCAGGGGGTCGCTTTCGGGATATTCGCTGGGTTTCACGCCGATGATGTGCTCTTCGGCATCCCAGAGCAGTTCGGGCGTGGCAGGATGTGGCCGCTGCTCGCCGGATGGCAAGACCAGCGTGGGGCTGCCCGCGACTTTGAGCACGTTCCAGCCGTGATCGCTTTCTTCCATCACCAGATGCTTATAGCGCCCACTGTCGAAGTCGCTGACGAAGGCGGCCAGGTCCAGCCCGGACTCGCGGGCGATGTCGATCAGCACGTGGCGCAGCGCGATGCAGCGGCTTTCGGCAAAGAACGCCCGGCGCACGCCCCAGTTGAAAGCCAGCGCGGCTTCGTCGCCCTGGGCCTCGGCGCACTTGAGCGCCTCAAACGCGGGCAGCACTGTTGCCGGGTATTCCCATTCGGCGCGCCGCCAGGGCCGAGAAGGAATATCCGGCTCGACTTGCAGCAGATAGCGCACTTCTTGATCGAGGACGTGTTTGGGAGTGCCGCGACTATCCACAACCTCCAACGGCAGGCAGCGCCAGGCCAGGCGCACACGTCCGTTCCATTCGGTCTGCAATTGCAGCAGCCAGAACGTTGCCAGATAGCCCCAGGCACAGCGCAGGTCCGAATAGACCTCTATCGTCGGAAGTTTGGCGGGCGTCTCCATCTCGTTTCCTCGTGTTTCAAAAAGCGGCCTTTCTGCCTGGCCTTATTGCGCCTGGCATTGATGGGGCGCAGCGGCATTATAACAGAGTGAAGGTCAGACTGGCTCAGTCAGGCGTTTATAGAGAAATTTTACGTTTCTTCGAAAAAAACTGCGATTCCCCCAGGAACGAGCCATCGCGGGAGGGTCCATTTGGTGAAACATATCTGTTTGCTTAAAATCATCCCACGGTTGGCCGCTGCTGGCAGCTTCCCTGATTCGATTCAGCAGCGTATCGATATAGTTACGTAGCGCGGCGCTGTCTGCCAGCGTGCCCACCGGCCCATGCCCAGGCACCGCCGTGGCGATGTCCAGGGTTTCTACGCGCTGCAAGATGTCTATCCATTCTTCGGGGTTGCCGCCTGGCAGCCAGGGTTGCAGCCTCACAAAGAGTAGATCACCCAGAAACGCCAGCCGATCTTCCGGCAGCCAGAGCAAGGCGTCGCTTTCGCTGTGCCCGCCGCCAAACGTCAGCAGTTCGGCGCGGCGGCGCGAGCCGTGCAGCGTCAGCCGCTCCTCAAAGGTCTGGGTGGGCAGACGGATTTCAATGGAAGGCAACGCCGCTGCGTATTCGCGGTCTGCCGCCAGTTTGGCGCTGAGGCTGGCGCGTCTGGTTTCATCCTGTTCCTCTGCAATCTTCGCTTCCAAGGCTTCCAGCGCGGAGCTAAAGTGTTGCCGGTCTTCAATGATGTCATCCATGCCAAACTTTGCGAGCAGTTCGCGTGTTTTGCCGGTGGCGAGAATGGGTATACCTGGCGGGAAGACGGCATTGCCGTGCACATGGTCGCCGTGCCAATGGCTGTTGATGATGCAAGTCGCGGCGCGCCCGAACAGATGCTCTGCCGCTGTCCGCAGGTCCAGGGCTGCCTGGGGCGTCAGAAAGGTATCGAAGATGACCAACTGATCGCCTAGATCGATGATGCCCGCATTGCAGACGGCTCCGCCGTCAATCGTGGCGATGGCAACGTAGACCCCCTCGGCCACCTGCTCCACAGTGAAATGCTTCGAGTTGACCGAGGTAACTTCGGCAATGGACATGCGTAAGGCTCCCTTTGTTTACCAAGGATGATGCCTGAAGGCTCAGGTATTTGAGTATAGCAGCAGTCGGGTTGTATCCGCCACTCAGAGCAGCCACCAGCTTTTGCGGCGGCGTGGCACTCCTGCCTCAAGCGGTGCAGGTGGAAAGAGCGCCAACTCCAGCGTGCTATAGAGGCGCTGGCGCGCTTGCCAGCCTTCCAGGGCGCGCGTAAAGAGCGGCAGCGCGTAGATGGCAAAGCAGGCGACAAGCTGCACCGTGAAGACTGGCTCGTCGCGCCAGTAGATAATCCAGATGAAGATGTAGATGACATAGCTCAGCGCCGCGCCCAGGCTGAAGAGCGCGGCGCGAATGTGTGCCAGCGGGCGCGGGTCCAGCGCTGCCAGCGGCAGCATCGCGATCAGATACCAGGGCTGGAACCAGAACGTCGCCAGCACGAAGTACCAGAAGTAGCTTTCGAGGCTGGCGCTGATGAGCCGTTGGGACAGGGTGAAGCTGGCATCAGGTCCCATCCGCTCGCTCCTCCACGGAAACGCCAGCCGCACCAGCGTCCAGAGATAGACCAGGGCAAACGCGCCCAGCCCGATGAGGCGTACCGCTCCTGCCGCCACATCCTGCCCGTTGAACGGGACATAGATCGACGCCAGCAGGGTATAGAGCAATGCCGGAGGCGAAGACGTAAACAGGTTTGATTGCAGCAAGACGCCCCAGGGATGCTGTGTATCCCAAAAGGGCGCGATCACCGGAATAGCCAGGGCGGCGCTCAGCGCCGTGCCAATGCCCAGGGGCAGTGCGCCCCAGCGGCGGATGCGCCCGCCGCGCAGTAGATAGAGCACCGCCAGCGGGATGAGCAGCACGCTGGTCCACTTGACCAGCACGCTCGCCACCAGCAGCGGCAAGGCCAGCACTTGCCAGTACCAGCGTGTTGACAGCAAAGCTGCCAGCCCGGCCAGCATGAAGAACGCCATGATGGTGTCGTTATGGCCGTTGGCCCCGGTCTCGAACAGCACCAGCGGATTCCAGGCGAAGAAGACGAACGCCTGCCAGCGGCGCTCGGGGCAGACGCGCTTTGCCAGCAGCCAGATGAGCGCCATGCAGCCCAGGCAGGCCGCGATGCTCAAGAGCTTTTGATCGAGGATGGCGGCAAAGACCTGATTGCCAGCCGGTTGGCTAACCAGTGCGCTGAGCAATGCCCACAGCGGCCCATAGGATGCCGGTATTGTCGGCCAGGTATTGAGCGGCAGAAAAGGGTCGTGAGGGAAATTTGAAGGAGGTAGCGTCAATGGGTTGCTGTGATAGATGGTCAGCACGCGAACCTGCGAGGCGTAATCGAAGACATCTCCGGCGGTGACAGGATACATAAAGAGCAGCACCAGCAGAGCCAGCAGCGGAAAGCCAAAGAGCGTGCCGCCAAGCAGCCACGGCGTGCGCCACCAGCCCCTGGTGGCCTGGCGTTCGATGCGCCCGGCAATCCAGCAGACCAGGCCCCAGGCTCCAAAGACCAGACAGATGGAGAGCAAGAAGAACTCCCCAGCCAGCGCGTTATACGCGCCTGAAGCTGAACTGGTCAATTTGCCAATATCTAGCGGCGGCGGCGCGAGATGCGCGGCCAGGGGAAAGCGCAGCGTGCCATAGAGATAGATGCCCAGCGAAAGCGTCGCGCAGACGATGATCAGAACGGTGGCGCGTCCCACAGACTCGCCGTGCTTGATGCGGTTGGGCCACCAACGCCCCCGCGACACTCTGGCGGGCAGCACTGGCGCGTTGGCGGCGCTGGCATCGGGCGCGGCCAGCACCGGGGCCGCGCTGCTGTCGGCGCTGGTGGCTTCTTTCGCGCGCCAGAACGAGGGCAAGATGTGGCCGGTCAGACCGGAACGAGGCTTGCCGGTGCTGCCAGCGGGACGAGCCGTTGGCGCTGCGTCGCCGGTGGAGGTGGTCTGACTCGCGTCGGGAGTGGTGCTTTTCTTTGCCATACTGTTCGCTTTCATCGACTTGGGCGCGTTGTGCACATGTGCTGCTTCTTTTTTGCAGAGTAGCCCAGCCGCGCCTGGCTTGTCAAGCGAGCCAATCACAGGCGGCGGATTGACGCAGCAGCCAGATTGGAGTATCATCGAGTATGGCGCTTTCAGCGCCTATTCCCTGCATAGGTTCACCGTATCGGCCTGTCTCTGGTGCCGGAGGAAGAGGAGCCACCCGCGTTGATGCTTGCTGAGGTTTTGGTGCCAGATGGCGCCTGGGGCAGACGCAATCGCCGCGCCCTCTTCACTTATCGCGTGCCGCCAGCGCTCGCAGCTTCGGTGCAGCCGGGTCATCTGGTTGCTGTGCCTTTTGGCTCGCGGCTCACGCAGGGCATCATCTGGAGCCTGACCGAAGGCGAGGATGCTGCTTCAGCCACTGAAGCGCCACCGGCCCAACCGGAGGCTGAAAGCCAGCCGCTTGTGCTGCGCGATATCAGCAAACTGCTGGATGCCGCGCCGGTTTTGTTGCCGCATCAGCGGGTGCTGGCCGAATGGCTTGCCGATTATTACTGCTCGTCGCTGCCCACTGCCGTCTTGCTGATGCTGCCGCCGCGTCTGGAGGGTGGCATGCGTCTGGTGCTGGGGCAGGGCGCGCAGGACCGCGCCGAAGATGCCGAGGGAGCGGCAGGCAGCAATCATCTCGCGGGCGAGGTCTCGCGGGCGCTGGCCGATTTTGTGCGCGAAAAAGGCGCGGTGGATGAGGCGAAGGTGCGTGAGATGCTGGGCGCTGCCCGCGCCGGAACGGCGATTGCCGAACTGTTGCAACATCAAGTAGTTGATCTGGTTCCGGCGCATCTGCGCACCCAGCGCGCGCGTGTGGTGCGGCTGGCGACGTCGTATGATGAGGCGGCGCGCTGGCGCGAAGAGACCCAACAGCAGCTGGATACGCTTTCTGCGGCGAAAGTGCTCAGCGTGCGCAAACAGCTTGCCGTCATTAGCCTGCTGCTGGCGACTTCTCCCCGCACGCCAACGCCGGGCGCGCCCGCCAAGCACTGGACGCTGACCGAGGTGCGCAAAGCCACCAAGGCCACGCCGCCAACGTTTGACGCGCTGCAACGCCTGGGATTGCTTGCCATCGAGGATGCCGAGGTGGCGCGCAATCCGCTGGAAGAGCGCCCGGCAGCCTCCAGCGCGCCGCTGCGCATGACACCGGCCCAGCGCCAGGCGGTTGAGCGCATTGTGGCGGCCAAAGACGCGCCGGTCTTTTTGCTGCACGGTGTCACCGGCAGCGGCAAAACGGAAGTCTATTTGCAGGCGCTGGCGGCGGTGATCGAGCGCGGCCAGCGCGGCATCGTGCTGGTGCCAGAGATCGCGCTGACGCCCCAGGCGATGGCCCGTTTTGCGGGACGTTTTCCTGGGCGCGTTGCCGTGCTGCACAGCGGCCTGACGCACAACGAGCGCTATGACCAATGGCGGCGGATTCGCGCCGGGCAGATCGATGTGGTGGTTGGCTCGCGCTCCGCCATTTTTGCGCCGCTCGCCAATCTGGGCTTGATCGTGATTGACGAGGAGCACGAGTCGGCTTATAAGCAGGAAGATCGCATTCCTACGTATCACGCCCGCGATGTGGCGCTGGCGCTGGGTCGCCTGACCGGCGCGGCGGTGGTGCTGGGGAGCGCGACGCCCTCCAGCGAGTCCTATTACGCGGCGCAGAGCGGGCGCTATGCCCTGCTGGAACTGCCCACGCGCGTGGCCCAGGCCGCAGAGCCATTAGCCCCTGAAGCAGCTTCAGAGAGCACAGCCGGACCAGCCTCGTCGAATGGTACAGAACAAGGATTGGCGAATGGGCACGCGAGCCTGACGCCCTCCGGCCTGCCAACCGTCACGATAGTTGATCTGCGCGCCGAACTGCGTGCGGGGCACACGAATGTGCTCAGCCGGGCGCTGGTGGGCGCGCTCAGCGAGGTGTTGGCCTCGGGGCAGCAAGCTATTCTTTTTCTCAATCGCCGGGGCATGGCAAGCTACGTGCTCTGCCGCGAGTGCGGCTATGTCGCCTGCTGCCCGCGCTGCGATATTCCCCTGACCTATCACGCTGCCGAGCATGCCATGCTCTGCCATTACTGCTTCCGCCAGGAAGCACCGCCTGCCGTCTGTCCAGTGTGCCTGAGCGGCAATATCCGCTATTATGGGCATGGCACCGAGCGTGTTGAGGATGTGGTTGGGCGGCTGTTTCCCAGCGCGCGCCTGCTGCGCTGGGATAACGATACGGCGCGCGGACGGCACGGCCACGAGCGCCTGTTGGACGCTTTTGCCAATCATCAGGCCGATATTTTGATCGGCACGCAGATGATTGCCAAGGGGCTGGATTTTCCGGCGGTGACGCTGGTGGGTGTGATCTCTGCCGATACGGCGCTCTACCTGCCGGACTATCGCTCTGCCGAGCGGGCGTTTCAACTGCTGACCCAGGTAGCAGGGCGCGCGGGGCGCGGCTCGACGCCGGGGCGTGTGATCTTCCAGACCTTTACCCCAGAGCATTTCTGCATTCAGGCTGCCGCCGAACAGAACTATCGCGAGTTTTACGAGGCGGAGATTTCGGCGCGGCGGCAATATGGCTATCCACCGTTTCGACGCTTTGTCACGTTTACTTATAGGCATGAAGACCGTTATACCTGTCAGGTGGAGGCGATTGCCCTCTTCAACACGCTGACGCAGTTGGTGGCGACGCTTGGGCTACCGAACACTGATCTGGTTGGCCCCGCGCCCGCCTTTCTGGAGCGTCTGCGCGAGCAGTATCGCTGGCAGATCATCGTGCGTGGCCCGGACCTGCGTCCGCTCTTGCGCGAGGTCGCGCCGGAGGAACTGCCACGAGGCTGGTCGGTGAATATTGACCCGATGAGCACGCTATAGCGCTTCTTCAGGGCTTTTTGTCTCTACATAGGTTGCTGGCACTGTGCAGGCACAGCGGGTGCAGATAGTACATATGTAGTGCCCGGCGTTAGTCTTACCCTAGCTTGATGGGTGCTGGGACGTGAAAGGCAGTTGAAAGTATGGGGAACCCTTCTGAAAACACCAAACAGCGTCGGCTTACCGGCTATGAATTGTATCTGCGTACCGACGAGTTACTCAGCCTCCAGAAACCACCTGAGGACATGTTGAATCACGATGAACTTCAGTTCCAGGTGGTGCATCAGGCATTTGAACTGTGGTTTAAGCAAATCGCCTTTGAGTTGCAGACGGTCGGCACGTTGATGCGCTCTGGCGATTATCTGGAGGCGGGGCGTTTACTGAGTCGCGTGGTCCAGATTCAAAAGTTGTTTCTGCCCATGATGTCGATTTTGGAAACGATGAGTCCCTGGGATTTTCTGGAGATTCGCGCAGGGTTTGGCAGCGCCAGCGGCCAGGAATCGCCAGGTTTTCGCAAGTTGATGCGGATTTCGCCATCGCTCTGGAAAGATTTTACTCAGGCATTGGAGCGTGAGGATACGACCCTGGAAGAGGTGTATGTACAGCGTGGCCGCTATGTGGGTCTCTTTGGCGTCGCTGAAGGATTGCTGAACTACGATGAGCAGTTCCAGATTTTTCGTTCCCAGCATTATCGCCTGGCCCAGCGCCAGATCGGCCCTGGCTCGATTGGCACTGGCGGGATGCCAATGCCGCAGTTGGCAAACACCCTGAACGATCAGTTTTATCCCGAACTCTGGGAAATCAGAAACGTCCTGACGCAGCGTGCTTCAGGGCAGCGCTAAAAGGTGCGCTCTTGCTGCTTGGTATCAGCTATGCGCGTTATCGCGGCGCGGCGCGGGCAATGGAGCGGGGCGCGTATTATCATAGCCGGGGCCTGTCGCCGGCAGCGGCCTTCAGCGTAGTCTTGATTGCGCTGGTGTTGGCAGCATATTTGCTTCTGACCTCATGAGAGGTTTCTGAATGAAGAAAGATAAAGGATAGCGCGCATGGCTGTAATCGTTCCCTCAATCCTCTCGGCGGATTTCGCCCGGCTGGGCGAGCAGGTACGCGAAGCCGAAGCGGGCGGGGCTGACCGCATTCAAATTGATGTGATGGATGGGCGCTTTGTCCCCAATATTACGGTGGGGCCGCTGATTATCGAGGCGGTGCGCCGCAGCACCAGCCTGCCGTTGGAAGCGCATCTGATGATTGTCGAGCCGGAACGCTATGTGGAGGATGTTTCCAAGGCGGGGGCCGATATTATCATCGTCCATCAAGAAGTTTCGCCTCATCTGCATCGCACCGTGGAGCAGATCAAGCAGCTTGGCAAAGGCGCGGGCGTGGCAATCAATCCGGCAACGCCCGCTGTCATGCTGGAGGAGATTCTGCCCGATCTTGATCTGGTGCTGGCAATGACTGTGAACCCCGGCTTTGGCGGCCAGGATTTCATTCCAGGTGTGCTGGCGAAGCTGCGCAAGCTGCGCGCGATGATCGACACGCAGCGCCCCGGCTGCGATCTGGAGGTCGACGGCGGCATTCATACCGAAACCGCGCCGCTGGTCGTGGCGGCGGGCGCGAATGTGCTGGTGGCTGGCTCTGCGGTCTACAGCGACCAGGAATCGGTAGCCCAGGCTATTCAACGCCTGCGCGAAAGCGTACAATAAAGCGCACATCATCCTTTGATTTGACAGGAGGGTGCGCTTATGGCCGAGCAGCAGATTGCCACCAGCGCAGCGCCCGCAGCAAGCGCGAGGCCGCGTGGGCTGCGAGTGATTATCGGCATGATGGTCTTTGCCGCCATCATCACGGTGGCGTATTGGGTCATCTGGTTTGGCGTTGACCGCAGCATACTGGCCTCCAGCCAGGCCCCAGCGTACTTCACCTTCGAGAACGCTTTTCCCGCTGCCGATGCCTGGCTGGCAATCACGCTGACCATCGGCGCGATTGGCCTGGCGCGCCGTCGCCCGTGGGGGCTGCTCTCCACGCTGCTGGCGGGTGGCGCGGGTGTGTACCTGGGCTGCATGGATGTCTTGTTCGACCTTGAGAACGGTATCTATCAGGTGCCGCGTGGCGCGGACCCCAGCCCGGTGATCATCGAGATCACCATCAATGTGCTCACCTTTGCGCTGAGCATCTTTATTCTGTCCTACGTCTGGCGGCGTCGTGCCTGGTTCCTTCATGTTGCCGGGTGAATCAGCTTGAGGCGTCGTTTCTCGCTCTGTTTGCTGGTTGGCCTAAGATGAGCCTTTTCGCTCTCTATCTGGCGCGATGATACCCGCCAGATGATCGGCGGCGCGTGTCGTCTCTGGCAGGCGATAGCCGCGCACGCAGCGCCGCACTGCCTCAACTGCTGTGGGCAGATCGATCTTGTGGCCGACGGAGACAAAGAGCGGGTTGGTGTCGGCTCTGGTGCGCACGACCATGCCGATGGTTTCGCCCTGGTCCAGTAAGGGCGAGCAATCGCCTTTGTTGGGGCCGGGTTGCTCATAGGTGCCGATGAAGCGCGTTTTGGCGCAGCCGATGCTGGGGCGGTCGAGGAAGAGGCCGAGGTGGCAGGCCAGCCCAAACCGGCGGGGATGCGCGTAGCCCTGTCCGTCGAATATCAAGAGGTCGGGCTGCTGCTTGAGCTTTGCCATTGCGTCCAGCACGACTGGCCCTTCGCGGAATGAGAGCAGGCCAGGCACGTAGGGAAAGACGCTTTCGCGTGTGGCCGTCGCCTGATCGATGATTTCGAGTTTGGGAAACGAGAAGACCACGATGGCCGCCTGCCCAACCTCGCCATACGAGGCGTCGATGCCTGCCACCGTCCGAACCTGATCGAGCGAGACGCTATTGCTTTGCTGAACGAGCGGGCGCAGCCGCTCCTGGATGGCAATGGCTTCTTCCACCGAGACATCCCAATTATGCAGCATCGATAGTTGGCGCTCCTTCTCATACCTATTTTGCTGAATGCTTCAGCATATCATATACAGCGCGGCCTTCCAGACCGGAAATGTCTGGAAGGCCGCGCTGTAAGCAGCGTTCAACGATGATTGCTGCCTGGCGCTGCGCTGTTGCGCCTAGCTCCTCTCGCTGGGTTGAGCCACCTGGCCTGCTCCGTTCGCAGAAAGCGCGGGCAGCGTCAATGTTGCCTCGTCCGCGCCGTCTTCCGCGTCCAGGTGCGGCGGGCGGAAGCCCAGGCGGCGCTTGAGGCCGCTTGCCAGGCTATACAGCACGGGAATGACCACTAGCGTGAGCAGCGTCGAACTGAGCAGGCCGCCGATGACGACGGTGCCCAGTTCGGTGGAGATGACCGAGCCATCGTTTTCACCCAGGGCCAGCGGGAGGGTCGCCAGGATGGTGGCGATGGCCGTCATCAGGATGGGCCGCACGCGGATGCGCCCGCCCTCCAGCAGTGCTTCGCGTGTAGAGAGGCCGTGTTTCTCGCGCTGCTTGACCATATCCAGGAAGACGATGGCGTTGGTGACGACGATACCCACCAGCATCAGCAGACCGATCAGCGAGGAAATGCTGATGGTGCGTCCGGTGATGAGCAGCGCCGGGAACGCGCCAATCGCCGCCAGCGGCAGCGAAAAGAGCAGGATGAACGGGTCGAGCAGTGAGCCGAAGGTGATCACCATCAGGATATAGACCAGCAAGATGGCGACCAGCATTGCCCCGATCAGTCCACTGAACCCGGTGTCAAGCTGCGAAACGATGCCACCATAGTTGACGGTGACGCTGGAGGGCAGGTTCAGCGCGTTGATCTTCTTTTGAAGGTCGGCTGAGACCGTCCCCGTGTTCTGGCTGGTGATGTCGGCGCTGATGGTGACGGCTGGCTGGCCGCCAATGCGCGTGACCTTCACCTGGCTTTGCTTGATGCTCACCGTGGCAACCTGGCCGAGCGGTACCACGCCGCCGCGCCCAGCCGCGCCGTAGAAGATCGGCAGGTTTTCCACGCCTTGCTGCGTTGCCAGGTTGGTAGTATTCATCTGCACAACCACATTGGTGGGCTGGCCGTTGTTGAAGTCGTTGGTCTGCACCTGGATGGCCGTCTGGCCCGCCAGGTCAGCGCGAATCTGCTGGCCGACCTGCGCGGTGGTCAAGCCATAGAGCGCGGCCCGGCTGGGGTCAACGGTGATAAAGACCGTCGGCGCAACGGCAGAGGCATCGCTGCTGGGGTTGGCCGTATTCGGCTCGTTTTGCACGATGGACAAGACGCGCTGCGCGGCGCTCATCAGCGCCTGCTGGTCGTCGCTGTTGAGCGTCACCTGGAACTGACTGTTCGAGGCGTTGAAGCTCTGTACCTCGATGAAGAACTTGCCCGCCACGTCCGGCGCGGTAATCTTGTTGCGCAGGTCGGTGGCGGTTGCTTCCAGGTCGGCGCTGCTCTGGAGGCTGACGGTAATTGATGCGCTGTTGCTGCTGCCGCCGCCGATCAGCACGGAACTCAGGCGCTGCTCTGAAGAGCCGCCGCCGATGGTCGTTTGATAGGTCTGCACCCTGCTGTCGTGCTGCAAGATGGCTTCCACTTTGGACGCTTCGTCAGAAACTGCCTGAATATCCGCGCCGGGTGGTGGGCTAACGGTGACGATGACGATCTTCTGCGACCCCTGGTTCAAAAAGCTGGTGGGAATCTTGGCAACGCTGGCTATGCTGGCGAAGAAGAGGACAATCGCCACGATCAGCGTAATGGCTCGATGGCCGAGCGCCCAGCGCAAGATCGATGTGTAGACGCGCTGGAGCCAGGTATTCTCTTCGGCCAAGGTCTGGCCGCGCCGCAGCGCCTGGGTGGCTTTGCGGCTGGGGCGCACAAAGTATTTCGCCAGGGCAGGAATGATGGTCAGGGCGACCAGCAGCGAGGCCGCCAGCGCGGCCACGACGGCCAGCGCGAAGGGCTGGAAGAACTGACCAACCAGACCGCCGGTGAAGGCCAGCGGCAGGAAGACGGCCATGGTTGTGGCTGTGGAAGAGGTGATGGCTGTGCCCACCTCGCGCGGGGCGGTAATGGCCGCCCGGCGTATCGATTCGCCTGCCTGGACATGGCGGTAGATATTCTCCAGCACGACGATGGCGTCATCGACCACGCGCCCGATGGCGATTGCCAGGCCGCCCAACGTCAGGACGTTCAGGCTGATGTTGGCCGCGTAGAGGATGATGAAGGCCACCAGCAGCGAGCAGGGGATGGAGATCGCCGTTACCAGCGTGCTGCGAATGTTGAGCAGGAAGAAGAAGATCACCAGAATGGCGAAGCCCGCGCCCAGCAGGCCCTCGCGGATCAAGCCATTGATCGACTGAGTGATAAAGGTCGATTGGTCCTGAAGCGTGACGATGCTGACATCGCCGGGCAATTTGGATTTCAGGTCATCCAGCTTGCTCTTGACGGCAGTGGCGACGGTGACGGTGTTGGCGTCCTGTGACTTGGTGATGTTGAGGCCGACGCTGGGCACGCCGTTGGTGCGGGCGATGCCATCGGTGGTATTGTCGCTCTGCTGCACGGTGCCAACATCCTCAAGCAAGACCTGACCCGGCTGGCGAGCGGCGGCTGGCTGACATAATTGCGTTGTGGTGGCTTTGGCGGCGGCGCTCTGGCCCCCTGCGGTTGTCACCGGCACCGTGCCCACAACCAGATTGCACAGGTCTTGCACCGACTGGAACTGGTAGTTGGTGACCACCGGCACACTGAAGCCCTGGCTATCGACCGTGCCGCCCGGCACGGTGAGACTGTTTTGCTGAAGCAGCGCCACAATCTGCTGCACCGAAATGTTATCGGCAGCCAGCTTCTTGGGGTCAAGTGTAATCAATAACTGCCGCGAGCCGCCGCCCAAGAGATCGATGTTGGAGACGCCGGCCACCGTCTTGAGCGCGGGGATGATTTGCTCGCGGGCAAGTTGCGCCAACTGCGCGGGCGTTTCGGTCTTGGAGGTCAGGCTCAACTGAAGGATGGGCTGCGACTGAAGATTAAAGGTCTCGATCTGCGGGACGGATGCGCCGCTGGGCAGCGTTATCCCTTGCAGGTTGCTGCTGATGGTTTGCTGGGCAGACTTGATGTCGGTGCCGTAATTGAACGTGGCAACGATAATCGATTCGCCATTAATAGAGGTCGATTGCACAGTTTGTAGCCCTGGCAGGCCGCTCACCGCCTGCTCCAACGGCGCGGAGACCGAATCGGCCACCGTCTGTGGCTCTGCGCCTGGATAGCTGGTCAGGATGGTGACGACCGGAAAATCGATATTGGGGAGCAAATCTTGCTGAAGCTGGGTGGTCGCAAAGCCGCCAAAGAGCAGGATGCCAACTACCAGCAGCAATGTGACCGTTGATTTGTTCACCGCAAGCCGGGTGAGAAACGAAAGCATAGAATGAAGGTTCCTTTCTCAGTTGGGCGAGGCCCATTCATTGATTCTTCATTGAGTCTAGGTCACAGATCATTGTACTTACTGAACGTTTCGTAAGTAAAGGGTAAAGAAATGTTACTCCCTGGTTGGTGTGGTGATGGCAATGCCATCGAGCAGTGCCGAGACCAGCATCTCAGCCAGTTGCGTGGCGTTGGTTCCCTGGACCTGCTCTGCCGCGAAGCGTTTGCCATTCAGCAGGGCAATACACATGCCTTGATGAATCAGCGCCAGAATCGACGGTGGAATCTGCGTGGTGATCTCGCCAGCCTGGGCGGCCTCTTGAAAAAACTCGGCCACCTGCTGGGCAAAGATTCTTCCAACTTCGTCTAAGAAGTCCTTCTGTTTCTCGAGATGTTCGTGGGCATCGCGAAAGAGCATGGAGAAGCGATCAATGGGAACAGCCAGCAGGCTCTGGGTCAGCAAGGTCAGGCGCTCTCGAAAGTCGGTCGCGGATGCAAGCGCCGCAAGCGCCTGCTCAGTTGCCTCGACGATCATTTGGCGCAGCATCTCGGCAAACAGTTCTTCCTTGCCTTCGGGAAAATGATAGTACAAGGCGGCTGGCCTGACATGCACCTCATCGGCAATGTCTTTCATCGAGACGCCCTTGTACCCTCGGGCCAGGAAGAGTTCTTCCGCGGCTTTGAGGATGTGTCGCCTGGTTTGTCGGTCTGTGGCGTGATGAGGCTCGACCTCATCTCCGGTGATGTCTGGCTCCATAGGCCCTTGTTCTCTGCTGACGACGAAATGCTTACTGAAGATTCAGTAAATCCGGATAAGACTATAGGGCTGTACAGAAAATCTTGTCAAGATGCGCGGGACTTTCCGGCTTTTTGAAAAGTTCCGAGTCGCTAGCTCCCCTGTTTGACAGCCCTCCTTTTGTTCGCTATACTTATGAAAGCAATGCGACAAAAAAGCAGCGCGGCTACCCATCGAGAGACTTCTTGTGCCCGCTGTGGCATTGCTGCCTCACGTCTCCGCTCCGAAAGGAATGAAGTATCTTGCTCGTTGACTCCCACTCACATGTTGATGCGCGCCAGTTTGCCAATGACCGCGAGGCGGTCATCGCAGCCGCGGCTGAGGCGGGGATAGGGATGCTGGTCGACCCTGGCTGCGATCTCCCTTCCAGCCACGCGGCGGTTGCACTGGCAGCGCAGCACCCTGGATATATCTTTGCCGCCGTTGGCATTCATCCACACGATGCCTCCAGCTATACGGATGAGGCGCTGGCAGAGTTGCGTGCCCTGGCCGGAAAGCCAGGGGTGGTTGCCATTGGCGAAACCGGCCTGGACTACTTTCGCATGCTTTCGACCCGCGAGCAGCAGCTACGCTCGCTGGGGCGCCAGCTTGCCCTGGCCCGCGAGTTGGATTTGCCCATTATCCTGCACAACCGCGATTCGCACGCCGACCTGATGAGCCTGCTGCGCGAACACGCGCAGGGGCTGCGCGGCGTCTTTCACTGCTTTTCGGGTGACCGGCAGATGGCCGAAGACTGCCTGGCTTTTGCGGGCTTTTATCTTTCTTTCGCGGGTCCGCTGACGTATCGCGCCAACACGGCCCTGGCCGAGGTGGCCGCCTGGGCGCCGCTGGAGCGCGTGCTGGTGGAAACCGACAGCCCCTATCTGACGCCGCATCCCTTCCGAGGGCGGCGCAACGAGCCAAAGCACGTGGCGCTGGTGGCGGCGAAGCTGGCCGAACTGCGCGGTCTGCCGCTTGAGGAGATTGGCGAGATTACGACGCGCAATGCGCGCGCGCTGTTTGGGCTGGATAGCGCCAGGGCAGCGCAATAGGGTATCATGTGCTGGAAACAGACGAAGCACGCTGAAGTGACGGGCGAGAAAAGGACAACGAGGTTATGCGACTCTTCAATACCATGACCCAGACGAAAGAAGACTTTGTTCCGGCGGGCGAAGAGGTGAAGGTGTATGTATGCGGGGTTACGCCCTACGACACGACCCATCTGGGGCATGCGTTTGTCTATGCCACCTTTGATACGCTGCATCGCTATCTGGAGTGGCGCGGTCTCTCGGTGCGCTATGTCCAGAATGTGACCGACATCGATGACGATATTTTGCGCAAAGCGCCGCAGGTCGGCCTGACCTGGGACGAGCTTGGCCGCCGCGAGACGCAGCGCTTCCTCGAAGACCTGGCGGCTATCAACGTGCGTATGCCCGATGTTTACGCCAAAGCCACCGAAGAGACGCCCAGGATGATCGAGTTGATCGAGAAGCTGCTCAAAGGCGGCTACGCCTACGTGCGCGAGGGCAACGTCTACTTCAGTGTCAAAAGCGATTCCTCGTTTGGGCAGCTTGCCGAGGCGGCAGGCTATGTCGGCTATGATTGCTTGCTGGAAACAGCTAACGAGCGCGGCAACTATCCCGATGACCCACTCAAAGATGACCCGCTGGATTTTGTGCTCTGGCAGGCGCAGAAGCCCGGTGAGCCTGCCTGGCCCAGCCCGTGGGGGCCAGGACGCCCCGGCTGGCATATCGAGTGCAGCGCCATGTCCACGCGCTATCTGGGCGATCAGTTGGATATTCACGGCGGCGGTGCTGATCTGGTCTTTCCGCATCATAGCTGCGAGATTGCGCAGTCGGAAAACGCCACCGGCGCGCGACCCTTTACGCGCTATTGGATGCACATCGGCATGGTGCGGTTGGAGGGCGAGAAGATGAGCAAGTCGCTGGGCAACCTCATTCTGGTGCGCAATTTGCTCGGCGCGTATGCTCCTAATACCATACGGGTGCTGTTACTGGGCCATCAGTACCGCGAAGCCTGGGAATATCAAGAAGAAGATGCGCTCCACGCGGCGCGCATAGCGACAAAGCTCTACGCGGCTGCTGCGCCGCGCGTGATCGGCAAGAAAGAGCGCGCCGCGGGCGTGAAGGATGATGAACAGGCGGGGGCTGGGGTGGCGGAAAAAGCGCGGAGCCAGTTTATCACGGCGATGGAAGATGATCTGGATACGCCGATGGCGCTGAATATCCTGGTGGCGCTGGCCGATCATATCTTGATGGCGCGCCAGCAGAAACGCGAGGAACCGGCTGCCGTGCGCATGCTGCGCGAACTGGCCGGAGTGCTGGGACTCCGGCTGCCCGAGGCGGATGCCTGAGCAGCCCGAAGTCCCATAACGTGTTGTTTAGCCTTCGTTTTGGCTTTGCTCTTTTTGCTGCTGTTTTCTGGCGCGCATCAGCACGGCAGTGTTGATGCTTTGTGCCAGCACAATCACGCCAGGAAAATCAGGTTGAACGGTGCTGAAGCCTTCGATAACGAGCTTATCCTCTTTATCTTCGTTGATCTGCTTTTCGACCTTGTTCCACTGCTTTTCTGTCACCAGGACCATGTACTTGGTTTCCCCACGCAAGGTTGGCAGCCCTTTGGGGAGATTGGCGGGCGCGGTCTGGGTCTTCATGGTGAAGGCCACGTATTGCCGCTGCTTCTGAATTGGCCCGGGCCGCCCGGATAGCTGGATTTTGCTGCTCATGGCCCCTCCTACTTTTTCGGCTTGCGCATCAGACCAATGGTGTTGACGTTCATTGCCAGCAGCACGATGCCCTTTTTGAAGTTGGGCTGAGCAGTGCTGAAGCCTTCAACGTAGAGTTGATCTTCTTTGTCGTCGTTGATCTTTTTCTCTACTTTTTCCCATTGCTTGCTGGCTGCCAGGATGAGGTATTGGGTATGCCCTTTGAAGCTGGGCAAACCCTTGGGCAGCGCGGGCGGGTTCTGGGCCTTGACAGTGAAAGCCACAAACTGCGCTTGCTTCTGGACGGTATCGGGTCGGCCAATGATGATGGTCTTGGAGCCTGCAAGCTGGCCCGCCTTCAAGCGCGTGGTCATTTCGATGAGTCCGGGCATCTCTTCGCCCAGCGCGCCCGCCTGAATCGACTTCTGCTTCATGACCGGCTTGATTTTGCGCCAATCTTTTTTCGGGTTCTCCAGACGCTGGCGCACCAGCGCGAAGAACGTGCCCCCAGGGCTGCGCTTGCGGCTGCCATCTCTGGTCAGAATGCCTTCGCCTGCCGCCAGTGCTACGGCCTCGTCAGTGTATGCCTGGGCCTTCTCCGGTCCCAGGTAATCCACTGCGCGGGCAAGCTGAATGATGGGCTTCTCTTCGGTTTCGCCCAGGGTCACCGCCAATTTCTGCGCCAGGGCCAGCCCTTCTGGTGATGGTGGGGGAATCTTCGCTGACACCGTGTCAGCGGGTTTGTCCCCCGGTTGAGGAGTGCTCATAGGTCTGACAATCCTCTCTACATGGCGAAGGGCGCTCGCCTTACTCGACGAGAGCCTCTTCCCTGTTCCTGGTCTGCGTGGAAGAAAGCAGCCAGTTGACCAGCAGACCCACTGCGGCGCTGGTTGCTGAGACCAGGAAGAAACTGACAACTGCTCCGCCTAACGCATCAACGCCTGAGATGGCTGGCTTGATATAGGCCGGGAGGCCAGCAATCACTTCCAGAATGGCAAGGCCGATGATGCCCCCGAGGACTCCGGCCAGCAGCCCAACGGTCTTGACGCCGATGGGACTCATCCAGCGGGTGATGATTGCCCCGCCGGGCAGGGCCAGAATCCCCAGAATCAATATCCAGATTCCGTTAATATCCATACTACAATGTTTCCCCCAATCAGTGACGCTTGTGACTCAGGTGATAGCATGGTTGCCTGAGTGGAAAGGGTGCATGCGCCTTACATTATACGCTTTCGCGTGCGCGCTGCATAGGGGGGTGGCGGCTTTTTATCCTCGGATGCTTTGGGCTTCTTCCCCAAACTCGATCACCAGCAGATCAAGCGCCAGTTCGGCGGGCATGCGGCTGCGCTTGAGCGCGTTGTCTACGCCGAGCACGGCGCGGTAGGCCGCTTTAAGCTGGGCGAGGGAAAAACGGCGCACCAGCGGCAGCGTTTTGCCCACCACAAAGGGATTCAGCCCGGCGACCTCCGCGATTTGCTGGGCGCGCAGGCCGCGCTCGCTGAGGTCTTTCACTTGCAGCAGCGTGCGCACTTGCGAGCCGATAAAAGCGGTGAGTCCGATGGGCGCTTCGCCGTGATCTAACAATTCGTGCAGGATGGTCAGGGCGCGCGCGCGCTCGTGGCGTGCCAGCGCGTCGGTCAGATCGAAGATGCGCGTTTGCTGCGCTACCGGCGTCAGCAGGCGCACGCTGGCAGCATCGATGCGCCCGCCTGGCCCTACATAGGTTGCCAGTTTGTCCAGCTCTCCAGCCAGCAGGCGCATCTGCTGCCCGGCGTAGATTGCCAGCCCCCGCGCGGCATCCGCCGTAATGGTGCAGCCAAGCTTTTGCGTGCGCTCGACAATCCATTGTTCCAGCGCGGGGCCGCCAGGGGTGGGAAACTGGCGCACCTTGCCGCCCTGTTTGGCGGCCTGCATCAAGGGGTGGCCGCTCTCCAGCGCGTCATCGACGACTACCGCCAGGATGGTCGTTTCCGGCAGCCTGGGCAGATAGCCGACCAGCCCGGCGATGAAGGCTTTGGGGTCTGTGCCGCTTGCCCGGCCCTTTCTGGTGGCGCTGCCCTTTTTCTTGGGAGCGGCTGGCTGGGTCGGCTGCGCGCCTTCTGCGGCGGTGGCTTCAGGATTGCTGGTTTCAGCCTCGGCTGGCGCTGCGCTCGCGCCTTTCCTGCCGCTCTGCTTTTCCGGCAGACCCTCCAGCACGACCAGGCGCTGCTCGCTCAGAAACGGATAGGTATCGCAGGTGGCAACGAGGGCCGCCAGCGATACCTCGGTACCCTTGAAGGTGTCCAGGTTATAGCCAAAGTCACCCTCAGCGCGCAAGGCTGCCAGAGCCTCGCGCGCTGAGAATTCGTCAGTGCCGTGAAAGAGATACCACATGGCCGATGCCCCCTGCTGCCTCTAGGCGTCACCCGCATATCCTGTGCTCAGCGCCCAGGGCGGCCTGCCTGGAGCCAGCGCGCCGGGTGGCGTGGGCGTGGGGGTGGGCGTCGGTGTTGGGCTGGGCTGCGGCACGGGTGTCGGTGTTGGCGTGGGCGTGGGCGTGGGCGTTGGTGTCACCTGGATGCTGATATACAGCGTGACGGTCTGCCCGGCCTGCACCACAATGCCCGGCAAGGGGTCTTGATCGATCACCGTGTTGGTTGGCTTAGTACTCGGCCTATTCACTGGCGTAACCTTGAGGTTATACGGGGCGTTTTGCAGTTCTTGCTGGGCGTCGCTCAGCATCTTTCCGCGCACGTCAGGCATGGTATTGGTTTGCTGCCCCTGGCTGACGGTAATGGTGACAATGCTGCCCTGGGCTGCCATGCTTTCGGGGCCGGGCTGCTGATTGACGACAGTTCCCGATGGCTGGGTGCTGTATTGATATTGACGAGAAACCTTAAAACCATGCTGCTCCAGAATGCTGGTGGCGTTATCGGCTGTCAGGCCAATCACGCCCGGCACCGCGACCGTTGAAGGCGTCGGCGTCGCCTGCGTGCTTGATGCAAGTAAGTTCGCTCCAAACCCAAGCTGGCTGGCAAGATAGCAGCTTAACCCCAGCAGCAGCAGTGTGGCCGCGCCGATCAACGCGATGGTGATGGTGGTGGCGCGCCGTCGCTGCCGCTGGATGGGCATGCTGGGCACGGGCGAACGCGGCTGCGTGCCAGGGGCCGCGCCAAAGGGGCGAGTGGGGGCGTTGTGGTTTACCTGTTGGCCCCACTGTGGTTCTTCTTCCCATTCCTCGCCTTCCTCTTCCTCTGGTTCTGGGGGCAGTGGTCGCGAAACCGAACGCCCTGGCCCACCCAGACCTGAACTCGGCCTGGGCGCGAACCCGCCTGGCCTGACTGGCCCGCTGCCCGGCCTGCCGGTTCCACTGAGCAGCCCGCCAGAGCCACGTGGATTGGGAGGCAAGGGTGGCTCTTTTGGCAACATAGGCAACGCGCCGGACCCCTGGCCTGCCGGGATGACGTTTTTGGGGCCATATTCATAGGGACCGGTGGCTGCTGCGGTCTCCGCTTCCTCTTCATAGTTATCGAGCGCTTTGGCAAGTTCGTCCCCGTTGGCATAGCGATCACGCGGGTCTTTTTCCAGGCAGCGCAGAATCAGCGCTTCCAGCCCTGGCGGAATCTTGGGGTTTTGCTTGCGCGGCGGCTCTGGCAAATCCTGAATGTGGCGCACGGCCACCGAAACCGGCGTGTCGCCATCAAAAGGCGGCTTGCCGGTGAGCATCTCATACATGACGATGCCCAGCGCGTACACGTCGGCGGCAGGCGAGACAATCTCGCCCTGCGCCTGTTCGGGGGCATAGTATTGGACGGTGCCAAGCGTCATGCCGGTGGTGGTCAGGCGCTCGGCGCTCAGGTCTTTGTACATGCTGGCGATGCCAAAATCGGTGAGCTTCACCAGCCCTTCGCCGTTGACCATTACATTTTGCGGCTTGACATCGCGATGTACAATCTGGCGGCGATGCGCCGCGCCCAGCCCCAGCGCGACATCGTGCGCGATGGCAACGGCCTGGTCGACCTCGAGGATATGCCGTGTTTTGAGATAGCGCCGCAGATCAATGCCCTGGATGAATTCCATCACTATGTAATAGTTATCGGCGCTTTGCCCATAGTCATAGACCTGGACGATATTGGGATGAGTGAGCGATGATGCCGCCCGCGCTTCCATCTGGAAGCGGGTGATAAATTTTCGGTCTGTGCTGTAGACCTCGCGCAGCACCTTCACGGCGACTAGCCGATTCATGCGCCGGTCTCTGGCGCGATAGATGGTCGCCATGCCGCCGCGCCCGATAGGTTCCATCAGCTCGTAACGACCGCCGAGAATCTCGCCTGCCATATTCCTCCCGGCTCACAGGAGCGCACCTGCGGCCATTCTCTCCATATGTCTTCTACCGCTTGTGCCCTACCTGGCCCGCTCCTGGTATGTGACTCTCATTGTATCCTATCTCATGGGTTTTGAACAGGTTTCGGTCCTCCAGATAGCCCGGTTGGCCCATTGGCCCGCTTTGCTGGCAGGATGATGTGTCATGCGCCCGCGTTTTTCATCGAAGCAGCAGATATGGAGGCGTCGGGATGTGTTCCCTTGCTCATGATACCTTGTTCAGTCTGCCCTGACAAGGGGAGCGAAGGCTGGCTATTGGTGTCTGCGCTATAATGCAAGCAGCAATATCGCTCTCCTTTTCATTCAGATAGAATATGCTGGTGTGTTATGGAACATTGTCCTCGCTGCGGCCAGGAGTTGGAAGAGCGCGAGGCGTTTGGTCGCCTGCGCCCGGTTTGCCCTGGCTGCGGCCACGTGGTCTTTCGTGGGCCAAAAGTTGCGGCGGGCGCGCTGGTTGCGCGGGACGGCGCGATTCTGCTGAATCAGCGCGATATCGATCCTGGCCTGGGCAAGTGGGGCTTGCCAGCGGGCTATGTGGACCTGGGCGAGCGCGTTGAAGACGCCGCCATCCGCGAGGTGAAGGAAGAAACTGGCCTGGATATTCGCCTGGATGGTCTGCTGGGCGTCTATTCCGATGTGGAGCGCGGCGTGGCACTGGTGATCTACTGCGCCAGCGTCTGCGGCGGCGCGCTCGTTGTTGGCCCGGAGACGCGCGCCGTTGGCTTCTTTGCGCCCGACGCGCTGCCTGAACTGGCTTTTGCACAGAATCACGCCATTATTGCCGATTGGCTGCGGAGGAACAACCCCTGATGTCCTCATCATCCCCGTTGCGTGTGGCTCATTGTTTCCAGCCCCGCCGTCGTCGCCTGGCACAGCAAGCTGTGGATGAAGGGCGCGCTGAGCGCAAGCTTTCCTGGGATGTGCTCTCGCCCGAGCGCATCCAGACGCTGGCGCGGGTGAGCCTCTATCTGTTTCTGGTGGGCATGGTTCTTTTTCTGGGACTGAATCTGCTGGTCTTTCGGCTGGAAACGGGCCAGGCGCACGTATCACTCAGTTGGGGCCTGGTCTTGCTGGTGATTCTAACCAACATCCTGGCGTATCTGCTGGTGTTGGCGCTGCACGAGGGGCTGCATGGCGTGGTTTTTGCGCTGCTGGGTGGGCGGCCCACTTTTGGCGCGAAACTGCCGTTTGCGCTCTACTGCGGCGCGCCCAATCAACTCTTTACGCGCGGCGGCTATCTGGCGGTTGGCCTGGCTCCGCTGGTGGTAATTTCCCTGGCGGGCATTGTCTTGATTGCCCTTGCGCCTGGGTTGGCTCCTTTTGTGCAGCTTGGGTTGATCGGCAATTTCTCCGGCGCGGCGGGCGATTTGTGGGCGGCGCGTGTCTTGTTAGCACAGCCGCCCACAGCGCTGCTGTTGGATACCGCCTCTGGCTTCGAGGTCTATGAGGTTCAGCGGGGCGTGTAAATGGCAATATCGCTGAACTCCGCCTGACCGGAGCTTGCGCCGAGCGAGATGGAGCCGGGCACTTCCTGTGCCGACGCGGTATAGGTGGTCAGCAGTTGCCCATTGGCATAAAACGAGTAGGTCGTTCCCACGACCTGAATGGTAATATCGTTCACACGGTCGCTGACGCCCAAATCCGTTGGGTGCAGGGCCGCCGAGCCAGCGGTGCTTGCTTGCGGATAGAGTGAGGTGGCCTGGGTCGACGAATCGAGGCGGTAGAGGCTGAAGCGCCCGGTGCCGGTAATTGCCAGGCGATCATCCCCAAGAAAGCCAATGATGGCGACTTCGGAGGCGTAGACCACGGTCACACGCAGGGTGAAGTTTTGATAGCTGCTGCCTCCGAGCGGGCAGCTTATCGCTTGATTAGCGTTAGGGGCTGTGGCGACGTACCCGCTGCTGGTGAACTGACAGTCAGCGCCTTCGGCCCAGCGCATCGTTCCACCGTCGTTCTGGGTCAGGCTGCTCTGGTAGGCCAGTGTCATGCCATCGGTTGCTGGTGGTTTGCTCACGATCTGAGAAGCCAGGATGGCCTGCGCCACGGCCACCAGGGTAATCACCAGCGCACCGATGATCATCCAGCGATTCACCGCTCCAAGAGGCCAGGGTCTGCCGGGCTTGTCGGGCTGCGGCGTGGGTGGTTGAGGGGCCGGAAACACTGCGCCCGGATAGGGTGGCTGGTTGGGATAGCCGCTGCTCATACGTAGCCCCTCCATTCTCGACTGCCCGGCTCGCCAACGCCCTGGATGTTCGGGGGCGCTGCGCCAGCGATTGGTCCGGCTGTTCTGCTGGAGTATGTTGCCAGCGAGACGTTGGGGGCAGGTTGCCCGGGTGTCCCGGTGTTGGCGCCAGTCGGCGCAGAGCGGCGCAGCCAGCGTATCATCGCCAGCATGATGATGATAATGACAAGATAAAGGATGGCAGCGGCGACGCTGGTAATGTCGAAGGTCAGGCCAAGGAAATTGACGTGCCAGGTCTGCACCGATGGAATCAAGGTGATCAGCACCTGGCTGCCGTTGAAGAGAGCGTGCTGCGCGTAGGCATAGGCCAGGCAGCCAAAGCCGATGCGCCAGCGGTGTGGGAAGCCCTTGCCCCTGATGAGATAGTACCAACCAACCCCGGCCATGGCCGCGCCCATCCCGTGCAAAAGTCCAGCGCCCACGCGCCCCAGCGCGATGCCCACCCAGTCGGCCTGCGCGGTGCCAATATAGCCGGAGGATTCCACCATGGCGAACCCGACTCCAGCGGCCAGCCCGATCAAGAAAGCTTCTTGCGGCCCCTTGAGGCGTGACAAGAGGAAGAATCCGCTGATTTGTTTGGTCGTTTCTTCGACCAGCGGCGCAATTACGGCCACCAGCACCAGGATGGCAATCGTGCCGAAGGAGCCGTTGGGGTTCAGGTCGGAGAGATTGACATTGAGGCTGGCCGCGCCGAGCAGCACCAGCGCCAGCACAAATTCCAGGATGGAAGCTGCGGCAACGGCCAGCGTTGCGCCAGTCGTCAGAGCGAGGGCGGCACGCCGCCAGGTGACGTGGGGCCGCAGTTGTTGTAGCCCCAGCGCCAGGATCGTCATGCTGGGCAGGATGCCACTGAGCAAGACCAGCGGCTCGATCAGCGACAATGAGCCGGTGGGCTGCTTGGTGGCGAATAGGGCGAGGCCAGCGCCCAGGCTGATGACGGTGAGGCCGAGCAACACCCAGAAGCTGGGCAGGCTGAACGGTGCCGATTGCCGACGCATCAACGCGCAGATGGAGTGATAGAGACCGGCTCCGCCGCCCGCCAACGAGGCCAGCGCGCCCATCACCAGGAGGTTCATCACGGAAAGGTCCTGGCCGTTGCCGAACACGGCCAGCAGCCAGATGAGCGCTATCCCTCCTAATCCGCCCAGCAGCAGCAGTGAGGCCGCCACAATGATGATGATGCTGAGCACCTTGCGATAGGTTTCGCCTGGCGCACGCGGCCTGACTGGAGGGTACCATCCGTAGGGGTAGCCCGGCGCGCCTGGATAGGGCGCGTATCCGGGCTGAATGGCGTACCCAGGATAGGCGGGTGGCTGCCCGTTCTGGGGAATGAGTGGATACCCCGGATTAGGATAGCGCGGCGCGACAGGGCCGCTCAAAGACCCTGGATCAGGATAGGGAGGGGGAGGATAAGCTCTAGCGGTGTTGCCTGAGCCATATTCACGCAGTGTGGCCGGTGGGGCTGGTATGGGCGGCGCGGCGCGCTCTGCACCCGAAGACGCGGGGAATGCTTCAGGTATTGCCGGTGCGCCAGGCCCCCAGGCGTCCGGTCCCCAGCGCTCGCTGCCAGGCTGAGCGGGTGCGCCCTGCGCTGGCGGGTGCGCCTGTGGCGTGTTGCCGTTGGGTGAGAGCGCTTGTGGCGACTGGGCCAGCGGCGTCATTTCGGGCATGTGCCTGGGCGCTGGCCCCTGCAAAGAAAAAAGCGGCACGCCGCATGCCGGACAGATGTTGGCATCTGTTCCGACGCGGGCGCCGCAGCGTGGGCAGCTTTGCATGCCGGTTACTCCAGATAATCCTTGAGTTTGCGGCTGCGCGAGGGATGACGCAGTTTGCGCAGGGCTTTCGCCTCGATCTGGCGAATGCGCTCGCGGGTCACTTTGAACTCGCGCCCGACCTCTTCCAGAGTACGGCTCCGTCCATCGTCCAGCCCGAAACGCAGTTGCAAGACTTTGCGTTCGCGCTCGCTCAACCCTCCCAGGACTACCTCGACCTGCTCTTTGAGGAGTTGATGGCTGGCGGCTTCGGCAGGGGCCAGCGCGGAATGGTCTTCGATGAAGTCGCCCAGGTGGCTATCTTCTTCTTCGCCAATGGGCGTTTCCAGGCTGACTGGCTCCTGGCTGACTTTGATGATTTCGCGTACTTTTTCGGGGGTGATTTGCATCTCCATCGCGATCTCTTCGGAGGTTGGCTCGCGCCCCAGTTCCTGAAGGAGTCGGCGGCTGATGCGAATCAGGCGGTTGATGGTTTCCACCATGTGGACAGGGATGCGAATGGTGCGCGCCTGGTCGGCAATGGCGCGGGTGATGGCCTGGCGAATCCACCAGGTGGCGTAGGTGCTGAACTTGAAGCCTTTCCGATAGTCAAACTTTTCGACGGCGCGGATGAGGCCGATATTGCCTTCTTGAATCAGGTCCAGCAGGCTCATCCCACGGCCAATGTATTTCTTGGCGACGCTGACGACCAGACGCAGGTTGGCTTCGGTCAGCTTGCGCTGGGCCTCCTCGCCATCTTCGACGATGCGGCGATTGCAGCAGGGGTTCTGAAACTCCAGCCTGCCGCGCTCCATGCGCTTTGCCAGCGCAATCTCTTCTTCGGCGGTCAAGAGCGGCACGCGACCAATCTCGCGCAGATACATGCGCACCGGGTCATCCAGGCTGCTCTCCAGATCGGCGACGATGATGCCCAACCCTTCGTGCAGTTCATCCCACTTGTGCCCGGAGGTCAGGGCCTCCACATCTGGCTCTTCATCGCCACGCCAGCCGCCTGCGCTTCTTTTGGCGGGATTGAGGGCGTCCATCCCCATTGACCCATCCTGTATTCTGAAAATCTCGTCGAGCGCCCCGCCTGGTCCTGCGCGCCTTTCGCGGACGGACTCCACGCCGATGACATTGAGCAGCGCGTCTGATGGCTTCGTCCCGCGCGGCGCGGCGTGTTGATTGGCCCGCGCCAGTTTGGGCTTCTCCTCTTCGTCGCCTAGCAGGTCATCCCCAACTGCCAGATCATCCTCGTGGTTCTCACTGCTGGCAAGGGCAAAGCGTTCAGCTTCGGCTGCCGCTGCGCTCTCGTCTTCTTCCGGCTCCTCTTCCGCCTCTGCTTCTGCATGTTCAGCGGCGATGGCTTCGTCATCAAGGCCATCATCGAAGTCTTCTTCGACAAAGTCCTCCTCGTCACCATCCTCCTCGTCCTCACCCGGTAGATTCGCTAGCTCGCTGCTAGTGGTGATAGGCGCTTCCTCAGCGCGTGTGTGAAGCCGTAATGCCCCCCGGCGTCTGGCTGATGCTCCGAATGTGCGCTTGACCATTCCGGCAACCCCCTCAAGAAGAGCAAGCGATGTGAAGTATTGCTCGTACTACAGTTACTATGTCGATAGTGGGAGGAGATCGAAAGAGCAGGTTTCCACGCGGCGCGCCAGAAAAAGAAGGATAAGACCTTACGGCAGTGCGCTGCGTGTCAAACTGTTCCCTCGCTTTCCTAACTATGAAGCGGAACCGCCGAGTCAATCGTCTCCATCTGGAGCAGCAAATCTTTCACCTGCTGGTCCAGCGCGGCTAACCCTTCTTGATCTCCGGCGTGTTCCGCTTCTTGTCTGAGATAAATCAATTCATTGTGCGCTTCTTTCAAGCGCGTTCGTTTTAACCGATATGCGGCCTTGGTGACTACCTTTTTCAACCGACCTTTGTCTAGCACCGTGTTTGCCTCCAGCGCGTGCTGCCCCTGTTGCAGGGGTCGCCTGCGAATGCGGCTGATGCTTTCCATGCGCTCTCTCATCTCTACCTCTTGTCGCAGGCGCTCCGCAGTTTCTTGCACAACATCAGGCAAGGCGGAGAGCATGCGTTGGGTGTCTGAGAGGGTTCCGTTTTGAAGCGCTGTAACCAAGCAGTGATAGAGGACGCGCGTTTCGGTTCCGATGAAATCAACATCATCTATTATACCATAGATGTCTCCGACCAGTGTTGGGCAGGCAAGCAGCACCCCGATGCAGGTTTCCTCGAGCGCCTGAGAGAGCGCTTCCTGGCTCCTGCCCTTGGGAAGTAGCTCGACTGACCTTTCCCCCTGCGCTTGCTGGTCAGATGTTGTCTCTGCTTGCTCATCACCTCTTTCTTTCATATAGGACTTTTGTCCTGTTTCGGACGCAACATGACCGTTGCGTCCCTCGCGCGCCTGCGCGCGCCGCAGCAGGTCCAACTCCTGGCGCAGCGCGCGCTCGTCGGTGTGCAGCATCCCAGCCAGCCGCCGCAGATACGCATCCTGCTTGACGCGGTCATGCACTTCCAGCAGCACCGGCAGCAGACGCCTGGCCGCGTCGGATTTCCCCTGTGGCGTATCCAGCCGCAGCCCGGCGGTGTGCGCCTCGAACAGGAAATCGACCAGCGGCAGCGCCTCAGCCAGCGCCCGTTTCCACAGCCCCACGTCTCGCCGAATGACTTCATCCGGGTCTTCGCCAGGCGGCAGGCGCAGAATGGTAATCTGCGCGTCCACCTGTTCTTCGAAGCGCACCATGCCACGCGGCTCGCCCCGGCGATCTTTGGGTGTCCCTGGCGCTGCGGTGGGAATGGGGATGGCGATACGATCAAAACCCTGCTGCGCGACCTCAATGCCGCGCAGGGTCGCCATTTCTCCAGCGGTGTCGGGATCGAGCGCCAGCGCCAGGCGTTTGGTCAGTTTCTTGAACTGGCGGACATGCTTTTCAGTGATGGCGCTGCCGATGCAGGCTACCACGTTCTTTTCGCCGTATTGATGGGCGATGAGCGCGTCCATATAACCTTCGACGATGACCACCTGATCGCGGCGTTTGATGGCCTCGCGCGCCAAATCCAGCGCGTAGAGTGTGTTGCTTTTATCGAAAAGTGGTGTCTGCGGCGTATTGAGATATTTCGGTGAGCCGCCGCCCAGTTCGCGCCCGCCAAAGCCGATGGTGCGCCCGCGTGGGTCGCGGATGGGAAAGATGATGCGGTTGCGGAAGTAGTCATACAGGCCGCCGCCTTTGGCCGGTTCGCGCTCGCGCCCCAGCCCGGCGGCAATGATTTCCTGCGCGCTGTATTCCTGGCCGAGCAGATACTTGCAGAGCAGATCGCCGCCATTGGGCGCAAAGCCGAGCCGGAAAAGGGTGATGCTGTCGTGGTTGACGCCGCGCCCGTCCAGATAGCTGCGCGCATAGGTGGCCTCGGACGACGTGAGCAGCAGGTGATGGAACCAGATAGCCGCCGCTTCGTTGATCTGGCGCAGCCGTCGGCGCGCCGCCTCTTCCTGGTCTTCCTCTTCGCTCCCTGGAAGCACGTCGCGCGGCGTTTCCAGCGGCACGCCCGCTTTTTCGGCCAGGATTACCAGCGCCTCTTTGAACTCCAGTCCCTGCTGCTTTTCCAGGAAGGTGAAAATATCGCCGCTTTCCTGGCAGCCAAAGCACTTCCAGGTGCCGCTTTGTGGGAAGACATAGAAAGACGGGGTGCGCTCGCTGTGGAAGGGGCAAACACCTTTATACGCTTTGCCCGACTTCTTCAGCGGCACGACCGCGCCAATCTCTTCCACGACATCCAGTTTGCTTTTGATCTGCTCAATGACGGTCATCGGCAAGTCACGTTCTCGCCTGCGGGCGAATGATGAAATAGACGACGATTGCGATAATCAGGATAATCAGGGCCGTTCCAACCAGCCCGCCCAGGATGGACTGCGTAAACAAAAAGCTCAATATCAGAAATAACACGATTAAGACGATGGGAACGACGACGCGCTGAAAACGCCTGCGCCGTGCCAGCGTGGCCTCGGCTGCCCGCCGCGCTGCGGCGACTTCCTCTTCGGTCTGCCGCATCGCCTCCATGAGCAAAGGTGGCGGCGGAAACGGCAGCCGCTCGTCGTTCGCGTTATAGACGACCAGCGTCCAGCCGTGCTGCTCGCCCTCCTTCAAACTGAGCCAGAGGTCTTCAAGTGCCCCATAGTTGTCACGCAAGGCGCGCTCCACGCCAGCCTTGCGCGTGACTTTATCGGCCTCATAGCTGGCGCGAAAGGTCTTGCTCCAGCGATTCCAGTCCAGGCGTTTCAGCGCCTCGACCAGTGCCGACCAGTCTCGCCAGCGAAAGCGTCCCTCGCGGCTGGCCTTGTACTGCGTCTCCAGGTCATCTGGAGAAAGATAGACCGCGCTCATCTCCTGGTCTGCATCCGTGCGCAGCCCGGTAATATGCCGGATGAAAAACGCCTCTTTGGCGCGCCATTCTGCTTGCGTGCAGGCGTCACAGATCAACTCGTACCGCAAGAGCGGGTCGGATACCTGTTCCTGCGGAAGCTGCCGGATGGGCGTGTCGCCCAGGCCGCGCTTCTGCATGTCGGCCAGCAATCGCTCCAGGCTCTCGGTGGCGGCAACCCCCGGCTTGCCCAGCGGCACGCCAGCGCCTGCGGCTTGAGCGCCCGCGTTGGCTTTGTCGGCCTCCAGGCGCGCCAGCGCCTGCCCCACCGTCCACGCGCTATAGATTTCGTCCGCCTGTGCGCGATCATACCAGCGGAACACGATGCTTCCCGGCACAGCAACCTCGTACTAGCCCAGTACAATTCGTAAGGAAAGAACGACGCTAGGCCCGATAATTGGGCATCCATAACTCAGAAAAGCGGCGAATGGCATAGGAATCGGTCATTCCGGCCAGATAGTCGCAGACCGCCCGCTCGATGGGTTCGCCACGAGCTTCCGCGCCGCTGCGATAGTCCTCTGGAATGTCTTCTGGATGAGCCAGGAAATAGCGGCAAAGCTCGCCCATCAGGCGGCTGGCGCGAATCGAATCGCCCAGCGCGCTGCGCGCGTGATAGACGCGCTCGGTCATAAAGTTGCGCAGTTGATTCGTCGCCGCCAGCACCGGCGCGCTCATGCGCACTTCCGGCTGGTTCCAGCTTTGTTCGATGATGTCGCAGACCATCGTGTCGATACGTTTGGCATGGGTGCGGCCCAACACAGCCAGACACTCTTCCGGCAGGTCTTCCAGCCGCAGCATGCCCGCGCGGATGGCATCGCCGATGTCGTGGTTGAGATAGGCCACGCTGTCGGCAATCTTCACCACCTGGCCTTCCAGGGTGTTGGGGTGGCCGCGCTCGCGCCCTTCCACGCTTTTGCCCTTGGAATGGTTCAGGATGCCGTCGCGCACTTCCCAGGTCAGGTTCAGCCCCTGGCCGTTTTTTTCCAACACATCAACAATGCGCAGGCTTTGCTCGTTGTGCTTGAAGTCCGGCCAGACCAGTTCCTTTAGCACCTGCTCGCCCACATGCCCGAACGGCCCATGCCCCAGATCGTGCCCCATGCAGATGGCTTCGGTCAGGTCTTCGTTCAGATTCAGTCCGCGCGCAATGGTACGCGCCACCTGCTGCACCTCCAGGGTATGCGTCAGGCGTGTCACATAGTGATCGACGAGCGGGGCGATGAAGACCTGCGTCTTGTGCTTCATGCGGCGGAAGGCGTGGGAGTGCAGAATGCGGTCGCGATCACGCTGGTACTCGGTCCGCACGGGCGACGGTTCCTCAGGGCGCGCGCGCCCACGCGATGAAGCGCTGCGCGCGGCCAGGGGCGACAGGCGCTCTTCGTTGGCCTCCAGACGGCGGCGCACATCGGCCAGCGTGAAGGGTGCTGAAGCTGCTTCAGCGCCAGCATTGGAAGCTGCCTGTTTGGCGGAAGTTGCCCGCGTCCTATCGCTCATAGAACCCCTCTCTACCTGCGCCAGCCTTGCCAGCATGTATCGAAAACCTGGGAGAACGTGACAGCGTGTCACAGCATCTCCACATCATTATTAACGCACAAGAGAGGGCAAAGTTGCTATGAAAAATGCCATAGCAAAGATGTTGCCTATATCACTTGCCAGCGTTCATCGCTGGCAGGCAGGAGAGCACATCGCGCAAGATGGGTTTTGCTTGCGCGATGCTTCTTCTGATGCTATAATCCGGCCAGAGGCGACGTTGTCGCCCTGTGAAATCGCCTCCAGCATTCCCACAGAAGCGAGGATTGAGCCTTGGCATTTTTAGAACCGTATCATGGCGCGATTGAAGTAGCGCAAATTATCATCTCGATTGCGCTGATGATTAGCATCCTGTTGCAGGCGCGTGGCGCGAGCCTGGGCAGTGTCTTTGGCGGCACGGGCGCGGTCTTCAAGACGCGCCGGGGCATCGATAAACTGCTCTTCAATGCCACCATCGTCTTTGCTGTCCTCTTTGTGCTGATCTCGTTTGTGGCCGCAGCGATTCCTGTGCCTTCCACGAGTACCACGACAGGCCAGTAGAACACAGTATCCGTTCGCAGAGAGAGAGCAGGCCAGCCGGTATACCGGCTGGCCTGCTCTCTCTCTGCGTTCCTGCGCGGCTATTTGCGCTTCTTTTTCGCCTGCCGCTGCTTGAGGAAATAGTCGGCGTTCAGTTGGATAAACGGTTTCCAGCGCTTGGGCACGCTGCCTTCCTCGAAGATCGCGTTCACGGGACAGGCCGCTTCGCAGGCCCCACAGTCAATGCACTCCTGGGGATTGATAAAATATTGCTCGTCGTCAGCGTCGGCATGAATGCAGTCCACCGGGCAAACGTCGACGCACGAGGCATTTTTCACGCCGACACACGGCTGTGTGATGACATAGGTCATAGCTGATTCCTCTGCTGATTTCTCTTGAAGAGAAACTATAATCCTGCTTTCCCCCCTTCGTCAAGCGCGGCCAATGCTGAGTCAGAGCAGGTTAGGCGCCAGCCGCTTGCTGCACAGGACAGCGAAACATGTTATTATATCAATACTATCCTTTGTATAGTATTGCCTTTCAAGAGGCGTGATCGCCTCGCATCCTCAGGAGGACAGCGATGTCTGTGACCCGCGAACGCTTTGAACAAGGGATGACTTACGACGAGTACAAGGCGCAGATGACGCGCAACCAGGAGCGCTTTGCCACCAACGAGCAGCAGCTTGCGCTCGACCCCGCCGATGTGGCCGCATTCAAAAATCTGCCGCAGCCCCTCAATGTCCTCGTCATTGCCGAAGACTGGTGTGGCGATGTGATCAATAATTTGCCCATTCTTGGCCGCATCGCTGCGGAAAGCGGCAAGCTCAACCTGCGCGTCTTCCTTCGCGATCAAAACCTGGATTTGATCGATCAGTATCTCAAAGAGGGAAAGTTTCGCTCCATTCCGGTCTTCGTCTTCTTTGATGACCAGTTCCGCGAGATCGGGCGCTTCATCGAACGCCCTGCCAGCGTAACTGAGCGCAACGACCAATATCGGCAGAAGATGTACGCCGATCATCCTGAGTTCGGTTCCCCAGATGCATCGATCAGCGAACTCCCCGAAGAGATCAGAACCGCTCTGTCAGAGGCGACGGCTACCTGGCGTGAGGAGTCCAGGCCCCTCAATAACCAGGATGTGGTGCGCAGCCTGCGCGAGATTGTCGAGAAAGTCCCGGCGTAGGGCCGCGTACTCTGAGCGCCTCTCTCAAGAGGAGGAAATATGGCGAAGCGATTGGTAAAAGTGACGATTACCTACTGCTCGGAATGTGGCTACGAACCCCAAACCCTGGCGCTGACGGAAGCCTTGATGAAGGCGTTCCGTCATGAGCTTGCGGAGATTGCCATTGTCCCCTGGTACGACGGCTCTTTCGAGGTGGCCGTCGACGGCGAACTGGTGCATTCGATGTACCGCGATGATGGCTTTCCCGAGCACAGCAAGATTATCGACGCCGTGCGCCGCCACCAGGAGGCTTCAGCGGCACAGCCGGTCACGGCTCAGAACACGGAGCAGCAGGGATGACCGAGGGCGAGATGCAAGCCTTGCTTTCACAGGCAAATAACGCAATTGTGGGCGTTGATCGGGCTGAAGGTGGGCCGCAGCTTACGCCCGTCTGGTATGCCTGGGATGGGGCGAACTTTTTGTTCTGCACCACGAAAGAGCGCGCCAAGTATTGGAACATCAAACGCCATCCCGATATCTCGCTGATTGTCGATGACCTGCGAATGCACAAATATGTGGCGGCCTACGGACGAGCCGAGATCATCGAGCAGGATGTTGGCGAAGGCGCGCGGCCCATCATCCAGAAATACGTGCCTGCCGACCAGCTTGAGCAACGGCTCAAGGCGATAGGCGACGATCCCGCCCGCGTGCTGGTGGTGCTGCATCCAGAGAAAATCATTTCCAACTAACGGCTTGCCTGCATCAGGGGAAGTCTGCTCCTCGCGGCTGTGGTACAATAGGAGGAGTAACTTTCCCCTGTACTCATTACAGACAGAGATTCTTTTCCCCTCTGGAGGCCACGTGGAACAACGAGAGCAAACGCTTCCCGCCTCAATCGATGATGTGCTCGCCGCGCTGTCTGCCCAGCGTTACATCGCTGATCGCAGCCTGGCGACGACCATTTATCTGGCGCTCAAGCGTCACAAGCCCTTGCTGCTGGAAGGCGAGGCGGGCGTGGGCAAGACCGAAATCGCCAAGGTGCTTGCCGCCATGTTGGATACCCGGCTGATTCGCCTCCAATGCTACGAGGGCATTGATGTCAATACGGCAGTCTATGAATGGAACTATACGCGCCAGATGCTGCATATCCGGCTGCTGGAGGCCAGCGGCGCGAAGAATGACGCGGCCATGCAAGATATCTTTGGTCCGGAGTTTTTGATTCGCCGCCCGCTGCTGGAGGCGATTGACCCCACCAATGAGAAAGCGCCGGTCCTGCTGATCGACGAGCTTGACCGCAGCGACGAAGAGTTCGAGGCGTTTCTGCTGGAAATCCTTTCGGATTTTCAGGTGACGGTGCCGGAAATCGGCACACTCACCGCGCCGGAGCCGCCCGTCGTCATCATCACCTCCAACCGCACGCGCGAGATTCACGACGCGCTGCGCCGCCGCTGTCTGTACTATTGGATTGACTATCCAACACTGGAAAAAGAACTGGCGATTGTGCTGGCGAAAGCGCCCGAAGCCAGCGAAAAGCTGGCGCGGCAGGTCTGCCTCTTCGTGAAAGAACTGCGCGCGATGGACCTGTTCAAGTCGCCGGGCATTGCCGAAACGCTGGATTGGGTCAGTTCGCTGGTGACGCTGGAGGTTCAGGAGTTGCAGGAAGGCCCGGTGCGCGAGACGCTGGGCGCGCTGCTGAAATATCAGGACGACATTCAGAAGGTCAATAACGGCAACGCCCTGAGTAAGCTGATTCATAAAGTGTTGGGCGCGTAGAGATGGGGCGGGTGTAACAACGGATATATCAAGGACTCTGACCAGCGTTTCGGTTGAGATGCTGCTGGAGCGTGCCGAGCGCGAGGGGACGCCGCTCATTGATGGCGAAACCGTGACCTTCGTCTGGCGTGGCACGCACGCTCCGCGCCTCATCGGCGATTTCAATAGCTGGGGCCGTGGGAACGAGAAGTCGACTGAACTGGTACAGATAGCGCCAGAGGTCTGGATACAGCGGGTGACGCTGCCCAGCGATGCCTATATCGAATACACCTATATCGATGGCGATAGACATCCGCGCGACGTGTGGAACCCGCGCCTGGTCGATAATGGTCTGGGCAAGTGGAATCAATTCTTTCGCATGCCTGATTCCGTGCCCACGCCGCTGACCCATGTGAAGCGTGGCACGCCGCGTGGCAGGCTCACCAGGCACAGCGTAGAAGGCGGGGAATTGATAGCAGGCGGCAAACGCGAGGTCGCGCTTTACCAGCCGCCAACCAGCGACCCCGCGCCGCTGCTGGTTGTCTTCGATGGGCAGGATTACCGGCGGCGGGCGCGGCTGACCGCTATTGTTGATAACCTCTTCGCGCAGGGACGCATTGGGCCGCTGGCGCTGGCGTTGGTGGCGCATGGCGGGCAGGCTCGTATTGCAGAATATCGGTGCAATGACAACACGATTGCGTTTTTGCTGCGCCATGTCTTGCCGCTGGCGCGCGAAAAACTGCATCTGGTGGACATCGAGAGATTCCCCGGCGCGTATGGCGTGCTGGGCGCGTCGATGGGCGGGCTGATGGCGCTGTATGCTGGCCTGCGCGTTCCTGAAGTGTTCGGGCACGTCTTGAGCCAGTCCGGAGCGTTTGGCAATCCGCATGTGGCAGACTTTGCTGGCGCACTTTTTGAGACGCTTGGGCAAGAGGATGTGAAGCCGCTCTCCATCTGGATGGATGTCGGACAGTTGGAATGGCTGGTGACGGTCAACCGCCAGATGGGCGCTCTGTTGCAGGCAAAGGGTTATACTGTCACCTATCGGGAATATTCCGGCGAACACAACTATACGTCCTGGCGCGATGATGTCTGGCGTGGCCTGGAGGCGCAGTTTGGCTCGGCCAACGCCAGCGCTTGATCGGAAGCAAACAGATGGCAGAAAACGACGATGTGCTGCTCACCGAACATGATCTGGAGCGCGGCCAGCAGCTTCAGCGCAAGCTGGTCGAGTTTGGGCGGCTGCTCTGGGATATGGGCCTGGACGTTGGGCCAGGTCGCATGGTGGAAGCCTCGCAAACGATTGCCTTGATCGACGTGAAGAAGCGCGAGGATTTCTATCATGCCCTCAAATGCACCTTGCTCTCGCGCCACGAGCAAGAGCCGCTCTTTGATCAGGCATTTTTCTACTTCTGGCAGATGAAGCACCGGCTGAGCAAGCTGGGCGATAATGCCTCTGTCAAGAGCGACGATGGTCGCCGTGGCAGCCCTTTGCGTCTGCCGCCGCGCGAACGCCAGGAACTGGAGGCGCAGGCCGCGCGGCTGACGCGCCAGTTGATGCAGCCCCAGCGTGAGCCAGGCCAGGGCCGCCCATCGGACCAGGTGGAGCAGAGCGACGACAACGACGACGATGACGACGAGGCCCAGGGTACAGCTTTTAGCGCGATTGAACAACTGCGCCACAAGGACTTTGAGTCCTATAGCTGGGAGGAAATGCAAGAGGCTAAACGCCTGATGGCCGAGATGCGCTGGCATCTGGGCGAGCGCCCCACGCGGCGCAAGGCTCCCGCGCGCAAAGGCGACTATCCCGACCTGCGGCGCATCGTGCGCCGCAACATGAAATATGGCGGCGAGTTGATGGAGCTAACCTGGCGCAGAATCAAGCGCAAGCCGCGTCCCCTGGTCATTATCTGCGACATCAGCGGCTCGATGAGCCTCTATTCGCGCCTGCTGCTGCATTTCATTCACACCATCTCCAGCGGCTTGCAAAATACCGAAGCCTTTGTCTTTGGCACGCGGCTGACGCGCATCACGCGCCAGCTTCGCAAGCGCGATGTGGACGACGCCGTGCGCGATGTCTCCAAGAATGTGCAAGACTGGTCGGGCGGCACGCGCATTGGCGAATGCCTGCGCGACTTCAACTATCGCTGGGCGCGGCGCGTGCTAGGACATGGCGCGGTGGTGTTGATCATCAGCGACGGCTGGGACCGCGGCGAGCCGGAAGTGCTGAAAGCCGAGATGGATCGCCTGCAACACAGCAGCCACCGTCTGATCTGGCTGAATCCGCTGCTGGGTTCCTCCGATTATCGACCCGTCACAATTGGCATGAAAACCGCTTTGCCGTTCATCGATGATTTTCTTTCGGCCCACAGCCTGGATAGCCTGCTGGAACTGGGCAAAGTGCTGGAACAGATTGACGATAGCCGCCCCAGCCGCCGGGGACAGGCGGCCCAGGCGCGGCGGTGAGGACGCCGGATGTTTACAGTCACCTTTGGTGAATACAGCCTGTGCCTGGAAGAGGGGAAGCAGCCAACTATATCGCTCCAATCAGGCAGCCAGATAGAAGTTCGATAGTACCGTAACGTTTCGGGACTCACGCAAGACTCTTATCAGGAGGAGGCGGCACCCATGAAAGACATTCTGCCCGACGTAGAAAAGTGGCGCGCGCAGGGCGAGCGCGTGGCCGTGGCAACCGTGACCACCGTAGTTGGCTCTGCGCCGCGTCAAGAAGGCTCCAAGCTGGCCGTCAGCGAGCGCGGCTCGGTCAGCGGCTCGGTCAGCGGCGGCTGTGTCGAGCCAGCCGTGATTACGGCGGCTGAAGAGGTCATCAGGACCGGCAAGCCGCAGATGTTGACCTTCGGCATCAGCGAAGAGGAGAATCTGGAAAAGATTGGCCTTTCCTGCGGCGGCGAGATCAAAGTGTTTGTGGAGCGGTTGGACTGGTAGCAGGCTGATCGGAGAGACAACCGATGGCTGAAATCTATGAAACCCTCAAAGCCAGTTTAGCCCAGGAGCGCCCCGTGGCGCTTGCCACACTGCTTGGCGGCGCTGGAACGACGGGCGCAAAGCTGCTGGTCTTTCAGGATGGCGAAACGCAGGGCACGCTGGGGAACGCGACGCTTGATGCGCGGGTGGCTGCGGATGCGCACCCGATGATCTGGCAGGGCGCGGCCAAAACGATCACCTATGCGCCAGAAGCCAGCGACCCGGCACAAAGTGAAACGGCAGAGGTCTTTATCGAAGCCTTTCCGCCGCCGCACAAGCTGGTCATTGTGGGCGCTGGGCACATCGCCATCCCGCTGACGACCTTTGGCAAAACGCTGGGTTATCGGGTGATCGTGGTGGATGCGCGCGCCGTCTTTGCCACCCGCGAACGTTTCCCGCACGCCGATGAGGTCATCTGCGAATGGCCGGATGAAGTGCTCGGCAAGACGATTCCTCTACATGTGGCAACCGCCGCCGCCGTGCTGACACACGACCCCAAGTTCGACGAGCCGACGCTGCGTGTCTTGCTCAACAGCGATGTGGGCTACATTGGCGCGATAGGCAGCCGCAAGACTGGCGAGGAACGCAACGAGCGCCTGCGCCAGCAGGGCATCACCGATGAGCAGCTTGCGCGTATTCATGGCCCCATTGGCCTGAATATTGGCGCGGTTTCGCCCGAAGAGATGGCCCTGGCGATCATGGCTGAAATCGTGGCTGCGCGGCATGGCCGCGAGCGCTCCGCCGCAGCCTGGCAGACGAAATAAATCGATGACAGGGTGCATGCAGCCACCGGAGCGCATGCGCTCCGGTGGCTGCATGCACCCTGTCGCTTGTGAAAGTGAGAAGAGACGATGGCAACTATCGAACGCGAGCCAGTGCGCGCGCCCGAACTGAACGGCGCGGCCTGGTTGAATACCGACCATCCCTTGACGCTGGCCGACCTCAAGGGCAAGCTGGTGCTGCTGGATTTCTGGACCTACTGCTGCATCAACTGCATGCATGTCCTGCCGGACCTCAAGTATCTGGAAGAGAAGTATGCTGGTCAGCCGCTGGTGGTGATTGGCGTGCATTCGGCCAAGTTTGAAAACGAGCAGGACATCGACAACATCCGCAACGCCATTCTGCGCTATGGCATTACGCATCCGGTGGTGGTCGATGTCAATCACCGTCTCTGGAACGCCTACGCGGTGCGCGGCTGGCCGACGGTGGTGCTGGTGGACCCCTCAGGCTATCTGCTTGGTTCGGTCTCTGGCGAGGGCCACCGTGAGCAGCTAGATACCGTGATTGACGCGGCGCTGAACGCCTATTCGGTGGCCGGAATGCTCAACGAGACACCGCTGCCCGTCCACCTGGAAAGCGACACGATCATCGATACGCCGCTGTCCTATCCTGGTAAGGTGCTGGCCGACGAGGCGAGCAAGCGCCTCTTTATCAGCGACAGCGGGCATCATCGCGTCGTTATCGCCACGCCGGATGGCGCGCTGCTGGAGACGATTGGCACCGGCACGGCGGGCGCTGATGATGGTTCCTTCGAGGAGGCGACGTTCCACAATCCGCAGGGGCTGGCGTTGGATGCTGAACACGATTGGCTCTACGTGGCCGACACCGACAATCACCTGCTGCGGCGGCTGGACCTGAAGGCGCGCACCGTCAGCACCGTGGCGGGCACAGGCGAACAGGGAATTGGGCCGAATCTGACGGCTCCGGCGCGCGAGCAGCCGCTCAACTCGCCCTGGGATGTGTGCTTTGTGGATGACCTGCTCTACATTGCGATGGCGGGATGTCATATGCTCTGGCTGTATGATCCTGCCAAAGACGAACTGCGCCATGTTGCCGGAAGCGGACGCGAGGCGCGCATCGATGACGTGGGCAGGCGCGCCGCCTTCGCTCAGCCAAGCGGCCTGGCGACGGATGGGAACGTATTGTACGTCGCCGACAGCGAGATCAGCAGCATCCGCCGCGTGACGCTGGGCGACGAGATCAAGGTAACCACCATCGCGGGCGGTGATTTGTTCCAGTTTGGTGATGTGGATGGTCTGGGCGATCTGGCGCGCTTCCAGCATCCGCTGGGGGTGGCCGCCCATGATGGCACGGTGTACGTCGCCGACACCTACAACCACAAAATCAGGACCGTGGACCCCGAAACGCGCCGGGCCAGCAGCTTCCTGGGCGATGGCAAGCCGGGGAAGGATGATGGTGAGCAGCCGCGCTTCTATGAGCCGGGCGGCCTGAGCTTCGCGGGGCAGTGCCTCTTTATCGCCGACACCAACAACCACGCCATCCGCGTCGTTGATCTGGCAAGCAAAACCGTCTCGACGTTGACCATTAAAGAATTATGCTCGCCGTTCTTCTGCCTGCCAGAGCCAGGCTTCGCGGGCAACACCGAGGCAGAGCAAGCATAGCGCTTCAGCCGCTCGTTGGGGCTGCCCCAACGAGCGGCTGAAAACCCTCTATTCGGTTTGCTCCTGCACCGTTGTCTGGCGCGGCGCATCGGGCACCAGCATCTTGCTCAGCACAGGGCTGATAAACTCCGTGGATAGACAATCCATGTAGATAATATCCCACAACTTCCCTGCAAAGAACTTGGCCTGGCGTCGTCTGCCCACTTCTTGAAAACCCGCTTTGGCATAGGCGCGTCTGGCAGCCAGATTATATTCCCAGGTCTCCAGCGCAACGCTGTGCAGTCCCAGCGCTGTGAAGGCGTAATCAAGAATCAGGCGCGTGGCTTCGGTGCCATAGCCGCGTCCCCGATAGTCGGCTTCGCCGATCTCGATGCCGAAATCCGCGCTGCTGTCGCGGTAATTGATATTCCCCAGATCAACGATGCCAATGGGCTGCAAGATTTCTCGAACATAGATGGCGAAGTAGGCGGCGGTGCGCTGGCGTTCCTCCTCGATCCAGGTCTCATAATACCTTTCGGTCTCTTGAAGCGTCGAAGGCCGTGGAATACGAAGAGTGCGCAGGACAGCAAAGTCGTTCATCCAACGATGATAGAGGGGCACCAGGTCTCGGCTCCAGGGACCAAGCGCCACTTTGTCTCCGATGATGTTGATGATCGGGCGTGCGGCGCTGGGTATGGATGCTTGCTGCTCTTGTGGCTGTTCCATATGCTCGTTCCTTTCGCGCGGTTGTCGCGCTGTATGGTGAGGGAACGCGCCGAACGAGCCAGCCAGAGAAAGAAATCGTGGGCAGGCAGTTGGCACGCTCGCCTCACGTTTTCCTGGTTGGGCCAGAGAAGCACAAAGGCCGTGGGCGATTACTTCATCACCCACGGCCTCATTTCCGAGCATCTCTAAAGAGAGGTTAACCTTGCCTCCTGGGCTTGAAAAAAGGCACAGCATGGCCGTGGGCGAGAAGCCGAGGCCATGCAATGCCCACAGCAGCGGGTACGGAAACCGTACTTGCGCATGAATTTCACGACGACCATACCCCCCATGTGCCAACCTTCTCAGACAAGAACCTGGAAATGTGCTTCTCTTAGCTCTGACAAGAGCATACCTGAGTTTGACCTGAGATGTCAACCGCTCTGCGCTCGCGCAAAAGTGTATCGCAAAAGTGTATAAAGCGTATGAAGTGTACGGGATAGAGGGCTATCGGCTGAAGAGCAGGCCAGGCAGCGCGTCGTGCAGACCAAAGATCGAGTTGGGGAAGGCAAATTGCAGCGCCAGCAATGCGAAGATGACGATGAAATGCAGCGCTTGATCGACCCAGATGGGCTTGATGAGGTGATAGCGCGTTTTGAGAGGGTCGATGCAAAAGTGCGTCAGGAAGATGAGCGCAATGGCGGCGGGTGTTGCTCTGGCAAACAGCACGAAGACGGCGGTGTACGTGGCCGCGTGGTAGGCATTGACCTCCCAACTTTTGCCTTTGTTTTCCGACATCCAGCCGGATTGAAAGGCAAAATCCCCAATAAAATGGCAGGCCAGCCAGATCAAGACAGCAGTGAGAACATCCATCGCAGCGCTCCCCCGTTCTAAAGAGGAAGCGCTCGCTGTTGGCATCCTGCGCCATCCTCTCCACCCAGTATAGGCTGCGGCAAACGAAAATTACTGTCTCTTATTTCACCCCAGCAGGGTGAAGTTTTTCACACCTGTAAGCTTGAAGGCGGGTTAGAAGGGCGATTGAGGCGCTGGGCCGCGTCGCTGCTTCTTGGGGCGACGCGGATTGCCTTTCAAGCGCTGCGAGGGGTCGTACTCCTGCTCTTTGGACTCCAGCCGCTGCTGTACCTCCTGGCGATAGCGCGCGCGCTGGGCCAACAGGCGCGGCGGCGCGTTCAGGTGCGTCGCCAGGTCGGCACTGCTGGCTGCCTGACCACCCGCGCTCACAACCGCGCTGCGCACCTCTTGATCGTTGCTGGCGACCACCACCGTTTGATGCTGGCTGGTCCGCTCGCGCGCCATGTGGGCAATCACCGCGTCGGCGCTCTCGCCCTGGCAGGTATAGATCAGCTTGATACGCTGGACATGCTCTTCCGTCTGGCGAGGCTGCTGGGCGTCGAAGACCACGACCACCTGATGGGGTGTATGGCGGTATTTGGCGATCAGTTTTCGCACCAGCGCGTCGCGGGCGGCGGCCAGACTATGGCGCTCCACCGCCAGCAGGTCAGGAGTATTTTTGATGACGTTATAGCCATCGATCAAGATCATTTTCGGTTCCATGGCTGCGCCTGTCTTCCACTCATTAAGAAGCGAGGGCAGAAACTTCTGCCTTTTCTTTGATTATAGAGCGAATTTGTGGCGCGCGATACCCCGAACCTGCCATGTGTTCAGCGATTCAGCATGCCGGTTGCCCGCCGCTGCCGCTGCTGCTGTAGATCAAGACCAGCGCGTTGGGTGTGGTGTAAAGCTGTGAAAGATGCTCGTGAGGGATGCTCAGATTATAACTTTTGAAGGAATTATTGATTCTGTCCTGAATGGATTGTCCCACCAGATTTGTGATGGGCTGGGCTCCCAGCAAGACACGGGTCACGACCAACTCGGGGTGATCATTGGTGTCAATGCAGGGGTGTGTGACCACCAGCACCTGGCGCGCGCCGGTCACCGGAAAACCAACATCGCCGATGAACGAAAGCTGGTCACCGCTTTGTGGCTGCGCGCGCACATTTCCCAGCGGGAGGGTGCCAAACGGTGTGGGGATGCCAAAGCCGTTCAGGTTTTGCGACGCGGTGGCGCTGAGAAAGTCCTGTGATAACTGGATGGCTACATCACCCGGAGAGTTGTCTTCATGCGGCGGCGGCACGTTTGGCTCAGGTGCCAGCAAGATCAGCCCGAAAAACAACAGCCCGACGCCAACCAGCACCCCTGGGAGAAAGCCTGCGAGCACGTTCCAAAGCATCCTGCTATCAATACGCTTGAGCCATTTTCGTAAGACGTTCATCCGCGCGGCGACCAGCCTCTCCTTGTAATCATGCCAGCTTTTTGTGTGCCGATTATACCATGGTCAGGCTCGGGCGGAATGCGGCGCATGTCACATTTTGCCTGATGGAGACGAGCGCCGCTCCCGCTGCTACAGCGGGAGCGGCGCTCGTCTCCATCAGCATCAATGGGTCTGGTTGGCGCTAGACCAGCATGCCCATCGGCTCTTCTAGCAGGCGCTTGACTTCCTGAAGGAAGCGCGCCGCAGTTGCGCCATCGATGGCGCGGTGATCGATGGAGACAGTGACCTTCATGCGGTCACGCACGACGACCTGCCCATCGATGACTACGGGCGTGGGAGTGATCGCGCCGACGGCCAGAATGGCCGATTCGGGCGGATTGATGACGGCGGTGAATTCCTCGACGCCATACATGCCCATGTTGCTGATCGAGAAGGTGCCACCCTGGAAATCTTCCGGCTTGAGCTTGTTGTTATGAGCGGCGTCGATCAGCCTGCGCGACTCGCGGGCAATCTCCAGAATGCCCTTGCGATCAGCATCGCGCACGACGGGCACAATCAAGCCTTGTTCCAGCGCCACGGCCAGGCCGATGTTGATGTGCTGCTTGAAGAGCAGGTTTTCGCCATCGAAGGAGACGTTGATCTCCGGCATACGCACCAGCGCCAGGGCTACGGCTTTGGTGACCAGATCGTTGAAGCTGATCTTGATCGGCTCTTTTTCGGTCTGGGTAAAGTCGTTGATCTGGTTGCGCAGCGCTGTTGCCTTGGTCATGTCAATCGCCATCGTGACGTAGAAGTGCGGCGCTTGCTGCATGCTCGCAGAGAGCCGGCGCGCAATTGTCTTGCGCATCTGCGTCAGCGGCACCACGGTCACATCCTCGCCAGGCTGCGCCGCCGCAATCGCGGGGGCAGGCGCGAAGGTTGGCGCGGGCGTGGCCTGCGGCTGGCGCAAGGCGGTTTCCACATCGTCGCGGATGATGCGGCCATTGGGGCCGGTGCCCTGAATCTGGCTGATGTCCAGGTTGTGCTCGGCGGCAATGCGCCGGGCAATCGGGCTGATGAAGATACGCTCGCCCTCGATGGCGCTTGCTCTGGCCTGCGCCACCGGCTGTGGCTGTGGCGCGGGAGCAGGCGCGGCACGTCCGTTGCCACCGGCAGGCGCTTCGGCACCGCTGACTCGCGGCGCTTCGCGCATGGGCGCGGGCGCAGCGCCAGGCTGCGCGCTGGCGCGGTCTGGCGTGGCTGCCTGGGCAGGCGCTTTGGGTGCAGCTTGCTCCAGCGGCTCATTGGCGTCGCCCACCAGAGCGATGTCGGCTCCGACGGGCGCGCTCTGACCCTCTGGAATCAAGATTTTGCGCAGCACGCCGCTGACAAAGGCTTCCACCTCGATATTAACCTTATCGGTCTCGACCTCGGCGAGCGCGTCGCCCTTGTTGACCGTATCGCCTTCTTTTTTGAGCCAGTTGAGGATTTTCCCCTCTTCCATGGTATCGCCCATTTTGGGCATAGTCACTTTATTCATATTGTTTCTGTGCTCCAGAACGGAGATGCGCTCCCAACAGGAAGGGATGCTTGTCTCCGCTAGACCCTCGCCTTCTGCGGGACGATCTTGCGAACGGCCTGCACGACATCGTTGCGGACCGGCAGCGCGGCGCGCTCCAGATTCTTGGCATAGGGCATGGGCACATCGGCGCCGCTGACATGCTGAATTGGCGCGTCCATCCAATCGAAGCCATATTCATAGATCAGCGAGGCAATGCCCTGGCCGGTCCCGTAATACTTCCAGCCTTCTTCAACAATGACCGCGCGATTAGTCTTCTTGATCGAATCCAATGCCAGATCGAGGTCGAGCGGGCGGATGGAGCGCATATCGACGACCTCGGCCTCGATGCCCTCTTTTGCCAGTTCCTCCGCCGCTTGCAGGCAGATATGCACCATGCGCGAGAAGGTAATCAGGCTGACATCCGAGCCTTCGCGGCGCACAATGCCGCGATCCAGCGGCACCAGATATTCTTCGTCCTCGTCGGGCACCTCGCCCTTGATGTTGTAGAGCAGTTCATGCTCGATAAACAGGATGGGGTCATCATCCCGAATAGCCGATTTGAGCATACCTTTGGCGTCGTAGGGCGTGGCAGGCATGACCACCTTCAGGCCGGGCACATGCGCGTACCACGACTCGAAGGACTGCGAATGCTGCGCGCCGCGCTGTGCGCCGCCGCCACCAGGCATGCGAATCACCATCGGAATCCGGGTCTGGCCGCCAAACATATAGTGGGCTTTAGCGGCGGTATTAACAATCTGATCGCTTGCCAGCAGGCTAAAGTTGATGGTCATCAACTCTGCGATGGGGCGCAGCCCGCCCATCGCCGCGCCAATCGCTGTGGCGGCAATCACTTCTTCGGCCAGCGGCGTATCGAGCACGCGCTTTTCGCCAAACTCTTTATCCAGGTCTTTGGTCACTGCGTAGGTGCCACCATAGCCCGCCACATCTTCCCCCAGAATAAAGACCCGCTCATCGCGCCGCATTTCCTCGCGCATCGCTTCGCGCAGGGCGTCGCGGTACGTAATCGTTCGCACTCTTGTTTCTCCTTCCGCACAGGGTTACTTACCTATGCGCGCTCGCCCCTGTATTACCTGGGATAGCGCCAGGAAATGGCATTGGCATCGTCCATCATAATATCGGTATAAAGTTCTTCCATGGGAGGCTCAGGGCTGGCGTCGGCAAAGTCAACGGCATCTTGCACCACTGCATCGACGCGATCTTCAATGGCCTTGAGTTCGTCGTCTTTAATGAGTTTTCCCTCGCGCAGCCGCTCCAGGAAGAGTGAGATCGGGTCTTGCGAGGCGCGCCAGCGCTCGGCCTCGTCGCGCGTGCGATAGTAGGCCGGGTCTGTCATAGAATGTCCACGGAAGCGGTAGGTCTTGCACTCCAGCAGCGTGGGGCCTTCGCCGCTGCGGGCGCGCTCGGTGGCGCGTTTGCAGGCTTCGTAGACGGCGATCAGGTCCATGCCGTCCACTTTCTCATAGGGCATCGAGTAAGCAGCAGCGCGCGTGCTCAGGTCGGACACGCTCCAGGCTTTCTGCACCGCCATGCCCATGGAATACTGGTTATTTTCGCAGATATAGACGACGGGCAGCTTCCAGAGCGAGGCTAGATTCAGCCCTTCGTGAAACGCGCCTTCATCCACCGCGCCATCGCCAAAGAAGGTCATAATCAGATGATTCTGGTTCTGGTATTTCGCGGCGAACGCCAGCCCGCAGGCCAGCACAATCTGCGCGCCGACAATGGCGTAGCCACCGAGCATGCCCACATCCTCATCGTGGATATGCATCGAGCCACCCTTGCCTTTGCTGCACCCATCGATGCGGCCAAAGAGTTCTGCCATAACGGCCCTGGGACTCACGCCCTTGGAGATGGCTTGCCCATGCTCACGGTAGTGGCTGATGACTTTATCTTCTTTGTTCAGCGTGGCGATGGCTCCCACCCCCAGGGCCTCCTGGCCGATATAGAGGTGCATGAAGCCACCAATCTTGCTCTTTGTGTACTCTTCAGCGGCTTTCTCTTCAAAGCGCCGAATGAGCAGCATTTCCTCATACATCCCCAGCAATTGCTCGCGGCTGAGGCCAGCCAGCGCCACTTGCCGAATTGCCATTGCTCCTGTCTCCTTTTACGTCGCAACCCTTTGCTTTCTTTTATGGAAGCATAGCGCTTTCTTTATGAATCCTCCAGCATTGTATCCCAAATTGCAAGTATCCTCCAGGGGGCTAGCAGAAAGGTACAGCCCGGCTTCAAAGCCGTGTGAAAGGTTTTTTTGCGCGCATCTTCCTCATGACCTTTGGGCAGGAAGCTGCTGGCCCTGTGCGGACCGGGTAATGGCGAGCCGCCATGTGCTATAATAAATGCGACTAGATTAGTCGGAATTAAGATGACTGTATGGCAGTTCTCTGCTCTCACTCGTTTGGCCTGCCAGGGCTACGACAAAGCAGTCTGAGAAGATTCTTGAAGATGGAGTGCGGCGCCAGGGCTGTGCGGGCGTCGCCAGGAGGCATCTATGGCCGAAGTCATCACTGCGGATATGATTATTCATGACGTGGTGCAAAAATATCCCCAGGCCCAAAGGGTCTTTCAAAATCATGGCTTGCCGTGCAGCGCCTGTCATGTTGGCTCGCGCGAAAGCGTGGCTGGCGGCGCGCGCACCCATCGCCTGAATGTGGATGCGCTGCTGGAGGATTTGAACCGCGCAGCCAATGGGCAGCCGGTGCTGACCGAGGCCAAACGCGCGCCGACAGGCCGGGGCATTCCCCTGCCGATGGCGGGCGATACCGGCGGCAAGATCAAGCATATCGTGGCGATTATGAGCGGCAAGGGCGGCGTGGGCAAATCGCTGGTGACGGGGCTGCTGGCGGTGTCATTGCAGCGCCAGGGCTTCAAGGTGGGCATCGAGGATGGCGACATTACCGGCCCCAGCATTGCCAAGATGTTTGGCGTCAAAGGGCAGCCGAACAAGAGCGCGACAGGCGGCATCGACCCGCTGCGCTCGCGCACGGGCATCAAGGTCATGTCGATGAACATGTTCCTGGAGAAAGAAAGCGACCCGGTGGTCTGGCGCGGCCCGATGATTTCCAGCGCGATCAAGCAGTTTTATACCGACGTGGATTGGGGCCAGCTTGACTATCTGTTGATCGATCTGCCGCCGGGCACGTCGGACGCGCCGATGACGGTAATGCAGGCGATTCCGCTTGAGGGCGTCATCATCGTCTCTTCGCCGCAGATGCTGGCGACCATGATCGTCAAAAAGTGCATCAGCATGGTCAAGACGCTCAAAGGGCAGGTCGTCGGCGTCGTGGAGAATATGGCGTATATGACGATGCCCAACGGCGAGCATATGGAGGTCTTTGGCCCCAGCAACGGCCCTGATCTGGTGTATACCACTGGCTCGCCCCTGCTGGCGCAGATTCCCATCGACCCCGTGATTGCCAGGCTTTGCGACGAAGGCAACATCGAGGCGTATGAAAGCGAAGAGTTCAATACGCTGGCGGCAAACTTCATCAAGGCCGTGAAGATCAAGAAGTGAGATCAGGCGAGGGTTGGCGCTCCTTTCGGGGCTTGCACCTGCCAACGAGATGAGAGAATATACGGCGGATGGGCGCTGCAAAAGCCTATCCGCCGCTTTTATTTTATAGTGGATGTGAGGCATCTTATGGCGACTGAGACAATCGAACTACGCGGGCATATTATCGATTCACTGATTCTGCCGCGCGTCTGGGATATGATTATGGACCTTGGCGGCAACTTCGAGGTGGAGGAGATGCGCATTGGCCGCCGCAAGGACGAGCCGAGCTATGCGCGCATGCAGGTGATCGCGCCAGATGAGGAGGTGCTGCGCGCGCTGCTTTCCGAGCTTCAGCAGCTTGGCGCGACGATTGTGCGCGAGCAAGACGCGCGCACCGAGCGCGTGGAGCAGGCGGGAGTGCTGCCCGATGATTTCTATTCGACGACCAACCTGCCAACGCAGGTGCGCCTGAATGGCCGCTGGGTAGAGGTCGAGCGTATCGAAATGGATGTGGCGATTGTGGTTGATCGCCAGGGCGGGCGGGCGCTGTGCTGCCCAATGCACGAGGTGCAGGTGGGTGACGAGGTGGTGGTGGGCCACAGCGGCATCCAGGTGATTCCTCTGGAGCGCGCGCGGCACCGCGAGTTCTTTGCCTTTATGCAGAGCGAGGTGAGTTCCGAGCGCACCAAGGTGCTGGCGATTCAGGAAGTGGCGCGCCAGATGCGCGAGACGCGCGAGCATGGCGGCAAGATTCTGTTTGTCCTTGGGCCAGCGGTGATCCATACCGGCGCTGGTAAATATGTGGCTGAACTGATTCGCCTGGGCTATGTCCAGGTGATCTTCGGCGGCAACGCGATCATCACCCACGATGTCGAGTCGGCGATGTTCGGCACGTCGCTGGGCGTGAATCTGGCGAGCGGCGAGGCGGTGGAACACGGTCACCGCCATCATTTGCGCGCCATTAATTCGGTGCGCCGGACTGGCTCGCTGAAGCGTGCCGTCGAGCTTGGGCTGATTCGCGAGGGCTTGACGTACGAGGCGATGCAGCATGGTGTCGATCTGGTGCTGGCTGGCTCTATCCGCGACGATGGCCCGATGCCAGGCGTCATCACCGATATGGTGGCCGCGCAGCGCGAGATGCGCCGGGCGGTGCGGGGCGTGGAGATGGCGATTATGGTTGCTTCGATGCTGCATGCCATCGCTACCGGCAACATCCTGCCCGCGACGGTCAAGACAGTGATGGTAGACATCAATCCTGCGGTGGTGACCAAGGTGGCTGACCGGGGAACGAGTCAGGCTGCCGGTCTGGTCACCGATGCCGAACTCTTCCTGCGGGAGTTGGTCGAAGCGCTGAGGTGAAGCACCGTATTGTACCTGATAGCCCCACTGGCGCGAACGTTCGCGCCAGTGGGGTTTTTGTGTGCCCGCTTCGCTTTACGAAGAAAGAAGAAATATCCAGGCCAATATTCAAAAAGATAATCAATATATTGACTTTTTAAAATATGCTATGTTATAAATCAATCATACTATTAAAAATATGGGCAGCGCGGGATGCTGCGCGCCCAGAAGGAGCCGCTCAATGTTTGCCACCTTGCGCCAGCGTAACTTTGCCCTGCTCTGGTCTGGCGGATTGATCTCGCTCACTGGGGACTGGGTGCTGATGATTGGCCTGCCCATCTACGTCCTGCTGCTGACCCATTCTGTGCTGGCGACCAGCGTCATGATGATCGCCGCGCGCCTTCCGAACCTGCTCTTTGGTGTCTTCGCTGGCGTCTTTGTGGACCGCTGGAACCGCCAGCGCATCATGGTTGTGGGCGATGCGCTGTCTGCGCTCTGGCTCTTGCCCTTGCTCTTCGTAACCACTGCTGACCGCGTGTGGCTGGTCTACATTGTGGCTTTTGTTGAATCCTCCATTGAACAATTCTTCGTGCCTGCTGAAAATGCGCTGGTGCCCAATCTGGTGAGCCAGGACCAGTTGGTAGCCGCCAATTCACTGAGTGCGCTCAGTAACAACCTGGCTCGGCTGGTTGGCCCTGCGCTAGGTGGCCTGGTGGCTGGATTCTTTGGGCTGCCGGGCATCATTCTCGTGGATGCCGCCTCATTTGCGATAGCTGGCCTGTTGATCGCTTTCATCCGCGTGCCAACCAGCCAGCAAATATCAGCCAGGGCAGAGATCACAGGCATTTCCTGGCGAGCTATCATGCGCGAGTGGCTGGATGGCTTGCGTTTGATTCGGCGCGAGCGGGTACTTGGCGTGCTGTTCTCGTTTCAGGCGATTACCAGCCTGGGGGAAGGAGTGATTGGCGTCTTGTTCATCGTGTTTGTTAGCCGCGTGCTGCACGGAGGGGCGGCGCAGGTCGGCTGGCTGATGAGCGCGCAGGCGATAGGCTCACTCGTTGGTGGTGTGCTGATTGGCTGGATTGGTAGCCGTCTGGTTTCGCGTTGGTGGATTGGATGGTGCGCGGTGGCTTTTGGGCTGATTGATCTGGTGATCTTCAATTCGCCTGCCTTCTTCCCGGTCTTTCTGCTGACCTTTGCGCTCTTTGTGCTGGTTGGGCTGCCCGCAGTTGCGATGCTGACGGGGTTCAATGCGCTGCAACAGATGGCAACGCCCGATGCGTATCGTGGGCGAGTCTCCAGTACCTTTTTCACGACGGGCGCTTTGCTGGGGCTGTTGGGGACCACGATTGCCGGGGCGCTGGGCGACCACCTTGGTGTGGTGACGGTGCTCAATATTCAGGGAGGCGTCTATGTGCTGGCCGGGGTGCTGGTGCTGCTGTTGTTGACCGGTCCAGCCCTGGAGGGCGCTGTCAAGGTGCGTGTTGAAGAAGAGATAATCCAGCCAGCCAATCTTTCCTAATATTCTTGACACCTGCTCGCTCCCTCCCTACAATCAGCCATGAGATTGAGACTGGGGAGGGTCAACTGGCATGGGCAAGCATTTCTCTGCTGACGATGATTGGTCATGGTGGCCGGGTGAGGCAGATGGCACACGGCCATCCCACCCAGAAGATGAGGAAGAGCGAGAGGTATTCATTGAGTCCGTGCCAGGAACCATCGTTCCTGCCGCTCCACCCTACTTTGATAGGCCGCTCAGAGGTGATCAGCCTCTGGAGCGCTCGAAGTCCAGTCGACAAGCAGAGCGCCAGCGCCGATTGATTCGCATCGTCGCGCCGCTGCTGATGCTGGGTCTGGTTGCCCTGCTGGTGGTGGTCATTCGGCTGCCGGATGCTGCTTCGGCCCAGCCGACCATTACACAGTCCTCCAGCGTGAACGTCTCCTCGGCAAGCCCCGCCGCCGACATCCAGGCGTATATCGTGGGCGAGGTGGTGCATCCGGGCGTTTATGCGCTGCACAGCGGTGATCGCGTGGACGCGCTGCTGCAAGCGGCTGGTGGCCCCAAGCCAGATGCCGATCTGGCGCGTGTCAATCTGGCGGCAGTGGTGACTGATGGCGAAGAGGTCTTTGTGCCCGCTGTCGGCCAACCGCTGCCCTCTGGCCTCGGCGGGGGAGGGGGGAGCGGTCCCGGCAAAGTCAATATCAACACGGCCAGCGCCGAGGATATGCACACCTTGCTGCCCATCAGCCTGACCACGTGCAATAAGATTGTGGCCTATCGCGAGGCGCACGGCCCTTATACAGCCATCACGCAGTTGCTCAACGTGATGAGCCGCACGACGTATGACAAAATAAAAGACCTCATTACTGTTTAGTTGGTAGGGCACACTGATGCTGAACGGCCAGAATCGCCGCCAAGAGCGCTCTACCAGTCCAGTGCCGTCCTCGCGCGGCACACCGGAGGCGCGCGTCACCAGCGTGCTGCCCGAATCGGAGCGCCCGCGCCAGCAGCCGTTTTCGATTGCGGTCCTGCCCGATTTGCGCGGCTTGCTGCTGGTGGCGCTGGTGGCAGCCTGGCTTGCTGGCATACTGCTGGGCAGCGAGGCCGCGCTCTCGCTCTGGGCGCTGCTGCTGGTTGCCGGGGCTTGCGGCTCGCTCGCGTTCTGTGTGCGCCGCGTTGGCCTGCCGGGGCGTCAGGCGCGCTGGCTGGCCTTAGGATTCCTGCTGCTGCTGTGCGTGGCGCTCGGCGCGGCCCGGCTGGCGCTTGCCAGTCCGGTGGGCGATGTGTCTGCGGTAAGCGCGTTTATCGGGCGTGGGCCGGTGGTTGTTCGCGGCGAGATCAGCGCCGAACCTGATCTGCGCAATCGCAGCACGCTGCTGGAAGTGGACGCCAGCAGCGTGAGCCTGGATAACGGCGATACCTGGCAAGATGTCCATGGCACCATTGCAGTCATCATGCTCAACACCAATAGCCTCTACGCACCGGACTATGGCGACAGCGTCGAGTTGACCGGGCTGCTGGGGCCGGTGGTTGGCGGTCCTATTCCTGCCATATCCCCCTCTCCCCGCGCCTCTAAAGCCTTGCAGCCGGTGGATGCGCCAGCGGGCACCTTCGCGGCCATGAGCTTTCCGCGCCTGTCCATTCTGGAGCGCGGCGGGGGAAATCCACTGCTGGCCTGGCTCTTTGATCTGCGCCAGGGATTGGCCCAGGCCATCAGCAGATCACTGCCTGAACCCGAGGCCTCGCTCTTGATCGGCATTCTGCTGGGGCTGAAGACGAACGTGCTGCGCGCGCAGTATGCCATCTTTCAACGGTCGGGGACGGTGCATCTGATCGTCACCTCCGGCTTTAAGGTGACGGTGCTGAGCGGGCTGCTGGCGGCGTTTGCCACGCGGCTGCTGGGCCGCCGCTGGGCGCTGGCCCCGCTGCTGGCAGGCATCCTGGCCTATGTCTTTCTGGGTGGGGCCGAACCTTCTGCCATGCGCGCGGGCATCATGGGCGCGCTGCTGGTGCTGGCTCCGCGCTTTGGACGCACCTATAACCTGTATACGGCCCTGGCGTTTGCCGCGTTGCTGATGAGCCTGTGGTCACCGTATGTCCTGTGGGATGTGGGGTTTCAGCTTTCGCTGCTGGGCACGCTGGGCATCGCTTTCTCTCCGCTGCTTGTGGTCTGGCTCACACGCCCGCTTGCACGGGTGCCGGGTGGAAGGCTGGGCGCTGAACTGTTGGCGGTGACCGTGGCCGCCGAACTTGCCACGCTGCCCATCCAGATCATCAACTTCGGCCAATTTTCGCTGGTTGCTCCATTGACGAATGTGCTTTGTGTGCCGCTCTTAGGGCTGCTCTTGCTGATGGGCCTGGCTGTTGGGGTGCTGGGCTTGATCATTCCTATAGTCGGCGTGGCGATTGGGTGGGTGTGCTGGCCGCTGCTCTGGCTGGTCTATCAGATCATCGCGCGCTCAGCGGCGCTGCCGTTTGCCAGCATAACAATTGGCTCGCTGGATATCTGGCTGGCCTGGCTGTATGAAATTGGCCTGGGCATCCTGGTGGCGTGGCTCTTGACACGGCCCAAACGTATCAAGGCCATCGATCAGCCCTTTTTGACGCGGGCGCAGCGCCGTCACCGGCAGCGCGTGCAGGCGCGCTGGCGTCTGGCTGCCGCAGTCTTTCTCATCGTCGCTGCCAGCGTGACGACGCTTGCCACACTTCCCGATAACCGCCTGCATATTACCTGGCTGGATGTTGGCTCGGGCGGCCAGGCGATGCTCATTCAGACGCCAGCCGGGCATGTCGTGTTGCTGGATGGTGGCGATGATCCGGCGGCGCTGGAAGAGACGTTGGGCCAGTATCTCCCGTTCTGGCAGCGCACGATTGATCTGGCTTTGCTGACGAATCCCAGGCAGGGGCATCTGCTGGGGCTGCTTGATGCGCTGGGCCATTATCAGGTGAAGCTGGCTGGCGATGCAGGCATGCTGCACCCCAGCGCCATCTATGCTTCCTGGCGCGCGACACTGGCCCAGCGCGGCATCTCCTATCGTCAGCTTCGGCGGGGCGCGACCATTCAGCTTGAGCCAGATGTGGCCTTGCAGGTGCTCTCGCCGGGGCCGGTGCTCTCGCAGGATACGCAGAATGAAGACACCAATGCGTTGATCTTACGGCTCATCAGTCCAGGTTTGAGCGTTCTCTTGCTGGGCGAGACGACCGAAGCGACCTTGACTGCGCTGGCGGCCAGCGGCGCTGATCTGCGCGCCGACATTGTGCAGGTGGCGCTGCGCCCCGGCGAATCGCCCGCCGCTGACTCGGCGCTCGTTGATCTGCTGCCGATGGTTCATCCGACACTGATTGTGGTGACTCCGGCTTCGGCCACCACGCGCAGCCCCAGCCCGTCCACGTCGCCACCTCCAGAAGCGATCCGCGCGCTGAGCGTTGCCACCACTGGCGCGCTGGCGCTGACGGCTGATAGCGCGGGCTGGTGGCTCGAGAGCTAGGCGGCATAGATGCAACCATCTTGACTGCTGGGGCGGCAATGTGCTATACTTGTTAGGCACTCGGATGCGGGCGACTAGCTCAACTGGCAGAGCAGCTGACTCTTAATCAGCGGGTTCAGGGTTCGAGTCCCTGGTCGCTCACCCCACTTTCCCTTTCCCCATATGTGTATGGCTGCTCAAGCAGCCTGTCCCGTTGTGTCCCAAACAAAAAGCCCGATAGCACAGGCTATCAGGCTTTTGACCAGGCTTTGAGTGGTACCCCCGACAGGAATCGAACCTGCGCGCCCGGCTCCGGAGGCCGGTGCTCTATCCACTGAGCTACGGGGGCAAATGCTCATCCAGACTTCTACCAGAAATACTATACCATCTCCGCTTGCGCTCGTCAAGCAGCAGGTGTTTGTGATGCTGCCAGGCTGGTTTTCAGCCTCTTGTCGGTTGCGCCCAGACTCAGGACATGGTACCATCTATCCGTATCATCACGAAGACGAGGTATCCCTATTCTGCTAGAGAAGCCAGAACGTATGTCAGCATCAGCGCCTAAGCCTCCGACAGAGACTTCTCCGGAGTCTCTTGAAGAACATCGCCCTTTTGAGATGCGCCATCCCAGGCTGGCTCCAGGGATTCTGTCTCGCCGCATTCTGCGCCAGGATGATCTCTCGCCCCTCCAGTGGTGGCATCGGCGGGGAATAGGCTATCCCATCACAATCGTGCTCGTTACGGTTATTACCTTTCTGGCCTTACAGTTCTTCCAAATCCTGGAGCCAGAGCCACATTTCTTTGCAGGCGCTTTGATGATTCTGCTGGTGTTCATCATTGCGCTTGTGTGGGGGGCAGGTCCGGCGATTTTCGCTACCCTGCTGAGTACGGTGGCCCTGGACTATTTCATAGTATCACCGGTAAGTCGGCTTGATCGCTTGAGCGACCTGGAAGATTTTGTGCCGTTTATTGTCGCCAGCCTGATTTTGAGCTTGCTCACCTCGCAGCGTGAGAGCGCGCGCAGGCGCGCCCGCACGGCAGAGCGACTGGCAACCGAGCGCACGGCGGCACTGGAGGAAGCGGGGAAGCTAAAAGATCAGTTTCTTTCGCTGGCTTCGCACGAACTGAAGACCCCCATTTCAGCCATCAAAGGCTATGCTCAATTGGCACAGAGACGCCTGGGAAAAGTTTCTGGCGTCTCGCCGAACCTGGCTGTCACCCAGGAGATGCTGCTCAAGATCAACCAGCAGACCGATAAGCTCACGAATCTTGTCAATGACTTGCTGGATGTCAGCCGGATTCAGGCTGGCAAGCTGGAATTGCGCCTGGAGACCTGCGACCTGGCCGCGCTTTGTCGTCAGGCAGCGGAAGAGCAAGAGATGACCAGCGGGCGTCGGATTGAGGTCTCTTTGAGAGACGCGCCAGTCTTTATCCGGGCTGATGCTGAGCGGCTGGCCCAGGTGCTCAGCAATCTGCTGAATAATGCGGTGAAGTATTCGGACGCTGACCGCCCGGTGTATCTGACGCTTGCCTGCCAGGCGCAGAAAGCGCTGCTGACCGTCGAGGATGAAGGAGTGGGTATTCCCCAGGATGAACTCTCCCTAATCTTTGATCGCTTTTTCCGAGCGAGTACCGCCCGCAGCGGCCCGCAGCGTGGCCTGGGGTTGGGGCTAGCCATCTGTAAAGAAATCATCGAGCGGCACCACGGCCAAATCTGGGCAACGTCCGAAGAGGGCAAGGGCAGTCGGTTTACCGTGATGCTGCCCCTCGCAGAGATGCCGCAGGCAGAAAGATCAGCCTCATGATGGATGCAACCGCGCTGCAACACGCGCTGACCCAGCAGCTTCAGCACATTGCCCGCACGCGCCTGTGCCTGCGGCTGGAGCGGGGCGAGCACTCGTTTGATACGCCCGGGTCTGGCTTTGGTGGGCGTCCCTGGTGGCCGACCGGCGAGGCGTGGCCGGTGTGCGATAGCTGCGGCGACCCACTGGCTTTTGTCTGCCAGATGCGCCTGGATGGCGGCGGCCACTGGCGGCCCGGCGTTTACGACCTCTGCCTGGTCTTCTGCTGTTGGGCGTGTCAGGAGCGCGAGCATGCCTCGCTCATCGAACGGCCCGGCGGAGATAGCTGCCGACTGCGTCTCTTTCGCCTGCGCGACCAGCCGCTCGCGCCGCTGGAGCCTCCGGCTGTTCTGCCTGCCCAGGCCAGGCTGCCAGCGTTTCGCGCCCTGGGGACGCCGATGCTGGATGTTCCCGCCTGGCAGGATGTGGCCGATGAGTTGACCGCGATTGCCCCCCACGCGCTCGATGATCTGCATGTTGGCTATCATCTGGCTGAGTTAGAGGTGGTGCGCCGTCAGGAGCAGGCGGCTCAGAGCCAGCTTGGAGGCTATCCGCATTGGCTCGGCGCGAGCTATTGGCCCGAATGCCGCTGGTGCGGCGGGCAGATGTATCTGCTGGCGCAGTTTGTCGCGGGCGATGGTCCGACCTTGCCCTGGGGAACAGCCCGCCGGGCGTATCTCTTTTGCTGCGCCGAGCCGTGCGACGCGGAGGCGTTGACGCTCATCCTGCAAGCGTGAGGCTGGTATGACTGAGGGAGAGGCCAGACAACGGTTGGATGCCTATTACGCCGAAACGCTGGGCGTGCCGCTGGAAGTTTTCGGGAAATCCGGCATCGATCTGCTGCCACTTGAGCATCGGCCATCATCCACGTCGCTGTTCCGCAACGCCGCTTTGATTGTTCACGCGCCAACCCCTGCCAATGGGCTGCGCCCCTGCGTGGTGGTCGCTCATCCCCAATTGCTGGAGCCGCTGTGGCGCTTTCTGCCAGGGCTGACGGTGGAGCGCCTCTTTGAAGCGGCTACACTGGAACAGCTTACTCGCCTGGTGTATGCCGAGTTTCCGGGAGCTTCGATCTCGCCCGGCGGATTGCTGATTATCGCTCGTTTCGTCTCGCCGGAGACCTTCAAGCCTTTTCAGGGACCAGAGCGCGCTCATGTCCGGCGTCTGGATGAGCATAACCTTGCCAATCTGGCGCTGTTAAGCCGCTATGGCCGGGGCATCTACGCGCTCTGCGATGCGCGGTCGCAGATTCTTTCGCGGGCCGGGGTGCGCGATGAGTCGCGGTACGTTTCGGAGATTGGGGTGCGCACCGAAGCGGAGGCACTTCGCGGGCGCGGGCTGGCAAAAACGGTGGTGACAGCCGCCACGGAGGCCATCCTGGCCGCCGGGCGCGTGCCCCTGTATGTGCACAGCGCCACCAACGAGGCTTCGCAGAAGGTGGCGCTGGCGCTGGGCTATCAGCCGTATGCCGATGAGCTTATCTGGTTTTTGCCGGGATGAGCAGGCTTATCGCGCGGCGATAATGGTCATGCGGTTCGGCAAGTCCATCTGTTCAATCGATTTGAAGCCAGCCGTAGAGAGCCAGGCCCGATATTCCGAAAAGGTATGGCTGCGCCCGCCTTCGGTGCTCAGCAGCAGCACCAGATCGCTCACCATCGTGTCTGGTGTGCTGGTGCGAGCATCATCAATGGGGGTGCTGGTGATGAGAACCCGCCCGCCCGACTTGAGGGCGCGAGCGATGCGGCGGAACAGGGCTTGATTTTGTTCCGGGCTGAACATATAGCAGACCTGGCCCAGCACGACAATATCGTATTCGGCCTCGCCAAAGTCGGCGGTCAGCAGGTCGCCTTCAGCATATTCAAACTGCGACTCCAGCTTGTGGCCCTCCACAAACTGGCGCGTGACCTCTAACACATCTGCTGTGTCCAGCGCGACCACCGTCGCCAGCGCGTTTTGCTGGGCCAGGGCGATGCCCCACACGCCAGAACCTGCGCCCAGGTCCAGAATGCGCGCGGAGTTACCAATCTGCCCACGGAAGAGTTGCCGCGCCACTTTGCGTGCGTCCGGCTCGTTGAGGACGAAGAGTCCAGGCACCATGTCGGCAAAGTAATTTTCGATGCCGCCGTGCTGCACTCCCCATTGCGCCCAGGGCTTGCCGTTTGCCACGCTCTCGGCCAGATGCTCCAGCGCCACCACATCGCGTACCCGCTGTTCCACCAGTTCGCCCAAATAGGTTGGCTTGCTCTGCACCAGATATGTTGCCGACTCTTGGGTCAGGGAATAGGTTTCGCCGCGTTTGGTCAGCAGTTCCATCGCCACCAGGGCGTCGAGCAAAATCTCCATGCCTCGCACTGAGGTTTTGGTATTCTGCGCCAGCTTTTGCGCCGTATTGAGTCCTTCATCGAGCGCGTCGCAGATTTCTAGTTCGATGGCTGCGCGCAGTGCCATCGACCGCGCAAAGGCATCCGCCTGCTCTAAAATCTTTGCTGGTGTCACAGCCCGGATATGCGTTGTCGGGTCCATTAACGCTCCCCCCTGTCAGCACAAAGTGTATTTGAGCATCTGATGAGCCAGATTGATAGCCCCTGATGAGGCACAGGTAGGATACTCTATCTGGTCGCGTGAATCAAGCCCCCAGAGGGCCTATTTGGACGAATGCGCAGCAGAGGAATTGCAGCAGCGGAAATCCAGCCACCCAGTGGGCTGCTGCCCAGCGGCCAGGCGCGCTCTGGCCTTGAGTTTTCCGCACCGCTTTGCTATACTCCAGCCCGTCGATAGATCGATCAGCCAGCACAGCGGCTGACTTTCTGCTCAAAGCGCGGCGCATTTTTGTGCTGGCGCTGCGGAGGCGCGTGATGGAAACACCCTCTGTCCATCTGCAAGATCAGGCGGCAGGTATTTCCCAGCCTGCTCCAGAAGACAGCGCGGCGCCCGCCGCGCCGACCCAGGCGCGCGCGCGCCTGCGCCCGCTCTGGATGTTGGGTCGGGCTGGCTGGGGCATCCTCCTGGGCCTGGGTCTGGTCTTTGCCGTGGCGCAGGTGCTGATAGTCAGCCAGGGGCCAACCGATTTCTGCACCGATTATGTTTCGGCGCAGCGCGTGTTGCAGGGCTTACAACCCTATATCCCCCTGCATTGTTCGGCTGGCGCGGCTTCATTTCCCAATGGCTTGCACGAGTACGACACGCATCCGCCCTCGTCAGTGCTGCTGCTGCTGCCCTTTGCGCTGCTGCCGATGAGCCAGGCAACCTTGATCTGGGGAGTGTGCGCGCTGGCGGCCTATCTGGTCACGGGCGCGCTCTTGCTCAAAGAACTGGGCTGGTATTCGCTGCGCGGCGCAGCTTTGTTCATGTTGGGAAGTGTGCTCTGGCTGCCGTTTCTCTTTTCCGAAACGTTTCTTAATTTCGAGCAACTGCTGACCCTGCTTGTCCTGGTTGCGTGGCTCCTGGCGCGGCGAAAGCGCGATGGTTGGTCGGGCTGGCTGCTAGGGATGGCGGGTCTGCTCAAGCTCTGGCCCGCGGCCTTGCTGCTGCTGCCGTTCATAGAGCGTCGTTGGCGGGCAGCGCTGGTTGGCGGCGTAACGCTGGCGTGCGGCGCGCTGCTGGCGCTGGTGGTCGTTGGGCCAGCGGCTTATGCCGCGTATCTGGGACCGGTGCGGCTCAATGAAACGCTGGCTGCGCCCTCGGATGCCAATGTCTCGCTGGTTGGCACGGTGGCGCGCTTGTGGACGGGTATCCCGCAGGTGCCGCCCTTGCTGCCAGGGTTGAGCGTGACGGAAGCGATGCTGCTGGCGGAGGGTCTTGCCGTGCTGTTGTTGGCCGGAGTGCTGGCCCTCCTCTGGAGGTGTCATCGACACGGACCATCCGAGGCAGTCGAACTGCTCAGCCAGGGATTACTGGTGACAGCCTTGCTCCTGGCATTTCCCATTACCTGGTACTGGATGCTGATTACTTTGCTGTTGCCCTGCGCCGCCATGCTGCTGGCCCTGCGCCAGCTATCCAGGCCGCCGCGCTGGTGGTGGGCGCTGGCGGTGAGCGGTTTGTTTCTGGAAGCTGGCCCTGGCTGGGCTGCCATCCGTCTGCCGATCTGGCTCTCTCAGGTGCATATTGCCAGCCCGGCGTCCTGGCAGCTTCTGGTAATAGGACTGCCCACCGTGGGGCTGGTCTGCTTTGCCGCTGCGCAAGCCTGGCTGCTCTGGCAAGCCAGCATCAGCCAGGCAAAGCAGGCCAGCCGTCCATCAGCATCGATTTCTATGGGAAAGCACTCTGCCAAGCAATATCCCGCCCGCCGCCTGGGAGCCTGGTGAGGCGATTTCGTGGAGGAACTGATGACCAGTGCGTCTGCCGCTTCTGAAGGCGGCGCTCTCGTTGGAGAGCGAGCGCAGCCGCCGCGCCTGAGCGATAGCCCTGAGCAGCGTGGCAGGCAACGACGGCGCTCGCTGCTGGCGTTGGCTGGCTTTGTCATCCTGCTAGCGGTGGCAACATTCTATCACTATGCGATCTATGTCCCCCAACCCAAGACGCCCCACCGGCTGGCGCTGCTGGATGATGTCTTCGCCTTTGGCGTCTTCAGTCTGGTTGCGCTGGTTGGCTTTGTCCTGGGCAAGCGCGCGCTGCGCCCGTTCCGCCTGAGCAGTTTCTCGCGGCTGGAACGGGGCGCGCTGGCGATGGGCCTGGGCTGGGGCATACTCAGCCTGGCGGTGCTGGCAATCGGGCTGGCGCACCTGCTCTATGGCTGGCTGCTGATAGCCGGTCTGGCGCTGGTGTTGGCGATCTGCTGGCGCGATGCCTGGCGTGTCTGGTGCGTGTTGACCTCTGACCCGCCTGTTCGCTGGCTGCGGGCGCGGGTGCCGCAGGGGTGGTTTTTGCGCACGCTGGTGGTGCTGGTGGTGATCGAACTGCTGCTGCTCGCTACTCAGGCGCTGACGATGCCCGTTGCGCCACACAGCTATGATGACTATCAATATCACTGGGCTGTGCCTGAACTCTATCTCCTGCATCATGCCATTTATGCCCTTCCTGGCTGGGCGCACGCGAATTTCCCTTTCAATTCCGAGATGCTGAATACGCTGGCGCTCGCGTGCGAGTCGCCCGTGGCTGCGGCCTACATCCAGGCCACCTTTGGGCTGCTGGCGATGCTCTTGATTGTTGGGTTTCTGGCCCGCCGCTTTGGCTCCCTGGCGGCCTGGCTGGGGCTGGCGCTGTGCGTGTGCAACAATCTGTTTGCCGGACTGCTCATCAGCGGCTATGCCGAGTTGGCAGTGACGTATTATGCCGTTGCCGCGCTGGTGGTCTTGTTGGCCTGGTTGGAGGACCGGGACCAGCCAGGAGGATTCGCTTTGCTCTGCCTGACTGGCCTCTTTGCGGGTTTCGGCCTGGGGGCGAAATATACCGAGGGGCAAACGCTGGTTGGCCTCGCTCTACTTTTGATCGGCGTGGGCATCGTCCAACTGATAACGCTGCGTCGCCAGGGAAAACGCTTCTTCCTTGCGTTATGGTCTGGTCTTCTGCTACCGCTCATCGTTTGCGGCCTGGCTGCGGGGCTTGCGGTGTTGCCCTGGCTGCTGAGGGATTGGGCCTTCTTCGGCAATCCGATTTATCCTCTGGTCTGGGGTGGGCCAGAGTGGGACGCCGCGCGCACCGAGGTTGGGGTGGTGACCTTTGCCCATTTTGGGCCACAAGGCCCGGCCTGGAAGCGACTGCTGACCGGGTTCTTCGCCCTCTATAATGGGGCCTGGCAAACGGATGAGCCAACGGCTGTGCCTCCCAATTTCCTGTATCCGCTGGTAGTGCTCATCCCACTCATCTGGGCGGTGGTGCGAGTGCGCAGGCGCAGGCAACGGTCTGCCTCTCTGGCTGAAAAGGCCCCGCGCGACGAATGGGGGTGGCCCTGGCTCGTTGTGGCCTCAGGCGGCTATCTTGCCTGGCTGCTCTCCGGCGCGGCGGTGGGGCGTTATACCCTGCCCTGGCTGCTGATGCTGTCGGTCCCTACTGCCGTGCTGTTGGCGCGTACCACTCAAGTGCGCTGGCAGCGGCCCTTTTTGCGTCTGCTGGCGCCAGCCATACAGAAGCTCTCATTGGTAGCGGTGGTGCTGGCAGCGGTGCTGGCGGTGGTGTTCACCGCGCCTGCCTGGGCCTATGTCAATTCGCTCTCGGTTATGGTGGGCAATGTCTCGCTGCGCCAGTGGGAAGAGCGCGTGCTGCTGGAAAGCAGCGCTTTTCCCACGGCGGACTATATCGAGCAGCACGTGCCGCACGATGCCAGGCTCTTGATCGTGGGCCAGGCGGGCCTCGCCTATTTCCTCCCCGGGTTCGATTATGTGGCTGATTCAGGCGAAGACTGGATTCCCTATCTGGAAACCGAAGGCCACACGCCAGCGGGCATCGTGGCGCTGCTGCGCCAGGACCACTTTCGCTACCTGGTCTATGAAGAGAAGACCTTGAACTTTGTCATCAAGGGATATGGGAATTACTATCTGGCTGGCTTTCTGCCCGGTTTTCGTCAGTTTCTGGCTGATTCGCTGATTCAGGTCTGGAGCTATCAGAACTTTCACGTCTATCAGGTGCCGTCTCCTTGAATACAGCAAGGTCGGCGTCCCCGCTGGCAGCGCCGCCGTCCCTGGCGGCCAAACGGTTCGCCGAAAGACGCGGCGGCGCTGCCAGCAACGGCTGCTCCGCTCTCCAGGTTTTGTGAGGCGTTCTAAGGAACATGCTCCACAACAGCCAGAGGCAGGCTAGCAACCAGATGAGGTTGACGACGCGCTGTCCCACGTACAAGACATCGGCGGGGATGGCTGCGGCCAGTTCCGGCCCGCCGGGAACGGCTGACGGAAAATTCTTCAGATAGGCCACCATGAGCGCGAGCGTCGCAAAAGCGGTATAGAGCAATCCTTTGTTGAGGTCGACCGCCGCCAGCAGCGGTAATACCCAGAGCAAGTATTGCGGTGAGAGGCCAGGCGCAAGCACATAGAACCCCAGGAAGGTTGCCAGCCAGTGGGATGCTAACGGCCAGTGCGGTTTACGCAGCGCCAGCAGCACCGGAAAAAGCAAGACGGCGACGCGGGCTGGCCCTCCAAGCAGCAGCGCGAGTTGCGGGAACGGCTTGTTGAGATACAATCCCCAACCGAAGATTGCGGGGCTTTGATAGCCCAACACGTGCGTGATCATCGCTGGCTCCAGGCCAAAGAACGCGCTGTAGACGAGCATTGAGACGAGCAGCGGCGTGAACGCCAGGCCAATGAGCAGTGCGCGGCGCTGGTGTGACTCAGCGCCAATCAGCAAGCCGGGCAGCAAAAGCACCGGATAGCCTTTGAGCGCGATAGCTCCACCCAGCGCCAGCGCTGCCCACGCCATGTGCCGCCGCTCGTTCTCCCACAGTGCCCAGGCAGCCACGACCAGCGCCATCACCAATCCATCGAACTGCCCATGCCCTGCCGTAATCAAGATCGCAACGGGATTCGCCGCGTAAAACAGCGCGGCCAGATTGCCTTTGCGGCGATACAGCAGGGCCACGATGCCCACATCGCCCACCATGCCGGGAAAGCGCACCAGTCCGTCGAATGAGAGGCCGGTGCTATTCGCCACCCATTGCGCCAGCGCTACCAGCCAGACCCACACCGGCGGGTAGGGATAGCGGTCCGTGAAGGCATAGATGTTGTGGTGCGTCAGCACGCTCTGCGCCTGGATGGCATAGGACATGATGTCATAGCCCGCGCCGCTGGTGAGCGCGACAACAACCACCCGCAGCGCCAGCGCCAGCAGCATGAGCATCCAGAGCGACGTTGCTGGTCTAAAAGCGCGTAGAAGCGCAATCCTCATGCTTGGCATCCCATGGGAGACTCGGTATCACTCCTAAGCAGGAACTGGCGCTGCCTCTCGCTCAGCAGGGATATGCGCGGCGGCGCGGCGGCGCAGCACTGCGTCTGCGACGAGCAGGCCCAGCACCACGAGCAGCGCCAGCCCCGAGAGCAGCGCGCCAGGCACAAACGCCACCGGGCGATAGACCAGATGGATAGTATGCGCGCCCGCCGGAACATAAACGGCCTGAAACATCTCGTTGGCTGGATGGACAGATGTGCTGGCCCCGTCTATATCGGCCTGCCAGCCCGCATCGTAGCCTTCATCGATCACCAGCCAGCGCGCTGTATCGGTCTGCGTATGCAGCGTAATCTCGCCCGGCTGGTCCGTCACAGCGTGAATGGTTCCGGCGTCGGAGGTGGTTGGGCTGGCCGCAGGCGTGGCCCCTTCGATGATCGCGTCGCGCCCATCAGCGCTGAGGCTGGGCAGCGCCGCCAGCGTCTGGTTTTCGCCGCTGGATGGGATAATCTGGTCGGCAAAGTAGAAGCGTGGCCGGGCCTGGGTGTTGCGCCAGAGTGTGATGCCGCCCTGTGTCCAGAGCGGGACGAGCGGGCCTGAAGTCAGCGCCTGCCCAGACGCCACTGGCTGGCAGCGGTTGGCATCAACGTCTGGTAATGTGGCGTAATAGTCCACGCTGGCGACGCTCAGCAGGGTGAGCGAAGGGCAGGTGAGTACCGCGCAGCAAATCACCTGACTGGTTTGTTCCAATTCGGGGTCCAGCTTCAGCATATAGCGCATATATCTGGCGCTGGCTGATGGCTCATACGCGCGCAGATCGTGGAGGGCATAGGGCGTCCCACTATCAGGCGGCAGAATCCACCCCGCTGCTGCCATGCGGGCCGCGCCAACCGTCTGCTGAAGCCGCAGCATCGTCGGCGTCTCTGGATAGGCTAAACTGGCTGGGGGCTGAGGGATATAGGGCACGGCAAAGGTCAGCAGATCGAGGAGCAAAAGCCCCAGCAGCACGAACTGGGCCTTGCGCCACGGGAGCCTGCCGCGCCGATAGGATACCAGCGCCAGCACCGTCCCCCAGAGGATCAGCAGCGCCAGCCCCACCCACAGCGCAATCCAGGTGTTGAACAGGCTGGTGGATGAGGTTGTTAGGATAGCCAGAAGGCAGAGCGCGGCCAGCAGCACACCTGTCCAGGCCAGCGGCCACACCGCAAAACGGCGCTTTTGGGTCTGTGTCGCTGCCGGGATGGGCCGCTCTTTCCAGTTCGCCAGGTGCTCCATCCCGATGCCTGCCAGGCAGCACACGCTGAAGACTACCAGCACGTTCAGCCGTGCCCAGGCGTCCACATCGAGGATGGGCAGACGCCCTAGCCAGACGAAAGGAGGCAAGCCATAAAGCCATCCCCCGATGACGAGCGTCTGCCCGGCAAAGAAGGCCACTTCGCTGCGTCGTGCGGAAGAGCGCAATGCTCCCAGGGCAATGATCGCCAGCACCAGGGAGACCCCTCCGGCAAAATACACCACCTCGTTATAATTGCCTGGTCCCCAGAAGCGGGTATTGTAAGCGGGGTTGCCATAAATATTGGGGACAACCCAGGTAAGCAGCGCCGTCAGCGGCAAAGGCGCGCTGACGGAAACCGTGCTGCGTGTGACAACAGCCAGCGAGCCGCCTAATGCTGCCAGCGTCGGCAGATATTGAATCGCCGCCAGCGCGATGCCCAGCACGACGCTACCGCTCCACACCCCCAGCCTTATAAGGCGTGCGCGCCAGTTTTGTCTGCTGGTGGGTAAGCCCAGCCAGAGGGCATAGAGCGTGCCTCCCAACATTACATGAAAGGACATCTCCGGATGGCCGGTCAAGCCGATCAGACCAGCTATCAAGGCCAGCACCGCCGCGCGCCGCGCCGATGGCTGGCGAATCACCCGCTCGGTCGCCCAGAGCAGCCAGGGAAGCCATGTGACTGCCTCGCCGACTTCATGCGTGAGCCAGACCACCCAGAACGACCCCAGCATGAAGGCCAGCGCGGGCACCAGCGCGGGCAGCCGGTCCAACTTGAGCGACGAGCGCGCGAACACATACATGCCCAGGCCGACCAGCCACCATTTCAGCAGCGCCACAAGGGTCAGGCCAGATGGATAGGGGAGCAGCCCCGCCAGCCAGGTCAGCGGATAGAGGGCTGCTGGCTGCCCGGCGGACAACAAGGGCGTGCCACCAGCCACCATCGGATTCCAGAAGGGAAGGCGCCCGGCAGCCAGTTCCTGGCGAGTCAGGGAGAGCCAGGCATCTCTTGCCAGCGGGCCATCGGAAAGGAGGGAGTTGGCGGGCACATGCTGAGCGGACGCCAAATCTATTGTCCAGGGCGGCCACGCGACCAGCGTATCATCAGCCGTGACGGCATGGCCGCCAAAGAGCGAAGGGCTAAGGATCAAGACGGGCAGAGCCAGGATGATCAGCACCGGCCAGTGCCGCTGGAGCCAGCCCGCCACGGCTAATCTGAGAGGGCGTACAACCACAAGCCTCATCCTTGTATCTGTAAGAGCATGGCTCTCTGCATGCCGCTGAGAAGTGCCCGCATCCTAGCCCAGCCGCCAGAAAATGTCAAGTGCCTCACCCTGGCGCAAACCTCGGCCCGTTTTGTGCCAAGATCACGGCTGCTGTATAGTATCTTGGATGTGATGCCTCTGTTGCCCCAGTTTTTCAAGAGATGGGATGCTTTTTATGACCGATGAAGTTAAACAGCGCAAGGCGGAACATGTCAGCGTTGCGCTTGCGCGAGATGTCGCCGTTCCTCAGCCTTCATCCTGGCGGGACGTGCGCTTGATCCATCAATCGCTGCCCGAAGTCGACCTGGATGCCGTGGATACGTCAGTGTCATTTCTGGGCCAGACCCTCCGCGCGCCCATCTTCATCTCGTCGATGACTGGCGGGCATCCCGACGTGGAGGTCATCAACGCGCGGCTGGCCCAGGCGGCTGAGGAGTTTGGGCTGGCAATGGGCGTGGGCAGCCAGCGTGCAGGCATCGTCTCGCCCGATCTGGCGGGAACGTATGGCGTCGTGCGCGAGCGTGCGCCCAATGCGTTCCTGATCGCCAATATCGGCGCGCCGCAGTTGATTGCGCAGTCGCGCCATCCCGCCTTTCACGTGGAGGATGCGCGACGAGCCGTCGAGATGATTGGCGCGAACGCCCTGGCAGTGCATATGAACTTTGCTCAGGAGGCGGTGCAGCCGGAGGGAGATCGACGCGCGGTTGGCTGCCGTGCCGCCTTGCGCGTACTGACCGAGGAAATCGGGCTGCCGGTGATTGCCAAAGAAACCGGCGCGGGCGTCTGCCGAGAGCAGGCGCTGCTCTTGCGCGACTGCGGCGTCGCGGCTATCGATGTGGGCGGCGCGGGCGGCAGCAGCATGGCGGTGATGGAGACCTATCGCGCCATTTCGCGCGGAGATGATGTGGCGGCGAATCTGGGCCAGGTCTTCAGCGATTGGGGCATTCCCACGCCTGTGGCCGTCGTGGAGGCAGGCGCGGCTGGCCTGCCGTTGATCGCTACGGGTGGCGTGCGTACCGGGTTGGACGCCGCGCGCGCGCTGGCTTTGGGGGCAACGCTGGTGGGCATGGCCTTCCCATTTTTGAAGGCCGCCAGCGAGAGCTACGAGGCGGTGCAGACCTTTGTGCGTCAGTTTCTGCTGGAGTTGCAGGTGGCGATGCAGCTCTGCGGCGCGCCCTCCATTGCGGCGTTGGGCCAGGTGGATGTGATCGTTGGCGGCGAGACGCGCCAGTGGTTGGAGATGCGCGGCTTTGGCGAAACCCTGCGCGCCATGGCAAACCGGCGGCTGGGGCATACCGCGCTCTAGCGTCGAGGAAGTGCCCGAAGCGATAAAAAGGGTCAGAGACTGGACGAACGCAACGTGACGCAGTATCCTGGGGAGCGATTACACGAGGCGAGAGCATCGCCCCATGATAGCCCAGGAGTGCCGGACTATGAGGCAAACGCCTTGGAATGATGTCAGTAGCTCACGCTCCATGCCGGTTGCTGCTGCTGACCAGGAGATCGACGCGCCCGCCGACAAAGCCGCCCTGGTTGCGGAAGCGAGCCGGGGCACGCGCCTGCTCACGCGGCGCAACGCATTGGTAGCCCTGGCGCTGTTTCTGGTGGCGCTGGCGTTCATGCTCAGCCTGGAATCCCGGCTTGGCCTCTCGGTAACGGGCGTCTCTACGGAGCCATACTTCAATGAGCAGGCCGAAAGTTGGCTGCATGGGCGCTGGGATGTCGATATTCCGATCACCGCGCCGGATATCGAGACCATCAACGGCAAAAATTATCTCTATTATCCGCCTTTCCCGGCCCTGCTGCTGCTGCCGTTTGTGGCGCTCTTTGGCGTTTCGGCCAGCGACATCCTCTTTACCACGCTGCTTTCGGCGGCGAACACGAGCCTGCTCTATCTGCTCTTCGAGCAACTGCGCCTTAACGGCTGGAGTAAGCGTGCCTGGTCGGAGCACGCGCTCGTCACCGTCTTTTGCTGCTTTGGGACGATCAATCTCTATCTCTCGCTGGGTGGAACGGTCTGGTTTACCGCGCACATCGTCTGCATGACGTGTACCTTGCTGGCGCTGCTGCTGGCGCTGCGCGGGCATTATGGCTGGGGCGCGGCGCTGCTGGGCTGCGCGTTCTTCGCTCGCTTTTCTGTTGCGCTGGGTTTTCTGCTGCTGCTTTATCTAGCGTGGCAGGATGCCGGGCGACAGCCGCTGCTGGGCCGCTTTGTGTCCTCTTTACGCATCTATCGGCCCGATTGGGTGGCAGTGCCCTGGCGTCGCCTATTGCCGGTTGCGATGGTGATGGCCGCAGTGGCAGTATTATTTGCGGCGCATAACGCGCTGGTCTTTGGCTCCCCGCTAGATACCGGCTATACCGCGCTGCTGCAACAGCGCTATCCCCAGGTGCGCGATGGCGTCTTCAACATCAGCTATGTGCCCGCCAACTTCGTCAACATGTTCTTCAACTTCCCATATGTGAGCTTTGGCGACCTCTTCAATCGCCAGCTTCAAATTGACCTGCTCAACAAAGGCTCCGGCATCAGCGTTTTTGTGACGACGCCGCTGTTTCTGCTGCTGTTCTGGCGCAATCAGCGTTTCAGTGCCCTCCGCGCGGCGCTCTGGCTGGTGATAGGGCTAGATGTGGTTGCCATGCTGCTGTTTTATAACGCGGGCGGCTATCAATTCGGGGTGCGCTATCTCTACGATGTCTACCCCTTTGCCTTCCTGCTCTTAGTCCTGAACGATGTGCGGATAGACTGGCGCTTCGCTGCGCTGGGGCTGTTCGGCGTGGTGATCAATGTCCTGGGCGCGCTGGAGTTCTGGACGCTCTTCCCACTCACGGGCAAGTAGCGCCGCTGGGGCGATCTCTGGCGTTGCCTCGGCCTTGATCTCTTTCCGATCTTTGAAGAAGCGCCAGAGCAGCGCCGTTGCCGAAAGATAGAGCAGCGCCGCCAGCACAAAGGGCAGCGTGAAATTGTTGCCAGAGATAATCAATCCACCGAGCGCGCCGCCTGCCGCCCAGCAGCCCCAGAAGCTGAGGTTATAGGCGCTGTTGGCGTTGGCGCGCTCGCCTTGCTTGACGACGCTCATAAAGAAGCTGAGCAGCACCGGCTCGGCCATGTTCATCAGGCTCAGGCGCACCAGATAGGCCGCCAGCACCAGCGGCAGGGCGCGGCTGAACCCCAGCACGACCAGGAAGGGCAGCGAGATCATATGCCCGAGGACGGCGGCGCGGACATTCCCCAGACGCGCCGCGAAGAACGGTCCGGCCAGGGTGGTCAAAGCCATCAGCGCGGTAGAGATGGCGGTAATCAGACCATATACCTCGGTGCTGACACCCAGATGCTGAACGAAGTACAGATTGAAGTAGGGGATAAAGAGGCCCGCGCCCATGCCGATCAGCCCTTCGACCAGTGCCAGTTGCCCGATGGGGCCGCGCAAGAAATTCACCACTGCTGCCCACAGTTGCGGCAGCTTCAGCGCCCGAAGAGAGGCGTTCAAACGCTGGCGTGCTTCGGTAAGTGCAAGACTCAGCCCTGAGCCAGTCAGTGCCCCAGGCTGCGCTGCTTGCCGCCTGGGTGGTGGCGTGGGGTCCATCAAGATGATCGGCAGAAAGGATGGCGCGGAGATGACGCCCGCCACCAGCAGCGCCAGTTCATAGCTGCGCGCCTTCACGCCGGAGACCAGGAACGGTTCGACAGCGTGGAACAGCGCGGCGTGGCTGATGGCTGGCAGACTGACCAGGCTGGGCAGATAGCCACCAAGCACCTGGCCGATCACGGCGGTGATGAGCGCCAGCGAGGCGTTCAGGCTGAAGATATGGCTGCGGGCGGAGTCCTGGCTGCCATCGGCCAGCAGCGGCGCGCCAACCACTAGATAGATGCCGCCCGCCACGCCGAGGATGAAGCTGGTGAGGGTCAGCGAGAATGCCTGGGGAATGAGGAGTTGCAGCGCGCCAGCGATTCCGGCGACGACGCTGGACCAGAAGAGGGTCGCCTTTGCGCCAAAGCGCGCCATGAGAGGGCTGGTTGCTACCATGCCCAGCGCGCCACCGGCCCCACCGACGACTAACAGCCAGCCGATGAAATCGGCCTGATAGCCCAGAGCGACCAGATAGAGGTTATAGAGCAGGGCAAAAATGCCAACAGTGATTGAATTGAGCGTGTTGCTCAAGAGATACAGGCGCGCATTCCGATTCATCCACCCGAACTGGCGGAGATAGGAAACTGCCTGATCTTTGAGGTGTGCCATGCGTCCTGTTGCTCGTCTTGTTGCTTGCTATTACCCGTCCCTCTCGCCAGGCGGAAGTCGACGCGGCCCATCGGTCCGGTAGCCTTCCAGTTGCGCGTGTCGTCCATTCCGTCCGGGTGGCAGTTCGCGGTGGTCATGGCCGTTGGGCCGAATCAAGGCGAGCAGCCCCTCTTTGACGGCTTCGGTGCGCGCGTGAATGTCGATCACACGCTCGGCAAACTTCGTGCTGCCCCGGTCAGCGGCTTGCAAGCGCTGCTCGATGGCCGGAGCAAAACGGGTGAGAAGGGGTACGACCTTATTATGCACATATAATAGCCCCAAGGCCAGCCCCAAGACCAGCGCCGCCGTTACCAAAATGAGCAGGAACAACTCAATAATCAGCACCACGGCTGCGGCTTGCCCCATAGCTTGAAGCCATCCCGGTTCGGGGATATCAGCGATAGCCATCGAGTTCTCCCTTCTCGGCCATTTCCCGGCGGCGCTGGGCGCGCTTTTCGGCACGCTTGCGTGCCCGGCCTGTGCCGAAGAAGATTCCGGCCATCTGGGCCGCGCCCAGCACAGTGCTGGCGACGCGCACGCCAGGCGTCACGGTGAGTTCGCTGGCGACCTTCGCCGTCTCGCGCACGGTGTCAGTGGTATCGCGCAGCGAATCCAGCACGGGTGTCAGTTCTTTTTTCACCTGAAGGCCCAGGCTGATCATGACAAAGACCGCATAGGAGAGCAAGCCCAGCGCGCCAAAGGTAGCGACGGCCAGCACCACCAGCGCGACATCGCGTACCTGGGGCCAGATGCCCAGAATGCTGAACAAGACGATCAGGCCCACGCTGATCACCAAAAAAGCAAACACTCCCAGGCCGATGAGTGTTTTCGTGCGATTGCTCACCAGGAGGCTCCTTTCGGGCTTAGAGAATAAAATGAGCGCATAAGCGTATTATCGCTGAGAGGCATAATTACTACAGGCCGGGCGCAGGAACTATGCCAGGAAGCGTTGGCAGATTGAAAGAGACGTGCCTGCTTTCTTAAACGTATGAGTAATATAGAGAAGCTTGCCAGGCTTCATTATAGCTGCCCCACCAATGGCTTACAAGCCATACCCTTCAGGCGACCTCATGACACAGGGAGGAATTGGTCATGCAAACAAGCACCCGTCGGATGGTTACGCGCTGGCTTAAGATGTCGGCGATTCTGCTGCTGGTACTGGTCGGCTGTACAGCGCTCTATGCGCTTAAGATCGCTTTGTCTGGCTCAACCCACACGCAAAGCGTCATTGATAAGATCAGCCTGAATACGCCGGAACTCATGTGCAAGGCAACGCTGGTGATGGATGCCAGCGTTGCCAGCGTTGGGCCAGGCCATTGGAACACGCCGGATGGCTCCAAGCCAGCCGGAGCAGATGCTTCGTGGTTGGGAATGGGCAGCTACGCAATCTATACCCCTCTCTTCTTTTCCTTCATACACATCTATGTTGATCACCGCAGCCAACCCACCGCCGAGTTTGATATGGTTGGCGGGAGCGCTGGGCCGGATAGGGATGAGGAAGCAGCGTACCCGCATGTGACGATCCGGCAAAGGTATCTGTTCACGATGCTCGACGGCTTTCAGGTGAGGAAAGGCGATGTGCCAACGGTGATGATTGCGAATGATGCCTTTCCTATCGATGCCCAGGGCATAGTCACACTTCAGCCCGGGCATACGGAAGAGGGGCAAGGTCAACAGCCCGAGATATTTCCAGCCGTGACGATGCCGCTCTCTCAGATTGTTCAACAACTTGCCAACTGCACAGCAGATTAGCGTTTCTGCATCACTATAGAGCAGAGGGCGGCTGGATTGATACGCCAGCCGCCCTTTGCTACATAACCGTCGTTACGACTCCAGTTCTTTGCGGCGCGCCTGGAGCTTCGCCAGTTTCTCTTCGTGTCCGGCCAGCTTCTCGCGCTCTTTCTGCACCACATCGGGTTTGGCGCGGCTGATGAACTGCTCGTTGGCAAGCATCTTCTGACTGCGCTCGATGTCCTGCCGGGCGGCGACAATCTCGGCATCGATGCGAGCCAGTTCCTGGGCGATGTCGATCATCCCGGCCAGCGGCAGATAGACCTCGACGCCCGCCGCAATCAGGGTGACGGCCTGCTCTGGCGCGGGCAGATCAGCCTCGATGCGCGGCGGCTCGGTGCGCGCCAGAAACTCGATCAATGGCGCCTGGCTGCGCAGCGTCTCGGTGTGCTCGTGCGCGGCGATCAGCGCCGGAACCCGCCGCGCTGCCTCCACGCCCATCTGCTTGCGCGCGTCGCGGATGCGCGTGATGATCTCTTGCAGGCGGCTGAAGTCCGTTTCGGCGCTGAGGTCACGCTGGCTGGCATCCGTCTGCGGCCACGCGGCGACAATCAAAGCCGCTGTCGGGCGCTCGGCCTCGCCCTCAAAGAGATGTTGCCAGACTTCCTCGGTGACGTAGGGCATGAAGGGATGCAGCAGGCGCATACTGCGGTCCAACAAGGCGCGCAGGATGCCCGCTGTGCGTTCGCGTTCGGCCTCGTTGCCCTGCAACTGTACCTTGGCAATCTCCAGATACCAGTCGCAATAGTCCGACCAGAAGAAATCATAGATTTGCCGCCCGGCCTCGCCAAACTGAAACTCGTCGATCAGCTTGGAGACGCTGGCCGTCAGTTCTTGCGCGCGGCTCACAATCCAGCGGTCTGCCAGCGTCAGCGGCGTCGTGGCCTCCAGAGCGGGGATGCCGCCGCCGATGCCATCCGTCTGGGTGATGACGAAGCGCGCCGCGTTCCAGATTTTGTTGGCGAAGTTGCGGTTGCCGATGATGCGGTCCTGTACCAGCTTCATATCGTTGCCGGGCGTGCTGCTGGTCGCCAGCGTGAAGCGCAGCGCGTCTGTGCCGTACTGGTCCATGACTTCGATGGGGTCGATGACGTTGCCCAGCGATTTGCTCATCTTGCGGCCCTGCTCGTCGCGCACCAGGCCATGCAGATAGATCGTCTGGAACGGGACCGTTCCTATGAAGTGAATGCCCGCCATCGCCATGCGCGCCACCCAGAAGAAAATGATGTCATAGCCCGTCTCGATGACCGATGTGGGATAGAAGTAGCGCAGGTCGGGCGTGTCCTCCGGCCAGCCCAGCGTGCTAAACGGCCAGAGCCACGAGCTAAACCACGTATCCAACACATCCGGGTCCTGCGTGATTTGTTCACTGCCGCAGGTGGTGCAGGCTGCCGGGTCGGTGCGCGCGACGGTGATATGTCCGTTGTCGCAGTACCAGGCCGGGATGCGATGCCCCCACCAGAGTTGGCGCGAGATGTTCCAGTCGCGGATATTTTCCAGCCAGTCGCTATAGATTTTGTTGAAGCGCTCTGGCACAATCTTCATCTGCCCATATTTGACGGCGTTGAGCGCGGGCGTCGCCAGCGGGGCCATCTTGACAAACCACTGCTTGGAGATCAGCGGCTCGATGACGGTGCCACAGCGCTGGCAGTGCCCCAGCGGCACGGTGTAGTCTTCGGCCTTGACCAGCAAGCCCTGCTGCTCCAGGTCGGCCAACAGGTTCTTGCGGCATTCATAGCGGTCCTGCCCGGCGTAGGGGCCAGCCTCGGCGGTCATGGTGGCATCGAAGCCAATTACCTGGATACGCGGCAGATCATGGCGGTTGCCGATCTCGAAGTCGGTTGGGTCATGCGCGGGCGTGACCTTCATCGCGCCCGTGCCGAACTCCGGCTCGATGGCATCATCGCCGATAATCGGGATGCGCCGCTTCAAGACGGGCAGAATGGCGACGCGCCCGATCAACGCCTGATAGCGTGGGTCGCGCGGATTGACGGCCACCGCCGTATCGCCCAGAATCGTTTCGGGGCGCGTGGTGGCGACGGTGACGTACTGCTGCTCGGTTTCGCCCTCCAGCGGCTCGATGGGATAGCGAACGTAATACAGCTTACCCGGCGTATCCTCGACCTCGACCTCCAGGTCGGAGATCGAACTCATGCAGCGTGGGCACCAGTTGATGATGCGCTCGCCACGATAGGCCAGCCCCTCTTCATACAGCCGGACAAAGACCTCACGCACCGCCTGTGACAGCCCATCATCCAGGGTGAAGCGCTCGCGCGTCCAGTCGCAGGACGCGCCGAGGCGTCGATGCTGGTTCTGGATGCGATGCTTGTACTGCCGGACCCACTCCCAGACGCGCTCGACAAACGCTTCGCGCCCAAGCTGGTGCCGGTCCGTTCCCTCTTTTGCTAGCTGCTTTTCGACGACCGCCTGGGTGGCAATGCCCGCGTGATCTTCGCCGGGCAGCCAGAGCGTCGGCTCGCCGCGCATGCGATGATAGCGAATCATGATGTCTTCCAGCGTGGCCGTGATAGCGTGGCCCAGATGCAGCGCGCCGGTCACGTTAGGCGGGGGCATCGAAATGGTGAAAGGCTGCTGATTGGGGTCGATCCTGGGGATAAAATAGCCGCCCTCTTCCCAGAAGCGATAGAGCCGTTCCTCGACGGCCTGGGGATCGTAGGCTTTGGGCAGGTCGGCGAGCTGCCGTTTGGATTCAATTGCCATGTGCTGCCGTGCTCCTTACATTACGAAGAAAGAAGAAAGAATGAACAAAAGCGCCAAGTGCAAACAAAAAGCCCTTTCCCGCCAAGGACGAGGAAAGGGCGCTCGTGGTGCCACCTTGTTTCGCAGCGAGAACACGTCTCGCTGCCTCTGGTGCGCGCTAACGGGCGCTCCCGCGAAGCCTTACTTGCAGCCGCGTGGCGTCAGCTACGCCAGGCTGGTTCAGCGCTTCAGACTTGCAAGCCACGTTCGGCGGGCCACGCTGCGAGCGTCTTTCAGCCAGGGACGCTCTTCTCTCTCAGCCGGGCCGCGCCTACTCCTCTTGCTTATTGTCATCGCTGCAACAACGAGCCAGTGCTTATTGCTTCTGCTGCACTGGCCGGATGATTCGCTGTTCTTTTGTTACAGTCTATCGCACAAAGCCTCGTCTGTCAAGCATCAACCTGGCGATGAAGGCTTATGGCCCTTTTCGAGCGCTGAACCATGTGGTGTTGCCAAGGACGATGGCGTCTCACGCAGCGTTGCAATGAGCAAGGTGGTAAGCGCCAGCGCCGCCAGCCCGGAACTTATCGCGTGGAATCTATCCCAGGCGTCGCGTATCTGCTGCCAATCAGTGGGGATAGTTGCAGGCGTCCAGGTCATCACTTGCTGATTGATCGGGTTGTTGCCGAATGCAAACACAGCGAGCATGCCAGCAAAGCTCAGCGCGGCAATCAAGGTCAAGACAAAGGCGCTGGGTCGTCTGGCGAGCCAGAAGAGCAAAATCCCTGCGGAGATCAGGCCGAGGATTTCGGCCACACCGCCTACAAGAGCAAACCCCCCGTAAAAGGTATTTTGCACCTTCACCCAGTCAGCGGCGCTCAACATCTGCTTACCAGGAATTTCCAAATCATGAGTCAGGGTAAGCCCGAAGGCCAGAGCGGCGCACAGGAGGCTTACAAACCGAAGCGTTTTCAGCAGCATGTGGCTATCACTCCTTCCTTTGGCACAAAGAGAAGCATCTGGGATGCCATCCCAGATGCTTCGCGGTGATTAACCCTACGTTGAGCAGGCGCTCCCGTTACTCGTTGGGGTAGCGTGGCTGCTGGGTCTGAGGGGGATAATCGGAAACCGGCTCCTTGGGCAGCACCGCCCCCAGGATGAGATAAGCGATCACCAGCGTCAGATGCAGCGGGAACAACAGCAGTACCGCGACGATACGCACGGCGGTTGCGTCCCAGCCCATATATTCGGCGATGCCGCCGCAGACACCCATGATCTTTTTATCGCGCTGGCTCAATGTCAACGGTCGATGCTGGTTGAGCGGGTCCATTGTGTTCATGCTTGTGCTTCCTCCTGCTTCAGAGCGCTTACTCAGGCTTGCGCTCTCTTCACACCTTCATAAAAGATTACGCGCCCTGGAGCAGAAGGTTGCAATCTTTTCGCCGACCGCTTTCCTTAGCGTGAGACTCTGCGCCCATACGCCCAGACGGCCAGCGGCACGAAGACGATGAGGATGCCCAGGCACCAGACCAGCGCCTGCCATGCCTCCGAACCCACTGGCTGGCCCAGAATGAGTTCGCGCACCGTGTTAATGACCAGAGTCAGCGGCTGGTGATCGGCAAAGGCGCGCAGCCAGTCGGGCATACTGCTGGTCTGCACGAAGGCGCTGCTGGCGAAGGTCAGCGGAAACAGCCAGATGAAGCCCGCAGACTGCGCGGCCTCTACGCTGCGCACCGACAGGCCAATCAGCGCGCCCAGCCAGGAGAGCGCGAAGCCAAAGAGCAGCAGCAGCGCGCCGCCAGCAATCCAGCCGAGCACGCTTCCCGCTGGCCGGAAGCCCACCAGCAGGCCAACGATGATCATCACCAGCACCACAAACGTGTTGCGCACTAGATCGGCAATCGTGCGCCCCGTAAGGACGGCTGACCGAGACATCGGCAACGAGCGGAACCGATCAATCAGCCCGCGTTGCAAGTCCTGGGCAATGCCGATGCCGGTTGAGGTCGACCCGAAGGCAATCGTCTGCACAAAGATGCCCGCCATCAGATAGTTGATGTAGGTGGTGCCGGTGACGGCGATAGCCCCACCAAAGACGTAGCGGAAGAGCAAGACGAACATGATCGGCTGGATGGTCGAAAAGACTAACTCTTCCGGGATGCGCGGGATTTGCTTCAGTTGCCGCTTTGCCAGTATCAGCGCGTCGGCAATCGTCCAGTAAAGCCGACTGCGGCGCAGTGGCTGAAGTGTGCTGGTTGGTATCTCAATGCTGCTCATGCAGGTATCCTTTCAGCCGAGCGATCTTTCTTTGTGGCGTCGTGCTCTTCTTCTGCGGCAGGCGTTTCTGCGGCATGGCCGGTCAGGGTAAGGAAAACATCATCCAGCGTTGGCCTGCGCAGGGCGATGTCCTCAAGCTGGACCCCCGCCTCATCGAGGTCACGGATGATGTTCGCCAGCAGCCTGGCCCCATTGGTGACGGGGATGACGATGTGGCGGCGTTCGGCTTCGATCTGTGCTTCGCCCTGGCTGTAGGGCTTGAGCGCGCCAAGGGCGGCGTCGAAGCTGCTGGCCTGGGTCACGCTCACATCCAGCCGCTCGCCCCCAACCTGCACTTTGAGTTCATCCGAGGTGCCGCTGGCGATCACCCGCCCCTGATCGATGACGGCAATCTGGTCGGCAAGCTGATCGGCTTCCTCAAGATATTGCGTGGTGAGCAGCACAGTTGTGCCCTCTTTGACCAGTTGGGTGATGAGTTCCCACATGCTCAGGCGGCCACGCGGGTCCAGGCCGGTAGTTGGCTCATCGAGGAAGAGGATGGGCGGCGACACAATCAGGCTTGCTGCCAGGTCCAGGCGACGGCGCATACCGCCGGAATAGGTCTTGACGGTGCGGTTGCCAGCATCCACCAGATCGAAGATTTCTAGCAGTTCGTCGGCCCGCCGCCGCGCTGTCGCCTTGGACAGATGATAGAGGCGTCCGACCATCTCCAGATTTTCGCGCCCGGTCAGGTATTCATCGACGGCGGCGTATTGCCCCGTCAGGCCAATGCGCGAGCGCAACAGATCGGCGTGCCGAACGACATCGAAACCGGCCACCTGAGCGCGCCCGGCGTCTGGCTTCAGGAGGGTCGTGAAGATGCGCACTGCGGTGGTCTTGCCCGCGCCGTTTGGCCCCAGCAGGCCAAACACGGTGCCCTCTTCGACCACCAGGTCAAGGCCACGCAGGGCCTGTGTCTTGCCATAGCGTTTCTCTAGCCCTTCGGCCAGGATGGCAGCTTTGTTGTGTGTCATGTGGCTCCTTACCTATGTCTCTATGGGTCGGCTTTACAGGCTGAATGCGGGCGCGTCCCGCCGTTTAGTGCCTGGCTTCTTCGGTCAGGCAGGCAATCTGGCCGTCGATCCAGGAGATTTCGGCGTCCAGCGTGTGCAGGTGATAGTCGAACAGGTGCAAGATGAACGGGCGTTCGCTTTCAGCAATCGCTTTCTTCCTGGAGGCATCTGAAAACTCGCTCTGGCCGCCTTGCCAGTAGCCGCGCAGATGGCTCAGGTAATCCCGATACTGATGCAGCACGATTAGTCGCTGTTCCGGCGTCAGGAAGCCGAACCTGGTCAGCTTGATGGCGAACAGATCAGGATAAGCGTTGCAGTATTCGCCTGGGTCCAGCATGAACGCCAAAAAGCGTTCGCGGCCTGCCTCGGTGATGCGATACACCCTGCGCGCCTGCGCCTGGGTGCGTGTTCCGTGTTGGAACAGCCCATGCTTCTGTTCGGTTTCGGAGGTAGCGAATCCCTCCTGTTCCAGCCGCCGAATGAGCGGGTACAACGTGCCCCAACTGAGTTGGTGAAACGGTCCCAGGACGTGGTTCACAACCTCGTGCAGCCAGTAACCGTACATGGGTTGAACCATGAGTTCACCCAGGACAAACAATTCATAGATCGGATTTGGCCCTCGTCTTCGAGGCGCCCGCCAGTCGTCGTCAGGCTCAGCAGCCCGGCCTGGTTCATGCGGACGATGCCTTCCTCGTGCTGTCATAGCGCTTGCCTCCATTATATCGAACCGTTATGATTATAACGAATCGATATAAACGAAGTCAAGAGGTGGAAGCAATTACTGAAAGCCTATACTTCAGGTTTTTGTCGCGCGGCCTGTTGCCAGCAGTTAATGCAGCACCTGATAGCGCAGCAGCACGTTCCCTGAGCGAAACGCTTTTGTTTCGAGCAGCTTCAGGTTCTGTTTCTCGTTCATGCCCGCGAAGAGAGTTTTGCCGCTGCCTAACACAACGGGGTTGACCATGATGCGCAGTTCATCCAGTAGGCCCATGCGCATGAACGATACTGCCAGGCCGGAACTTCCAAAGATAGCGATGTCTTTACCCGGCTGCTGCTTCAGTTGCGCGATTTCCTCGGCAACGTGATCTTTCACCAGTCTGGAGTTCTCCCACTCGGCCTGCTCCAGCGTGGTTGAAAAGACGATTTTGGGCACCCTGTTCATCAGGTCAGCAACGATGGGGTCATTCTCTTTAGCAAATGGGGTGGGCCAAAAACTCGCCATGCCCTCATAGGTCGCTCGCCCGAATAAGAGTGTATTCAACTCGTGAAGCTGATTGATGGCGAACTCGTTGAACTCTTCATCCACGTTATGCCAATCTATTTCGTGGTTTGGCCCTTCAAAGAACCCGTCGAGCGTAACCATCATAAATAAAAAGATGTTTCTCATGCGTTCTTTCTCCTCTTTCTTCTTTCTTCGCAACTCACGGCAGATGACACCTCGTAGGAATTGCTGGTATATCTGCGCTCTCACACAGCAAGTATAACCATCTTTGCATCCAAGAGGCTTCTTCTATCTTGCGTATCTGGAACAGGCGTTCTGAAAGCAATGCCTATATGCTCCTTCTTTTTGCCCAGCAGAAAAACAGAGCAGCCAGGACCCATGGGTCCTGGCTGCTCTGTTTTTCTGCCCTGAAAGTCAGTTAAAAAACGGGCGATTCCATATACTCCCCGAAGACCTCGCGGAAGACGCCCATCATCTCGCCCATCGTCGCGTAGGCGTTGGAGCAGTCGATGAGATGCGGCATCAGATTCTCGCTGCCCTCTGCCGCCCGGCGCAGCGCGTCAAGTGACGCTGTGGCGCGGCTCTGGTCGCGCTCGCGGCGCACGCGGTTCAGCCGGTCCAGATGGATTTTCTCTTTGGCCGGGTCCACATAGAGTGTGGGCACCTTGATTTCCTCATCCATCTCATAGCCGTTGACGCCGACGATCACGCGCTCTTTGGCGTCTACCTCGCGCTGGAAGCGATAGGCCGCGTCGGCAATCTCGCGCTGGAAGAAGCCGTTGTGGATGCAGGCCAGCACGCCGCCTAGTTCGTCGATGCGCCGCAGATAATCCATGCCTTCTTCCTCCATCTGGTCGGTCAGCTTCTCCACGAAGTACGACCCGGCTAAGGGGTCAACGGTGTTGGTCACGCCGCTCTCGCTGGCGATGACCTGCTGCGTGCGCAGCGCGATCAGCGCGGCCTTTTCGGTGGGCAGTGCCAGCGCCTCATCCAGCGAATTGGTGTGCAGCGAGTTCGTGCCGCCCAAGACAGCCGCCAGCGCCTGAATGGCAACCCGCACGACGTTGTTATCGGGCTGCTGCGCGGTGAGCGAGACGCCCGCCGTCTGCGCGTGGCAGCGCAGCATCCACGAGCGCGGGTCTTGCGCGCCGTAGCGCTCGCGCATCAGCCGCGCCCACATGCGCCGCGCCGCGCGGAACTTGGCGATTTCTTCAAAGAAATCGTTATGCATGTCCCAGAAGAACGAGAGGCGCGGCGCAAACTCGTCGATCTTCAGTCCCCGTTCCAGGGTGGCGTCGACATACGCCAGACCATCGGCAATGGTAAAGGCCATCTCTTGCGCCGCCGTTGCGCCAGCCTCGCGGATGTGATAGCCGCTGATGCTGATGGTGTTCCACTTGGGCATGTATTTCGTGCCGAACTCGATGGTATCGACGACTAGGCGCATCGAGGGTTCGGGCGGGAAGAGAAACTCTTTCTGGGCGATATATTCTTTGAGGATATCGTTTTGGAGTGTGCCGCCCAGCTTTGCGCGGGGGATGCCGCGCTTTTCGGCGTTGGCGATGTACATCGCCCAGATCACCGCCGCCGGGCCATTGATCGTCATCGAGGTGGTGATTTCGTCCAGCGGCAGATCAGCAAAGAGAATCTCCATATCGGCCAGCGATGAGACGGCCACGCCGCACTTGCCGAACTCGCCAATTGCCATCGGGTGGTCGTGATCGTAGCCGTAGAGCGTCGCCATATCGAAAGCGCAGGAAAGGCCCGTCTGCCCCTGCTGGAGCAGATATTTGAAGCGCTCGTTGGTCTCCTCGGCGGTGCCGAACCCGGCGAACATGCGCATCGTCCAGGGCTTGGCGCGATACATCGTCGGCTGCACGCCGCGCGTGTAGGGATATTCGCCAGGCATGCCCAGGTCGCGGCTGTAGTCCAGCCCGGCAGTGTCGTTGGGGGTATAGACGCGCTCAATGGGCATGCCCGATTGCGTGGTGAACTCGGTCTTGCTCTCTGGCACGCGCTCGATGGAGCGCTTGAGCGTCGTCTCTTCCCAGCGTGTTTCTTCGCTCTTCAGATGTTCCAGCTCGCTCTGGTCATAGAGCGTGCCCGGTTGTTCCGGCGCAGCGTCGCGCGGCTGACTCGTTTTTGCTGGTTTCTGTTCGAGCATGCGATTGTCTCCTTTGGGCCTCTTCGATCAGGATGCCTGGCGCCTGGTGGCGTTTATCCAGCGTGCTGCTGCAAAAATGCCAGCGTGCGCTGGTTGAACTCATCCACCTTTTCATAAATGGGCGCGTGGGCGCACCCCTCGAAGACCACCAGTTCGGCGTGTTTGATATTGGCTGTCAACGGCTCGGCAAAACGAGTGGAGGTAGCCATATCGTATTTGCCGTAGGTAATCTGCGTCGGCGCTTGAATCTTGCCAAGCTGCGCCTCTGCATCGTGCGCAATCACCGCGCCCGACTCTTGCATAAAGGCTTCGAGCGGCTGCGCTGGCCTGCCTCTGACGAAATCGGCCAGCGCCTGGATATAATCGGGCTTCTCAGTGTAAAGCTCAGGAGTAAAGCACCAGGGAAAAATGCCCTTGATGACCATCTCTGGCACACTGCCCAGGCCCTGCGCCATGATCTGCCAGCCTTCCACGGCAACTTTGAGGAACGGGTCGGTTTTGTGCCAGGCGCTGTGCAGCGAGAGCGTTTTCACTTTGGCGGGGTACTTGGCGGCCAGCCACATGCCAACGGCTGCGCCCAGGGAAAGCCCCGATACATGCGCCCGCTCGACGCCGATAGCGCTCATAAAGCCAGCTACATCATCGGCAAATTGTTCCGTAGAGTACGGGCCAGCCGGTTTGTCGGTTTCTCCGGCTCCGCGTGGGTCCAGCGAGATGCAGGTAAAGTGCTTGGAATACTCGGCCACCTGAAAGGCATAACAGGCATTGTCAGCCGCCAGATAGGGGATAAGGACGAGAGGCTCTCCACTTCCCTGCTGCTCATAGTGCATCGTGATGTCATTCACTTTGACCTTTGGCATGGCTCCCTGGCTCCTCTCTTCATCGAGACGCTTAACGATCAACCTCTATCGACAAGGCGACAGCGCCGCCGCCGCCCAGACAGAGCGTTGCCAGCCCGCGCCCACCACCGCGCCGACGCAGTTCATAGAGCAGCGTCGTCAGCACACGCGCGCCGCTGGCGCCAATGGGATGACCGAGTGCCACCGCGCCGCCGTTGACGTTGACGCGGTTCCAGTCCCAATCCAACTCTTTACCGTTTGCCAGCACCTGCGCGGCAAAGGCTTCGTTGACCTCGACCAGATCGAAATCGCTGATCGAGAGGCCCGTGCGGTCCAGCAAGCGATGGACGGCGCGCGGCGGCGCGGCAAAGATATATTTGGGCGTGATCGCCGCCGAGGCATAGCCGGTGATGCGCGCCAGAACAGGCAGGCCCAGCGCTTTGGCGCGTTCTTCACTGGCGACGACCAGCGCGGCGGCTCCATCGTTCAGGCCGGGCGCGTTGCCAGCGGTCACCGTGCCGTCTTTCTGAAAGGCGGGCTTCAGGGCAGCCAGCGCCTCCAGGCTGGTGTCGGGCCGGATAGATTCGTCGCGATCAACGGAGATCGTCCCTTTCTTCTGGGCGATCTCCACCGGAATCATCTCCTCTTTGAAGCGACCCGATTCGGTGGCGGCTGCGGCGCGTCGGTGGCTTTCCAGGGCAAAGGCGTCTTGCGCCTGGCGGCTGATGCCGAACTTGTCAGCAATGATTTCCGCCTCGTTGCCCATATGTACGTCTTCAAAGGCGCACCACAGGCCATCGTGCACCACCGCATCGACGATTTTCTGGTCGTTCAGGCGATAGCCCGTGCGCGCGCCTGGCAGCAGATAGGGCGCGTTGCTCATGCTCTCCATGCCGCCCGCAACCATGACATCAGCGTCTCCGGCACGAATGGCCTGCGCGGCGAGCATCACCGCCTTGAGGCCGGAGCCGCAGACCTTATTGATCGTCACAGCGGGCAGGTCATCGGGCAATCCAGCATGCAAAGCTGCCTGGCGGGCCGGAGCCTGGCCCACGCCTGCCGAGACGACGTTGCCCATAATGGCTTCTTCTATCTGATCGATGGGCACACCGGAACGCCTGACCGCCTCGCGGATGGCGATAGCGCCCAGTTCCGTCGCGCTCAGAGACGACAATCCGCCCAGAAACTTGCCGATGGGGGTGCGGGCAGCGCCAACGATAACAGCTTCTCGTTCAGCCATGAAAAACCTCCTCGTTCCAAGGCCCTGGATGCGCCAGGGGATGGTGGGATACATCCAGAACGCTTGAGAGACGCACGCCGCTGTGCGCTCACGGTTCTTGTTGCCTTGCTTTCATTATACCTTTTTCAGCCCGAGAGGGTCAAAGAAAGAAGGCGGGCGGCTGGAGCACCATGCTCCAGCCGCCCGCATGTGTCTTCAGGCGCTGTGCGGTCCGGCAGCGCGCACGTCGGGCGCGGCGTCGGGGAATTTGGCGAAGTTTTCGACGAAGCTGCGCGCCAGCGCTTGCGCCTGGCGGTCATACGCCGCGCCATCCTTCCAGGTGTCGCGCGGACGCAGGATGCTGGTGGGAACGTCGGGGCAGGCCGTTGGGACGCGCAGCCCAAAGATCGGGTCGGTCCAGGTCTCGGTTTGCTCCAGCATGCCAGAGATGGCGGCGCGCACCATCGCGCGGGTATAGGGCAGGCTGATGCGCTCGCCCACGCCATAAGGGCCACCGCTCCAGCCGGTATTCACCAGATAGACGCGCGTGTGATGCTCCTCGATCTTTCGGCGGAACATGGTTGAGTACACGGTGGCGGGCAGCGGAAAGAACGGCGCGCCAAAGCAAAGGCTGAAATCCGGTTCAGGCTCGCTGCCCATGCCCGCTTCCGTCCCCGCCAGCTTGGCAGTGTAGCCGGAGAGGAAGTAATAGGTAGCCTGCTCCGGTGTCAGGATGGAAAGCGGCGGCAGCACGCCAAACGCATCGGCGCTCAGCAGCAGAATCGCTGAGGGATGCCCGCCCTGCCCGCTGGGCACGGCATTTTCGAGGAAATCGAGCGGATAGGCGGCGCGCGTGTTCTCCGTCAGCGAATCATCCGTATAGTCGGGAACGCGCGTGACCGGGTCCACGACCACGTTTTCCACCACCGAGCCAAACTGAATCGCGTTCCAGATTTGCGGCTCGTGCTTGCGCGAAAGGTTAATACACTTGGCATAGCAGCCGCCCTCGAAGTTGAAGACGCCATTGTCGCCCCAACCATGCTCGTCATCGCCAATCATCGCGCGCTCCGGGTCGGTGGAAAGCGTCGTTTTGCCCGTGCCGGACAGCCCAAAGAAAAGGGCCACATCTCCTGTCGCGCCAACATTGGCCGAACAATGCATGGGAAAGACGCCTTGCTGCGGCAGCACGTAATTCATCACGCCGAAGATCGACTTTTTGACCTCGCCCGCGTACTTTGTGCCGGAGATGATAATCACGCCTTGCTCAAAATTGACCAGGATAGCCGTCTCCGTGCGCAGGCCATCGATCTCTGGAACCGCCAGAAATTCCGGCGCGGCGATCACCGTAAAGGCTGGCTGGTTTGTCCCCTGCTCTTCCGGCGTCATGCGAATGAACAGTTGGCGGGCGAAGAGTTCATGCCAGGCATATTCAGCCACGACACGAATCGGCAGGCGATGGGTTGGGTCTGCGCCCACCCAGGCATCCAGCACAAAGACCTCGCGCCCCTGGAGATAGGCGCTGACCCGCGCCAGAAAGCGATCAAAGACGGCAGGCTCGATGGGCTGGTTGATCTTGCCCCAGGCGATGCGGTCAGCGTTTTCGGGGGTGCGGACAATGAACTTATCTTTGGGAGAGCGTCCGGTGCGCGCGCCTGTGGCGGCGACCAGCGCGCCGTTGGAGGCCAGAATGGCTTCGTTTCTGGCGATGGATTGCTCCACCAGTTGGGGAACGGAGAGATTCCAGTGGACGGCGCCCAGGTTGGTCAAACCAATTTCAGCCAGGCTCTGATGGCTGGCAGTAACAATAGCCATGTTGCGCTTCCTCACCTTCATTGGCTGCTTCAGCGGTGGACAGCGTTGTCCCTGCGGGTGAGCCGAGTCAAGGCGGCTCACATAAGATGCTGGCTTCTGTCAAAGCAAAAAAACCTTCGCAAAAAGTATACCCTTGAGGCTTGGCTGGTGTCAACAAACTTGCCAGCAAACCCAGGCGCGGGCTATACTAGTATCGAACAAAAGAACGTGTACAGCGTGTGCACGTAGCAGAAAGTGAGCGCCCATGCCCAACAGTCGCCTGACCCTGACGGTCGTCGCCCTCTACCTCAGTCACACAGAGGGAGCCAGCGGCGCGCCCGTTGCTGAACTGCGTTTGCGCCCCAACCACGGCGTGGAGGGCGACAGCCATTCGGGGTCTACCCAGGTGGCGGAGAACGGCGAGGTGGTGCCCAACCTGCGGCAGTGGACAGCAGTGAATCCGCGCGAACTGGGGGCCGTGGCCGAAGACCTGGGTATCCCGTTTATCGATCCGGCGTGGGTCAAGGCCAACATCTGTTTCGGCTGGTCGTCCGATGCCCCTTTCACCCAGACGCTCGCGCCGGGCACGCTGCTCCTTCAGGACAATGAGCGGCCCGTGCTTGAAATCAAAGGTGAGGTTGACCCGTGCCTGGGGATGGGCCAGCGTATCGCAGCGCAGTTCCCCCATCTGTCTATGCAGGCGCAGCGCTTCCCCAAAACAGCCTATGGCCGCCGAGGCGTGCATGGCATTGTCCTGGAAGAGATGACGATCAGGCTGAAAGACACCTTCACTGTGGCCTTGCCCAATGAATGAGGCCAGGAATTTGTCCTAGAACTGACGAGGCATCCGAGTGATCGAGCAATCTTCAGGCCAGGCAGAAAGCGTACAGGAGCGTGAGGCGCGCCTGTCGTCATTGATGACACGCGTGCTGGCCTGTCGGCTCTGCCAGGAACACGGCTATCTGCGCGTGGCGAACCCGGTGGGCGGGGCGCGTGGCCGCGTCACAGATCGCGTGATGGTGATCGGTCAGGCGCCAGGCCATCTCTCTGTGGAAAAGCGGCTTCCTTTCGCTGGCCCAGGCGGCAAGGTGCTGCAAAGCTGGTTTATGCGCGCCGGTTTTCGCCCCGAAGATTTCCGCGAGCGCATCTATCTTTCGGCGCTGACGCGCTGCGACCCTGGCCGCAATCCACGCGGCACGGGTGACCGCAAACCCTCCCCGGCGGAACAGGCGCTCTGCCGTCCTTATCTGGATGAGGAGCTTGCCCTAGTGCGTCCGCGCGTGCTGATTCTGTTGGGCGGCCTGGCAATTCAGGTCTTCTGGGGGCCAGGCAGGCTGGATGAAATTGTGGGCACGTATCGAGAGCATGATGGACGCCTGCTCTTGCCCTGGCCGCATCCCTCCGGCGCGAGCCGCTGGCTGAACGCGCCAGAGCACCAGGCGCTGCTCGCAAAAGCGCTGGAGCATCTGGCGCGTTGGCGCGTGGAGTTGGCGTTAGATCAATCCTAGCTGTATAAAGGTTTTTTGTTTCACACTCAGGAAGGATAAGCAATCAGAATGGCTGAGCAAACCGCAAACGAACAGCAGACCCCCGGGCGCGTGCTGGTGGTGATGGCCCACCCCGATGATGGCGAGTTTGGCGCGGCGGGAACGATTGCCCGCTGGGCACGCCAGGGCTACGAGGTGTATTACTGCGTGGTGACCGATGGGAACTGCGGCTCCAGCGACCCCGACATGACCTCGGAAAAGCTGGTGCCCATGCGCCAGGAGGAACATCGCGCGGCGGCCCGCGTGCTGGGGGCAAAAGAGGCGCTCTTCCTGCATTATGTCGATTCGACGCTGGAGCCAACGTTGCAGGTGCGCCACGATATTGCCCGGCTGATTCGCCAGATTCGCCCCGACATTATGGTCTGCCAGGACCCCACAACCTTCTGGTCCGGCCAGGGCTACATCAATCATCCGGACCACCGCGCCGCTGGCGAAGCCACCATGGCGGCCATTATGCCAGCGGCAGGCACGCGCCTGATCTTTCAAGACCTGCTGAAAGAAGGGCTGGAGCCGCACGATGTCGGGGAACTCTACCTGGCTGGCAGCCGCCATACGGACCGCTGGGTAGATATTTCTGAGACGCTGGAAGTGAAGATCGAAGCCTTGCGCCAGCACAAGAGCCAGATCAAAGACTGGAACCCCGCAGAGGAGATGACAAGCTGGGCAAAAAGCACGGCAGAGGAAGCCCGCAAGCATGGGCACGACTTCAAATATGCCGAGGGCTTTAAGTATTTCCGCTTCAAAGATGAAGAGTGAGGCTGATTGAGGAAGCCGAAGCCGCCGCCAGTGTTGTCACTGCCCGGCGGCTTCTTTCTTGCGCTTGTACTCGTGAACGCCCTGCTTCAGCGTGCCCAGCGCCGTCGTCGCGCAGGTGGGGCGCGTCATCACCACTTCCCGCCCAAGGGCGTCAATCAGGTCTTCAAAGGTAAGGGCCTCGACTTCTTCCGGAGACATTCCCTCGGTGATTTCGCTGACGTAGGAGGCCGCCGCCATGCTGACGGTGCAGCCTTCGCCATCGAAATAGACTTCCTTCAGGTGGCCGTCTTCGTCAAAGTTGGCCTGCATGGTAATCACGTCGGCACAGCCAGGGCTACCGCCGCTGAGGTGAATATCCGGGTCCTCCAGCGTGCCCTTGTGGTAGGGATGTTGATAATGTTCCAGCAGAAACTCAATGGCTTCCTGACGGGTCATGCTCATGCAAAAACTCCTTGACGAACAGGGAAAAAGACGGGTTACGCGGGATGTCGCAAGTAGCCCTCCAGAGGAACCCTTTCCCTTGATTATACCACGGGATTGGCCTGGCTGGCCGGTTTCCTGCTGCCCCTGTAACCCGTCGCTTCGCTTGCTGGCGCTTACGGCTTCTCGATGGGCGCGTTCACCAGATTGCCCCATTCGGTCCAGGAGCCATCATAGTTGCGCACATTCGGATACCCGAGCAACTGCGTCAGCACAAACCACGTGTGCGACGAGCGCTCGCCGATGCGGCAGTAGGCCACAACCTGCTTGTCGGGCGTCACACCCTCGTTGCCATAGAGTTCGCGCAGTTCAGCGGCAGACTTGAACGTGCCATCTTCGCGTGCAGCCTTGGCCCACGGGATGCTCTTCGCGCTGGGGATGTGGCCGCCGCGTGTCGCGCCCTCCTGCGGGTAGTTGACCATGTGAATCACCTTGCCGGTGTATTCATCGGGGGAGCGCACGTCAACCAGCGCGTAGCCGTCCTTGCCCAGCAAATCTTCCACCTGATGGCGGAACGCGCGAATGGAGAGATTGGCGTCCTGGGCATGATAGCTGGTCGACGCGAACTCTGGCACGTCCTGGGTATAGGGCCTGCCTTCGGCCTCCCACTTGGCGCGGCCACCATTGATGAGGCGCACGTCCTGGTGGCCGTAGAGCCTGAACAGCCAGAAGGTATACGCGGCGTACCAGTTGTTGCGGTCACCATAGAGCAGGACCGTGGTGTCGTTCGAGATGCCATAGCGGCTCGCCAGCTTCTCGAAATCGGCCTTGCTCACAAAATCGCGGCGCAGGGGGTCTTGCACATCGACATGCCAGTCGAGCTTGGCGGCGTTCTGAATGTGCCCCACATCATAGAGAAGGACATCTTCATCGGCCTCGATAATACGCACATGGGGATCGTTGAGATGCTCTGCCGCCCAGGAGGTGTCAACCAATACCTCGGGATGGGCATATTCGTCGTGGTGGGTCATACAGCCTTGCTACCTCCATTACTTACATTGGCCTCTCTGCCATAGCGGCCAATTGAGGACGCTGCTCGCGGGGAAACCAAACAAACCCTCCTAAGTATAACAAAGTTGATCGACTAAGTCAACTCAGGTGCAGCGCTGTGCAAAGGCACATCTTCGCATCCCCAGAAGCCGCCTTGCTGCTTCTGGGGAGAGAGGTTGAGCGCCCGCCAAAAGCACAGAAGGCTTGACGGACCCCCATCTAATTTGATATTTATCTATGTAGATAAATATCAAATTAGATGGGGGTCTAAGGAGAAAGGTAATGCTGCTCGTTGATAGGCCGGTCAAGGATGTTGAGCGCCCTGGTAATCAGATCACCCAGACCCATTCGCTCGCGTTCCTGCACGAGCGCGCGGGCCAGCCCTGGCGGAGCTTCCCACCAGATGAGCAAGCTGTGCTGTGCCTGGCGCAGAACGCGCTCAAGCGGGCCGAAAGCGTCATCATCTGTCTGGGCGGGCGTGCTGGCCGCCTGGGCGAATGTCTGGTGGGCACCGGCTTGCTGGAGGCTCTGCTGCTGGCGCTGCACGTGGTCGGCAAAGCGGGCACGCCGGTCCATCTGCTCATCGATCAAGGCGCGGTTGATCTCTTCGATGAACGGCTTTACCAGGCGCGCTATTGGCCGCGCATCCATGTACACGCCGCGCCTCTCGGCGAGACGTTTGCTCGCGCAGAAGCGCTTACTCAGCACCATGCAGGGAAGCAGAGCCTGATTATCGATCTGCACGGCGCGCACGATGGCATGCCCATCCTGCGCATTGAGGAACGGCCCAGCGCCTCATCGCCTGGCGCTTCGCATGCGGCTCCGCAAACGGTGACGACGCTCGGCTGCCTCTTTCGCGTTGGCGTCAGGAGTTATGCCACGCGCGGCGCGCAGAGGCGTTATGCCGATTTCATGGAAGCATTGTTTGCGCTTCCCGCTGGTGCGCTGGATGGCGCGCTGGCACAGCCGCGCATCTGGCTAAGCGCCGCCGACGAGGCAAGATATCCCGCCCTGGCAGATGACTATGGGCTGCACTCCTCAGCCCACCTGATCGTCTGTTTTTTTCAATCCATCGTTCCTGCCAAGTGCTATGGGCGCTGGCGCGAGGTGCTCACGCTGCTGGCACAGCAGGTCGCGCGGCGTTTCCCACGGCAGCAGCTTGATTTTTTGATTGCCTGCGGGCCTGATGCAGACCTGCCTGAGGGCGTCAGGCTGGCCGATATGGCCGCAGAGTTCGCTGATTTTACCGGCACGCGCCAGAATGCGCGTACCGTGGTACGCGCCACGCCTGCGCTGCGCGATCTGGCGATCCTGGTCAGGCACGCGGCGCTGGTCTTGTCAAACGATACGGGGCCAGGTCATCTCGCTGGTGCGTTGCAGGTGCCGACCATCGTGCCCTATCTGCCGGGCAACGTCTATTCCAAAGCGGTGTGGGCCTCGACGCCCTGGCATCATGGGGTGACGCTGGAGCCGAACCCCTTTCCGGCGCAGCGCATCGAGGCAGCGGTGCTCTGGGATAGTACCGACATCATCGACAGCATTCCCGCCGAACGCCTGATAATGGCAGTGTTCGACCAACTCACAAATCATCTGCTCAGCGGCGGTTATAGAACTCCATGCTCTTGCCGTTCAGTTTGTTGAGGGCTTCCGAAACGCTGGATTGTGGAACGAACCTTCGGATGGATTTCGCGGAATCGCCGCATGAGTAAAGACTATGAGCGCAAGGTCCAGACGAGCGAAACCTTCATCGAGGTGGCGATGATTCGGCTCCTGATCGCGCGCCAGGGGCGGAGGAATTGACACTTGCCCAAACACGCTCTCAGAGTTCATGCCCGCGTCCTTCCGCCTTGCACTCCCCTGCCTTGACCCTCTTCCTGAGCAATCAAGAAAAGGAAAACACCGAGCCATCTCCCCTTCTCAACAAAATGATGATACACAATCTGCGCAATGCTGATCACCTATCCAAAGCCAGCAGCTACACTTGTTGGTAGAGGAGCTAGAACCCTCGCCACTTCGGTCATTGATTGGCCGGAGTGCTTCCGAAGAGATACATATCACATTGTAGAAAGAAGGAATCGGTTATGGAACAAACACCCTTGCGCGAACAGGTAATCAGCACTTCTGGGCTGACCAAAAGATTTGATACCCTGATGGCTGTCGATGATCTGCACCTGGAGGTGCTGCGCGGCGATGTCTTTGGTTTCCTGGGTCCCAACGGCGCTGGGAAAACAACCACTATTCGCATGCTGCTAGGCCTCATCCGCCCCTCAGCAGGCAGCATCGCTCTGTTTGGCCTGGACAACGCGACCCATCTGCGGGAGATTCTGCCCCAGATCGGCGCGATTGTCGAGACCCCCGTCTTTTATCCCTACCTCTCCGGCGTCGATAACCTGCGCATCGTGGCAGCAGCCTCCGGGATGCGCCTGGGCCGGGCCAACCACAAGCGCATCGATGAAGTGCTGGACCTGGTGGACCTGAGCACGCGGGCAGGCGATACCTATCGCAAGTATTCGCTGGGCATGAAGCAGCGTCTTGCCATCGGCGCGGCTCTGCTGACTGATCCCGAACTGATTCTGCTCGACGAGCCAACCAACGGCCTCGATCCCGCTGGCGTTCGCGAGATACGTCAGTTGATCCTGCGCCTTGCCTCAATTGGCAAAACCATTTTCCTCTCCAGTCATATCCTCTATGAGATTCAGCAGGTCTGCAACCGCGTCGCCATTTTACAGCATGGCAGGCTGCTCAAGCAGGGGAGCGTCCAGGAACTGCTGAGCGAAGGCAAGCGCCTGGTGGTGCGTCTGGGCACACCTGAGGAGACCGAGCAGGCGCTGGTCATCCTTCAACAGGCTGCCGAGCGCGAGATGAACTGGATGAACAACGTGAGCAAAGGCGTCGATCAACACGACCTCCCCGCACTGTTTGTGGACGCGCCTGCCGCGCGTTCTCAGGAGATCACCGCCGCCCTGGCCCGGCGCAACCTCTTTATCGCTGAACTCTCTCAGGCTGAATCCAGCCTGGAAGCGTTCTTCCTGGAACTGACCGGCACAGCCGCTGGCGAGGGCGCTCACGCCGGCATGACAGCGTTGACCAGCCCATCAGAGGCTCATGCGCGCTAAATCCAATCCCAATGCTGGTGTGATGAACAGAAAGTGAGATACACCATGACAACCACAACACAGGCTCAACTTGATATCCAACGTGTCGCGCCGATTGTGCGGGGCCGCACAGATTACCTGAGCGTGCTGCTCCGCCTGATCGGCATGGATCTGTATAAAGTGCGCCGTCGGCGTCTGTCGAAGATGCTGCTGCTGGTCGGGACGCTGGTAGTCGCGCTGGTCTTTTTGGGGCTGGGGATAGCGGGCTGGTATTATGCGAGCAAGCCGCTCAGCAGTTTTGTGCCCCCGCAGTGTGTCGCACACGAAACCATCGCTGGATGTATCAACCACCCGGCGACCCAGGCCGATGAGCAGCAGTATAAGCAATATATGTTGAGTTACCCGGCAGAGCGGCTGAATATGCCAGGCGTCTGGAACCTGGAGGGGCAATTGGTCTTCGACTTGCTTGCGGCGCTGGGCATCATCCTGGCCGGGGCACTGGTGGGCAATGAATATAGCCTGGGCACGGTGCGTCTGATGTTCACGCGCGGCCCAACCCGCTTGCAGTTTCTCATAGCGAAAATCGCGGTGCTGGCGATCTACGTCGTTCCCACGATTCTGTTCTTGATGCTGGTGGGGACCGTGATCGGGGCAGTAATGGGGCCGCTGACGGGGATTGGCCCCGATTACCGCTTCTTGACCGTCCCCTGGTTCGGCCATTTCGTGCTCTACCTGCTGCTGGGGATGCTCTACTGGTTTGCCTACATGCTGATGGCGCTGTTCTTCGGCACGGTGGGCCGTTCGACGGTGGCCGGTACTGTCGGACCACTGATCTGGCTCGCCGCCGAGCCGGCACTCAGCGGCATCATCGCTGCGTTCACCAATGGTGCTAATGGTGGCCTGGCGGCGGTGGTGAAGGCCATTCCCGACTACTTCTTGAGCAATAACCTTTTGTCGCTGCTCAGCAATCAGGGACACGCGCTCTCGTTTAGCGATCCTGGTCCCTATTCTGATATGCACTCGCTCCTGGTTATTGCCGCGTACCTGATCGTATTCGTTGGCGTCGCGTGCTGGCTGACGGTGCGCCGCGACGTGACCCACTAGGCTGCTGCCACATCCGAGAGAAGCGCGCGCTTCTCTCGGATGTGGCAAAATGGTGGCGATGGCAGATGGAACTTCATCAGTTTTTCCACGTATGACAGAGTGACGACTCCTTCAGCGCAAGCGAGGTGGCGATATGAAAAGCAAGGCCCGCCGACCCTCCCTCCCGTCCCGGCTCTTTCTTCCTTTCAATCGCGCCAGCTTGCGGACACGCATGACCGTTTCTTATGTCGCTGTCAGCATTGGATCGGTCATCACCTTCATGCTGCTGGCCGAACTGGTGCGTGCCATCTTCGTTGCTTTCCTGGGTACCGGGGATGGCAGCTTTCCGACGTTCATGCAGCAGCACGCCCAAACCTATGCTCTGAGCGCGGCGGTTCAGGCTCAGGGCGTGGCCCTGGACCCCACGACCAATTTTATCCCTGGGCAGACGCATTCGATTGCCTTCACGAACCAGCAAAGCCAGCCATATGCTCTGTCCGCTCCGTATATCTCGACGGCTGCTCCTGATCCCACCTCGGTCACCATCGCCCTGCTGATGGCCCCCGATGGTCATCTGCTGGCGAGTTCGTATCCGTTACGCTATCCGGCAGGGATGCCTGTCTCTGCGCTCTTGCCTGAGCAGAGACAGGCTATCAATCAGGCGCTGGCTGGACACGCTTCGACTGGAACAGAACAGCTCTCCTCTGTCGCCCTGGGCTATGCTGCCGAGCCGGTCTGGAGCAAGGAGCATCAGCCGATTGGCGCAATCTTTTTGCAGGCTCCCATCCCCGCGAGCGAGGGCTTCTTTGCGCGGTTGGCGAGCGACCTGGAGTCGGAGACCCCTCTGCTGCTCCTGGCGACTCCGGTTGGCCTCTTCTTTGGCTGGCTGACGACACGCAGTCTGGTAAGGCGTGTGCAGCAATTGGCGCTGGCTACTACGCAGTTTGCGAGCGGCGATTATAGCCAGCGGATCGCCTCGGTCGACCACGATGAGATTGGTCAGTTGGCGCGTCAGTTCAACCAGATGGCCGAGCAACTGGTCGAGCATATCTCCCAGCGTCAGCATCTCGCCGAACAGAACGCCCGCCTGGAAGAGCGCTCGCGCATCTCGCGCGAACTGCACGATGCCATCTCGCAAGACCTCTTCTCGCTGCGCATGCTGGCCGATGGCTTGCAGGAGGCGACGCAAACCGATGCGCCCTCAGCCAATCTGCACCAGCAGATCGCGCTGCTGGAACAAACATCAGCAAATATCACCCGCGAGATGCGCACCCTGCTGCTTGAACTGCGTCCAACGCAGCTAGAGAAGCTGGGGCTGACGGGCGCTCTCAAAGAATTGGCGCATGCCTATAGCACGCGCCTGGGCATCACCGTCACCGCCGATCTCAAGCCGGTCACACTTGATGTCAAGGCCGAGCATGCCTTGCTGCGCATCGCTCAGGAAGCACTCGCCAATGCTGCGCGTCATGCTGGCGCGTCGATCATTTCGCTGAGCCTGGAAGAAGTGGGCGACCTGGTCCGACTGAGCGTTGTGGACAATGGCAGAGGCTTCTGCCGCGAGCAGGTGCAGGCCCGGCACGGTTTGGGCCTCCATCTGATGCAGGAGCGCGTTGAGGAACTGCGTGGTATGTTCGATCTTCAGACCGCTCCCGGCCAGGGAACCCGTATTGCTGTTTGCTTACCGATAGGAGATGCTGATGATTCGTGTCGTGTTGGCTGACGATCATACTGTGGTGCGGCAGGGCTTGCGTTTTATGTTGGAGCAGCGCTCCGATATTCAGGTGGTGGGCGAGTGCGGCGATGGGCTGGGGGCTGTTAAGCTGGTGACCGACCTGTTGCCCGATGTGGCCCTGCTTGACCTGCTGATGCCCTCAATGGATGGGGTGGCCGCCGCCCGCGAGATCAAGCGTTTCGCGCCCAGCACACAGATCATTATCTTGACCTCCTATTACGAAGACGAACACATCTTCAACGCCATCAAAGCTGGAGCGCTCTCCTATCTCTTGAAAGATAGCAGCGCGCAAGAACTGGTTGAGGCGGTGCGCGCCGCCGCTCGTGGAGAGAGCAAGCTGCATCCAATGGTCGCTGCCCGCGTGCTGCGCGAGATGCAGCAGCGCCAGCAGTCGCCGCTCAACGATCTGACTCCGCGCGAACTAGAAGTGCTGACGAGCATCGCGCGCGGGCGCTCAAATCACGAGATCGCGCAGGAATTGGTCATCAGCGAGCCAACGGTGCGCACCCACATAGCAAATATTCTTTCCAAGCTCCATCTGACGGACCGCACGCAGGCCGCGATTTATGCGTTGCAACAGCATCTGGTGCCATTGAAAAATGCGCTTGACAAAGAGGAACCTGTGTAATTTCATCTGCTGTCTTTCCTGGCAAGCGTTGTCGAGCTACGCTGATGCGTGCACAGGGCACGTCCATTCAGAAACCATTCCCAAACACGCTCTGAGTACTACAGCCCCACTTAGGCCGTTAGGGAGCGGGAAGAGCAAGGGGAGGCACATGCGAGGCGCTTTGCGGGAGCAGAATCTGGAGGATGCGCTCCCAAAGCCCTGCTTTACACCAGCGGCGGTAATGGTACAC
>DATGID010000079.1:0-257039 GCA_035307385.1 Ktedonobacterales bacterium | reverse complement strand
ATCGGCGTAGTAATGGGCGTTCATCGAGGTGGGCACGGCATTGACCAGGCTCATCACGTAGCCGGAGCCGCCCGCGCGCTCCAACTGGCCGGTGCGCTCCAGGCGGGTCGTCACGGTGACGACATCGACGGCCAGGCCGTCGTCCTCCAACTGGCGCATCGTGGCAAAGAGGGTGGCGTGGGCTTCGCGGTAGAAATCGGCGGGCTTCAAGATTCTGGCGGGCCGCAGGGCATCGGGGTCGATCAGGATGCAGCCGAGCACGGCTGCTTCAGCATCCAACGCGTTGGGATACAGCGGGGTTTCGACAGGGGTAGACATCAACAACTTCCTCCTCATCCACACAGGGGAGCGCATCCCCAGGCTCTGGCATCAGGCATCAGAGCCGGGGGACGGCAAACACACACAACCGCACCACATCAGCACACGGCATAGCCGCAGGCATAGCATTTCTGGCAGCCCTCTTCATAGACCAGCGCCCGGCTTTCGCACTGCGGGCACAACTGGCCCAGCACGCGATAGGCAGACGCCGCCGGGCTGGCCGGACGTTCCGGCGACTGGGCCGCTGCCAGGCGCTGCCCTACCGGCTCCCGTTGATCGCCGCGCTCTGGCAGGGCCGCCTGCACATCTTCCAGCAGCACCAGGCGCGTCTGGCCCAGCAGCAGCGTCGGCGTTTGCTGCTGGTGCACCGCGCGCCACACCTGCCAGTACGACACGCCCAGCGCTTCCGCCGCGCCTTGCAGCGTGTAATAATCACCAATCGATTGAATACGCATACGGGGAAACGTTGCTCCTTTCCAGGGACGAACTTCGGCCAGGCCCCACCTTCAGACTCCCGCCGCACAGAGGAACACGAGCGCGCGAGCCGCCTGTGTATCAATCAGGGGGAAGCAAGCGCTGCGGGGGCAAAACATCAAGCGCTCTAGGTAAGAATATAGAACAAAAGTTCTACTTTGTCAAGAGGGAAGAAAACAGATTCGTAACGCTGGCCGTAACGGTGCCAGGACGCTCGGGCCGTACACTTGAGGCAGAAGCGCAACGTTTGTGTTGTGTACGCCAGATCGTGATAAGGAGCGAGTCAATGGACGTATCTTACAAAAAAGCCGCCGCCGCGCCGCGCCGCTGGGCGCTGACCATCTATCTGACGCTGGCAAGTCTGATCTTCCTGGGCATCTTGAGCCAGGGCTTTCTCATCGGGGCTTTGCTGTTCGCGGGCGCAAGCTGGGCAGGCGATGCCCACGCCCTGGGGGGGCTGATCGTGCTGATTCTGGCGCTGCTGCTGCCGCTGGCCGGGCTGCTGGCGCGCCTGCCGGGCAGGCTCATCATCCTGAGCGCGGTGCTGTTCGCGCTCACGCTGATTCAGGTGATTCTGCCCAATCTCAGCGACAGCGTGCCCTTCGCGGCGGCCTTTCACCCGACCAACGCCATGCTGCTGTTCGGGCTGACGCTGCTGCTGCTCATCCAGGGCTGGCGCTTGCGGCAGCGGGGCGCGTGAGTATATCGCTGAGCTAAACGTAATGCTATCAGAACGTATCAGCGATTGGCTTCTCTCAGGCCAGGAGGCAGAGTATGCGCGCACCCCAGGCCGCCTCGCGGTGGTCGAAGTTTGGTCGGGTCCTGCTCCCAGGGATTCCGCTGGGGCTGCTTCAGCTTGGCCTGGTGGTCAACGGTTTCGCCATCGCTGGCTTCAGGCCCGTCAGGCTCGACTGGCCGCAGAGCATTGCGGTGGGCGCGCTGTTCTATCTCATCATCGCCGCCATCGCCGGATTCTTCACGACCTGGCGGCATGGTGGCAAGGCATCTGATGGCGCCAGGGCCGGGTTGTACGGTGGCGCGGTGAGTCTGTGCATCGTCGTGCTCTTTGCGGTGATCGTCATTGTGGCAATCCTGCTGTCTCCAGCCGCGCCGAACCGGCCACCAGCCCGCACGCTGGTGCTGCCGCCTGTGCTTGGCGCGTTGCTCGCGGGCCTGATCCTCGCCTTCGTCATCTTCCTGAACGCGCTCGGCGCGCTGCTCGCCTATCCGAGCGGCCTGCTCGGCGGGTGGCTGGGGCAACGCACCCCCGCGCTGCTCACCGAGCGCGAACCGGCAAGCTGACAGCCGCTTCCCAGCAGGGCTGGCGGCTGAGGCTGCGGCGGGCACAGCAGCGTGTCACGCCTCGCCCTTCGCTCGCGGCACCCAATCGAGCGCCTCGTCGGGGATGCCGTGCTGGCCGAGCAAGAGGCTCAGTTGGGCCGCGTGTCCCTGGACGTGGCGCAGATTGTAGAGATGCAGTTCCAGCAGGCTGATCGGTTGCCCCTCTGCCCAGGGATAATCGACGAGTCGGCGCGCCTCTTCGTCTGTCAGCGCGAGCAGCGTCGTGTGGCACTTCTGGCGCACAGACGCGAGATAGGCGCGCAGTTCTTCCTTTGTATAGGGCCGGTCGGGCTGCGCCTCGGCGGAATCGAGCATCCCCTGGGCAAAGGGAGCCGGGGGAGCAAAGTCCTCTTCCGGCACGCCTGAAAGATAGAGGTCGAGCCAGACCAGCGTGTGATACGTGACATACCAGAACTCCGCGAACCGCGGCGGAAACTCCGGTGGCGGGGGGTTGCGCCAGAGCCGTTCTTGCCACAGCCCCTCCGGGCAGGCCACCAGGGCGCTTTCCAGCATATCGATGGCCGCGCCGAACTGCTGCCAGAGGGGGGTTCTCCACAAGGAATCCATAGGGACATCTCCTTTTCGTCTCAAACATCCGTTTCACTGCCTCCAGCATACCAGGGAAAGCGGAGAAAATGCGTCCGCATTCGGCGGAATCCGGGTTATTCGCCAATGGGGAAGGGACAGAGGCCACACCAGCCCAGGAATTTGTGATATAATAGATGTGCGATGCCGCCAGTATGTCTGGCGGTATTCATCTGTCTGCGATCAAACATCTGTCTCTACACAGTAGAAGAAAAGCTGGGGTGATCTCTCATTAGCGCTCTCATTCGTCCCGATATTCGCAATATCGCCATCATTGCCCACGTCGATCATGGCAAAACCACGCTGGTGGATGGCCTGCTCAAGCAGAGCCACATCTTCCGCGACAACCAGCAGGTAGGCACGCTCATTATGGATTCCAACGAGTTGGAGCGCGAGCGCGGCATCACCATCCTTGCCAAAAACACCGCGATCACGTACAAGGGCATCAAAATTAATGTCATCGACACGCCAGGCCACGCCGACTTTGGTGGCGAGGTCGAGCGTGTCCTCAACATGGCCGATGGCTGCCTGCTGCTGGTCGACGCCGTCGAAGGGCCGATGCCCCAGACGCGCTTCGTCTTGCAGAAGGCGTTCGAGCTTGGGCTGCGTCCCATCGTCGTCATCAACAAGATTGATCGCCGCGATGCGCGCCCAGAGCAGGTGCTGGGCTGGACGCAAGACCTCTTTCTGGAACTGGCGACCACCGACGAGCACCTGGACTTCCCGGTGATCTATACGATTGCGCGCCAGGGCATTGCTAAGCTGCACCTGGAGGACGACAATCAAGACCTGGAACCGCTCTTCGAAGCCATCGTCAACCACATTCCCGCGCCCGTCGTGGATGCCGACGCGCCGCTGCAACTGCTGGTGACGACGCTGGACTACGACGACTACAAGGGCAAGTATGTGATCGGGCGCATCACGCGCGGCAAGATTCGTCCCGGCATGACGGTCATGCGCATTGACCGCGACGACATGATGGTTCGCCATAAAGTTGCGCAGGTCTTCACCTATCAAGGGTTGGGAAGGTTGGAGGTCGAGGAGGCCAGCGCGGGAGATATTGTGGCCGTGACCGGCATTGCCGACGCCAACATTGGCGAGACGATTGCCGATGCCGAGCAGCCCGAAGCGCTGCCCACCATTGCCATCGAGGAGCCAACGCTCAAGATGACCTTCAGCGTCAGCAGCAGCCCGTTTGCAGGCCGCGAGGGCAAATATTGCACCTCTCGCCAGATTCGGGCGCGGCTCTATCGCGAACTGGAGACCAACGTCAGCCTGCGCGTCGAGGATGGGGCCAGCGCCGATGAGTTCATCGTCTCTGGCCGGGGCGAACTGCACCTGGCCGTCTTGATCGAAACCATGCGCCGCGAAGGCTACGAGTTCCAGGTCTCTCGTCCCGAGGTCATTACCAAAGATGAGGGCGGGCGGGTTACGGAACCCCTTGAGCATTTGATTTTGGATACCCGCGAGACATTTATCGGCCCGCTGAGCGAGAATCTGAGCAAGCGCCTGGCGAGGCTCACCAACATGACCCACGACGGCAATGGCAACGTGCGCCTGGAGTATGACATCCCCACGCGCGGGCTGATCGGCTTCCGCAACGCTTTCCTCACGCTGACGCAAGGGAACGGCGCGATGGGCAGCCTGCTCATCGGCTATCAGCCCTGGCTGGGGCCGATTGGCAGCACGCGCATGGGCGTGCTCATCGCCTCCGAGCAGGGCGTGGCCGTGACGTATGGACTGAACAACGCGCAGGAGCGCGGCGACACCTTCATCGAGCCGGGCACACCGGTCTACGAGGGCATGATTGTTGGCCTGAACAAGCGCCCCGACGACATGGTGGTCAACGTCTGCAAAGAGAAGAAGCAGACCAACGTGCGCTCGTCCACCTCGGATATTGCGGTGCGGCTGACGCCTGCCGTCAAGCTGAGCCTGGAGCAATCGCTGGACTTCATCAACGCCGATGAACTGGTGGAAGTGACGCCGCAGAACATCCGCCTGCGCAAGCGCTATCTGACGCAGCACGAGCGCTCGCGCATGCGCGAAACCGTCGCGGCGTCGTCCTGAGCGCGCGAGGAGCCGGGGATGATTGATCATGATAACCTTGAAGATTTCCGCGATGCAGAGATGTATGATCTGCAAGACGAAGGCTATTATGACGATTATCCCCTGACCGAGCAATGGGCGCGAACGCTGGGCGGGCCACTGCTCGACCTCGCCTGTGGCACCGGGCGCATGGCGCTGCGCCTGGCCGCGCTGGGCTATCAGGTGGCGGGCGTGGACATCACGCCCGAAATGGTGGCCCGCGCCCGCCAGAAGGCGGCGCAGCAAGGCTTCTCGATTGACTTTGTGGTGGCTGATGCGCGCGCGTTCCAACTTCAGCGGCAGTTTTCGTTGATCTACATGCTGGAAAATGCCTTTCAGTTCTTTCTGACGCGGGCAGACCAGGAAGCGCTGCTGGCGCGGGTGCGCGAGCATCTGACCCCGGAGGGCTGCTTTCTCTTCGAGACGCGCAATCCCACACCGCGCAACCTGCTGCACACGCGCCATCCAGACCCGCAGCACTATCCGCTGCCGGATGGCGGGCAACTGGTGACGACGGAAGCGCAAGTGTACGACCCCATGACGCAGATTCAGCACTATATCCGCCATCTCACGTTTACCCATCCGGATGGGCAAACCGAGGAACGCAAGCTTCGCGTGGCCCTGCGCTACGTGTACCCGCAGGAGATGGAGGCGCTGCTGTTCTATAATGGATTGCAGGTGCGCGCCGTGTATGGCAGTTGGCAGCAAGAGCCGCTGACGGCCACGTCGCGCTCGATGATCTATGTTTGCCAGAAACGTATCTAAACGGGTATGCGTTGCACAGCCAGTCAGGAAGGACCAAGCGCCCATGAACGAAGAGGAGATCAGCCGCTCCATCACCGAAACATTTGAGGGCGTGGATGTTGTGGTCAATGCGGACAACAGCTTCTTCTTTTTCTACAACCCGGATAGCAGCGTGCCGCCGGATCACCGCTTTCCGTTTGTCACGCTGGTGACGAGCGATGCCTATGACCAGTTCTCCGACCTCAACCGCCCGTCAGTCTTTCGCTTGAATATCGGCATCGGCAAACAGACGTTTCGCTCGCTCTTCGGCGGGCCAGAGCCATCTTCCGATAGGGACAATGCAGATGAAGGCGGTGATAGCCCTGGCGGCTACGACTTCACCGCTCTGGATCAGGTGATGCCGCATCCCGTGTATGGCCGTATGTATTGGGTGAGTGTGCTCAACCCCAGCGCCCAGACGTTTGCAACGAAGGTGCAGCCACTGCTGGCCGAGGCATACGAGCTGGCGGTGAGCAGGCACAAGAGAAAGGAAGAGCATGACCGAGCAAGAACGAGCCAATGAAGTAGTTGCGCGACTGCACCAGGCATATCCTGACGCGAAGTGTTCCCTCGATTTCACCACGCCGCTGGAACTGCTGGTTGCGACCATCCTGGCGGCGCAGTGCACCGATGATCGCGTCAACATGGTCACCAGGACGCTCTTCCAGAAGTACAAGAGCGCCCAGGACTACACGGCGGTCCCGCTTTCGGAGCTTGAACAAGACCTCAAGCAGATCAACTTCTATCGCAACAAGGCCAAGAACGTCCAGGCCATGGCAACCATTCTGGTGCAGCGCTATCACGGCGAAGTGCCCAAGACCATGCGCGAACTGGTGGCGCTGCCGGGCGCTGCCCGCAAAACGGCCAACGTCGTGCTGGGCAACGCCTTCGGCATCGTCGAGGGCGTCATCGTCGACACGCACTGCAACCGCATCAGCAATCGCCTGGGCTTTGTCACCAGCGACGACCCGGTGGTGATCGAGCAGCAACTGATGAAGATCGTCGACCGCAAGGACTGGCTGGACTATACCCACCTGCTGATCTATCACGGGCGCGCGATCTGCCAGGCGCGCAAGCCGCTCTGCCAGCAGTGCACGCTGCTCGACCTCTGCCCCACCGGCGCGGCCAACGTCGCGGCGGCGGCAGCCACGCCCGCGCCAGCGACGAAGGCCAAAGGCAAAGCCAAAGCCGCCAGCAGCACACCCGCTGCCAGCAGCTAACCGATGGCTACCTATCGCCTGGGTATCGACGTTGGGGGCACCTTCACCGATCTGCTGGCCTTCGAGGAGCAGAGCGGCGCGCTGCTGCGCTATAAAGTCTCCAGCACGCCGCAGGCCCCCGAAGAGGGCGTGCTGCATGCCCTCCAGGCGCTGCTGCGCGATGAATCCGGGGCGCGTTTCCCGCTCATCAGCCATTCCACCACGCTGGCAACCAACGCCTTGCTGGGGCAACTGCATCTGGAACTGCCCCGGCTGGCGCTCGTCACCACGGCGGGCTTCCGCGACGTGCTGGAGATTGGACGCCAGGGCCGCGCCGAAGTCTACAACCTCTTTGTGCAGCGTCCTGCGCCCCTGGTCAAGCGGGCTGATCGCTTTGGCGTGCGCGAGCGCCTGGACGCCAGCGGCGCGGAGGTCGAACCGCTCGACGAAGCGGGGCTGCGCCAGATTGCCCAGGAAGCTCAGCGACGCGGCATTCAGCACGTCGCCATCTGCTTCCTGCACGCCTACCAGAACGCCGCGCACGAGCAGCGCGCCCGCCAGGTCTTGCTGGAAGAGGTGCCTGATCTTGCGGTCACTATCTCCTCTGACGTGGACCCGGAGGAGCGCGAGTACGAGCGCAGCAGCACCACCGTCATCAACGCCTTGCTCGCGCCCATCGTGCGCGCCTATCTGCAACGCCTGCAAGCGGCAAAGGAGATGCAGCGCTCGGAACTCTTCATCATGCAGTCCAATGGCGGCGTTTCCAGCGCGGCGCAGGTCATGGCGCGGCCCGCGACGATTATCGAATCCGGTCCAGCCAGCGGGGTCATCGCGGCGGCGCACCTTGGCCGCCTGCTGGGCATCAAGAGGCTGCTCAGCTTCGATATGGGCGGCACCACTGCCAAGGCAGGCATCGTGCTGGATGGCACGCCGCAGGTCGTCGGCGAGTTCGAGGCGGCAGGGCGCACCCACAGCGGGCGCGCGGTGCGCGGCAGCGGCTATCCGGTGCGCTTTCCCTTCATCGACCTGGCTGAAGTCAGCGCGGGCGGCGGCACCATCGCCTGGCTTGACAGCGCGGGCGCGGTGCGCGTCGGCCCGCAAAGCGCGGGCGCTGACCCTGGCCCGGCTTGCTATGGCAAAGGCAATGCTGAGCCGACGATCACCGACGCCAATCTGCTGCTTGGTCGGCTGAACCCTGGCACGCTGGCGGGCGGAGCCGTCGCCCTCAAGAGGGAACTGGCCGAGGCCGCGCTGGCGCGCATGGCTGAACGCCTGCCCGGATTCGACAGCGTGCGGCTGGCGGCTGGCATCGTTCGCCTCATCAACGCCGATATGGCGAAGGTGCTGCGCATCGTCTCGCTGGAACGCGGACACGACCCCCGGCAGTTCACGCTGGTGGCCTTCGGCGGCTCCGGCCCGCTGCACGCCTGCGCCCTGGCCGACGAGCTAGCCATCCCACGCATGATTATTCCGCCGCATCCTGGCCTCTTTTCCGCCTGGGGCTTGCTCGTCGCCGAACACACGCACAGCGAACTGCGCTCCATCCTCGCGTCCCCCTTCGCCTGCGCGCCTGAGCAGTTGGAGGATAACTTCCAGGCGCTTGAGGCGCAGGGGCAGCAGGCGCTGGCGGGGGAACAAACACAAACTGGGCAGATCGGCTTTCGCCGCACGCTGGAGATGCGCTATATGGGCCAGTCCTTCGATCTGACGCTGCCAGCCCCGTCCTTGATCGACGAAGCGGGGCTGGCGCAGGTGCAGGAGGCATTTCACGCGCTGCACGAGCAGACCTATGGCTACGCGGCGCGCGAGATGGAGATCGAACTGGTGACGGCGCGGCTCGAGGCGATTGCGCCGCTGCACGCGCCCACGCTGCTGGAGCACGCGCCTGGCCCCAGCCAGCCAGCAGCAGACGCCCAGGTCGACACGCGGCCCGTCTTTTTCGAGGATGCAGGCGCGTTCCAGCCCACGCCGATCTATCAGCGCGAGCGCCTTTTGCCCGGCAACGTGGTCAGCGGCCCGGCCATCATCGAGCAGTACGACACGACCACGCTGCTGCCCTCCGGCTGGCAGGCCAGCGTCGACCGCCAGACCAACCTGGTGCTGGAGCGCCGCACAGAAAAATAAATGAGCATAAAATGAGTTATACTCTGTGGAGGGAGATGTGAAGGCGCTCGACCATTACGGCAAGGCTGATCGACTTGAAGGGCAGCAGGCGGTATTTGACGCGGCCAGCTTCAGTGAGGCTATCATCAACCTCTGCCATGCAGCGGCACATCATCTGGTGTGTGCCGGTCTTGAATAGCAGGGTGTGGACCCTCAAAGCTATGGACACGCTCATAGCAAGCATCCCAGCAGGTTAAAGCAGGTGAGCGCTCCATCTGCTGTCCAGGCTGCCTGGGGGAAGTTAGAGCAGCTTCGGTCCAAGGCGTTGTATGGGGGCGAAACATCCGAGCAAGAAGCGCTCGATGCGCGCGATTATCTGGCGGCGATTCGAGCATGGGCGCTGAGCTTACACCCGTGAAGGAGGGCCAATGTCCCGCAAGGCACAACTCTATCTGCGCGGGTTTCCTGCGTTGCTTGAGCAAATCAGGCGGCTGGTAGCGCTCGCGCCACAAGATACGAACATTGGGGCGCTGATTCTCTACGGGTCCACGGCGCGCCTGACTCCGCGTTCCAGCAGTGATGCCGATGTCTTGATTCTTTGCCAGAATCCACAGAGGTTCAATAAAGAAGAGGATGAACGATGCGGATTTGCTCTCATCCTTGAGGCGACCAGCGCTGGTGATGAATGGTCGTTCGCTCCGTATGTGACAGACCTGGCCGGAAGTGATCTTCCTTCCGCGCTTCTGCGAAACATTGCACGAGATGGAGTACTCTTGTATAGTCGGCCAGGGCTGGCCCTTCCGACTGCGTTAGCGAAGGCACGCCCATATCAGGTCTGGCACGAGCGCGTACAGACTCTGCTTGAGCAATACCAGCAAGCATCTCAGCCAGTTTCAGTCTGAATGAAGACAGGAAGAAGAACAAAGGGGCAGCATGGGCAAAGATCAGCAGCCAGCGCTCGATCCCATCATCGTGGAGGTGATTCGCAACGCGCTGCTCTACGCCAGCGAAGAGATGGGCATCGTCGTGCGCAATGCCTCGTTCTCGCCCAACATCAAAGAGCGGCTGGACCACTCCTGTGCCCTCTTCGACGAAGCGGGCAGGCTGATTGCCCAGGCCGAGCATATCCCGGTACATCTCGGCTCGCTGCCGGTCGGCATCACCAACACGCTGGCGTATCTTAAGCAGCGCGGGCAAGCGCTGGACGAAGGCGATATGGTTGTCGTCAACAACCCCTATATCGCCGGAACGCATCTCAACGACATCACCCTCATTCGCCCGATCTATGCTGAGCAGCAGCTTGTTGGGTACGCGGCGAGCAAAGCGCACCACACCGACGTAGGCGGCAGAGTCCCCGGCAGCATCTCCAGCGACGCCACCGAAGTCTTTCAGGAGGGACTGATTTTGCCGCCCGTCAAGCTGATGGTGGACAACCGCTTTCAGGACGATATCGGCCAGATCATCTGCGCCAACTCGCGCACGCCCGCCGCGCGCATGGGCGATCTGCGCGCGCAGGTGGCCGGAAACCTGCGCGGCGAAGTACGCCTGCAAGAAGTCATCGCGCGCTACGGCTTGCCGACCTTTCGCGCCGCCATCAATCGCATCCTCGACGAGTCCGAAATACGCCTGCGCCAGCAGCTTGCGCGCTTCCCGGCTGGGCGCTACGAAGCCGAAGATTATCTGGACGACACGGGAACGGGTGACGCGCCAGTGCGCCTGAAAGTGAGCATCACGCTGGCCGCCGATAGCCTCAGCGTCGACTATACCGGAACCGACGCGCAGGTGTCGGCTCCCGTCAACGCAGTCTTTGGCGTCACACTCTCCGCCGTCTATTACGTGCTGCGCAGCGTCACCGACCATACCATCCCCATGAACGAGGGCTGTTTCCGGCCCGTCAGCGTCTACGCCCGAGAAGGCACGCTGCTTAACCCGCGCTTCCCCGCGCCGGTGGCGGGCGGCAACGTGGAAACCTCCATGCGCAACGCCGATGTGCTGCTGCAAGCCTTCGCCAAAGCCGTGCCGGAGCGCGTTCCGGCGTGCAGCGGCGGCACGATGACCAATCTGATGGTGGGCGGCGACGATTGGGCCTTCTACGAGACGATTGGCGTCGGCATGGGCGGGCGGAGAGGCGCGGACGGCATCGACGGCATCCAGACCAACATGACCAACACGCTCAACACGCCAGTTGAAGCGATGGAGCGGCATTTCCCCATCCGCATGACGCGCTACGAGTTCCGCGAAGGCAGCGGCGGGTCCGGGCAATGGCGCGGCGGCTGCGGGCTGGTGCGCGGCTTCGCGCTGCGGGCAGATAGGGCAACGGTCACGCTGCTGGGTGATCGCGCCCGCTTTGCTCCGCCAGGCGCGCGGGGCGGCCAGCCGGGCAAAACCAGCGAGCGCGCCCTCTTCCGCCAGAGCGAGCGCCAGCAGGCCGAAGCGCTTCCCGCCAAAATCACCTTCACCATGCGCCAGGGCGACGAGCTTGTCATCCAGACGCCCGGCGGCGGCGGCTATGGTCCGCCTGCCCGGCGCGACCCCGAACAGCTTGCCGGTGATCGTGAAAGCGGCCTGTTTTCTGAAACAAAGCTGCCCAGCACCCTAGACTCGGTAGACTCTTGTGAAACGGCGCAGAGAGACGCCTAGAGCGAGATCAACGGAATTGCCAGCAGCGCCAGCAGCACCCCAACGCCCTGCACGCGGGTGACACGCTCGCGCAGCACCAGCGCCGCCAGCCCGACCGTCGCCGCAGGGTAGAGCGACGACAGGACGGCGGCCACATCGAGCCGCCCACTATGGGCAGCCAGCACAAAGAAGGCATTGCCGATGGCATCCAATATCCCCGCCAGCACCACCAGCGGCGCAACGGCCTTGCCGGGCGAAAGCTTCTGCCGTCGAAAAAGCATCACGATCAGCAGCAGCAGCACAGAACTCAAGCGCGCTGCCGCCAGCGGCCAGAAGGTGCTGGTGGGTTGCACGCGGCTGATGAGGATGAAGAAACAGCCAAAGGCGCATCCGGCCAGCACGGCCAACCAGATACCCTGGGGTGGCCCCTGGGTTCGTTCAGGGCGAGAGATCAATGTAATCGCCAGCAGCGCCAGCAGAAAGCCCGCCAGTTGCAGCAGCGAGGGCAAGCCAGTCGTGAACACGCTGAAGAGAACGGGGAGCGCTGCCGTCAGCACGGCTGAGATGGGAGCCGTGATACCCATTTTGCCTTTGGAGAGCGCCGAATAGAAGGCGAGCAGGCCAGACACGCCTGCCACACCGGCCAGCCCTCCCCAGAGCAGGTCAATCGGGGCCGGAAAGGGTTCACGCCAGATCAGGGCCAGCGTGACCATCAGGGCAAACCCCACCGCATAATCGGCCAGCACCACGCTGGAGGTGTTGGCGCGGCGCGAGGCCAGGCCACCGCTAAAATCGCCGCTCCCCCAGCAGAGGGAAGCGGCCAGACCAAAGATGACCGGGGCTAAGAGGTGATTCATACAACGCCTTTTCTACGAAGAAGGAGCAACTGCCGGAGAGGACAAGCTGTCCAGCCTGGACGGTCACATCTTCCCACATCTGGGCGTTAACGGCAATAAAAGAGAGCTACCTCATAGTCAGGCCAGCCCTTTTCTGCTATCCTCTCTATACACAGCAGGCGAAATCAGCCCATCACCCATCACAGAGTGGGGACACGTGTAGAAAGGGAAACAATGGATGAATAACGATGAACTGGTACAAACACATGGCGTGCGGCTCTTCTCGATAGAAACCAGGCTGAGCCGGATCGAAACACTGCTGGACCAATTGCTCAGCACCCTGAGCAGCAGCAACTCGGAATATGATCGCCACATGCATGTACAGGCCATATTGCAGGAACTGCGCAGCAGCCACGATCCCCAGATGGGCAGCGCAGCAGGCTTCGCCACGACAGGCTATCCGCAGCAGATGGGCGGCGCACCTGGCGCATATCCGCAGCAGGAACGGCCAGAGATTGCCGCCATCCGGGCTGCCGTGCGGGCGGGCGATAAAACACAAGCCATCAAACTCTACCGCAGCCTTTATGGGGCTGGTCTGCAAGAGGCCAAGGCCGCCGTCGACGCCATGTAGGCAGCGCGACGCGCACGCAAGCGCCGCCAGGTGAAGTAGCTCGGCCTGGCGGCGTTATGCTATTCTCAGCTATTTTTTATCAGCCTGATAGTGCAATCCAACCACCCCGGAGCGAAACGCCTTCGCCTCAGCCAGCTTCAGCGGAATCGGCTCCGCGAGGTTGGCAAAGAGCGGGACGCCGCTGCCCAGGGCTACCGGATTGACGTTCAGCCAATAGTCGTCGATCAAGCCAGCGCGCATAAACGTTTGCGCCAGGCCAGGGCTGCCGATCATCAGCAGATTCTTGCCGGGCTGCTGTTTCAACTGCGCGATCTCTTCCGCGATATGGTCTTTGACCAGCCTGGCAGGCCCCCATTCGGCCTGTTCCAGCGTCCTTGATACCACCAGTTTCAGCGCGGGGTTCACCCAGCGCGCGTGGTGGATATCGTGCTGCGTGGCGGTGGGCTGTTCAGCCGCCGTCGGCCAGTAACTTGCCATCCCTTGATACGTCACCCGCCCAAAGATCACGGTGTCAGCAGAGTCGGTTATGGCAGTCACATAGGTCCACATCTCATCATCAACGGCAATCCACTCCATTTCGCCATTGGGGCCAGCCACGAAGCCATCCAATGAGGTGTGCATGAGCAGCATTACTTTTCGCATGGGGCGCTCCTTGTGTCTGTTCATCATCAGCAGAAAAACTATAGCTCAGCACAAGGAATCTGTCTTGAACAAAATGGACAGCTACTCCGGCTGGCCCGCGCGAACAAGTTGAGCAGGCGTCTGGCCGATGAAGCGCTTGAGCGAGCGGGTCAGATGGGGCTGGTCGGCATAGCCAGCCTGATAGACCGCATCGGGAATAGACACGCCCTGTTCCAAGAGCGCCGCTGCCTGTTGGGCACGTTCGATTTGCTCAAGGGCTTTGTGCGGTAACCCGGTCGCCAGCAAGAATCTGCGGCGCACCGTGCGCGACGACAGCGCTGGTGGCTGGCCTTGCAAGACCGCGTTCACGACCGGATCACGCAGCAGCACATCAGCACGCGCCAGCCAGGCGACAAACGTTTCGATATTTTCATAGTCAGGAAATTGCCAGGTAGAACCATGCAGCCAGAAGGACTCGCGGGCCGCGAGAGGCAGCATCTCTTTGGTATCCACCAGCGTTCTGACGGGCAAGGCAGGCATAAAGGTGCCCAACGAAAATTTGACGACCAGCCACTCAGTCCCCTCTGGATGGCTTTTAGGCGTCACTTTCGTCATTGGCCCCTCGACAAAGACCTGGACCCGCCCAGGCAGACCCAGGAAGAGCAGATTCCAACGACTATCGGCGTGGCAAAGCGGCGCGTAATCGCTCCCGGCCCAACCGCGCCAGATCGATTCGACATACGGCGAGTCCGATGCTCTGCCTTCCATGAGAAAGTTCATGATGCCGCCTCCGCTGTCTCACGGGAAACGCTGTGAACAACATGCCCTTTTTTACTGCGCTGGGAGTCTCTTCCGATTGCGCTCCACAAAACCGGCAAGGATGGCTTGCCATGACGCTGCATAAGCAGCGCGCGGCGCTTCTGAGCCAGCCATAGAGTTGACGGCCAGCCATCGCCCTGCTATCATCCTGGCACAATCACCAGAACCTATGAAGGCTGTGAGGCTGTATGAAACGGGAGTATCATCGCTGGTATAGTACATCGCTCCACCGCGATATGGAACTGCTGGCCTTTGGGCACGCGGGGGCGCGCGTGATCGCCTTCCCGACCTCGATGGGCCGCTTTTTCGACTGGGAAGATCGCGGGTTAGTCGGCGCGCTGGGCGAGCACCTGGAGCGCGGCTGGCTGCAACTCTTCTGCGTCGACAGTGTGGACGGCGAAAGCTGGTACGCCAAATGGCGCTCCCCGGCTGACCGCATCGCGCGCCACGTGCAGTATGATCGCTATCTTTTGGACGAAGTTCTGCCCTTCACCACGCAGCAAAACGACAACGCCTTCCTCATCACCACGGGAGCCAGCTTCGGGGCCTACCACGCCGTCAACTTCGCCTTGCGCTACCCACAGCAGGTCAGGCGCACCATTGGCCTGAGCGGGGCGTACAACATTCGCCACTGGGCCGACAACTACTCCAACGATGATCTGTATTTCAATTCCCCGCTCGATTTCATCAGCAACGAGCACGAACCTGAACGGTTGACAGCCTTGCAGCAGCAAGATATTATCCTTGCCATCGGACGCGACGACCCCTCCCGCCCCAGCAACGAGCAGCTATCCGGCGTGCTGTGGGGACGAGGGATTGGCAACGCGCTGCGCATCTGGGACGGCTGGTGCCACGACTGGCCGTACTGGCAAGAAATGATTCGACTCTATATCAACGGTCACGACTAGCGAAGGGAGACGGAGCCATGGTTTTGAAGGTCGGGCTGATCGTTGGGCGCGAGTGGTCGTTTCCTCCCGCGTTCATTGAAGAGGTCAACCGCCGCGACGAAGGCGTCGAAGCCGAGTTCGTCAAGCTGGGCGGCGTGCACATGGATGAGCTATGCCCCTACGCGGTGATCATTGATCGTATCTCCCACGAAGTGCCTTTCTATCGCACGTGTTTGAAGCAGGCGGCGCTTCAGGGCGTTCACGTCATCAATAACCCCTTCATGTGGACCGCCGATGATAAGTTTTTCGAGGCCGGTCTGGCAACCAAACTGGGCATCGCCAGCCCCAAGACGGTGGTCTTGCCCAACAAAGACTACATTCCCGGCATCATTCACAACGAAAGCCTGCGCAACCTGATCTATCCGCTCGACTGGCAGGGCATCATCGACTACATCGGCCTGCCCTGCGTGCTCAAAGACGCGCACGGCGGCGGCTGGAAAGAAGTGTACATCTGCCACTCGCTGGAAGAACTGATCGCCCACTATGACCATTCTGGCCTGCTGACCATGGTGGTGCAGGAGTTCGTGCGCTGGGACCAGTTCATCCGCTGCATCGCGCTTGGGCGGGAAGAGGTGCTGCCTATTCGCTATGACCCCGGCGAGCGCAAGTATCACGTCGATGACAATTACCTCAGCCCGGAACTGCGCCAGCGCATCATCGACGATTCGCTGAAGCTGGTACGCGCCCTGGGCTATGATATGAACTCCCTGGAGTGGGCGATTCGCGATGGCGTGCCCTACGCCATCGATTTCATGAATCCGGCCCCCGATATGGACATCAATTCGCTCACACCGTTTTACTTTGACTGGGCCGTCAAGCATATGGCCGATATGGCTATCCGGCTGGCAAAGGAGCCACGCCCGCAGCGCCGCGATTTACGCTGGGATACCTTGTTTGCTGCCCCCGAAGGAAGCCAGACAGGTTCTGAAGAACCCCAGACGGTTCCGAGCAGGCCGCCAACGGCTGCGCCCGCCCAAGACGCATAACAGGGCATCTCAAGCGAAGCATATATTGCCACCTGGGTAGATACCTGCCGATGGGAGGGTCATTCTATGCGGCTGCGAGAAGCGATTGAAAGCTATCATGATCTGCTGAGCGACGACCTGGCTGCGGCGTCGCAGGAACAGCTTGATGACCAGCTTCGGCTGCGCGGCCTCTTCTTCGGGGAACGGCCACTCTGCACCGTGCTGCGTCCCCGATTTATCACCATCGAACAATACCGCTTCCTGCAAACGCGGGTGCAGCCGCTTTTGCGCGCCTTTGGCACCGCGTTTCAGGCGGCGCTGGAGCAGGAAACGATACGCGCGCAGTTTTGTCTGACCGATTGGGAAGCCGATCTCATTCGATATGACCCGGGCTTTCGCGCCAGCAGTCCCACGTCGCGCATCGATACGTTTTTCGTCACCGAGCACGGCGGGCTGCGCCTCACCGAATACAACGCCGAAACCCCGGCGGCCCAGGCGTATAACGACGTGCTGACCGAGGTCTTTTACGCTCTGCCGGTGATGCGCGAATATCTGCGCCGTTTCGAGGTGCGCGCCCTGCCCGCGCGGCATCATCTGCTGCATGTGGTGCTGGACGCCTTTCAGCAGTGGGCCAGAAACGGCGAAGCGCCGCAGATCGCCATTCTGGACTGGCGCGAAGTGCCCACCTACAGCGAGTTTGTGCTCTTCGAGCAGTATTTCAAGTCGCAGGGGCTGAAGTGCATCATTGCCGACCCGCGCGAGGCGGAATATCGCAATGGCCGCCTCACCTTCGGCAACACGCCCATCACGCTGGTGTATAAGCGTGTGCTGCTCAGCGAACTGGTGCAGCGCGGCGGCCTCGATCATCCGGTGATTCAGGCTGTGCGCGATGGAGCCGTGTGCATGGTGAATCCGTTCCGCTGCAAAATCCTGCACAAGAAGGCCAGCCTGGCGGTGCTGAGCGACGAGCGCAATGAACACATCTTCAGCGCGGCAGAGCGACAGGCCATCGCCGACCATATCCCCTGGACGCGCCTCGTCGAAGAGCGCCAGACCGTCTATCGCGACCAGACCGTCGATCTTGTTCCGTTTATTCTGGAGCACCGCGAGCGTTTTGTCCTCAAGGCCAACGACGAATACGGCGGCAAGGGCATCATCCTGGGCTGGGAAACCGACGCCGAACACTGGGTGCAGGCGCTGCAAACCGCGCTCGCCGAACCGTTTGTCGTGCAGGAGCGCGTGGCCGTGCCCAACGAGGGCTATCCTGTGCTGGTCGATGGACACGTGCAGATTGGTGACCGCATTATGGATACGGCTCCCTTCGCCTGGTACGGTGATTACATCGATGGCTGCCTGACACGCCTGTCCACCGACGCGCTGGTGAATGTGACGGCAGGCGGCGGCTCAACCGTGCCAACTTTCCTTGTCGATAAGCGATAATCCTGAGCAAGAGTATCGGGAGGCAAGCATGACTCTCAAAGCGCCATCTTTCACTATCGGCATTGAGGAAGAGTACCAGATCGTTGACCCGGAGACGCGCGAACTGCGCTCCTACATCACGCAGATGCTGGAGAGCGATCAGACGCTCATCCTGCAAGAGATCAAGCCCGAACTGCATCAATCGATTGTCGAAATCGGCACGAACGTCTGCCAGACGCCAGCCGAGGCCAAGGCTGAACTTATCCGGCTGCGCAAGGGTGTCATGGAGTTGGCAGGTCGCGGCGGGCTGAAGATTGCCGCCGCTGGGACGCACCCTTTTTCCTCGTGGATGAGCCAGGAGATCACGCCGATGGAGCGCTACCTGGGGGTGCACAAGGATATGCAGGAACTCGCCAAGCGCCTGCTGATCTTCGGCACGCATGTGCATGTGGCGATTGAAGACCGCGAGTTTCTGGTCGAGGCCATGAATGTGGCGCGCTATCTGCTGCCGCATCTGCTCTGCCTGGCAACCAGTTCGCCCTTCTGGATGGGCCGCCTGACCGGCCTGAAATCCTATCGCAGCATTGTTTTCCGCAACTTTCCGCGCACCGGCATTCCGCGCGTGTTCAATTCCTGGGCCGACCTGACCTCACTGGTCGATACGCTGGTGGAGACGAACAACATCCCCGATGGCACCAAGCTCTGGTGGGACATTCGCCCGAACTGGAAGTATCCCACGCTGGAACTGCGCATCTGCGATGTCTGCACGCGCGTGGACGAGGCTATCTGCGTGGCGGCTATCTTCCAGGCCATCATCGCCAAAATCTGGAAGCTGCGCCGCGACAACCTGACCTTCCGCGTTTATCCGGCGGAACTGATCGAAGAGAACAAATGGCGCGCCGTGCGCTATGGCCTGGATGGCAACTTGATCGACTTCGGCAAGCGCATCGAGTTGCCCGCCCGCGAGTTGATCGGCGAGTTGATTAGCTGGTTTATCGACGACGTGGTGGATGAGCTTGGCAGCCGCAACGAGGTGGAGTACGTCTCGCGCATTCTGTCCGAAGGCACCAGCGCCGATCGCCAGCTTGCCACCTTTGAGCGAACCAACGACCTGAACGCGGTGGTTGACCAGCTTATTCAGGAAACTGAAGAGGGCGTGGTGAGCTAGTCAGCCCAACCCACCCAGGCGATTAAAATCGCGGCTAAGGGCCTGCGGCCACCAAGTCCGCCTGCGCGGACTCCCCTCCCACATAGGCGCAGCCTTTGCTTGCAGCGAGCATTCAACAGGATAGAGCATTATCTGCGCAGGTGGGGCATGATCTCTTGCGCGAAGCGGGCAATTTGTTCGACGCGCTCGGGCCAGCGCGGCACCATAAATTGCAGCGCCAGATGGCTGACGCCAATGGCTTGATAGGCCTGGAGCGCCTCGACAAGCTGCTCTGGCGAGCCGCGTAAGAAGCGCTCGTCCTGCGGGACAGGCTCAGGCGTGACCTCGATGGGGCGGCAGCACGTCAAGAGTACCTGCTGCGGGTTGCGGCCCGCTTCAGCCGCGAAGCGACGGACGGCATCATGGCCCGCTTTCAGTTCGGCGGGCGTGACCTCGACAAAATAGGGGAACCAGGCGTCGCCATACCTGGCGGCGCGGCGATGGGCCGCCGCGCCTTCGCCGCCAACCCAGATGGGCATGCGCGGCTGCTGGATGGGTTTGGGATAGAAGGCCAGATCATCGAACTGGTAGAACTGGCCGCTGAAGCTCGCGTGTTCCTCGGTCCAAAGCTGCCGGATGATCTGAAGCTGCTCATCGGTCATCTTGCCGCGCTCTTTGAACGGGACGCCCAGCGCGGCAAACTCCTCCTCCATCCAGCCGACGCCGACGCCCATCGTCAAGCGCCCCTTGGAGAGGCGTTCGATGGAGGCGGCCACGCGCGTCCAGTAGAGCGGATGGCGATAGGGCAAGACCAGGACGCTGATGCCCAGCGTGATCTTGCTGGTGACGCCAGCCAGAAACGCCAGGCAGGTCAGCGAATCCAGAAAGGGACGATCAGGCGGGACGATGAACTCATGATTTTCGCTGTAGGGATAGGGCGTTTCGATGCGCCAGGGCGTGACGACGCGATCAGCCGACCAGATGGCGTCGAAGCCCTGCGCCTCCGCGCTCTGTGCCGCTTCCATCAAGGTATCCGGACCGGTGGCACGCCCGGAGATGGGTAGAAACACCCCGAACTGCATACAACACCCCTTCAAGCAGCTAGTTACCGACCCAGGTTGGCTCGCGCTTTTCCAGGAACGCGCACATGCCTTCCTGAGCATCCATCGCCAGCGCGTTCATACTCATCACTTCCTTGGCATAGGCGTAGGCTTTGGGCTGGTCCAGATCGATCTGGCTATAGAAGGCTTGCTTGCCGAGCGCCACGGTCAAGGGGCTGGCCGTCGCAATTGAAAGCGCCAGCGCGCGGGCCGCGCTCGCCAGTTCTTCAGAGGCAACCACCTGATTGACCAGACCCCATTCGGCAGCCAGCGAGGCGGGGATGGGTTCGCCGGTCAGGAGCATCTGAAGCGCGCGCTTGCGCCCGATGGCGCGACTGAGCGCGACCATGGGCGTGGTGCAGAAGAGGCCAATCCTGACGCCCGGCGTGGCAAACCGCGCCTCGCTGGAGGCGACGGCCAGATCGCAGGTTGCCACAAGCTGGCAGCCTGCGGCGGTGGCGATTTTCTGCACCTGGGCGATCACCGGCTGGGGAATCGCCTGGATAGTCGTCATCAGTTCGGTGCAGACATCGAAGACATGGCGGTAATTGTTGATATTGCCGCCGACCAACTCGCGCAGATCGTGGCCCGCCGAGTACGCCGGGCCGTTGGCCGCCAGGATGATGGCGCGCACCTCTTTGTCGCGACTTAGCGCCTTGAAGGCATCGATCAATTCTTGCATCATATCGACGGAGAGCGCGTTGCGCCGTTCGGGGCGATTCATGGTGATGGTCGCAACGGGAGCCTCGCGCTCCACCAGAATGGCTTCGTAACTCATGCTGTCCCTCCTCAGGGCATCTCTTCAGCCCTGGATGGCCCCTATGCCGGGTTTCGTGCAACGGTAGTCACTGGAAAGGTTCTGATGTCGCTTTCCCTTGTTATACTACATCTTCACCGCTGGCAGTGTCAGGCGACGGTTTCAAACTGCTCGAAGCGCGCGAGGATATCGCGATAGATGCTCACCAACTGCTTGAGGCTGGAGATTGAGACCCATTCGCCAGGCGCGTGGTGATTGCCGCCAGCCGGGCCAAGGACAATCACCGGAAGCCCTAACGTCACGCCGAAATAATTTTCATCGGCCACCGAAAAGGCGTAATGGTGGCTGACCAGCCCCAGATGGTCGCGGACCACCTGCCCCACCAACTGCACAAATGGCTCCGTTGGCGAGATTACATACGGCATGAGGTAGGGGGTGGGTCGCTCGGGCACGCTGACGGTGATGGGTAAATCCGGGTCAGGGGTCAACGTGCCCTCTTGAAAGAGGCGCTCGATCAAATCGGTGACATCTTGCCGGGCGCTCTCTATCGTCTCGGGTGGGACGAGATGGCGATCAATGCACAGTTCGGCCACTTCGGGAATGGAAAGCCCCTTCGCCTCGGAGACAAAACGCCGAATCGTGGCGCGGGAGCGGCCTAACTGCGGATGCTCGGCCAGCGGCAGACGCTGCAAGGCCAGCGCCACGATGGCCGCCCGCAGCAAGGCGCTGACCCCGGCCTCGGCGTTGCCAGCATGGGCCGAGCGGCCCTGAACGTGAATATCCAGGTCGACGCGCCCCTGGCGGCCCAGCGTCATACGCTGCGGGCCAGGCTGCTCGCCGCCGCCTGACGTGCCGATTTCAGGAACCAGCACGGCTACGACATCGCTCATCCAGCCGGATTGCACGAGGGTATGCGCGCCCCACGAGATATGTTCTTCGTCCACCAGAAAGGCCAGCTTGAGCTTGTAGCTCTGTGGCTGGGCATCCTCGACAGCCTGTAAGATCGCAGCCAGCCCACCCTTCATATCGCAGCTTCCCAGGCCGGTGAGCCGGTCGCCATCAATCTGCGGCTCCCAGGGATTCGTCTGCCAGCCCGCCACAGCGGGGACTGTATCCATATGACCCGAAAGCAGCAGAGCGCGCACGCCCTGGCCTCTTTCAGCCAGGATGTTGAAGCGCTCGGCGGTGACGTATTGGCGCTGGACGGCGAAGCCAGCCTCCTTCAGCAGATGCTCAATGAAGACGGCAAGCTGCTGCTCCCCAGGGCGGTCAGGGTCGGAGGGCACGCCGGGAAAAGCAGAGTTAATCGAGACAAGCTGCGCGAGCAGTTCCTGTATCTCCATTGATCTCAGACCCCTTTCCAGGTGCACAGTCTTATACTGGAGGAGATTGGTCAGGGCGTTGAATCTCGGTAGCACCGGCAATCTCACTGAGGGTCATGAAGGCTGCCCCTTGCTCGAGCATGTACGCGATCAGCCGGTCAAGCATCGGCAGCAGATGGGCGCGCCCGCTGGTCTGCGGATGGATGGTCAGTGTATAGCAGCAGCCCTCCTCTTCCTGGGCGGCATAATCGAAGATGGCACGCCAGCGCTCTTCCAGCGTGCTCACCGCCGTCAGGCCCGGCTGAATGCGGGCGATGAACTCCATAGCGGGGAAGTCATCCAGATACCATGAGACGGGGATTTCCAGCACGCGGCTGGGCGGACCGAAGACGCTGGCGGCAGCGGCCACTGCATACTCGCCATATGGCACCGTCGAGGGGCGCGTCACCTGGCGGGGATAATAGGGGTGCAGATCGTTCGCCATCAGGCTGCTATCCCAGGTGAAACCGAGTTCTGCCAACAAATCCAGTGTATGCGGGCTGACATCCCAGCCCGGCGAGCGATAGCCGCGCGGCCTCACGCCCAGGCGATCTAATGCCTCCAGGCCGCGCAGCAGCACCTGGCGCTCGGTGGCTTCGTCGGCCTGCGTGGGGTTCTCGTGCGCGTAACCGTGGTGCGCCACTTCATGCCCGGCGGCAATGACCGCGCGGCAGGGGTCAGGGAAGGTATCCGCTGTATGCCCGGGGATACACCAGGTCGTTTTGATGTGATGCTTTTCAAAGAGCTTTAGCAGGCGTGGAGCAGCCACCTCTGCGCCGAACTCGCCGCGCGAGAGGTATTCAGGCGAGAGGTTATGAAATGTCCCATCCCAGAGGGACAGGGCATCAAAGTCAACTCCCAACCCGACTGCAACGATCTTGCCAGCAGGGAGCCTGACCCGTCCTGCCACTTGCTGATAGGTCACCGGTGGTCCCTCCCATTGGATGCGTATTCCTGCGCGGCTGGTTTCATGGGCGCATACAAAACGATAGTTCGTCACAAGCCCGCAGAGGTCTGCGGCCTCTGTTATAGCACGGTGTCGCCGGGCTGGCAAGACACGCACACGAGGAAAGCAGGCCAGCAAGATGGTATGCTATACTGATGCTGCTCCAGAACGATGAGGGGCAGCAAGGCCACCTTTTTCCTTCTGGCCGGTGATACGTTGTCACGTCTGGCGCTTTGCAATTCAGCGCGGCGAGGATGCCACACATAGGCGACAGAATAAGTATGTCTGAGATGAAGAAGGCCGATAGGGAACATCAGGAACAACCAGCGGATGACTGGGCCATCCGCTGGGGCCATCTGCTGCGCCTGGCGCGCCAGGTGGCCGGGCTGAGTTTAAGCGAAGTGGCGGAGCGGTCCGGCTTGTCGAAGGGCTATCTTTCCAAGCTGGAATCGGCACATCCATCGGCTGCTAACCCTTCGCGCGCAACGCTGGCAGCGCTGGCGCGGGCGTTGCCTTCGAGCATCCCACTGATTCAGCGGTTCGATGCTGAAGCTGACCTGCCCGCGCCACGCACGCTGCTGCGGGGCAATCAGCAAGCAACAGCCAGCTATCGCAGCAGCCTGCCCGAACCGGCTGACCTTGCCACGCTCGCCCTGGATGGGAGCAGCGTGGAAGGGCTGCCCGCGAACGGAGCCGAGTGGGAGATTCTGCTCGCGCTGATGGTCTTGGAAAGCAGCGGGCTTGGTCCGCCAACGCTGGCCGTCTTGACCCGCGCCTGTGGCCGCGAAACACTGAGCAGCGCGGCGCTGGCGCATCTGGAAAGCACACACCTGGTCGCTTCGATCCCGCCTATCCGACCAGGAGGAGTCACCCGCTTCACGCTGGGAACGGCGAAGTTAGACAAGATTGGGATTCAACGACCCGCCGACTTTCTTACGAGGGTAGCAATCACACTCTTTTTGAAGAGCGCAAAAGAATAGATATGACAGACCAACATCTCACACCTTCAGCAGCATCTCAGGCCACACCGCAACAATTTGGCGACCCCATCCCTCCCTGGGAACCGTTGGAAACCGCCGCCGCCGTCATTATCCCAGCGCCGCTGGAATATACCGTGTGCTATGGGCAGGGAACACGGCAAGGACCGGCAGCCATCATCGCGGCGTCGACGCAGATGGATATTTATGACGAAGTGCTCGACTGGACGCCAATGGACGTAGGCATTGTCACGCAGCCCGCGCTTGACTACGATGGCCTGTCGCACGAGCAAGCGCTTCAAGTGACCGAGCAAGCCGTCGCGGCGGTGGTCGCGCGCGGGCAGTTGCCAGTGACGCTGGGCGGGGAGCATTCGCTGACGCCCGCCTGTGTGCGCGCAGTACAGCAGGCGAGCGATTACGCGCCGCTCGGCCTGATCAGCTTCGACGCGCATGCCGATATGCGCAGCACGTACCTGGGAAGCGAGATCAGCCACGCCTGCGCGATGCACTGTTCGCTGGAAACGCCGGGCGTCAGCGCGTTGGAACTGGGCATTCGCAGCATCAGCGCAGAAGAGATGGCCGAGATTCGCGCCACGCATCCACCGCTGGAGATCATCTGGGCGCATCGCTATGCGGAGATGGACCTGGGCGCGCTGCTCGATACATTACCGGAGCGCGTGTACGTTACCGTCGATCTGGACGCCTTCGACCCATCGACGATGCCAGCGGTAGGCACGCCAGAGCCGGGCGGCATCAATTGGTATGATTTTCAGCGTGCCTTCCAACTGATTACTGAACGCAAGCAGATTGTCGGGCTGGATGTGGTGGAACTCGCGCCGATTGCCGGGCTGCACTTTGCCGATTATTTCGCCGCCAAGCTGGTGTATAAGATGATCGGCTATACGTTTGTGAGGAGCCGTCGTGGCTGAGATGTATCCCACAGACCGCGAATCGCTGGAGCGCGACTGCGACATCGATTACTTCATCGCCAGCGGCCCCGGCGGGCAGCATCGCAACAAAGTCGAGACGGGCGTGCGCCTGACGCATCGGCCAAGCGGCACGGTGGTCACCGCGACAGAGCGCCGCTCGCAACGGGCCAACCGCGAGGCGGCATTCGAGCGCATGGCCGCGCGCCTGGAAGAGCAGCAGCGCGTGCCCACGCCGCGCACCCCCACACGCCCGTCTGCCGCGAGCCGCGAGCGACGGCTGGAAACCAAGCGCCGCACATCAGCGCTCAAGCAACTCAGGTCGGCGCGACCTGAGGAATAAAGCCAGCGCTGCTGGGAGCCGTCAGCGGGTCGCTTCAGACTTCTAGCGCTTCGATGATGCCGCGCATCAATGCCAGAAAGTTTGGCAGAGCGGCGGCGGCTGTTTCCAGCACTTCTTTGTGGCTCAGTTGTTCTTCGGTGCCAGGGATGGCGGCGTTGGTGATGCAACTAATACCCAGCACCTGCATCCCCGCGTGGCGAGCCACCACCACTTCTGGCGCAGTGGACATCCCAACCGCGTCAGCGCCCCAGGCGCGCAGCATCGTCAGTTCGGCTCCCGTTTCAAAGCTGGGGCCAGTGACCATGACATAGACCCCCTCGTGCAGAGGAATGTGCAGGCGCTCGGCCACCGCTTTTGCCAGCGCGCGCAGCCTGGGGTCATACGCGCCCGCCAGCGGGGGAAAGCGCGAGCCAATGCGCTCGTCGTTGGGGCCGATCAATGGATTCAGCCCGGCCATGCCAGGCAAAAAGATATGGTCGCGGATGAGCATGAACCCGCCCGCCGGAAAAGCCGGATTCAGCCCGCCAGCCGCATTGGTCACGATCAGGGTTGTGGCTCCCAGGGCGCGCATCACGCGAACGGGAAACGCCAGTTCCTGGGGTGTTCGCCCTTCATACAGATGGATGCGCCCCTGCATCGCCACAATCGGGCGCTGGCCGAGCCGCCCCAGGACGAGCATCCCCGCGTGGCCCGCCACCGTCGAGACGGGGAAATGGGGAATATCGGCATAGGGGATATGGGTCGCATCCTCGATCTCATCGGCCAGCACACCCAGGCCCGAACCAAGAATCACAGCCACTTCCGGCTGTAAAGGGGTCTGGCTGCGTATATACGCAGCGGCATCGGCCAGATGCGGCTCCAATTCAGCAGGCATATTTGTATCTCATCCTTCCTTCTCTTTCTGGTGTGGTATATGATACCATCCCTTTGCGCAACTATTCGCTCTGAGTCAACGTCTGAGCAGCTTTCAAAGAAGCGAGGAAATGTGTATGGAACTGCTGCGCACGCCTGATGAGCGCTTTGTCAACCTGCCAGGCTATCCCTTTGCGCCCCATTATGTCGAGGTAGACGGGGTACGCATTCACTACGTCGATGAAGGGCCAGCCGACGCCGCGCCAGTGCTGCTGATGCATGGCGAACCCTCCTGGTCGTATTTGTATCGCAAGATGATCCCCATCATCACCGCTGCCGGACATCGCGCGATTGCTCCCGATCTGGTTGGCTTTGGGCGGTCGGATAAGCCCGCCAGCCGCGAGGACTATACCTATCAGCGCCACGTCGATTGGATGCGTGGGGTGATCGAGCAGCTTGATCTGAAGCACATTACGCTGGTAGGGCAGGACTGGGGCGGGCTGATCGGCCTGCGGCTGGCAGCCGAACATGAAGACCGTTTTGCGCGCATCGTCGCGGCCAATACGGGCTTGCCGACGGGCGACCGTCCGATGGGCGAGGCGTTTCTGCGCTGGCAGCAGTTTTCGCAGCAAGTGCCCGATTTTCACGCGGGAGGCATAGTCAGAGGCGCGACGGTCAGCGAACTCGCGCCGGAAGTCGTTGCCGCCTATGACGCTCCGTTCCCTGATGACCGCTACAAAGCGGGGGCGCGGCAGTTCCCCCTGCTCGTGCCGAACAGCCCCGATGACCCGGCAGCGCCCGCCAACCGCAAAGCCTGGGAGGTGTTTACGCGCTGGCAGAAGCCGTTCCTGACGGCCTTCAGCGACTCCGACCCGGTGACACACGGAGCCGATGCCCTCTTCCAGAAGCTCATCCCCGGCGCGCAAGGCCAGCCGCACACGACGATTATTGGCGGCGGACATTTCTTGCAAGAGGACAAAGGGCCGGAACTGGCGGAGGTCATCGTGGATTTTATCAAGCGGACGCTATAAAAGGGTAGAGCAAGGCCTCTCACCTGGCAGCTACAGGTCCGTCACTTTGGGCGGCAAACGCTGCCACCAGAGCCAGCAGTATGCTGGGAATCATGAAGATAGACAGGTCAATCCCGGCTACTGCTGTGATGATCAGCAAGATGATGGTGACCACGAGGAAGCGCCGCAAGCCGCTGCCGCCAAAGCGCCAATGCAAGAACGTGCTGACCATTACGCTGAGCAACACTCCTGCAAGGGTCCAGAAATAGAGCAGCGCGAGCGGCGGTATACCGTTATTTACCTGGGCCATGGTGGCCGTGCTGGAAGTGCAGACGGTTCCATCAGAGCCGGTGGTACACATAGCGCCCTGGTAAATAGGGCCAAACAATACAAAGGCGATAATTGCCAGCCCGACGACGCCAGCAGCCAGGCCACACCCTAATTCCAGCCAGCGAGCTACTCTCATGGACCGTTCCTTCCAAAGATTTGCAGCATGATACGCCTGCTGAAATTATACGGCTTAGAAGCTGAGGCAAGCCACCATGTTTCGCGTTTGTCGCCTTGCCGTACAATCTGTACAAGGCTTCAGCTTCCCCATCAGGTTTGGTATGCAGCGCGGGCGTTGGAATTTTTCACGTGAAGGCAGGAGAGCCAACGATGACATCTACCACTTCTGGAACCGGCATTCCCAGGGAACAGGCTGAACGCACCGTGACGGTGCAGGGCATTGAAACACATCTCTTTGAGGCGGGCGCACCCAACGCGCCGCCGCTGCTCTATCTACATGGCACCAGCCTGGGCAACCTCTGGCTGGACTATCATTTGAGACTGGCCGAGCGCTTCCATCTCTTCGCGCCGGATATCCCCGGCTTCGGCCTGACCGACCGGCCCGACTGGATGCGCGACATGAGCGACTATGTGCTCTATCTGCGCGATCTGCTGTATACGCTGGGGCTGGAGCGGCCCAGCATCGTGGGGCATTCGCTGGGCGGCTGGATGGCTGCCGAGGTCGCCGTCTGGTATCCGGAGCGCGTGGGCAAGCTGGTGCTATCCAACGCGGCGGGCATCCGCGTCAAGGGGTCGCCGCTGGCGAATCTGTTCGCCATGAACCCACAGGAACTCTTCATGACCGTCTTTGAAGACCCCTCGGCAGGCGCGCCGCTGATTCCAGCCGAAGTGACCCACGAGTATATCATCGATCAGTTTCGGCAGCGCGCCACCCTGGCTTCGCTGGCCTGGAATCCGCACTATGACCCCAAATTGGAGCGGCGGCTAGAGCGCGTGCGCTGCCCCACGCTGGTGATCTGGGGAGCCACTGACCGCCTGATTCCAGCCGTCTATGGCGAGCGCTACCATGAATTGATCGCTGGCTCGAAGCTCGTCACCCTTCAGGGCACGGGGCATATGCCCATGTTCGAGAAGCCCACCGAGTGGAGCGAAGCAATCACAACGTTTTTGTTGGAAGATGAAGCGGGGCAGCACGGAAGGAGCATAGGGATATGAGCAAGCTTCAGTTTCATTACTTTCATCTGATGCCCTGGCCGCATCTGCCAGCAGACTTCGATGAGCGCTACGACTCTACGTGGGTGACGCTGCCCAACTCCATCTACGACCCGGTGAAGGGCCACGAAATCTATAACCGCTATTTCGATGAGATCGAGCGCGCCGATACGCTGGGCTGGGACAGCGTGATCGTCAACGAGCATCACCAGAACGCCTATGGCACCATGCCTTCGCCCAACATCATGGCCGCAGTGCTGACCCAGCGCGTGAAGCGCGCCAAGATTGGCATCGTGGGCAACGCGCTGCCCTTGCACGATGACCCGCTGCGCGTGGCCGAAGAGATTGCCATGCTGGATGTCATCAGCGGCGGACGCATCATCTCAGGCTTTGTGCGCGGCACGGGCATGGAATATTTCAGCTATAACATCAACCCTACGCTGAGCCGCGAGCGTATGATCGAAGCGCACGACCTGATTATCCAGGCGTGGACGCGCCCCGGCCCGTTCGTCTTCGAGGGCGAGCATTATAACTATCGCTACGTCAACATCTGGCCGCGCCCCATCCAGCAGCCGCATCCGCCCATCTGGTTGCCCGGCACCGCGAGCTTGGAAACGATTGACTTTGCCGCCAAATACAAATACCCTTATATGACGGTCTTCATGCCAATGGAGCAGCGCAAGATGGCCTATGAACTCTATCGGCGCGTAGCCGAAGAGAAATATGGCTACGAGGCGCAGCCGGAGCAGTTGGCCTTCTGCGTGCCGGTGATGGTGGCCGAAACCGATGAGCAGGCCATGAAAGACGCAGAGCGCTATATGATGTGGCTCTTCGATAAAGGGCTGAAGGTGCGCCCGGAGTTCAATTTTCCGCCGGGCTATGTGAGCGAGCGCAGCCTGATGGCAGTGCTGAAGAGCGGCGCGATGACGCGCCCTAAACCGACACTGCAAGAGTTGATCGATACGGGCGTCGTCATTGTGGGGGGCGTCGATACGGTCATCGAAAAGTTGGCGTATTATACCGATGAATTACACGCCGGGATGCTCGTTACCGGGGGACAGGTTGGCGAGATTCCCGATTATCTGGTGCTGCGCAATCAGGAACTGATGGCAAAAGCAGTGATGCCGCATTTCCGCGATCAGCCCGCGCCGCAAGCAACAACGACAAGCAGGTGAACCGTACCATGCCAATTCCACCGGAGACCTTCAAGGCGCTGCTCGCGCAGCTTGCCGGGCCAGTTACCATCATCACCATCCGCGACGCCGACCGGCAGGTCTGGGGCTTTACCGCCAGTTCGGTGTGCAGTGTCTCGCTGGAGCCGCCGCTCGTGCTTTTCTGCCTGGAACACACGGCGGATTGCCATCCGGCCTTCCTGGAAAGCAGCGCCTTTGCCATCAATATGCTGGCGTCCGAGCAAAGCGACCTTTCGGCGCTTTTTGCAATGAAGGGCAGCGATAAGTATCGAGAGACGCCCTTCATCGAGGGAGCGTTTGATTTGCCGCTGTTGCCCGGCGCGCTGGCGCATCTGGAGTGCAGCGTTTATGCCAGGTATCCCGGTGGGGACCATACCATCTTTGTGGGTCAGGTGGAAGGCGGCGCTCAGGCGGCAGCGGAACCGGCGCTGCAACCGCTGCTCTATCACGCGCGAACATATGGGACATTTGCGCCCATGCCTGAAGCAAAGGATGCAGAGCAGAAGCGTAACTTCAGTTTGCAGAGGAATCGCAAGGGTTAAAGAGGTTTTCCTGCTTTGGAGGGCCTGAGAGGCGATCTTTCAGGCCCTGTCGCGCTAATATTGAATGAGCGAGAAGACGTTTTGCCCCTGAAGGCGCTGGCGACCCTGGAGAGCGGTGAGTTCGACGAGGAAGGCGATGCCCACGACCTCGCCGCCCAGGCGCTGCACCAGATCGAGCGCCGCGCCAACGGTGCCACCGGTTGCCAGCAGATCATCGACCACCAGGATTTTCTGCCCCGGCTGAATGGCGTCGGTATGAATCTCCACGGTGTTGGAACCATATTCCAGCGCGTATTCGACATGGATGGTCTTGCCGGGCAATTTGCCGAATTTGCGCACCGGCACAAACCCGGCGTTCAGCAGCATTGCCAGCGGCGCGCCAAAGATAAAGCCGCGCGATTCCACCCCAACCACCTGGTCAATCCCGGCATCCTTGAACGGTTCGGCCAACTCCTCCAGCGCGGTGCGCAGAGCGCGCGCATCCTGAAGCAGCGGCGTAATATCCCGAAACAGAATGCCCGGCGAGGGGAAATCGGGAATATCGCGAATAATGCTCTTCAGCCACTCAGAACGCTCTTGATGACCCAAGGGCACACGCAGATCAACGGCATCCGCCATAAACAACTCCTCATCAGGTGCTGCAACGCTTTCCCAGCCCGCCAATGGGAGGGAAAGCAGAGCTTCTCTCAGGGCATAGCATGGCGCTTAAAGCCCTGCATATTCTCAAGGGTCGCGTACCACCTCGCCCTTCAGGGCTGGGGGTAGAAGCGACCTTCTTGCGGACATTGACATTGTACGACCTAAGGCCGTATCATACAAGCATGAAGCAAGAGGACACTCCTTCAAAAAGATTATGTAGGAAAGCCTTCAAGTACCGACTCTCTCCAACGAAAAAGCAGGAGCAAACCTTGCTCTTCGTGCTGCGCCGCTGCCGCCACCTGTACAACAGTGCCCTGGAACAGCGCAAAGCCTTCTACCAGATGCGCCGCAAGAGTCTGGGCTATTCTGCTCAAGCGGCAGAACTGGCCGACCTCAAGGCCGCCTACCCTGCCTATCAGGACATCTACGGTCAGGTGTTGCAGGATGTTTTGCGGCGCCTCGACAAAGCCTTTGCCGCCTTCTTTCGTCGCCTCAGAAACGGGGAGAAGCCCGGCTATCCCCGTTTCAAGGGAACCAACCAGTACGATTCGTTCACCTACCCGCAGTCAGGCTTTGCCCTGGCCGGGAACGTCCTCACCCTCTCCAAAATCGGAGACCTCAAGGTGCGCGTACATCGCCCGATGGTAGGCCAGCTGAAGACCTGCATGATCAAGCGTGACGTGAATCACTGGTACGTGACCTTTTCCTGTGAAGTGGAAGGCGAGCCATTGCCTCCAAGCGAAGAGGAAGTAGGCATTGATGTGGGGCTACTGCACTTTGCCACACTCTCGACAGGAGAAACCATTGAGAACCCGCGTCACTACCGGCGGGGATTGAAGCGCCTCAAGCTGCTACAACAGGCCAAAGACCACAAGCAAAAAGGCTCGCGTCGCCACAAACGTGTAGCCATTGCCCTGGCAAAAGCTCACCGCAAGGTCCGCAATCAGCGTGCGGACTTTCAACACAAGGCAGCGCGTGCTCTGGTGAATCGCTTTGGCACGCTCGTCTTTGAAAAAATGAATATCCCCAACATGAGTCAAGCGCCTGACCCCAAACCCGACCCAGACAACGATGGCGCATATCTGCCCAATGGAGCCAGCGCCAAAGCTGGTTTGAATCTGTCTATTTTGGATGCTGGCTGGGGACAATTCCAAGCCTTCTGTGTCGCCAAGGCTGCAAGCGCCGGACGATAGGTAGCGTTTGTTGACCCCTATAACACAAGCCAGCTTTGCAGCGGGTGCCAGAAGTTGGTCCCCAAGGACATGGACGTGCGAACCCATGTCTGCCCGCATTGTGGGCTGGTGCTGGACCAAGATCATAACGCTGCGATCAACATTCTTCTGGCTTGGAAGAAGTCAACGACTCTACGGGGTCGTCGAAGCCCCTCGCTTTAGCGATAGGGTACTTCACTATAGCACCGGGCTGCCAGAGGAGGCTTGTATAACAGTTAGCCTGCCCGGCTGGCACAGCGCGGCTTAGCATACAACTTCGCGCGCTTGACACAATGTTAGTGCCTCCTATATAGTTAAGGGAAGGTTTCACTTCAGAAAGTGATGCCATGTGCTGTACGATTCCAACCCTTCGAGCCTTTGCGGCCTTTTCTGTCCTTTTATTCGGAGGTGACTCTCTTGATTCCCCTATGGGTACTTTTTATAGTCGCCGTCCCTTTTGCAGTTGTAAGCCTGGGTCTGGGCTTTTATGGTGGTAAGCTTCGTGGAACGAATCAATATAACGAGAAGCTGCGCCTGCAACAAGAGGACTACGAACAGCGACTGATGGAAGTGCAAGAACGTCAACGCGACGTGTTGCGCGAAGCGAAAGAAGAAACCGCCAAGTTTCGTACCACGATTGAGGCCGAAAACCGCGAGCGGCGGGCCGAGATCAAACGTCAAGAGCAGCGCTTAATCCAGAAAGAGGAAGCGCTGGAACGCAAGACCGATAACCTGGAACGCCGCGAGCGCGGGCTTGCCACGAAGGAGCGCCAGCTTGACCAGGCCCGCGAAGAACTGGAAAACGTCAAACGCCAGCAATTGGCTGAACTGGAACGTATTGCTGGCCTGAGTGTCGAAGAAGCCAAAGCCCTCCTCATCGCCAGCATCGAAGAACAGGCGCGCAAAGATGCCGCGCGGCGCGTCCACGACATCGAAGCTACCGCCCGCGATGAGGCCGAACAAAAGGCGCGCGAAATCATCACCCTGGCAATTCAGCGCTGCGCCTCCGATCAAGTCTCGGATGTTACCGTTTCTGTGGTTCCCCTGCCGAACGATGAGATGAAAGGCCGCATCATCGGACGCGAGGGCCGCAACATCCGGGCGCTTGAGGCGGCTACCGGCGTTGACCTGATCATCGATGATACCCCCGAAGCGGTGATTCTTTCCGGCTTTGATCCGGTGCGCCGCGAGGTGGCGCGGGTGGCGCTGACCAAACTGATTTTGGATGGACGCATCCACCCGGCGCGCATCGAGGATGTGGTTGCCAAAGCGCGACAGGATGTCGACAACATTATCCGCGAAGAAGGCGAGCGCGCACTGCTGGAATCCAATGTCCACGCGCTGCCGCCTGAACTCGTCAAAATCCTGGGTCGGCTGCATTTCCGCACCAGCTATGGGCAAAATGTCCTCAATCACTCGATTGAGGTATCCGTGCTGGCGGGAACGATAGCCGCCGAACTGGGCGCAGACGTGAAGGTCTGTAAAGAGGCCGGGCTGCTGCATGATATGGGCAAGGCCATCGACCAGGAGGTCGAAGGGCCGCACGCCATCATCGGCGGCGAGATTGCCCGGCGCTATAACCGCTCCCCAAAAGTGATTCACGCGATGGTGGCGCACCATGCCACCGAAGCCGAGCCGCAATCGTTGGAGGCAGCGATTGTGCAGGCAGCCGACGCCATTTCCGCAGCACGACCTGGCGCGCGGCGCGAGACCATCGACCTGTACATCAAGCGGCTCGAAGCGCTGGAAACCATTGCCAACTCGTTCATTGGCGTCGAAAAATCGTTTGCCATTCAGGCCGGACGCGAGGTGCGTATCATCGTCAAGCCGGAAGAGGTCGACGAACTGGCGGCCTCGCGCCTTGCCAGCGACATCGCCCGCAAGATCGAGGAAAACCTGGATTATCCAGGTCAGATTAAAATCTGCGTGGTGCGCGAAACACGCTCTGTCGATTACGCGAAATAGCAGCAGAGAGAAGAGGGACAGGGGAAGCGGGACATTGCGCAATGTCCTGCTTCTTTCCGTGGCTTATGAAGATTGACCTGCATACGCATTCAACCGCTTCGGATGGGCTATACAGCCCATCCGAGTTGGTGCAGCACGCCAGCGAGGCGGGCCTTTCACTCATCGCGCTCACCGATCACGACAGCACCAATGGATTGGAAGAAGCGCGGGCAGCCGGAGCAATTCGCAACCTGGAGGTGCTTCCGGGCATCGAGGTCAACACCGACCACGCCAACACAGAAGTGCATGTGCTGGGCTATCTGCTGGAGTATCAGCAAGCGGCTTTTCAGCAGACGCTGCAAACACTGCGCGACATGCGCGTGACGCGCGCCCAGCGCATGGTGGAGAAGTTGCAAGGGATTGGGCTGAACATCACCTGGGAACGGGTGCGGGAACTGGCGGCAGGGGCAGTGGGCCGCCCGCACGTGGCCGCCGCGCTGGTCGAAAAGGGCTATGCCGAAAGCGTGGCCGATGCCTTCAATCGCTATCTGGGGCGCGATAAGCCGGGCTATGTGCCGCGCTATAAGCTGGCACCGCTGGACGCGATTCGGCTGATCAACAGCGTCCACGGGGTGCCGGTGATGGCGCATCCTGCCGGAATCCCTGATCTTGAGCAACTGCTTCCTTCGCTCTGCGAGGCCGGGCTAGGCGGTATCGAAGTTTATTACGGCGAGTATGACCCCCCAACCGTCGAGCGCCTGAAACAACTTGCCGATACGTACTATCTCATTCCCACGGGCGGCAGCGATTATCATGGGCCAGGCATTCACCCCACCCCGCTTGGCGCGCGCGACGTGCCCGAAGAAAGCGTGAGACGCCTGCGCCTGAGCGCCGAAGAACGCCGCCGAACACCCGCGCCCGCGTTTGAACTGCCACCGTATCGCCCCTAAGATTGCGCCTATTCGGCGAATCCGGCTGGTGTGAGGAATATCACTCAACTTCCCCGGAGACGGCTGCTGGCCTGGCATGCCGGAAAGGCCCCGCGCTTTTTTCGCCTTTTTTTGACTTAGTGTACTCTTGACACCATGCCATTCGGTACGTTATACTCAAAACCAAGAAAGTGTACAAGATACACCAACTCGATGCCAAGACTGAACGAGACGCGCTGACCTGTGGTCCCGACTGCTACGGGAAGACACCACACATCAGCGTCAGAACCCCGAAAAAAACTGGCGAGAGGCTGCCTCAAGCGTGTGTTGCTGGCTCAATGCCTCTCAACCGGTCTGAAAAAAGGAGTGTCGGATGACCTTCGCCCGACCTGACTGGAGAGCCGAACCGCGCGCGGATGTCGCTATTATTGGTGGCGGCGTTGCCGGGCTTTCGCTGGCGCTCTCACTTCCCACTTCGCTGCACATTGCCTTGCTGACCAAAGGCGCGCTGGGCGAAAGTAACACACGCTACGCCCAGGGCGGCCTGGCGGCGGCTGTCGGAAGCGATGACTCGCCTGAACTGCATCTGCACGATACGCTGGTGGCTGGCGCAGGCTTGTGCGATGAAACGGCGGTGCGTCTGCTGGTGGAGCAAGCGCCGGATGCGGTGCGATGGCTGATCGAGATCGGCGCGCAGTTCGACCGCAAAGCAGCGGCGCAAGATACAGACGCAATGGGCAACCCGTTTGATGCCTATGTCATGGGCCGCGAGGCCGCGCATAGCCGATGGCGCGTGCTGCACGCACACGGCGACGCTACCGGCGCGGAGATCGAACGCGCGCTGGTCGCGGCGGTACGTAGCCGCAAAAATATCACGATGTACGAGCAGACGTTTGTGCGCGAACTGATGGTGCGCGATGGGCAATGCGTCGGCGTCATCGCGCTGGACCGCGCTGGCAGTGCGTTTCAGCTTGAGACACGCGCGACAGTGCTAGCAAATGGTGGCGCGGGTCGGCTGTGGCTGCGCACCTCGAACCCGCCACTGGCAACAGCGGATGGTCTGGCGCTGGCCTGGCGGGCAGGCGCGGCGCTGGCTGATCTGGAGTTCACCCAGTTTCACCCTACAGTGCTGGTCACCGAGGACGACAACGAGGCTTTTCTGATCTCGGAAGCAGTGCGTGGCGAGGGCGCGTATCTGCGCAACCAGGCCGGAGAGCGCTTTATGCCGCGCTACCATTCTGATGCTGAGCTTGCGCCGCGCGACGTGGTGGCACGCGCCATCTTGAGCGAGATGCTGCGCGAAGGAGCGCCGAGCGCGTTTCTGGACCTGCGCCATCTGCCCGACGAGGCCATGCGCGCCCGCTTCCCATCGATTGCAGCGATGTGTACACAGCACGGCTATGATCTGGCGCGCGATCTGATTCCTGTTGCGCCTGCCGCGCACTACTTTATGGGCGGCGTGGCCGTCGATACCTGGGGACGCACGACGCTGCCGCAGTTATATGCCATTGGCGAAGTGGCCTGTACGGGCGTGCATGGCGCGAACCGACTCGCCAGCAATTCGCTGCTGGAGGGCTTAGTCTTCGGGCGGCGCGTTGCCATGGCTCTGACGCAGCCAGTCATGACCAGCGATTGGCCGGATAGAGAGCATCTCTTTACCGGCAGGGGAAGCACTGTTGATGCGCTGCCCATCATTGCGGCCAGCGCGCCAGGCGTTCATCCTGATATGCAGGCCCCGCTTCAGCGCGTGATGTGGGAGCATGTGTCGCTCTACCGTGATGAGCAGGGGTTGCAGCAGGCTTCGCAGGTGCTCCATCGCCTAGTGGAAGAGGCCGCCACGGCTACCAATGGCCGTGATGAAATACAAGCTGCCAACGGCGCGGGCGCGCCTTTCGCAGCCTACGAGGCTGGCAATATGATGCAGGTCGCGCAGTTGATTATCACTGCCGCGCGCCAGCGGCAAGAGAGCCGCGGCAGCCACTATCGCAACGACTACCCGGCGACGGACCCGGCGCTCGCGGGGCGGCATACGCTCTTGCTCAACGCGGCGCTTCAGCCGCTCGTTCGCGCGGCAGCGCGTCTGGAGGAGGCCAGCCATGCCTAAAGGCGAGACGCTGCTGATTGACCCGGCGCTGATTGCGCGGGCGCTGGAAGAAGATATTGGTTTTGGCGACGTGACCACGCTCGCCACGGTTCCGGCAGAGCGCCAGCTTTCGGCCACGATCATTACACGCCAGAGCGGCGTGATTGCCGGGCTGGACGTAGCCGGGGCGGTCTTTCATGCCGTTGACGCGGGGCTGTATACCGAGCGGCTGGTACCCGATGGTGCGGAGGTCGCGCCCAACGCGCAGATCGCACGCATCCAGGGCAGCGCGCGCAGCATCCTGACGGCAGAGCGCACGGCGCTGAACTTCCTGGGACGGTTTTCCGGCATCGCTACACTCACGGCGCGCTGCGTGGCCGCCATCGAAGGGACCAGCGCGGCTATCATCGACACGCGCAAGACGACGCCGGGGCTGCGCGCCCTGGAAAAATACGCGGTGCGCGTGGGCGGCGGGCGTAACCATCGCTTCGCCCTGGATGACGGCATTCTGATTAAAGATAACCATATCGCTGCCGCTGGCGGCATCGGCCCGGCCATCGCTGGTGCGCGGAAGCATGCGCCGCATCTGCTGAAGGTCGAGGTGGAATGCGAGACGCTGGACCAGGTGGGCGAAGCGCTGGCTGCGGGAGCCGATGTGATTCTGCTGGACAATATGAGCGTGGGGCAGCAGCGCGAGGCGGTGGCGCTGATTCGCCAGCATGACCCACGCATCTTGATCGAGGCATCCGGCGGCATCGGCACGAACCCGGAGCGGCTGGCGGAGGTGGCGGCGACGGGCGTTGATTTTATTTCTATCGGCGCGCTCACCCATTCGGCGCCGAACTTCGATTTCTCGCTGGAATGCGAGTAGAGAGAGCGGAGGTGTTCTCTTATGGCTCTGCAATCACAATGCGCTGAAAGCAAAGAACAACTAATCCTGCCAGTGCTGGCCGAATGGCGCGCCCAGGAACGCGCGGGCGCGGGCACTGCCACGCTGCATCGCCCACGCCACGCGGGCGCGGAGCGCGCGGACAGCATCCCGCGCGAGTACGCGCTGATGTCGCCCGAAGAACTTGACCAGCGCATCGCTCATGCCCGCGAGTTGTTAGGCGAGCGGCTGCTGATTCTGGGGCATCACTACCAGCGTGACGAGATCATCAAGTACGCCGACGAGCGCGGCGATTCGTTCAAGCTGGCGCAGTTTGCCGCCTCGCATCCGGAGGCCGACTATATTCTCTTCTGCGGCGTGCATTTCATGGCCGAAAGCGCCGACATCCTCAGCGGCCCACATCAGACGGTGATCTTGCCCAACCCGGCGGCAGGCTGCTCGATGGCTGATATGGCCGACATTGGCGAGGTCGAAGAATGCTGGGCGGCGCTGGAAAGCGCAGGCGTGCTCGACCCGGTGATCGGTCCGGATGGGCAGGAGTTGGCGGGCGTCATTCCCGTGACCTATATGAACTCGGCAGCCAATCTGAAAGCCTTCTGTGGGCGCAACGGCGGCATCGTCTGCACGTCGTCGAATGCCGAGGCGGTGCTGAAGTGGGCCTTTGCGCGGGGACAGCGCGTGCTGTTCTTCCCCGACGAACACCTGGGGCGCAATACGGGCGTGAAGATGGGTATTCCTGATGAGCAGATGGTTGTCTGGAACCAGCGCGAAGCGTTCGGCGGCATCGAGGATGACGAGCAGCTTCGCCAGGCGCGCATCCTGCTCTGGAAAGGCTATTGCACGACGCACCAGCGCTTCACCGTGGACCAGGTGAAGAAAGCGCGGGCGGAATACCCAGGCATCAAGGTGCTGGTGCATCCGGAATGCCGCCGCGAAGTGGTGGACGCCGCCGATCTGAACGGCTCAACCGAGTATATCATTCAGCAGATTGAGCAAGCGCCTGCTGGCACGCAGTGGGCCGTAGGCACCGAAATCAATCTGGTGCACCGGCTGGCCGCTGAGCATCCCGAGCAGACGATCTTCTGCCTCGATCCGGTGATCTGCCCTTGCGCGACGATGTACCGCATTCATCCGGCATATCTGGCCTGGGTGCTGGATGCCTTGCTGGATGGGCAGGTGATCAATCAGGTCAAGGTCGATGAAGAGACGGCGCATTGGGCGCGGGTTGCGCTTGATCGTATGCTGGCAAACAAAGGGTAAAAATTCGCACTTGAAAGTGCTTTTGAGGGCATCAACAAGCGCTGAAGCTGTTGATGCCCTCAAGCTGTAGAGTGGGCATACTTCTTGCAGCTCTGCCAATATGCCAAACGCTAACAAAGGTTCAGGAGGTCCACGATGCAACAGCCAGAAGAGTTGAGAACGCTAGCCGCTCAGCTTGCCCAGATCGATTGGTCGCGCGGCCTGACACGCAACGACATCAAAGCCGTGTATCCAGACTTTCCCCAGCAGATGTATCTGCGTTTGCCCGATAGCAAGCGCTTCAGTTCCGCCCAGGAGATGTTTCTGGCGGCACGACTGGCCCCCAGCCGCGCCGAAGGCGACTTTTTGGGCGCTTCACCGATGGTTCCTGCCAGAATGTCGGTGGAAGAGGGCGGCCCACCGGACTGGGGCGATTCGCCGTTGGTGACGCCGGGAGGACTCGTCGATTCAGGCAGCGCCGAGGACCGGCAAGAACCCAAGATTTGATTGCTTTTTTGATTGGTCTATGCTACACTCCTACCACCCCAACAGTAAGGCGGCGTAAAAGCCGCTTACAAACAGCCTGGTAAGGAGGTGCAGCTATGACTGCACAATCTCATCTTCGGCGTTTTGGCGCCATGGCGTCGGTCCTCGCCGTTGCACTGATTTTTACATCTCTCTTAGCCGCCTGTGGTTCGGGTGGCACTGGCAGCAGCAACACCACCAGTTGTACGGTCGGAGGTACGAGCTTTGATACCTCCAAGTTCAATCTGGCGGTCAACAACACACTGACCGTCGCCAGCGACACCACGTATCCCCCTCAGGAGTTCCAGGACCCCAACAACCCCAACAACTACATCGGCTTTGATCTGGACATCATTCGTGAAATCGGCAAGCGCATCTGCCTGGGCACGGTGACCATTGTGCCAACATCGTTCGACAGCATCATCACCGGCCTGACCACGCCGGCCCTGGGCCACCAGCGCTATGACCTGTCCATCTCGGCGTTCTCGATTACCTCTGACCGCGAGCAGAAGGTGGATATGGTGCCCTACTTCCAGGCGGGCGAATCCCTGCTGGTCGCCAATGGCAACCCGCAGAACATCCAGGCGCTCAGCGACCTCTGCGGCAAGACCGTCGCCGTGGAGAAGGCCACCGTCGAACTGGACGAACTGAACGCGCTGAATGCGAAGGGCGGCGCGTGCGCCTCGAAGAATGTCAACATTCTCAGCTTTACCTCGCAGGATGATGTCATCACGCAGTTGCTCAACGGGCGCGCCGTTGCGACCTATCAGGACTCGCCGGTCACGGGCTACTACGTCACGAAGAACCCTGGCAAAGTGCAGCAAGGGCCAATCACCGTTGCCCCGTCGCCGGAAGGCATTGTGATGCGCAAGGATAACGCGCAGTTAGAATTGGCAGTGAAGAAGGCGCTCTGCTCCATGCAGCAAGATGGCAAATATACCAGCATCTTGAATCAATGGGGCCAGCAAAGCGGCGGGCTGCCAGCCAGTCAGTTCGTCTGCTCCTAGCCGCTGACTCTGTATGTAGCGCAGGACACCAGACCCCCAGGCAGCGAAAAGAGCATCTCAGTGCTGCCTGGGGGTTTTATAAAGCAGGCTTCGGTTCTTCATTAATAGGGGGGAACGTGAATCCACTGCAACCCATCTGGGACTTCCTTGTTTATATCTTCACGCTGGGCGGCAACTTCGATTGGAGCATTGTTGCCAGGTATCTGTTCAACCCCTTCATTCTCCAGGGGGTCTGGCTGACGCTGCGGCTGGCCGTCATCGCGCAGCTTACCGGGAGCCTGATCGGTCTGCTGCTGGCGCTGGTCAAAGACCCGCGTTTTGTGATCACTGCCGCGCCGCCTTTTGATCGAGCGATCAGAGGGCTGCTCTGGCCGCTGCGCGCGCTGGCCGATTTGTACATCTGGCTCTTTCGGGGCACGCCGCTGCTGGTACAAATTATCATCATCTACAACGTCTTCCCCTTCTTTCACCTCACCGTCGATTCCTTCACTGCCGCGTTTCTGGCCCTTTCGCTCAATGAGGGCGCCTACATGGCAGAGATCGTGCGCGCGGGCATCAGTTCGGTAGACAGTGGGCAGTTGGAGGCCGCCAGATCGTTGGGAATGACCTACATTCAGGCCATGCGCCGCATCGTGCTGCCGCAGGCGTTCCGGGTGATTATTCCGCCGCTGGGCAATGAATTCAACAGCATGATGAAGAATACTTCACTGGCCTCGGCGGTGGCGCTGCTGGAACTGTTCGGGACCGCCGAGCAGTTTGCGGCGGCGCTGTTCGCCTCGCTCGAACTTTTCTTTGTCGCCTGCGTCTGGTATCTGGTGTTGACGACGCTGTGGAGTCTGGTGCAGCGCTGGCTGGAACGGACCTTTAGCGCTTCAAAGCAAGTGAAACTCGTCCAGACACCCTGGTGGCAGCGTATGACCGGCGTGCGTGGTCGCCCCGCAGCGGCATAAAAATCGCGGGCGCAGCCGCCACGAAACAGAGCATCTCAGCAAACGGGAGGAGGTATCTGGTGGAAGAACAACCATTCTCACTGACCGAGGCTGGTGAACAAGACAGCCCGGCGCTGGCAATCAGCGATCAGGCGGCGTCACTCGTCAGCGCGGAAGCGCTGCGCCAAACGCACCCAGGCGTGCCCATGGTGCAGGCCGAGCAGGTCGTCAAGCGCTATGGAAGTGTTGAATGCCTGAGCGGAGTGAGCATGACGGTGCAGCGCGGCGAGAAGGTGGTGATTATCGGGCCAAGCGGCTCGGGGAAAACGACGTTCCTGCGCTGCATCAATCATCTGGAAAAAATCCAGGGCGGGCGTATCTCCGTGGATGGGCAACTGGTTGGCTACCGGGAGGAGCGGGGCAAGATCGTGGAGGACAGCGAGCGGAGCATTGCCCGCATGCGCTCGCAAATTGGCATGGTCTTCCAACGGTTCAACCTGTTCCCGCACCTGACGGCGCTGGAAAACGTGATCGAAGCGCCCACCCATGTGCTTCGCGTCCCCAAGGCCCAGGCGGTGGAACGCGCCCATACCTTGCTCGCTAAAGTGGGGCTGGCGGATAAAGTCAACAACTACCCTGCCGCGCTTTCCGGCGGGCAGCAGCAGCGCGTCGCCATCGCACGTGCCCTCGCTATGAACCCAAAGCTGATGCTCTTCGACGAGGCAACCTCGGCGCTGGACCCGGAATTGGTTGGCGAGGTGCTGAAGGTGATGCGCCAGCTTGCCGAAGAGGGCATGACCATGATTGTGGTGACGCACGAGATGGGCTTTGCGCGCGAGGTGGCTGATCGCGTGATCTTCATGGACCAGGGCAACATTATCGAAGAGGGCAAACCCAACGACATCTTCAATAACCCGGGGCACGAGCGCACGCAGAGCTTCCTGCGGCTCATTCTGTAAGGCTGGTGCAGGGCAGCATAAGCATGTGAAGTGCCGTCTGGAAGGCTGCTAAACGTTTAGCAGCCTTCCAGACGGCACTGTCTGTGGCAGACGCGTCTGCCGCGTCTTCTGGCCTGGGGACTATCGCCTGTTTGGGTGAGTCGATAGGCGCGAACTAGGCATTCTTGAAGAAATCGGCGTTGATCTTAATATATTGCCGCCACTGCTCTGGAACGGCGCTCTCTTCATAGATGGCATTCACCGGGCAGGCTGGCTCGCACGCGCCGCAGTCGATGCACTCATCGGGGTTGATGTAGAGCATCTTCACCTCGGCAAAGCCGTCTTCGCTCTCCGTGGGGTGAATGCAGTCTACCGGGCATACATCCACACACGAGGCGTCTTTGACATCCACACAGGGTTCGGTAATGACGTAGGTCATCGGGTCTACCTTCCTTTTCCACCTTTATTTGCTATGCCTGATCGGCGAGCTTGTTAGATGCGGTTGACCATCTTCGCTTGTCTTAAGAGACGGCCTTCATAGCCCGCGTTCTCTATCGCTGTATTATAACGATTTTTATCCAGAGATGCGCCACATATTTTGAGCATGGGTCATCATCGGCATGACCCTTGTATTATATCCAAATGGAGGCATTTTGACTAGCCTACGGTAAAGAACGTCATGTCTCGTCCTGATCGGATGCGGGCGCGGCTTCTTCGGCTTCAATCTCGGCCAGCAGCTTGAGGTCAAGCTTGCCGAGTTCGACCTTCGCCAGCAGATCGGGGCGGCGGGCGCGCGTGCGGCGCAGCGCCTCTTTGCGCCGCCAGCGTTCGACCGCGCCATGGTTGCCGCTGAGCAGGATGGGGGGCACTTGCCAGCCGCGAAAGTCGGGTGGGCGCGTATAGTGGGGGTATTCTAACAGGCCACTGCTGTGCGATTCCTCGATCACGGAGGCTGGGCCGCCCAGCACACCCGGCACCAGACGGCTGACCGCATCGATGATGACCATAGCCGCGAGTTCGCCGCCGGTCAGGACATAATCGCCAATCGAGAGTTCGTCGGTGGCAAGGTGGGCACAAATGCGCTCGTCGACGCCCTCATAATGCCCGCAGATCAGGCTCAGGCGCGGCTCCTGGGACAGGCGCTGAGCCTCGGCCTGGGTGAAGAGACGGCCCTGGGGAGTAAGCAGGATGATGGGGCCACCCTGATAGATGGTCTCGACGGCGGCAAAGACCGGCCCCGGCTTCATGACCATGCCCGCGCCGCCGCCATAGGGGTAATCATCGACGATATGGTGCTTATCGGTGGTGGCGTCGCGGATATTATGCAGCGCCAGGGAAAGCAGCCCTTCATCCTGCGCACGCTTGAGGATGCTTTCCTCGAATGGCCCGCGAAACATCCCTGGAAAGAGGGTAAAGACATCGATATGCATAGAGGCATGATACAACAAAAGAGCCGGTTTCTCTGGGGCGACGCGCGAGCCGCTCAGGCGGCTGAATCGCTGCGGGGCGCGGCAGCGGTTCCGGCAGCGGTTTCAGCAGAGGGCAAAAGATGGCTGTCCACCTGCGGAAGCTGCCGATAGAGATCAGCGCCGGTCAGGCCGCCGCGCCAGCTTTTGGCCTGCGCCAGATCAGCCAGAAAGTTCGCCTGCACGTCTTCCTCTGTCGCCTGCCAATAGAGGCTGATGGCCCGGCGGGCGAAGGCAATGTCGTTGCGCGGCTCCAGGCGATTGAGGTCTTCAAAGAAGAAGCCACAACTGGTGTACATCCACTGCTGATAAAACTGCGCCTCCAGCAGCAGCAGCGTCCGTTTGAGCGCGCGCTCATCCTTGGGAGAATGTCCTTTGCCCAGGCGATGCCACAAGGCGTGGCCTTTTTTGCCGTGCTGCTCCCAGAAAGCTTCGGGCGTCATCCAGCCCTGGCGCAGCGCCAGATAATCGTTGCGGGCGGCCCAGGGGTCTTCGATGGTGTGCGCCAGGCCCTGCTCAAAGAGCGCGTCGCCGCGCTCGGCCAGATGGTCGAACGCGCGGCGCAGCGCCGGTTTCCAGCGCGAATCGCCCTCGGTGCAGCCGCAGCCTTCGCCCCAGCGCAAGATGCCATGATGGCAGCTCCAGGAGCTGGGCGTGTGCAGGCGGATTTCGCGCTGGGCGGGGAAGCGATGGAAATAGGCGCTCAGCGAGCAGACCTCGAAGCCATAAGAGGGCGCGCCCTTGCGCACCAGATGCGTCAGGAACTTGTCGCGCCAGGGTTTGTGATGTCCATAGAGTTCACCATCGGTTGCCACGGTAATCAACTGCGGCTCGCCGCGCTGTTCCTTGGCGTGGTTCAGATGGTTGGGCAGATAGCCAGCCGCGAAGAGGTCGGCGTTGCGCGTCGCGTCCGACTGAAAAGAAACATCCCCTGAAAGGGGAGCATTATAGAAAAAGACGGTCAGGGCGCGCCCGCTGGGCAGGCGCACCAGATAGGGTTCGGTGACATCAACCGCTTCCGCCGCCTGCCAGGGAGCCAGCACCGTGTATTTGATGTTGGCGTCGGCCAGCGCCTCCAGGCTGGGCAGATCAACCGCCGTTTCGGCCAGCCACATGCCTTCCGGCGCGCGGCCAAAGCGCTGTTGAAAATCGGCGACGCCCCAGGCAACCTGCGTCTGCTTGTCGCGCTCGGTTGCCAGCGGCAGGATGGTATGGTTATACGCCTGCGCGAGCGCGTTTCCGTGGCCTGTTTGCTCGACATTATGCCGATCAGCCGCGATGATACGCGCGTAGACATCGGGCGCGTGCTGCTCTATCCAGGCGGCTAGCGTTGGTCCGAGGTTAAAGCTGATGTACTCGAAATTTCCGGCCTCGGCATTGGGACGATAGCACTCCGCAGTGATCTTTTCGTTGAAGTTGGCATACGGGCTGGCCCCTGGCTCTGAGGGCACCTGGCCGGTGAAGGGGTCTTCACGCGGAGGCTGATAGAAATGACCATGCAAACAGAGAAACCGCTTCGCCGTCAAGGACACGTTTGCCACCTCGCATGTATCAGGACTGCGCTGTCCACCCACCTCATCCGATCTGCTTATCTTCTCTAACGTTCGAGCCAACCAAAAAGGTTCGCAAAAGTTGAGTGAACACGACGCGATGAAGAGATGCCAATGGCAGGAATGTTTTCATCCGTGTATCTGGCTCGATGCTCAAGAACAAAATCCGTGAAAACAGCACCTGCCAGATTACAAGGGATGCAAAACTCCTGCCATTCTGTTGAGAACGTTCGTGAAAAACCCCGATCAGGCCGACACGACTTGCGCCACCTGCGCGCTGCTCAGGAAGCTCTCATATGCCTCGCGCAGCTTGGGATAGCGCAGCAAGAAGAATCCGGCGTACTCCTGCGCCAGCGGGCGCGGCTGGTGGATCAGGCGCATGCCGACGTCCTTGAGCAAGCGATTGCCTTTACGTCCGTTGCAGGCGCGGCAGCACGCCACCAGATTTTCCCAGGTGCTCTGGCCGCCGCGAGAACGGGGCAAGACATGATCGAGCGTCAGATCGCGCGAGCGCTTGCCGCAGTATTGGCAGGTTTCCTCATCCCGCAAGAGGATATTGGCACGTGTCGGGCGCAGAATCATGCGGGGGACACGCACATTTGCCAGTAACTGAACGATCACCGGCTCATCGACATCCAGACGCCGCGCGTTGATCGCCTCTTCAATCAGTTGCCGCACCCGCTCATCCACAAAAGCAACTTTTTGTTTGGAGAGCAAGACAACCAGGCGTCTCTCCGGGATTACGGAGAGAGGTTGCAGGGCCGCATTAAGAACGAGCACTGCCATAAGATGACACCCTTCCTCTCTGTCCTCTGACCGTCCGAGACATATCGGCACATGCGACGGCAGAGAGGCGAGGGTTCAGCGGGGCAAGAAGAGGCCACCGCGCCGTTCGCTCAGCCTAGCCGTCTACAACGACCACGTGGATAGGTGGGTTCTGACCAGCGATCTACAACAAGAGGCACCTCACGGTGCGCTCGCCTTCGGGTGGCGAGTGGAACAAGACAGCCGCATACGTCAGCATGCTGACGCTGCATGATCGTCTCGTTCGATTCCATGAGATGCTCCTGTGTCATCGCTAGATTTGACCCGCCTATCACTGCCAGGAAGGCGCGGGAGTCATCTGGTCGGGGTGAGAGGACTTGAACCTCCGACCTCAGCGTCCCGAACGCTGCGCGCTAGCCGACTGCGCTACACCCCGAAAGATTCTGGCTATTTGGTTGTCGAGTGCCAAGAGAAACAAGCAGCAGCGTCCGTGATTGCCACTCATCTCGTGCTCTCGCGCCTCTTCGCGTAAGTAGTATAGCATAGTTTTCGCTTGATGGTCAAGCAGGCAGGCGTTTCCTAGAACGGATTTTCGTTCCAGAAAGGCTGAAGAGCACAATTCTGTTTTGACTTCCTGCTTTGCTGAGACTACAATGAGGCTTGGTATCGCTAATGCGGAGAAAGCTTCTACAGAAGGGCATTTCAGCCCAACAGGCAGAATCACAGGGGAGCCTGAGATGATAGAGGATAAGACGAAAGAAGAAGCCGAGCGCACGTTACAACGTGGCATCCTGGCTCTGGGCGAGGGGCGCATTGAGGTGGCAACCGACGCTTTGCTCCAGGCAGAAACGCTCTTCCGGCAGGTGCATGATGTCGCCAAACTGGCCGAGTGCCGCAGCGCACTGGGCGAGGCGTTGCGCCAGAATGGGGCGCTCGAGCAGGCGGCTTCCAGTTACGACCAGGCGATTCGTTTCGCGCAGGAGGCCCAGCAGCCGCTGCTGGAGGCCAACGCCACACTGGCGCTGGGGCATGTGGAACGGCAGCGCGGACAACTGGACCGAGCGCGCGGCTCCTATGAGCGCGCGGCGCGGCTTTTCGAGCAGCAGCAGCGGCCAGCGGGTCAGGCCAGCGCTTTGCTGGCGCTGGGGCATATCGCGCGCGGGCGCGGACATATCGAGCAGGCCCGAAGCTCTTATCATGAGGCCGGAGCCATCTTCCGCCGGACCAAGGACCAGTTAGGATTGGCCGACACATTGCGCGGTGAGGGCGACATGCTGCGGCAGCAGCGGCGCTTTGACGAGGCTGTCGCTTGCGCTCAAGAGGCGTGGGATATCTCGGAACGGATGCGCGATGACTTTGGCGCTGTCGACGCGCTGATCGGGCTGGGGCGCACGCAGCTTCAGGCCGGACACCCTGACGAAGCCGCCAGGCTGCTCGGCCAGGCGGCGCAAAGCGCGGGTGAACTGGAATATGAACTGGGCAGCGCCGATGCGTCGCTGGCGCTGGGGGCGCTGTCGATGCAGCTTGGGCAGCCCGATCAGGCGCTGGCAAACGCCGAGCGCGCCGCCGACATCTATCGCAAGGCGCGCAGCGGTCAGGGCGAGGCCGACACCAACCGTATCCTGGGCGACGTGCATCTGCGGCGCGGGCAGTTGTATCAGGCGCAAGCGGTCTTCGAGCGCGCCACGCGCACCTATACTGCCGTCAAGAATCGGCCTGGCCTGGCCGAAGCCACACTTGGCCTGGCCGAAGCGCAGCGCCGACGCACCCAGCTTGATCGCGCCAGCGATACCTTCAAAGAGGCGCGGCAGCTTGCGCAGGACATGGACAACAGCTTTGGGGAAGCCACCGCCGCGCTTGGCCTGGCCGAGATTGCGCGCCAGCGCGGCCAGACGGCGCAGGCAGAAACCGACTATCGGGATGCTGCGCAGCGCTTCGAGCAGATCGCGTATGCGCTGGGCCAGGCAGAGGCGCAGCTTGGGCTGGCGCGTCTGGAACTGGCCCGCGCGCATCTGGACGAGGCTGCCGCCCAGGCCAACACACTCGCAGGCCAGCTAGCCAACGGCAGCGGCAAGGTGAGCCAGGCGCGAGCCTTGCTGCTTCTGGCTGAAACCTTGATGACCAGGGGACGCTTTCAGGAGGCCGCCGCCGCGTTTACGAGCAGTCGCCAGGCCGCGCAAGCAGCCATCGCGCCGGAGGTAGAGGCCGAAGCCATCGTGGACCTGGCGAACGCTGAGCTTGAGCAGAATCAGATCGATCTGGCGGTGGGACATTTTAATGAAGCCGGAACCCTGGCGCGCGCAGCAGAGGAGCGCATCAGTGAGGGGCTGGCGAATATTGGCCTGGCAAGCGTGATGCTGCACCGCGAACTGTGGGATGAGGCGCTGGAACGCTTCCAGGAGATGCTGCCGCGCTTTCGCGATGTGGGCGATGTCCACGGGCATGGAACCACATTGATTGGCATCGGCCTGGCACAGCGCGGGCTGGGCAATTATGCCCCCGCGCAGAACAACTTTGCCGAAGCGGCAGCGCTCTATCGCGCCGCCGAGCAGCCGCTGGGCGAAGCCGAAGCGCTCTATGGGCATGCCAGCGTGCTGGTGGCGCAAGAGCGCCTGGAGGAATCCGCGCCGACGTTTGAGGCGGCCATCGAGCGCGTGGAGGGCGTGATGCCGCACCTGGCCGCAGCGGAGGACCGGGCTATTTTCTTGCGGCGCTGGGTCAATCTCTACAGCGACGCGATCTTGAGCCATGTTCGTATCGACCAGGATGAGCGCGCCCGCACGTTGGCTGAAGGATTTGCGGCGCGGGCAGGCGGCGCAGAACTGGCCGCACAGTTGAAAGTGTTTGAAGACAGCCTGCCGACCAAGGGCGACAACCTGACGAAAGAACAGCAAGAGCAGAATAAACGGGTGGTCAAGCGCATCAGCGACCTGCGCAAACGGCTTAAGTAGCGGCATCTGGCGGCTGCGTCGAAGCGCCTGGCGTGTCGGCAAGACTGGACAATTCGCGGAGGGTGCGCAGCAGGAAATCGGGCCGATAGTCGCGTAGTTCGTCAAAAGTGTAGGCGATGCCAGAAGCAACGGCGATAGTGCGAAACCCGCAGGCAGCGCCGCAGGCGATGTCGAACGGCGTATCGCCAACGACGTAGATGTCTGCGGGGCGAAAGCCGCAGCCAAAACAGGTGTTAGCGCGCTCGGCGGCCAGGGCAGGCAGGGAGTCGCGGGCTTCGGCTTCTTCGCCAAACGCGCCGCACTGAAAATAGTGGTGAATGCCCGCCGCGCGCAGCTTTGACCAGGCAATGCCGGTCAGGTTGCCGGTGACCAGCCCCAGCGCGGCCTGGCGCTGTTCAAGCCAGGCCAGCGTTTCGGCCACGGCGGGGAGCAGATAGCGGCTCAGGTCGGGCGGGCGCAGGCGGTCATAGGCTGCTGACATCGAGTTAAAGAACTGCGGGAGCGCGGGGGTAATCTGGTCGCGGGTCAGGCCAGCCTGCTCCAGCAGGCTATACACGATGGAGGTGTCGGTGCGGCCAGCGGTCCTGGTAATCTGGTCGCTGGAGAGGGACAGATCGAATATCTGCCGGGCGGCTTCACAGATCGCCTGGCGATGGGTCGGGGGCATCCCGCCCAGCAGGGTGCCGTCAATATCGAAGAGTAAGAGCGTTTCAGGGCCAAACATCGCCATCTCCCTGCCAAGATGTTGCATCTCGGCGCAAGCCGCCGTATGATAGGCGTGAGAGGGAAGGAAAATCTTCCCAAAAGCAGAGCCATCATCCAGATGATACGATTCACTGGCGCAGATGCGCCAGTCTTTTCTCAGGTTCTCTCAGGTACAGCAGGGGGGCAGGGCCGAGGACCATTATCAAGCAGCCCCTCGGGAGGGTAACACCGTGCAACTACGCTTTCTGCAAGGAGACGCCCAGGCACCCAAAGGCCACGCCATTGTCTTTGCCCGTAACAGCGCCAACCCCCAGAGCGTGCTGGCCGTGTATTGTGTGGTACTTCCGATTCATTTTTCGATTGGCAAGTTCATTCCTCCCATTCTGGCAGCGCAGATGCCGCCGGAGGGCCTTCGCGAAGCGGCAGAGCAGAACTGTGTGCCTATCCCTCCCATGCTCGAGGAGAGCGAAAGCCTGGAAGAACTCGAGCGCCTGGCGGAACTGCGCGGCGATGACCTGTGTGAGATAGGCATCAGCATCAGACCCGAAGATGATGCTAACCGTCTTGCCCTGCCTGCCCAGGTCTGCGAGGAGTATGCCCGGCTCTATACCGTCTATACCAATGCTTCGTTGGGCCAGTCAGCGTTGTCACCCGGCAGCCGACAGGTCGAGAGCATCCCTCTGGATGACCTGGATGTGGAGAGCGTGCTGGGCGGCATGCTGACAGATCGGGATAGGCTGAACGAACTGGCAAAATTGATCGGCACCGCCCGCTATGCTCTGGAGGGGAAGGATATGCGCGCGCTACGCGAGGCTGAGCAAAGGCTGCGACGCACAGCCGAACCGCTGCCCGAAAAATACAAGGCGAGCGAACTGATTAAAGCCGCCCTGGAGCCGGGCGAGCGCGGTCTGAAACTGGCAAAGCTCTATCTGGAACGCGCCAATAAACTGGTCGATGAAGAATATGCTGAAATCCCACGCATCGAGCGTGATATCCGCGAACTCACCACCGACGCTTGATCGGAGGAGGTAGCTCGTGTGTTAATGGAGGTTTTGTAACCCTGTGGCTGTCAAACATACGACTGATTACGCGCCGCTTGTCGATGCGGTTGCTAGCGCCAACGTCAATCACATCGCGCGGGAGGTGGTTCACCTGCTGCGCCGCAAAGTCGCGCCTTTCTTCATCATTGGCAAAGCAGGCATTCCTGCTGCCTGGGGCGATGCCGATGGACATCCGTTGTGTGGGCTGGCGGCAGGTGGGCATATTGCCGATTGGATGCGCTATATTCCGGCCAGCGGCGAAGACGATGACGAAGATCATCGCCTGCTGCGGCCCGCGCTGCCCCTGACCATGGCGCTGGCGTTCGCTGGCCCGGCGGTCAAGGCGGGCGGGCATCACCAGCCAGAACTGCCCGAGCCGATCTTTCCGGCTACGGTGAACCACCCACAGGGGATGGATGGCGCGCTGCGCGAGGCTGTGCGCGGGGGCCAGGCCGAGAAGACGCTGCGGGTTCTGCTGGGCTATTACGCCACCGGCACGGACTATCGCTCCTATTTGATGAACGTCTATCGCGCCATCACCGAGCACTACGCCGCCGACGGCCACGCGCTGATCTTCACCCATCGCTCCAGCCAGGTGCTTGACATGGCTGGCTGGGCGGATAAATTGCCGCCTTTTATTTACTGGCTGACTCCGCATCTGGCGACCAGCCAGCCCGATGCCCCATTCCTGAAGGACGTGCAGGCGTTCTTGAGCGACCCGGCCCACGATTTGAAGCCGCTGCGCACGCGCCTGGCCCCAGCCAACAACGCCGCCGCTGGTGCGGAACTGCGCCAGGCTATCCTGCAAGGCTCGCTCGAAGACAGCATCGCGGCGGTGCTGGCCGCGCTCAACAACGGCGCGAAGGGGCCAGCCGTTGGCTCGGTGATTGCGCTGGCTGCCGCGCGACGCTTCCTGAACACGGCGCAGGGCGATGCCGACGCCAGCCTGCGCGCCGCGCACGGTGTGCTGATTGCCAGCGCCGCGCGGACGGCAGTCTCTCAGGTGCAAAATATCGAGGTGCTGCCCATCCTCTTTATCGCTGCCGCCGCAGTCAACGCGCTGCGCGATGTCGAGCCAGCCGAAGCGCCCCAGCCGAGCACGCACCCACGCGCGAGCGCGGGCAGCCTCATCGGCGGCATTCTGGCTCCGGTGCTGCTGCGTTCGCTGGAGCAGCAGCTTGCGGATGGGGACGAGCAGGCAGTCCTGACATCGGCGCACCGCTACCTTCAGTTGGGCCATCCGGCGCATGGGCTGGTTGCCACGATTGCTTCGGTGGCCTGCCAGGGCGACGCCAGCAGCGACCAGGGCCATAGCCTGCTGCTTGCCGAGGCCGCAGCCGAAGAGTTCCTGGCGCTGCCAGCGCATCTTCAGGGCGAAGGAGAAGTCCTGCTGGCAGTAAGTGTGCGCGCCGCGCTGCAACGGCCCCAGAACCCACACATCCTGGAGGCGGTGCACCGGGCCAGCGCATAAGCCCTGGAGGCTGATAAGCAAGGGCACGAGCCACTCATAGCCCGTTTGGGCTGGTTCAATTGACAATAACCTCTTCCGCCGATAGAATGAGCCGCCAGATACACAAGCGTAAGCGCGTCTGGCGGCTCATTGATCTTGATAGGCGGAGCAAAAAGCATGCGAACATTCCCACGGACTGGCATTCGCAGGAGTCACCTCTTCTTTGGCTTCCTGGCCCTGCTGGCAATGCTGTTGATGGGTTGCGGTACAAGCAACGGAAGCGCCAACCAACTCGATGCGAATCAAGTCTTCACCTGGCCGCTCATCCATGTGGCAAGCTTTGATAAGCTGGTGCTTGACCCGGCCAACGTGGCCGACATCTATTCGGCCAGCGTCACCGACGCTATTTACAGCGGGCTGGTGACCACCGACCGCAATCTCAACGTCATTCCTGATCTGGCAAGTTCCTGGGAAGTCAGCCCGGATGGCCGGACGTATACCTTCCACATCAGGCCCAATCTGCACTTCAGTGATGGCTCGCCGCTGACAGCGCAGAATTTCGCCTATGGTATTGATCGCGCGCTCAGCCCCAGCGTCTGCGTACCGGTGTATGGTGCGGGGTGCGCGCCCTACGCCTATCCCGGCTATCTGGGGCACATCGTGGGGGCCAGCGCACGAGTCAGCGGCACGTTGCCATCGCTCATCGGGAACGGGGGGGGGTTGATTGTGCAGGATGCCCAGACGTTGGTGATTAAATTAGATAAGCCAATCGCCTATTTCCTTGAAGCGCTGACCTATCCCACGTCTTTCCCGGTGGAAAAGGCACTGGTCGACAAATACGGCAACAACTACGCCAGCCATAACGACTGGACCGCCCATCTGGATGAAGGTGGCGACAGCGGTCCCTTTATCCTCAAGTCGCACAACACGACCGAGATTACTCTGATTCCTAATCCCTACTGGTACGGCCCCAAGATCACCCTGAAAGAGATCGTCCGGCCATTTGTCGCCGACCAGACTACTGCCTATGACGGGTACCGGCAGGGGAAATACGATTACAGCGAAGTCCCCTCGCAGGAATATCAGGCGGCCAGAGACCAGGATGACTTCCATGAAGTGGGCCTGCTGCAAACCGCGTATGTTGGCATCAACCAGGCTGCCACTCCTTTGAATAACCTGGAACTGCGCCAGGCGTTGGCGCTGGCAGTCAACAAACAACTGATTGCTGACCGCGTGCTGAACGGCTCGGCCTATCCAACGAACCACATCGTGCCGCAGGGCATGCCAGGCTTTTACGATGGGTTAACTGCGCCAGGCATCGATTCACGCACCGTCACGGGCGACGTGGATACGGCTCAGAAGCTGATCAAAGATTTCTTCACCCGCAACCCGCAGTATGGTGGCAATCTGACCATCTCGCTTGCCTTTGCCAATGATGATACCGATATTGTGCGGGTGGAGCAGGCGCTCAAAGCGATGTGGGAGACGGTCCTTTCTGGAGTGACGATCACAGGAAATGTCAAATCCTCGGTGACGATCAAAGAAGAGGGTATGTCCTTCCAGGATTTGGTAGGAGCCGTGCTAGGCCCCACGGTTGGCAACAAAACAGGCGCATTACAGATGTGGATGATCGGCTGGATTGCCGACTACCCCGATCCACAGGACTGGCTGAGCCTGCAATTTTCCAAGAGTTCTAACAACAATGCATCCAATTACCAGGATGGAGCGGGGTTCACGGCACAGGCGCTGATGAGCAAGGCAGATGTGGAGCAAGACCCGGCCCAACGCATGAGCCTGTATCATGAGGCTGAGCAGCAGCTCATCAATGATGTGGCCTGGCTGCCCTACAGCCAGCCCAAGGGCATCTGGCGCATCCGAACCTATATTCAGGGCTTCAATCCCTCGGCGTTGGGCTTGCTCACCGACCTGGATTGGGCAAACGTCGAGGTGCTGGCCCACTAGGGGTCTCACCCGCTTGCACTGCTTCAGCGACCTCCATGGACTGATTCCAAGATGCAGTCCATGGAGGTCGCTCTCTTGACTTCATCAGCTTCCAGAGTTTACGATACAGCATCATAGAAAGCGTTCGGGGAGGACGTTCCGCGGCTCACGAGGAGGCTCTCTTGTTTAATGATTTTGATCTGGCCGAGGTCCAGCAGGCGAGCGCCCAGGATGGGGAATCAGCAGCGCCACACCTCGACGTGCCTGGTCCGGCCCGATATCCCAATAGGAGCCAGGCGGGGCCTGGCTCCAACCAGATTATTGGTCTGGTGCTGAGTGCTATTGTCATCTTCACGCTGGGGTTCGCGGGTGGCTGGCTGGGCCACACCTACACCACCAGGGGTTTGCTGCCCCCCGCCAGCGCCCAGCCGTATGCCCCGTTGATCTGGGAGGCGTGGAGCGACATCGACAACAACTATGTCGATAAGGGCGCTATCGATCACCAGAAAATGACCTACGCTGCCATCGCGGCCATTGTGGATTCTCTGGGCGATACGGGCCACAGCCGCTTCGAGACGCCGGAGGAAGTGCAGCAAGAGCACCAAACGCTCAGCGGGAGCTATGTGGGCATCGGTGTGACGCTTCAGCCGGACCCCACCGGGCAATATTTCGAGTTTGGCGTCGTCTTCCCAGACTCGCCTGCCTCAAAGGCCGGGCTGAAGTCGCGCGATGTGATTATCGCCATCAATGGCAAGAGCGTGAAGGGCGATACGCAAGATCAACTGCGCAGCCTGATTACCGGTCCGGCGGGCAGTTCATTCAATATGACCGTCCAGCGCCCCGGCCAGGCGCAGCCATTTACGGTGAAGCTGACACGCGAGCAGATACAAGAGCCAATCATCACCTATTACTATTTCCCTGAAAGCCATATCGCGCACATCAACATTATGCAGTTCGCCCTTAATACCGATGGGCTGCTGCGGCAGGCATTGACAGACCTCAAAAAACAGGGCATGCAGAAGCTGATTCTGGACCTGCGCGATAACCCGGGCGGCTATCTCGACCAGGCCGTTGCCGTCGCCAGCGAGTTTATCCCGGCAGGCGGGGGACGCAACGTGCTGCTCATCAAAGATAGCAGCGGCAAGATCACGCCGCAGCCAGTGCAGCCGGGCGGACTGGCAACCAACATTCCGATGGTGGTGCTGGTCAATAACAATACGGCCAGCGCAGCCGAGATCGTTACCGGAGCTATCCAGGACAATCATCGCGGCCTGATCATCGGCGAACACACGTTTGGCACCGGCACGGTGCTAAACGAGTTCGATCTGCCTGATGGGTCAGCCTTGCTGCTGGGCGTTCAGGAGTTTCTGACCCCCAACGGCAAGTTTATCCGCAACGGCGGCATCACGCCGGATATGGTGGTGGCGATGCCCAATGCCAGCACGCCAGAAGAGACGCCGTTGATTGAGGAAGTTGCGCCAGGGCAGACACAGGCTCAGGCGCTGCAAAGCAATGATACCCAATTCATTGCGGGGTTCAAATACCTACAGCAGCACTAACCGTCTCGTCTGCCGGTTACAAGACAACAGGGTTCAGCCGTCACGCGCTGAACCCTGTTTTTATCAAGAGGTGCCTGGCTTGTCGTTCGGTTGACAAGCGCTGCTTCAGCACCTATACTTTGGCTGTTGGAGAGCCGGACGGTGGGGAATGTTGGTATTTCTTGTCTGCATGTGAAGCGTCTGATTGAGCACTACAAGAGACAGGATTTCCTCGCATATGAATATGGCTTCTGACTATGATTCTGGTCTGCTGCTGCCCACGGAGAGCGACGAAGCGCCAGCATTACCGCTCTCCATTCGTGAAGAGCCGGAGCCGCCAAGAAGGCATCGCCCTAGATGGCCCAGCTTTCAGAGCATGCCAGGCTGGCTGCTCACGTATGGTCCGTGGGTGATCGGCATCGTTGGGGGCGCCGCCCTCATCCTGGCGGTGCTCACCGCTCTCCCTAGCTGGGGAACCATTGCCACGCGCGTGGGGATCACGCTGCTGGTTGCGGGGCTGTGCGCTGGCTTGCTCATCTGGCTGTTTTATCGCATGCGTCAGCAGTGGACGCGGCGGCGCTGGTTTATCATTGCTGCCAGTCTGCTCGTGTTGGGCGCGCTGGGCACGGCGCTGGCCCCGGTGCTGCATGTGATGCAAGGGCAGCAGTTGGAAAAGCAGGGAAACTATCAACGCGCCATCGATGAATATGCCCTCAGCGGCGAACACAGCCCCAGTGGACAGGATATAGGTCGTTCCTATCTGGAATGGGGCCAGATCGATCTGCTTCAGCAGGATTATGCGATGGCCGTCCAGCATCTGGAAGCCGCCGCCGAAACCTACAGCGCCACGACAGCGGCCCAGAAGGCCAGAGCGCCGCTCGGCCTCGCGCTCTATTCATGGGGGCAACAACTGGTGGAGGAGCAGCGCTATGGAGAGGCTATCCAGCAGTTTGCTCACTTGCGCACGCGCTATGCCGACACCCAGGCCGCCCAGGAAGCCCAACTGAGCCAGGACGAGCCAGCCGCCTATTACTCCTGGGGCCAGCAGCTTCAGGCGAACCAGCAGTTTCAGGACGCGCTGACGCAGTATCAGGCGCTCGACAGGCTCTTCTCCGACAGCACGTATGCCACGCTGGCCTATAACGCGGCGGCCGGCGATTTGTACGCCTGGGGGCAGGCGCTGGTGAAGCAGGCACAATATACGCAAGCCATCGCTGCCTATCAGCAGGCCATCAAGCAATATGCGAACGCGCCAGCAGCCAAGCAAGCCCAGCAAGCGCTGGATGCGCCGCAGGCAGTCAAGGGGCGGCTGATCTTCGCCAGCGGTCCGGCAGACGCGAAGGTCATCATTCGCCTGTCCAGCAGTTGGTCCACCAGCGCGAATGGCTATGTGCAAGGCGGCTATGTCTACGAGACGCGCACCGACGCTAACGGCAACTTCACCTTCCCCAGTGTGGCGCTGGGCCGGTATCTTGTCGATTGGCAGCAAGGCTCTGCGTTTACCACGCTGCTGCATCAGGGCACCAACAATCCGGTCTACATTGCCGATGTCGAGCCGCTGCGCGCGACGAATATCGGCGACATTCAGGTAGAACAGGATTAAGCATGCTCCGACTGGGGCACGCGCAGCATGGAGCAAACGACAAGACGGCTCTTGGCGCAGAAGCCAACACAGGATATAATGAGAAGAGAGGCCGTCTCGCCTGAGATCAGCATCTTGGGGAGCGATCAGTAAGCAGCGACGTTGCTGCGCCCATCCTTTGCGAACTGGCATAGAGTCGAGGAGGACATGCTATGTTAAGAGGTACGCTGTTGTATCTCGCCAATCAGGAACGCATTCGCCACTTTGTCACCCACAATCGGCTGGCCCGTGGCAGCGCGCGGCGTTTTGTCGCGGGGGAAACGCTGGAAGAAGCGCTTCAAGCGACGCGCACGCTCAATCAGAGCGGACTCAGCGTCTCGCTCGATCATCTGGGCGAAAACGTCAGCGACGCCGCCGAAGCAGGCAGCGCCGCCAACGACTATATTCTGATTCTGGATGCCATTAAACAATCCAGCTTAAACGCCAATATCTCTATCAAACTCACGGCGCTGGGGCTGGACATCGATAATGCTATATGTGAAGCAAATGTGCGGCGCGTGCTTGACCGTGCCAAAAGTTATGGCATTTTTGTGCGCGTCGATATGGAAGGCTCAGCCTATACTGAGCGCACGCTGGAGATGGTTGCCCGGCTGCGCCAGGATTACGAAGAGGTGGGCACGGTCATTCAGAGTTGTCTGTATCGCAGCCCGAAGGATATTGAGCGGCTGATTGCCAGCCAAACGCGCGTGCGGCTGGTCAAGGGCGCCTACAAAGAGCCGCCGGAGATTGCTTATCCACACAAGGCTGATGTTGACCGCAGCTACGAGCAACTGATGCGCCAACTGCTGGCGCATGGGAAGTATCCGGCGATTGCGACGCACGACCAGCATATGATTCAGTCAGCCAGGGCGTTCGCCGCCGACAATCATATCGACAAAACGCGCTTCGAGTTCCAGATGCTCTATGGCATTCGGCGCGACCTTCAGAAGCAGCTTGTCAACGAGGGCTACAACGTGCGCGTCTACGTGCCCTATGGCACACAGTGGTATCCGTACCTGACGCGCCGGATGGCCGAACGCCCGGCCAATTTGCTCTTTGTGATGAGCAACGCGGCACGCGGCTGAGCGTTCTGCCTATACCTGACGTGTAGCCCCGCCCCTGCCAGCAGGGACACTGGCAGTACAGCCCACCCGCCAGCGCGCGGGCACGTCAATCCAGCGGCTGGCGGCCCGCAAAGCCGGAGGTGGTGTCGTGCCACCAGTGAATGCCCTCTTCGCCCAGCCGCCAGCACAGCAGGATTTCTTCACCATTGCGCAGGGCAGGAAAGTCGATCAGCCCCATTGCAGGGTCTTTGATCTGGCAGCCAAAGGCGTAAATGCGGCGAATCAATTGATTCACCTCTTCCAGCAGCGCGGCATATTGGCGATTGAGGCGTTCCAGGTGGTCATGCAAGCCATGCCCATTGCCGCGCATCCGCTGTTGGAGGGCTTCTAATTCCTGGCGTAACGGCTGCAAGGACTGATGGCGCTCTTGGAGTTCCAGCAGCAGCGGCTCAATCTGCGGCAGCAGCGCTTCGGCCTCTTCGCGCGTGAAATACTTCGCCATAGGCCACATCCTTTGCGCGTTGGTTTTTATGCCCTGGTGACGGTGCAGACCGCCGAGGTGCCAGGGCCGGTGTGGGTGCCGACCACCGGGCCAAGCCGGAAGTATTCGATTGGCCCGGCATAGACGGCGCGAATCGCCTTCGTCAACTGCTGCCCAATCTCCTCATCCGTTTCAGCAATGCCCACCAGTTCGATCTCACCCAACTTTTCCAACAACTGCGCGATGCGTTCGTGCGCTTTGGAGCGCGTGCGCACATTTTCCAGCGGCAGCACCGCGCCCTCTTTGACGGTGAGCATCGGCTTGACGTTGAGGAGCGTGCCCAGCAACTGCCGCGCTCTGCCGATGCGCCCGCCGCGCTGCAAAAACTCCAGCGTATCCAGCACGGCGTAAATGTGCATGCGCGCCAGCACGCTTTCGGCTACGGCTTTGCACTCAGCCAGGCTTTTGCCCTCACCCGCCGCGCGCGCCGCAGCCAGCACCGCGATGCCCAGGCCCCCGCTCACTGAACGCGAATCCAGCACCTCGATGGGCCTGGCTTGATCTTTGAGGGCTTGCGCGCCAACAACTGCGGAGTTATAAGTGCCGCTGAGGATAGATGAAATAAGGATGGCAAGGATGCCATCAGCGCCATCACGGAATAATTGCCGATACGCCTCCTCAAACAGCCCAGCCGGAGGCGCTGCCGTCGTCGGCATGACTTTCGAGGTCGCCAGCTTGGCGAAAAAATCGGCGCTGCCCAAATCGACCCCATCGCGATAGACTTCCTCACCAAACTGCACGGTGAGGGGAACTACACAAATGCCTAGCTCTTGCGCCTGATCTTTGGCAAGATCAGCCGTGCTATCGGTCACAACACGGACGGCCACGGGTTGTACCTCCCCAATCAAAAATACAGCGGCTCTTACTCCGCTGAGAGAATGTATGCGTAGTAGGGCTGGCCTCCGCTGAGGACTTCGATCTCCTGCGAGGGATACCAGGATTTGATTTGCCTGGCTGTCTCGTCGGCCTGTTCGGCGGTCACCTCTTCGCCATAATACAGCGTGAAGATTTCATACTGCTCGGCCTTCATGCGCTGAAGGGTATCGCGGATAATGTTCTGCATATTGGTTCCGGCGACGACAAGCCGCCCGTTGAGCAGGCCGATAATATCCCCTTCCTGCACATGCACCCCACCAATCTGCACCGAGCGCACGGCAGTCGTAATCTCGGCGGTCTGCACGCGCTTGGCGGCGTTGTCCATGGTCGCGCAGTTGCTGGTGAAATCTGACTCGTAGTTAAACGCCAGCAAGGCCGAAACGCCTTCGGCCATGGTATCGGTGGGCACCACGTGGACTTCTTTGTCGGTCAAGTCGGGCACCTGGCGCGCGCTCAAAATGACATTGCCATTGTTTGGGAGCAGAATGACTTTGGGCGAAGAAACCTTCTGCACCGCCTCCAGCAACTCTTGCGTGCTGGGGTTCATCGTCTGGCCGCCCGGCACAATCGCGCCCACGCCCAGGCTTTCAAAGAGCTTTACCCAGCCGTCACCAGCGGCCACAGCGACGGTGGCGATCTCGCCTAGCTCGCGTTGGCTGCTCTCTTCAGCGCCGTCATCCTCGGCGTGCTCGGCCTTACTCTCGGCCTCATAGCGCAAACTCTGTTCCTGAAGGTTTTCGATATTGATATCCATCAGGCTGCCCAGGCTGACGCCATAATCCAGAATCTTGCCAGGAGTGAGCGTATGGGTATGCACTTTGAGCAGCTTGGCATCGCCCGCTACGACCGTGGAGACGCCGCCCATCTGAGTGATCGTGTCGCGGATATGTTCGACATCGAGATTCTGGCCGTGCAGCAAAAACACCACTTCGTAGCCAAACTCTTCTTCCACCGAAACGCGGCCCTTTTTGACTTCGGTTTGCTGCCTGGGCACCTCGGCCACGATAGTCTGCATCACGTCGCCGCGTGTATAGCGCCAGATACCCTCTAGCAGCATCGTCAGACCCTGCCCGCCCGCGTCGACCACACCCGCCTGCTTCAACGTTGGCAAGAGGTCGGGGGTCTTGGCTACCGCTTGCCGGGCAGCGGTAACAATCTCCTGCATCTGGGCGACAATATCATCTCCCTGGCCCGCGCCTTGCTGGGCCGCTTCGGCGACCTCGCGAATGACCGTCAAAATCGTGCCTTCTACGGGGCGAATGACGGCGCGATAGGCCAGCTTTGACGCTTCCTGAAACGCGCCCGCCAGATCAAGCGCGGTGAAGGTGGTCTTTTTTTCCAATCCCTGCGCCAGACCACGCAGGATTTGGGACAGGATGACGCCAGAGTTGCCGCGCGCGCCCATCAACGCCCCACGCGCCAACCTTTCCGCAATGACCGCCGCCGAGGCATCGTTGGCGTCGGCAAGCTCTTTCACCGCCGCGCGCATCGTGGCCGACATATTGGTCCCGGTGTCCCCATCGGGAACGGGGAAGACATTCAGCGCGTTAATGGCCTCACGATGCTGCTCCAGCCAGGATGCACCAGCCAACAAGGCTTGCTTCAAATCCTGACCGTCGAACACGCTGATGCGGCGAGGTCGTGTAATCCTGCGACTTGTGTTTTCCATACCCAACCTTTGCAGAGAGGAGGCAAATAACGATGTGAGTCTGGCTGCGCTGGCTCCTGATCCCCCTCTTGATGCTCCTTTGATGATGATCGCCATTGCCGCGTTGATGATGCCATTTCCCAGGGCACTGGTCTGCCACCGGACCCATGATAAAAAAGGGTCAGCGGGCATCTGGCGCGCTGACCCGTAATCCCTGCACGTTGACATTCACCTGCACCACCGGCACACCAAGCATCTTTTCCACCGCGAACTTGACGTTGCCCATGATGTTGTGGGCAATTTCTGAGATGCGCAGGCCATACTCTAGCACAACATAGAGATCAATGATGATCTGTTCGTTGCTGAACTGAACTTCAATGCCCTGTTGATAGCGTTCGGCGGGCAGCAGTTCGGCCATCCCATTATGCAGGCGTTTGCCCGCAATGCCGACGACGCCATAGCATTCGCTGACCGCGCGGCCCGCGATGGTGCTGATGGCCTGCGGGGATACCTCGATCTTGCCTCGGCGCTGCCGGGGCGTTGCTGTCTGCTCAGTTTCTGATAGTTGCATACACTTGTGACCTCATCGTACCAGAAGATCGCGCCGATATACTGCAAGAAAGATACAAGGATGCTCTTGCCTCCCGAGCAGAGAGATGGTATACTTTCAAAGCGCATGATACAGGAAAATAGCCACGAAAGTAAAGGGGGTGGAGCGTATGGCTGCCGGACGCTGCGATGTCTGTTTGCGAAAGCCACAGTACGGAAGCAATGTCAGTCATTCGAAACGTCATACCAACCGGCGATTTGTGCTGAATATCCAGCATCGTCGGCTGGCGATCAATGGCGTTACACAATACGTCAACATCTGTACACGCTGCCTGCGCACGATGAACAAAGTGCCCAAGGCCCGCTAATACGGCGAGCCAGCAGCAGCGCGGTTATCAGCAGGTAACAGAACAGGCGAGGAGATCAGGCGCGCGCCAGCGCCGGTTTCTTTGCCTGTTCTTTGGTTTTTAATTGCCCGCAGGCTGCCGCAATGTCATCACCGCGCTCGGCGCGCACGCTGTTGCTGATGCCCGCCCGGCGCAGTTCATCGCGAAAGGCACGAATGGCTTCGCCGGTTGGTGGATGATAGTCGGCGCTGGTGGCGTTGACCGGAATCAGGTTGACGTGCGCCAACTGCTTGAACTCCGCCAGCCGCTGCCCCAGTTCGCGGGCATGCTCTGGGGCGTCGTTCACGCCCGCCAGCAAGACATACTCGAAGGTTACCTGGCGATTGGTGCGCTGCATATAGGTCCGGCAGGCTGCCAGCAGTTCATCCATGTTGTATTTGCGCGCCACCGGCATGGTGCGGCTGCGCATCTCGTTATTGGGGGCGTGCAAGGAAATCGCCAGATTGATCTGCAACGCCTCTTCGCTCAGGCGCAGAATCCCCGGCACCAGCCCTACCGTCGAGATGGTGATATGCCGCGCGCCCAGGCCAAAACCCTCCGGGCTGTTGAGCATCTTGACCGCCTTGAGCATCTGGTCGTAGTTATGCAGCGGCTCGCCCATGCCCATCAGCACCAGATTGGTCAACCGATCAAGCACCTGCCCATCCGGGGCCATCCAGGGGTGATCGCGCAGTTCGCGGGCAAGATAGAGCACCTGCCCCACGATTTCGCCAGCGGTCAGGTGGCGCTCAAAGCCCATCTGCCCTGTCGCGCAGAAGGTGCAGCCCAGCGCGCAGCCAACCTGCGTCGAGATGCAGGCCGTCGCGCGTGCCCGCCCTTCGGCGGTGGCCGGAAAAAGCATCAGCACCGATTCGATCAGGCGGCCATCGCCCAGCGCCAGCAGCAGCTTGCGCGTGCGCCCATCCTTCGAGACTTGCTCGCGCCGTAGCGTAAGCTGCCCGGTGGTTGCCTCCTGCGCTAGCGTAGCACGCAGGCTGCCCGGCAGAGTCGACATCTTCTGCGGGTCGGTTTCTAGCCGTCGATAGAGCCAGTCGTACACCTGACGAGCGCGAAAACGCGGCTCGCCGTGTTCGGCAAGCCAGGACTCTAGCTCCGGCAGAGCACAAGACAACAGATCAAGCATGATTTCCCAGGGTGTCTCCAATGATGGCGGCTTGGCCGCGTACAAATTCATCAGCGCTCATGGCGCGCTTCCCCTCTAATTGTATCACCTCCAGCCGCAAGTAGCCCTGGCCGCAGCGCACCAGCAGCGACTTGGCGCCAGCGATGCCGCGCAGGCTGGCTTTGCCTGCTGGCTCAGCCGCTTCCGTTGGCGCTGCTGGCTCCGGTTCCAACGCGGTGGCCTGCTGAATCTTGAGCATTTTGCCGCGCCAGGTCGTCGAAGCACCCGGCCAGGGAATATAGGCGCGCACTTGACGTGCCAACACTTCGGCAGGCAGTTGCCAATCGATGATGCCATCCTCTTTTTTCAGTAGACCAGTGTGCGTGGCCTGCGCGTCATCCTGGGGCTGTGGCGTGATGGTTCCGGCAACCCAGCGCGGCAAGGTTTCCAGCAGCAGTTCCGCCCCCAGATGGCTGAGCTTTCCGGTCAGGCTGCCGGTGGTGTCATCAGGGGCAATGGGAATGGAGCGCTGCGCCAGCATCGGCCCGGTATCCAGCCCCTCATCCATGAGCATGATGGTGACGCCTGCCTCCGCGTCGCCCGCCAGAATCGAGGCGGTAATGGGCGACGCGCCGCGATGGCGCGGCAGCAGCGAGGCATGGACATTGAGGCAGCGGAAGCGCGGCAGTTCCAAGACTTCGCGCCGCAGAATCTGCCCAAAAGCCGCCACGACAATCACATCCGGCGCAAGTCGTCGCAGTTCTTCGAGATTTTCCGGACGGCGCAGCGGTCCCGGCTGCCAGACGGGCAGGCCCAACGCCTGCGCCTGCTCTTTTACGGGCGAGCGCACCACCCCCTGCCCACGCCCGGAGGGCTTGTCCGGGCGCGTGACGACACTCACGATTTCCACGCCTTCAGGAGCCAGCCGCCCAGGAACGGAGGTTTCAACCAGCGCTTCCAGCGTCGGGACGGCAAACTGGGGTGTTCCCATAAAGATCAATCGCATCGGTGTTCATCATCCTTGGCTTGGCAATGTTGCTCGGCTTGTTCTGTGTGTCCTGGTGGGCTATACTGGAGCACCCGAAGCCAATGCAGGCACGATCAGCGCAGCAGAGGAGTACATTGCATGAATGAACGTGAGGCGCTTTTACAGCAGGCGCGCGAAGTCGCCACACATGCCCACAGCCGCTATTCTCATTTTCGCGTCGGCGCGGCGCTGAAAGCCGGTGAGCGCATCTTTACTGGCGTCAATATCGAGATTTCCAGCTATGGGCTGACCCTTTGCGCCGAACGCGCGGCGTTGGCTGCCGCTGTGACGGCGGGCGCTGGCCCCATTACCCATATCGCTGTGGCCTGCATCGACGCGCGCCCGGAAGCTGGCGCAAGTGAGCGTGTGCCCTGCGGGGCGTGTCGCCAATGGATTGCCGATCTGGCCCCGCACGCAGCGATTTATATTGACGGCATCGAACGCGAATTCGCTCTCGATGATTTGCTGCCCTTCGCTTTCGCTTTGGAACGCTCTCACGATTAAGGTTTCTGCCCCTGCGAGGCGCGATGTTCGGCGGCATAGCGATAATAGCGCGCGGCGCGATCGGGCAGGTCGTCGCGCTCGGCATCGCTGAGCGCCCGCAGCGCTTTCGCGGGGATGCCGACATAGAGCGACCCGCCTGGTAACTGCTTGCGCTCCCCCACCAGGGCGCAGGCTCCGATCATTGCCTCCGAACCGATCTCCGCATGCGACAGGACGACAGCATTCATGGCAATCAGCACGCGGTTGCCCAGCGTGGCCCCATGCACCACCGCGCCATGCCCGATGCTGCATTCATCGCCAATTACGCAGGGCGCGCCATCATCGACGTGCAGCGTACAGTTATCCTGAATGTTGGTGCGGCGACCAATTCTGATGGGCGCAATATCGCCGCGCACCACCGCGTTATACCATACGCTGGCTCCTGCGCCAATGGTCACGTCGCCAATAATCATCGCGCCCTCGGCAATGAAGACGTCAGGCGCGATGATCGGCCACTTTCCTTGATAGGGCAAAACCGACACGCTTATCCCTCCACTTCTGCGCCAATCACCCGGCGCGCGCCGCAATACAACTCCACCAGACGATGATTGTAGCGCTCCGCGTGGCGAGGATTCATACTCTGGTGAATCACTTTGTTCCAGGTGACACCTTCGGCGTGCAGCAGTTCGCCAGCGCCCAGCGAGATGGCTACATGAATGATGCGCCCCTCCCTGGCGAAGAAGAGCAGATCGCCGGGTTCTGGCTCACCCTCCGGCTCCGTGGCAAGGGCAGCAATCTGCTGGCGAGCATCGCGGGGCAAGGTATAGCCTGCCATGCGGTAACAAAGCTGCACGAAGCCGCTGCAATCGACGCCCTGCCTGGTCACGCCGCCCCAGAGATACGGCGTCCCCAGGAAACGCCGCGCCGTCTCAAGCACAAAGTTCACATCACGACGCGGGAACGGCTCCCCTGGCGGGCGCACAAGCACATCGGAAGCGCGCACCCAGCCAATGTGGCCGCCAGGCAGCGCGACGGCCAGACGTTCATCCCCATTTGATGCATGCGCCAGGGGCAGCACTGATGAGCAATAGATGGTCTCGCGCTGTGCCGCGCCCTCTTCAGCCTGAAAGAGCGGCGCGGCCAGCGCAGTCACGACAACCACCTCATCGCTCGCTGCATCTCGCGCGCCTGACGGTGGCGAGGCCAGATGATCGGCGCGCACCCAGCCTTCATAATCCACCAGCCGCACCCATTGCCAGCCGTCACGAAGCGGGCCAGGCTCAGCCTGCGCGCCCAGCAGCGCCTGAGTCACCAACTCGGATGCAGCATCCGGCTCGGCGCGCACATCGGCCACGCCCACGCAAATTGCTGCTCGCGTCATAATCTCACCCGGCCCTTTCAACAGATTTGTTTCAGAAAAAGGCGATGACCCCAACCATCAGATAGAAGGAGAGCAACAAGAGGCCCTCCAGCCAGGTTGATTCGCCATCCAGACTGATTAATGGGAAGAGGAAAGTCGCCAGACCAAAGATCACCAGTTCGAGTGGCTTGAAGAGCAGGTCCAGCGTCTGCCCCAGCGGAAAGCTGACCAGCACCAACACTGGCGCAACCAGCAGGGCCACCTGAATGGAAGAGCCTGCCGTAATCGCCATGCTGACATCGACGCGATCTTTCAAAGCCATCTGAATGGCGCTGGAGTGTTCGGCGGCATTGCCCACGATGGGCACGATAATCAGGCCAACGAAGATTTGCGACCAGCCAAACTGCGCGGTCACCGGCTCAATCGCGCCAACCAGCAGTTCGCTGACAATGGCCGTGGCAACGGTTGCCGCCGCCAGCACCACCACCGGACGCCAAAGCTCCTGCATCGCAACGCGCTTCCGCGCACTCGTCTCTGCGGCAGCAGGCTTTGCGTTGGCAGCCAGCGGCGTCGAGGCGGGAGATTTGACCTGCGCGGCGGCTTCCTGCGCTAACTCTTGCTGCTGCTCTTCTGCAAGCGCGGCGCTGGGAGGCACCAGCGGCGGCCCATCTTCCTCTGGAGCCGGAACGTCGCCCTCGCGCTCATCCTCCGGTGCAGGCCGAACCCTGTCGCGCACGTGAAAGACGGTATAGGCCAGATAGGCAATATAGCTGATAAGCAAGATCACCGAAAAGGCGATGCTCACCGCGTCGATATTGACGTGGTGCGTGCCAGGCTGCCCTCCTGTGCTCGAAAAGCCAAAGGTATTCGCCAGCGCGGGCAAGACCAGGCCAACGACCGCCAGGGCCAGCATTGAGGCATATTGCCCGGCATTGCGCGCATCGAAATATTGTCGCCCGTTGCGCCAGCCACCCACCAGCAGCGCCGTCCCCAGCACCAGCAGCGTATTGCCAATGATAGAGCCGGTGATCGAGGCGCGCACGACATCCAGCAATCCGGCATTCAAGGCCGCAATGCCAATAATCAGTTCCGGGGCATTGCCAAAGGTCGCGTTGAGCAAGCCGCCCACCAGCGGGCCAACATGCTCGGCAAGCTCCTCGGTGGCCTGCCCGATTAATCCAGCCAGGGGAATGAGGCCAATCGCGGAGGCAATGAACACCACGATTTCAGACCAGTTCAGAAAGTGAGCCAGTAACGCCAGGGGAACAGCCAGCAGAAGCCAATATAACCAGCGTGCCATAACAGGGTCTCTCCACCTTCCCTGCGGGGATTAGTAGCAGCAGCTATCCTTAAAGCCGCAATTGCGGCAGATAGCCTCATGTCCACCCTTCAGGTCGCTCATGGGATGGCCGCATTGTGGGCAGGGTTGCTCACGCCGGGCTGAAGCACGCGGTGGTTGGACAGTTTTCTGGATAGGTTCAGAGCGCACGGCCCCGCCTCCGGCAACCTGTGGCGAGGATACCTGCTGCATCTTTGGGTCTCCCGCATCGATTTGATTCATCACAACACACCCCTGGCACAAATGAGCGACGCAGCGCCGATACATTCAGAGCCGCGACACGCTCAAGCGCATGATAGCACGCCCGGAGACCAGGAAGCAAGAAGAGCGCTTCCGTAAAATTACCGAGGGGAGCAGGTATCTGCTCCCCTCGGTCTGATGTACGAAGAAAGAAGAAAAATCCTGTAGCCCTTCAACGCAGCGAAGAGGGCAGGATTCCCAATTGCTCACGATACTTGGCGACGGTGCGGCGCGCCACCTGAATGCCACGATCACAGAGCATATCGGCCAGTTCCTGATCGGTCAGCGGAGTCAGTTCGTGGCCGATCAAGTCTTTGATGACATCCTTGACGCTGAGGTTTGCGACAAAGAAATTGCTGAATGGGATGACCTCGCGGTTGGGCAGCATCACGAACTTGGCAGCCGTGGCGCGGCTGACGGTTGATTCGTGCATGCCCAGTTCGGACGCGACGCGCGCGCGGGTCAGCGGGCGCAGGTGTCGGATGCCTTGATCCAGAAATTCGTTCTGAAGCTCGACCAGGCAGCGCGTGATCTTATACAGCGTTTGACGGCGCTGGTTGATGTTGGCAATGAAGAGCTTGGCGCGCGACACATATTGCTGAATGTGGCGGCGCTCGTCTTCGGTCAGCATGGAATGGCGACCACTGACTTCGCCATACAACTGTGAATACGAGGGGCTGACATGCAGATAAAAACGCTTGGATTCGACGACTTCCACATCGTAGAGATACCCGCCATAGACCGGGCGACGGCTAATAATCACATCGGGCATTACGTGGGCGGTGTGTTCGCCGCTGTCTCCCAGATGCGTCCCCAGGTAGCCGCGCGCAGGATAGGGGTTGAGGTTGCGCTTGATAAACTCGCTGACCTGATGCACCATCTCGCTGGTAATCCCCAATTGCGCAGCGATCTGGCCGTACTTGTGCTCGCTCAGTTGGGTGAGGTAGCGGTCGATGATCTCATAGGCGTACGCCTGTTCCAACCCTTGCGCTTCGACATAGCGTAACTGAATGAGCAGGCATTCGCGTACATCACGCGCGCCGACTCCAATGGGTTCCATGGCTTGCAGGTGCACGATGGCGCGCTCAACGCGCTCCGGCGACACATCAAACAGGCCAACGACTTCATCAACGGTACAACGTAATAAACCATCATCATCCAGATTGCCCACCAGATACTCAATCAACTGCGCGTCGGCGGAAGGTAACTGAGCCTGAAGGGAAAGGGTGAGATGTTCAGCAAGACTCATCTGTGCAGGGACATGCGTCGTCGGGTCAAATTCTTCGTCTTCCCCTGTGCCTCCCGATGATTGATACTGCCAGAGCGCGGCATCATCAATGAAATCATCGCGGTCCGAAATTTGCTGCGAAGAGGGTGAAAGCGATACGCAATTCGGGCAAACCGTCCCTTGAAGGGTACGGCCACAGGTCGGACAAATCTGGTTCTCTTCCATTTCGAGCGCCGGATTCTCAGCCATCTCCTTGTTGATCAAGGACTGCAATTCGGCTGAGGACAACGCCAGAATATGGTTAGCAGCGACAAGCTGCGGAGACGCACGTTGGACCTGCACCGGGGCATACATCTGGTTCAAGTCCATAGACATGGGTGAGGCTCCTCCCTTGTGGGTAAGCGGAATGTACCAACCATTTGGCAGGACGCAAAATCCGTGCCAAACTCAACCAGGGAAATCAGCTTCATCCATGTCCTCATCTGGACTGCATCCAAGCATCCCGACGGCGCAGCCAGGCAAGAGGAATACACAAAAGCGGAGGAGCGGAGTAAGAGGATGCCAACGAGAGCAGCGCTCCCTTGCGCGTACTCTCGTTGGCGCACTTTCTATTGCTTTGGTTCGCGCAAATAGAAAAGCAAATGGTCCCGGGCGGCTACAACTCACCCAGTTGACGCCGATCAGTCCGGCGTGGCGCTTCGCCACCCTTTTTCCCAATGCGGGAATAGTAATCGGGGCCATGTTTGGTCTTGACCGCCTCGCCACCCTTCTTGCCGATCTCGGAGAAAAATAGTGACCCGTGGCGCTCGCGGACAGCTTCGCCGCCCTTCTTGCCGATCTCAGAGTAGTACCCAGGCCCGCGCTCCAGCGCGATGGCCTGGCCGCCCTTCTTCCCAATCTGCGCATAAAAGACGGGGCCATACTTCTCTTTGACCGTGCGACCACCCTTGCGACCTGCCTCAACAACAGTCGTGATTGCGTGCCCGTCGCGCATTTCCTTTGCCATAAAACCCTGATTCCTTCCTGCGCGCTGTGGCGCATGTTCAGCGGGCGTCTGCTTTGCGCCCGCTGCCTACCTAACGACACACTAACTACTGGTCAGTGAAACCTTGACTCGCTATTAGCAATAAGCGTGCCATCATCGAACCTTTCACGTGCTCGTTTGCTCCTTCTGCGCCCGTTTTGCTGGCCTTGCGAGAGGCGGCATCATGCGCCTATACTGACGGGGAGCAGCATTGTAGATGAAAGCACCTTCAGCCGAGGGAAGAACGCCCATGCCAGCAGCATTATTGGATAGCCGCGCGCTCGATGCGCGCATTAAAGCCGAATTACAAGCGCGCGCGCAGGAGTATCGCGCCGCGCACAGCCGCCGGGCGCGTCTGGCCCTGGTCATCGCAGGCACGCACCCGGCGGCGCGCCTGTATGGCGATCAGGTCGCGCGCTCCTGCGCCGAAATTGGTCTGGAGTGCCTGCGCTACAACTTTCCGTTTCAGATCGAGGAAGAGGAGCTGCGCCAGGCGGTCAGCGACTTGAACGCTGACCCGCTCGTGCAGGGCGTGGTCGTCTTGCTGCCGTTGCCTGCGCACATTCAACAGCGCGTGGTGACTGAAGTCCTCGCGCCGGAGAAAGATGTAGATGGCCTGGGACCACGCAACGCGGGCAACATGATGCTTGGCTTCCCCAGCTTTGTCCCCAGCACGGCTTCTGCTGTGCGTGAACTGCTGCGCGCCAGCAGCGTTCCGCTGCGGGGGCAACACGCCGTCATTGTGGGACGCAGCAACGTGGGCGGCAAGCCCATTGCCCTGTTCATGCTTCAGGAGCAGGCGACCATTACTATCTGCCATTCCCATACGCCACATCTGGCGGAGATCACACGCACCGCCGATGTGCTTGTCGTCAGCACCGGACGCCCCGGGCTGATTACCGCAGAGATGGTGAAGCCGGGCGCGGTGGTCCTGGACGCGGGCATCAACGATGTCGATGGGCATATTGTCGGGGATGTCGATTTTGCCGGTGTCAGCGCCGTGGCCTCGTCTATCACGCCAGTTCCTGGGGGCCTCGGCCCACTGACCAACTTGATGCTGATTCGGCACACGTTGATCGGGCCGGAGGTCGATTAGCGGGTTAGCAGATGGCCTTTCCAGCCGAAAGAGCATGAGCGACGATCTTGGACGATCTTGATAGTATCTTGATGGCTTCGCCTCTCCCTCTTGATGCGCGCTTGACCTCAAAGAGATATGCTTGATTGGGGAGAGAACCAGCGGCAGGTCTGTTCTGGATGCGCGTCGCACGCTGGAAGAAGGCAGCACCCATGGCAATTCAATCAGATCAACAGTACAAGTCGCCAGAAGCGCCCGCTGAGGGGCGCGCGCCCGATCAGATTATCCTGCGCATGGCTTCAGCGCCCAGAGTAACGCGGGCCAGTTCCCTGCGGCTGCTCTTGCTGCGCTTTCTCTTTCCCCCCGCGCGGATTCCCGGCTGGAAGGGCTATACCGCCGCGGTGCTGGGCGTGGCGCTGGCCTCTGGCCTGATCGAATTGATCGGGCAAGTCATTCATATTGGCAATATCTCGCTGATCTATTTGCCGGTGGTGCTCTGGCTGGCAACCGCCTTCGGACGCGGGCCAGCGCTGTTGGCCTCGGTCCTGGCGTTTCTGGAATATGACTTCCTCTTTATTCCGCCTCTCTATCGCTTCACCGTAGATGATCCCACCGAGTGGGTTTCTCTGTTCGCGCTGCTGATTACGGCGCTGGTGCTGGGGCAGCTTACGGCGGTGGTGCAAGAGCACGCCCGCGAAGTGCGCGAAAGCCAGCAGCGCACCGCGACCCTCTACGCGCTGGCCCAATTGATCGCATCCGCCAGCGACCAGCAAGCCCTGCTGGATGCTCTGGCGCAGCGCGTGCTGCATGTCTTTGCGCCAGCAGGGGTCAGGGCTTGCGCGCTGTTCCTGCCAGACGCCTACAAACGCCCGGTGCTCAGGGCAAAGGCAGCCAGCGCCGGCCTGGAGCACGCGACATTGGAACTGGAGCAGCGCGAGCATTTCGCGCTGGCCGTCTGGGCGTTGACCAATGGGTCACCGGTTGGGCACAGCGTGCATCTGGATGAAGCCTCTTCAGCCTCTTCTCAGAAGGAATACAGCCTGATCTATGTGCCACTGCAAAGCCGCCGCGAAGTGGTGGGTGTGCTGGGCATTATCGGCACAGTGGAAATGCAGCGCCTGGTATCGAGAGTCGCCCGCGCGACGGAGAGAACGTCCTCACGCGGCGCAATTGCGACGAACCAGCAGAACGCAGAAGCAGCGTTTTTCAGCGCCTTTTGCGATCAAATTGCCCTGGCGCTGGAGCGTGCCGCGCTGCAACAGCAGGTCATCCATGCCGAGGCGCTGCGCGAAAGCAACCATTTGAAGGATGTCCTGCTTGGCTCGGTGAGTCACGAACTGCGCACGCCACTGGCGTCGATTCAGGCTGCCGCCAGCAGCCTGCTGGAACCCGGCGTGCAGTGGAGCGAGGCGGAACAGCGCGAACTGCTCGAATCCATCACCGGCAGTTCGGCGCGGCTGAATCGGCTGGTGAGTAACCTGCTCGATCTTTCGCGGCTGGAAGCTGGGGTTTCGGCTCCCCAGAAGGATTGGCACTTTATTGGCGAGGTGGTGGCAACCGTGCTGGACCGGCTCGACCTGGCAGGGCAGGGGCAAGATCATCACATTCAGGTCGAGATTCCCGACAACATGACGCTGGTGCCAATGGACCACGAGCAAGTCGAGCAGGTGCTGACCAATCTGCTGGAAAACGCGCTGAAATACTCGCCAACGGGCAGCGCCATTCGGGTGCAAGCAGATGTGAAGCTGGGGCCTGAAGGAGGCAAGGAACTTGAGGTGCGCGTTGCTGACCAGGGCATCGGCATCCCAGCAGCGGAGCTGAAAACCATCTTCGATAAGTTCTACCGAGTCCAGCAGGTGCGCCTCCCCTGGGCCAAGACACGCCCCCCAACCGGCACTGGCCTGGGCCTTGCCATCTGCGCTACCATTATTCAGGCGCACGGTGGGCGCATCTGGGCCGAAAGCCAGCAAGGACAAGGCGCGACATTTATTTTCACGCTGCCCATTCCGGATGATGGCCCTGAAGCAGCCATCTTGCCCCTGGAGGAGCAGCCCGCACACCAGCCCCCGCTGGCGCCGGAGGTCAACGTTTCATGAACACAAAGCCAGCCGACCAGGAAGACTCCTCGCTGCCGGGGGAGCGCACGCATGGGGGACAAGCCGCGCCCGGACCTGGACGCGGTTCTTCTGCGCGCATTCTGGTCATCGATGATGAACCGGAAATCTGGCGAGCCGTGCGTGCCGGAATGACGAGCGTCGGATTTGCGGCGGAGTGGGCGGCGACTGGCGCGGAAGGCATCGATCTGGTGGCGCGCTGGCATCCTGATGTGATTATCCTGGACCTGACTTTGCCCGATCTGGATGGCATCGAAGTCTGCCGACGGCTGCGCAGTTGGTCGCAGGTGCCCATCATCGTGCTTTCGGTGCGCGAAGGTGATGCCGACAAGGTGACGGCCCTGGAACTGGGAGCCGATGACTACCTCACCAAGCCCTTCAGCATCGCGGAGTTGGTGGCACGGGTGCGCGTGGCGTTGCGCCATGCCGCCCAGCGGTCCGGCAGCAGTGACCGCGAGGCACGCTTTCAAACGGGCGGCCTGGTGATTGACTTCGAGCGTCGCCAGGTCAGCGTTGATGGCCGCGAAATCCACGTGACGCCCATCGAATATGATCTCTTGAAATATCTGGCTTACAACGCGGGCAGAGTGCTGACCCATCGGGCCATTTTGCGCGCGGTCTGGGGGCCAGCCTACGAAAATGAGATTCACTATCTGCGCGTCTTTTTCAACCAGCTTCGCCGCAAGATCGAACCTGTCCCCGGTCGTCCACGCTACCTCCTGACGGAACTGGGCATCGGCTATCGGCTGCGTAGCCCGGACTAGCCCCAGCCGTCAGCATTGCTCCTCTTTTGCCTCTTTCCAGACTTTCCTCGCCTGGTAGCCCGCAAATCTTGATGTGTTCTTGATTGTTCCCTCTGCGCTTCTTGAGGCGGCGCTGATTTCGGCCAGCTATGCTTCTCAGTGAAGGGGTGACTAGAGGCCATCAGGCCCCCGTGCCTTGCTCCGCACAAGAACGCAATGATGCGCTTTTGGTCAGGCGCGGGGCAGAAAGAGTCACGCCCAGAGGGAGAGCAGACGATGTACACCGCTGCGAAAACATCAGGCGAAGAGGCAACAAAACATGCCTTCCCTGCTGGAGACCGTGTATCCACGCTGCTGGTTCAGCCCAGAGATGTTGCCGTTCGTGGGCTGGTGAGTCTATGTAGCCTGTTCGGCCAGCAATATCAGGAGGCTTCTGAAACCTGCCGGGAGCGCTCCTGGTGGCGGCGGTTCAATCAGGCAGGGATTCAGCTTCGCGAGGAGCTTGAGCGAGCGAAAGCGGAGGACTATCCGGGGCTGAGCGAAAAAGAAATAGAGCAAGCCTACCTTCAACTGATTCACGTGGCTTACTTCTTCGCGCCAGGGGGCGTCGCCGAAACCTTGTGGCCCACGCTTCCGGCAGAGCCGGAAGCGTGGCAGCCCCAAACGCAGGGGAGCGCATATTTTGGCGAAAAAAAGAGTACCGTTGCCTTCTCCAACGCCAGGGAGGCTTCCTGATGGCTCGGATTCTGGTTGTTGAAGACGAAGCGCCCCTGCGGCGCATCATCGTGCTCAACCTGGTGCGACGGGGCCACACGGTGATTGAAGCCGAAAACGTCGCCTCGGCTCAGGAAGCGCTGGCAGCTTTTCAGAAACAGTTCGATTTAATCTTACTTGATCTGAACCTGCCCGACCATACCGGCTGGGATGTGCTGCGCTCCCTGGAACAACCAGATACATCTGCTCATTCAGGTGAGGGGCAGGCTGCCAGAAAACCTGCCGTGATTGTCATCACCGCCGTTCGGCCCGTACGCAGCCGACTGGAGGAGTTTCATCCCGAGGCAGTGTTACTCAAACCTTTTCCTATCGAGGCGCTGCTGCGGCTGATTCAACGGGTGCTTGGCCCAACGCCTGCCGAAGCGGCGGACGACGCGGAGGCAGAGGCATTTGAAGGCTAGTCCCGTCAGCCAGAGGCTTTTGTGGAAGGAGCGCATTTGCAATGTATGACCTGCTGGTCGTGGTAGCTGCCCTGGTGACCTTCGTCGTCCTGGGGGCTTTCGTGTTCTTTTGTGAACGCATTTAAGGAGCAACGCCCGTATGCTTGAATATATTTTAGTGGGGATCGTGTCGCTGCTGGTCGGCATCTATCTGTTTGCCGCCCTGCTGCGCCCCGATTGGTTCTAGGGGGAGGCGCACCGTGGCTCTTTCCATGCGACGCTTTCCCCTGCCCAGCGTGAAGCTCAGCACCCTGCTTGTGGTGCTGGCCGCGCTGGCATTGGGGCCAATCATCTGGCTGGTCGCCAGCGGCATGATTACCTGGAACGCTGTCATCCAGGTTGCCATTGTTTTTGGCATCGTGCTGCTCTTGACCAAACCGATTGGCCTGTATCTGTATCATATCCTGCGTGGCGACCGCACCTGGCTTTCGCCGGTGCTGCGCCCGGTGGAGCGGGCCATCTATTGGGTCTGCGGCATCCATGAAGATCAAGAGCAGGGCTGGATCGGCTATACCATCGCAATGCTATGCTTCTGGGTGGTCGGCGTGCTGCTGCTCTATCTGATAGAGCGCGTGCAGGGTATCTTGCCGCTCAATCCCGAAGGGTTCGGCGGCGTTGAGCCTGGGCTGGCCTGGAACACCGCCATCAGCTTTTCGACCAACACCAACTGGCAGAACTACGCGGGCGAGCAGACCATGAGCTACTTCACGCAGATGGTCGGCCTCGTCTTCCATCAGTTCACCTCGGGCGCGATGGGCATTGCTCTGGCTGTGGCCGTGGTACGCGGCTTCACCCGCCGCAGTGCCCGCACGCTGGGCAACTTCTGGGTTGATCTGACGCGCATCATCTTGTACCTGGCGCTGCCCATTTCGATTGTCGGCGCGCTCTTCCTGGTGTCTCAGGGGGCCATTCAGAACTTCAGCGACTACACAATGGTGCATACGCTGGAAGGCCAGACCCAGACGATTGCTCAGGGACCAGTGGCCTCGATGGAGATTATCAAAGACCTCTTCAACAACGGTGGCGGCTTCTTCAACGTCAACTCGGCCCATCCCTTTGAGAACCCCAATGCCCTTACCAATCTGGTGGAGATACTGGCGGAACTCTCTATCCCTGCGGGCCTGGTCTACTACTTCGGCAAAATGGCAGGCAACACCAAACAGGGTTGGGCCATCTTTGGCGCGATGTTCGCTCTCTGGCTGATCGCTGTCTTCATCGTGCTGCCCGCCGAGCAAATTGGCAACCCGCTGCTCACCACCCAGCACGTGGGCAATCAGACCTTCACCATTAACCAGACGGCGCAAACCGGCACGGATGCTTCCTCCGGCGGGAACATGGAGGGCAAGGAGGTGCGCTTCGGCATCACCGACTCCTCGATCTTTGCCGTCTCGACCACGATGACCTCGACCGGCTCGGTCAATAGTTTCCACGACAGCTTTACGCCCATTGGGGGGATGGTGCTGATGGGTGACATTGCCCTCGGCGAGATCACGCCAGGCGGCGTCGGGTCGGGGCTGTATGGCATGATCATGTTCGCGGTGATTGCTGTGTTTATTGCCGGACTGATGGTGGGACGCACACCGGAATATCTGGGCAAGAAGATTGAGGGCAAGGAGATGAAGATGGCGGCGCTGGCGCTGCTGATCTTGCCGCTCTCCATCCTGGGCTTTGCAGCCATTGCGAGCGTGGTTCCGGCAGGCTACACGCGCATCTATAATCCGGGACCGCATGGCCTGTCGGAGATTCTGTATGCCTACACATCCATGACGGGCAATAATGGCTCGGCCTTCGCGGGATTGGGCGGCAACACGGTCTTCTACAACTGGACCGGCGCCTACGCCATGATTATCGGGCGTCTGCTCTTCTGCATCCCGATCATTGCCATTGCTGGCTCGGTGGTGAAAAAGAAGATCGTCCCGGCTGGGGCGGGCACGCTGCCCACCGATGGGCCGCTCTTTGCGGTGCTGCTGATCGGGGTGATCATCATCGTCGGCGCGCTGACGTTCTTCCCGCCCTACGCGCTGGGTCCGATTATCGAACACCTCTTTATGCTGGCGGGCAAGACCTTCTAGCGGGAGAGGAAGGATACTATGGCACAACAAGAAGAGATTCAACCCAAAGAGTCACAGCCAGCGGCTATCACGACTCCTATGCCCGTCGCACCTCCAGAGACTTCCAGGGACGATGGCGGACAGGAGAGCGTGAGCAGCCGACGGCACAAGACCTCGCTCTTTGATCGCAAGATTCTGGGGCGGGCCATTATCGACTCATTTCTCAAGCTCAACCCGCGCGTACAGGCGCGTAATCCGGTGATGTTCGTTGTCGAGGTCGGCAGCGTCATCACCACCATCGAGTTTGTCCGCGCGCTGCTTGACTCCTCGCTCAGCAGCGAGGTGGGCTTCACGCTAGCCGTCTCCATCTGGCTCTGGTTTACGGTGATCTTCGCCAACTTCGCCGAGGCCATGGCCGAAGGACGCGGCAAGGCCCAGGCTGATACCCTGCGCCGCGCCCGCACCGAAACCCAGGCCAAACTGCTCAAAGAGAGCGCCAAGGGACGCGAAAGCGCCTTCACGCTGACGCCCGCGCCACAGTTGCGCAAAGGCAATCTCGTGCTTGTCGAAGCGGGCGACCTGATTCCTGGCGATGGTGAGGTGGTCGAGGGTGTGGCCTCGGTCGACGAGTCGGCCATCACCGGCGAGTCGGCTCCGGTCATCCGCGAGAGCGGCGGCGACCGCTCCGCAGTGACGGGCGGAACGCGCGTGCTCTCCGACTGGATCATCGTGCAGATCACGTCGAATCCCGGCGAGACGTTCCTGGACCGCATGATCGCACTCGTCGAAGGGGCTTCGCGCCAGAAAACGCCGAACGAGATTGCATTGAACATTTTGCTCGCCAGCCTGACGGTCATTTTCCTGCTGGCGGTGGTGACGCTGGAGCCGTTCGCCATCTATTCCAACAGCCCCGTCTCGATTACGATCTTGATCGCGCTGCTGGTGTGCCTGATTCCGACGACGATTGGCGGGCTGCTCTCGGCGATTGGCATCGCGGGCATGGACCGCATGGTCCAGCGCAACGTGCTCGCGCTCAGTGGGCGCGCCGTGGAGGCGGCGGGCGATGTGGATGTGCTGCTGCTGGACAAGACGGGCACCATCACGCTAGGCAACCGCATGGCGAGCGAGTTCATTGCCCTGCCGGGCGTGAGCGACGACGAGTTAGCCGACGCCGCTCAACTGGCTTCGCTGAGCGATGAAACGCCCGAGGGACGTTCAATTGTGGTGCTGGCGAAGGAGCGCTACAAGCTGCGCGGGCGCGATGTCGCCGAACATCATATGATGTTCATTCCCTTCAGCGCGCAGACACGCATGAGCGGCGTCGATCTGGATAATGCCGATGCTACGCGGCGTCAGATTCGCAAGGGCGCTGCCGATGCTGTCAAGGCGTTTGTGGCGGAGCAAGGCGGGCAAAATCCCGAAGCGCTGACGCCCATCGTCGAGCGTATCGCGCGGGCGGGCGGCACGCCGCTGGTGGTGGCCGAAAACAACCGCACACTGGGTGTGATCTACCTCAAAGACATCGTCAAGGGCGGCATGCGCCAGCGCTTCGACCAACTGCGCAAGATGGGCATTCGCACTGTCATGATCACCGGCGACAACCCACTCACCGCCGCCGCCATCGCCAAGGAAGCAGGAGTAGATGACTTTCTGGCGCAGGCCACGCCCGAAACCAAGATGAAGCTGATCAAGCAGGAGCAGCAGGGTGGGAAGCTGGTCGCCATGACGGGCGACGGCACCAATGACGCGCCCGCGCTGGCCCAGGCAGATGTAGGCGTGGCGATGAATACGGGCACGCAGGCCGCCAAAGAGGCGGGTAATATGGTGGACCTGGACTCCAACCCCACCAAACTGATCGAGATTGTGGAGGTCGGCAAGCAGTTGCTCATCACGCGCGGCGCGCTGACGACGTTTAGCATTGCCAACGATGTGGCGAAATACTTCGCCATCATTCCGGCCATGTTCTCGGTAGCCTATCCAGCGCTGAATGATCTCAACATCATGCAGTTGCACTCGCCGCACAGCGCGATTCTCTCAGCGGTAATCTTCAACGCCCTGATTATCGTGGCGCTGATTCCGCTGGCGCTCAGCGGCGTGAAGTATCGCCCGCTGGGAGCCGCCGCGATCTTGCAGCGCAACCTGCTGATCTATGGCGTTGGGGGCATCATTGTCCCCTTCATTGGCATCAAGATCATTGACCTGATTCTGGTCGCCCTACACCTGACGAGCTAGCAGACTACGACCAGAAAGGAGATACCGCATATGCAGAACGAAACGGAGAACGAGCAGCAGCGACCTCGCAGCAAGAGGCAGATCATCCTGGATTACCTTCGGCCCGCGATTGTCTTGACCCTGGTGCTGACGCTGATTCTTGGCATAGCCTATCCGCTGGTGATCACCGGCATCGCGCAGGTGCTTTTCAACAACCAGGCGAATGGCAGCCTGGTCACCAGGAACGGGCAGGTGGTTGGTTCCTCAGAGATTGGGCAAAACTGGACAAACCCCAAATATTTTCATGGGCGACCTTCGGCTACCTTGAGCAATGATGGGAGCGCATCACAGCCCTACAACGGCGCGAACTCCAGCGCATCGAACAATGGCCCGACGAGCAGCAACCTGCAAGCCGAGGTGCAGGCCGAACTCAAGCTGCTCAAGGAGGATGAGGCGTGTAATGGACCGAATGTGCAAGTTCCGGTTGATCTGGTGACCAGTTCCGGCTCCGGGCTGGACCCGGATATTTCGGTGGACGGCGCGATGTATCAGGCGTGCCGCATTGCCAGGGAGCGGGGCATGAGCCTGTCGGCTGTGCAGCGACTCATTCAAAATCACGTCCATGGCCGAACGCTGGGCGTGCTGGGCGAACCCTACGTCAATGTGCTGGAACTGAACCTGGCGTTGGACAGCCACTCTTGAGCAAGCGGTGAAAGGGGTGTGATGCTATCGCCAGTCATGAACCGCTTAAAGAGCAGGAACGTCCAGACCCGGAAGAACTGCTGGACCGCTATCAACTGCGCCAGGGGCAGACCTCGGAAGTGAGCAGCGCCGAGAGCGCCGCGCCGCTGGAGGAAAGCCAGCCGCAGCGGGGACGGCTGCGCATCTATCTGGGCATGGCTGCGGGGGTCGGCAAAACCTACGCCATGCTCAACGAGGGGCAGCGCCGCAAGGGGCGCGGCACGGATGTGGTGATCGGCTATGTAGAAACACATGGCCGACCCCTCACCGAGCAGCAAATCGGCGACCTCGAGCGGGTGCCGCGCAAACGGGAGGAATATCGCGGCATTACGCTGGAAGAGATGGACACTGAAGCCATCCTGGGACGCCAGCCACAGGTCGCGCTGGTAGACGAACTGGCCCATACCAACGCCCCTGGCTCGCGGCACGCCAAGCGCTATCAGGATGTGGAAGACTTGCTGGCGGCGGGCATCACAGTGATCTCCACGCTCAATATCCAGCATCTGGAGAGCCTGAACGATATTGTCGAGGCCATCACCGGCATCCGCCAGCGGGAAACCCTGCCGGACCGCATTCTGGACGAGGCAGACGAGGTGGAACTGGTCGATATCGCGCCTGATGCCCTGCGCGCACGGCTGCGGCATGGCAACGTCTACCCGCCGGAGCGCGCGCGCAAGGCGCTGGAGAATTACTTCTCGCAGAGCAATCTGACGGCGCTGCGCGAGTTGGCGCTCCGGCGCACAGCAGAAAAGACCGAGACGCAGCTTGAAGCGCTGATGCAGGGACACGAAGAGGGCGAGGAACTCGCCTGGAGCACCACCGCCACCGAGCGCGTGATGGTGGCCTTCGATGGCCGCCCCCATTCGCAGCAGCTTCTGCGCGACGGCTGGCGGCTGGCACGCGGCCTGAAGGCTTCTTTCCTGGCCGTGACGGTGGTGACGCCGCGCAGCTTCCTGCCCGCGCATTCGCCAGAGGCGGAGCAGTTGAGCGAGCAGATGCGGCTGGCGGAAGACCTGGGGGCAGAAGTCATTCGCGTGGAGGGGCTCAATATCGCGGCGGCGCTGGCGCAGGTGGCGCGCGAGCGGCATATCACGCAGATTGTGATCGGCCAGCCGCGCCGAAGCCGCTGGCATAATCTGCTTTATGGCTCGGTGGTCAACCAGCTCTTACGCTATCCCACAGGCGCGGATATCCACGTGGTGCCAGAAGGCAGGAACCGAACCTGAGCCAGCCAGGCTCTCTATGAGAGCAGGCATTTCCCCTTTTGCCTGACCCTGGCAGGCTGACATGCAAGCCACTTTTGGGATACAATAAGCCCTGACATCGCCACAAAAGGAGAAGCCAAAGCCTGTATGGAGCCAACAGAGCCATCACCGCCCAACCATCCCACCCCCACTTCCCTCACCTCCTCCACATCTCCCAGAGGCGCGGAGGACGACTTTGATTTGGGCTTGCCAGGTCTGGTCGAGAAACGCTCAGGCCCCGTACCGGGCAATATCCGCGTGCGTATCGTGCCGTTTACCAGTTCCGGGTTTCGGCGCGTCAAAGATGGCGTGCTGGAAGCCACCGAAGAGACCTCTATGCCCCAGGGCGGGCTGGCCGCACTGCTGTATCAGAGCAAACGCTTCTTGATTGGCGCGCCGCTCGCTTCGGCGGCGGAAGATCAGGAGCGGCTCAGCAAAGTCCGGGCACTGGCAATCCTCTCATCGGATGCCATCTCGTCTGTGGCCTTTGCTACCGAAGCCATTTTGATTAACCTGGTGGCCGCTGGGGCCAGCAATCTTGGTCTGGTCTTGCCGATCAGCCTGGCAATCCTGGCGCTGCTGACCATTGTCACCATTTCTTATCGCCAGACGATTCCAGCCTATCCCGCCGGGGGCGGCTCATACATCGTTGCCAGAGAGAATCTGGGCACGCTGGCCGGACTGGTCGCGGCGGCAGCCTTGATGATTGATTATATTTTGAATGTCTCGGTAAGTGTTTCCGCAGGCATCCTGAACGTGGCGTCTCTTTTCCCTGGACTGGCATCCTGGGTGGTGCCGCTGGACGTGACACTGGTGATCGTCATTACTATCGTCAATCTGCGCGGGCTGCGCGAATCAGGAACCATCTTCGCTTTGCCGACCTATTTCTTCATTGCTAGCGCGACGCTTTTAATTCTCGTCGGTCTGCTCAAAGTCTACGTCTTCGGTCAGCAGCCGCCTGCGACGCAGTTCGCGCCGGTCAGCGCGATTGAGCCGCTGACCTTATTCCTCATCCTGCGCGCCTTTGCAACGGGCTGCTCGGCTATGACCGGCGTGGAGGCGATTTCCAACGGCATCCCTGTCTTCAAGAAGCCGGAGACGCGGAACGCCTCCACTACGCTTACCTTGATGGCTATCATCCTTGGCTGCCTCTTCCTGGGGATTACCCTGCTGACCTTGACCTATCATGTGGAGGCAAATCAAGCCGGTAATCCAACGGTGGTGGCGCAGATTGCTTCCGCCGTCTTCACCGGACCGTTGGCCTTCCTGTTTCCCATCTTTCAACTGGCCGTGTTGAGCATTCTGACGCTCTCCGCCGAAACCAGCTATTCCGCGTTCCCGCGCCTGGCATCTTTGCTGGCGCGAGATCGGTTCCTGCCGTCGCAGTTCGCCTTCAAGGGTGATCGGCTGGCGTTTTCGGTGGGCATCATCGTGCTGGCAACGCTGGCAAGCCTGCTGATAGTTATCTTCCAGGGCGACACCACCCGGCTCATCAACCTGTTTGCGGTGGGCGTCTTTGTCTCCTTTACGCTGTCGCAGGCGGGGATGGTCGTGCATTGGTGGCGCTTGCGGGGCGAGAAGAAGGGCTGGCAGCGCAGTATTCTCATCAACGGCGCAGGCGCGCTGACTACCTGCCTGGTGGCGCTCATTATCGCGGTCGCCAAGTTTCTTCAGGGAGCCTGGATTGTCATTCTGTTGATTCCGGTGCTGGTCCTGATGTTCCTGGCGATTCGCCGTCATTACCAGCGTGTGGAGCGCGAACGCACCGCGCATCTGCCCATTCACCCAGGCGACATCCACCACCGCATCATCGTACCCATCGCGGGGCTGGACCGGCTCGCCGAACAGAGCCTGGCCTATGCCCGCTCCCTGTCCTCGCACGTCACTGCCGTGCATGTCGTCATTGATGATGCGCAGGCGGAAGCCATTCGGGCAGCCTGGGAACAATGGCAGGACCAGGTTCCTGAGGAGGAAGATGTTCACCTGCTGGTCATCGAGTCGCCATTCCGCTCGCTCGTTCGTCCATTGCTGGCGTACATCGATACGCTGCACGAACGGCACCCCGACGAGACGCTGACCGTGATTTTGCCGGAACTGCTGCTGGCGCATTGGTGGGAGAATATCTTACACAATCAGACGGCGCTGCGCTTGAAAGCGGCGCTGCTCTTTCGTCCCGGCATTGTCGTCATCAACATCCCCCATCATTTGCATCCAGCATGACCGCAGGTATCAGATGTTGGCTTTCTGGATGGCGAGCAGTTGGCGAATGCCCTGCTCGGCCAGGGCCAGCAGATGATCCAATGCTTCACGCGAGAACGGGCGGCCTTCAGCCGTGCCCTGCACCTCCACGAACTCGCCTTTGCCCGTCATGACGACATTAAAGTCTACCTGCGCCCGCGAGTCTTCGGCATAGTTCAGGTCCAGCAGTGGCACATCATCGATCACCCCGACGCTGATTGCTGCCACTGCTGTCTGCACCGGATGCCCCTTGAGCAAGCCTTGCTTCAAGAGCGCCGTGCAGGCGCGATGCGCCGCGATATACGCCCCCGTAATCGAGAGGGTGCGTGTGCCACCATCAGCTTGCAGCACATCGCAATCGAGCGTCAGGGTGCGCTCGCCCAGCAGCTTCAAATCCAGCGCGGCGCGCAGCGAGCGTCCAACCAAGCGCTGAATCTCCTGGGTGCGCCCGCTGGGCCGCCCCACCGACGATTCGCGCCGGGTGCGCGTTTTGGTGGCGCGCGGCAGCATGCTATATTCCGCCGTCAGCCAGCCCTGGCCGCGCCCCTCCAGAAACGGCGGCACACCATCTTCGATGCTGGCGGCGCAGAGCACGCGCGTTGCCCCGGCCTCGATCAAGACGGAGCCTTCGGCGTAATGGAGGTAATCGGTCATCACCTTGATTGGGCGCAGTTCATCGGGCGCGCGACCATCCACACGAGGCATAGCGTTATTCCTTGCGTCTTTCTTCGGCCTGCGGCTCGCGCGCCCGTGGCAAATCACGACGGGCAGCGTCGGCCAGAACGTCAGCATTTTTGACTTGCTCGAAGGGCGTATGGCAGGCGCGGCAATAATACTGCGCCGTCAGCAACTGTCCGCCAAAGAGCGAAAAAAACTCGGTTTCATTTGAGCCGCAGTAGGGGCAGACAGCGTGAGCCGTCTCATCCGGCTGGAAGAGCGCATGCTCAGGCATGGGTAGGCTCCTGCTGCAAGCGACGACGGGCAGCGTCCCAGGTTGTCCACGGGAACGAGGCGTGCAGCACCCAGCGGCCATCAGGCTCCTGTTGCAGGGCGAAGGCTGCCGCCAGATCGGTTTCAACGAGCGCTGGCCCCACGCGCTGCAACCATCGCTGGCGCAGGTCCTCTGGCCCACCGGAAAGGATGCCGCCGTCATGCAGCAGCTTTCCGCGAGGGTCTTCAGCGGGACCAAACCAGCACAGTGTTTCAAGCCAGGCACGCTCCAGGGCGGCTTGCAGCGTGCCGCGCACCGCGCCACCCGTGCGCGCCAGCCGTCGGGTCCAGGCTTCGCCGTGCAGCGCGTGGACTTGCTCTTCCTGCAAGACCTTCTTGGCCCGCCCGCGCAGGGATTCAAAGCGCGACTCCTGGGCAAACTCGAAGACCACCGAAAGCGCCGTATCCAGCAAGAAATTGGCAGCCACGAAATCGGCCCAACCACTGAAGGTGTGATCTAAGAAGGCCACGTTGCAAAACTGGGTGCGCGTCTCCGGCTCGTACTCGGTGGGGTGTTCCCGCCCCTGGGGAAAGTCTTGCAGCAATGGGTAAATGGCGCGCGCGTGCCCAAGCTCATCCTGGGCCATGGCCGCCGCCGCCACTGAGGATTCCAGCGTGGGCGCGCCATTGCACCATTCGGCATAGCGCCGCCCCAGGAAATATTTGTTATCGGCCAGCGCCGCCAGCAGGTTAAAAAGCGCCTGCTGCTCGTTTATCTCGTTTCCCATGGCCTCTGTACTCCTGTGACAATGGTTCAGGGCTTGATGACGGGAATAAAGGCATCGCGCGGGGCAACCACCATTTCCACCCAGGAAAACTCATCATAGATACTGCGGGCATAGACCTTTGCCAGTTCAGCATCATCGGCGGCAATCGTACCTACCTGATGCAGCGGTTCCTCGTATTTGCGCCGGGCAAAGACCTCCCACAGCCTGGTTTCGGCCACCACCTTGAGGGGTGTTGCCTCGGATGTCGTCTCGCTCATAATCCAATCCCCCACATGCGCAGTGTGTCGCGGCCCTCTTCGGTGAGCCGGGCGGGCGTCCAGACAGGCTCCCAGACAATTTCAATCTCGACGCGCTCCACCCCAGGCACCTGAAGCAGCCGCGCGCGCGCATCATCCAGAATCATATCCATCGCCGGGCAGCCCATTGCCGTGAAGGTCAACTTGAGATGTACCGTCCCGTCGCGCTGCCCAAGCGCGACCACCAGCCCCATATCCACGATGCTGATCGGGATTTCTGGGTCGTTCACGTCGCGCAATGCATCCCAGAGTGAGTCAGAAGGGTAGAGCTCGTCAGGGCGAATACCCTGCTGCTGGCTGGCAGAGAGGCTCATCAGCCTACCCCCAGCAGATGCTTCAACTGCTTGTTGCCCCGCTGAATCATCTCAACAAACTCTTCGTTCTTTGGCCCGCGCGCCTTCCAGCGCTTCATCACCTCATCCCAGCTAATCTGCCCAGCGTCCAAATCCCAATACTTGCGCTCGGAGTCAAAGTGCGCAGGGAACGGGCAATCGATGACGTATTTGTCCTGCTCGGCGTCATAATGGGCGGGCACTTTATAGTTCAGTTCTTCGCACAGAGGCACGGCAGTGCGCATCCAGTGCTGGCGCAGTTGATCGTTGGACTTGCCTTTGAAGCCATAATCAAGCTGCTCGCTGTGCTTCTTCAGATCATCGGGCAAGCCGAACCATTCGACCGTCAGCAGGAACATCCAATCGATGGCGCGCTGAATCTCCTCGTGCATGGCGGGGTCACTGCTGAGCCTGCGCATCCACTGTTCGCCGTGGCGCAAGTGGAAGGTCTCTTCTTTATCGACCTTGACCAGCGCGCGTTTCCAGGGGCCAAAGGTCGTGCTTTCAAAGACATCACCCAGCAAGGTATAGCCCGCGCGATCATAAAAGGCGTTCGCCATGATCAGTTCCACCCAGCTATCCAGCGGTACATCGAAGGCATAGGGATACTTGAACTGCGCGGCGGGTCGCTCGTAGATCAGCCATTCGGTATCAACGCCCAGGTCGCGCATCAGCCGATAGGCGATGTGCGCGTGGCCCAATTCATCCTGAATGATGGCAATAGCCGAGCCAAAGGCATTGAGGTTAGGGGCATGCTGGGCAGCGTGGAAATAGGCGGGCGCGCTAATCAGTTCGGTATCTGCCGAAACGGTCAGGATGCGCTTCATCCCTTCAATATACGTGGGACTCATGTGCTCCACCGATTCGACAAGCTGTTTGTTGCGGATGCGCTCCAATACGGCGGCATCCGATTGGGTGGCCGTTGCCATGGCGACACCTCCTGTGGGTCTGATGGACGCCAGCACACACGGCACAGGCACAGCCACGCGAACCCAGGCGGCTCTGCCTGTCTTTTCCGGCGTGATGGCAACGCAGCACAGCAAAAATTGAATCGACTGATATATCCAAATAGAGATATGATTTGTCTATAGCTTATGCCGCAAAGCAGCCTTTGTCAAGAGGCAGCAGGCCAGGAATGCGCAACGCACCAGCTAGTCTCTGCGCTCGCCCTCGGGCCATTCGGCAGGATGGGGATTGTCGATACGTTCGCGCAGGCGGGCGATGGCGCGGTCTGTCACCGCCAGGTCGGCACGCAGGGTCTCAGCCTTATACTCACGCACCAGCAATTGATATTCCAGCAGGTGGGGGCGACGTGCGGGCCGCTGGCTATAATGCTGAAGCACCCACTCCATATGTGCCAGTTGGGCCTCAAGCGCCTGGCGATGCTCGACCAGATGGCGCAGCGCCACATCATCTGAAGTCTGACCGCAAAAGAAGAGCTTGGTCAGAAACTCATCCTTGGTGAAGCGCTCCGGCGCGGGCTCCTTCAGCCAGGCTTCCAGTTCGGCTTCCCCCTGGGGTGTCAGGCGATAGAGTTTGCGGTTAGGCCGGTGCTGCTGAATCACGAGTTCCGATGCAAGCAGCCCTTCTTGCTCCAGCGTCTTCAACGTCGTATAAATCTGGCTGTTGCCTGCATTCCAATAGCTGGCAATCGCCCGATCAAAGGCTTGCTTAATATCGTAACCGGTCATAGCCCGCGCGCCCAAGAGGCCCAGGATAATATACCGCAGGGTATTGCGCGGGGCTGGCAATTCTTCAATTGGCGCGCTTTTACCGTTCAGGTGGCGTGCAGGCATACGCAATCAACTTTCTGGAGGGGCGCGCTGGAAAAGCGCAGGCAAAGTACAGGAAGCGCCACAAAACAAGGTGCCTGAATGCTTTCCCTGCTTGCTCAGTGCAGCAGAGAAAGCATTCCAGGCAAAACTCGCGGTTTAGAAAACTTTACCCTATATGCAGCAGATGCAGCAAATACACGACACTCATCGAGAGCAGATAGCCAACTAACAGCCAGGCGCTAAAACGCATATGCAGGCGCACGGTCTGCTCAACGACCAGATGGCTAGCGGCTGGCGTCTCGGCGCGCAGCGAGCCGGTAATCGCCACCAGCAGGCTTGGCAGGGTCAGCAGTACGAGCAGCAGCGCGTGTGGCTTGCCCGGCTGAAACGCCACCAGCGCCACGAGGAGATAGGGGAGCAAGATCAGCGCCAGATACAGCGCGCGCCCCATCTGCGCGCCGAAGTACGTCACCAGGGTGCGCTTATTGGCAGCGCGGTCTGTCTCCAGGTCACGCAGGTTATTCGCCAGGATGACCGCCGCAGCGAGCGCCCCCAATGCCAGGGCAAAGGTGATCGCCAGGGAACTGACCGAGGCGCCCTGAAGCTGCACGCTGCTAAACAAGAGCGCTGGCCCCATGACAAAGCCCACAATCAACTCGCTCAACGGGAAATACCCCAGCGCGTAGCGTGTCGCTGAATAAAAATAGGCCAGCAACAGCGCAGCGCCGCCGAGCACCAACGCGCCCCAGGTATGCGTGACCAGCGTCAAAATCACCAGAATCAGCGCGCCAACCGCCAGCAGCACCAGACCGGCGCGCCGCACGCTTTCGGCGGAAAGCAGCCCCTTCTGAATGATTTTACGCGAGCCGAGCGCCTGCTGACCATCGGTTCCGCGCAGCACATCATAGGCTTCGTTCAGCAGATTCGCGCCACCATGCGCGGCCAGAACCGCCAGAAGCAGCGCCAGCAGGGAAAGCGGATGGAAGGGAACCTTGCCACCTAACGCCTCCAGCCAGACCGTCGCCGCGCCCACCAGCACCGGAGCCACAGAAAGCCAGAGCATCTGTGGACGCAGGACGCCCATCCAGCGCTCGAACTGCCCTGGCAGCGCGGCAAGCGTCAGCGGCAGGCCGCTGCGTTGGTCTGTTGCCACCAACGCCTGCTCTGCCGCAATCGGCCCGACGCCAGCCGGAGCAAAGTCATCTGCTGATGTAAGCGGCAGGGTGCGGCGCGGCGGCAACGGCGGAAGAGGCGGTACCTCCGGCGTCTCCACAGAGGCAGATGCAGCATCTTCAGGAGCAGGCGGCTCGAGGGCTTCTTCCACCTGGGGCGACAGATCATTGGTTCGAGAAGAATAGTTAGTAGTGAAATTATTTCCCGTATTCATGGCTGATGATGGACTCCTGTGATGTTGAGATGCGGAAGAGCGCTCGCAATTGCCCTGCCAAAATAGAAGAGCAGTAGTAAGATCAGCCAGGGATTAGTGTTCAGCAGAGAGGCGTGTTTCCAGCCGCGCCATGGTTTCTGCCAGTTGCGTCTGGCGGGCTGCCACCGCCAGGTCGCCGCGCGTCTTTTCCAAAATGCCGCGTACCGAATCCGTCGTTCGGCGCAGGTTCCCGGTGATGGCATCAGGAAAGTCCAGCGTCGTCAGTAACAGATACACATCATCCATCTGTTGCAGCAGTTGTTCGCAGCCCTCCAGCTTTCCTTGCCGCATGCGGTCCAGAATAGAACGGCGCAATTCGCCAACTGCCTCGCCCAGCCCATTGAGATAGGGTGCCCACTCGACCCGCAGCGCATCGGGCAATGGGAGGGGCTGCTGCTGAATAAATGCGCAGGTCAGCGACGCCTCGGCAAATTCCTTTTGGGCATCTTCAACAAAGCCAGCATAATAAATATCCAGATGATCGCGTAAATCAGCGCGCATTTCGGCCAACAAGCCCTCAGCCTGCTGGAGTAATTGAGCCGCGCTGGAAAAGTCCTGGCGATGTGAGGCGCGAATGCTATTTGCGCAGCAACGAATTGCAGCACGCGATTTTGGCAGCGCACGCTCGCGGGCAGCATGCTTCTGCTCCAGGTAACGACGCGCTGCTTGGCCGACGGTTTCCAGGTCCATCTCTTGCCTACCTGCTGGTGTAACGAAGAATGGCTGAGCCAGGTCACTCATAGTCTACCACACCCCGAGCCGCTGCTGTCAACTGCTGATGCGCTCAACATTCAACAACAAGGCGTTCAGATTAGAGGATGCGCTCCACCAGTACTTCTGCCGGAAACTGCATCTCTTCCAGGTCGCCCGCCCAGAAGAGGCGCTTCATCATTTCCCCCACGGCGAAAAGCAGGTGCTGACGCATTGTATCTTGCTGCATCTCGAAATCTGGGCTGCCTTCGTGCGCGGCCAGCAGCTCAAACGCGCCCCGCAGCGGCGAATGCTCGGGCGGGCAGACAAGATAGCCCTCCATCTTGACCACCCCGCTGTTGGCGGGTAAAAACACCCGCAACTGTGGGCAGCACTCTATCAAATCAAGACGATAGAAGACCCCATAATGTTCTTTCGAGGCTTGAAAAAGGGAAATATTTGCTAGTTTCGCCTCGCCTTCCTCGTCGTCGTCCTCATCAGAAGGGTCTTCAGCGGCACGCTCCATCTCAACTCCTAACCCAGCGAGCAAGTCTTCTAGCTGCTTATCCAGGCTCATGTGCGTTACCCCAATCTCTCTATAGATAAGTACCTCCCTGGGATAGATGTAGTCCAGGTAATCGGGTATTCCATTTCGCCTGTTTCAATCCGGTTATGGCTATACTCATTCCTGAAAAGTCGTGGCCGGCCAAAATGAACAATTTTTTATTGATAACCACCTTGACAAGCAGGATAGGATAAGCAGCGCAACCCCTTGAGCATAACTCGCATAAGGAAAATCTTGTGGAACAAGAACCTCCCATACAATCGCCTGGAGAACCAACAGAGCCAGGTTCTCAATCATTTCCCCTGCCATCTGGACCTTTGCCACAGCCTCCTGGGCCACCACCTTATCCATCTCAGCCGAGGCCGCCATCAGGCCAGTATTCACTTCCAAGGGCAGCTCAGCCACGGGTGGCGCGGCCACAGCCGCTCTGGCGTTCCAGACGCGCTCTCTGGATTATTCTGGTTGGCGTGGCCGCTGTGTTCCTGCTTTGCTGTATTGGTGGCCTTGCAGTGGTCGCCAATGGCGGCAAAAACACATCGAGCAATGCAACCACTTCCAGCAGTCCCTCTCCTGCCGCCACGTCGCCATCTGGCGTAACTCCGACGGCTACTCTTCCTGCGAACACTTATACAATTGGAGATAAGGTCAATTTCCATAACGAATGGCAGATCACTATCACCAACGCCAATTTTTCCAACGACGCCCCCAGTCAGTTTGACCCGACCCCAGATGTCGGCAAAGTGTACCTTATCATCCAGGGTACCTTCGAGAACCTGACAACTAAGGCGCAGCCGCTGTCTACACTGCTCTATTTTGAACTGCGTGACGCGCAGGGCAATAGCTATATTGAGGCGTTCCTGCCGAGTCTCACTCCACCGGACAGCAGAGCAGTCGAGGCTGGCAGCTTCTCTCAGGGAACCTGGGGCTATGAAGTCCCATCCTCCGCGCAGACTTTCACACTTTCCTTTAATGCCGATTTAACAGGATCGCCTGTGATCTGGAGCATCAGTCGATAATGCCCCGCGAGCAGCAGGCTGACCAGAACGAACATGCTGCCTGATGCCTGGCAACACGTTGACGGTGAGCTTGCGCTAGCAGGAAAGGTGGCTCAGGAGCAGAAAAGCGGTTCAGGATTTGAGCAGGCCAAATTCCAGCGCCCGGCTGAGCGCTTCGGTGCGGCTGGTTACGCCGAGCTTTTGGTAAATGTTTGCCAGATGAAAAGTCACCGTGCGCTCGCTGACGTAAAGCTGCCGCGCAATCTCTTTATTGCGCAAACCGTTTGCCAGGGCACGCAGCACTTCAGATTCGCGCGCCGTCAGCAGGCTGGTGGGGTCTGTCTGCGGCGGTCTTGCCAGGCGATCAACCAGCTTGCCGGTCAGGCCGGGGGCCAGCAGCGTTTCGCCCTGGGCAACGGCGCGAATCGCCTGGGCCAGTTCGTCGGGGGCCATGTCTTTCAAGACATAGCCGCTGGCGCCTGCTTTAAGGCTTTCCAACACATCTTCGTCCTGCTCAAAGGCCGAAAGCATCAAGATATGTACATCAGGGTTGGAGGCGCGCAACTGGCGCAGCGCTTCCAGGCCGTTCATCCCCGGCATGCGCATATCCATCAAAATCACTTGCGGGCCAAGGTCTTGCGCCTCGGCCAGCGCTTCCAGGCCATCTGCCGCCTCGCCCACCACCTCGAAATCAGGATAGCTCTCGAGCAGCCGCCGCATGCCCGCGCGAATCACAGCGTGGTCGTCAGCTACCAGAATGCGAATGCGCCCGGTCAGAGTGGCTGGCAGCGAGGCTGGGCGCGTCCTGGCCGCCTCCGGTTCGGCAGGCGGGAGCAGCAGTTCTGGAAGCGGCGCGTAGGGCAAATCGACGATGACGCGCGTGCCCTGGCCGGGCACGCTTTCCAGCGTCAGCCAGCCAGCAACCAGCCGTGCCCGCTCGCGCATTGTTTGCAAGCCGAAATGCCCCACCGCGCTGGACGTGCCAGGCGAACTGGGGTCATCAAAATAGGGCAGGAACGACGGCATGGCGCGCGGCTGCTTCGGCATTTCAGGCGCATTGAGGTCAAAGCCACGCCCATCATCTTCGATCAGCAGCCGCGCGCCGTCATCCAGATAGCTCAGGCTGGCGCGCACCCGACGGGCTGCCGCGTGGCGAATCGTGTTGGAAAGCGCTTCCTGGGCGATGCGAAACAACGCCATCTCCTGCTGCGGCAGCAACGGGCGCGGCGTGCCCACGACGCTGACACGGCTGGATAGGCCGCCTTCATCAGCCACCTGCTCCACTTCACGCGCCAACGCCTCGTGAAACGGCAAGGAATCCAGCAGGGCAGGGCGCAATCCCCAGATGGCCCGGCGCGTATCCTCCAACGCCCGCCGCGCCAGCAGCCGCGCCTCGGCGATCTCCGGGCGTGATTCGTCGAGGTGTTCCAGCCGCAGGACCAGCGCCACCAGTGATTGAGCCACGGTGTCGTGCAGTTCGCGCGCCAGGCGGCTGCGCTCGGCCATCACGGCCAGGTCGCCAATCTGCTCACGCTGCCGCCAATCGCGCAGCAGCAGGGCGATGTACTCCGCAATGGGTGGCAGGGTATTGTCCTGCTCCGCTGTGAACCGCCCGGCACGCGGCTGAGTCAACTCTATGGAGCCAGGCGTCTCCCCGTCCTCATGCAGCAGTGCCGAAAGGGTGGTATGTCCAGCTTCGCGGTCTTGCGCGCGCTGATCGGCTGGGGCTGGCAGTGGAAGCGGCGCTGTCAGAGCACCTGGCTCATCGGCTGCGGCAGGCAATGGAAGCAACGTGATCGAGCCATCTGTCGCGCTGGTCGCCACGAGGCCAGCCACACCACCGACCAACCGCAGTTCTACGCGGCCAGCCTGGAAATATTGCAGCAAGAACAAAGCTGCCGCGCGCTGCGCGTCGGCCTCGGAAGACGCTGACCGAACCTGCCGGGCAAGATCAATCAAGGCGCTTGGTAGATCACCAGGCGAGAGCAGATACGCGCCGCGCTCCGCAGAGGTCATAGGCTGGTCCGATGAGTGGGAAGACATGAGCAGCCACCTGACACACGCGCCAGAAACAGCAATGCCCGGCGCAAGGGCCAGGCACCCCGTAAGCGATGATTGAAGGGTCATTCATCCCGACGCAATTGGCAGAGAAGTCCTGCCAGCGTGGCCGGGCAATCAGCCTTCGGCTGTGGCAGCGTTCAGACGCTTCATCAGACGCGACTTGCGGCGAGCAGCATTATTGGGATGCAGCACGCCTTTGGTCGCCGCGCGATCAAGCTGACTAATCGCCTGGCGCACCGCCGCCACTGTTGTCTCTTCATCCGGCTGCGCGACAATCGCGCGCTGGGCCTTACCGATATACGTCTTGACGGATGACTTTACCGCCCGGTTGCGTGCCCGGCGCTTCTGCTCAATCCGCACGCGCTTGGCTGCCGATTTGGTGTTGGGCATGAGAGCGCAAATCCTCCCAAAAATCTTCAAGGTTTCTCAAAAAATGAAAGCGTTGGCGCCCGCCAGATGGGCACAGCAACGATTCCAGATAATCACGTCTGGAAAGTATAGCAGACCGACGCAAAAATAGCAAATCACAAGATGTATTTGCTCAAATCTTCGTTCTTCATCAGGCCATCCAGCCGTGCCTTGACGAATGCCCGGTCCAGCGTGACCGTCTGGCCGCGCAGCCTGGGCGCGTCAAAGGAAAGCTCCTCTAGCAACTTCTCGATGATCGTATGCAGCCGACGCGCGCCGATGTTCTCCTGCCGCAGATTCATCTCCGCCGCCATGTTTGCCATCTCTTCCAGGCCATCTTCCGTGAAGACCAGTTCCACCTCTTCGGTGCGCAGCAGCGCCTGGTATTGCCGGGTCAGCGCGTTTTCTGGCTGGGTCAGAATGGCCTTGAAATCGGCGGTGCTCAGGTTTTGCAGTTCCACACGCAAGGGAAAGCGTCCCTGCAATTCAGGAATCAGATCGCTGGGCTTGGCGCTGTAAAACGCTCCGGCGGCAATCCAGAGCACATGATCGGTTTTCACCGGCCCGTAGCGGGTCATCACCGTCGAGCCTTCCACAATGGGCAGCAGATCGCGCTGCACACCTTGCCCGGAAACATCCGGCCCCATCTCCACCTTGGCTCCGGCCACCTTGTCCAACTCATCCAGAAAGACGACGCCCGACTGTTCGACGCGCCGGGTCGCGTCTTCGACCACCTGATCGAAATCAATCAGCTTATTGGCCTCTTCCTGGGTCAGAATGCGCCGCGCCTCCTTCACCGAAACGCGCCGCGAGCGCTTGCGCTGGCCGGGCATCGAGCCGATCAATTCCTGAAACTCGCCCTCGCCATCATCGGAGGCCATGCCAGCGACAAACTCCAGCACCGAGGTATAGCCATCATCTGGCTCTAGCTCGATCTCGATGATTTGCTCTTCCAACTGGTGATTCGCCAGCATCTCCGCGACACGCTTGCGCCTGGCCTTGGTGACACGCTGCTCGCGCCCGGCAGGCTTGGCCGCGCGCGCGCCGACTTTGCTAGATTTTTCCACGCCCACCGATTCGGTCAGCAGCAGATCACGCGCGCTGGTCGCCGCGCCGTTTTTCTCAGCCAGCCCTCTGGCCTCACTGTCGGCGCTCTCGGCTTTGGATGGCTCCAGCAGATAGTTGAGGATGCGCTGATGCGCCAGGCTTTCAGCCTGCTCCTGCACCTGGCTCTGCTTTTCTTCGTGGACCATGTTCATGGCCGTATCCATCAGGTCGCGGATGATCGACTCCACATCGCGCCCCACATAGCCGACCTGGGTAAATTTCGTCGCCTCGACTTTGACAAAGGGAGCATCGGCCAGCTTTGCCAGACGGCGGGCAATCTCCGTCTTGCCTACGCCGGTGGGGCCAATCATCAGGATATTCTTGGGGGTAATCTCGGCCTGCACGTCCGGGGCAAGCTGCAAGCGGCGATAGCGATTGCGCAGCGCCACCGCAACGGCCCGCTTGGCCTCAGGCTGCCCCACGATATAGCGATCCAACTCGCGCACAATTTCTTGAGGTGTCAAATCTTTCATGTCCCGCTTCCTCCGACCTCCGCTCCCTGGCTTTCAAGCACATGTAACGCAATCTGATTATTCGTATAAATGCAGATTGAGGCTGCAATCTCTAACGCGGCGCGGGCAATTTCGGCGGCAGAAAGCTCAGAATATTGCAGCAGCGCCGTCGCCGCCGCCTGCGCGTAGTTGCCACCTGAGCCAATCGCAATCACCCCGCCATCGGGTTCGATCACATCGCCATCGCCGCTGAGCACCAGGATTTGTTCGCTGTCGGCCACCACCAGCATCGCCTCCAGACGGCGCAGATACTTATCCGTGCGCCAATCTTTGGTCAGTTCCACAGCCGCCTTGCGTAAATTGCCCTGCGCGGTGTTTAACTGCGCCTCGAACTTATCAAACAGCGTGAGGGCATCAGCCGTCGAACCGGCAAAACCGGCCAGCACCTTGCCATCACGCAGCAGCCGAATCTTGCGCGCCGTATGTTTCATCACGGCATCGCCCACCGTCACCTGCCCATCCCCCGCAATCGCCACCTGCCCGGCGCGCCGTACGGCCAGGATGGTCGTCGCCCGCACGGGTTGCCCCAGATAATTGCTCACCGTTGCTTCCCTGTACTTTCGCTATCTTCTCTTATGAAGCGTCCGCACTCTCATAAGTTTACCATTTAGGAGAGCGGTACGGTCTCTTTCTTTGTCGCTGCTCGTCGAGCAGTGGCCGACGTGGCAGCCGCCTTCGTTGTGGCGCGTTTCGTCGTGGTTGACTTTGCCGCGCCGCTCGCCGTTTTTGTCCCGGCGCTGGCTTTGCGCGTAACAGTCTTGCGAGCCGTCGCGCGGGCCGTGGTCTTGCCGCCTCTGGCAGCGCTGCGCCTGGCCGAAGTTCCGCTGGCTTGCGCGCCAGACTTCGCGCCCGCTCTGGATGAAGCGTGACCGTTCTGGCTCGGCGCGGCAAAGCCGACGACTGAGACAGCGGCAGCGCCCTCCTGGCCGAGACCTTCGATCATGGCGTGGCACGCTGTACAGACGGCTATCTGTTTGCCCTGCGCGATGGTCAGCAGCCCGCCACAATTGGGGCAGGGTTCAGCCAGCGGACGATCCCAGATGGCAAAGTTGCAGGTCGGGTAGTTCGCGCAGCCATAGAAGACCTTGCCGCGCTTCTTCGTCTTGCGCACCACCAGATCGCCGCCGCATTGTGGGCAGAGCGCGCCGGTCTTATCCACAATCTTCTTTTTGAACGCGCATTCGGGAAAGCCAGAGCAGGAGATAAACGGGCCGAAGCGCCCGCTGCGAATGACCAGCGGACGGCCACAATCGGGGCAAAGCTCGTCGATCTCCTCAACCGGCTTCTGCACCTTGGGCATGTCGACCTCGGCGCGGTCAAGCGTTTGCCTGAAATCATCATAGAAGCGGCGCAGGAAGGCTGTCCATTCCTGCTGGCCCTCCTCGATGGAATCCAGCTTCTGCTCCATATCCACCGTAAAGCCCACATCGACAATTTCAGGGAAGTGCTTGATCATCACCTCGTTGACCGTCTCGCCCAGCCAGGTCGGGACAAAGCGGCGCTCTTGCTGCTCCACATAGCCGCGCTCCTGGATGGTCGAAACAATCGGCACATAGGTGCTGGGGCGGCCAATGCCGCGCTCCTCTAGCTCTTTAATCAGGCTGGCCTCGCTGTAGCGCGGCGGCGGCTGCGTGAAATGCTGGTCAGGCTCAAGCTTGTGCAAGTCCAACGGTTCGCCCGCTTCCAGCGGCGGCAGCGGCTCCTCATCCTCTTCACGCGGCCAGACGGCATAAAAGCCGGGGAACTTCAGGTTCGAGCCGGTGGCACGGAAGAGATACCTGGCCGCCGTAATATCCACGCGCACAGTATCGAAGACCGCCGGAGCCATAAAGGCCGCCACGAAGCGCCGCCAGATCAATTGATAGAGCTTGAAGAGGTCGGGCGACAAATACGCTTTCACCGCGTCGGGCGTCAGGGTGACATCCGTGGGGCGAATCGCCTCGTGGGCATCCTGCACCGTCGCCTTGGCCTTGCTGCTGCGTCCTTCGCCAACATAGTCTTCGCCAAAGTGGCCTTTTACAAACGCTTTGACGGCCTGCTGAGCTTCAGCCGAGACGCGCGTCGAGTCGGTGCGCATATACGTAATTAAGCCCTGGTGCCCGCGCTCGCCCACCTCCAAGCCTTCGTACAACTGCTGGGCCAGGCTCATCGTCCGTTTGGGCGCAAAGCGCAGCCGCACCGAGGCATCCTGCTGCATCGTACTGGTGGTATAGGGCAGCCAGGGCTGGCGGCGCACGTCCTTCTGCTCGATGCTGCGCACGCGATAGGCCGCGCCCTCCAGTTCCGCCAGGATGGCCTTGGCCTCGGCCTCGCTGCCGATCTTGATGCGCGTGCGCTCCGGCTCGTCGCCATTGGCAGCCTTGCCCTTTTTGCCGTTGCCATTTTTGGCCGCGCTGTCTTTGCTTGCCGCGCTTTCTGCCGCCTGGTCTTGAGCCTCCTCGGCCTCACCCTTGGCGTTCAGATGGGCAAACAACTGCGCCTCGAAGGTCTTGCGCTGCTTCTGCTTGCTCAGATGTGCCACAATCGTCCAGTATTCCTCTGGCACAAAAGCGCGAATCTCGCCCTCGCGCTCGCAGATCAGGCGCAGCGCCACCGACTGCACGCGCCCGGCGCTGGTCCCTGATTGCACGCGCCGCCAGAGCAGCGGGCTGATCTTATATCCCACCAGCCGGTCCAGCACGCGGCGGGCCTGCTGAGCATTGAACAGGTCTTCGTCAATGATTCGCGGGTGGCTGATGGCATCTTGTACCGCGCGCTTGGTGATTTCATTGAAGACCGCGCGCTGCGGGGCGCGTAAATCAAGCGCGCTCTTCAGCGACCACGCGATAAACTCGCCCTCACGGTCCGGGTCTGGCGCCAGGTAAACGGTCTCCGCTTTCTTCGCCGCTGCTTTGAGTTCGCTGATCAGCTTCTCTTTTTTCTCGATGACCTCATACTTGGGTTCAAAATCATGCGCGCTAGCCGTCTGCTTGCCTTTTTTGGGCAGGGTGACACCCATCCCCTTCTTGGGCAGGTCCATGATATGCCCCATCGAGGCGCGCACCTCAAAATCAGCGCCCAGAAATTTTTCGATAGTTTTCGCTTTTGCCGGAGACTCCACAATTACCAGTTTTTTTGCCATCTGTGTCTCACACCTACCTGAATCCATGCGCAATGCTGTCGGTAGTCATCATCCACACCATGCGCACCCTGATTGTTCCTGCCTGCCCCGTGAGCGACAAGGCAGCGTTCTTCAGCCACTCTCAACCCTCACCTTCCCGCACCAGATCAGTCCCTTCATCTCTTCTTCCAACAGCATAGCACAAACCGACAAGGGCGCGCGCTGCCGCCCTCTTCTTGCTCTTGGGCCTGCAATGCGGTATTCTTCTGATGATGCGCGCCTTCATTCGCGCATCCCACAGCTAAAGCGAGACATTACCAATGAACATACTTGACGCCTATCCTACATCGTACATCCTCGATGCCGATCATCAGCGCCTCATCCTCACCTGGAGCGATGACCACGAATCGATTCATCCCTATGAACTGCTGCGCCGCAGTTGCCCCTGCGCCTTGTGCGCGGGCGAGGGCAACATGCCCGGCCAGATGACACCGGATACCCCGCTTTCCAGCGTCGAAACCGATCTGTTTGAACTCCAGCCGGTGGGACGCTACGGCCTCTCGCCCGTCTGGGGCGACGGCCATCACACCGGCATCTTCACCTACGAGAAGCTGCGGGCCGAATGCCAATGTGACGAGTGCCGCGCCAGGACGCAGGGCCAGCGCCGCCAGTAGAGCACATGTTCATCTGTACAACCATCCATCAAAACCGCTTTAAGGAAAGAACCGACGATGCCCGATACCACTGCTTCCACTTCTCAGGCACCAGCAAACACCACCTGGCTGGCCCGCGTGCGTGTCACCCTTAAGCCCGTCGTGCTGGACCCCCAGGGCAGCGCCGTCCTGGGCGGTCTGCATACGTTGGGCTTTGCGGGCGTCTCAGGGGTGCGCGTCGGCAAATATCTGGAGATCACGCTTGACGCGCCCGATGAAACCAGCGCACGGGACGCCGTTCAGCGCATGTGTAGCCAATTACTTGCCAATCCTGTGATTGAGCAATATCAGTTTGAGATAGAGCAAATTTCGCGCTAGACCCGTGCGTTACACGCTGTGTGTTCGCTGGTTTTGCTGCCGAACGTTGCTTTTCCGCTCGGCGTGTGGTATACTTGAACATACATTTACGATGGTCAATGGCAATGCGCGGGACGAGTACCCACACTTCAGCCAACAGAAAGAGGCGGTCACCGGCTGAGAGCCGCCTTGTGGTATGAACGTGGAGAAAACCACCCGCACGCCTGGAGCCAGAAACCGCTCGCGTGGGAGTATGGCGTCACGGCTGGCCGCCGTTACCCGGCCCACAGAGCGTCGCTGAACCCTCTGGCCGCTGGTGCTGCCCGGTAGATTATCTGGCTGGTAGAGCAGCATGTAACAGGCGCAGGCGACAACCTGGGTGGAACCACGCGAGGTCTTTAGCCCTTTCGTCCCAGTTTGGACGAAGGGGCTTTTTGTTTTTCTGAAGGTTTTTATCACGAGCAAGCAGAGCACAGCAGCAGAAAGGATGTCGAACATGCCCGCAGAGGTCGAACAGGAACTCAACGCATCAGTCGCCTACACGCCGCTCCAGCGGATGCGCCATTCGGCAGCGCATGTCATGGCCGAAGCCGTCCAGAGCATCTTTCCAGATGCCAAGTTTGCCATTGGTCCGGCCATCGAGGATGGCTTCTATTACGATATGGAGCTTCCGCGCGCGCTGACGCCCGAGGATTTGCCGCAGATCGAGCAGCGCATAGTCGAAAGCATCGCCAAAAACCACCCGTTCGTGCAGAGCAAATGGCCGCGCGAGAAAGCGCTCGCGTACTTCAAGGAGCGCAACCAGCCCTACAAAGTGGAGATCATCGAAAACCTGCCCGATGCCGAAGTAGGCATCTACCAGCAGGGGCCATTTCTGGACCTCTGCCGAGGCCCGCACGTGGAGAGCACGGGGCAAATCGGCGCGGTCAAGTTGATGCGCGTGGCCGGAGCCTATTGGCGCGGCGACGAACATCGCCCCATGCTCCAGCGGCTCTATGGCACGGCCTGGTTCTCGCAAGAGGAACTGGACGCCTATCTGGAGCGGCTGGAAGAGGCGAAGCGCCGCGATCACCGCAAGCTGGGCAAAGACCTTGACCTGTTTATGGTCAGCGAGGAGGTGGGCGCGGGCCTGCCACTCTGGCTGCCCAAGGGGGCAACGGTGCGGCGCTTGCTGGAAGAGTACATCCTGGGCGTCGAGCGCGAGCAGGGCTATCAGCATGTCTATACGCCCAACCTGGCAAAGCTCGATCTGTATAAGACGTCGGGGCATTGGGAACATTATCACGACTCGATGTATCCGCCGATGGAGATGGACAGCGGCGAAGAGTTGGTGCTGCGCCCGATGAACTGCCCGCATCACATCCAGATTTACAAGCAAAAGATGCGCTCCTATCGCGATCTGCCAATTCGCATCGCCGAACTGGGCACGATGTATCGTCTGGAGAAATCCGGCGAACTGGCCGGGCTATCGCGGGTGCGGGCGATGACGCTCAACGACGCGCACATCTTCTGCACGCCTGACCAGGTACGGCACGAGTTCATCAAGGTCGTCCGGCTCATTCAGGATGTGTACAAAGTACTGGGTTTCGAGCAGTACAGCTATCGGCTTTCGCTGCGCGACCCCAACGACACGGAAAAGTTTGTCGATAACGCCGAAATGTGGGACCGCTCTGGCGCAGAACTACGCGAGGCGTTGGATGAGCTTGGCGTGGAATATTACGAGGGCATTGGCGATGCCGCGTTCTATGGCCCCAAGCTGGATGTGCAGGTCGCCAACGTGCTCGGCAAAGACGAGACGATCTCGACGGTCCAGCTTGACTTCACGCTGCCGGAGCGCTTTGACCTGGAGTACATTGGCGAAGATGGACAGGCGCACCGTCCTGTGATGATTCATCGCGGCGTGCTTTCCACGATGGAGCGCTTCATGGCCTTCTTGATCGAAAACTACGCGGGCAATTTCCCCGTCTGGCTGGCGCCAGTGCAGGCACAGGTGATTCCCATCGCTGACCGGCACGTGGGCTATGCCGAAGCAGTGGCGGGCAAGCTGCGCGCGGCGGGACTGCGCGTGGAGGTGGACAGCCGCAGCGAGCGCATGAACGCCAAAGTGCGCGACGCGCAGTTGCAAAAAATTCCCTATATGCTGGTGGTGGGGGATAAAGAAGCGACTGACGAGGCCGTGGCGCTGCGGCTGCGCAGCAACGAAAACCTGGGAGCCGTTCCGCTCGGCACGTTCATCGAGGAAGCGAGCAAGCTCAACCGCGAGCGCAGCCTGGAACTCTGGCTGGGTAAAAACGGCTAAGAAGAAGCCTGGCTGGCGCGCGAGCGTTCGCAGCCAGATCATCCCAGGTAGCGGATGGATTGCCAGAAACGGGAGGGTGGCCCGATAGGATCATCGGGCCACCCCCTATTTCTGGACCATCTTTTGCTGGGAGGACAGCGGCGGCCTGGCGCTTGAAACCTCGCCTTCACCAGATTCGTACAAGGTAAGTGCGTTACAGCCTGGAGGAAGAAGCGTTATTTACCAATGACGCGGTAAAGCGCTAGAGGAAAGAAAGCACGCAAGTAACCCAGGAGGCAGAGCCGTTGGAGACCGTCCTTTCCTTAGTCGTGCCGACACACAATGAAGCGGAGGGTGTGGTCACGCTGGCCGAGCGGGTTGCCGCTGCGCTTGAAGATATCCCCTATGAACTGATCTTTGCTGACGACAGCGACGACGAGACGCCCCAGCGCGTCATGCAGTTGGCAGAAGCCGACGCGCGCGTGCGGCTGGTACGCCGCCCAGAAGGGGGCGGGCGCGCGGATGGCCTCGCCTCAGCGATTGTTGCCGCCATGCGCCAGTCCTCCGGCGAGTATATCGGCGTCCTCGATGCAGACTTGCAGCACCCGCCTGAACTCCTGCCCAAGCTACTGGTCGTCGCCAAAGAAGCCGATGTCGTTGTGGCAAGTCGCTTTCTTCCGGTTGGAGACCGCAAGGACCAGCGCGGAGCTTCGCCCACGCTGGCTGCTCAGGCAGGCAGAACGCTGGCGCGAACACTCTTTCGACGGGTGCGCGCCTGCACCGACCCTTTGAGCGGCTTTTTTGTCTTTCGGCGGGACGTGCTTCAGCGCGTGAAACTGCGCCCCAAAGACACACACCTGTTGTTAGAGGTTCTGGTGCGCGGCAGGTGGTCGCGGCTGGCAGAAGTTCCCTATTATGCCACTGACCCCCAGCGCAATCCGGAGAAAGCTCACGGCAACCAGGGCATGGCCTATGCGCGGCAACTGCGCGCCCTCGTGTTTCAGGGAGAGTGGGGACGCGGCCCCGTCCAGTATGTCCACGCGGGCGAAGCAGCGTCGAGCGTTGCTCTCGATGCTGCATCTGCTTCAGCGACGGCAGAGGCTGAGCAAACGCCGGTCATTCCAGCAGTCCCCTGGCGACAGATCGCCGCCCAGGCGACGGTGTTGTGGCTGGTGTCGCGCGTGATGCTGGCGCTGCTGACCTATTACTCGGCGTTGTTCCAGGCGAGTCTTGCCAATCCGAACCAGAACAGCGTGCCCCGAACGAATCCGGTCATCACGCCCGACCTTCTGCTGGGCCGCTGGCTTCAGTGGGACGGCACGTATTACGTGAATATCGCGCGGGTTGGCTATGCGCAGACATCCTGGACAGCGTTTTTCCCATTTTACCCGTTCCTGACGCACCTGCTCGCCACTCTGCTGGGGCCACGCAGCGAATTACTGGCCGCTATGGTTATCAGCAACCTGGCGACGCTGGTCGCCTCCATCGGGCTGGGATGCCTGGTCGCGCTGGAAGGTGGCACGCGCCGCGACATCAGCCAGACCATCCTGGTGCTGACGGCCTATCCGCTGGCCTTCTTTCTGGCAGCGCCCTATACCGAAGGTCTCTTCCTTGCCTGCGCGGTGTGGGCGCTATATGCCGCGCGGCGTGGCTGGTGGGCGCTGGGCATCGTTTGCACCTTGCTGGGCGCGTTGTCCCGCCCCACAGGGGTGATTCTGCTCTTGCCGCTGCTCTATGAGTTTGGGCGACAGCATTCCTGGTGGCAGCGATTGATCGCGGGCGTGCGCCAGCGCGACTGGTCCTGGCTGAGCCAGCTTCCGCGCGAGCGGCCCTGGCGGCAAACGCTGACGGTCCTTGGCATTGGCGCGGCAGTGCCCGTCGCCTTTGGCGTCTTTGCAGCGCTCTGCGCAGAGCGCTTTGGCGATCCTCTGCTCTTTATCAAAGTGCATGACCAGTGGGACCGCATCCAACTGCCCATCTGGACAACGCTCATACGCGGCGCGGAGTGGCAAGGCGCGATCTTGTTTCTGCACCAGGGGTTCTGGAGCTATGAAAACGCGCGGAACCTGGTAGATTTTGCGCCGGTGGTCATCATGGGCGTGATTACCCTGTGTTCGGTGCGACGTATGCCCTTTTCCTTCACGCTGTATATGCTGGGGCTGCTCTATATCTCGATTGACCCGGCCGTTCGGATAGGCCAGAACACCGTAGAATATGATTCGGCTGGGCGATTCCTGCTGCTGTCGGTGCCGGTGTTTTTGCTGCTGGGCCGCTGGTCAGCGCGCTATGCCTGGCTGGAGATGCTGCTGGTAGGCGGAGGATTTTTGCTCCAGGCGGCGTTTGCCTCGTACTATCTCGCCGGAGGCTGGCTGATCTGATGCGCCTGCTCTGGATGAGCGCCGCAAGCAGCGAGCGTCTCTTGTTTTTCCAGCCGCCATGTGCTACACTGCTACCCGTAGAAATGGAGGAAAACTTTCCTCCGTATTGACCGCTTCGTTGCCCCCGCCCAGCAACGACGAGTTTTGAAAACAAAGGAAGGTTCGCCTATTAACAGAGATTTTCGGGGGAATGACCGGTTCGACCGAGGAGATCGGAACGACCGAGGACGCGAGGTACGCATCAACGGGCGCATTCGTGCGCGCGAGGTTCGACTTATCGACGAAGATGGAACCATGATCGGCGTGATGCCCCTCTCACAAGCGCTGGACATGGCCCAGGATCGCGATCTGGACCTGGTGGAAGTGTCACCGATGGCAGTTCCTCCCGTCTGTAGGATGATGGATTATGGTCGGTTCAAGTACGAGCAGCGGAAGAAAGAGAACGAGGCGCGCAAGCACCAGAAGGTCACGGAACTGCGCGAAATTCGCATGAAGCCACGCACCGGCGATCATGACATTCAGGTGAAGACGCGCAAGATTCAGGAGTTTCTGGCTGAAGGGGATAAAGTCAAGGTGAGCGTCACCTTCCGGGGGCGCGAAATGGCGCATCCGGAACTGGGGCGCGTGCTGCTTGATTCCATCGCCAATGAGTTGAAAGGGTCGGCGACCATTGAACGCTCCCCGATGATGGAGGGGAAGATGATGTCGATGATCGTTGCTCGCGCTCCTGGCTGGGAACCTCCCAAGAAAACCGCTGTTGCCTCCAACCCCGCAGCTTCTCAGGCGAACGGGAATGCCTGAGCAGGCCACAGCCTGCCGGACCCGCACACCATGTCAGCCATTGCCCGAACCTCCCCGATGAAGGGATAGGTCGGGCAATGGCATTTTTGCTGCCGCGAAAACGCCCGGTCGCCCGCTTCAGGCGCTTTTCGCGGCTTCGACCTTCCCGCCTATGCTATAATGGGCTGGAAGGTATGGAGAGAACAGGCGTTGAAGTAAGCAACGCCAGGCGCACACGGCAAGGCAGGCAGAGAGGCAGGATTGGTCAGTCATGCAACGGGCATCCCAGCGCTTAGGACCACAAGATTCCCAACAGACCCAACCCGACTCACCGGGGAATGGGACAACAGACACGCCTCAACAGCTTCCAGCCGACCAATCACAAGGGGGCAGAGTCGGTGGTCTTCCGACCACCATCATGCAGCCAGGCCGCGCCGCCCAGGTGGCGCAGGCCGTACAATCGGCCAACGCCAAGGCGCAAGATGATGTCAAGTCCATTGCCGCCGCGCTCACCAACATCTCTAATAGCTTGCATACCACTACCCAGCGTCTGGAGCGCGCCGTAGAAGGCACCTATGCCTCCGATGCTGGCGACCCGCGCGTGCAATTGCTCGCCGAAACACTGCATGTGGCCCGCGCAGGCGACTATAGCCTGGCACGCATCGGCGATAGGCTGCGGCAGCTCGATCAATCGGTGCAGAGTTCGCATAACAACATCGGCACGCTGCAACGCGAGCGCGAGATGCTTGCCAGCCTCTATCATATCGCCCAGGTGGTCAACTCGACGCTGGAATTAGAGAGCGTCTTGAACCGGGTGATGGATAAAGTCATCGAAGTGGTCGGGGCTGATCGCGGCTTCTTGATGCTCTACAACAAGGACACGCACCGGCTGGAGTTCACGATTGCCCGCAACAAAGATGGCACGTCCATTCCCCAGCACGAGTTCACCATCTCGCGCAAAGTGGTGGAGAAAGTCTGGAGAACGAAAGACCCCATCGTCACCGCCAACGCGGCTGAAGACAAACAATTGAGCGGCCAGGTCAGCATCGTCATGCACGACATCCGCTCCATTTTGTGCGCGCCGCTGCAACTGCAAAACCGCAGCCTGGGCATCGTCTATGTCGATAACCGCCAGCTTGTCAATCCCTATACCCTCGAACACCTTGATCTGCTGGCGGCGTGTTGCAACCAGGCGGCCATTGCCATCGACAACGCGCAGAAAGTGCGCGAGATAACCGATTTCAAGAATCTGCTCGATAACATCTTCCGTTCGATTGCCAGCGGCGTCATTACGCTCGATACCAAGGGGCACATCCAACTGGTCAATCGCGCGGCTGAACGCATCTTTATGCAGCCCGCCGCAGACGTGCTGGGGCAGACCTATCAGCATGTCTTTACGAGACTCGGCCAGGAAAAAATTATCGACGTGATCGAGCTTGCCCGGGGCGAAGACAACACGGTGATGAACCGTGAGATCGACTGCGAACTGCCCAATCGCGGCAAAGTGACTCTGAGCATCAACATTTCCCCGCTGCACGAAGAGCAAAGCAACGGGCAGCGCCCGGAAACTGTGGGCATGGTGATGGCTGTCGAAGATTTGACGGAGATGCGCACCTGGCGCGACGCCGCCACCAATGTAAAACGCATCTTCCAGCGCTACGTGCACCCTTCCGTGGTCGAAGAGTTGATGAACAATCCCAAAGCGGTGGAACTGGGCGGGCAGACCAAAGAGGTTTCAATCCTCTTCGCCGATATTCGCGGCTATACGGCGCTCAGCGAGGGACGACGCCCCGAAGAGGTCGTCGAAATGCTCAACGACTATCTGGACATCTTGACCGAGGCGATCTGGCGCGAACAAGGCACGCTGACCATGTTCCAGGGCGACGCCATTATGGCGATCTTCAACGCGCCGCTGCCCCAGGCCGACCACGCCTTGCGCGCCGTGCGCGCGGCGCTGGGCATGCGTAAGGCCATCGAAGATCGCCAACGCCAGCAAAATCCCAACCTGCCCGAAGTCAAGTATGGCATCAAAGTCCGCTATGGCATCGGCGTGAATACTGGCATGGCAACCATCGGCAACATCGGGTCGCGCGACCGCCTGCAAAACTATACGGCCATCGGCGACGCGGTCAACATCGCTTCTCGGCTGCAATCCAACTCTGCCGATAACGAAATCATCATTCACCTGCCCACGTATGAGCAGATAAGCTGGTACTTTGACTGCATGCCACTTGATCCGCTTCAGGTGAAGAACAAAAAAGAGCCGCTGATCGTCTACAAGGTGCTTGGCCCGAAGCCCGGCATGTAAGCGCAGCGCTGGGCTGCGCTTCATCAGCGAAGGGCAGCACTGTGTCGCGCTCTGCCGACTATCTGTGGATAAGCGGGCGCTCCAGCACAAACCCCTGCGGCGGCGTGTAATGAAAGCCGAACCACTCATAGAGGCGATGGGCATGGTGGTTCTTCTCCTCGGTGTTCAGGGCAATCTTCCAGACCCGCTCCGCCTGGAAAAAGCGCACCGCCTCGGCCATCAGACGCGCGCCGATGCCCCGGCTGTTGAGCGAGGGATGCACGGCAATGCGCACTAAAAAGCCCATGCCAGCGTCGACCGTATTGAATTGATAGCCGATCACCCGACCATCCTGCACGGCCACCACAAAATACGGATAGGTGTCGGCAATCTCCAGAAAGCTGGCGGCATCGTAGCGCCAGTAGTGGTCAAAGCAAGCCTGCTCCACTTGCAGCAGTTCGTTAACGTCGGCCCGCTGGAAGGGACGCACCGTCACCTGCTGATTGCCTTCGGTGGGAATGGAGTAATCTTCTTTATCATAGGAGCGCAGCGTCGTCAACAGATCAAATTGCCGGACCAGCAGGATATCTTTGAGCCAGTCGGAATCGAGGTCGCCGCCGGTATAGTATAGCCCGGTGGCCCCTGCCCGGCGGACAGCGGCCATATAGGCAGGCAAGAGCAGGTCGAGATAGCGCGTAAAGTGGTTGCCCTCACTCCAGACGACCCCAAAGCCACCCAGCCAGGCCGCAGGCGGGGCCAGAATATTGGTCAGCAAAAATGCCTGAAGGGACTGCCCCGAAAACGCGGCTACTCCAGGCTTGTGCGCCAGCAGGCGCGGCAGTTCCTCCAGACCAAAGCGGCAATAGATATATTCGGAGGTTGTCACCAACCTCCGCACTGCCGGTAGATCACTCGCAGATAGTTCGCGGACCGTCAGCGCCCCGTCCTTCAGCATAGCTGCCTCCTCACTCGTCCTGGGTGGCTTGCTCTTCGGGCGGATTCCATCCCTTGCGCACTTGCGGCACGTTTGGACGCCGACGATAGCCTACGAGCTTGTGCAAATCGCGCAGCGCATCCACGATAGGGTCAGGATTCCAGCGCGAGGTTTGCGGCGGCGCGTCCCCCAGCGTATCAACGACCTCATTGCCACCCAGCAAGACGTTGAAGCACGAGGTGGCCGACTGCGCCAGCGCATCGATGTCATAGCCGCCCTCCTGCACCAGCAGCAGCCGACCATCGCAATAGTCCTCGGCAAGCTCCTTGAGCTGGCGCGTCATCACCACAAAATCGACATTCGCCAGGCGGAACTCGGCCAGCGGGTCGCGCCAGTGGGCATCGAACCCGGCAGACACCAGCAGCAGTTCAGGCTGGAAGCGGTCGGCCAGCGGAGGGATGACCTGGCGAAAGATAGCATCGAAGACCGGCCAGTCCGCGCCCGCAGGCAAGGGAATGTTGACGTTCGTGCCCACCCCGTCGCCCGCGCCCATCTCATCCGAGCGCCCTGTCCCCGGATACCAGGGGTACTGATGCGTCGAGACGTAGAGCACGCGCGGGTCTTCGTAGAACATCTCCTGCGTGCCGTTGCCATGATGCACATCGTAGTCCACGATCATCACCCGCTTGAGGCCGTGATGATCGATGGCGTAGCGCGCCGCGACGGCCACGTTATTGAAGAGGCAAAAGCCCATCGCGCGGTCTGGCAGGGCATGGTGCCCCGGAGGCCGCACCAGCGCGTAGCCGTTGCGCGCCCGGCCATCCAGAATGGCATCCAGGGCAACCAGCGGCGCGCCTGCCGCCATCAAGGCGACTTCATACGAACGCTCTGAAACCACGGTGTCGGCATCGAGGCGTTTACCGCCAGCCTGCGAGGCTGCGGCCATCGCGTGAATGTGCTCGCGCGTGTGCACCGCCGCCAGCTCGTCCTCTGTCGCGGGACGCGGCGGCAGGCGCAAGACATCGGGGCGGTCCAGCCAGCCCAGACGCTCAAGCTGGGCAAACACCGCCTCCACACGCTGCGGCGATTCCACGTGCCGCGCCGGAGGGCGGTGTTCCAGGAAGATCGGGTCATAGACAAAGACTGTCGCCATGTTAGAGCTTCTTTCCCGCCACCTGCTTGAGCAGATCAGGGATATCGAAAATGGTATCGGCTACGGGAACACCAGCCGCTTGGAGCGCCGCAACTTTGCCCTGGGCCGTGCCGGTGCTGCCAGAGATGATTGCGCCCGCGTGGCCCATGCGCTTGCCTGGCGGGGCCGTGCGCCCGGAGATAAAGCCCACCACCGGCTTGCTCATCCCCTTGATATATTCGGCGGCATCCTCTTCATCGCTGCCGCCAATCTCGCCGCACATCACCACCGCCTGGGTCTGGTCGTCGTGTTCAAAGAGGTGCAGGCAGTCGGTAAAGGTTGTCCCAATGATGGGATCGCCGCCAATGCCCACACAGGTGGACTGGCCGATGCCCGCCGCCGTCAAAAGCGACACCACCTCATAGGTCAGCGTGCCGGAGCGTGAGATGAAGCCCACATGGCCCTCGCGGAAGATGCTGTAGGGGATGATGCCGATCTTGCCGACGCCCGGCGTGCAGAGTCCGGGGCAGTTAGGGCCGATCAGCCTGACCTGCTTTTCGCGGACAAAAAGCATGGCCCGCACCATATCCAGCACCGGGATATTTTCGGTGATGCAGACGACCAGGCGGATATCAGCGCTGGCAGCCTCCATAATCGCGTCGGCAGCGCCAGCGGCGGGCACAAAGATGCAGCTTGCATTTGCGCCGGTTTGCTGCACCGCTTGCGCGACGGTATCAAAGACCGGCACGCCCTCAACTTCAGTGCCGCCCTTGCCAGGCGTGACGCCGCCCACCAGCTTGGTTCCAGCAGCCAACATATTTTTCGTATGAAACAGACCTTCGCGCCCGGTGATGCCCTGAACGATCACACGCGAGGATTGATCGAAAAGAATGCTCATGCCTGCTCCTTAATCGCCGCCACGATCTTCTGCGCAGCGTCGCGCATATCATAGCCCCAGGTGAGGCCCGCATCGGCCAGCATGGCGCGGCCTTCAGCTTCGCCGGTGCCCGAAAGGCGCACCACCACCGGCATGCCCTTGGGTAGTTCGGGCTGCGCCATGATGACGCCGCGCGCCACCTCTTCGCCGCGCGTAATGCCGCCGAAGATATTGACCAGGATGCCCTTGACATCGGGGTCATGCGCCAGAAAAAGCATCGCCTTCTTCAGCAGTTCGGCCTTCGCGCCACCGCCAAAATCGTAAAAGTTCGCTGGCGCGCCGCCACTGCGCGCGACCATATCCACGGTCGCCATAGCCAGGCCCGCGCCATTGGCGATCACGCCCACGTTGCCATCCAGCTTCACATAAGAGGCCAGCCCTTGCTCGTGGGCTTCGTATTCAATCGGGTTGGCGTCTTCTGGCTCGGCCCAGGCGGCGTATTCCTTCTGGCGCGGCAGGGCGTTGTCATCGACCAGAATCTTGGCATCAGCGGCCAGGACTTGCCCATCGTCCGTCAGCGCCAGCGGATTGATCTCGGCAAGCTGGGCATCGGACCCCATGAACGCCTGCGCCAGCGCCGAAAGAATCGCGCCGCCTTTGGCAATCACCACAGGCGGCACGCCAGCATCAGCGAGCATCTGGCGCGCGGCATAGGCAGGCAATCCCCAGCGTACATCAATCACACGGCGGATAATCTTTTCTGGTGCCGTGGCAGCTACTTCTTCGATATCTACGCCACCCGCCGCGCTGACCATGGCTACCGGAGCCTGCGATTTACGGTCCAGCACAATCCCCAGATAATATTCTTCTTTAATGGTGAGCTTGGGAACGACCAGCACTTTCTGGACCGTCAATCCCTTGATATTCATTCCCAGCACGCGCGATGCGGCATCGCGTGCAGCTTCCGGTGTATCGCCAAACTGAATGCCACCGGCCTTGCCACGCCCACCGACATAGACCTGGGCCTTGATGACGACCGGCACGCCAAACTCGCGGGCGATCTGTTCGGCCTCCTGGGGCGTCGTTGCCACCTTGCCCGGCTGAATGGGTATCCCATAGCGCGCCAGGATGTCTTTGGCCTGATACTCATGAATTTTCATGCTTGCTCCTTGATGTAGTTACCGCCCTTCCTCTACCCCCTGTAACGCAGGCTCCGCAGGAGATTATACTAGATTTTTTTCGGCGAATGTATTAGGATAGACACAGGGATAACTGAATGGTCGCCACGTTTGCCAGTGTGAAAGCCTACCCAGCGCCTGGCGCTTAGCAAACGGGCTAGCTGCATGAATGCGCGAGGCATGGTTAGGGCCTGTGTGTACGATTGCTGATCTCGTTTCGCTGCTTGCCACCCAGATTTTGGGTAACTCTCTCTATGCCTATGTGTTGGCCCTCGGCCTGTTGCTCGCCATCTTTTTCGGCTTCTTCCTCCTGCTGTTCATTGTGAACAATCGGCTAAACGCCATCGCCAAGAAAAATCCGGCCCACGCCAACGACGCGCTGCCCCAGGTGCTGCGGAAGATTCATCCCTTTGAGTACGCGGGCATCGCCCTCTATATCGCCCTGCAAACCCTGACCATCAACCCACTGCTCAATCGGGTTATCTCCCTTGGGTTCATCGCCCTGATTACCTACATGGCTGTCGATGCCAGCAGCGTGCTGCTCAGCGTGTTCTTGCGGCGCATGGCGGCTGGCGAGAACCATCATGCCACCGCGCCCATCCTCATCAATCTGACGATTATTGGCAAAGCCTTGCTCTGGGTGTTCGGCATTTTTATCGTGCTCTCCAATGCTGGTGTGAACATTACCTCCCTGATTGCCGGGCTGGGCATTGGCGGGGTCGCCGTTGCGCTGGGGCTGCAAAGCATTTTAAGCGACCTCTTTTCGTCGTTTGCCATTCATTTCGATAAGCCCTTTGTGGTGGGCGACCTGATTCTAGTCGGCGACCAGATGGGCTTTGTCGAAAAAATCGGCATCAAGACGACGCGCATCCGCGCCCTGCAAGGCGAAGAAGTCATCTTTGCCAACACACTCTTGACCGGCACGCAGATTCAAAATTTCCGGAAGATGCGCCAGAGACGGGTGGTGTTCACCATCGGCGTGGCCTATGAAACGCCGCGCACAGTGCTGCAAGAAATCCCCGCGCTGCTGCGCACGATTATTGAGAACCGCCCCAAAGTTCGCTTTGATCGGGCGCATTTTTTTCAATTCGATCCCTCGGCCTTGACCTTCGAGATCGTGTATTTCGTGTTAACAGATGACTATAAGACGTATATGGATGCACAACAGGAGATTAACTTTGGCATTCTGGAAGCATTTGCCGAGCGCAACATCGCGCTGGCGCATCCCACCCAGGTCGTTACCCTGCGGCAAACAATCCCTGAAGCACTCAGAGTCGACCTGGACTGATCCTTAGTCCTGTACGAATGTGTTGTAGGCAAACGAACGGGCAGGTATATGGTATAATTGAAAGAAGACGTGGCAAACGTGCGTCTTGCAGGAGGATTTTCGATGAGTATTCTGGAGCGGCTTGGCCTTCACCCCGGGCGGGCCGCAGACAAATTGGATATTGAGAACGAAACAGCGCACTACAGCGTTGGTGGCCGAGTCAGCACGACCAGCGAAGCCAGCACCGGCACGCGCAATGTGCTGGTTGCCATTCACGGCGATGAAATGGACGACGAGCTAGTGCGGCTGGGTTGTATGATGGCAAAGAATAAAAAGGGACGGGTGTTTGGTGTCTATGGGGTGGAAGTGCCACGCACGCTCCCTGTGGATGCCACTTTGCCAGAAGTGACCGAGAAAGCGGGTCAGGCGCTGGAGCACGCAGTGGAGTTGGCGGAGCGCGCCAATTTCGAGATTGAACCAGAGATCGTGCAATCGCGCAATTACGGGCAGAGCCTGGTCGACGAGGCAGAATCCCATAACTGCGCCTTGCTGATTCTGGGCATTCCCTATCGCACAGATCGCAGCGGGCGCTTCGATCCAGGGGAAATCATCCCCTATGTGCTGACCCACGCGAAATGCCGGGTCTGGGTCATTCGCGGCCAGCAGCGTGAGTGTTGAGAAGCAGGTAGCTACCATTTTTTGTAGGCAAACAACGCGGCGTGCGGACGTTTTCACCGCGATCAATACGTTTCACCACGTGTAGAAAGGCAGATGAAGCCAAAGACGAGGCTAAAACTAGAAGGAAAAGCTTATGCCCAACCAGCGCGCGTCTGATCCAGCGACGGGTCCGACAGATATTGGACATGAATACTTTCGAGCACTCTACCGGGTGGTGACGGCTGTCAACTCCAGCCTCCACCTGCACACGGTACTTAACCTCGTCGCAGAAAAAGTGGCTGAAGCGATGGGCGTGAAGGCGTGTTCGCTGCGCCTGCTGGACCGTTCAAGAGACACGCTGACCATCAGCGCCATGCACGGCCTGAGCCAGAAATACATGCAAAAAGGGCCGGTGAGGTTGGAAAAAAGCCAGCTTGACCAGGAAGTCTTGCAGGGCCAGGCCGTCTATATTCGTGATGCGGCAACAGACCCGCGCTTTCAATACCCGGAGCAAGCGCATACCGAAGGTATTGTCTCGGTCTTTTGTGTACCGCTGATCTGCAAGGGGCAGGTGCTGGGCGTCCTGCGGGTGTACAGCGCGGTGGAGCGCGAGTTCGACGCATTTGACGAGGAGTTTCTGCGCACGCTGGCGAGCGTGAGCGCCCTGGCGATCGAGAACGCGCGACTCTTTGGAGCGCTCAAGCAAGATTTTGATGAAACCATCCTGACGCTGTGGGGCGAACCATCGATCACCATGATTCAGGAGACCGATCCTCAGCACATCGAATCATAACGCTCTAAAGGCTTGCAATCAACGCCCGAATATGGTATAGTTATTTCGCGTTCGGGGATGTAGCTCAGTTGGGAGAGCGCGACAATCGCACTGTCGAGGTCAGGGGTTCGAGCCCCCTCATCTCCACCAAACGAAAGGCAGAGGCGCACGCTATGCATGGCGTGCGCCTCTACTTTGCTTATCAGGCGGCTAGCCTTTCTTGCTGGTCGAGCCAGCGCCCTGCGGTGCGGGCTTCGCTGCTGGCTTTGGCGAGCGCTTGCTGCTTACCGCTTTGGCTCCGCTGCCAGTTTTGGGCTTGGGGCGCGCGGGAGCCTTTGGCTTGGGGGCAGGAGTGGTTTTGGCGGTGACGGATGCCTTGCGCGTCGGCTGCGTCTTGGTCGGCGCAGCAGCCCTGGGCGCGGGTGTGGTCTTCGCCGTGGTGGAGGCTTTGCGGGTGGGCTGCGTTTTGCCCGAGCGCGGCGTCTTGGGCGCGGCAACGGCAGTCACATCGATCACGATAGCGCTCATATCATCAGGCTTTGAGCGCATGGTCGCTTCTAATCCCCGCTGAGAGCGTTTGCGCGCGGCACGCACCAGCGCCTCGCCATCGTTACGCCCGTTCTTGCGAAGAATCTGCGTGATTTCCGCTTCGGTCAGATTATCGTGGATGCCATCGCTGCACACCAGGACGCGATCACCGGGATAGAGTTCCTGCTGGCCGACATGGACCTCCGGGTCGCCCCGGCCACCGATGGCCTGAGTGATGAGGCCGCGTTGATAGAAATAGCGTTTCTGGCGCTCGTCTAAATCCTGCCAATCCTCGGCCTGGTCGATCACCAGCGCTTCCTCTTCGCTGATTAGACCCACCGCGACATGCGTCGAGAGAATGCCGTCATCGACGGTGACGCGCTCCAGCGCGCCGCGCGCACGCAGGATATAGAGCCGACTGTCGCCGACATGCCCATGTACCAGGATACGCCGATGATCGGCAGTCTCCCAGAGTCTGGCGATAATGGCCGTCGTCGCCATGCCGGTCAGTTCCGGCTGGCGATCCACCGCCTCGCGCACCTGCCGATCAGCTTCCAGGACCGACTCGCGCATCAGATTGCGCAAGCCTGCCAGATCACGGGCGGCAGCCGCGCGACCCCGCCAGGTTGTCAGAACCGCGTGCGCGGCCACACGCGATGCCACCTCACCACCTTCATAGCCACCTACGCCGTCAAAAACGGCCACCAGGTCTAGCAGTGCATCAATGAGAACGAAATCCTCATTGGAATCGGGATGATCCTCGGAAGGATTTGTTGACCAAAAGACGCGCAATCCGCCATGCAGGCGCTTGGTGCGCGTCTCGGCAGGGGTACTTGGGGCTGTCAACGTAATCAACTCTTTCTCACACTAAGTAACGAATAACGGCATTTCACGCACACAAGACGGCATAAAGGTTCACACACAGTCACATCTTCATGGGGAAAAATAAAAGCATACGGGCAAATCAGGCGCACTCTGGAAAACCTGTTATTGGTCATTGTAACACACTATGGCGAACGTGGCTCATCCCGCCTGGATACGCGGGCGATATTGAATGGCTTCGGCCAGGTGATTGACGCCGATGGTTTCGGCACCCGCCAGATCGGCTATCGTGCGCGCCAGCTTGAGAATGCGATGGAAGGCGCGCGCCGACAATTGCAACTGCTGCATCGCCGCTTTCAAGAGGCTTTGCCCTCCCGCTTCCACTTCACAAAACGCGCGCACCTCGGCTGGTCCCATCTCGGCATTGCAGGTCAGTTTTGTCCCGCTGAAGCGTCTGGCCTGGATTTCGCGTGCCCTTTGCACACGCGCGCGAATGGTAGCGGAGCGCTCGACATCACGCCGGTCCGCCAGTTTCTCATAATCGACGCGCGGCACTTCCACGTGAATATCAATGCGGTCCAGCAATGGCCCACTCAAGCGCCGCTGATACTTGGCAATTGCCCCCGACGAACAGGTACACTCTCTGACCGGGTCGGAAGCGTAGCCACAGGGACAGGGATTCATAGCAGCAACCAGCATAAAGTTCGCCGGAAAGGTGACTGTGCCCTGCGCCCGCGAAATGGTCACCACCTTATCTTCCAGCGGCTGGCGCATCACTTCCAGCACATTTTGCCCAAACTCAGGGAGTTCGTCAAGAAATAATACGCCGCGATGTGACAGACTGATCTCCCCCGGACGCGGCCAGCGACCACCACCAACGAGTCCCGCGTGGCTGATGGTATGATGCGGCGCGCGGAAGGGGCGCTGCATAATCAGCGGCACGTCCGGCGGCAAGAGGCCGCTGACGCTGTAAATCTTGGTCACGTCCAGCGCTTCATCAATCGTCATGCGCGGCAAGATCGAAGGGGTCACGCGCGCCAGCAGGGTTTTGCCCGAACCAGGCGGCCCACTCATCAGGATATTATGCCCGCCACTGGCAGCCACTTCCAGCGCGCGCTTCACATGCTCCTGCCCACGCACATCGGCCATATCGTAGCCATACAGCGCAGTATCCTGAATATCAAGCGCGCTGGGGTCAGGCACATAGGGTTCGATCAGGTGATCACCGCGCAGGTGTGCTGCAAGCTGGGCCAGGTTCTCGACCGGATAGATCACCACTTCGCGCACTAAGGCCGCTTCCAGCGCATCCGCAGCGGGAACAAAGACGCTGCGTACCTGCTTCTCGCGGGCCAGCGACACCATCGGCAGAATCCCATCGGTATGACGCAGCGCACCATCCAGCGAAAGCTCGCCCAGGAACAGCGCGTCAGCCACATCGGCAAACGCCTGCTCTGAAGCCAGCAAGATCGCTACGGCAATCGGCAGGTCATACGCCGGGCCTTCCTTGCGCAGATCAGCGGGCGCCAGATTCACGGTCAGCCGCTTCATGGGAAAAATCGCGCCGCTGTTCTTCAGGGCGGCGCGCACGCGCTCTTTGGACTCCTGCACCGCCGCATCCGGCAGACCCACAATGGTAAACGAGGGCAGGCCATGCCCAATATCCACCTCAACCTCGACCAGCGCTCCATCCAGGCCAACCATCGCGCAGCTTTGCACCTTCGCCAGCATACAGCCTCCACCAGAAGGCTCCTGTCCAGGACTGGGGCCGCGAACAAGAGCTTATCATCAGGCCATGCGCCCCATACAAGCAGGAAATGTGGGGAGTCTGTACGAAGCGCGGCAATCTACCGGCAAAAGTATAACACAGGAGTCAAGCAGCGGTCATTCCGGTTCAATCGTGCTGGTCAAGCCGTAGCTTTCCAGCTTGCCGCGATAAAACTCTGCCGTTTCCTTGGGGCACACCACCACCAGCGCCTTGCCGTTGAGATGCGCCTCAAGCATGATCTTGATAGCTTCATCCACACTCAGGCGCTGGACTGTGCGCAAGAGGGCCTGGACCACGAAGTCCATCGAATTGACATCATCGTTATGCAGCAGCACGCGATACTTGGGGAGTAAACGCAGAAGCTGCTCAACATCCTGGCTGGTGAGGGTATCGGGTTGGGAGTTCATCGCCGTTCCTTGGAAGTGAACAGATGGCCGATCACCGATTTTGTTTTTCTATTCTAACCAGCCATGAAGGCTTTGTCCAGAGGGTTGTGCGCCCGTTCCGCAAGAGATTTTGGCTCGTTGGGGAAACAGTATCTTGCCCGCGAAGCCTCGTGCTGCTGGCGCTTGAGAGCATTTGCTGTTCAGGCATCAGCAGCACAAGCCTGCGCGTACATCTGGGACTTATGGCGTGCTCAAGCCAGACGTGCCTGGCTTCACCAGGCGCTGTCGCAGACGCCGCCAGACGTAGACCCCGGCAAGGATTGGCAGCCAGAAGACGGCAAAAACGCCTACCCAGATGAGAATATCGATCACCACCTGGAGAATAGCGATCATGACACTGACCGCCGAGCTAAAAATGTCGCCAGGACTCCACTGCTTCGGTGGCGCAGGCGGCGGAGGCAGCGGCGGTGTGGTAGACGACAAATTGACCGTGATCATCGAATAGGCCGTCTGCCCGGCCAGATCATTGATCTGTCCCTCAATTTGCTCGATCTGCCCTTCGACATCCGTCAGCTTATCTTGAAGCGTCAGGGTATCAGACAGGTTTTGCGCCTGACTCATCAGTTGCAGCAGGCGCTGCTGCTCCACCTGCAAATTCTTCAGACGCGATTGCAAGTCCACATACTGCGATGTGACATTCTGCACCGTCTCATTTTCGCTGATCAGCTTTCCCTTATACGTGGGATTGGTCGCCGAGAACGTGCCCAGATAGTCTTTGACGGTGGCATATTTGGGCGAGCTGATCGCAAACGTGACCGCAACCTTATAGGTGCCATCGCTCTGCTGATTGATCTGTTCGCCTGCCCCCTGCGCCAGCGGGTCCAGCGAGAGGATGTCACGGGTTATCAGGTGTTCCACATCGAGCGGGTTATTGACAACCAGGGACACAGAAAGCGTGCGAATCAGGTAGGTGCTTACTGGTGTTCCGTTCGGCAGGGTCGGCGGCCCGGCGCTGCCGCCGCCGGTTCCAGGGGTCGCGGCAGGCTGACCGCCTCCTGCCTGATTGTTGCCCGACTGGGATGCTGTCGAATAATTAGCAGTGTTTGAACCAGTAGCGCCACCGCAGGCAGCCAGAACAAGCGCGAGCAGCAGCAGCGGGAGGAGGAACCCGGCCCGGCGGCGCACACCGCCAGGCAGCTTAAAATGCGCAAAAAAAGACCCGGACATCTTCGAGCGCTCCTTTCGGGAGTGTGAGTCGAAAAGCGGCTTACCTGACACAAACCGATTGCGTGCGGGCTGGCAGCGTCAATCTTCTGTACTCTCCCTGAAGAGACGCGCCCGCATGCTTAAAAGTTCCATAGAAGAAATCGGCTGCGAAGGACACAACGCCGAAGCAGCAGGAGATACCCGCTGACTCCTGCTCTGTTCTGCCCAAAAGAAGTACCGGCCCGGACTTATGCATGAGAGATCGATTGCCCTCGCTGCTTATACTACGTCGAATCGTGCTCGCTTCTCACACCTGAGCTTCGCGCGTCGGCAGCGGGGCTACAGCGTCATGCTGATGCTTGCTCCCCTGCTGCTGAATGAGCTTGGCAACCAGGCCGGTCCAGCCGGTCTGATGGCTCGCGCCCAGGCCCGCGCCATTATCGCCATGAAAATATTCATGGAAGAGGATGTGGTCGCGCCAATGCTCGTCGCTCTGCAAGAACGCATTGCCGCCGTTGAAAGGCCGCCAGCCGCGTTCATCGCGCAGGAAGAGGTTGATGAGCCGGTGCGAGAGGTCATCGGCAATCGCATCCAGCGTCAGATATTGCCCCGAGCCGGTGGGGCATTCGACCAGAAAATCATCACCATAGTAGTGGTGGAACTTCTGCAAGGACTCAATCAGCAGATAGTTGATCGGGAACCAGACAGGACCGCGCCAGTTCGAGTTACCGCCAAACAGGCCGCTGCGCGATTCGGCAGGCTCATAGCGCACCGTGTAGGTCTGCCCATCGATGGGCAACTCGAAGGGGTGGGCCTCGTGATATTTGCTCAGCGAGCGCACGCCATACGGGCTGAGAAACTCGTTCGGGTCGAGCATGCGCCTGAGCAAACGTTTCATGCGATGGCCGCGCACCAGCGTCAGCAGGCGACGATCTTCGGTCCCCGGCTCGTGCCAGCGCGAAACCAGGCTTGCCAGGTCTGCGCGATTGGTCAGGAACCACTCCAGCCGCGCCTTAAACCCTGGTAGTTTATCGAGCAGTTCCGGTTCCACCGTCTCCACCGCCAGCAGCGGAATCAAGCCCACCAGCGAGCGCACACGCAGGGGCACATGCGCGCCGTTGGGCAGGTGCAGCACATCGTAGAAAAACTCAGCCAGGGCATCCCACAGTTCAATCCCCTCGCCCGCAATGTCATTCATAGCCCCGGCGATATAGAGGAAATGCTCAAAGAACTTGGTGGCAATATCTTCGTAGACCGGATTCGAGCAGGCCAGTTCCAGCGCAATGGTCATCATGTTCAGGCTGAACATGCCCATCCAGCTGGTGCCATCGCTCTGCTCCAGCAGCCCACCCGTTGGCAGCGCGGCACTGCGATCAAAGACGCCGATGTTATCCAGCCCCAGGAAGCCGCCTTCAAAGACGTTGTTACCCTCGGCATCCTTGCGATTCACCCACCAGGTAAAGTTGATGAGCAACTTGTGAAAGATGCGCTCCAGAAACATCTTGTCGCCCTGGCCGCGCTGCTTGCGCTCCATCTTATACAGCCGCCAGGCTGACCAGGCAAACACCGGAGGGTTCACATCGCTAAAGGCCCACTCGTAGGCGGGCACCTGACCGTTCGGGTGCTGATACCACTCGCGCAGCATCAGATCAAGCTGCGTCTTGGCAAAGTCCACGTCGACCAATGCCAGCGGGATGCAATGAAAGGCTAAATCCCAGGCTGCGTACCAGGGATATTCCCAGGTATCGGGCATGGAAAGCACTTCCCGATTATCCAGTTGTATCCACTCGTGGTTGCGTCCATTCTTGCGCTCCGGCGGAGGCGGGGGCTGACCTGGGTCGCCGTCGAGCCACTGGGACACGTGGTAATGATAAAACTGCTTGCTCCAGAGCATCCCAGCTAATGCCTGACGCTGCACCCGGCGCATATCCTCATCCAGCCCCGGCGGCTGGAGCGCGGCATAGAACTCGTCGGCGTGCTGCCTGCGCCGTTCGAAGATGCTGTCAAACGAGGTTGGGCCAGCCCTGAATCCAGCTTGCTTCGGGTCGATCTCACCGGTCTCGTCCATGACCTTGCTCAACCGAAGCCGAATAACCGCGCTCGCGCCCGGCTTGATCTGGCGCACATACTGCGCGGTGGCCTTCGTGCCGCTCTGCGCCGGATTGACTGCCTCGCGCTTGCCAGCGATCACATATTCATGAAAGGCATCCTTGACATAGGGCGTAGGATTGGGCATGCCATAGAGCCGCTGGAGGTTGGTTTCGTTCTCGGTAAAAAGCAGCGTCGGCGCCGTGCCCGCGCCCTCGCAAAACAGCGCGTAGTCCCCCAGGTCTTCGTGCCGCGCGCGAATCACTTGCAGGCCAGCGGTTCCTTTGATCGGCTCCGCGCGCAGTTCGGGGCGATAGCTATGACGCCCCCAAGACCAGGTGTTGCGGAACCAGAGCGTCGGCAGCAGATGGAGGGTCGCCGTCTCCGGCCCGAGATTGATGGCTTCGATGCGAACCAGGATGTCATCGGGCGAAGATTTGGCATACTCGATGAAGACATCGAAATAGCGGTCTTCGGCAAAGACGCCCGTGTCGAGCACTTCGTACTCGAAGTCCTGCTTGCCACGCCGCCGATTTTCGGCCACAAGCTGACTGTAGGGGAAAGCCGCCTGGGGATATTTATAGAGCATGCGCATATAACTATGCGTCGGCGTGTTATCCAGATAGAAATAGACCTCTTTGACATCCTCGCCATGATTCCCCTCGGTTCCCGTCAGCCCAAAGGGGCGCTCTTTTAAGATGGGGTCGTTACCATTCCAGAGCGCCAGCGCAAAGCACAGCCGCTGCCCCTCGTCGCAGATGCCCGCCAGACCATCCTCGTTCCAGCGATAGGCTTTCGAGCGCGCCATATCATGAGTCAAATAGTCCCAGGCCGCGCCGTTGGGGCTATAATCTTCGCGCACCGTTCCCCAGGCGCGCTCGCTCAGATATGGCCCCCAGCGCTTCCAGTCCACGCCATCCTTCATCAATCGCTCGCGCTCAATGCTCATCACCTCTCCCTTTCTGGCTGCTACTCCGCAGAACGTCATGGGCGCATTATATGACGGATAGTGCGTATTGTTGGTAGAAATGTTACAGACCTGTGTTAGATGACGAAGAAAGAAGAAAGCAGGTGCTGCCGCACGTGGGCGACAAGCCATAACTCAGCGCGGGGGCACAAAGATCAGGCGGGGATTCTGGCCCGCGGCATCGCGCTCGATGCCGCCGCGCCAGGGCAGCCGCTCAGGGGTGTGGGGCAAATCATAGGCCAGGATGGCATCCAGGGTCACGCGGGTGTTTTCAATCATGTCATAACGCGGGTAGTCAGCCAGGGCAACCCAGTGCAGGGTGCCCTCGTTGCAGGGTGGCAACTGCTCGGCGTCCAGGACGGCGGTGAAATAGACCAGCCGGACCTCTGCACCCGGGTCCACAATATCGACAACAAAGCGCCACTCGCGCAGGTCCGCCAGCGCCAGGCCGGTCTCTTCGCGCAGTTCGCGCAGCGCGCCAGTCGCTGGCTCGGTCACTTCCTCGCCTTCCAGTCGCCCGCCTATGCCGGTCCAGCGCAGCGGCGCAAAGCTTTTCCAGGCCGCGCGACAGAGCAGCACCACCCGCGCATAATCGGGGCTGAAGAGAAAGACCACCGAGCGCACGTCATCAAATGCGACCAGTTGATTCTCAGAGAAGATACCATCAAACACGCAAGCGCTCTCCTACAGGGAACGAACTGCCATGACAGGTCACAACCACAGCGCTCATATCGTCGGGCTTCGCGCGCATCAGAACGCTTGTTTCCTGACAAGCATACTGCGCGGCAAGTTCGACCAACACCCTGGCTGCTGTAGTGCTGGCGGCGCTTCTCAAAACCTCTTCAATCTGCCGATCGGTCAGGTTGTCATGGATGCCATCTGTGCAGAGCAGGATACGGTCACCCGGCTCAATAGCAATCTGATCCAGGTGAATAACCGGCGGCTCTGGATCGCCTAAAGCTTGCGTAATACCATTGCGTTTGTCAAAATAGGTCAGTTCCCTTGGTGACAATTCTTCTCGGTATACCGCTTGCTCAATACGCAACGCTTCGGACTCACTGATGACCTGCTCTTGCACTAATTTTCTCAGATAACTGTCATCCTGTGTTAAGCAGATACACATTTTACCTGCGCGGAGCAGATAAATACGGCTATCCCCTACCCAGGTATAGATCATCGTGTATGCTCTTCGGTCCTGGTGTTGGCAAAACACAGCAAGAGCAAGCGTGGTCGCCTGGTCCTCGGTCCCGGTTCTCAACCCGCGCTCAGGGGTCGGTTGTGCCCCTTCGGCGCGGATTTGCTCATGAGCCTCTTCGACAAGCGCCAGCAGCGCCGAGCGCAGTTCAAACAGGGCATCAGATTCAAGGAGCGAGGCAGGAGCGCCTGGCTGCAATTGCTCAAGAATTTGCCGCCAGCCGCGACGGATCACCTTTGCCGCTAACTGCGAGGCTACCTCGCCAGCCAGACTGCCTCCAACCCCATCAAAAACAGCCGCCAGCCGACTGCGCCGATCAGCAATAAGGCTATCTTCATTGCGCTCGTGGTGCCTCTCATTGGCAATACTTCTGCTGGAGAAGATGAATGAAGGAGATTCGGAATCCTGGGCATGTGAACTGCCAGGAATCTGCCGTAGGCTTCTTTTCTGGTGCAGCCGCATCAAACTTCCTCACATCCGTCGTGTCATCGAGACAGGAAAGCCTTCCCTCCCTGGCTCTCTTAACGCATGAAGTCGTACCATCGAAGGCCAGGCAGTGTCAAGAGAGCCACGCGAATGCAGGAAAATCCCAACAAGCCAGGGGTGTGAACGACGCGGGTATCTGTTACCAGGCGGGAGCGGCGGCCAGACCGTGTGGCTGCCCGGGTGCGGCATCATCGACACAGCGCTGGCGATAGCGCGCGCGCATCCTGGCAAGCGCGCCCTGGAGCCGCTGAAGAAGCTGCACAGGCTCGATGGGCTTGTTGACAAACTCATCGGCGCTGGCGCGGACCGGGCCTTCCACTTCGGTATAATCCAGCCTGGTCATCACCACCACTGCCATGGGATGTCCGTTTCTGAGTCGCCCCAGCAGATGCAACACGCGAAAGCCAGAGACCTTGATGGCCGACGTGATCTCATACATCCCATCCAGGTCAAGCAAGATAATGTCCGGGGGCGTCTGCTCGGCTAGCTCCACTGCTGCGCGTCCGGTGGTTACTGCCCAGACATCATAGCCTGAAGCGCCCAGGCGACGCAGCAACCCTGTGGGCACGGCTTCCTTGGGAATGACCACCAGAATGGCTATACGCTGCTCGTAGGGAAGAATCACAGGCAGGTGGGGCTGATGCACAAGAGGAACAGCATCCGCCGGTTCGACCAGGGCTTCGGCCTGCATGAGCTTCATCACTGCTTCATCCATTGTCGGGAGCGGCATAGTCGTATCCTTCATAGACTTGATGAGGACGGCGATGTCTCCAGAGCGAGAATTGCAGCAAAAAATATGCCAGGCTTCGCGCGGAGCGGCTGCCCTGCCAGCATCGTGTCGCGCTGCTTGTCAAAGCGCGTCGCTATGCGGCATACTGAAAATGGACTATTACTTCTGGTGGGCCAGGCCCACCAGAGAAGGAGCACCCCGGCACTTATGGAAACAGCGAGGTTAAAGGTTCAGGGAATCTACAGCTTGCTGGCAGGGCTGGTCTTGCTGGTAGGCGTGCCAATCTATCAGGCTGCCGTCCTGGGACCGGCAGGCTATCGCGCACCCTCCGATACCGCCTTCAATCACGGCGACTATGGCCCGCTGCTGGGTTGGATTAGCGGGCACGGCAGCGCCTTTATTTTCTTTCGCGTGCTGGAACTGCTGATCTTTTTGCTGGTGCTGCGGCTGCCACTGGCACTCTACCGCGCTTTTCGCGGCTATGGATCGATGCTGGCCCGCTGGATGCTGGCAGGCGGCCTGGGCGGTCTGATTCTTTTTGCCGGGATGCTCGCCCTCAGCACTATCAGCTTTGTCAATGCCTCGGCCAGCTACGGACCGCTGGCACCCTCTTCAGCGGCGGCGAGAGACGTTGCCAGCAATTTCGGCAGCATCTATGGAATAGAAGCGCTGGCGCAAAATACGGCGGGCGGCGCGCTGCTTGCCATCTTTTTGCTCTGCGCCAGTCTGCTTTTTGCGCGCAGCGGCAAGCTGCAAGGCTTGCTCGTCTACTTCGGTTTGCTGGCAGCGGCGTTGATGGCCGCGCTGGCCTTGCTCTTTGCGGTTTCGCCGCCCGACGCGCAGACTCAACTGACCACCCCGTCCCTGGCGGCGTTCGCCTTCTGGCTCATCTGGCTGGGCATTTTGCTCATCAGGCGCGCGCCGCACATCGTGGCGGCTCCGATTGTGGTATCTCCAGAAACAGTCGGACCGAGCGAAGCAACAGCCTCAGGCACTGAGGCTCCCCAGGCACCTCAAGAAAACCAACCATAAGCAGCAAGGTGCTAAAACACTTTCAACTGAGCGAGGGCTGTTTCGTAGAGGCTGCTTTTCTCTGGGTAAGCAGCCTCTGCTTGTTTGAGCAGAGATGTCATGAGCGAAAGATCATAAGGCCGAATTTCCTGATAGGGCCATATGCTCTGAGCGGTTGCGTAAGGGAGCAGAAAATCGAACGCTTTGGAAAGGCTAGCACCGTTACCGGCCTGCTCATACCAGACATCCATCCCCATTTTGTTCCCAAGCCTCGCCAGAGCAAACCATCCCTGCAAGTTTACCAATGAGTAATGAAAGCTGTTGGTTCGCGTGATCTCATAGGGTTGCAAGCCAGCTTCATCAAACTGAGCGGGCAGCGTATTGTTCAGGGCGTTTTTCAAGATGCTTTTCGCAAGACCAGTATTCCCCAGGAACCAGGCAATGGCAACCTGCTGGGCCAGGTACCAGGTCAGTTGATTATTTTTAAATTGCGCTGCTTGAAGACCGTTGGGGCTGGTTTGCAGCCAGGAGAGATAGTCCGTAAGCCACTGGCTGAGAGGGTCTTTACATTGAGGGGTAACGCTTGCTGATGATTCCAGTTTCTCCAAAGATTCAAGCAGGTCCACAAAGTTATGTGTTTCAATGATACCTGCCGCAGTGCCCAGCCCATTGTTGTGCCCAGGCACTATTTGGGCATAGTTCAGGTTTGGATTCATTCGGGTTTCGCCCGCTAAAAACCAGGCGCCAAGCAGTTCGATGGCTTTGCGGGCATACCGTTCATCCTGGCTTGCGCGATAGGCAGAAGCCAGATGCCTGATGGATGTAATGAGCAGCTCTACATTTTTCCGATCAGGGTATCTCTCCGTTTCGGGGTTCGTCTCGCCATCACGTATGATGTAAGGCAACCCATCGGGCGAATCCGGATTTCGCCACGCATAGGTTGCCAGAGTTACGTAATCATGAATGTCGCCGCTGGGCGCGATGATCGGACTTTGCGTGACGGAGAGCAGAGGCATGGCTAGGGCTTTCTCACCATCGGTCAGAAAACTTTTATCGGGGGTATGGCTCACAAGCCCGCCTGCCTTTCGCCATCCATCACTTAGCGTGATCGGCTTGTGCGGTTGCCACCGATCAGCCGCCCGATGAGGGCTAGCAGCAGCGCGCCCAGGAAGGCCAGCACAGCGGTTCCGGTGAAACGGAACACGCCGCCGTTGATCAAGCCCGGCGCGAAGATTTGCAAGAGGATAGCCGCCACAAAGGCGCCAGCAACCCCCAACAAAATATCACCGACACATCCATAGCCTCTGCCGCGCACAATCAACCCTGCCAACCACCCGCCGATGAGTCCGGCAATAATCCATTCGATGCAGCCAACATCAAAGACCACCCCAAAGGGCGCTGCTCCCAGAACCAGCGTCAATAGCATATATTTCCCCTTTTTTGCGCAAAAATATTTCCCCAAACCAGCGCCAGCCTGCGGCGCAGGGGTCGCTGGTTCGTGATGCTCTTCTGAAAAACTTTACGCTGAGGCGGCCCACAAGGTTGCAGCCAATCAGGTGCTTTCCGTGGCAGAGATGCGCAGCAGCAGGCCAATGATGATGTAGTTGGCGATGAGCGAGCTACCACCATACGTGATGAAGGGAAGGGGAATGCCGGTCAGTGGCATCAGCTTCAGGTTGCCGGCGATGATAATCATCGTCTGGATGGCAAAGACCGCCGTCAATCCACCGGCCAGCAGTTGATTGAACGCCGTCTTGGCACGGGCGGCAATGCGAAAGCCGCGATGAATCAGCATGATATAGATGCCCAGCAGCGCCATAACGCCCAGCAGCCCAAACTCCTCGCTGACTGCCGCAAACACATAGTCGGTCTGGACTGCGGGCACATTGGTGGGGCTGCCCAGACCCAGGCCGGTGCCAAACACGCCACCGGAGCCAATGGCGATCAAGCCCTGGCAGATTTGATAGGCCGGTCCCAGAATAATCTGACGGGTTACCGGGTCAGTGGAGTTGCAATCAATCCCCACCACGGTGACACGCGCCTGGACATAGGTGAAGAGCTTATAGCAGACGAGCGCGCCACCAGCGAACAGGACCACTCCCCAGATGACATAGAGGATGCGGCCACTGCCCAGGTAGAGCATCGACAAAAAGATGCCGAAGATCAGCAGCGCCAGGCCCAGTTCGCGCAGCGTCACAAACAGCACCATAGCGACGCCGAGCATCAGCAACAGCGGGCCAAACTGCTTCAGCGGCGGCGCAGAGATGAAGCCCAGCCTGGGACCGCCTTCGCCAAGAATCTCGCGATTTTCAGCCACATAGGCCGCAAAAAAGATGACCAGACAAATCTTGAGCAGTTCAGAGGGCTGAAATGGGATACCGCCAGGCAGATTCAATTCATCATGCGTGGGGCTGTCGAAATTGATATGCGAGGTAAAGACACGCACCACACTGATGCCCACCAGTAAGATTCCAAACGCGGCAAACGTATACTTATAGCGGCTGAGGAAGAGCAGCCCGCGACGGGTGAATAAGATCGTCAAGAGACAGGCCAGCAGCCCAAGCAGCAGCCAGAGTAACTGCTTTGACCCCAGGTCCTTCACTGGCGGATTAAGCGATGGTCCAAGGCGCAGGGCCATCAGCACCCCCAGGGCGCTGAGCAAGCCAGCAATCGGGAAAAGGACTTGATCGGCTTGAGGAACCAGAATGGTCAGGAGAATATGCATCCCCAGCAGCGCGCCAATCAAACCAATCGCCGGAACCAGACTATCGAGTGTCGGCAGGCTGACCTTCTGAGAGTTGCTGTCGACCAGGATGAGCATCGTCATGCCGGTCAGCATGAACAGCGCAGGCAAGATCAGCAGTTGCAATTCGCGCCAGCGATAGCGGCGTATCCCCTGAATCATCGTACCCTCTTACCGAAAAACACATTGCAGCCCCTGTGTCAGAAGCTGGAATGCTCTCATGTGGACTTAAACGCCGAATTTGAAGGTCACCACACCATCCATTGGCCCCAGCACCAGCAAATCACCAGGGCGAGCCGGAACGGCCTGACCTGTCGGCACCTGGCTGCCATTCAAAAATGTCTTGTTGCGGCTGCCCATATCCTCAACCCACCACTGCCGATCATGAAAGGTGAGCTTCGTATGCTCGCTGGAAATGCGGCTATCTTCCAACACAATCGTATTGGTCGGACCGCGCCCAATCGTCGTCACCGGCTCCATTTCGATGCGATGGCCTGGCCTGAGCGGCATTGGCCCCGGTTTGACGACAATAAGGACGCCTAACCCCTTGGTCGCGGTCGTGCCAACGCGCGCTGTTCCCGCCCCACTTGACATCCGAACCAGATCGCGGCGAACAACAAAGATAAGCTGGATGAGGAAGAGATAGATAAGCGCGACCAGCACGATGCGCAGGATAAATAAGAACTGATCAAGCTGTAAGTCCATGAGGGCTGCTCTTACCTCCGTTGGTGAAAAATAAAGTCATAACTTCCAACCGAGACAAGGTCTCCATCCCGCAGCGAATGCTGGCGCACGGTTGTACGATTGATGCCAATCCCGTTCAAGCTGCCCAGATCGTAGATCACAAAGCGCCCATTTTCGTAGCGCACCTGAGCATGATGCCGCGAGACGCGCCGATCATTGACGACAATATCATTGGAAACATGGCGGCCAATCTGGATAACCTCGCGGTCCAGCCGATACACCTGCTCAGCGCCCGCCTGGCCTCCACGGCGACGCAGCCGCAGCACTGCCTGCGGCATCTGCGCCGAAGGAGCCACCGGGGGCATGTAGGGCGCAGCCCCGCCCTGCGCTCCATATTGCTGGAAGTCTGAAGCGAGCGGATAGGGCTGGTTTCCCTGGGGCGCAACGGGCGCGCGCGAGCGAGCCTGGGCTTGCTGCGCCTCCAGCATCGCCTGTTTGAACCCTTCGGAGACGTCAATCGTCACCGTCTGCATCGGCGCGTCCGGGCCTGCCAGCGCCTGAGCCTCATTGGCGTTCTGCGCCGGATGATGCGAATCAACCAGATGCGACTCGATGTGCAGATTGCCCACAATCATATGCGGGTCAACGTGCAGCTTCACCACCGGCTTGGTGGTCAGCGTATAGCCGCGTTCACGGGCCACTTCGATCAAATATTGCTGGAGTTCAGGAATCAGGGCGCGCCAGGTGCTCAGGCCATCATAGTCCTTCTGGCTGAGCGCCACATCATAGAAGTTATGCGCCTGGCGGCGACCCTCGCCCATGATGAGCAGGTGGTCTTCCATGTGGCGCTCCAGCTTGCGCTTGAGTTCCACGGGCTGCAATTTCGCGCGGAACACGCGGCCAAAGCTCCCTTCTACGAGCGTCGTCATGAACGACTCAAACTTCGAGAGCACGTTCACCGCTCTCACCCCTCTCTGCCTCGCGTGCGGTGTACTGTCCCAGCACCACGCGAGCCTGCTGGACATCAGCGGCAATCTGCGCCTGCAAAGCTTCTATGCCAGCAAAACGGCGCTCGCCGCGCAAACGCGCAATAAACTGTACTTCAAGTTCTTTCCGATAAAGATCACGCTGCATATCCAGCACATGAACTTCGGTGAGATGTTTGGTTCCATCTACGGTTGGGCGCATGCCAATATTGGTTGCGCCGGAATAGATCGCATCATCAATGCGCACGCGCACGGCATAGACCCCATCAGCCGGGAGAATCTTTTGCGGGTCAATCTCCAGATTGGCCGTTGGAAAGCCCAGCAAACGCCCGCGCTGATCGCCCTGCACCACCACGCCACGCGCGCTGTAAGGCCGGCCCAGCAACCCCATCGCCCCTTCCACCTGCCCATCGGCCAGCAAAGCGCGAATGCTGGTGCTGCTGATGCGCTGCGCGTCGGCAAGCTGCAAATCGATGGTTTGCACCGCAAAACCGTGCGTTTGTCCGTAAGCGGTCAGAAATGCCATGTTGCCTTCGCGGTTATGCCCAAAGACGAAATCAGCGCCTTCCACCAGCACGCGCAGCTTCAGATGGTTTAGCAGCATATCGATGAAATCGCCTGCCGAGGTGGCCGCAAGCTGCGACGTGAAGGGCAGCACCACCACCAGATCAAGCGTACCCAACGTTGCCAGAAAGTCCAGCTTTTCTTCCAGCATCGTCAGGTAGCTGATCTGGCGCTCAGGGTGCAGCACCTCCAGCGGATGCGGCCAGAACGTAATCATTCCGGCTTTGCCGCCCATAGCTCCCGCAGCCTGGGCTGTCTGCTGGATGAGATACTGATGTCCCTGGTGAATGCCATCGAAGACGCCAACGGTCAGCGCCACTGGCGTATCCGGTGTAAGTGTTGCTAGATCACGAATAACCTGCATATCGATGCTTCTTCGCCCCCCAAGGTCATACTACCACAGCAGCACAGTCCCCGCAATCAGTAGCCCTGCGTAGCGTGCTGCGATCATCTCTTGTTCAACTGCTCATCCACAATAACGCTATCGTACCATAGACTTCCGCAGAGCGCGCCCCGAAAACGGAAGAAATCGGCGCACCTGTGAGCTAGTTCACATCTGCTCTCCTCAGCAAACAGCAGCAGCATGCTCTTCTTTCCGTACCACATGCTATAACGGATACACTGCTGTCAGAGTTTCTCTGTTTCGGCCATTCGCCAGAAACAGCAGGCCCCGTGGCTACTAGAGAGGCCATTAACATGCCAGGCTATTCCACCGGTACGCTGTTGAGCACCTTCTGTGGATGCCAGGCATTGATGGCGGGCTGCCAGGTCAAGATGCCGAGAAAACGGCCATCGGTGGAATATGCACGCAAGAGCGGAGCCTCGGACGTCGAAGATTCCTCTTCCGACAGATGCAGACTGGTCGGTGCAGGGACGTGCAGACTCTGGCCCAGCAGCAGGCGCTTTTCTGAAGCCGGTCCCAAAATCACCGCCATCCGATCAAGCAGCGCCTCGTCAGGGGCATAAAGGTAGTTGGGCCAGCTTCCATCTTCCAATGCCCCCGCCAACTCCTCCAGCGTCAGGCTGTCATCCAGCGTAAATGGGCCGCTGCGCAGGCGCACCAGCCCGCCCAGGTGCGCGCCGCAGCCCAGGCGCTCGCCCAGGTCATATGCCAGGGAGCGAATATAGGTGCCTTTACTGCACTCCACATCCAGGGTCAGCGCGGGCGGCTGCCAGTCCAGCAGATCAAGCCGATAGAGGACGACAGGCCGCGCCTGACGCTCTGCCTCGATCCCGGCGCGCGCCAGCTTATAGAGAGGTTGCCCGCCGAGCTTGATCGCAGAATAGAGCGGGGGAAGCTGCATCTGTGGCCCCAGGAACGCTGGCAGCGCGGCAGCAATCTGGTCGAGCGTCAGATCAACGGGTGCGCTGCGCAGCACCTCGCCTTCGGCATCATAGGTATCCGTCACCGCACCCAAAATGACGACCGCCCGATACGCTTTGCCGCTCTCGCTGAGGTATTCGGCGACGCGCGTTGCCTGCCCCAGACAAATCGGCAAGACGCCGCTGGCCGCCGGGTCCAGCGTGCCCGCGTGGCCCACACGCTTTTGCCTGGTCAGCCGCCGCACGCGGGCCACCACATCGTGCGAGGTCATGCCAACGGCTTTGTCGATGTTAAAAATCCCATCCATGCTTTTAACCCGAATATCAGAGGGGCTGCTGTTCTTGTAACTGTTGTTCCAGATAGGCCAGCACGACATGCAGGGCATCGGCCAGCGTGCCCTGAAACGTGAAGCCAGCGGCGCGCACATGGCCGCCGCCGCCAAAATGCGCGGCGAGCGCGGCGGCATCATAGGGGTGAACGGTGCGCAGACTGACGCGCGGGTAGCCATCGGCATGCTCTTTGAAGAGCGCCGCAATCTGCGCCCCTTGAATATCGATCAGATAGCTGGGCAGGCCATCGTCCAGGTCAGCCGTCGCGCTGCTCTGCTGGAGCATGTCTTGCGTCAGACATGACCAGACCAGCCGCCCACCCGCCGCGCTTTCAACCGCCTTCAGCACATGCCCCCACAACCGCACCTTTGGCAGCGAATTGATGCGATAGACCGGCTTCACGATCTCGGCTGGGACTGCACCGGCGCGCATCAGATGCGCCGCTGCCTCCAGCGTGCGCGGCGTTGTGGCGCTGAACTCAAAGGCGCGCGTATCGGTAACGATGCCCGTCAGCAAGCACACGGCAGCGTCGCGCGAGATTGAGACATCAAGCTGCATCAGCATCAGCGTGATGATCTCTGCTGTGGCTGCCGACGCGACATCGATGATATTCACCTCACCGCAGCCCTGCGAAGTGACGTGATGATCGATATTAACTATTCGCGCGTGGTCCAGCAAGGCGCGGTGGCGTTCATAGAGCGCCCCATAGCGGCTGAGGTCTCCAGCGTCCAGGGCAACTACCAGATCAAAGGACTCGTCGCCCAGATCGGTCTGCACCTCGCTCGCGCCAGGCACAAAGGCATAGACTGGTGGCGGCGGGTCGGCGCAGGCCACCACGCTGGTCTTGCCAAAGCCGCGCAGCACCAAGGCCAGCCCCAACGCCGACCCAAGCGCGTCGCCATCGGGGTGTTCGTGGGCGAGCAGGAGAATCCGCCTGGCGTTCATCATCAACGCCCAGGCGGCGCGCACCTGCTTTCCATCGAGATGTTCAACGGGAGAACCAGACTGTCCAGCAGGCTGTGTCATCATGGTTGCTCGCTGCGCTGCGGCGCGCGGCGCTTGGAGGGCTGTTCCTGCCCATCCATTGCTGGCGCTGGCTCACGCACCGTCTCACCAGCCGGAGCACCTTCGCCCTGAGCTTCCATCTCATGGATCAACTGAAGGATACGGGTTCCGCGCTCGATAGACTCATCCAGGCGGAACAAGATTTCTGGCGTATAGCGAATCGTGAGGCGCTGCGCCAGTTCATGGCGCAGGAACCCTGCCGCATGCTCCAAACCTTGCAGCGTTGCCCGCTGCTCTTCGGGAGTGCCCAGGACACTGACAAACACTTTTGCGTGACGCAGATCGCCCGAAAGCTCCACATCGGTGATGCTGGCAAAACCAATACGCGGGTCTTTCATGCGCATGCGAATCAGGTCGCTCAACTCTTCGGCAATGACCTCGGCGAGTTGTTCTTGCCGCCATGTCGTCATGAGAACCACCTCCCTGAAGGTTGCTAAGGCCAGCGCTCAAGCCAGAAGGCAGGGAAAGCGAGGCTGGCGCTGGGGCAGCGCCGCTTTCCCACCAGCCATCTCAGAAGGCCCTATGCCCTCACTTTAGAAAATGCCTCGATGATGTCGCCAACTTCAAACTGATTGAAATCTTCAATCGTCACGCCGCACTCAAAGCCGCTGGCGACCTCGCGCACATCATCCTTGCCGCGCCGGAGCGAGGCAATCTGGCCGGTCAAGATCACTTTGCCACCGCGCAGCACACGCGCCTGCGAGGCGCGCGCCAGCTTGCCATCGGTGATGCGACAGCCCGCAATGATGGTCGTCTTGCCAACCTTGAAAAGCTGCAAGACCTCTGCATGTCCATCCACCTGCTCGCGATAGGTCGGTTCGAGCATGCCCTTGAGGGCCGCCTCGATATCGTCACCCAGTTTATAGATGACATCGTAGGAGCGAATATCAACGCCCTCGTTCTGAGCCAGCCGCTGCGCCGCCGAATCGATCTTGACGTTGAAGCCAATGATGACCGCATTGGAGGCCGAGGCCAGATGCACATCGGTTTCCGAAATGTTGCCTACGCCGTCATGCAAGAGCCGGACCTTCGCAGTCTCTTCGCCCAGGCGCTCCAGCATGGGCTTGATCGCCTCCAGTGAACCTTGCACATCGGCCTTGATGAGCAGATTTAACTCTTTCACCTTCCCGGCTTGAATCTCGGAAGAAAGGCTATCCAGGCTGATGGCGCGTGTCCCGCCAGCACTCTCCACTTTCTGGAGTTGGGCACGCTGAGTAGCAAGCGCACGGGCGGCCTTTTCATCAGCCATTTCTTCCAGGCGATCACCGGCCCTGGGCACTTCTGGCAGACCAAGAATCTCGACGGGCATGCTGGGGCCAGCCTTCTTAAGCTGCTTGCCTTTGTCATCAAACATCGCACGCACGCGGCCAAAGATCGCGCCGACGACCACAATGTCGCCGACCTTCAGCGACCCCTGCTCCATCAGCACCGTCGCCGAAACGCCCCGGCTCTTGTCCAGCCTGGACTCAATGATCGTGCCCAGCGCTTTGGCCTGTGGGTTGGCTTTCAGGTCTTGCACCTCGGCCACCAGCAAGATCATGTCAAGTAGTTCATCGATTCCGGTATTCTGCCGCGCCGAAACCGGCACGCAGACCACGTCGCCGCCATATTCCTCGATGACCACCCCGGCATCAGCTAACTGGCTCTTCACGTGATCGGGATTCGCGCCCACCTTGTCCATCTTGTTGAGCGCGACGATGATCGGCACTTTGGCTGCGCGCGCGTGGTCAATTGCCTCCAATGTCTGGGGCATCACGCCGTCATCGGCGGCAACAACAATCACCGCGATGTCCGTCACCTGCGCGCCGCGCGCGCGCATGGCGGTAAACGCCTCGTGACCAGGCGTATCCAGGAAAGTGATTTTCTTGCCGTTGACTTCCACCTGATACGCGCCGATGTGCTGGGTGATGCCGCCAGCCTCGCCTGCGGCCACGCGCGTCTTGCGAATGGTATCCAGCAGCGACGTTTTGCCATGGTCGACATGGCCCATGACCGTCACCACGGGTGGCCGATGGACCATATGCGCCTCGTGGTGCGGGGCGCTGGCTTCGGGCTTCTGGGCGCTCTGTGTCGGCGGCGGTGCGGCCTCCAGCGTCTCGTAGCCAAGTTCCTTCGCGACCATCGCGGCGGATTCATAGGTAATCACCTGGTTAATATTGGCAAGAATGTTGTGCTTGAATAACTCCCGAATGATCTCCATCGGAGCCACTTCCAGCAGCGCAGCCAGATCACGCACAGGAATCTGTGGCGGAATCGCCACCGGCTCGGTCGGCTTGGGCTTCACCGCTACTGCCGCGCGCCCCTGACCATTCACCGGCCCACCCGCCGACGGGCGGCGATCATTGGAGCGCCCGCCCGAGCGACCATTCTGAGGCCGCCCGCGCCCGGATGGCGGGCCAGATGGCCGCCGTCCGGCGTTTCCATTTGCGCCGTTGTATGACTGGCCGCCAGGCCCAGCCGGGCGCTGCCCATAGCCTCCCTGCCCCGGGCGGGATGGTCCAGACGAGGCCGGGCGATAGGGCACCGGGCCAGAAGATGAGCGATTTCCCTGCTCGGGTGCGCCCGCACGCGGCGCGCCACCAGCCGGAGGCCGATTGAAAGGCGCGCCCTGGCTCGCGGGGCGCGCTGGGGCATTTCCAGCACCCTGGCCCCCTGGCCGGGAAGCATAATTTCCACCGGGGGATACACCCTGGCCTGTGGGGCGCGCTGCTGTCTCGCTCTGCGCTGGTGGGCTGGACGGCGTTCCGGTTGAACGTCGCTGGGTTGATCGAGAGGGAGGGGTCGAGCGAGGCTCCTTCTCCGAACCTTCAGGATGTTCCAAATTAGCAGGACGCTGCGTCATGTCTTACCTCCTTCGATGCTGTGTCAACCTCAGCCCAGGCTACAGGTACAGCTATCGATCTTTGAAAATAATAGCGCTGAAAAAGGATCGGCCAAAAAATAATAGGGCTGGCGCTCTCCACAAAGAGAGGCCAGCCCCGAAGGGATGCAGTTATGCGGCTCTGGTCGATTCGCGCAGCTTGTTTAACATGCTATTCACATCGCAAACATCGGCTTGCCATAACTGCCTCCCCGCGCGGGCTGTCAACCTCTCTGCGGGATTGTTTAGACGGTCCAACGTGGACACACTCACGATACATTGACATGGATACGGTACTGAAACAGGCACATACAGACGAGTGACGACGCTTCTGGCGCTCCAGGTGAAACACCTTGCATACGCCAGGCCGCGCCACCACAGGCACTGCGCGCTATGGCGCTCGCTCGGACGATGCTGCCACGGCGCGAGGCGCTGCCTCGGCTGATGGCAAGGTGGTGATATAGGCTTCCAGCGCGGCGCGATCTTCCTCAGAGATCGTCGTTTCGAGTTCTTGCTCCAGACGCTTTTTCTTCAGCGCCGTCGTCCAGCACAAGCGCGTCGCGCAGAGATAAGCTCCCCGACCTGACTTTTTGCCTGTCGGGTCCATTTCAACATGGCCCTGCGGGGTGCGCACAATGCGCAGCAATTCCCGCTTCGGCTTCACCTGATGGCAGGCGATGCACGTGCGCTGGGGCACATGCTTGGGGCGCTTAGGAGCATTCGCGCGCTTCCCCTGCGCGGCCTGAGCAGCGTTTCCAGCCACCTCACTGCCTCCCTTCTTTATCAAGAGCAGACGTATGATGATACTTCCCTGTTTGGGTTCAACGGCGTTGAACAGGTCAGGCGCTAAAAAGCGTCCAGATCAAGGCCAGAAAGATCAAGGCCACCCACCTGCACGTTGCGCGACGCCTGTTCTTCCAGCCCTTCTTTCTCCGCGCCAGCTTTCGCAATGTCTTCCTCGCGCGCCTGGTCGCCGGGCTTGAGGACATCGACACGCCAGCCCGTCAGACGGGCCGCCAGACGGGCGTTCTGCCCATCCTTACCGATGGCGAGCGAAAGCTGCTTTTCGGCCACCGTCACCAGGGCAGTATGGTCCGACTCGCGCAGATCAACCTGCTGCGGCTTCACCGGGCTGAGCGCGTTGGCGACATACGTCGCTGGATCAGCGTCCCACAGGATGATATCGATCTTTTCGCCGTTGAGTTCGTTGACGATATTATTAATGCGTGTGCCGCGCACGCCCACACACGAGCCAATCGGGTCAAGCCCTTCCTGGCGCGCCCAGACGGCCACCTTCGAGCGACTGCCTGGCTCGCGGGCAATGCCCTTGATCTCGACGTAGCCATCAAAAATCTCTGGCACTTCCAGCTCAAATAGCCGCTTGACCACGTTGCGGTGGGTACGCGAGACCATCACTTGCAGGCCACGTCCCTGGCTCTTACGAATATCATACACGTAGACACGCAGGCGCTGACCAATGCGGTACTTTTCTCCTGGCACCTGCTCGCGCGCTTCCAGCAGCGCCTCGGCCCCATTCAAATCAAGCACCCAGGCATCTTTATCTTTGTCGCTGCGACGCACGATGATGCCCAACACCAGATCATCCAGCTTATCTTTCAGGCTTTCGTACAGGTATTCCTGCTCGGCCTCGCGGATACGCTGCAAGATCACCTGCTTGGCCGTCTGCGCAGGAATGCGGTTGAAGATGGCTGGTGATTCGACCTCAATCATCTCACCCAGCGCGGCTTTCGGATTCAACTGCTGCGCTTCGCCCAACGAAATCTCTTCGTTGGCATCGCCAACCACCGCGACGACATGCTTTGCCGCCCAGATGCGGATGTCTCCCCGCTTGTCTACTTCGATACGGACGTTATTCCCACGCCCCGTACTCTTCTGGTAAGCCGCCAGCAGGGCTTTGGCAACGGTCTCCATCACCACATCCTGCGGGAGCTTCTTCTCTGAAGTTAGCTGCGAGATCGCAGCCTGAAATTCACTTCTCATGCTGCCACCCTCCCACCGGCAGTCTGCCGGAAGAACTCCTCGGCCCTGCCACACCAAAAATGGTCTATCCAAGCAGAAAAGTGGGGGGCACCCACTTTTCTTACATACATCCCTTCGTTTTCTGACGTATTATATCACGTTCAGGCGCTCTCCGCAACCGTTACACAGCCCTCTTGGCAGATGCGCCTGAACGTTTCCCACCGCGTTGCGGTTGACGCCGCATACTTCGACCCTTTATACTCTTATAGGGCTAGATGCCCTGTAAGAGCTATGTCGCCTGTACAGGTGTGTTTGCTTGATGCCCATAGCCCCGGCCCCAGTCTCAAAGGAGAGCACACGATGGCAGTGCAGCTTGTTGACGAAGAAAAAATGATGCTGGATGTGGTGCGCGAACTGGCCCGCGAAAAAGTCGCGCCGCGCGCCGCCGACATCGACGCCAGCGGCCAGTTCCCCTGGGACATCAAAGACCTGCTGGCCGAGCAAGGCATCCTGGGCATGCCCTTCCCCGAAGAATATGGGGGCATCGGCTCCAGCAAGCTCTCGATTGTGATGGTCATCGAGGAACTGGCGAAATATTGTGTTACCACCTCGCTGATTCTGGCTGTCCAGCAGCTTGGCACGCTGCCCATCGCCCTGGTCGGCACCGATGACCAGAAGCGCCGCTACTTCCCGCGCTGCGCCAGCGGCGAATGGCTGGCGGCCTATGGTCTCACCGAGCCTGGGTCCGGCTCCGACGCCGCGGGCATGCGCACAACTGCGGTGAAAAAAGGCGACAAATACATCCTCAATGGCTCCAAGCGCTTTATCACCAACGCCGGGCTGGCACAGGTCAACGTCGTCTTTGCCGTCACTGATCCCGCACAGGGCACGCGCGGCATCAGCGCCTTTATTGTGGAAAAGGACTATCCCGGTTTCAGCATCGGCAAGATTGAAGAGAAGATGGGCATTCGCGGCTCGCAGACAGGCGAACTGCTCTTCGAGGACTGCGAGGTGCCCGCCGAAAACCTGTTGGGCCACGAAGGAGATGGCTTCAAAATTGCGCTGATGACCTTAGATCGCACCCGACCAGGCATCGGCGCGCAGGCCGTTGGCGTGGCGCAGGGCGCGATCGATTTCGCCGTCCACTATACCAAAGAGCGCGTGCAGTTCGGCCATACACTCGCCGAAAATCAGGGCCTTCAATTCATGCTGGCCGATATGGCAACCAAGGTGCAGGCGGCGCGTCTACTCGTCTATGATGTGGCCGAGCGCATTGATCGCGGCGAAAGCGATGTGAGCCGCTATTCAGCGATGGCAAAGCTTTTTGCCTCCGATGCCGCCATGGAAGTGACGACGGATGCCGTCCAGCTTCTGGGCGGCTACGGCTACATCAAAGATTACCCAGTCGAGCGCATGATGCGCGATGCCAAGATCACCCAGATTTACGAGGGCACCAATCAGATTCAGCGCGTGGTGATCGCCCGCGAATTGCTCAAATAACACAGGACACAACGTTTCACTATGTGGCCCCAGGCATCGGCGATAAAGCCTGAGCCTTTAAACCATAGGACCAATACAGAGGACAGAAGGAGCAAAGATCGATGGACCAAGTATCAGCCGCAGATACCTTTACGTACATGCAGGAACACTTCAACGCCGCGCAAGCCAAAGGCGTGAATGCCACCCTCCAGTGGGAGCTTTCCGGCGAGGGCGGCGGCACCTGGGCGTTGAAAATTGCCAACGACACGTGCGAACTGATCGACGGCGGCGTTGACGCCCCCACGACGCGCTTCAAGCTTGCCACTGCCGACTGGCTGGCAATCGCTTCGGGCAAGCTGAACGCCATCAACGCCTTCATGACGGGCAAGCTCAAGGTGGAAGGCGACCAGGGTCTGGCTATGCGCGTCAACTCCTTCTTCCCTGCGCCCCAATAACGCGCCAGCGCGAGCAAGAGCACAACACCACTCCCCGTTGGACTTCTTATCCAACGGGGAGTGGTGTTGTGCTCACTCAATAACCGGTCAGCCGATCGATCATGCCGCGTTCCTTCGCCTGGAATTCAATCCAGCGATAGAAGAAAAACGACGCCACCGCGCTTCCCACCGCACTTAGCAATAGGATGAGCAGCAGTTGCCAGTTATCGAACTGCGCCAGCAGTGGGCTGACGGGGCCAGTGATGAAAGCGCCGTGCCCATCAGGATAGGTGGCAGTGATGATTCCCCCGTTCAGGGTGCGGCGCATGGCTTCCAGCCAGTAGGTAATAGGCAGCGCCAGCGTCACCTGCTTCAGCACAGGCGGCAGAATATCTGGAGGGAAATACGCGCCGCTGAACAGCAGCAGCATTCCCGCAACCACCTCGCCAATCGATCCACCATGCCGGGCAACCACCAGCCCAACGCCAGCCAGAATGATTCCCAGGCTGATGAGCACCACCATTCCCAGCAAGAAATAGACAATCAGCCAGCCCCACTCGATCTGAGCCGCGTTGAGATGCAGACCCAGGAAGACGATCCCCACCGTCAACAACACCAGGATGGTCAGCATCGCAATCGCAACTTTGCCCATCGCGCGGCCAATCAGATAGGGGAACTTGCGCGCGGGAGACGTATAGATGTATTTCAGCATCCGATAATTCTCCCGATCATCAAAGATCGTCCAGACCACCCCGGCCATCGCCTGAATCACCAGCACAAAGAAGGCGTTGCTGAGATAGAGATACGAGAAGAAGCCGCCACTCTGACCCTGCGCGACGATCTGATACATCACCAGCAACATCAACGCCGTTGCCAGCGGGCGCAAGATGGTGAAGCTGAAGAAGACGAACGGGTCAGCCCAACTGCTTTCGATCTGCCAGCCCAGCCAGACGGCAACGCGAAAGGTGCGCGCGCTTTCGCGCACACTCTCGCGCAGCGAGACGCCGCGTGCAGGCCGACGCACAGCCTCAAGCATGTTTTTGCTCCTTTACTGCCAGCGCAGGCTCAGACGCGCCTCAACTTTCGCCAGCCGTTCCATATGCCTGAGCATCACATAGGCGGCTACAAGAAAGACCGCGCCCATGCCACCCAGAATAGCAAGCTCGACGCCCGGTGGCAAGACACCGATGATCTGGCCGGGAAAAAGCAGTTGCCGCAGTGCGTCCAGCCCAAAACTCACCGGGATGACAGCCGAAAAGATGGTCAGCACGCCAGGGATGCTGTTAAACAAGCCGCTGAGCGGGAAATTCATCCCTGACAGAAACTGGACCGGCTCGGTCAGCGAGAGCGCAATCTGCCAGCCTTCGCGCCCCCACATCAAGAAGAGCGAACTAAGAATCATCCCCAGCCCATAAAGCGCTACCATCGTCACCAGAAAGACCAGCAGGGCAAAGCCCCACTGGCTGCCGTTAAAGGTCACGCCAAAGATCAGCGTGCCAACGATGGCAATCGTCGCGGCGCGCAGTGTGGTCGCGTACAGGCCGCCGACAGCCATGCCCAGCAGAATCGCCATCAGCGACGTTGGCGACAGCACGTAGAGTTCCAGATTGCCCTCTTGCTTATCCCAGTAAAGCTGGGTTGCCATCATCCAGAGCACATTCAGCCAGTAGGCCGCCATCGCGCCGCCCAGCACCACAAAGCCGACAAACGCTGGCGGCGCATTGAGCGCTTTGTACAGAAAGACAAAGGCCGACGTATTGATAAGTGGCACCACCACTTCAAAGAATACCCAGCTTGGCTCGCGGTTCATGCCCAACACGCGCGGATAGGCGCGCGCATACATCGTGCGCAGGAAGAGCACCACCCCTGTGCTTTTCCCCATAGCATGGCTCCTTTCATGGTCCCGTTTTCTCGTTGTTGGGCAGAGCAGCTAGCCCTCATCCTGATCTTCCGCTGTCAGGCTGCGCCCCACCAGCGCCACAAACACATCTTCCAGCGTTGGCTCATTCTTTTGAAGGCTGATGATGTTGCCATGCTGCTCGGTCAGCGCATTGACCACCGAGCCAATGGCCGCCTCAGCCTCAAGAATGAACTTGAGCTTGTACGCGCTGCCACCCTCCTCTGGTTCGCCAATCACGCGCACCACGCCAGGCGCGTGGCCCAATGCCTCGATGCTGCGCTCGGTAATACCTGAGGCGTTGACCTCAAAAACGGGCTGTTTCTGGAGCAGGTGTTTCAGATTAGCAGGGGTATCGCAGGCGAGCACCGTCCCATGATCGATGATTGCGATGCGATCACAGAGTTCGTCGGCCTCAGCCATATAGTGCGTAGTGAGCAAGACCGTGCGTCCAGGGTTCTGCTGCATCCATTCGCGGGTGAAGTGGCGCACGATGCGCGCGGCGTTGATGTCCAGGCCAAGCGTGGGTTCATCGAGGAACACGACCCTGGGGTCGGTGATGAAGCCACGACAGAAGTTCATGCGCTGGCGCTGGCCGGTGCTCAGGCCGCTGATGCGCGCGTTGGTGTGGCTCTCAAGCTCCACCACCTTGAGCATCTGGGCAATGCGCTCGTTCGCATCTTTCCAACTGACGCCATAGAACTGGCTGAACATCCACAGGTTTTCACGCACCGTCAGGATGCCATAGCCGCTGCTTTCGCCGCCGCTGACCATGCTGATGCGCCGCCGCACCTCCTGGGCCTGCCTGACAACATCCAGGCCATCGACATAGCACGTCCCGCCGCTGGGGGCCAGCAGGGTGGTCAGAATCTTGATGAGCGTCGTCTTGCCTGCGCCGTTCGGCCCCAGCAGGCCGAACAACTCGCCCTGATAGACCTCCAGATTGACGCCGCTAAGAGCGACGAGCGTTTTTTGCTTCTCTCCCCTGCTATCCTTCTGCCTGCGCAGTTTATATGCACGGCTCACGTTCTCGGTCTTGATCGCCAGCGGGCGGGCATCGGGTGTCTGGGTTGCCTGTACACCAGAAACGAAGGCAGGCTGCTGTTCAGCCTGGTCAGAGCCGTGCATCAGGGCATCTGTGGTATGCGGCATGCGCTGCTTACACCTCCAGCAAGAATGTCCTATCAGCAGTGATAGGAGCGGCCAATCGAGCAATCAATTCGTTAAGAATCGCCAGGGCGGAACATGCTGGCGGCATATCCCACCCCGACGCCTGCAATGCCGTGAACGGCTGGCTAGCCGTTGCGCTTCAGTTTGCCGGTACGCTTGGCATAGCGCTCGGCGCGGCGGAAAATCCAGATGCCCACCGGGATGCTAACGACTCCGGCCACCAGCAGCGGCCAGATGTCGCCCCACAGCGCCGTCAGCGGTTGATTATTCAGCAGGCCGGCGCGCATGCCATCCAGCACATAGGTAGCGGGCGAAATACTCGCAATTGGTTGCATCCAACTCGGCAGCACCGAGACAGGATAGTAGACACCCGACACCAGCAGAATCAGCGCCCGGATGATATAGGCCATCTGCGCGCCGCGCTCGGTATAGAGCAGTGGCAGAATCGCGGCCATAATGCCGAAGCCGATGAAGGAGACGCTGCCAATCAGCATCATGCCCGCGCTGGTGAGGATGTTGGCGTGGCTCAAGTCGAGGTGGAAGAAGAGGCTGATGACCACCAGTTGCACGGCCACGAAGAAGAAGCCATGTACAACGGCAAAAAGGCAACTGCCCAGAAGCTGGGTCAGGCGAGCAATGGGTGCCATGAAGGTATACTCAATGGTTCCCTCCCAGCGCTCAATAGTGATCGTTTCCGTCACCTGGTCGAAGGCCACGCTCAGATAACTCCAGACCACCGTCCCGATCATCAGATAGAGGATGAAATAGTTGGTATCAATCGGTTTCCCCGTGATGACCGGCGCGCTCGCGCCGATAAAGACCACGCTGACCGCATTGACAATGTTATAGACCAACCAAACGGCTTCCCAGGCCCAGTAGCGTTTGGTCAGGTTCATGTTGCGTTCAAAGAAGGCGTAGGAGGCGCGGGCGTTGCGCACGACTCCAGCAGGTAACATCATGGGGGTCTGTCCTCCAGTTCTCGTATCACTATTCCTGTAATCTCTCTTACTGCTGCCGAGGGGATGTCATCGCGCGATGACATCCCCTTGCCGACAGCCGTTAGACCAACACGAGCGAACAGCACAGCCCTGCCAGCAACTCTTCGAGCAGCAGGCAGCGCTCCAGCGGCACCCCGCGCAAGCCAGCCGGAGCCAGCCGTAACCGCGCCAGGTTCCACAGCCGCTCCAGGTCGCTTGGCTCACCGAACGGCTCCGGCTCGGCCAGAATCAAGCGCCACGTCTCCTGAACACTCTCGGTGATGAGTTCAGGCACCAGTCCCAACTCTTCGACCCAGAAGGCCAGGAAAGCCGCGATGACCGCCTGCTCCACTGGCTGCACCTCGGGATCAGCCAGCAGGTCTATCAAGACCTCTTCAATCGCCTGGCGCTCGGCGTTGGTGAAGCTCTGGCGATAGCTGTAGAGCCGGACAAAGAGCGGCTCCCACCAGTCGCCGAGCACTGGCTCGCGCACCAGATGCGCCAGAATCGCGGGCCAGTAGTAGCGGATCGCGTCGTTATCGAAGTGTCCCGTCTGCGCGACGATCCACTCCACCTGAGCGCTGCTGAGCGCGTAGATGGGTGTCGCCCAGATGGCGCGCACGTCATCCTCGTGGATCAGGCAGCCCTCGCACAGCGTGTATGGTTTCGGGTGGCGGGCAAAGACCCGATCCACCGTTCGCAGTCTTATGTCGAGCATTGCTCGCTCCTCCTTGTGTTCACTAGACGGATGGAAGGAGCGAGGCCAGCCGCGCGACTGGCGTCATCGGGGGCGTCCAGTTGCGCAGCCCGATGGAGCTAGTCGTCGCGCTCCTCGTCCTCCTCCTCACCCTCAAAGTCGTCCCAATCGCGTCCCGTAAAGTGCATGAAGACATCGGTCAAAGTAACCGGGCCATCCTTGCCTTCCAAAGCACCGACCTGGCGCTTAAGGCCCTCTGGCGTATCCATCGCCACAATGCGCCCGCCATCGATAATGGCGATCTGGTCACACAGGGCGTCGGCCTCGTCCATGTCGTGCGTCGTCAGCAGAATCGTCGCGTCGTGCGTGTCGCGCAGTTCACGCACAAAGACCTGCACATCCTCTTTGGAGCGCGGGTCCAGGCCCGTCGTCGGCTCATCCAGCAGCAGCAGTACTGGCGCAGTCAGAAACGCCCGCGCAATTGCCACCTTCTGTTGCATGCCCCGCGACATATTCTCCACACCCTGCGTGATGCGATCAGGCTTAATGCCCAACCTCAGCAAAATCTCATATATCTCTTTGCGCGCCTGCGCGCCCGGCATTCCATACAACCGGGCGGCATAGATCAGATTTTCGTAGGGACTCAGCTTCTTAAAGAACGCCGCGTCCACGCTCACCCGATTGATCAGCCGCTGCACCGCGCGCTCGTCTTTTTCGACATCGTAGCCAAAGATGCGCACCGTCCCCTCGTCGGGAACGAGCAAGGTTGAAATCAGCCGGATGAAGGTCGACTTCCCCGACCCATTCGAGCCAAGAATGCCGAAAATCTCGCGGCGTTTCACCGTCAGGGTCACATCATCCACCGCCCGTACCACTCGCCCGACGCTTTTGCCCCGGTTTTGGCCCGGTCCCAGCGCCCTCAGCCGGGAGACGATTGACCGCTGCTTATAGAAGCGCTTGGAAACGTGCGAAACCACCAGCGCATCTTCCTGCAACAACTCTGGGGTGATCTGAATCATGCCCCGCCGCTGGCCTGGCTCACGCTTCGAAGCGTTCCCTGTCTGGTCTGTCTCTAAAGCATCCAGTTGCGCTGAACCCTGGCTAACCATCGAACTATCCCTCCTGCCCTCCGCGCCGTTGCGGTCCGGGCAAACTCTTTGAAAGAGTCACTAGAAATACTGTTCTTTTTGTCTTTGACTATTACGGCGGAATAGGCTATACCTACTGCCCAACCCTGCATCTCAACTGTACCTGATGATTCCTGACACCATCTGTCAGCAACAAAGCGTTCGGGCGGCGTTTTCTTGCATGTCTGACGATCTAGCCTCTTTCTCTTTGTAGCACTCGTGTTTCCTGGCGTGAATGTCCTTTCGGACAGGCGCAGAACTGGCTCTTAGCCTTACAAGCAACGCACTTCACACAGTGGTGGGCCTCTTGGGCGCACGCCCAGAGAGGGCAGAGAGATACAGGCGACAGGAGTATCTTGCAGAGGCAAAAAAACCCGCGGGCACTGCATCTTTCGTGTGCCCACGGGTGGGAGCTTGCTAGTGAGTGGGAAGCGTCAAGGTTTGTAAGAGCAAGCTGCCAGCGAGACGGGCACACGGCGGCCAGTGAGGCCACCTCCGCTGTGGACGGTCAACGCCCCAGCGAAGGGCGCAAAGGCACGCGGCCAGAGCAGGATAACGCAGTTTTGATCGTCACTTTGCATGCGCCCATCTCCTTTCGTGAAGTCATCCCAAGTATAAGGCATACAACCAGGAAAAGTCAAGAGGGAGTTGAAGCAATTGTGCCAGGAGAGCGCGTCCGCTGGGCGCGCTTTCCTGGCACACGATACGCTTAGCCTCGGCGGCGCCGCAGTCGGCCCAACCAATACAGCGGATTCAGCGAGGGCCGCCGCAGCACCGCGCGCACTAACGTGCCGCGCAGGCGGGCCCAAAGCTGGCGCAGTTCGGCCAGCGCGCCTTCACTCCGATGGGGCGCGCCCCATCGCTCCTCTACATAGAGTTCGCCCAGACGATGCAGCGAGCCAGCCTGAACCGGCAGGCGTTCTTCCAGTTCGCCGATATATTCATAAGGCGTTTGCGCGCGTCGCGGCTTCATCCCGGCCCAGCCCGCCAGGAGCGTCACCCGCCCAAACGTCTGCGCCACCGGACTCAAGCCCCGGAACAGCCGCCTCCACCACAGCGAGGTTGCGCCGAACAAGAGGACCAGCACCGCCAGCGTGCCACCCGCGCCGAGCAGCAGCCGCACCTGGAGGTCATTCTGTTGAGATTGCAACGAGTTGGAACCCGAATCTCCTGGGTTAACATCGAAGCCGCGTCCGGGTTTGGTTGGGGTTACCCCTGGCGTGTTGCCGGTGCCCGTCGTCGCGGTCACGGAGGGGGTCACGCTGGGCAGCGGACGAGACACCGATGCGAAGCCTGCCGATGGCTCGAAGTTAATCCAGCCATACTGGGCGAAGTAGATTTGTGCCCAGGTATGGGCATCGGTGCCCCGCACCACATAATGGCCGTTGTTGTCATAGGTTCCCGCCGTATAGCCAGAAGCCACCCGCGCGGGCATACCCAACAGACGCGCCAGCATCACCATCGAACTGGCAAAAAAGGTGCAGAACCCCTTCTTCGACTGGGTCAGGAACCAGGCAACCGCATCTTCATTGCTGGGCGGATTATCATTATGCAAGCTGTAGGCGTAGCCCGAGCGCAGGTGCGTCTCTATCGCCTGGGCCATGCCATACATCGTCGTCTGCCCATCCGTCCACTGCCGCGCCAGGTCCTGAATCTGCTGATCGCTTTGCAAATCGTTGGGGACCTGGGTGTAGCGCGCCAACAGGTCTGCCGGATAAGAGAAGGCGCTCCCTGGGGCATCTTGCGGCAAGGGCACCTGGCTCAGCGCATTCTCATCAGCCGTGGAGACAGCAGAGGTTACGCTATAGTTTTCTCCGCCCACCAGCGGATCACGCCCATACCAGGAGGTCGGTCCGCTGCCATCCTGGGTGATTCCCACCGGCACACTAAAGCTCAGTGGGTCGGCCATAGCGAAGATAAACTGATTCGGGCTGCCACCAGGGGGATTGACCAGATGGATGCTCTGGCTCACCTGGGCATAGGAAGATTTATTGACCGGTAAGTTCTGCCTGGTATCGAAGGTTCGATTGGTATTGCCCGTCGAACTCCAGATATGCCCGTCGAAATAATCCTGGGTCACGGCGGCCAGGTACGGGCCTTCGGCATTAGTCTGGTAGGTCAAAATGACTTCATTGGGCAGGTCGACACTGCCCGTCAGTTGCAACTGATTACTAAAATAGGCCCCAGAGCCAGGGCCACCGGTCACCTGAAACAACCGTGTCCAAAGCTGCTGCGCCGACACCCAGGGGTTACTCATCGCATTCCAGACATCGGAAAGAGATTGATTCGGCCCGGCCTCCGGTAAAATCCAGCCAAACACCAGCAAGAACACCGAAAACACCATCCCGGCCACCATAAAATCCCAGCCCAGATCGGCGGTATAGCGCAGCGAACGGCGCTTCCACTGGCGGAACGACTCGCTTAAATTAAAGCGCACCAGCAGCAGCAGCCCGGCCAGCAAGAAAATCGTCAGATAGATCAGATTGCCGTCAGGGGCATACGAGAGATTGATGAGCAGGACAATCGAAGTTGCCAGAATCACCAGCCAGGGGCGACGGGTGCGCGACACCAGCCAGACGCTCACATAGGCCAGAATAAAGCTCAGTACCGCCAGGAAGAGCAGGAACATGACATCGTCGTCCGTAGCTGCATTGGGGGTGAACACCTTCGCCAGCCAGGTGGTAAAATGGGTCCAGAGCGCGACCAGACTGGCATGATAGGCAACTGCCGTCATCCAGAAGGCGAAGAAGATGCCGACCACCATCGTCAGCGCGTGCAGCAGCAGGGGCTGGAGCCTGCTTTGCTTGGCGGCAACGAAGCCCAGCAGCAGACCCAGCGCGGTCGTCCAGGTCAAAATATTCAACCCAATCACCCAGTTCACGACCTGGATGCTCCACACCGCGCTGTAGATCACGAACCCCAGGAAAATAAAGGTTGTCCAGCCTTCCTCTGGCTGGAGCGCAATTTTTTGCCAGCCTGAAGAGGGTTGATTCGGCTGAGGCGGCAGCGCCTCAGATTTGCGTTCTTGCACGGTGGCCTGCATGGGGGCACACTCCTCGCGGGCAGAGAACCAATGCCCTGCCAAGTCGCGCTTGCTCGAAAGATGGTCACTCTACTACTTCAGAAGGCTGCATTTATAAGAGTAGACGCCTGGCAGGGCAAAAATGTTCAAACAATCTAAGAAACGTATAGCGTGCCAACGGCATTCGTCAGGCGATTGGCCCCTGCTCCAAGACACGCAGCAGCGGGTCGCCGCGATTCACCAGCAGCATGGGCACGCCCAGATCAACCAGGCTGTTGAGCGCCTGACGGCTGCTGGGCAAGTCATCGAACGTGCTGGGGTCAATCGAGATCACCGCCGTTTTCACGCCCCGCCGTTGCAGGTGCCGCAGGCCAAGCTGCCAGTCGTCGCGCCAGGAAGGCGTAATCACGATTGCCAACGTGTTGCGCGCGAAATGCAGGCCATCCAGCGCCAGTGCTTCGGCCAGCGATGGACCGCTGCCCGCGTGCGCCACGGCCAGCACCTCAAGCATGCGGTCAAGCTGGCGATCACCACGATCAAGCTGTACGAAGTCGCGTCGGCCAGCGTTGACGACCAGTCCCACCGAAATATCCTGGCGCAGCAGATAGGCGGCAAGCGTGGCGGCAATGGTCACGCCATATTCTTCCGTCGAGCTATCCCCCTGGCCTGCCTGCACCGCCTCGTTCAGATCAAGGAAGAGCCAGGCATCAAGCGTAGGGTCAAGCTCATACTCGCGCACCATCAGCGTGCCGGTGCGGGCGGTGGAGGGCCAGTGAATATGGTTGACGCTGTCGCCAGGGACATATTCACGAATGGAAGCAGCATTAGTGGTTGTCTGAAGGGAGCGCTGCGAGCCACGCCCGCGACCAGGAATGCCGCCAGGAAAGAGCGAAAACTGTGAAAGCGGCAGCACCATGGGCAACACCACCAGAGAGTGTTCGGCCCACAGGGGAAGGTTCCGGCGAAACAGGCCAACGGGATCGCCCGTCGTCGCAATGGCCGGCCCGAGCGTATATTTGCCGCGTCGGCGGCAAATCGTGCGCGACTTCCAGGCAACACGCCGCCTGCCGCCCAGGCTGGCAACATACCCAGCGTGATGGCCCGGCAGCGTGGAATTATCGGACACCTGCACCCAGAGTTTGGGGAACCAGTGATGATTCTCCAGTACCAGGCGCTCTTCCAGGATTTCACCCACCTGCACGCGCCCGCTGGGCGCGCCCCGGTTAAAGCGCAGCCCGCGCACGCTCAAGACCGTCCAGAAATAGCAGGTCACCACCATAAACACCAGCACATACATCACCACATACAGGGGACGCCAGCCGGTGGCAAAAGCCATAAAGGCCACGATGATGGCGATCACAATCGCCTGCCAGGGGCGCATCGCTAGCGCCTCCCTACCCAGGCTTTGGGCACTGGCACGCTGTCAAGAATCTCGTCCAGAAGCGCGCTGGCGGTGACCCCGCGCACGCGCGCCGCAGGCGCAACAATAATACGATGCGTCAGCGTCGCCTTGACCAACGCCTTCACATCATCAGGAATCACATACTCGCGCCCGCGCAGCGCGGCCAGCGCCTGAGACGTGCGGAAGAGGGCCAGCGAACCACGCGGGCTGACCCCCAGGTACACATCCTGGTGATGGCGCGTCGCCTGAGCAATGGCAACCACGTACTCGCGAATCGACGAATCGGCATGCATCTCGCGAATCATCGCCTGGATGTCCTGAAGCTCCTCGGCCCCAATAATCTGCCCAATCTGCTCCAGGGGGTGCTGGCGCTGCTGGCGGTCAAGAATGCTCACCTCATCCGTCAGGCCAGGATACCCCAGGCTGATGTTCATCATAAACCGGTCAAGCTGGGCCTCGGGCAGTGGGAAGGTGCCTTCATATTCAATAGGGTTTTGCGTTGCCATCACAATAAAGGGCTGCGGCAACAGGTAGGTCTCGCCATCGACGGTCATCTGGGTTTCTTCCATGGCCTCCAGCAGCGCCGATTGCGTTTTCGGGGTCGCGCGGTTGACTTCATCGGCCAGCACAAACTGGCTCATGATCGGACCAGGGCGAAATTCAAAATTGCCGGTCTTCTGGTTATAAATAGACACCCCGGTCACATCGCGCGGCATCAAATCAGGAGTAAACTGAATACGCTTAAAGCTGCATCCGATAGATTTTGCAATTGCTTTAGTTAAGACGGTTTTCCCGACGCCTGGCACATCCTCAATCAACACATGACCCCGGCACAAAACAGCGATCAAGGTGAGCCGCACCGCGTCACCTTTGCCGATAATCACCTGCTCCACGTTTGCCGTAATGCGTTGAGCGACATCGGCGATTTGTTGCACCGTTTGCTGCACTGGGCGATCCTCAACTCTCACAAGTGTTCCTGCATTGTTCACGAGCTATGATGGGAGAGACCAGCGAGGAGCTAGTTTTTCAACCAGCCACCCCCGAAGCAACGGCACATCACAGCAACGACTGGCTCCGCAGCGCGCCTGAGCAGGGCACCAACAGAGCAAAAATTCTTCCCAAAGGAACCTTTACTTATGAATACTACGCTACGAGGGTGCGCATTTTCACATGAACAAGATATACAGGTTTTTCTCGCTTTCAACCAGAAGGATAGTCGAAAGCAAGGCGGCCTCACGGCTGAGATTGTAGCATTCCTACTTGAAGGGGTCAAGAGGTACTATTCACAAACGTTAGAGCGCCAGCCGCGAACGGTGATGCAGCAGATACAACATCATAGCCTGTTTGTAATCGTCCATCGTTGCCTGCTTTGTTGCAGTCACCCGATAGCAGAGCGCAACTAGCGATTCTATCACCTGAAGTTCGGCTTCCTCCAGGGCAGCCGTGCGGCGCAGTTCCTCCACCAGTTCAGGCGCATCGCGCCCGGCGATGTCGATTTGATGACTTACCGCCGCCATCTTGACCCAGGTGGAGATTTGATGCTGAAGCTGCGAAAAAATCATGACATCGCCATCAGTCATCCCTTTGGGGGGCGCAGCAGGCGCTCTTTGCCCTTCACCTTGCCCAGAAGAGGGCGCGCTCGCAGGCGCAGCGCCAGATGCTTTGTCAGCCGTGCGCTGCGGTCCGTTCCACGCGGGAGGCGTTACCTCCTGGGAGGGTTCGGCATCGACTGGCTTCGGCGGGCCAGCCAGCGGTTGGGAAGCGGCAGACTTTTCGGCCTGGTCATGCGCGGCAATATGATTCGTCAGCGCGGTAAACAGGGCATCGACCTCTTCATCGGTCTCCGACGGAGGCAGGGCCGGAATTGCCGACCCAGCCTGCGCGTCGGCAGCGCCCGGCTCCTCGGACGAGCCAGGCAGGTCAAGGCTGGCGGCGCGGGAATCGCGCAGGTAATCGCCATAGAGTTCGGCAAGGTCGGGCGGCAACTCCAGCACGCGCGGCGTGGCAAAGGACTCGGGCAACTCAGGAAGATCAAGCTCAGGCAGTTCAGGCTGGGCCGACGCGCCATTCGGCTTCGCTTCCGCCGGAGGCTGTTCGGCCTCGGCTCGCTTCAAAAGTGCCTGCCAGGCATCAGGAGGCTCGGCAGGCTGCGGCGCTGGCGCTGGAGGAACAACAGGCATCGGCTGAATGGGCCGAGAGATCGTTCCGTCTGGTGACACGCTCGGCTGCGCGTCGCTGGGCAGGATGGGACGGGAGACCGTCGGCGGTCTATCCACCGGGCGGCTGGCGGTAGGCGAGCGCCAGGGCCCGCGAAACTGGCCGCGAGCGCCCGCCTCGGCTTCTCCCAAGGGGGGAAGCTGAGCCAGTTCATCGGTGCCAGCGTGCGCACCGTTGGCGGCATACTGATTGAGCGGAGCAGAGCCAGCAGCAGTTCCATTGCTTGCGGGCCACGCTGCTGCCAGCGGGTGTGATGCGCTGGTGGGAGAGAGCAGCCTGGTGGGGAAGTCACTGATGTCGGGCGTCGCGCCGTTTTCCTGGTACGCTTTATCACTGCCGACAGTTGCCGCTTGCTCTACGCCAGCCGTGCGCAGATAGACCAGCGTGGTCTGAAGTACCTGGGTCGACTTTTCGATCTGTTCCCAGGTCGCTTCTTGCCCGCCTGCGCGGGCGGTTCCCCACGATTCCACCAGTCGCGCCTGCCCAAACGTGCTGGCCTCGCTCAGAATCAGATAATCGGCCAGGCCGCGCGCCACCGCCAGGGCAAGCTGCGGCACCCGCGCCCGCACAGCCGCCACCTGGCGCGCCGAAGCTGTAGCGTTCAGGGCACGGTTCAGGTCGATATAGCGCAGAAAAGCACGCTCCACAAAGCGCCGGAAATCCATCGAGGCCACGTCCATGTTGCCGAGCGCGTTGAAATTGATGTTATTGACATACGCCCAGACTTCCTGGCGCTTGCGCCGATCAACGGGTCGCGTGCGCAGCAGATTCAGCCGGTAATCGAGAAAGGCCGGGTAGCAGAAATTGCCAATGATGATCTCGGCCAGTTCGCTCTTCAAACGCTCAAGCTGACGGGATGTCAGTTGTCGCAAAGAGCCTCCCATCGTTGTTGCTCCTCTCAACCGGCACAGAAAGCTTCGATGTACGCATCAGCATCACGCTTCCGTGCGTGTACAAAATCGGAATCGGGGCCACCCCATCTGTGCCCCACGAGTCTATCATGACCGCTGGCGCGGCGCAATCCTCTCTTACCAACCGGACAGAAACTATGCTATACTGAACACACTCATTATGCGCCATGCAGAAAGCCCCACGCGCCATCCTAGCAGAAAAGTCCTATGCCCTCGCCAAGAGAGTTGCCATAACGACGGAAGAAGGTTTCCTGATGCCAGACCTGCACATCACGCTGGATTACACTGCCGGTATTGCTGCGCGCTCGGGCAGCGGGCGCTATGCGCGTCAGCTCATCCCCGCGCTGGCCGCCCTGAACAGCCCGCATCGCTATACCCTCTTTAGCCAGGCACGGCCTTCCGACGACCCACGCCTGCCTGAAGGAGACTCCTTTCGCCTGCGCGTCGCCCCACTGGGCGAATCGTTCTCTACCGCCGTCTGGCAGCGGGCGCGTCTGCCGCTGCCCGCAGACCTCTTCACGGGGCGCGCCGACCTCTGGCACGGGCTTGATTGCACCCTGCCGCCGTCCCTGCGCAGCAGCGCTATCGTCACCATTCCTGATCTGGCCTTCCTCAGTCAGCCGGAGAATATCGAGCCAGCCCGCGCTGCGTTCCTCCGCCGGGCCGTGGCAAAGGCCGCCAGTCAGGCCGAAGCCATCATCACTTTTTCCGAGTATGTGCGCCGCGAACTGCTGGAGCGCCTGAGCATCCCCGCTGAGCGCGTGCAGGTGGTGGCCCCTGGGGTAAGCGCGTCTTTTCAGCGCGTGACGGAGACCATGCTGCTGGAAGCCACCCGGCACAAGTTCGAGCTTCAGTCGCCCTTTATCCTGAGCGTTGGCACGCTGGAGCCGCGCAAAAATCTGATTCGGCTGGTGCAGGCGTTTGACAAGATTCGCCGTGACCGGTCCGGCCCAAGGATGCTGGTCCTTGCCGGAGAAAACGGCTGGCGCTACGAAGAGGTGTACGAGGTCGTTAACCGGCTGGGCCTCCAGCACGAGGTGCGGTTCCTCGGCCACGTCAGCGACCTGGAACTGGTGCTTTTATATAGTTTGGCCGATGTGGTGGCGCTGCCCTCGCTCTATGAAGGCTTTGGCTTCGCACTGCTGGAGGCCATGGCCTGCGGCGCGCCCGCCGTGTGCAGCAACGCTGGCGCGCTGCCAGAGATCGCAGGCAGCGCCGCCCTCCTGGTCACCCCAACCGATACCGACGCCCTGGGCACCATGCTTCTGCGATTGCTGCGCAACCCCAAGCTGCGCGCGCTGCTCAGCAAGAAAGGGCAGGCGCAGGCGGCCAAGTTTCGCTGGGATGCCTGCGCCCAGAATCATCTGAAGCTTTACGAAGCCGTGGCAGCCCAGAAGCGCCAGACGGAAAGTCAGCAGGAGAGCCACCCGGAAGAAAGCGTCAGTCAGTGAGGGCATTTACCACGGGCTGCTCTTCGGCGGCCTTCGTGCTCTTGTCGGCGCTGCGTCCCAGGCGCGTGACGATGATATGCGCGCCGCTGACGCAAAGCAATTCGGCCAGCGTCGTCAGGATGCGCGAAAGAAAGGCAATCACCGTCGCCAGCGCGACGGTCGGCGTCACCGCTGCCAGCCCTAGCAGCAGAATGATGGCCGCTTCGCGGAAGCCCAGCCCACTTGGCGTGATGAAGCTCAAAAAGCCAATATCCCAGCCCAGCGCGTAAATCCCAATGCACAGCGCCAGCGTCAGCAAGGCAGGCCCGATGCCCCCAGCCGCGCCGGTTCCCGCGATGCCCAGGAACAGCAGATAAAACGCGAGGCCGCCAATCATCCAACTGACGCACCACCACAGCGTCACCGCCAGCACATCGCGATAGCGCAGCGGCACCGTGATGGGTGGTTTGCGCAGCAGCTTCAGCCCGCGAGCTAAACACCAGTTCAACAAGCGAGGCTGCAAGAGCGCCAGCAGCGCCACAATCCCCACAATCCCAATGAGCAGCGCCGAGTGCCCGCCAAAAACCTGCCCCACCGCCTCGATATGCGGCCAGAAGAGCAGCGTCACCGCAAAGATCAGCGCCGCGCCCGCGATCTTCGTCACCAACTCCACCATCATGCTGATAAAGCCAATGGACTTGGGCACGCCCTCGCGCTCGACCCAGAGGATGCGTGTCAGCACATGCCAGACATTGCCAGGGATATAGCGCACAAACTCCGAGGCCAGATAGATACGCACACTTTTTGGCAGCGACAACCGCTGCCCCAGCCGCCGCAGAATGGAGCGCCAGATCAGGGGATACGAGAGCGTCTGGGCCACAAAGCCCGCAAACGCCAGCACCAGCAGGGGCACGCTCACCTGCCAATGGTAATTCGCCAGCGTGTTCCAACTCTGGGCAATATCGATACCCAGCAGTACCAGAATTACGGCCACGACCACCAGGCCAACAAAACGCTTGAGCAGCCGCATGCCGCGCCTGGCCGATTTCTGCGCTTGAGGGCTGGTGCCAAGCGTCGTCTGGCCGGTCTCCTCTATCGGGTTCACGATCACGCTTTCATTCGCCTGGCTGGGCGCATCAAAGGTGTTTTGCAACTCATCCATCAGTCCAACACCTGCCGCACGCTGTATTCTTGCTGAGGATGATAGCTGTAGTGGCGAATCATCTCGCTCTGGAAGCCGGCCAGAATCAAACTCAGTCCGAAGATCATCAGCACAATGCCCAGGAAGAGCAACGGGTGACGGCTGATCTGGTCGTTCGCCACGATCTTCAAGATCACCAGATAAAGATCGATCAAGAAACCGGCCAGCAGACACAAAAAGCCCAGCGTGCCAAATAAACGCAGGGGTGTGCGCATATAGGTCGTCAAGAACAGCACCACCAGCAGATCGAGGAACCCGCGTGCAAAGCGGCGCGCGCCAAACTTCGAGACGCCGTACTTGCGCGGGTGATGATGGACCTTGACCTCCGTTACCCGGAAGCCGCGCCCCGCAGCCAGGACGGGGATAAAGCGGTGCAGTTCGCCATAGAGCCGCAGATCGTCGATTACTTCGCGCCGGTAGGCTTTGAAGCCGCAGTTCATATCGTGCAGAGAGACGCCGGTCGTCAAGGCCACCGTCTTGTTGAAAATGCGCGAGGGGAACGTCTTGCTGATGGGGTCATGGCGCGGGAACTTCCAGCCCGACACCAGATCATAGCCCTCATCCAGCTTTGCCAGAAAAGCGGGAATCTCCGTCGGGTCGTCCTGCAAATCGGCATCCAGCGTAAAGATTACCTCGCCCCGGCAGCGCTGGAAACCGGCGGTCAGCGCGGGCGTCTTACCAAAGTTGCGACGCAGGCGCACGGCCTTCACCGCCGAGTCAGCATGATGGAGTTCCTGAATCACTTTCCAGGAGCCGTCGCGGCTGCCATCATCCACAAAGATGATCTCATAGGGCTGCCCCAACTGCCGAAGCTGCGTCGTCAACTGCTCGTAGAGGATTGGCAGGCTCTGTTCTTCGTCAAATACGGGAATAACAATCGAATACGCCAGGCGGTCTTCTCGCTGAACTGGCTGCGATGGCTCCGCCAGCGTCGAAAGGGAGCCGGATTGTTGCATAGTCGGTTCTCCGGCAGCATGTGCCACACAAACTATCAGAGGAGCAGGCTTTTTTTGGCTCTCACCCACCCCCAGCCAACACTCAATAATACCACGCGATAAAAATATCACTACATACAACGCATTGCTCCCAAAAGAGGCCACAATACCTACACGATGGGGCTATCAGGAGGTTGACGCCCCTCATGCCAGGCGGCTACAATGGGCCTCAGAGGAGGTGCTCCATGCCCGAAGCGTCGCAGAGCCAACCCGAAGAACAATCTGATTCTTCTCATGATAACGAAGCGCCATCGGCCCTCATTAAAGCTGATCTGGTCATTCGCCATATCGGCCAGCTTGTGACCCTCGCCCAGACACCGATTCTTGGCGCACAAGGGCGGCTGGGGGTCATCGAGCAGGGCGCGCTGGCGGCCCGGCTGGGGCGCATCGTCTGGGTGGGCACGGAAAGCGCGCTGGACCAGGCAGTTGATTATCGCCAGGCCGACGTGCTCGATGCCGAAGGGCGACCAGCCACACCAGGCTTTGTCGATTCCCATACCCATCTGCTCTTTGCCGGGAATCGCGCCGAGGAGTTTCACCTGCGCCACCAGGGCGTGAGCTATGCCGAACTCGCCGCCCAGGGGCGCGGCATTCTCAGCACCGTTCGCGCCACACGCGCCGCCTCCAACGAAGACCTGATGACGCTGGCCGAGCAGCGGCTGGAACGCTTCCGCGCCTATGGCACCACCACCATCGAGGCCAAAACCGGCTATGGGCTGGACCAGGAGACCGAGGCCCGCTGCCTGCATATCCTCAATCAATTCAACAGCGCGCCTGTGGGCCAGCCAATCATTCCCACCTTCCTGGGCGCACACACCGTGCCACCAGAATATCGGGAACGACGCGATGCCTACGTCGATCTGGTGGTGGAAGAGATGCTGCCCGCGTTTGCTGGCTATGCCCGCTTTTGCGATGTTTTTTGCGAAGCAACCGCCTTCACCACACAGGAAAGCGAGCGCATTCTCACACGCGCCAAAGAACTGGGGTACCTGCTGAAGCTGCATGCCGATCAACTCACCGCGTCGGGCGGGGCCAGGCTGGCGGCAGCGCTCGGCGCAACCTCCGCCGATCATCTGGACTATGCCAGCGACACTGATCTGGAGGCGCTGCGCGAGGCAGGCGTCGTGGCAACGCTGCTGCCAGGCTGCTCGTTCACCCTCAGCGCGCCCTATCCCTCGGCACGGCGTTTGCTAGATCGCGGGCTAACCGTTGCGCTGGCAACTGACTTCAATCCTGGCACCTCCTATTGCGAGAATATGCAAATGATGCTCGCGCTGGGTATCTCGGCTATGGGCATGACATTGGAAGAAGTCCTGGAGGCCGCCACCATCAACGGCGCGCGTGCCCTGGCCTTTCAGGACGAGGCTGGCTCGCTGGAGGTGGGCAAGCGCTGCGATGTGGTACTCTGGCGCACAGGCGAGTATCGGGAACTGGGCTATCACTTTGGCGTGAATCTGGTCGATCAGGTGCTCATTTCCGGCATCCGCGCCGAACTGCGCCCAGGCGCACGTTAGCCAGAAACGCTGCCAGGGAATGGGCGCTTGAGGAGACAGGAGATGCATCGATGAGTGAGGCAGCAGTTTCCACGAAACGCGGCTGGTGGGCCGCCGTCAAACATGAATTGGGCCGGAAGACTGAGCCGAGCATTTTTATCAGGCTCATCATCCTCGATAAAGTGGCGCGTGCCGTGCTGGCTATCCTGCTGGGCACGGGATTATTACGGCTGCTTCATTCGCTGGGCACTGTCCAGGCTCTGGAACAATTCGTAAGCGAACTCAATCTTGGCGCAATCAGTCGCTCGCTGGAAGTGCAGCTTGAAAACCTGGCGAATCTGCCGCATGGCACGCTGATTCGCTTCGCCATTGGCGCTTATGGCTACGCGGCGCTGGAACTCGTCGAAGGCATTGGCTTGTTCAAGCAGCGGCGCTGGGCCGAGTACCTGACGCTGCTGGCAACGCTGCTCCCTATTCCATTTATCGAAATCCCCGAACTTGTGGCAAAATTGACGGTGATCCGCGTGAGTGTCCTGGTCATCAATATCGCCATCGTCATCTATCTTATCATCGCTCGCAAGCTCTTTCGCAGCATGCCCGAAGCGCACGACAGGTCTCACAACGAATCTAAGCAGCCAGCAATACTATCAGCCACACCAGGCACAGAAACATCTTCTCACATACGGGTGTTACGGACAGAACAGGATACCTCAATGCATCTGCACCAACTGCTTCAAGGCTTGCCAGAGCCGCCGGTTGCCGCAACGGGCAGCCAGTCTGATCTGGCTATCGCGGGCATCGCCTATGACTCGCGCAAGATTGTGCCGGGCTGGCTCTTTGTGGCCGTGCGCGGCACGCACACCGACGGCCACCGCTATATCACCGAAGCTTACCGCAGAGGCGCTCGCGCCGTCGTGGGCGAAGAACCTGCGCCCGCCAATCTGCCTGCCGACGCGCTCTATGTTCAGGTGCGCGATTCGCGGCGTGATCTGGCCTGGCTTGCCGACAGCTTCTATGACCATCCCTCGCGCAAGCTGGGCGTCATCGGCATTACCGGCACCAAAGGGAAAAGCACCACCACCAACCTGATCGCCGAAGTCTTCCAGCGCGCCGGGCAAAAGTCCGGGCTGATGAGCACGCTGAACTTCCGCATCGGTGACCACGACTGGGAAAACGAAACGCGCCAGACGACACAAGAATCGCTGGAAAACCACGCCATGCTCGCCGAAATGGCGCGCCAGCAGGCGCGCTATGCCATCATCGAAACCAGTTCGCATGGCCTGGCGCTGCACCGCGTATCAGGCATTGTCTATGATGTCGGCATCGCGACTAACATCACCAGCGAGCACCTGGAGTTTCACGGCACGGTGGAGCAGTATCGCCGCGACAAGGCGCGCCTCTTCGAGGGGCTGGACCCGGCGGCGGACAAAGGGCTGGGAGCGACCAAAGCCGCGATCCTCAACCGCGACGACTCCAGCTACGAGTATCTGCTGCCGTTCTGCCGCGTGCCCGTCACCACCTACGCCATCGATCAGCAGGCCGATATCCGCGCTGTCGATCTTGAACTGACCGGCGCGGTCTCGCGCTTCCGTGTCGTGACGCCTGTCGGTGAGACACGTATCGAGACACCGCTCATCGGGCGCTTCAACGTCTATAACTGCCTGGCGACGATCAGCGCTGGCTATACGCAAGGTCTCGAACTGGCGCAGATGGCCGAGACCCTGGCGCACACCAGCGGCATCCCTGGCCGCATGGAGCGCATCGACTGCGGCCAGCCGTTCACTGTGATTGTAGACTACGCCCACAACCCCGACAGCCTGGAACAGGTCTTGCGCCTCTTGCGCCCGCTCACGCCGGGCCGAGTGATTGCGGTCTTTGGCTCTGCTGGCGAGCGCGACACCCAGAAACGCCCCAAACAAGGGGCCATTTCGGCCCAACTTGCCGACCTGACCTTCCTGACTGACGAAGACTGCCGCGAAGAAGACCCTGAAAAGATTCTGCACGAGATTGCTGCGGGCGCGCTGGAGGCTGGCGCAGCGCTGGGTAAAAACCTCTGGCTGATCGTTGATCGTCGGCAGGCCATCGCGGCGGCCTTCGATGCCGCGCGCCCAGGCGACACGGTGCTGCTGGCAGGGAAGGGACACGAGCATAGCATCATCGTCGGGCGCGAAAGTCTGCCCTGGGACGAGCGCGAAGTGGCCCGCGAACTGCTGCGCGAACGCTGGACATCTGCGGGGCAGCGCTAATGGAAACCTGGCTGCGTCTGCCCTTACTTCGTGCTCCCCAGGGCTATCATCTGGCGCTGGCCGACGCCCTGTTGCAGACTGCCGCCGAGCGCCCGCCGCTGTTGTATTGGCAAGTGGCCGAACCTGCCGCTGTCGTCATCGGCATCAGCCAGAAGCTCAGCGAGCTGGATATAGCCGCCTGCCAGCGGGCTGGCCTGGCAATCTACCGCCGCGCCGCCGGGGGCACCGCCGTGCTGGTTGGCCCTGATCTACTCTCGTTGGATGTCATCCTGCCGCCGGGGCATCCGCTGGCGGGGCACGATATCGTCGAGGCATATCGCTGGTTTGGCGACCTCTGGGCCGAGACCTTGCAAGAACTGGGGCTAGCGGCGCGTACCATTCCACCAGCCGAAGCCCACGCGCCGCGCACGCGCCAGACGTTGGAGCAAGCCAGCCGTCTCGAACACCTGCTGCGCCAATCGTGCTATGGCGCAGTCTCGCCCTACGAGGTCAGTATTCACGGCCACAAGGTGCTGGGGCTGGACCAGGTGCGGCGGCGCGTGGGTTTTCTCTTCCAGGGCGGGCTGCTGCTGCGTTGGGATGCCGAGCGCATTGCCTCGCTGCTGGCGGCGGAGCCAGATGAGCGCCCGGCGTTGGCCGCCGGACTCAGCGAGCGCGCCGCAGGGTTAGATACCTTGCTCGAACTCCCTATTGCACCTGATGAGCTTATCAAGCGCTTCGAGGCACGCATGCAGCAGCGCTATGCCATTGTCTGGCAAGAGGGCACCGTTTCGGCAGAACTTGACGCCTTGACCCGCACCCGCGAGCAGGAGCGTTACCTGCCGCTGCTGGCCGAAACGCCAGCCAACGAGCGCTTCTAGCGGCCCAACTGGCCCGGCACGCGCAGAGGGGCGTGGTTTGCGTCAGTGCCTGGAGCATGCTACACTGACGGGTGAACGTGGAGTCAAGAGACAAATTCTGAACGGCAAAAACGGAAAGGAGAACGGCAATCCATAGTTCGATCTCCTTTCCGGCGCAGAAAACGCCGAAAGGAAGTGTTTGGCGGATATGAGTAGAGAAGCATATGATTTCGGGCGTGTAGACCTTCTGGATGCCGAAGCGATTGGCAGGCCAGGGCGACGACGCTTCCGTCTGTTTGCCCGCGCCCGGGGCCGCACAGCCGGGCTGTGGATTGAACGCGAGCAGCTTCAGGCGCTGGCCGATGCCATCGACCAGGTACTGGCCCAGCTTCCTGGTGGCGAAACGTTTCGGAACCTGCTTCCATCCCAAACCGAAGAGGTTCCCAGCGCGCCTTCGGACTTCCCTGCTCACCCTGATATTGAGTTCCAGATCGGCGAACTCTCGCTGGGCTATGATGAACGCGATAACGTCCTGGCTATCCTGGCGACGCCTATCGAGGTGCTGGAGGAAGAGGGAGGCGAAATGCGAGCACAGCGCAGCGAGGAGCCAGGCTTCGCGGCGCGTTTCAGCCGCGACCAGGCATCAAAACTCAGTCAGCATATTCAGGGCATCCTCAGCGCCGGACGGCCCCGCTGTAATCTGTGCGGCGCCCCCCTGGGGCCAGAGCCACATGCCTGCCCCAAGCAGAACGGCCACCATCCTATCGAGATAGGATGAGAGCGCGGGCACTCAGAAACAAAGGGCAGCGTGTCTGAATCAGACACGCTGCCTTTAATTGTGTGCTCAGCCGCCAACCACGCGCGGGATCATCACAATTTGTTCCGCTTGAGGGTCGAACGTCTCGATGCGCTGAGGGGCCAGTCCGGGTTCGACCTTGAACGCTGTCGCTCCCCTGGCGCGTTCCTGCGCGAAAATGCGCTCAGCCTCGCGGATGGCGGCAAGCGCCTCGGGATCACCAACGGCAACTCGCTCTCGATCCCAGGCTACGCGGTCGTCGCCTCGACGGGACATCACTCGTAGCACTCCCACGGCTGATTCCTCCTTTTGTGCTGCACAGCAAGCGATGCTTGCTGGAGATCGCCGTTTGCACGGCGTTCATCCGGTTACATTCAACACGCCGCTTTTTCCCTACAACTCGGACCTCAGTCGTATTGTATAGCGGTCCCTCAACTCCGTCAAGCAGGATTTAGGCCAAGGCCATGCAGCAACCTGAACTACATCTCACCCAAAGTGCTGTTTCTGTGACAGATGATACCCTATTGCGTTAGCCGCGTGCCACATTCCGGACAAAAATGCGTGTTGGCCGCTACCTGGGTAGAGCATTTCGGGCAGAAGAGATCGGGCAATGGGAGTTTTGTCCCACAATTCTGGCAGAACTTGCCAGGAATGCCCGGCTGGCTGCAACTGGGGCAGTTTACCTGCTGTGGATAACCGGGCGTCGAGAACCCAGCAATGGAGGCCGCCGAGGGGGCCTGCGGCGGCACCTGCGGCATCTGGCCTTGCGGCGCTGGCCGTCCCTGCGGTGGCATCATCATATCCGGCGTGACGGCAGAGGCCACCGCGCCCGTATTAAACTGCGGAGCCTGATAGTTTTGCTCAATCTGCTGGCGCTGCGCTTCGATATTGAGGCCATGCTGATAGGCCACCGCGTCTGACTTCAGATCGGGCGCGCAGTTATTACACATATTGATCTGTGGGTTCCAACAGCGGAAACAGACCGTGCGCTTACATTTGCCGCAGTAGCGGAAATCTTTCTGAACCTCGCCCCAGGCATGGATAACTGCCTGGTCCTTTTCCTTTTCCCACTGGGAGCCAAACATCTGCTCGCCCTGTTCCGCCGCGCGTCCCCAGAAGCCGCCAAGCATGCCAACGCCCAGGTCCATCAGGCGCGTCTTCGTTGCCACCGAAGAGCGCTGCGTGTTCGTCTTCACCGCGTAGTCGCACTCTGGGCAGCGAAATTCAAATTGAAAGTACCCCTGCCCTTGATCGGAAAGATCATCATAAATTGGGGGCACCACAAAACGCCCCGGGCCTGGTTGAGTCATAGCACTGTTCCTCCCGCTACTTTCCTGCCAGAGACCGCCTTACCTCTGGGCCGGGCTGGCAGACAAGGGAAAAGTCTTTCGTGAGACGAGTATACCAAACTCCGCAGCTTCAGGCAACAAGGCATTCTTCTAAAAGCGATACTAAAAGTGATACTAAAAGCGATACTCCTTCGCCTCTTTACACCACCCCGTTTGCTTCCTCAAGCCTTGACAGGTGAGCCGTCGGTGTGGTATGCTTCGACAGGTGACTTCGTTGAAGGCGTTTCTGTCATCAATGAAGTTGTGTTTGCGGGAGTGGCTCAGGGGTAGAGCGTCTCCTTGCCAAGGAGAAGGTCGCGGGTTCAAATCCCGTCTCCCGCTCCAGGTCTCTGCCCGGCGACGTGGCCAAGTGGTTAAGGCGGGGGTCTGCAAATCGCTTAGTTGATTTGTGATTCCTCATGTCGCCTATAGACTGATCTGAGAGCATACAAACGGCGTTCAAGCGCAAGGTTAGGCAAAGGATAAAATGCCATGCGTTTGGACGCCGCTCTTGTTGAATTAGGCTTTTCCAAAGACTGGACACCTGCCTCTCGTAGATGGTTCACTGGCCGGATCAGCACCTTCATCCACTGGGCTGCTGAGCAGGGTGTCACCGAGATCGAAGACGTGACCGCGCCTCTGGTCCGTCGCTACATTGATTACCGCCGCACCTCTCCCTCCAAAACTGGTAAACCCCTCAGTTCATGGACTCTCTATGGTCATGTGCTCGCAATCAAAGACCTCTTGAACTGGGCCGTGCGCGAAGACCTATTAGACGAGAAAATCGTCAAGCGGATAGAACGGCCCAAGCGCGAGAAGAAGGTGATCGCCGTCTTTACCCCGCGCCAGATTGATCTCCTCTTTGCTGCTTGCGACAAGGGAGAGAATCAGGAGCAGATAGTGAGAGACAGAGCTATCCTGGCGATCCTCATTGACACTGGCATCCGCGCCAATGAACTGTGTACCCTGACCCGTGATAGGGTCTACTTTGCTGATGGCGACGCATGGTTACTTGTTGATGGCAAGGGACGTAAGCAGCGTGAAGTGGGCCTGGGGAACCGTGCGCGTACTCTGCTTCATCGCTACCTCTTTAGACACCGGCAGGCTCCCCGCGATGTATCCCATGTCTTTGTGGGAAGGGGCGATAAACCACTCACCCCAGAAGGCTTGGACAGGCTGCTTTATCGGCTACGTGACAGAGCAGGAAGAGAACACTTCCAAGGTGTGCGTGTATCGGCTCATACGTTCCGGCATAATTACGCTGTCAGCTACCTTCAAAATGGCGGGGATGTGTATAAGCTCAGTCGATTGTTGGGGCATTCAACGGTGGCAGTAACTGATGGTTACTTGAAAGCCTTCACCGCCAGAGATGCCAGGCGCGGCGGATCAGTGCTGGACAAACTCTAGTTTTTGGGCCAAAGGAATCTGCATCAAATTTTTTGCCTTCGCCTCACAAGAAGCGCGCAAAGGTGGAACGCCGGTATTCGATGCACTGAGGAAGCGATAACGCTTTTAAACGCTTTTCTACAGTCGTTTGGGCCGAAGGTAAAACAATACCCCTCGGCCTACCAACCCCACCAGTTTTCCCCTACAGTTCGTTTGAGGGGCATTTTTGATGGCCAAAGGCAAGGAAGAAGAATGGCTTGAGGCCAGTCATCATCTGACATGAGACACGGTGGCAGTTGGTGATTATAGCGGCATTACCCGTAATTACATGGTTATCATTCCGTTGATAATCGACAAAATGCCATATCGTGTCCATCGATGAATATATGGTGGTCAAGTGCACTATGTTTAGGGTGGGCAAGGTGTTCACTAGATTGAGGGCGCGTGAGTCCTGAGCAAAGGAGAAACACAAATGAGTAACAGAGGAGGGCTACTAACGCTCAAAGAGGCAGCCCAGCAGGTCGGAATCAGCAAGCAAGGTCTGTGGCTGTGGGTTGGGCGCGGTCTAGATGCGAAGCAATACGGCAAGTATTGGTTTGTCACGCCCAGAGCGTTGGAACGCTGGAAACAGCGTACCGGGCGTAGCACCAGCCCTGAACATGGCGGTAACTGTGCCCAGATAGCCGTGCTTGGGCAAGAAGGTAACAAACACTACACGAAGCAGTAAAAGCGTGGCCTGTCGCTACCACAGGTATGAAAAACAAAAGAATAGCGATCCTGCTCCCGCAGGATCGCCAGTACACAATTCTGATTGTCCCTGCTCAGTTGCCAGCCGTACAGGACATCAGAACACTTGAAAGCCCCAGAAAGGGGGAGACTTATCTATGGCTAATTTTACCACATCTTCAGAGACGTGCATACAACGCTTCCGCAGAGATTTTCCTTGCCCCATCTGCGGCGGATGCGATGGAGATCAGCGTGGTGTGGGTCAGCGTTGTTTCGGATTTTTGTCTGCTGATGGTGAATGGGCACGCTGTACCCGCGAAGAACACGCAGGCCAGGCACCTTACGACGAAGCCAGCACCGCCTGGGTGCATAGGATGTATGGCACCTGCAAATGTGGCACAGAACATAACCCAGCTAAGGAAAAACCGCGCCAAGCCACCACCATCTATGAATACCGCGATGACAAGGGCCTGCTTCTCTATCGTGTCCTTCGTACTGGGCATGGCAAGGGAAAGCGTATCTGGCAAGAGCGCCCAGATGGCCGAGGCGGCTGGATTAAAGACACCAATGGCGTACAGAAGATTCTTTATCGGCTCCCTGAGTTACTTCAATCGCTGGATACGCCAGTTTATATCGCAGAAGGTGAAAAAGCGGTTGAGGCACTCAGAGAATATGGGTTGGTTGCAACCTGTAACCCAGGTGGGGCTGGCAAATGGTTGCCACAATACAATAAATGGCTCAGTGGCCGTCGTGTTGTTATTCTGCCCGATAACGATGGATCAGATACGACGCCTCCATTCGCTGGACAGCAGCATGCTCAGCGTATTGCTCAATCCTTGCATGGGATCGCCGCCAGCGTTAAGGTGGTTTCACTCCCCAATCTTCCCAACAAGGGGGACGCCTACGATTATTTCCACGCTGGGGGAACGGTGAAAGCTCTCCTGCAATTGGTAAAGAAGTCACCAGAATGGGTGCCAGATACAGCAGAGCCAACAGAAGGCAGGGAGCATGAGGGCTTTCGTATCCATACGCTGGCCGAAATACGCGCTCAACCCAGCCAGCCCTGGATGACGCAAGGCATCTTTAAGCAGGGCGGCCTAGACATGATCTACGGAGAGTCAAACACTGGCAAATCATTTGTCGGCGTTGATATGTCCCTCTCCCATGCTACAGGTGAAAAATTATGGGGGCGCGAGATGCAGCAAGGCATCACGCTCTATGTAGCTGCTGAGGACATCAAGGGCATTGCTGATCGCTCTGTCGCCTGGTTGGCCTATCATCGCCACACAGAGCAGGATATTGCTGGGAAGTTTCATCTGATGGCAGACCCGGTAGAATTTACCAACGCACTCGACGTAGAACGTTTCATTGCGAGGGTGCAAGAGCAGGGCGTTCATCCTGATCTCATCGTGTTTGATACGTATTCCGACTGCTTTAGCGGTGAGGAGATTTCCAATACAGATACCAAGAAGGCAACCGATTCCCTCAAATCAATCCAGAGTGCCTTTCACGCCAGCGTTGTCATTATCCACCATAGCAATAAGGCTGGCACAGCTTATCGCGGCCATAGTTCGCTGAGAGCCAAGATGGATACAGTGATCGAAGTCACGATGGATCATGATGGCCTTATCGCCTTGCGTTGTGACAAGCAGCGTAGCGCCGCGAAGTTTGAAAATATTCCCCTCAAGCTCAAAAATCAGGTCATTAGCGAAGATGGCTTGGAGTCTTCCTGTGTGCTTGTCCCTGATGACGAGCAGGCACACATTGACAAGACCAAGGAGCGGCATCGGGAAATGCTCAAACGCTTGGCAGATTTTGGCGAGCATGGCGCTTCATTCAACGAATGGTTAAAAGCATGCACGCAAGGCAAGAAAATGTCACGGTCCACTTTTCAGCGAGAACTCAAAAATCTTGCTGGTGATGTGTTGGGTCAGCAAAGGGGCAAGGAGACGATTTACACCCTCACGGAGCAGGGGCGGAAAAAGAAAGGTGAAGAGCCTCAAGATTCAAAAAGCGATGAATCTGATTTGAATAGGAAACCTCAAGAGGCTTCAACAGATGGATTGGGTTCATTAGGTTCACACCCCTTTAGGTGTGAACCTATGAACCCAATCCAAAAGCCTTCACCCGAAGATGACTTCCACCAAAACCGGAGAAAAACGGCAGAACGAGAGAAAGAAGCGAAGCTATACGGTGATACCCCTTGGTTTGACCGTAACAATCCTGCAATTGCAATGGAACAAGCACTTGCATGGGCGTGTGTGAACTATCCCAACCATATTCAGTCCTGGGCGCTGCCGGGTCTGGCAGCAGCTTTCGAGGAGAATGCCCTGCAAGCAAAGGGAGTCGTCCTTGAACTGCGGAAAGCATATCAAGCGAAAAACCGCGAACGGCTGCGTGAACTGCTGGAAACCGTTAAAAAGATGGCTTCTATCAGTGCAAAGAACGGTCAGCAGGATATGTTGACCCGTATCCGTTCCGCTGTAGCGTAGGAGGTCGATAAATGGACACGGTAAAAACGCCCCACACCGTTCTGGCGATAGACCAGAGCCACGAAAGAACGGGGCTGGCTGTCGCAAAAGACGGCGAGCTATTGCTGGTCACGTCATTAGAGATGGTTGGCGAGGACAACGAGCAGAAACGCCGTTACCTGGCAAATGAGGTGCGGCGGCTCATTGCCAAGCACAGCCCTGATTCAATCATAGTTGAGAGAGCGCGTGTGTGGCATCATGGCAAAGCCAGTCTTCATACTATGGCTGCCTTGGAAGCCCTGATCGACGAGATTGCGGCAGTTGCGCGGCCTCTCCACACCTACAGTGCCGAGACGTGGCGCTGGAAGAAAGCTGTACTGGGCACGGAACATGGCACGAAGCAGGATGCGGTTGATTTTGTAGCTAGCCTGGGCTGGCCTGGCATCGATCACGACGCAGCAGACGCCGCGTGCATCGCACTCTATGCTTTTTCGGATGCTCCAGACCTACGGCGCGAATGTATCCCCTTCATGGAACAGTTACAGATGCGACGGGCGGCCACTTCAGGGTAGCCGTACAAACAACGGTGCAAGCCGTAGACATACAGCAACTTAAACCTATAACACAAGCTAGTAACCGTAACAAGGCTGGCCTCATTATTTGTCTTTGCACACATTCATGTTAGGAGAGCAATAATGGCAACAGCCAAAAAGACAGGGCGCAAGGCCACAGGAGCCGCGCCCATAGAGCAGGGCCAGGTGAGCGAAGAGATGATTGATGCGCTTGCAGAGGCGCTGGGCGCGTATCTTGACGATCTTGAGCGAGAGCAGGCAGAAGTGCTTGACAGTGAAGACACAAAACCGCTCATCCAAGCCTACGAGAATGCCCAAGCGATGCGGGCGTACCAGCAGCAAAAGGCGGAAGAGGTCCAGGCGCAGCTTGACGCCAAAAACGCCGTGCTAGCAGAGGTCGAGGCCGACATTGCCCAGGATGGGCCGCGCCTGGTGGAACTAAAACAAGCACTGGAGGAAGCCGAGCACGAGGCTGAGCAAGCACGCATCGCGCATGGTATCTGGATCAACGATGCGCGCCTGGGCGATGTAACGCAACGAGAGGCCGAACACGCGAAGCAGAAAGCCAGCAGAGCACGCCAGGCGCTTGCGCAACACGAAGAGGGCCGGGAAGCGCGGCTAGAGATGCTGGAAAAGCGCCGCGCCGCGCTGGCATCCGAAGTAGAAGCGCTGGAGGTCACGCTGGCACCTATGCGACGGGCAATTGACGAACTGGGCAGGCAGGAAGCGCGGTTGCAGCAGGACGTGTTTAATAAGCGCCTCCAGGTTGCCCAGCAGCGTATCAATGAGAGGCAGCAACGAGCGGCGACCCTGCGAGCAGAAGCTCAAGAGCTTGACGAAGAGGCCAGAAGCTATGCAAACAGGGCTATTGCTGCATTGGGGAGGGAGCACCCGCACATGCGACAGGAAGCAGCGACCCTCAAAATTGCTGGCGAAGATGAGGTAGCGCAGCTATTGGAGGCATTTATCAACTTGTTGTCAAGGCTTGCACAGGATGGCACGAAGCTTGGGCGGGCGTTGGGTGAGCAGGCGTTGGGCTTTCAGCAGGTACGCGATACATTGACTATTAGGGATACTGACCTCGCCGCGTACATGACAGACCCTCATGCCGCTGGGCTGCAAGAGAAGCTTGGGCGGGCAAAATGGCTGCTACAGACGTACCTCGCGGGCAGGAGCGCAGTGTAAGCAGTCAACTATGCAGGAAAATGAAAAAGCAGATGCGCCATTGGTGGCCCAACTTGCCAAAAACGTAGGGGAACAAATGCTGGATGCGCTTTTCACTGCCATGCACCAGCCCCAACGATGTCCGGCCTGTGGGCAGCGGATCAGTGGTAGGAGCGGCACAAGCGGCCATACGGTGAAGCAGGTCCGCATCGGCAACTATAACCCACCAAGTGGAAAAGCCGCAGAAAATCAAACGGTTCGTTTTTACCGTAAGAATCGCAGAAGATACCGTAAAGCTGGTGAAGATCAACGGTCAGAGCCGTATGGAACGAGGTAACTTTCACAGTCCATAAAAAGGGGCGCGGCGCTGAAAAACACGACATAAACACGGCGTTCCCCAGCCACAGGGCGCTATAAAAAGGGACAGAAAATGGACGCAGCCAGAACAGGGATAAACCATATTCTGGCTGCGCTTTTGTCTCTCTATCTCACACTGGCAGGTACTCGCTCGAACTATGATCGGGCCGCGCATGGACGTATTTGGAGGTTGTTTTCAAATCCGCATGGCCGAGCGTGGCGCTGACTAATGAAATCGGTGCCCCGCGATCAAGGGCATGGCTGGCATGCGCGTGCCTGAGCCAATGGGGCGACACCCCAGCGAGTTGGGCGCGGTCGGCTGCCGCTTTGATAATTTCCCACACCTGCACGCGGCTCAGATGCCCCTTTTTTTGACTCATGAACACGGCGGAGTCCTTGCCGTGATCCCCTGGCAGCGCCTGGAGTTCGGCCCACGTTGCCGCTGACACCAACACCACACGGGTTTTGTCGCCTTTGCCAAACACATTGACTTGCCCTCCCTCGCCCCGTTCCTGCAAATCCCGCCACTTCAAAGACACCGCTTCGCTAACCCGCAACCCCGCTCCATACAACAACCGCAGGAGTGCGTGGTTGCGCGGGTTTGTCTCCAGGGCCAGCATCTTTTGCACCGCCTCCTCGGATAAGATACGCTCAGCGAGCTTGTTCTTTGGCTTTTTCATGCGCAAATTAGCGCCCACGTTAAACCGGCAGTAATCTTCTTTGTTGGCGAACGAGAGCAGCGATTTCACGGTGCTGAGCATGCGGTTCTGCGTAGCTGGTGCCAGGTGGCCCAAACTATCGGCATAGCGTTGAAGATCGCCCAGCGTGCAGGTTCGCAAGGTTTTCGGGGCGATAAAACTCATGAAGCGAACTACATCGTTTCTATAGACTTGCTGTGTGCTGGCAGGTCGTCCGTGCAACCACATGCCAATCACTTGTTGGTCCGGCTCATCTTGCGCATCCTGGGTAGCTAAGACAGCCTCTGCGGTGGCGGTGGTCAGCGAAGTGATGTCCATCGGGCGGCTCCATAAAATATAACTAAAGGGTACTTTTGTTATATTTATTATAGCTCAGGTTTTGGCTCAAAACAAGCATCTAGCCAAGCATGATTCACCCTAGGTAACATCTAAGATAATCATGGGTTGCTGGATACAATAAGTAAATAAGGCGGTGTAAGTTACGGCTCACATGCTTATGCAAACGGTGCCACCAGCAGTAAAAGCCGTTTCTCTTGCCCTATTTCCTCTTGCTCCCCCGATCAAGCCGAACTATAATGGTCCGGCTACCGGCTCTGATGATGGAACAAAGAACTGTTGATGGGGGTGAAATGATGAAGATCAATGCGCAGCGGAACAAGACGTTCGATGTCTACTATCAAGCACTGAAGGACTTGCGCGGGCTATGGGTAACAAATGAAGAAGGGTTACGTCCGGCCTTTCAGGGGTTGATGACGACCTTTGGAAAGGAAAAAGGCTGGACTTTAGTGCTGGAGCAGGCACTGCCCAACGGCTGCGAGCCTGATGGGACGCTGCGCGATTCTTTCAACTTGCCTCGTGGGTATTGGGAAGCCAAGGATACGAAGGACGACCTGGAAACGGAGATTAAGAAGAAGATCAGTAAGGGCTATCCCACCACCAACATCATCTTTGAGGATACTGAGCATGGCGTGTTGTGGCAAAATGGGAAGCGCGTCCTTGATGTCGATCTGCGCCAGCCGCGCCAACTCGCTGATTTGCTGGAATTGTTCTTCAACTTCACTGAGCCGAATATCGCCAGGTTTGAAGATGCCGTTGGGGAGTTCAAAGAGCGCATCCCTGAACTGGCTCAGGGGCTGCTGGAACGCATCCGCCAGGAACTCAGGGCGAACAAAAAGTTTGTCCAGGCGTTTGAAGCCTTCCGTGAATTGTGCCGAAGCGCATTGGACCCCAAGATCAGTGTAGAGGCCATTGAAGAAATGCTAGTGCAGCACCTGCTGACCGAACGCCTCTTCCGCACTATCTTCAATAACCCAGATTTTACGCAACGTAACATCATCGCCGCTGAAATTGAAAAAGTGATCCAAGTCCTCACCAGCCGCGCTTTCAACCGTATGGAGTTCTTGAAACAACTGGACCGCTTCTATGTAGCCATTGAGGAAGCGGCCAAGACGACCGAGGATTGGTCTGAAAAGCAGCGGTTTATGGATACTGTCTATCAGCGCTTCTTCCAGGGCTTCGCCGTGAAACAGGCAGACATCTACGGCATCGTTTATACCCCGCCTGAGATTGTGGAGTTCATGGTCGCCAGTGTGGAGCAGGTGTTGCAGTGGGAGTTTGGCCTCTCACTCTCTTCTGAGGGCGTTCAGGTTCTGGACCCCAGTACGGGCACAGGCAGCTTCATCGTCAGTATCTTACGCCTGGTCGCAGCAAGCGCTTTGGAGCGCAAGTATAAACAGGAGCTTTTCTGCAACGAAATCATGTTGTTGCCCTATTACATAGCTTCTCTTAACATCGAGCATGTCTATTACGAGCGGACCGGCCAGTACCTACCCTTTGAAGGCATTTGCTTTGCTGACACGTTGGATATGGTGACAGAAGGCCAGCCTGCCCAGCTTCCCGGCTTCAGCGAAGCAAACACAGAACGTGTGGAGCGCGAGAGCCAAGCTGAGATTACGGTTATCATAGGTAATCCCCCTTACAATGTGGGCCAACAAAACGAGAACGACAACAACAAAAATCGGCAGTATAAGCAGGTGGATGGACGTATCCGTGATACCTATGCCCAAGCTTCAGAAGCTACCCTAAAAATGCAACTTTATGATGCCTACGTGAAGTTTTTCCGCTGGGCGACAGACCGGCTGGGAAATCGTGACGGAATCATTTGCTTTGTCTCAAATAATTCACTAGTACGAAAATTAGCTTTCGACGGCATGCGCAAACATCTAGCCAGGGATTTTAGTTATATCTATCATCTTGATCTTGGAGGCGATGCTCGTGAGGGTGGGGGCGGAAATGTCTTCGGCATTAAGGTTGGGGTTGGTATTACTGTGTTAGTACGGAATCGTAACCATGCAGAGCCTCCTTACACACCTGCAACGATTTTCTATCACCAGGTAGATAACAAGCTGCGTAGCACTGAAAAGCTTTCACTGCTTGCTGGAGTTCAAAGTATCACTAATACTGAATGGCAGGAACTTCAACCGGACGAAAATTATACCTGGCTAACAGAAGGGATGCGCTCTGAGTTTGTTGATTTTCTGCCCATAGGGACAAAAGAAGCGAAAGCAAGCTCTCAAGCCATTGTAGAAGCCATATTTGCGACATATAGCGGTGGTGTAAAGACAGATCGGGATAGCGTGGTCTACGATTTTAATAGTCAGGCTCTTATGAGTCGCGTTGAGCAGTTTATCGAAGATTACAATGCAGAAGTCTTTCGCTGGTCTAAATCGGATCGTTCAAAAAGCGTGGATAATTTTGTACGATACGATAAGGTGAAGTGGAGCGAACACCTCAAAGGGGCGCTACAACGTGAGCGGTACGGAAAATTTGATGGCTCAAAAGTCCGCGTATCTCTGTATCGACCTTTCTGTCAGAAATATCTATACTTTGACTCACTGCTAAATGATCGTCCTGGGTTATTCGAAAAGATATTCCCTTTGGCTTCCAGCGCAGCAGAAAATGTAGTTATTGTTGTCAGCGATCATGGCTATCGTGCACCATTCAGCACACTTGTTACCAGCTTAATACCGGAACTGCATCTTCTCGCCTCGACTGACATGTTTCAATGCTTTCCCTTCTACACCTACGCAGAGGATGGGAGCAACCGCCAGGAAACCATCACCGATTGGGCGCTGAGACAGTTCCAGACGCAATATGGTAATGAAGTGAGCAAATGGGACATCTTCCACTACGTCTACGCTCTGCTCCACCACCCAGCCTACCGTGAGCGCTACGCCGAAAACCTCAAGAGAGAATTGCCACGCATTCCACTTGTACCTGATCGTGAAGCGTTCGTTGCTTTTGTCCAAGCTGGGGCACGGTTGGCAACACTGCACTTGAACTATGAACAAGCAGAAGAATATCCACTGCAACATCAAGAAATGCCAGGCGAACGTTTCAGCTATATTGTCAAGAAGATGCGTCTTTCGCAGGATAAGCAGAAAATAATCTACAACGACGCCCTCACGCTGACAGGGGTGCCATCTGAGTGCTTCAACTACCGACTTGGCAACCGCTCAGCACTAGAGTGGATCATCGACCAATATCAGGTCAGTACCGACACACGCAGCGGCATCATCACTGACCCTAACCGCGAGGACGACGAACAGTACATTGTGCGGCTGGTGAAGCAGGTCATCACGGTGAGCCTGGAGACAGTCAAGTTGGTGGCGAGCTTGCCTCCATTGCCAGAGTTTGGGCAGCAGGCACAGGAGGATGAGGAGCAGCCTGGGTAGGCTGAAGCGGGTTAAAAAACGGCCCTAAGTCCATCTTTGCCAGCGCTCAACACCCATAGCTATATAGCTGAGCTTCCCTTATGCCCTAAAGTGTTTTTACGCGCTACTCCTTGCTCCAATTCGGCCAAACGTATAGGTATCTAATACAAAGCCGAAGATGCACCTGCTCATGTTTTTTGCCATCTCTGCTTGGTCGCGTGCGGCACAACCATCCCCCACCAATGTGTATATAGCCCCAAACAACGTCCTGTTACATTTTTTGCAAGCAGAGCAAAGTTGTGCCAGTTGGCAAATTGAGAGCATGTTCATCCTATTGCGTTTATGGGGTTGATAGGCGTCCATAGCACGAATGATTACCAGTAATTACCTGCGGGTCGCCAGAGCCTTTGTGGCAGTTCAGTTATAATTTCCCCGTTCAGCACTAAATGATGCTGTAGAGCGTTGTACGCTAAAATAGACTGTTGAGCTTACATTTGATACAGGGGTATGTGATAAATATATCTTTCGCACCTTTCGTATACTGATCTTATGCTCACAAAAAGATAATACCCTACCAGGGTAAGGTATTTAGTACAAGAACATACCTCTTACATCGGGGCAGTAATGCTATACTTTTGGCCGCTCAACATAAACAGGGCCATCCTTAAAGGGGAGGTGCCATAACATGAAGACGCTAGCTGAGGCAGCACCACCGCTGCTGTTAGAGCTAAGGAAACGGCTCAGTGCAGCGTACGCACAGGGAAAACTGAAGAAAGCCGATCTGGACGAGGGCGTCAAACATCTGAACGCTCTATACGTCATTGCTCGCAAAAGCGAAAAGCAAGGCCACAGCGCTCAAGAGTCTGCAACTGAAGAAGAAACATCATAGCCGCCATGTGGCTTTGCAGGCGAAAATAACCTCGATATGGAGGCATCTGGTATAGAGGGTTTGCGAACGCATTTAGTTTGGGTTTGCGGATGCAATGGTTGTGTTGGTTTGCATGGGCAAACCTAGCTGGGCCAGCCTCTCAGGTAACACCTTCCGCAACTCTTGCACTTGATCAAAAATGGTGTGCATAGCCTGATCAACCTGCTTTATAGCTTCCTCACTTCTTTTTGCTCCCACGTCGGGAATGGTTTCTATTCCCACTGCATAGATTTCCATTGCTCTACGCAGTTCCTCCGAGATAACTTGCTCGCCAGGCTCTAATAGCAAAATGGCAATCCATGCTTTATCAAACCTGTTAAGCGCATCCCTTAGCCGTACAGAGAATTGTGCAATCAGTGTTTTCACTTCTGAGCCGGGGAGGAGGGGGTCTGGTGCCCCCTCAGTTAGCTTACTGTATTCATTACGCGAGAGCATAAAGTGATAAATTGCAAGGACTGCCTCCAATAGCTCAGCATATCCCGCACGGAGTTGCTCTTTGTGGGCATCGGCTTGCTTGCGCTCATATTCCTGTCGATCACGCTCTAGCTGCTGAGCATGGGCTTGCTGGTCACGTTCTAACTGCTGTTTGTGCGCTTTCTCGTCACGCTCCAGTAGGCGCTGGTGCGCCTGGCGGTTGTGCCAGAACAAAAACCCTTGCGGAAGCAACGCGATTAGACCGCCAACGATCACAGGCCATAACGTATTCATGCAGCCTCTCTACAGCTTTGCTATGCGCTCTGGTAACATCTTCCGTAGATTTCTGCCTTGCTGAAGGATAGTGTTCACAGAGGTATCAAGCCGCTTTTGAGCGTCTTCGGTTTTAGGGTTGATTGCCAGGGAAGGGTATTCCAGCAGCAGCGTATAATCCTCCATTGCCCGCCTCAACTCTTCAGAAATAATCTCCATGCCTGGCTCAAGCAGTAGCAGTGCAACGGTGGCCTTGTCAAACTTATTCAAGGTGTCTCGCAGCAGGGCAGACAGGCGCACAGCATCCTCATGCACGTCCTTTTCGTTGACATTAAACATCGGCTTGCCATCTGATAGCTTCGCAAACGCATCGAATGAGAGTATCAGGTTGTAAAACGTAAGCATGGCCTGGAGTAGTGCTGCATACTCTGAGCGTATCTGCTCCCTTTTGGCATCCTTCTGGCTGCGCTCATGCGTCTCTTGGTCACGCTCCTTGGTCTGTCTTCCTTGGATAATTAACGTTACAAGAGGACCAAGCGCACCAATAACGCCAGCAACAAGCACAGTCCATATATCAGCCATAACTACCCTCGCAAAACGGCAAAACAAAAGCGCAAGTATCCACTATTCACAGTATACTCGCCCTTTGCTCAACCGTCTAACCCGTTGTCATAATGCCACTTGCTTCTTGCATCTCAGTATTCTTGCAGGCATAATAGCCGCCAGTTACCGTTCGTTTGATACAAAACCAGGAGGAAACCGATGGCAAAAGTGCAACTTCAGGGGTCAGCGCGGAGTCGGAATCCAGGTTTCTTGGGCGCATTTAACGTACAGACATGCGCGTGCTGCGGTAAGAAAAATATTCAGGCACGGTTTCTTGACTGTCCTGATTGCCTGGTCCCGCTTGATGGTCAGTGGCCGGTGGAACAGAAACAACTTATTCGCACCTATACCGGCAAAGACTTGGGCATGCAGTTACAACTAGACGCTCAACGATTAGCACGTTATGGCTGGCGGCTAGTCAACCAGAGCTACGGCGGGCAGGCTGGTATTGGCTTGGTTCGTGCCGTTGCTGTTGGAGGACGTGCCAGCCGCGATGCTAAGCAACTCACTGCGGTCTTTGAGCGCGGCTAATTTCCACACCCCAAAAGAGAAGTACCACCAAAAAATGATGGCCGGGCTGGTAACTTCCTATTGCCCGGCCAACGTTTAACGCTGAGAGGTGATGGCTGCCTGGTGTCGATTTTGCCTTGCTCGCTCTGGTGACACAGCCATTTTTGCAGATTTTCGGAGATAAGTAGCTGTGATGGTTGCTAATACCCATCAGCAGGTGCGAAAATGGATACAATGGACGCAATGCAAAGAGCAGCCGCGTCTTTCTTTTTGGCCTGATAGCAGGCGGAGGGCACCATAGCTCGCCAGGATGCGAGGGGAAACAGCATGAATAGGGAGCCAGCAGCATGATAAATTGGGTACATGATGTTGTGATTGTTCTCATCTCTACTGGGCTGGCTACACTTTTTGCTGGGGGTGGTTGGCTTTATCGGTGGTGGCGCGACAAGAAGAATACTCGCCTGCTCGTGGCTATTGAAATTTTAGTGAATCAGACACAGTTGAATACCTTCGTTATGACGTTACATGATCTTTCTGTTCAGGATAGGCGTATAATGGCTTTACATCTTGATAGGGCAGAAATGTACTACCATCCCACATGGTTAAGGGTGCGTTGGGATAGTGTATCTCCAGGCATTTTCTCTCCAAAGGAGATATATAAAATCGGCCTCTGGTATTACCAGCTAGAAAATATTTCAGATGGCAATCGTCATATCCTCTCTCACTCAGCACTAAGGCGTCAGCTAGCCGAAAAGAACAAGGCGACAGAAGATGGACAGATTGATTTCATCGTGGAACAAATCGCAAACCTTGAAAGCTTCGCTCAAACCGTCTTAAAAGAAGGCCCTCCATTTACTGACAAAAGGTTTAAGCAGACGTATGAAGAGGCCCGCAAGCACTGGGATGCGCTAAGGCCAGGGCAAGAGGGTCCAGAAGCATGATAGATAATTTACTCAGTGGGGCTGGCGGCGTTGTTGTGGGCACCATCCTGGGCTTTGTCTTGAGCCTGAGCGCTACCTGGTGGCAAGAGGGCAGGAAGAAGCGAGAACAGAAAGAAGCTGTTTGTACCCTGTTGTACCTGGAGATAAGCCAAAACCTTGCCTGGCTGGAAGATTTCTGGCAACATCGTGTGTTGTCCCCTCCTGGTGGTGCCAGTTACGAGCCTGAAGAAATTGTTTTTTGGCGACGTGCCAATTTTGTACACGAACTAGCCCCAGAGTGGCGACATGTGATGTGGGAAAGCCAAGTGTCAAACGTTCCAATGGCATTGACCAGGACGCAGCTACAGCAAGTTTTCGATCACCATACAAAACTGGCTCGCCTCATGAAGCTGCGCCCTCTTCTCTCAGAAGCTTTTGAACGTACCCACATGCTGTCAATCTATAAAAGTCACCTTGCCTTGCCACCTGAAAGGCGCCCCATTATTTATGATCGAAGCCTTACACGTGCCCAGGCTAGCATGCCACAGCAGGGTCATGTGACTCCACTTTTTCTTGGGGTACAAATAGACGACTTCAACCAAATAACGGCGGAATTGTGGGAGGAGTGCGAGGGCATTTACAACGAGCTACACACCAGTGGCAACCCGTTGCCAGCGCCCAAGCCAGCGCCCACCAGCGCCAACCTGCTGGTACGCCTGAAGGGCCGCTTACCCGACAAACGACAGCCTAAGCAGCACTGACAACTACAGGGCAATGCCTGCCTTCCTGGCCTTTTCGATAAGATAGCTGACGAAGCCAGCACACATCACCAGCATATACCGGGCGTCTTCCACGTCAACGGTTGGTGCGTCTTTCAGCGCGTGCCGGATACCATCCGAGTCACAGGTGTAGGTATAGAGCTTCCTCAGTCCTTCCTCTAGCGCTGGGTGCATGGTCACTTTCCCTGAAGACTTGATCTTATCCAGCGCTGGCCCAAGCGTCGCCTTGGGCATGCCCGCAATGAGCTTGCAAATGCACTCCACGGCGCTGATGCTTTCTTTCATGCTGTTGCGATAATCGGGCGTTCTTCGGTCCGCAAGTAGCGTTAGTGCTTGTTTCAGGTGCGTATTGACTAGCCTGAGATTGGCCGTGGTGTTTGTAGCAGACAATGCACCCGTTATTGCGGCAATCTCTTGATCTGAGGTTACGGGTACAAGCTTCCTACCCACAAGGCGGTAAGCAGACCCTTCACGCCCCAACATGTCGTTGCAAGCTTCTAAGAATCCCTTTAGTATTTTGGGGTCGATACAGACAATGCTTTGAGATGAGGTGTTCGCAATAAATTCTATGAAATCATACGCCTCAAACCACTCACACCCCATGAAATAGCTCTTTAGTTGCCGGATGGTATCTGGCCCTTTTTTGGGCATCTCGTCTCCAGGCTTCTTCAGGAAGTCAAACCATATCCGTTCAGTAAGAAGCTCCATAGATGTAGTCATACGCAAGCCATTTAAGACGGTAATGGGGCTGCGTAACTTATCAAAATAAACAATCAGAACATTCCAGAGGCTATTTCTTAAATCGTCATCCATACTATCAACCTGGATGACCCTTTGCTTTAACCCCATGCGCTCAGAAAAGGTCATGTGCCCTCCCACATGGCAGCACCACGATTGCTACAGCCCGTAAAACTTTTAAACATTATATCACAGCGCACGGTCCTTCACCGTAAAAAAATACGGCTGCACCCGTTGCCAATGACTGCGGAAGGCTGGTATGTTTTGCGCTTTTGAGCAGGGATGATAAAGCATTTAAGCAGAGGCTGTGCACCATTCAACCGGCTGTTGACTTGAGGCAGTATCTGTGGTATAAGTTCTTGAGTAGGGTTTCTTGCCTTAATGGTATACAGTTGGGCAGGAGAGTATAGGGCATAGGGCAAGGGTCTACGACAAAAAAGTTGTAGCGCTTGTATGCTGTGATCCTGCTTGAAACCTGATCTTACGGCGACGTGGCCAAGTGGTTAAGGCGGGGGTCTGCAAAACCCCTATCGGCGGTTCGAATCCGCCCGTCGCCTCCAGCATGTTTCGGGTTCCAGGCTACATAGCCTGGGAACTTCAAAGCAGAATAAAGACGCAGAAGCCTCGCACGTGCGAGGCTTCTTTTATGGAGCACCGGCTCTTGCTCTGGTTTCTGCTCTTGCAGCCAAAGACATCAGTCGTGATAGCTTTTTTCCCCGGCGCGCACGGCCACCGGCAGACGATTTTCGGCTGGGGGCAGCACACAGCTATAGGCATCGTTATAGGCGCACCAGGGGCTATATGACAGGTTAAAATCCAGGATGAGGTGACCCGACCCATCAGCCGCTTCTTCCACCTCCAGATAGCGCCCCGCGCCATAGGATTCCTGCCCGGTGGTGGCATCGCGGAACGGCAGGAAGAGTTCAGCGTCGTCATCATCCGCATCAACCGACTTATAGGCCGTCAGCCGACAGTCCTGGCCGTCGAGGATGAAGCGCGCCTCCCCATACCGATAATGCTCCGTGATGCGGCCAGTGGTCGTGCCTAGCTGCACGATCTCCGGCGCGTCGAAACGCGCCAGTTCCGCCTCGACGCGATAGGCCGGGTCAGGGTCAAAATAGCGCAGCCCCTGAAAGTGCTGGCGCTCGTGCCTGGGAATGGGCGCGTCGGCAGAGGTCGCAAAGAACTGGTCTTTCTGGTGGCGAAACTGCTTGATCTCCCAAACGTATTCATCCTGTGAGGTATCCATTGGCGTTGTTCCCTTCGATGGCGCTGGGATATGGCCCAGCGTCTGGCGTGTAGAAGTGTAATCGATACATCGCCCGGTACTCCAGACCGGACGAGTATCCCCAAAATGTGATAAGATCAACGATGGCAATAGTAGGTAGCTGGCGGATAGGGGAAGCCCAACAACCGCCTATGAAAGAACTTGTGTGCGGAGGAAGCCTCTTTGAGCGATCCCCTACTCGATAAACTCACCAACCTGGAAACCCGGTACGAAGAATTAAACGACCTGATGGTTCAGCCCGACGTGATCGCCGACCCTAGCTTGCTGGAACGCTATGGGCGCGAATACTCCAGTCTGGAGCCTCTGGTTACAAAGTATCGAGATTTCAAAGAAACGTTACGTCAGCGCAACGACACCGAAGAAATGCTGGGCAATGGGCTGGACGACGACCTGCGCGCCCTGGCGCGTGAAGAACTGGACCGGCTGCGGCGGCAGGCAGATCGGCTGTTGGAGGAATTGAAAGTCGCGCTGCGCCCCAAAGACGTGATGGACGAGCGCAACGTGATTATGACCATCCAGGCGGGCGCGGGCGGCGACGAGGCTGGTCTGTTCGCTGCCGACCTTTTCCGCATGTATAGCCGCTACGCCGAAGACAGGCGCTGGAACCTGGAAGTGCTCGATTCCAACGAAAGCGGCATCGGCGGCTTCAAAGAAATCGTCTTCGAGGTGCGCGGCAAAAACGCCTATTCCCGTCTGAAGTACGAGGGCGGCACGCATCGCGTGCAGCGCGTTCCCGTCACCGAATCCAGCGGGCGCATCCACACCTCCACCACGAAAGTCATCGTGCTGCCGGAGGCCGAAGACGTGGAAGTGGAAATCAAGCCAGAAGACATCCGCGTCGATGTCTATCGCTCCACCGGGCACGGTGGCCAGAGCGTCAACACCACCGACTCGGCGGTGCGCATCACGCATTTTCCCAGCGGGCTGGTTGTCACCTGCCAGGACGAAAAATCGCAGTTGAAGAACAAGAACAAAGCGATGGCCGTCTTGCGCGCCCGGCTCTGGGACATGGAGCAGCAAAAACGCGCCGCTGAGCTTGGCGCGGCGCGGCGCTCGCAGGTGCAAACCGGTGACCGCAGCGAAAAAATCCGCACCTATAATTTCCCGCAGGACCGCGTGACCGACCATCGCATCAATCTGAGCCTGCATAACCTGCCGCGCATCCTGGATGGCGAGATCGACCCGATCATCGAAGCATTGATTACCAGCGATGAAGAGGAAGCGACAGGTCCAGGAGCAGCCAGGAGCTAGGCAGAGAGGAGCCAGCTTTACCTGTGGAAGCAGCAACAGCAGAGCCGCATAAGCAAGGCATAGCCGAGCAGGCAGGACTGCCTATGGGAAGGGCAGACCGTGCTGGCGAGGCTCTGCCAAAGCAGCCTTCTCGGGGGGGCATGGCGTGACTACAGACACTCGTCGCCGCCCAGAAACCTACACGCGCCGACTCCAGGAAGAACATTTCGCCGAACTGCGTCAATTCCTGGGGGCTGCGCCGGGATACACCGCCTTCCTCACCAGCAATCTTGAGCGCTTCGGCCTGGAGGACCCATTTATCCACTACTGGGGCACCTTCCAGGATCAGCAGCTTGTCACCGCCTTGATGATGGCGGGACATCGCGCCGGGCTGTACACCACCGATGCATCGACGCTGCGCCCCATCATGGATATCGCCCTGCGCCAGCAACTGAACTTTATTATGGGGCCGCGCGAGACCGTGAACAGCGCGCTGCAATATCTCTGGCAGTTGACCATCACCCGCAGCGAGGCCCATTTCTTCGCGCAGCTTGCGGAGGAGCAGTTCCAGAGCTACCTGCCTGGAGCAGTCCCCCAGGCCACGATTCGCCGGGCAATGCCCGACGACATCCCGGCGCTGACCACCTTGTATACCGGCGCCGCCGGTTTTGAACTGGCATCCGTCGAGCAGGTGCGCCAATCGATGATCGAGCGCGTCTATGGCCTGCGCACGTTTGTTGCCGAAAGCAATGGTCATCTGGTCGCGGGGGCTTCTACCAGCGCCGAATGCTCCGACGCCGCCATGATTGGCGGCGTCTGGACGCTTCCAGAGGAGCGCAACCACGGCCACAGCACCGCGGTCGTAACCGCGCTCTGCGCCGACCTCGTGGCCGAAGGGCGCTGCCCCTATCTCTTTTATCTGGAAGACAACGCGCCCGCCGCGCAGGTCTATCGCAAGATCGGCTTTCAAGACATCGGTCGCTGGTCAGTTGTGTACTTCCAGCGCCATCGCTCATAACCTTTGTTTGACGTTCTCTGTCTAGGCGGCTGGCACACCTGAGAGCCGCTGGTAAGGGTTTCGTTATTCGTATGAGGAAACTCGAATCGCCTCAGGCGATCCGCACCATCTTTTTTGACGCGGGCTTTACGCTCCTGCGCACATCTCCCTCGCTGGTCGAGATTTGCCAAGATGTCTGTCGGCGGGAAGGCGTGCGCCTGGATATCGAGCAAATCGCTCAGCAGCTTCCGGCAGCCGAAGCCTACTTTGCAAAGGCCATCAAGTCCAATGGCCGCACCTGGGCCAGCGAAGAAGCCATTATCCTGTTCTGGGATGGCTATTATAAAGCGCTGCTGCGCCCATGTATCGAGGGCGACAACGAAGCGCTGCTGGAGCGCTGCGCGCAAGAGATCATCAAAACATTCGATCTGCATACCAGTTGGGAACTTTATCCTGATGTGCTGCCCACGCTCCAGGGGCTGCAAGGGCGCGGATTCACGCTGGGGATTATCTCTGATTGGGGCGGCAGCCTGGCCTCGATCATCGCTGGCCTTGATCTCCCGCGCTACTTCGACTGCCTTACTATCTCAGCCGTCACACGCCACGCCAAGCCAGAGCCAGGGCTGTATGAACTGGCGCTGCGGCGCGCGGGCGGCATCTCTGATTATGCCATCCATATCGGCGACTCCTACATCCTCGATGTCTTGGGGGCGCGCGCCGTGGGCATCACCCCCATCTTGATTGACCGACCCGGCCATCTGCGCGCCCAAGAGATGGATTGCCTGGTCATCCATGATCTACGCGAGGTACTGGACTTGCTGGACATTTCTACAGCGCCAGCAGTTCACGCTGCCACGCCAGAACAACAGCACTACCAAGGAGATAGATTGGAATCATGAGTACACCAACGAATCAGCAGGCGGGGAAAAAGAAGGAACCATCGCCGAAGCCGGGTCAGACCACGCCCACTGGCAAGACGACCCCATCATCCAAAAACACGCCCACCGCGTCAAAAACAGGGCAAACCGCACCGCGCGCCGCGCAAAGCGCCGCGAAAACGCCCCAGGCCGCGGGCAAAACACCTAATCAGGCTGTGTCAAAAACGGGGACAGCGCCCAAGCCGCGCGACCCATCCGTTGTCCGGCGCGACGAGCGCCGCGAAGAGCGGCGGCTGGAGATTCAGGCGCGCCAGCAAGAACGCCGCCAGGAACTACGCCAGGCCAAGCGCCAGAAACTTTTGATTCGCTATGATCTGATTATCTCGCCCGTGCTGTTGGTTATCCTGGTGCCGCTCTTCCTGCTCATCCATCTGCCCATCGAGGCCCTGGTCTCTGGTCTCATCGTTCTCTTTGGCGGCTTCACTGTGCTGGCGTATGCTGCCGTGGGGATGCCAACCAGAAGCGCCCGCCCGGCGCGGCCCAGGCCGTCAACGCTGCCGGAAGCAGGGGTTGTGGACAGCACGCTCAACGAGGACACGCCGCCAGCAGCGACACCATCCGATGCAGAGGCCGAAAACAAGCCAGCCCAGGAATAGCCGGGCAGAACAGCGCCATTGAAAACGCCAAGAAGAGCGTGGCTCCGAATGGTTCGGAGCCACGCTCTTCTTGGTTGTGCATTCCAGTGTAAAAAGCGGCTCTTAGCCTCTGACCCGCTTGATCTGGCGTGCCTTGGTATCAGCGCCGATCAAATCATGAGCCACCTCTTTGATATGGCCGGAAGAAAGCCCATAGAGTTCGTGGAGAATCGCGGGCGCGCCATGCTCCACAAAGCGATCAGGCAGACCAATCATATGCAACGGGATAGTATGCAGACCCTCGCGCGTCAGCAATTCCAGCACCGCGCTGCCAAAACCGCACGCCACCATATGATCTTCCACCGTAATCACCCGGCCACACGCTTTCGCCAGCCGCAGAATCAACGCCTCATCCAGCGGCTTGGCCCAGCGCGCGTTGACCACCGCCAGACGCAAGCCTTCTTGCGCCAGTTCCGCTGCTGCCTGCACGGCGGGCTGCACCATATTGCCATAGGCCAGCACCACCGCGTCGGCCTGCTCGACTTCTGCTTCCGGCGTCAATAATTCGGCTTTGCCCACCTCCAGCTTCTGTGGCTCCGCATCCATCGGAACGCCCAGCGACTTGCCGCGAGGGTAGCGCAGCGTTACCGGCCCATCGAGGTAGAGCGCGGTATAAAGCATGTGGCGTAGTTCGTTTTCATCCTTGGGGGCCATCAACTTCATATTGGGCAGCGACCGCAGGAAGCCGATATCGAAGACGCCATGCTGCGTTTGCCCATCTTCGCCCACGATGCCAGCGCGGTCCAGGCAGAACGTCACATGCAGGTTCTGCACGCAGACATCATGCACCACCTGATCGAAGGCACGCTGGAGGAAGGTCGAATAAATCGCCGCCACCGGACGCGCGCCGCTGACCGCCAGACCGGCGGCAAAGGTCACCGCGTGCTGCTCGGCGATGCCCACATCGAAATAGCGCTCAGGGAAGCGCTCGCGCAGCTTTTTCAGGCCGGTGCCATCGGCCATGGCTGCCGTAATCCCCACCACGCTGGGGTCTTTTTCCGCCAGTTCCACCAGCACGTTGGCAAAGACCTCGGTATAGGTTGGCGGATCGGCGGGATTCTTTTTGATCGTGCCGGTTTTGTAATCATACGCGCCTGGCCCATGCCATTTGGTCGAATCGGCCTCGGAGTGTTCCCAGCCCTTGCCCTTTTGCGTGATGACCTGAATCATCACCGGCCCTTCAAGCTCCTTCGCCCGCTGGAAGACCTCAACCATCAGCGGAATGTTGTGCCCATCAAAGGGTCCAAGGAAGGTGAGGCCAAGTTCGGCAAAGATCACGCCGCTCTTGCTGGGCAGCCAGAACTCCTTTACGCTGCGGTCAGCGCGTCCGGCCATTTCGACCGCCAGATCGCCAACCATCGGCAGGTTTGCCAGCGATTGCCTGGCCGCGCCGCGCAGCTTGCGATAGAGCGGGTCTGCGCGCAGTTTGCCCAGATATTTATGGATAGCGCCAACATTTTCAGAGATCGATTTGTCATTATCATTTAAGACAAAGATCACCTTTTTCTTGAGCGTCCCCGCGTTATTAATGGCCTCCAGCGCCATGCCGCCCGTCAGCGCGCCATCGCCAATCACCGCGACTACATTGAAATCTTCGCCGCGCAGGTCGCGCCCCACTGCCACACCCAGCGCCGCCGAAAGCGACGTGCTGGCATGGCTGGCCCCAAAGACATCATAGATGCTTTCATCGCGGCGCAGATAACCGGAAAGCCCCTCGAACTGGCGAATGGTATGGAAGCGATCACGCCGCCCAGTGACCAGTTTATGGACATACGCCTGATGCCCAATATCCCAAATCAATTGATCTTTAGGGGTGTCAAAGGCGATATGGAGCGCCAGCGTCAACTCGACGGCCCCCAGGTTCGGCGCCAGGTGGCCGCCGCGCACCGAGATCGTTTCGATGATCTCGCGCCGAATCTCCTCCGACAGTTGTTCCAACTGCGGCAGAGTCAGCTTGCGCAACTGGGCAGGCTCATCAATGGTATCAAGTATTCGTTTTACCGGAACTGTCTTTTCCAACATAACGCTCCTTTAGATGATTCCGTTTGGTAAACTCCCCAAGGGGGCTGCGCCTGGAGTCGGAAAGATGCGGCTCACCTGGCCGGTTCGGGTGTATCTGTATTCTTGCATCACCCATCATTATAGGACGGGTCTGCATCTCCAACAAGCACTTGGATGTCTCGCAACGTGATCTACACTGAGAACAACACCCCAAGATGACTTTTTCGTCTGCTGAGAGCATTCGCCTGACCAGTCCCTTTGTTGCAAATTGCCAGCCATCACTTTATGGCTCAGCCGATCTCTCTGGTTTGGTGCGCAAAGAAGTCGCGCAAAAACGAGTCGAGACGTTCATAGACCTCGCGCAGCGGCAGCGAAGACGCTTCGGCCAGGCAGCGGCAATCCTCATATTCGGGGGCCATACTCACTACACGCCCTTCCAGCAGTTTTAGCTTCACGCGCACCGTTCCCAGCGGCGTCTCCACAGACTCTATGCGACGCACGGCCTTCAGGCGCTGCCAGCGGCTCTGGCGCACGCCCAGCGTCGTCGTCTCGCGCAGCAAGAGCATGGCTAGCTGCTCGGCCAGATCGAGCGGCGCAATCACGCTGATCTGTGTCGCCGGGCGGTTCTTTTTCATCTGCATGGGGGTATAGGTCACATCCAGCGCGCCTGCCTGGAACAGCCGCTCCATCAGATCACCCAGCACCTCGCCGCTCAGATTATCCAGGTTGGTTTCTATGACCATCACCTCATCGGTCTCGCCGCCGCTGGCTTCCGCAGGCTCACCCAGGCAGAGCCGTAGGCAATTCGCCCAGGGCACCTGCTTGCGGCCAAAGCCATAGCCCACCTGGCGAATGACCATCGCGGGCGTTTCAAAGTGCGCAAACGTCGCCAGGAGAGCCGCCGCCGTTGGCGTCACCAGTTCGCCTTCGGCGGCGCGCGGCGTCCAGGGAGCGCCCACCCGGCGCAAAAGTTCCAGCGTCGCGGGCGTTGGGACAGGCAAGAGGCCATGCGCCGTCTGCACCTGGCCTGTCGTCAATGGCAGTGGGGAAGCATAGACGCGATCAACCCCAAGCTCCTCGAAACCGATGACCGCGCCGACAATATCCACCAGCGCATCCACCGCGCCGACCTCGTGGAAATGGACAGCCTCCACGGAAACGCCATGCACGTGCGCCTCGGCCTCTGCCAGCGCCTGAAACACCGCCAGCGCGCGCTGCTGAACCGCCTGCGGCAGTTGGCTGGCCTGGATGATCTGCTGAATCTCGCTGAGATGGCGCTCCGGCTGGGGGGTGTCCGTGACATGGACCGTAAAGCGCTTGCCGCGAATACCCTTATCCGCGTAGGGTTCCAGCGCCAGCCGATAGCCCTCCAGGCGCAGCTCTGCCAGCCTGGCCTGCAAGCGCTCGAACGATAGCCCGGCGTCCAGCAGCGCCCCCAGCAGCATATCGCCGCTCATCCCCGAAAAACAGTCAAGATACGCCAGCGGCATCAGTCACTCGTTTCCTTGCAAAAGGCTCTCGGCTGATTTCAGCCGGTTTCTATGGATGCCCGCGTCTGTTCCTACGGCTAGACGCACAACTCGCGCCATCATGGGCACAACAAAAGTTTCCCCATTATAGCACTCAACTATGCGTAAACAGTGATACACTACATATTATGCTTCTTCTAGCCCCTTTGATATGTTGAGAGCGATAAGCGTCTACAGCGTCTACACTGTGTACGGGGTGATGTCCTTCCCAAAAACGTTTTTATCTGAACGCGTGGTCACTTTGCGGGGCAGCATATAGAGCCAGCAGATACTGGCAACTGAAGAAAAGGGGAAAAAGATGCTACACGCTGACGTAACTGATCACGGCAAGGCTAGACAATTGGCATCTGCGGCAGCGACGACGACTATCTATTACGCGCTCAGCCAGACGCCAATTGGCCCGCTGCACCTGTTCAGCACCAAGCGGGGTCTGGTCAAGCTGGCACTGCCCAACGAGCCGCGCAGCGTGGCAGAAGCCTATGTGCGGCGGGTGGTGGGGCCAGTCATCCTCAGTGAAGACAAAGTGTATCAAGCACAGGCATTGGCGGAACTTGCCGCCTATTTCGCTGGCGAAGGGCGCGCTTTTAGCATGGCGCTCGATCTACGCGGCACCCCCTTTCAGCGGCTAGTCTGGGAGGCCGTGGCTGCCGTGCCCTACGGCGAAACGCGCACCTATGGTACGATTGCCCAGACCATCGGGCGACCCGCAGCAGTGCGCGCCGTTGGAGCCGCCAACGGAGCTAATCCCCTGCCCATCATCATCCCCTGCCATCGTCTGATTGGCGCGAACGGCAGCCTGATCAAATACGGAGGCGGCCTGGAGGTCAAGCGCCGACTGCTGGCACTAGAAAAAGGCAGCCATGAAAGAGCGATGTGTTAACAAAGGAGAAGCAGCCAATGAAGTGGGTGACTCGTGAGCATGTCAAGGTGGACCGCGTGGCCTGTCCCTGGCTCATCAAAAAGTTTGTGGACAAAGACGCTGAGTTTCTGTTCGTACCAAACGATCAGGTCATGGGGGTCGCTGCCCGCGAAGACGCGACTCCTTATGACGTGCAGGGGGTCGAACTGGGGCATCAGGGCAAAGAATGCTCTTTCGAGGCGATCCTCAAGAAATACCACCTGACCAGTGATCCGGCCCTGGTGCTGCTGGGCAAGATCGTCAATGGGGCGGATACCGATAACACGCTCTGGCGCCAGCCGGAAGGCGCGGGGCTGGCGGCCATTGCTGAGGGCTTCCGGCACCTGGGCTATAAAGACGATCATGAACAGAACACCGCAGAATGGATCGTATATGACGCCCTCTATGCATATTGCCAGGAGATGATTCGCCAGGGGCGGCCCGATGGCGCGTTCAAAACATACCCTGCCCAGCAGGAGGGAAGGCACCAGAATCCTTGAGATTGCATCAGGGAACCAACCAGGCAAGATCAGGGAGATTCGCAGGTGGCAAGCATGCACACCATGTCGATATGTGGCTGATCCTGGGAATGCGAGGGTTGCGTTCGTTTGGCTATGGATTGCTCGCCGTACTCTTGGGCGCGGCCTTAAGTACGGTGGGCTTGTCGCCTGTTGCCATCGGCGCTCTCATCACCATCTCACTGGTGGGCGACTTCTTCACGACTTATGTGATTGGCGTTTTTGCTGATCGGTGGGGTCGCAGACGAACCATCTTTGTTCTGGCCTTGCTCATGACCGCAACGGGGTGTGTCTTCGGGTTGATAAACCTGTATCCAGTGCTGCTGATTACAGCGTTCTTCGGAACGCTCGGCACCAGTGCATCTGAGACGGCACCTTTTCTGCCGATCGAGCAAGCCATGCTTGCCCAGATAAGCACGCCTGAGGAGCGCACCGACCTCTTCGCGCGCTACAATCTTATTGCTACATTGGCCGGAGCACTTGGGGCGCTGGCTGCGGCCCTACCTGATCTCCTGGCACGCAGCGGACTGCCCATCGCTACCGGCATTCGCCTGATGTTCGGCGTTTATGCGGCCCTGGCGCTGGTTGTAACCCTCCTGGCACTCTGTCTCTCGCCCGGTATAGAGGCCACCTACAAGGCCGATCAGCAGAGTGGAAGCCGCTGGCGTCAACTGATGCCGCCTTTGGGCAGGGCGCGGGGCATGGTGCTGCGCTTATCCGGGCTTTTTTGCATGGATGCGCTGGCTGGGGGGTTAGTAGTCCAGAGTTTATTGGCCCTCTTCTTTCATTTACGCTTTGGCGTTTCCCTGGCCCTTTTGGCCGCGCTGTTCTTCGGAGCCACTATCTGCTCAGCGTTCTCATTTCTAGCGGCTGCACGACTCGCACGGCGTTTTGGCCTGCTCAACACCATGGTCTTCACTCACCTGCCGTCGAACATTCTGCTGGCTCTGGTCGCACTCATGCCCACCTTTCCACTGGCAGCCCTGCTTTTGCTGCTTCGGCAGGCGCTCTCGCAGATGGATGTTCCAACCCGCCAGGCTTATACAATGGCCCTCGTGGAGCCGGAAGCACGTACTGCTACGGCAAGTGTTACAGCGCTAGCGCGCAGTGCCGGGTCTGCCACCAGCCCGATCTTCGCGGGCATGCTGTTACAGGGGCCAGGGCTGCTGCTGGGCTTGCCACTGGTGATTGCTGGCTCGATCAAAACCGCTTATGATCTGACACTGTGGGCCATCTTCCGTCAGGCTCCTTCGGAAGAACCTGCGCCGGAGTGACGAATGCACTTCTCCTTCAGAAGAGACCCTACTCCCGCATAATCTCGCCTGTGCCCTCAATCGCCGGGTCGCGCTGATACTCGGGGTACTCGATGTCCCAGATCACGCCCGCTTCGATGCGTTCTTCCCAGCGCTTGAGCGCATCCAGCACAACTTTGCGCTGCAAGTCCTTTTGGAACGGCCCACCAGTACAGTCGCCCAGCGTAAAGTCCACGGGATGGATGGCGCGCGATGGCCCCATCTGGCGCGAGTTCTCCGGCACCAGCGTAATCAGCACGGTGGGAATGCCCAGCATCTCTATCTCGCGTTGGATGCCGACCACAGTTCTATGGCAAAGGGGACAGCCTGCCGTCAGCAGCACGGCATCTGCCTGTGAATGTTCGATCAATCGGGCCATCTCCGGCGCGACCCGTTCATAGAAATCCTTGAGCAATTGGGTATAGCCCATGAACCCCAGATGCAGATTGCCTACGCCCTTGATGACCCCTGACGCGGCCAGTTCGCGCAGCCGGTCAATGGGAAAGACGCAGTTGATGTCCTGATCGGCGTGGCGATGATCGTAATGTTCGTGGGTCACCATCAACTGGCTGCTTTCCACATCGCCGGGAACCTCTCGCCAGCTATTATCGCCATCCAGTGGAAAGGGCGCTTGCGCGCGGAGATGGACGCCAGCCGTCGTCACCAGCGCAAATGTGCTTTCGCGTAACTCAAGCCTGCGCGGCGTATAGGGAATGCAGCGGCGCGACATTGCCATAACAGTTCACCTGAAAAAAAGCAACGAGCGGACAGGTTCTCTGTCCGCTCCGGGGTTGGCGCGCAGCGCTTAGAGCTTGCGCAGCACATCAAACAGTTCTTCGTTATCGGGAGCCTCGCCAATGGGGCGATGCACATGAATCCAACGCAGCTTGCCTTCTTTATCGATGACAAAGAGGGCGCGCTCCGGCATGCCCAACTCGTGCAGCACGCCATACTGCTTCGCCACCGCGCCATGTGGATAGAAATCCGAGAGCAGTGGGAACGTCATCTGATACTGCTTGGCCCAGGCATTCAGGGCATGGCGAGCATCGGCGCTGACGCCAATGACCTGCGTGTCATAGCTGTTGAAGCGCTCTAGTTCGGCCTCATAGGATGGCATCTGCGCCGAGCAGGTGCCGCTGAAGGCAAACGGGAAGAAGGCCAGCACGACATTCTTTTTGCCGCGATAGTCGCTCAGCGTCACTTTTTCGCCGCTGGCGCTCGTCAAGGTAAAATCCGGGGCCAGATCACCAACCTTCAATGTTGGCGTTTCGGCAAGGCTTGGGGAACTCATACAGAACCTCCGTGAGCGCCGCACCCCGCGTGAGGATGCCCGCGCCTCAAATCAGAAAAGCTTCTTCGCTTCCCACCCGGGGATGCGTTGCAGGAGCTGCGCCTCTCCTGAGGGCTTATCCTTCAGAAATTGTAGCATTGGCCGAGCGACAAAGTCAAAGAAGTGCTGCATTGACAGCGCCGCTTCTTTGCGCTAGGCTGAACCGTGCCGCTTTGTAGCGGAGCAGCGTATGCTCTTCTGGCAGGGCGAGCGCTTTGCGGGGCACCCTCCCGGCAAAGGATTCCAACAGGCAGAGATTCATGGTGCATGTGCAAAGGTCAACAATGAGCCAGGAACGCGGGAGACTGCGCACCCTCATGCTCTTGCTGTGCGGCGCAGGTTCGCTGAGCGTCTTCTTGCTGCTCACGCTCAACTATCCGCTTGAGGAAGATATTCGCTTTCCACTGGCCGACATCGGCTCGCTGAGCCACTACGCGCCGGGGGCGGCCATGATGTATGGCCTGTTTATGCTGCTGCTTGTCGCGTTTTACCTTAGCGCCTACTGGATGATGCGCCGCGCCGCCAGTTCCAACGAGGGTCTCTCTGAACGCAGCGCGCAGTTGATCGTCATGTTCCCCATCCTGGCTATGCTGGTTCTGGCGCACCTCTACCCCATCACCTCGCTGGACAGCATCAATCAGGCCGTGCAGATACGAGTCCTCACCGCGCATCAAGCCAACCCCCTGTTGATTCCCGCCTCGCATTTTTCAGGCGACCCCTTTGCCACCTATGATGATGCGCAAAATCTCCCCGCGCCATATGGCCCGCTCGCCATCCTCCTCGGCGCGGGGCCAGCGCTGCTAGCGGGCAATAATCTGCTGGCGCTGGTGCTGCTGGAAAAGATGATGCCCATCCTGTTTGTGCTGGGCTGTTTGCGGCTCGTCTGGCTGATCGCCTCCAGAATCGCGCCCCATCGCCGCTGGCAAGCGCTGCTGCTGATGGGCTGGAATCCTCTGCTGCTGATCGAATCGGCGGGCAACGGCCACAACGACAGCATCTTGCTGTTCTTCGTGCTGCTGGCTCTCTATCTGCTGATCGCCGGACCACGCTGGCTTGCCATACCGGCGCTTGCCCTGGCCGCCCTGGTCAACGCGCTGGCGCTGATTTTCCTGCCGCTGCTCCTTGTGGCCCTCTGGCGCAGCTTCCCATCCTGGCGCAAGCTCCTTGCCCTGCCTGGCAGCGTCATCCTGGCCGGGGCGCTGCTGACCGGACCAATCCTCCTCTTCGGGGGCGTGCAAACGCTCGGCAGCCTGCTCCAGCCCGCCGACCGATACGCCATCTCGCTGCCCGCCATCCTCTATGGCTTTCTTCAGCCGTTCTATAGCCAGCCGCTCGCCGATATAATCGTCAAGATTGTGGCCGCCTGCTGCTTTGGCGTCTGGTATCTGGGCATCCTTTATCGCTTTGTGCGCCGCGCCAGGCTCCAGTCAACCGCTGACAAACACGCTGCTTCGTCGCCTCTCGTTGTCACCTGGTACGACGTGGCCTTCGGGTTCTTTGTGCTGGCCGCGCTCGATTTCCATCCCTGGATGATTCTCTGGCTCGTGCCTTTTGCCGCGCTGGACACCAGCCTGATGCTCTGGATACGCACCACCGTGCTGGCAACCTGCGGACTGCTGACACCCATTATCCTGATCTTCATTAACCATGGCGCGGCTCTCTCTGGCGTGATCGGGCCATTCACCGTGCAATTGGTTGCCGCGCTCGTGCTCTTTGGGCCGGTACTGCTGGTGCGCGCGCTGGAGGTGATCTATCAGCGGCGGCGCTTGCAGGCGGCGCTTGCCGTCAAAGAAGCCGAGCTGGCGCAGTTACAAAGCCAACTCTATCGCGCAGCAGCCTCAGAAGAATTGACGGCGGACACGTAGCCCGCATATACTGGATGCGCAAGTCTCTCAATGGAGAAAGACATCTGATACCTCCAGGCCATCCGCAGCAGTGGCTCCAAGGCTGTGGCTACCCCTGAATTCTGGCTGCGGCAGACGATGGCTGCCGTCAGCGTGACGTATAACGCTTATGCAGAAAGGAGAGGCTGAGATGGCTCAGACCTCTGACACAAATCCAATCAACCTGCGCATCCCCGGACCGACCCCCGTCCCGCCTGCCGTGCTTCAGGCCATGGCGCGCCCGATGATCGATCATCGCGGCCCTGAGTTCGCGGCGATCATCACCCATGTCACCGAGCAACTCAAGTATTTCTTTCAGACCAGCGGCGATATTCTGACCTTCCCGGCCTCTGGCAGCGGCGCAATGGAAGCTGCCGTCGTCAATCTTTTCTCGCCAGGTGACGCTGTGGCGGCCATCACCATTGGCGCGTTCGGCAATCGCTTCGCCAAAATCGCCGAAACCTTTGGGACGAACGTCACGCGCATCGAGTTTCCGCTGGGCCAGGCCGCTGACGTTGAAACAGTGCTGAGCCGCCTGGCGGAGATTGCCGACCTGCGCGGCGTCATCGTGACGCATAACGAAACCTCCACTGGCGTCACCAACGACCTCAAAACGCTGGCCGCTGCTATTCGCGCGCAGTATCCCGATGTGATCATCGCCGTCGATGCCGTTAGCTCGCTGAGCTGCGTCGATCTGCGCATGGACGAGTGGGACCTGGATGTTGTCTTTACCGGCTCGCAGAAGGGCTGGATGGTCCCGCCGGGTCTGGCGATGATCGGCGTTGGCCCACGCGCCTGGAAGGCCAACCAGCAGGCGCGCATCCCGCGCCTGTATTGGGATTTCGCCTGGGCCAAGCGCAGCCTGGACAAAGGCCAGACGCCTTACACGCCGCCCGTTTCGATCTTTTTCGCGTTGGAAGTCTCGCTGGAGATGATGCAGGCCGAGGGCCGCGAAGCCATCTTTGCGCGCCACCAGGCGGTTGCCGACCTGACCCGCATCCGCGCCCGAGAGCTTGGCCTGGAACTGCTGGCCGACCCGGCCTATGCTTCTAACACCGTCACCGCCATCAAAGCCCCCGCTGGCATCGAGGTCAAGACCCTGCGTAAAGGCTTGCGCGAGCAAGAGCGCGTCGTCATCGCGGGGGGCCAGGAGCAGTTAGAGGGCAAGATCGTGCGCGTCGGGCACCTGGGCCATGTCCACGAGCCAGACATCGCGGCCACGATGGACGCGCTGGAGCGGCAGCTTGTCGCGCTGGGCTATCAGGTTCCAGAGACAGCCAGGCCGCGCTAGCGCAGGGAGACGTTCACTATGACCGAACAGGAACAACCGACGGCCCGCGTGCTGGTCGCTGATCGCATCGCCCGCGAGGGTCTGGACTATCTGCGGCAGGAGCAGTTGCAGGTCGATGAGCGCATCGGCTTGACGCCAGAGCAGTTGATGGCCGCGCTTGGCGACTACACTGCGCTGGTGGTGCGCAGCGAAACCAAAGTCACCGCGCCCATCATCGCCGCTGGCAAGCAACTGCGTGTCATCGCGCGGGCGGGCGTGGGCGTCGACAACATTGACCTGGAGGCTGCCACCAACGCGGGCATCCTGGTGGTCAACTCCCCAACCGGCAATATCGTCGCGGCGGCGGAACACGCCATCGCCATGCTGCTGGCGATGGCGCGCCATATTCCCTCGGCCAACGCTTCGCTCAAAGATGGGCGCTGGGAGCGCAGCCGCTATCTGGGCGTCGAGATTCGCCACAAGACGCTTGGCATCGTGGGATTGGGCAAAGTCGGCGCGGAGGTTGCGCGACGGGCTAAGGGCCTGGAGATGCACGTCATCGCCACCGATCCCTTTGCCTCGCCCGATCTGGCCCGCTCGCTGGGCGTGGAACTGCTCTCGATGGATGAACTGCTGGCTCAGGCAGATTTCGTCACCATTCATAGCTCGCTGACCGCCTCCACCAAGGGGCTGATCGGCGAGCGCGAACTGCGGCTGATGAAGCCGCAGGCGCGGGTGGTCAACTGCGCGCGCGGCGGCATCATCGAGGAAGCCGCGCTGCTGGCGGCGCTCAAGGAAGATCGCCTGGCGGGGGCCGCGCTGGATGTCTTCAGCAGCGAACCGCCCGGCAAAGACCCGGCGCTGACCGAACTTTTATCTCATCCGCGCGTCATCGTCACGCCGCACCTGGGCGCTTCCACGGAAGAGGCGCAGGTGATGGTTGCCCTGGATGTCGCCGAGCAGGTCGTCTCGGTGCTGCGCAGCGGTCCGGCGCGCGGCGCGGTCAACGCGCCGCTCATCCTGCCTGAAACGCTGCAAGCGCTCCAGCCCTATATGGGGCTGGTCGAAAAAATGGGGCGGCTCTATACGCAGCTTCATCCCGGTCCGTTGCATCAAGTGGAGTTGTCGTTCAGCGGCGGCATTGCCTCGTTGGACCTGCGCCCGCTCAAGGTCGCACTCATCAAAGGACTGCTGGAATCGATCTCGGACGCACACGTCAACATGGTCAACGCGCCCAACATCGCCAAACAATGGGGATTGGAAGTAACGGAGCGCACCAGCACCGCGCCCGAACATTACGCCAATCTGGTGATGCTGCGCGTGCAGGACGGCACAGAGCATTCGCTTGCCGGAACCATTACCTGGGACGAAGAGCGCATCGTGCGCGTGGATGGCTACGCGACGGATTTCGCGCCCTATGGCTACATCCTGATCTGCCGCAACCTGGACCGCCCGGGGATGATTGGCCGCGTGGGCACCATTCTGGGCAACGCGGGCGTCAATATCCGCGATATGGATGTTGGCCCACTGGGCACGGAGCGCGGCGCGCGCCGGAGCCGTGGACGGGCGCTGATGGTGTTGTCGGTGGATGATGCCGTGCCGGACTGGGCGCTCGATCAGGTACGCGCCACGGAGGACATTTCTGACCTGACGATGGTCAAGCTGTAGCGGTCTATAACCGTTCGCGGCGAATGCGGCGGCCAAACCACCAGCAGAGAGCCAGCATCGGCAGCAAGAGCAGCGCCAGCGTGAAGGCGAGCGCCCGATGCTGGCTGATATGCAGGCCCGCCCAGACCGACTGCAAGGGGAACCAGCAGAGGGCAACCGCGATTGGATATCCTATCAAGCCAATCACCAGGATGCCTTGCCCCAGGTTGCGCAGTTCTTCAAAGACAATCATCGAGAGAGGGCGACGATAGACAAATGCCGGGGTTACCGGCAATTTGCCGGTGGTGGGTGTGATGGCAGGCCAGTCTCCCGTGGAAACCTTGACGCTGGGGACCTTGCTCTGCATACGTCTCAGCGCCGCTTCTTTGGAACGAAGGCGTGCGCCTTCGTTCGGCGGTGCAGCAGCGTATTGGCTGATGGTGGCCGCGCTTACGGCACGCTGGCGTCCCGTTGTGGTGCGGCGGGCCATGCTGCTCTGCTGGGTCAGCGCCGCCTGCGCCTCGGCACGCGCAGCCTCGCGCTGGCGGGCGTTGTCATACGCCAGACGTTGGGCAGCATCGCCAATGACGCTGTAGGCAAGATTGAGTTCACGCATGCGCTCGGAAGCATCCGGGCCGGCATACACATCGGGATGATATTTACGGGCTAACCGACGATACGCGGCTTCAACAACTTCTTCTTCAGCGAGAGGGTCAACCTGCAAGATTTTGTAGTAATCGGGCCGTGGCATTCCCGCCATTGTTTGGCTTCCTTACGGACCAGAGAACCTGACCGAACCAACAAAGACACCAAAGATGGCAAAAAACGGTCCATACTCGACTAGTCCACCGATAGACATTTCCTGGTGGGCGCTGACGCTTCCAGATGCCATGAGTATAGCAGGTCAAGCAGCGGAGCGCAACCGTTCTTGCATAACCACATTCTGCCCAGCCCAGAAGAATGCTACAATAGCCGTAGCCCTTTGCGCGAGAGGAATGGAAAGCAATGCAGCCAAATATCCTACTCAACAGCCAGTTGCCCTTGAAACTCTTCAGCAAGGGCAAAGTCCGCGATACCTATGACCTGGGTGAGCATCTCTTGATGGTCACCACCGATCGCCTTTCGGCGTTTGATGTCGTCTTGCCCGATGGCATCCCCGGCAAAGGACAGGTCTTGACCAGACTATCGGCGTTCTGGTTCCATGAAACCGAACACCTGATACCGAACCATGTCATCAGCACCAACCCCAACGACTACCCGTCCGAGGCGCAGCGGTTTCGCAGCCAACTGGCCGGGCGCTCGATGCTCATCAAGAAAGCGCATCGGCTCAATTTCGAGTGCGTGGTGCGCGGGTATCTGGCCGGTTCAGCCTGGAAGGATTATCAGCAGACGGGGATGGTTTCCGGCATTCGCCTGCCCCGCGGGCTGCGCGAGGCCGAGCAGCTAGCCGAACCGATTTTCACCCCCTCTACCAAAGCGGAGCAGGGACACGACCAGACCATCACCCTGGAGGAGATGAAAAATCACCTGGGCGAAGAGTTAGGGCAGGAACTGGCGGATGCCAGCCTGGCAATCTACGACTATGCCGCCAAACTGGCCCTGGACCGCGGTATCATCATTGCCGACACGAAGATGGAGTTTGGGCTGCTTAACCACCAACTGCTGCTGATCGACGAACTGCTGACGCCCGACTCGTCGCGCTTCTGGGCCGTTGGCGATTACACACCCGGCCAGACACCGCCAGGCTTCGACAAGCAGTTTGTGCGCGACTATCTGGAACAGGTCGGCTGGAACAAACAGCCGCCAGCGCCCACGCTGCCCGCCGACGTGATCGAAGGCACCGCGCAGCGCTACCGCGAGGCGTTGCAATGGCTGACAGGCGAAGACCTGAACCCCTGATAAAGCATCAGGGGTTCAGGTCTTCTCTCAACCGTTTCGGCAACCAGATTGCTTTATGAGCCAACCGCTGTCTTGACTTCCTGGGGGATTTCAGCTTTGACGGCTTCCTCTGTTTCTGGCGGCGCGGCAATCTTCTTTGCTGAGCGGCTGCGCAGATGGAACACATCAAAGAGATAGGCGATGACCACCAGCGCCAGCAACAGATTGCGATAGGCAATCGCCGGATAAAACGCCGGAACAGAAGGCGCTTCGGTGATATAGGGTTTGACCCCGTACAGATAGGGATAAATCACCGTCGTCAGCAGCGAAATGAGACACCAGGCAGCGAACCAGAACAGGTCTTCCAGCCCGACCACATAGGCCACCAGCGGGGCCAGCCAGATAAAATACTGCGGGCTGAAGACCTTGCCCGTCAGGATGATAACCAGCAAGATCGCCACAAATGCTTGTTTCAGCGATAGCTTGCCACGCCACTGCAACCAGGCCACGCAGAGTACCCCGGCAACCAGCAGGAGCAGAAACAGCGGCGAAAGCAGGCTCGTCATCGGGCCAGGCGGCGGGGCAGAATAGGTCGCGCAACTGCTCTGGATGTTATCGTAGACGTTGAGCGAGCCAAACTGAAACGCCGAACAAATGGGGTGGCCTAAGAGCGATCCGACCCACATGAGGCTCGCCGGAACCGACTCGATCTGCACAGGCCGGTAGGTAAAATAATCCAGGGGAGCAAACGCGCCCTGAACGCTGACCAGCAGCGAGGCCAGAAACACGCCCGCGCATGTCGCCGCGAACGTGCCCACGCCCAGCAGCCGTTTCCAATGGAGCAGCGGCCTCTTGCTGGCGCGCTGCTCGGCCAGAAAGAGCGGCAAGAGCAGCGGCAGCGGATAGAGTTTGAGCATCACGGCAATTGCCAGCAGGAGATACGCCCAGACGAAGCGCCCGCGCACCGCAGCCACCAGGCAGAACAGGGTAAAGGCCGCCGGAACCAGATCAAAGCGGCTGACCCCTGTACCCCACGCGCCGAGCAGCATATACGCGGCAAACGCCAGCGACGCGCCGCGCGGGCCAACGCGCCCAAGATACCAGTAGAGGCCAGCAGCCGCCAGCGCCATCCAAACGGCAAAGCCCACTTCAAACCAGCTCCAAGGCGTCAGCAGCGTCAGCGAAAATGGAATCAGCGACAGCACGGGATACTCGCGCGGCAGCGTGTGAAACGGGGCCAGCGAGGCGTAGCTCTGAATAAAATCGCAAGAAGTGTCGGCTGGATAGTTGGACCCACCATGCCAGAAGGCAAAGGCATAGCACTGGTACTTGGCAACATCAGTATAGGGCAAGAAATAGACGAAAGAACTGCCGCCAATCAGCAAACCACACATCAAGAGGATGGGAAGCAGGCTCACCCAACCTCTGCCCGCCAACAGGTCTGAGAACGTTCGCTGCCAGCGCGACGGAGACTTTCCCTCTTGCTGGGCCAACGAGACAGTACGTGATTCAACCATCCGCAGCGTCACTCCTTAAAAACAAACAACAGCAGCCCGTCATTGCCGGGGCGCAAGTTCGCGCATAATCGCGCCAATCGCCCGGCGCGGCCCATAGAGCCAGACCGTGTATTCATCTGGCTCATCCTCAATTTCCACCTGGCAGTTCATCTGGCGGGCCATCTCGCTCGCAATGGTGAGCAAGCGCTGGCGCTCGCCCTCTTGCTTGCCCTTACCACTCAATGCCAGCTTTCCCAGACGCTCTTCCGGCGAAAGCAAGCTGCTGATCAACTCGCACAGTTGGTCCGCCCCAAAGATCACCTGAAGCGGCGGCGCATCGTTCGACGCCGCATCTTCGGCGAACAGTTCCAGCGCCTCGTCCTCATCGTCTCCCGCAGCATCACCGCCAGCGGAGGCAGGCGGGTTCTGCCGCTGGAGCGCCACACTCTGCTCCACGGCGACGGCATACGCCCGCCGCAACTGCTGAAGCAAACGTTCTCGCTGTTCTTCCGGCAGGTCAGCGCGGGGATGCACATAGGCAAACAGGCCACGCGCCACATCATGATAGAGAAATGGTCGGGCAATAGCTGCGCGCCTGCCGCAGTTCGGGCAGGTCGCCACATTCAGCAATCCCGCCAGCAAGGTATAGAGCAACTGTGGCTCAAGCGTAACATTCACCGCCTCGTAGACCGGGGTGGTAAAGCTGGTGCCGCAGGCACAGGTAAATTGGTATGCAGTTGATCGACTCATGATACTGCCCAGGCATGCTTTTCCATGCCCGGCGCCGCAGCCTCTCTAGCCCAGAGGGCCAATACTGGTCAGCCTCATCGGCTGGGTTTCAACAGCCCTCTATAGGAGAACGAACGTCGGAGGAAAACAATCACGAAAAAACTCATTCTGAAAGGATATTATGCGCCTGCCTACGCCAACAAAGCAAGCAGGGTCGGGCAATGTGCCCGACCCTGCTTTGCCGCGTGATGCTGCCCCAGGCTGGGGAAAGAACCAATACCTACAGGCTTTGCGCCAGACTGAAAACCTGATTCAGCAGTTGCTCCGACTGGAAAATCAACTGAAGCGCCTGGTGCTCGTTGATCCCATGCCCCTTGAAGGCGGCGCCTTCGAGCATCGAAATCATTTGAGACGCCAGGTGATTGCGCTGCGTGGTAAAGGTGGCAAGCTGGCTCTCCAGATTGCTGTATGTGCTGTCGTTGGCAGCGTTGCTTTCCAGCGCGACCGTTGAAATCTTCAAGCTGTCAAGGCCCAGATCATTGACCGGAGCATTGATCTCTTTGTAGACCTGAGCCAGCAGGCTCAGCACATCAGCATCATCACGCAGGCTATCCGGAAGCGCATCGGAGTTCATGAACTCGAAGAGGACACGCCCATCATGGGCATAGTCGTCCTTCAGGTGCAGCAGCGCCATCATCGTCGGGCGAATATCCGTATGATCCGACCATACTTGATTGGTCACCCCCAGATGACGAACGCCCGGGCCAACCATGCCCAGCCAGGTGGTGTTGATGTCTGGGCTGACATCACCATGGTTCCAGGCGAAACCGGTGGGGCCTTCTAAAGTAACGCAGGATGCAACAGGCGAGCAACTCCCGGAGGCAAAGAGGAAGTAGTCGGGATTGGCAAAGAGCGTGAAATTGGGATTCCGCGCCGGGTCTGCCGTCACCATCATATGCAGCAGATTCATTTCCGTCTGATCTGCCAGGGCATTGGTGAGGGGGATGGTCTGGCCGGTCAGCAGGTTGGGCACAGTCAATCCGCCCACATCACGCTCCAGGGTGCGGGTGGTCGAACTGGTCTGGCTGGGGTTGCCGATGATATAGAAGTTAGGCGCCGAATCGGAGTGTACTTTGAAAGGCGTGGTGTTGTTAAACTCATCCTGGAGCAAGCCACTCAGATTGCCATCCTCTTCGCCAATCTGGCTATAGGTGCAGGGAACCGTCACGCCGTCGCAGTTGGTCGGGCTGGGCGCGCCACCGACAAAATGGTCGTTTTCGTCTGCCGAGAAGATGAACAGCGTGTTGCTCTGGTTGATGCCATCCTTAGCAAGACGGGCAAAGAACGCTCCAAACGCCTGGTCATAGGCTTTCAGCTGCGCCACATAGCCAGCCTCCCCGGGACCAAAGGTGCCTCCGTTTGCATGGTTATCATGCGCATCAGAGATATAAGCATAGGTCACCGGTACACCATGCTCTTGCATGGCCGCCACATAGCCCAACGATTGCGAGGCTGACGGATTGAAGCCATTAACGCCGTGTATCGGATTGCCGTTCAGGTCGAGCACGACGCCGGTGGAGCTGATCTGCGGGGCGACAACCTTATCGCCAAAGAGTCCATTATACCCAACATAGCCTCCAGGTTCGCCGGGGAGAGGGTCCGACACGCCATCATGCGCGCTGGAACAAAGGTCCGATCCCTTGGCACAATGGACACTCACACCCTCAAAATCAATGGCTGCCTGTGTAGGGTTCGTAGTCGCTTCATTCGCTTCAGGAGAATTTGGCCCAAAAAACTGGGGGATATCTTTCAGGTTCTCCAGCACCATGTCGGCTGTGGAGTAGCCACCAACGTTACAACCAGCGCGGGTAAAAGGCACCCAGGGAGCCGGCGTGTTGGTGCCAGAGGGCGTAATCAGGTTGAGGCTCCCATCGGCGGTCTGGGAAGTCCAATACGTGAATGCCGATTGAAATGAGACGCTTGAGTCATTCGTCCCAGTAAACTCGCCGTAGCTGTTGGAAACGGGTATACCTTGCTGATCGGGGTACAGGCCCGTGAAGGAGGTGATCAGATCGTTCGCCGTGTGGGCGATCAGCGGGGTATGGTTATTGTCGTCCAGGACACCATTGCTCTCGATAAAGTTGAGCAGGTTGGGCATCTGCTCCAGGTCCGAGGGGACGTTGGGGTTGTCGCGGGTGAAGTGCACGTTGTCGAACTGAATGGAGATGACGTGACGAATCTGCCCATCTGGGCCGAGCCTACAGGAGCCGTCATCTTTGGCCTGGGCAGATGAGGAGGCAAGCTGCGCTGCTCCCACCACCCCAAGCAAGACGATCAAAGCTGCGGCAGCAACGCGAACAAACGGCTGCCGCCAGACCACAAGAGCCTTCCGATCCATAGAGTCTCCTTCGTCATACAACACTGGATGACTTACATTGGCCGTCAATAGAGAAGCGCGCTATTCAGTTGTCGCCAAGGGAAGTCACGCGAGAGGCGCAAGGCTGATGGTTTTTTTGCGAGCGCCCCATGTACCATGGACGCACGAAGCAAGCCAACTCTTCAGACTTTATGGCAGACCGCAGCCAAAAGAGCGAACTTGTGAGAAAACCGACCAGCAACATGTCCTGGCCTCAGCAAACAGAGGCCAGAGTCTATATAGCAGAGGCAAGTAAAGAAGAGGTGAAGAAAAGGTAAAGATAATCAGGTGAGCAGGCATTTCAACATTAAGTATTTGTTAAGAGAACCGTGCAGCGGTGGCACCCTCATGCTATAATAAATGTGTAGGTAGAACAGATGAAGTTACAACATTCAGGCACAAACCTGGACATCTTGACAGCATTGCGATATAATAGTGTAGGTACGAGACATGGATATACAAGATTATTCACGGCGCTGGTATATCACCTACCACTTCGTCTGGGGGCCAATGCGCTCGAAGTCGTGTCTCGTCGGCGAAATAGCGGAACGGTTGCAGGAACTGATACGTGAAAAAGCGCAAGGCAGGTCGTTCGAGCCACTGGCAGTGATCATCCTGCCAGATCGCGTGTATCTGGCTGTCGCCGCGCCGCCAACCCTTTCCCCTCACCATATCGTTTGCCAGGTGAAGGCGCACACATCGCGGGTCTTGCGCGATGAATTTCCCGAACTGACCCGCATTCCCACACTCTGGACACGCGCCTATCTGGTGATGGCGGGGGAAGAGATTCCTACCGAGGAGGTATTGAAACGCTATGAAGCTATGCAGCAGCCTCGACGCCCACGAGGACGACCACGCAAAGTAGAAGACCCGTTTAGCGAAGAGGACGACGATACCTCTGCCTCACCCGATGAACCCTAGCGAACCCCTCCTGGAGCGCAGGTCTGGCGAGAAGAGGAACCCATCACACATCATCGAAAGAGTAGGATAGATCAACCATGCAAAAATGTGAACGCTGCCAGACGAACGACGCGCGCGTCCGACTGGATACTGTCGTCAATGGTCGCCGCGAGCAGCACTATTTCTGCCAATCATGCGCGGAGGAACTGCTGGGCGGTGATCTGAACAGCCTCGCTGGCAACGGGGGCAATCCCTTTGGCAGCTTCTTTGGCAATGGCGGCGCGGGCGGCGCAACACCGTTCGGCTTCAGGCCGGGCGCGGCGGGCACCGGCACGGCTCAGCGCACTGCCGACAAGAACAGCAAGACACCTACCCTCGACCAGTTCGGGCGCGACCTCACCGCCGAAGCCCGCGAAGGCAAGCTGGACCCAGCCGCCGGGCGCGAGCTTGAGATTCGGCGCGTCTTGACGGTGCTGGGTCGGCGTCAGAAAAATAACCCGGTGCTGATTGGCGAGCCAGGCGTTGGCAAGACGGCCATCGTCGAGGGCATTGCCCGGCGCATCGCCGAAGGCAACGTCACCGGCAACCTGCGCAATGCGCGCATCGTCGCCCTGAGCATGGGCAACATGGTGGCTGGAGCCATGTTCCGGGGCCAGTTCGAGGAGCGCATCAAGCAGATCATGGAGGAAGTGCGCCAGTCGCCCAACGTGATCCTGTTCATCGACGAGTTGCATACCGTCGTGGGCGCGGGCGCTGCTGAAGGCGCGGTTGGCGCGGGCGATTTGCTCAAGCCAGCGCTGGCGCGCGGCGAACTGCGCTGCATCGGCGCGACCACGCTTGATGAATATCGCAAGCATGTCGAAAAGGATGCTGCCCTGGAGCGGCGCTTCCAGCCGATCATGGTCGGTGAGCCATCCGTCGAGGAAGCTATCGCCATGCTGCGCATCGTGCGCGAAAACTACGAGACCCATCACAACGTGAAGATCACTGATGAGGCGATTGATGCCGCCGTGCGGCTTTCGGACCGCTACATCAATGATCGCTTCCTGCCGGATAAGGCTATCGATGTGATGGACGAGGCAGCTTCAGCGCTGCGATTAGAAGCGATTGAGCGCGGCTTGATCGGTCCCGAAGCGGTGAGCGATCTGGAGAAGGAGATCGCCGAGATTCAGGCCGAAAAAGAGGCCGCCGCCCTGGGCGAAGACTATGAGCGCGCAGCCACACTGCGCCAGCGCGAACTCAAGGTGCAGGGGCAGCTTGAGGAAGCGCGGGCCAAGGCAGGCCAGGTCGCCAAGATGATGGTGACGCCAGCCGACATCGCCAAAGTTGTCGAGACCTGGACGCGCGTGCCCGTCAGCCAGATGCTGGAGGGCGAGCGCCAGAACCTGCGCCATCTGGAAGATGACCTGCGCAAGCGCGTCATCGGCCAGGACGAGGCCATCAGCGCCGTCGCGCGGGCCATCCGTCGCTCGCGGGCGGGCCTGAAAGACCCGCAGCGCCCCATCGGTTCGTTCCTTTTCATGGGACCAACCGGCGTCGGTAAGACGGAGCTTGCGCGGGCCTTGGCGGCGACGATCTTCGGCAGCGAAGACGCCATGATTCGGCTGGATATGTCGGAATATATGGAGCCGCATACGGTGGCACGGTTGTTTGGCAGCCCGCCGGGATATGTGGGCCACGATGAAGGCGGCCAGTTGACCGAGCAGGTGCGCCGCCGCCCGTACAGCGTGATCTTGTTCGACGAGATCGAAAAAGCGCATCCGGAGGTCTTCAACGCGCTGTTGCAGATTCTGGACGATGGCCGCCTGACGGACGGCCAGGGGCGCACGGTGGACTTCAAGAACACCGCCGTCATCATGACCAGCAACGTGGCAACCGCAGAACTCAAGCGCGCCGCCAGCATCGGCTTCCTGCCGACGCATTGGGGCGATGCCACCAACGAGCAAGACAGCGAAGAGGCGCAGCGCAAGGCCAAGGCAATGGAGGGCCTGAAGCGCGCGTTCCGCCCGGAGTTCCTGAACCGCATCGATCAGATCGTGGTCTTCCACGCGCTGGCAAAGCCCGAACTGCGGCAGATCATCGACCTGCTGCTCGGCAAAGTGCAGGAGCGGCTGGCCGAACAGGAAATCACCCTGGAGTTTGGGGATGACCTGCGCGACTTCCTGATGGCTGAGGGCTTCGATGCGGAGTTTGGCGCGCGGCCACTGCGCCGGGCCATCCAGACCCACATCGATGACGCCCTGGCCGATGCCCTGCTGGCTGGAACGCTCCAGCCCGGTCAGACCGCCATCCTGACGGTGGCGGATGGCAAGGTGCAGGTGAGCGCACATGGCGAGCCTCGACCGGTCACCCCGCGCGAGGTGCCCCAGGCCGCGTAATCCGACATCTGATAATAGTGTTTTCCAGCCGACGCCCTTCGGAAGTATTTCCGAAGGGCGTCGGCACTTTTTTACCTCAAAAGTGGATTCGCAAGAAGCCAGAGCTACATACACACTCACCCCAAATACGCTTGGATGATCTGCCGTTGCAGCGGCGAGCTATGATGATAGTAAAAGCGCGACCACAGGAGGCTACCATGGAACTACGCCAGGCCGTTGTTGCCATCACCGGCGCGAGCCGCGGCATTGGCCGCGAGACGGCGCTCGCCTTTGCCCGCGCGGGCGCGCATATCGTCGGCGGCGCGCGTGATCTGTCCGTACTGGCAGAGGTGCAGGCCGCCTCGCGGGCGGCTGGCGCGCCTGGCGCGTTGATGCTGCCCCTCGACGTGCGCCAGGCATCAGCCTGCCAGCAGTTCATCGACCAGGCCGTCACAACCTTTGGGCAACTTGACATCCTCGTCAACAACGCCGGGCTGGGCTTCTATGGCCCCGTCGCCGACACTACCGACGCCGAGTGGGACGCCACCATGCGCACCAACGTCGATGGCGTTTTTTACTGCACGCGCGCCGCGCTGCGCCCCATGCTGGCGCGTGGCTCCGGCCAGATCATCATGCTCTCATCAGGACTGGGCAAACAGGCGCGCGCCAATCAAGCCGCCTATTCCGCCGCCAAGTTTGCCATTCAGGGCTTTTCCGAAGCGCTGCGCCAAGAAGTGCAGCCGCGCGGTCTCCGTGTCACGGTCATTGCGCCTGGCTATGTGGATACCGAGTTTCGTGCCACACACACCAACCGCCCCAACGTGCCCCCGCGCCAGCAGATGATCACCGCCCGCGATGTCGCCGAAGCCATCGTCTGGGCCGCCCAGGCACCCGCAACCGCGCTGCCCTCAGAAATTGTGCTGCTGCCGGGAAAGTAGGAAGCAGCACGGCTCGAACCAGCCTGCCGTATATTAAGAGGTCGTCGAGAAAGCATCAAGGTCCAAAAGAGGGCTTGACAGAAAGAATGTCTTCGGGTAATATATCAATGGTTCTTTATATGGCGGTTCTTTATATGGCATTTCTTTATATAGCAGTCATTGATGAAAAACTATTGATCCCATGAGCGGGTTGAGAGGCAGAGGAGCCACATGAGCGAATGGCTGGAACTCACAGAGTTAAAGACGATGCTGCGCGCGCTGGCGGATGAAGCGCGGCTCAACATCGTGCATCACCTGGCAGGGCTGGGTGAGGTCAATGTCACCGAGATTTGCCAGGCGTTGAATATTAGCCAGCCATTAGTTTCCTGGCACCTGACCATGCTGCGCCGCGCGGGCCTGGTGCGCCGCAGACGCCGGGGCCGTCAAGCTTACTGCTCTCTGGATCGAGCGCGCTTCCAGCGCTGCCAGGAGTGGCTGGCCTCGCTCGCCAAATCCACCGGCGCGCCAGAGACGGCAACACTCGAATTACAGGGAGAGCCGGTGCAACCCTAGCAAAGCCACCTGACTATCAGAAAGAGCATCGCCGGGCGACGCTTGATAGCCAGTGGGCATTTCGGCTATTTGGAGCAATCAAGCAGGCGAAGCCTGCATGATCAAGACACCACGGGCCAGGGATATTCCCCGGACCAGCACTTTTTGGAAACTGAGAAGGAGATAACGGACTTTGAGTAACAACGGGAAAGTGAAGGTAGCCATCATCGGTGTGGGAAACTGCGCCTCATCGCTGGTGCAGGGGGTTCACTACTACCGAGACGCCCACGAAGATGAGTTCATCCCCGGTCTGATGCATGTCAACCTGGGTGGCTATCACATTCGCGACATTGAATTCGTGGCCGCGTTCGATGTCGACCAGAACAAAGTCGGCAAAGACCTGGGCGAAGCGATCTATGCCGCGCCGAACAACACCTATAAGTTCGCCGATGTCCCCAAGCTGGGCGTCAAGGTCAGCCGGGGCATGACCCACGATGGCCTGGGCAAATATCTCTCCAGAATCATCACCAAGGCTCCCGGCTCAACCGCCGACATCGTCAAAATCCTCAAAGACACCGGCGCCGATATCGTCATCAACTATTTGCCTGTGGGCAGCGAAACGGCCACCAAATGGTACGTCGAGCAGATTTTGCAGGCTGGCTGCGGCTTCGTCAACTGCATTCCCGTCTTCATTGCCCGCGAAGAATACTGGCGCACCCGCTTTGAGCAGGCCAAACTGCCCATCGTTGGCGACGACATCAAAAGCCAGGTCGGCGCGACCATCGTCCACCGCATGCTCACCCGCCTCTTCCGCGAGCGCGGCGTGAAAATGGAGCGCACCAGCCAGTTGAACGTCGGCGGCAACACCGACTTCCTTAACATGCTGGAGCGAGAGCGCCTGGAATCCAAGAAAATCTCCAAGACCAACGCTGTCACCAGCCAGCTTGAGTACGACCTGGGCGAAGACAACGTCCATATCGGCCCCAGCGACTACGTGGCCTGGCTGACAGATCGCAAGTGGGCCTACATCCGCCTGGAGGGTCGCACCTTTGGTGATGTCCCGCTGAACGTGGAACTCAAGCTGGAAGTCTGGGATTCCCCCAACTCCGCCGGAGTCGTCATCGACGCCCTGCGCTGCGCCAAGCTGGCGAAAGACCGAGGCATCGGTGGCGCACTGATGGGTCCAGCGGGGTATTTCATGAAATCCCCGCCCGTCCAGTATCACGATGAAGACGCCCGCCGCATGACCGAAGAGTTCATCACTCAGTACGGGCGGACCGAGCAAGAAGTGAAGAGCAACGGCAAGCACGAAGTTGAGCCAGAGGTGGTCACTGAACTGCCCAAGCACAGCTAGACCGCCAGCAAAGAGGGCAGAGATACAGCGCCGTATCTCTGCCTTGCCTGGCTGTTTGGTGCTTCATTGCTCACATCACCTGGAAGGTCGTGCGGCATGATCTACTGGCTGCTCCGCGGCGCAACCTGGCTGGTTCGTTGGATACCCGACAAACCACGCCGGACCCTGGCTGGACTCATGTGCGAGGCAGTCTATTGGGGTTGGCCGGATAAACGGCGCAACACCATCAACAATATGGCCCATATTCTGGGGCGACCCGCCACTGATCGCCAGGTGCGTCGCCTGGCGCGGCGCTCCTGGAACAATTATGGCCGCTATATGGGAGACTTCTTTAATTTTCCCAACATGACCGGCGCCCAACTTCTTGCGCGCATGGTTGATATTTCCCCGGCTGAAGGCGGCTGGGTCCAGCTTGCCAAGGAAGGATTGGCACGCGGGAAAGGCGTCATCTTCGCCACCGCGCACTTTGGCAATTGGGATGTTGCCGGGGCAATGGTGGCGGCGCGTATGCCGCTCGCCGCGATTGCCGAGACGTTTAAAGACCCGCGCATCAACACACTGGTGCAGGGGCAGCGCGCCGAAAAGGGCATTCGCGTCATCCCCATGGAAGGCACCGGCGCGCGTCAGGTGCTGCAAGCGCTTAAAAAGAACGAGGTCGTCGCCATCGTGATCGACCGGCCCATGACGCCCAAAGATGGCGTGCCCGTCACCTTTTTTGGCAGCACGACCTATGTTCCAGGCGGCCTGGCTGCCCTGGCGCTCAAAACAGGCGCGACCATCATGCCGGGCTTTGCCTGGTATGCCGAATCCATCCCCGGCGCATTCTATGGCAGAGCCTATCGCCCGATTCTCGCCGAGCCGGTGCCGGGCAAAAGCACCCAGGAACGAGTCGCCGAATTGACCCAGGACATCTACAGCGCGTTAGAAGAGATAGTGCGCGAAGTGCCCGAGCAGTGGTATATGTTTCGCCCATTCTGGCCGGAAGAGAGCGTCTCACCATGAAATACCGGCTTTTTCAGATGGGCCTGGCAATCATCCCACACCTGCCGCAGCGGCTGGTGCAGCGCGTCGCGCTGGCAATCGGCTGGCTGCTGTGGGCGCTGCTGGCCGGACGACGCCGCCAGGTACGCGAAAATCTGCGCCATGTGCCGCGCCTGGCGGCTGATCCGCCTGCCCTGCGCCGGGCGGTGCGCCACGTGTTCGGCAACAGCATCTTGAACTACGTCGATTTCTTCCGGCTGCCCTCCATCACCTCGGCTGAACTGGCTGAGTATTGGAAAGTGGAGGGGCTGGAGTTGCTAGACGCGGAGCTAGCAAAGGGGCGCGGCTGCATTCTCATTAGCGGCCACCTGGGCAACTTCGACTACGCCATGCGCCACTTCGTCGATATAGGCTACACCCTTGCCGTCACCCAGGAACACTTGCAGCCCGAGCGCCTGCACCAACTGGTCATGCAAGAGCGCAGCTATCCCGGCGTTACCTGGGCGCTGGTAGATTCGCCCAGCGGCTTGCGCCAACTTTTTGGGGCGCTGCGCCGTAATGAAGTTGTGATTATGCCAGCCGACCGCGATATTCAGGGACATGGCGAACTCGTCCCGCTCTTTGGAGCGCCCGCGCGGCTGCCGCTTGGCGGCGTCCAGCTTGCCCAGCGCACCGGCGCGGGCCTGCTGGGGGTCTTTCCTCATCGCCGGGGGCTGGACCATGGGTATGGCGCGGTGGTGCCGCTGCCGGCGTTAACGCCGGAAGAAGAGGCCGCCGAGCTTGACCCACTGCGCCGCGATTTGCGCCGCGTGGCAAAACTGCTGGAACTGCAAATCGAACACGACCCGGAGCAATGGGTCGTGTTCCAGCCAATCTGGGAGCCTGAGCCAACGATGCTGCCAGCCAGCATGGCGCGTGAAGATGACGCAGCGGGCCAGCTACAGGATGACGAACGCCTGCCCGCGCATCACATTTCATAATCAGCTATTGACCAAAACTTAACATATGCCTGATGACAGAAAGCACATCACCGCATACAATAACGGAAACCAGAGACGCATACAAGCATCTGGAAAACTAGAGAGGCGCAATGACTACCACGCCACAACCAGACATCATCTCCCTTGGCCGGGCAGACCTGCATATGCACAGCACGTATAGCGACGGCCTGGGAACCATAGAAGACATCCTGGCCTTTGTCGGTCAGCAGCGCGATCTGGATGTCATCGCCATCACCGACCATGATTGCATTGAAGGCGCTCTGCGCGCCCGCGACCTTGCCAGCAAGCAAGAAACCGCCTTTGAGGTCATTGTTGGTGAAGAGGTCAGCACCCGCGAGGGCCATCTGCTCACCCTCTTCATCGAGCGCCGCATCCCGCCAGGCTTGAGCGTCGAACGCAGCATTGAACTCGCCCACGAGCAAGGGGGCATCGCCATCATCGCCCATCCGTTCAACCGCGTCTTTCGCCACAGCATCCAGCGCGAAGTGGTGGACCGCCTGAAAGACGCACCCGCCGAAGCGCGGCCCGATGGCATAGAAACCCTCAATGGCAGCTTCGCGGGCATCGGCACCTCGCGCCTGGCAATGGCCCGCAACCGCCAGCACTATGGGTTGCCCGAAACCGGCAGCAGCGATGCCCATACCGTCACCGCCATTGGCTGCGCCTTCACCTGGTTTGCCGGAACCACCGCCAATGATCTGCGCGCATCGCTCCTGGATGCCGCCACCATGGCGGGCGGGCGTTTCTGGCAAACGTCCGCATACTGGCAACTGGCAAGCTATTGGGCACGCAACGGGCGCCCGGGGCGGCCCACGCGCACCGAGCGTCTGCGACAGCTTGGGCAGTCCGAGCGGCTGGCGCTGCTGCGGCAGTTCAGCCAGATCGCGCGGCGTCCCCTGGCAGATCGACGTTCCGCGCAACGTCCCGTTCCTAACACAGCAGTAGAGAACATTATCGAGCAGGATGCTCAGCTACCCCAGCGATAGAAATGGAGCGTTCGCCTTGTATACTGTCCAGCATTCATAACCACAACAAAGAGGGAGATGGGCCACCACGCAACGGCAGCCCCCCAGAGCGTGAACCCAAACACTAGCGTGAAAATAGGTTTTGTCTCACCTTATGATTGGAGCCATGAGGGCGGTGTCCGCAGCCACATCATGCATCTGGCCGCCGAGCTAGAGCGGATGGGGCATACCACGGGCATCATCACCTCAGCAACCGGGGAAAAAGGCCGTCAAGCCGAACCCAACATCACCAAACTTGGGTGGGCCATGCCTATCCCCTGGAATGGGTCCATTGCGCGCATCGCCGTTTCGCCGACGCTTGCACGCCAGACCAGAGCCGTGCTGGAACGCGAGCAGTTCGATGTCATTCACCTGCACGAACCACTGGCCCCGGCCCTGCCCATCACCACGCTGCGCGTCATCAAAGGTCTGGGCGCCGTCAATGTCGGCACCTTCCATGCCTTCGCCCCCAATAAGATCATGTCCATGCCGCGCTTCTCCTATCGCACCGCGCGCTTTGCCCTGCGCTATTATTTCAATCGGCTGGATGGGCGCATCGCCGTTTCGCCCGCCGCCTACCAATTTATCAGCCGCTACTTCCCTGGCGATTATCGTATCATTCCCAACGGCGTCGACCTGCATCGCTTCAGCATCCTCGCCGAACCGCTGCCCCAGTTCGTCGATGGCAAACTCAACATTCTGTATATGGGGCGCATCGAACCACGCAAGGGTTTGAAATATCTTTTGCAAGCCATTCCCCAGATTCGCGCGCAGTATCCCAATACCCGCTTCATTATTGGCAGCGACGGCCCCAAACGTGCCTATTATGAAGAACAGGTGCGCCGCTATGGCTGGCCCGATGTCGTCTTTGTTGGCCGCGTACCCGATGAGCAGCTTCCTCGCTATTATGCCAGTTGTGATCTCTTCTGTGCCCCCAGCACCGGCAGCGAAAGTCAGGGTGTGGTATTATTGGAAGCGATGGCTTCGAGCAAACCGGTCGTTGCCTCTGACATTGATGGCTATCGCGGTGTCATCCGCCAGGAAGAGGATGGCATCCTGGTCGCGCCACGCAACAGCGTGGCATTGGCTGGGGCAATATGCCGGTTGTTGGGCAATGCGACACTGCGCAAAGCGATGGGAGAACGTGGGCGTGAGCACGCCGGGGACTTTTCCTGGCCGCGCATCGCCAGCCGCATCAGCGACTATTATCAGGAACTCATCGAGCAGCATGCTTATAGCAAGAGCCAGCACCATAATCTTTTTGCTCTCTTATAAAACGTTGAAGGGGCTGTTGGGAGAGAGCAAAAGGGAAGAGGAATTGGTATGATCGGAACCCGTGTACAGCAATATATGCGCCGCCTGGTCGAAAACGTCATGCGACCCCTGGCACGCACCGGTATCACTCCCAATATGCTGACACTGATCGGTCTGCTACTTACCATCTTCACAGCCGGGGTCATCGCCTTCAACCACCTGCGCATCGGTGGAGTCCTGGTGCTGTGCGCTGGAGTCTTTGATATGTTCGACGGGGCCATGGCCCGCGTCGCGCAGAAAAGCTCCAAATTCGGCGCCTTTTTCGATTCGACGCTGGACCGTTACGCAGAAGGCATCCTTCTGCTGGGCGTCATCATCTATGCGCAGTTTCACCTGCCGCAGCAGCGCGTCATCGGCAGCATCACCACCGCCAATCTGGTCATCTGGTTGACCTATATCACGGCGGTGAGTTCGCTGATGATCAGCTACACGCGGGCGCGGGCGGAAGGGTTGGGGCTGGAATGCAAAATGGGCCTGCTGGCACGACCCGAACGGGTCATCCTGCTGGCAGCGGGATTGCTGATTGGTGGTCAACCAGGGTTGATCTGGACGATGTTGATCTTGGCCGTGCTTACGACCGTCACCGCCGTTCAACGTATCATCCATATCTGGTGGATCACGCGGACGCCCAAGAACGACCCGGCCATTGCCGCCGAGGCCGTTCAGAGCGGGAACGCCAATGGGCAGCAGCCCGGTGAGAATCACAAACGGCCCTTGCGCGCCCTGGCAAAAAGATGGAAAACGGAACAGCCCCTCGAAAGTTAAGCAAGAACAGTGGAACCCATTTTGGGGATTGATTGGAGCGTGGGGGAGCAGAACCTCCCGTAATTCGGCACATAGGGGAAAACGTCGGACGCGCGGCTGGGTAGAGCCAGAAGGTGGCATCAACTCCGCAGGCGCGACGCCTCAGAAGAGGCACAGACGTTACTGGAAGCGCCAGAACACTGGCGGCGCACTTCGCCGGAACAGATGAAACCGTGCACCTGTGAGATGCCCTCTGGGTGGACGTGGGGATACGAGATGAGATGGAGTGAGAGACGCAGAATGAACACACTCCTTCCCTCAGCAGCATCACGCTTGCTTCTGCTCGCTGTCCTCTGAGCAGCCTGGGGCCATTCGTGCATCATTGCTGTTTCTGGCTTCTGTGTCGTGCTGGTGCTGCTTCCCGGTAACATCTCTCGCGTCTGCGCATCCAGGCCACTCTCTGCCCGTGTCTCGCGACTGGGCGGCGCCTCTTAGCCAGCCCATCAGGGGAGACGTGTACCCAGACGCGCCACCAGAACAGGATGAAACAATATGGAATCAGAACACACGCAATTTGCATCTTCGCAACCAGAATCAGACGCCCCTGATACCCAGGAGAGCGCCAATACAACACCGGAACAGAACCCCCAGGCCGAGCAGGCAACCACAGCAGACGAGAACGCGCAGGCTGAAGCGAGCGGCGCCCGCCCGCACCGCAGGCGGCGCACCTCTCGCAGCAGCGCCCACCACAGCCGCGCTGCCGCGACAGAACCAAGCAGCGAAGAGACTGAACACACGGAAGCCCCTGCCGAGCCAGCCGCCTGGGAAACTGCGCCCGCTCCTGAAGCGGCTGCCGCAGCTCCTGCCGAACAGGAGTCAGCGGCTCCGGCCAGCGACGAAAGCGCCTGGAGCTTCCAGCACTGGCGCGAGCAGCCACCCACCGACTGGAATCCCTTCCTGCCGCATACGTCAGAGAGCCAGGAGCCAGCTTTCAGCATCCCCGGTGAGCCAAGCGATGTGACCGGCGACGCCGAAACCGCCTCCTGGAACAGCCCGGAAGCCGAGGTAACGGTGGAAACCAATGTAGAGGTCATTGACGCCCTTCCGGTTGAGGAGATTGTCGCCGAAGCCCCTGCGGCAGAGGCCACGCCTGAGCAGGCCAGCGAAGCGCCTCAGGAACCATTCCGCGCGCCGCTTTCGGGCGTCGAGGTTCGTCCGCCGCGCCGCTATCGCTTTGATCGCCCCAGCCCGGCAACTCAGGAAGCGCCTGCGCGGGGAACGCATCAGAGCCGATCACACGCCACAACGCATGCCGCGCAGACGCGCGAAACGCCCCGGGCGGCTTCCGGCGCTGAAAGCGAGCGCAGCGCGCCTGCCGCTGTGGACAAAGAGGCGAGTGCAGAACCCCTCACCGACAACAAGCTGGAAGCGGCCATCGAACGCGAGATGACCGAAACGCCGGAGATCGAAGCCGACGTGGTGGCCGCCGAAGAACTGGCACGCGCCACCCAGGCAGCCCTGGAAGAAGAAGTGGCCGAGGCGCTGGAAAGCTTCACCGCCACCACGCCAGCCACCGGCCAGCGCACCGGGCGGCGGCGCAAGCGCCGTTCCGGCTCGTCATCCAGCGCGGCGGCCTCAACCGCTGCTGAGACGGCAGAAAAAGCTCAAGCGCCAGCGCCGCAGCCGACGCCTTCCCACGCGCAGGCGCCGCAGCCCTATACCCCACCGACGCCCCAGCCATACAGCGCGCCTGCGCCACAGCCCTATGCGCAGCCCTATACGCCAGCCATGCAGGACCATCAAGTCTCCAATGGCTTGCAGCAAATCGGTCAGCCGCAGAGTCCTTTCGGCGGGCCGGAGCCATCTTCGGCGCGTGGCTTCGGGCCAGTGCCGCGCGGCGTCGCTATGCCTGCGGAACGCAGCGTGCGCATGCCGCGCCCCGCTCCCGAACGCACGGTCGAAACAAGCAATGTGTCGGCCAATCAGCTTGCCATGATCTTCACCCAGGCCATTCAACAGCAGACAGATCGCCTGCTGATGGAACTGCGCAGGAGCCAGGGCACGCCCAGCATGACGGTGAACTTCCCGCCCATGCCCTCCAACGAGCGTATTGGCGTCTTCGTGGACGTTGCCAACCTGCTCTATTCTGCCCGCAACATGCGCATCGGCATCGATTTCGGGCGGCTGCTCGATTTCTTGCGCGGCAATCGTCGCCTGGTGCGCGCCCATGCCTATTGCCCCACCAGCCCCGACCCGCGCGCCGAGCAGATGTTCCTGGATGCCGTCAAAGGGCTGGGCTATCGCATCACCACCAAAAACTACAAAACGTTCTCCAGCGGAGCCAAAAAGGCCGACCTGGACCTCGACCTCTGCATGGATATTGTGCGCCTGGTCGATTCCGGTTCAGTGGACTGCATCTCGCTGGTGAGCGGCGACAGCGATTTCTTGCCGCTCCTGGAGTATTGCTCCGATCACGGCGTGCGCGTCGAGGTCGCAGCCTTCGATGAGGCCACCGCCTCCATCCTGCGCCAGAGCTGCGACCTCTTCATCAACCTTTCCATGGTCGAGGAGATTCGCGCCTAGCGTCGAGCAACGTCCATCAAGCCAGAGGGCATAGTTTGACCAGCTATGCCCTTCCTTTTTGCCTAAAACCTTTTTCAGTTTTTCATACTCTTCACGCTCTACGCTTTTCGGGAGCAGTTCAGTTTTGCCACGATGTTTTCCTGGCAACCGCCGCGATGAAGCGCTCATCGCGGCTGGGATTTCCAGCGCTCGGTCCTGAACCAGATGGCTCAGGCAGCTTGAAAGGAGCCAGGCTTGCCAGGAGGCGCTGTTCAAACTGTCCAAGCTGCTCGGCAGCCTGGGCAATCAGGTTTGCTTCCGAAGCTGTCGAGTACAAGAAAGAACTGCTCTCCTTCGTAGCGCGGCTGATCTCTTCAGCCGCTTGCGCGTGGGATATCGTGACCCGCACCTGATTGAGCCGGTGCCCTTGCCCTCCCAACGCCTCCTCAAGCAATTGAAACGTCTGGCGGATTTCGCTGGTCGCGCCGATACTCCTTCGCATGATCTCGGCGCGCATCTGGCTGTTGGCGTTGATCTCAGCAGCAGCATCCTGCACAGCACGCTGCACATCAGCAATGGCTTCGGACAACTGATACGCAGCCTCGGTAGCATGCTCAGAGAGGGAGCGAAGCTCCTCAGTCACCATACGCAGGCCCTGAGTGCGCTCCATGATTTGTCCCGCCTGCACCTCCGCAGCAAGCGCCACGCGCACAGCGCGCCTCGCCACGTCTTCGGCCAGACTGACAGCCCCTTCCAGGTTTTGCTTGCGCTGCAAAAGGGCAGCGGCTGTGGTATGCGGAGAGGCGCCAAGAAGCTCAGCGCCCTGGGCTTCTTCTATCGTCCGGGTGGCAACCGCTTCGCCGCGTCGTAAGGCTTCGACGGCGTTTTGCCAGAAGACAAGCGCCTCGGTCGCGCCCATTTGCGCCTGGCGCATCTGCTCTGCCAGGTCTTCGGCTACGGTATCCAGATGGGCGAATCGCGCAGCGCCCAGTCGGGCCTGTCGGCTCAGCGCGCCGGAATGCTCGACAATCTGGCGCCTGAAGCTCTCCATCTGCAAAATCACCGCCTGGGAACCACTGATGAAGCGACGGAAGCGGTTCAGCGTCAAATTGAAGGCATTTGCCAGGCGACCCATCACGTCGCTGCTTTCTTCGGCCTGCAAGCGCAGATCGCCCGCGCTGGCCCCGCGCAGATTTCCGGCCAATTGCTCGGCGCGATTGGTCAGGGTATCGCGCTGGTGGCGCGTCTCATACAGCAGACCCACGATGATGTCCAGCATGCCATTCACCGCCTGGGTGACACTGCCAATCTCATCGCTGGTCATGGGCCGGGCGCGCGAATCGAAGCGCCCCTGGGAGACCGTTTGCGTGAACTGGTGCAAATAGTGCAAAGGCAGCGAAAACGAGCGCGAAATCAGCCAGCCAACCCCCAGCACGGCACACACCGCCAGGACCGCTGCCAGCACAGACAGCAGTGTCCCCTGCTGGTCCTCCTGGCTGATGCCGCTTTGCACCGCCCCGGCCAACTGCTGATCAAACTGCACCAGGCTGTTGAGGGCACTGATGGCGTCGCTGTGCGTTGGCTCGGCCTGGCGATGCTCCAGGTCGGCGGCCTGGCTGATATGCCCCTCGGCGATCAAGGCTAACACCTGGTCCTGGGCCTGCTGATAAAAGGACCAGGTACGCTGGGCGCTCGCAAAAAGCTGCTCCTGCTCGATGAGCAGGTCATTTTCACCGGCAGCGCTCAACACCTGCTCGGCCTGCGCCTGTCCCTGGAACAGGTCGTCGGTTCGATAGCGCTGCAAGGCCACTGTCAACTGCGTTTCCAGCGTCTGGAGCGATTGCCGGGCCGTCGTCAGGTCCGTGATATCGTTCGTCTGGGCATAGGTGAGCGCATTATGCAGCGCCGGGTCCATCAACAGCAGATTGTAATCGGCCAGGCTCAGAGACTGATTCGCCGCTAGAATCTGCTGATACAACTGCGCTTCGCTGCCTAAGACCTGGGCGTGCGTCAGCCCTGCCGCCCCGGCAGCAGCCCCCGCAATCAAAGCAGCCAGAAGAAAACCCAGGGTGAGCCTGCGCCTGATCGGCCAGTTGCCCAGAAAGATAAGGCGAATATGCTCCTTCGCCATCACGAAACCTCTTTCTTTCGTGCGCCTTGGAAACCCTTGCCCGGTCACATGCTGCCGGATGCAAGAGGGGCCAGCCAACTAGCTGCTGGGGTGCATGGCACTGATCGGAATGTAGGCCAGAGCAGCAGCCACCTGCTGCTCTTGAGCAGTGAGCATGAAATCCAGAAAGGCAGCCACCGCGCCCGTCGGTAAACCACGGGTATACATATGCTCATAGGACCAGAAGCTGTAGCGCCCGTTTTCGATATTGGTCGGCGTCGGCAGCACCCCGTTGATCGCCACTTCACGCACCGCAGAGGTGACGGCGGAGGACGCCACATAGCCAATCGCGCCCTTCGTCTTGCTGACGGTATCGACAAGCGCCTGGGAGGAATCTTTATCGAGGGCAAGCCCCTGCACTTCATCAGCGCCATTGAGAATATATTTGCGGAAGGTAGCGCGCGAGCCTGAAGTCAAGGCGCGCGAGACGACAATAATGGGTTCATCAGGCCCGCCCACATCACGCCAGTTCCTGATTTGACCGGTGTAGATCGCCATGATCTGGTCCTGGGTAAGCGTCGTCAGGGAAATGTCAGAGTGAACAATCATAGCAAAAGGAACCACAGCCACCAGATGATCGGTGATAGCGGGGTCAGGGTAGCGGGTCGGGTCGGCGTAAACGTCCGAATCGCCAATGTCCACCTGCCCGGCATACATCTGATCCAGTCCCACAAAGCTGCCCCCGCCTTGAACATCAATCGTCACCTGGGGGTGCAGCTTAACAAAGTCTTTAGCAGCCTGCTGGGCCAGCGGCTGAAGCGCTGTAGAACCGGAGATACGAATCTTGCCGCTGAGCGTCGCATTGTTCCCACTCAGGCCATTACATCCTGCCAGCAGGAGCAACGGCATCAGCGCAGCCATCAGGAGGGGCAAGCGTGTGAACCTGATTCTTCCGGTATGACAGAGGGTCTTTTGAGAAGAGACGTGAGTCATAAAGAGCACTCTTTTGCTGTATAGGTGATGATGGTTTCTGGCGCGGCGCAAGAAGCGCCAGCAAAGACTATTGTGCCGAGGCGGCATTAATTGCGGGTTAAGAGGTGGTTAAACTTTCGACAGCGCGCTTTCCAGGCGGTCCGGCCTTCCGTGCCTTAACCAGGCGGGCAGCAAATCTAGGACTTTCAGCATAGCCCATCTGGCAGGCATGCGTCGGCAATGCAACCCTTTTCCCATAAGGCGTCGTAGTCACTCATAGTGACCGGTTCAGTACCTGTTGTGATACTATCAGCGATAACGATCGATCATCAGATGCCGTGGCGCGCCAGCCAAGAACAGAGTATGGGAATACAGCCACTCTTCCAAACCGTGACCTTTTCCCCCTATGCGCTGTATGAGGGCGCGCTGGGGCCGCTGCTCATCCGCCTGGCCGAGCGCCTACGCTTTGAGCGTCTGTTCGTTGCTCTGCTGACCCTCACCGAAAACGGCGAGCGCGCGCTGCAGGGCGCGGTGGGCCTGAACGTGCCGCAAGAAGCGCTGGTATCGCTGACCGTCTCGCTTTCCACGGAAACCGAACCGCTGGCCCGCGTCGCGCTCACCGGCGCGATGCACACCGGCACGCCCGGCGCACAGGCAGATGGCGAGCAAAACGCGTTGCAGTCCATGGTTGGCGCATATCACTGGGCCGCCGCGCCGATTCCCTATCTTCCTGACCTGCCTGCTCACGTGCTCCATGACCTGCCACTCTCCAAAACAACCGCAACGCCCACTGCTGACCGCGAAACACGCGCCAGCGTCGTAATTCCGGCGCGCGGCGTGCTGGTGGCGGCGCGTGCTGCGGCGCTGAGCCAGCAGGAGACCATCTTGCTCGAAATGGTAGCCGGGCAAATTGGCGCGGCGCTGCTGGGGCTGGAGGCCGCGCAAGCCGCGCGGCAGGATGAACTGGAAGAAGGGCGCATCCGCCAGCAGTTGTTTGAATCGGAAAAGCTCGCGGCCACCGGACGCCTGACCGCTTCGATTGCCCACGAAATCAATAATCCGCTGGAGGCCATCAAAAACGCGCTCTATCTGCTGGTCGCGCAGTCGCAGCCAGATAACCCGCAGCGCGAATTGCTGGAACTGGCCCAGCGCGAAACTGAGCGCGTCTCGCGCATCATCCGCCAGATGCTGGGCGTGGCGCGGCCTTCCGCCAGCATGTCGCTCACGGATGTCAACCGCGTGGTACAAGAAACGCTCGCGCTCATCGAGCCACAGCTACAGCGGCGGCAAATCATCTCCAGCCTGGAGCTAGACACGACCTTGCCGCCCATCATGGCGTCCGCCGATCAACTCAAGCAGGTCTTTCTGAACCTCTTCTTGAACGCCCGCGACGCCATGCCCCAGGGCGGTGGATTGCTCATTCAGACACGCATCGCTCGGGTGCACGATAATATCATGCTGGCGGATAAATATCTGGTGGTGCGGGTGCGCGACGATGGGGAAGGCATCCCCGAAGAGATTCGCCAGCGGGTATTCGAGCCATTTTTCTCCACCAAAGGCGCGCGGCGTGGCTCGGGGTTGGGCCTGTGGGTTTGCCAGGAAATCATTCGCAGCCACGGCGGCCAGATGCATATCAATAGCAAAGTGGGCAAAGGCACCACCTTTCTGGTTGGCTTGCCACTGCCAGTAGAAAGTCGAGGGGCAGCCCTCGGCCAATCAGAAAGGCAAAGCGCCAGTTCACTCTGGCGCACGGAGCAGTAGCATGAGTTGGAGCACCTCACCGCTGCCACTGGAGGCAGACGAGCCATCACACGACCTTGCCAGCGCCCTGACGCCGCGCATCGCCAAAGGACGCATCCTGGTTGTCGATGACGAACCGGGCGTCCTGACCACCATCCAGGCCATCTTGAAAATGGAGGGTTATGAGGTGCAAGGCGTCGCCAGCGGGCGCGATGCCCTAGCGCTGACGCGCAAGCACAGCTTTGACCTTGTTCTAACAGACCTGCGCCTGGGCAACGATGATGGCCTGGATATGCTGGCGGAACTGCGCAAGCTGGCCCCCGAGGCGGTGGCAATTGTCCTCACCGGCTATGCCTCGCTGGAATCGGCCATCGAGGCCATGCGCCAGGGAGCCTATGATTATCTGGCGAAACCTACCGATGTGGAGGAGTTGAAGCTGACCGTGGCGCGCGCCCTGGAGCGCCAGCGCTTGCAGCGCGACCTGGCCGCGCGTGTCGACGACCTGGAAGAAGCCAACCAGAAGATTCAACAGTTTAACAGCAATCTGCGCCGCCAGGTCGATGAAGCCACCGCCGCCTTGCAGCAAAAGATCGACGAACTGGCGCAGGCCAAAGCTGCCCTGGAAGACGCCCAGCACGAACAAAACCTCTTCCTGGCAATGGTCGCGCACGAACTCATGAATCCCGCCACCGCCATCATCGGCTACGCGCAGTATGCCGGGCAGCCTAACCAGTCCCCCGAACGCATCACCGGCAGCATTGGCTCCATCGTCAGCCAGGGCGAGCGCTTGAAGCGGCTCATCCGCGACCTGCAAGACATCTCCCGGCTGGCCGCCGGTCAGTTTGAATTGCAGCGCACGCCGTGCGACCTGCTGCCTCTGGTCCGCGACCTCATCGATCAGTGCCGCTCGACCCATGCCAGCCATCGTTTCAGCCTCATCACCCAGGAGGGCGTTGAAAGCTATCAGGGCAGTTATGACCGTGACCGCATCATCCAGGCAATCAGCAATCTGCTGGACAATGCCGTCAAATACTCCGATCCAGAAACAACAGTCACCGTCCGTCTGTGGACCGACGGAGCCTGGGACTGCCTGAGTGTCCACGATGACGGCATGGGCATCGCCCTGGAAGCCCAGGCGCATCTCTTCAAGCCCTTTGGGCGGCTGGAGCCAGCACGCGAACGCAAAATCAAGGGCAGCGGCCTGGGCCTCTATATCACCAAGGGCATCATCGAGGCGCACGACGGGCAACTCTTAGTCGAAAGTGGCGAAGGAGCCAGCACCGGCGCAACCTTCACCCTCAAGTTTCCGCACGCCCGATAAGCCCACAGCGCGTTACTGTTCTTCATAGCGACTCGTCAGAGATAATAGCACTGCTCTGATAATGCTCTCTCGCTTTTTCTTCTAAAGGATATGCTGATGGCCGCAATAGTGCTGATCGTGGATGATGACCCCGATGTTCTTGAACTGATAAGCGCGCTGCTGAATGAAGAAGGTTTTCAAACCGTCACCTGCCGCGATGGCCTGGCAGCACTGCAAGCATTCACGACGCGCCGCCCGGCGCTTGCCATCATCGACCTTGCTATGCCCATCATGACCGGCTATGAACTGATCGAGCGCTTGCGCACTGCGCCCGGCCAGCCCTTACCCATCATTGCCATCAGTTCCGCTATGTATGCCCCTGCCCCTGATCGGCTTCAGGTCGATGCCTATCTTGCCAAGCCCTTTGACCTGGAAGAGCTGCTGGCGCACGTCATCTATCTCGCCCAGCGGCAATACGAGCCAGAAACCCCAGGCAGCGAAGAGCAACCTATCTTAGCGCCCATCAGGAACACTGCTTCAGGCTCGCATTAGCACGCCCAGGCACAGCGCTCATCCTGTATGTTTCTACAGGATGAGCGCTGTATACTTTTCGAGGGGAAAACTGAAGAGAACGCTGGCGACAGCGTGCGTTTTGTTAGCTATACTATTCCACAGAGGCCAGGGGAAACTGCAGCGAGCGAACCCAGGAGACGCGCAACCAGTACCTGATAACTGGGCGCGTGTTCGCCAGCCCAGCTTTCCCAGCCCTGTAATAGATTGAGCGCAGGCAGCAGCTAGTTCAGAAAGGAGCAGTCATGGCCGCGTGGGAATATAAAGTCACCTACATCGACTATCGCGGACGTATCTCGTCCGAGGGCCAGGAAACGCTCATCAGCGGCGAAGAGCGCCGCAGCACCTTTGCCCGGCGCTATCTTGACGCCCTGGGCCAGGAGGGATGGGAACTGGTTGGCATCCAGCCACTTTCGCCCCAATCCGCCTACTATATCTTCAAGCGCCCGGCAGGAGAAAGCCATTCCTCATCCAGCGCAGGCACAGCCAGCACCGAAACGTCTGGCTCCGCGCAGGTGGAACAGGCTTAGCGCCAGGCGGCGCTACAAGCGCAGACGACGCCTCATGTATTTGATGCATGGGGCGTCGTCTGCTTCTCTCTAAGAGAGGGGCTTTTCCTGGCCCATATACCTTTTATGAGGCTACTGGTCGCTCGCCAAGCACCACCTGAATGGTCTGCTGGCGCGGGCCGCGCGCAATCGTCACATTCACTCTGGCTCCTGGTGGCTGCGTCAGGGTCAGGGAGGCCAGATCGGTACTTCCGGCAATTTGCTGGTTATTGACCGCCACAATACTATCCCCCACCCGCAGCCCCGCCTGCTGAGCGGGACTCTTGCCCGCCGTATCTTTAGCAAATCCTGCAACCAGCACGCCGTTCCGCACCGCCAGGCCATTGGCCGCGGCGAGCTGCGGAGTCACATCTTGCCCTTCGATGCCCAGAAAACCCTGACCGCTGCTCACTAGCCTACCATGTTGAATCAACTGCTGCGTCACAAACTGCACGCGATTAGAAGGAATGGCAAAGCCAATCCCATTGGCTGGGGCGTTGATCTCCGGGTCAACCGCCGCCAGCGTAGGAATGCCAATCAATCGCCCGCTCAGGTCCACCAGCGCGCCCCCGCTGTTGCCCGGGTTGATCGGCGCGCTCGTCTGGATGAGGCCAACCAGCGTCGAGGCCGGGCCACCCACGCCCTCGCTGGCCGCTCGGTTCAACGCGCTCACAATGCCGATCGTTGCCGTCTCCGCCAGTCCCAGCGGGCTGCCTATGGCAATCACAAACTGCCCCACCTGGACCTTGGAAGAATCGCCAAAACTAATCGGCGGCAGCTTCGTGCCTGCCACTTTTAGGACGGCCAGATCATCTTGTGGGGCCTGGCCTATCAGCTTTGCCGGAACAATCTGGTTTGCGCCCATGCGCACGGAAAAGCTCGTAAAGCCGCGCACCACATGATCGTTCGTCACAATGTAGCCGTCGCTCGTCAAAATCTCTCCGGAGCCAATGCTCTGGCCCCCGCCGTTAAACCCATCGATCTCAACGACCGAAGGCTGCACTGCGTGGATCACATTGATCACCTGCTGCTGAAGATCAGCCGCACCCGGCGCAACAGTCGTGGGGGCGGTCGCGGTGGCCGTTGGCTGGGCGGTCGTCCCTACACTCACACAACCGGCCAACGCCAGGACGACAAGCAGCAGCAATGTGAAGAGGCCAACGCCTCGACGCGGCTTTCGATGGACTCCAGGTTCAGATCGTGCAGGGTGTGGTGACGTGGTATGCTGTGTGGGCATGGCATCTCTCCTCCAGGGCAAAAGCATGGTACGCGGCTGGCTTCACGCCTCACCAGCGTGCTACACAATCCATGCCAGGCATCCTGAGGAGCGCATGAGCAGACGCTATGTATCCCCTTATCGGCTTTGGCATTGCTTGACAAAAGAGCCGAATAATGCTATTTTTAGCTTGCGCTTCATAAAGTAAAGCGATAGACTTTGTCAAGTTTGACCCCTGCCAGAATGACTGGCGCCGAGCATTTGAAAGAGGTTCAGCAAGGTATGGCGATGGGTACTGCCTCCCGCGAATTAATGCGACGGGCGCGTAGCGAAATCAAAGAATGGAGTCCGGCCCAGGTTAAACAGCATCTGGCAGATGGCGATATTACCCTGGTTGATGTGCGCGAAAAGCACGAGTGGGACGAAGGCTATATCCCTGGAGCCATTCACGTGCCGCGCGGCTATCTGGAGCTTGACATTGAAGAGGCCGTGCCCGACAAAGACAAGCCGCTCGTGCTCTACTGCGCGGGCGGCGTGCGATCCGTCCTGGCAGCCGATACGCTCAAACGCCTGGGCTATCGCGAACCGATCTCCATGGCGGGCGGCTTTGGCATGTGGAAGGGCCTGGGCTTTTCCTTCACCCAGCCGCGCGTGCTGACCCAGGCACAGGCCAAGCGCTATAGCCGCCATCTGCTCGTGCCAGAAGTGGGCGAGCAAGGCCAGTTGAAGCTGCTGGACGCCAAAGTCTTGCTCATCGGCGCGGGTGGCCTGGGGTCTCCGGCGGCCTATTATCTGGCCGCGGCAGGCGTGGGCACGCTGGGCATCATCGACGCCGACATTGTGGACGAGAGCAACCTTCAGCGCCAGATTCTGCACAACACCAGCCGCATTGGCCGCCTGAAAGTGGATTCGGCGCGCGAAACGATTGAAGCGCTCAACCCCGATGTCAAGGTCGTCGCCATCAATGACCGCCTCACCAAAGAGAACGTGGCCGAACTGGTTGCCGAGTATGATCTGATCGTCGATGGCACCGATAACTTCCCGACCCGTTATCTGTTGAATGACGCTTCAGTCATTGCACGCAAACCCGTCATACATGGCAGTGTCTTCCGCTTCGAGGGGCAACTGACCGTCTTCAAGCCCTATGATGGCCCGTGTTATCGCTGCCTCTATCCCGAACCACCGCCCATGGCGCTCGCGCCAAGCTGCGCGGAGGCGGGTGTGCTGGGCATTTTGCCAGGGATCGTCGGCATGCTTCAGGCCAGCGAGGCCATCAAGCTGATTCTGGAAAAGGGCGAGCCTCTGGTGGGGCGGCTGCTCACCTTTGACGCGCTGAACGCCGAATTCCAGGAACTGAAGCTCTATCGCAACCCACAATGCCCGGCCTGCGGCGAAAACGCCCACCCCGAAGACCTGCCCACTTATGAAGATATTTGCGCGCTTTAAGTTATAGAGCGCTGTTATCAAGCCGAACGTCATCAGATGATGGTATCCTGATTGCTCATCATTCTGATGCCATTCGGCGGGAGATAAAATCACATGGCAACCGTCTTTATCCCTCCCGTGCTGCGTGCCTCCGTTGGCGGCGCGAAACAGGTTCCCGCCGAGGGCGCGACTCTGACCGCCGTGCTGGAAGATCTCTTTGCGCGCTTTCCCGGCGTCAAAGAGCAGGTGCTGGCCCCCGAAGGCGGCCTGAACACCTTCATCAACGTCTACGTCAACAACGAAGATGTGCGCTTCCTGAAGGGACTCGACACCCCTGTAGGCCCAAACGACACCGTGCGTCTGCTGCCAGCGATGGCCGGAGGCCAGGCGTAAAAGCGTAGGCCCGGAAAGCGGCTCACCCCAGCGGAGGTGGCTATGAAATATGCCTCCATCCTTGAAAGCATCGGCCATACGCCCATCGTCGCGCTCCAACGCCTCAGTCCCAAGCCGACGGTCCATCTGTTCGCCAAGCTGGAAGGACAAAACCCCACCGGCAGCGTCAAGGACCGCATCGCCAAGTATATGATCGAGCAGGCCGAGGCCAGCGGCGAACTGACGCCTGAGCGCGTGATTCTGGAGCCAACCAGCGGCAATACCGGCATTGGCCTGGCGATGATCGCCCGCGTCAAGGGCTATCGCTTCGTGGCTGTCATGCCCGATAACGTCACCGCCGAGCGGCGCAAGATGCTTGAACTCTACGGGGCCAACATCGTCTTTTCCGAGGGCGCAAAGGGCAGCAACGGGGCCGTCGCGCTGGCCCGCGAAATGGCTGCCCAGGATACCACGTACTATATGCCCTATCAATATGGCAACGAGGCCAATCCACGCGCCCACTACGAAACCACCGCTGTAGAAATCATCGAAGACCTGCCTGACATCAATGTCTTTGTCGCGGGCCTGGGCACGGGCGGCACCTTGACCGGCAATGCCCGACGCCTCAAGGAATATAATCCGGCCATTCGCGTGGTCGCCGCAGAACCCTTGCAGGGTGAAGGCGTGCAGGGCCTGCGCAGCCTGGAAGATGGTTTTATCCCACCCATTCTGGACCTTTCGCTGCTGGATGGGAAGATTCTGGTACGTGCTTCCGATGCCGTGCGCGCGCTGCGTGAATTGAAGGATAAGGAAGGCATCTTTGCCGGGCCATCGTGCGGCGCAGCGCTCTATGCTGCCCAGCGCGTTGCCAGGGAGCTTGAGCAGGGTAATATTCTCGTCTTGCTGGCCGATGGCGGCTGGAAATATCTCAGCGAAGACCTCTGGACCCGTGATCTGGACGTGCTGGAAGAAGAACTCGATCAAAAGCTGTTGTGGTAGCTTTTCTCTCATGGGAGGAGTGGAGTGTTGGAAACTGACACGCCGCCAGTAATCATCTTGCCCCGCGCCGTCGTCGATGCGATGCTGGCACATGTCCAGGCCGACTACCCCAACGAAGGCTGCGGAGTGTTGGCCGGGCAAGATGGTCGGGTGGTCAAGCATTATCCGGCTATCAATGTCTCAGACACACCTGAGACCTTTAGCCAGATCGGCTCCCAGGAACTGCTGAACATCCACCTGGAGATTGAAGACAACGACTGGACCCCCTTCGCGTATTACCACTCGCACCCGCGCACGCCCGCCTATCCTTCGCCGCGCGACATCAAGCTGTCGCAGGGCTGGCCGGGCACCCTCTACGTCATCTTTTCGCTGCGCAACCCAGAACATCCCGAGATGCGCGTCTTCAGCATCGACAGCACCCTCACCGTCACCGAACATCAGGCGCAGATCGAGCCATAAGCCCGCGCCAGACGCTATGCTGGCGCATCCTCACGCTCTCTTCACGGCTGCTTATAACCCAGAAATTGCCAAGAGCCTGAGGCTCCCCCCTGTCCCAAGCCGATTCCATCGGGTACAATAAGGACGCCATCAGCGCGCGTTGTCTGATAACACGCGCTGGCACAGTCTAATGAGTGGCAGACTCGATGGCAAACACATAACAGAGATATTCGTGAGCAAGCAAACATAAGCGCCACATCCTGGCGAATGATGAAGGAGCATTGGGTGAAAATCTTGGGGCGGATGGCCGTTTTCCCGGTAATTCCCGCGCGTATCAGCCGGTTGCACGAACTGGCCTATAACCTCTGGTGGAGTTGGAACGCGGATGCGCAGCAGCTTTACCAGGCAATTGACGCAGAACTCTGGCAGCGCAGCCTGCATAATCCGGTGCGTCACTTGCGCGAGGTATCGCCAGAACGCTTGCAGGCGCTGGCGGAAGACCAGGCATTTCTGGCGCAGTACGATCAGGTCATGCAGACCTTTGATGCCTATATGAACGACGGGCAGACCTGGTTTGCCCAAACCCACCCGGAACAGCGCGAGCAAACCATCGCCTATTTCTCGATGGAGTTCGGCCTGCATGAATCGCTGCCCATCTATTCGGGCGGCCTGGGCATCCTCTCGGGCGATCACTGCAAAGAGGCCAGCGATCTGGGGCTGCCGCTGGTCGCCGTTGGCTTCCTCTATCCGCAGGGCTATTTCAGCCAGCGCATCAACGCCGATGGCATGCAAGAAGCGACCTATAATAAGCTGCGCTTTTCAGAGGTTTCGGCCACGCCAGCAGTCACGCCGGATGGCGAAGAGATCAGCATCAACGTCGATCTGCCCGGGCGCAAAGTCTACGCCAAAGTCTGGAAGGTTGCGGTGGGGCGCATCACGCTGCTGCTGCTAGATACCGACGTTGCGCCCAACGCGCCCAATGATCGCGTGCTGGCGGCGCACCTCTACGGCGGTGACCACGAGATGCGCATCTCGCAAGAGATTGTGCTGGGCATCGGCGGCGTGCGCGCGCTGCGAGCGCTGGGGCTGAAGCCCGCGCTCTGGCACATGAACGAGGGACACGCCGCTTTCCTGGGGCTGGAACGTATCCGCGAACTGATGGCCGAAGCGAGCCTGACCTTTGCCGAAGCCCGCGAAGCCGTAGCGGCCAACGCCGTCTTCACCACGCATACGCCCGTTCCGGCGGGCAACGACGCCTTTGGGCTTGACCTGATTGATCGGTTCTTCAACAACTTCTGGGGGCAATTGGGCCTCAACCGCGACCAATTTATCGACCTGGCCCGGCAGGACCAGAACTGGGGGCCAAGCTTCAGCATGACCGTGCTGGCGCTGCGGCTTTCCGACCAGCACAACGGCGTCAGCAAGCTGCACGGCGACGTGTCGCGGCGCATGTGGCAGTTCCTGTGGCCGGGCGTTGACGTGGACGAAACGCCGATTACCTCCATCACCAATGGCGTACATACGACCACCTGGCTGGCCCCGGCGCTGGGGCAGTTTTATGATCGCGCGCTGGGCCAGGCCTGGCGTCAGCATGTCGATCAGCCGCAGGTCTGGGAACCCATCGCCCATGCCTCCGACAAAGAGCTATGGGACATCCATACTCAACTGAAAGCCGAACTCATCGCCTATGTGCGCGAGCGCGTCAAACAGCATCGCCTGCGGCTGGGTGAAGGCGCGTTCCAGATCGAGGAAGCGGCAAATCTGCTCGACCCGCAGGCGTTCACCATCGGCTTTGCGCGCCGTTTCGCCACCTACAAACGCGCCACACTCATCTTCCGCGACCTGGAACGTATCCGGCGCTTGCTGCAATCGACTGAGCGTCCCGTGCAGATTATCTTCGCCGGAAAAGCGCACCCGGCAGACGAGCCGGGCAAGGCGCTGATTCAGCAGGTCTATCGCCTGTCGCGTCAGCCAGGGTTTTCAGGCCGCGTCATCTTCCTGGAAGATTACGACATGGATATGGCGCGCAAGTTGGTCAGCGGCGTCGATTTGTGGCTCAACAATCCGATTCGCCCCTACGAGGCCAGCGGCACTAGCGGCGAAAAAGCCTCGTTGAATGGCGTGCCTAATTGCAGCATTCTCGATGGCTGGTGGGTGGAGGGCTACAACGGCAAGAACGGCTGGGCTTTTGGCGAGCAGCGAGAATATCAAAACGCCGAACTGCAAGCGGAGGCCGACGCGCTGGCACTCTACGCGGTACTGGAGCAGGACATCATTCCCCTGTTCTTCGAACGCGACGGGCAGGGCCTGCCCATCCGCTGGCTGCGCGTGATGAAAGAGGCCATCCGCACCCTCGCGCCAGCCTTCAGTATGGCTCGCATGGTCAAGGAATATACCGAGCGCTTCTACATCCCTGGCGAGCAGCAAGGGCAGCGCATCGCCCAGGACCATTACGCGCTGGCGCGCTCATTGGCAGACTGGAAACGCCTGGTTATGCAGGGCTGGTCGGAGGTGGGCATCTGGGCCAACGGCCCCACCGAAGGGCAACTTGCCATCGGCCAATCGATTGACATCACGGGCTACGCCCGCCTGGCAAACCTGCGGCCAGAAGACGTGTCGGTTGAGGTGGTCTATGGCGAAGATGAAGATGGACATCTCAGCAGTTCCACCTATCAACGCATGGAACAGGATGGGCAGGAGAACGACGGCAGCTATCGCTATCGCGCGCATATCACGCTGCAAAGCGGGGGCAGTTTTGTGTATGGCGTGCGCATCCTGCCGACCCATCCTGCCCTGCTGGATCGCTACGAGATGGGCCTGGTGAAGTGGGCCTGAGCGACAAGTGAGCCTGGTAGCAATCAGCGCCGCAGATGCGGGCAGCCCGCATCTGCGGCGCTCTTCTATGGTTATCGCTGATAGCTTTACTGCTGGCGCATCTCATCGCGGCGCGCTTGCAGAAAGGCCAGCAGCAGCGAACCAACCAGCACCACGATCAGCATTAATTCCACCGGACTCAATTGAATACGCCCCTTATTCATCGCTGTTTATGCTCCCCTATGATGGCTGCTCAGAGGCCCGTCAGAACAACGCCTCTTTGATCTTCTGGCGACGCGCCTTCGCTTTTTCGCGCGCGACCTCTTTCTTGCGCTGGCGCAGATTCTGTTCAGCCTCGCTGGTCGTCTTCTGCGCCATTTCCACCCCTCCGCTCACCTGAGCACGCAGCGCGCTCAGGCGGCGCTCGATGGTCGTCATGCGCTCGGCGGTATAGGCATAGGCGGAGCGCATATGTTCATTGCCCAGCTTTCGGCCTTCTCCCACAATCTCATCATAATAGCGCTGGCGCTGCGCGCTCACGCGATCATCGCCCAGAATCTCGCGCGCCTGTTGTCGGGCAGCCTCAACGATCAATCGGCCTTCGTTTTCGGCCTGGTTCAGCAGTTCCGCCTGCGCTGCGGGCGACGGCTGCTGTGCGTGCTCAAGCTGTTCGCGGGCCAGGCGCAGCAACTGTTCAAGTATATCAAGATCGACCGCCCGCAGGCGCGTAAACGGTATCCAGGGACTCTCGCGCACATGGTCCTCCAGCGCGTCGAGGGTATCATAGACATCCATCTGGGGCAACTCCTCTTGTGCCAGCCTTGCTCTTTGTGCGGTGTGCTGGCGGCCAGGCATACCTTCAGAGGTATCCTGCATAAAGGATGCCAGAAAGGCGTTCTGTTACACCAGGCTCCAGATGGTTTCGCCGTTTTCCTCGCGCTGAGTTACGCGGCCCTCCTCTTCTAATTTGAGCAAATGCGCGCGCACCGATTCCCCGGCAAAGCCATACAACTGCGGGTCCACGCCAACATAGATGCGCTGGACCATCGCCGGGATGCGGTCCAGCCCCGCGCGCAGCGCCTCAAGAATCTGCTGTTCGCGCAGCAAACGGTGGTCGATATATTCCTGAAGCTTCGCGCGTGGATCGGTAATAAACGGCCCGTGCGCGGGCACCATCAGGGCAAGATCAAGCTCAAGCAGGCTGCGCAGCGAACGCAGATAGGCGTTGATGCTGCCTTCAGGCGGGACAATCACCACCGTGCCCACGCCAGCCACCAGATCGCCCGCAAACAGCACCCGCGCCTGCTCCAGCAAAAAACAGACGTGATCGAAGCGATGCCCAGGCGTGTGAATGACCCGCAATCGGTCAGGGCCGCAGTCGATGACCTGCTGGTCGGCCAGTTCCTCATCGGCCACCGAGACGCCCTCGCGGCTCCAGGCCAGAATCGGCGCTGAGACAAGCTGCGCCAGCGTGCGTGCGCCCTCATAATGGTCCAGGTGCCCATGCGTAATGAGAATGCCGCGCACGCCGCCCCTGGCCTGGCCTTCGCGCGCTAGCGTCTCCAGATGGCCTTGATCTTCCGGGCCGGGGTCGATGATATAGCAGCCCGCCGCGCCTTCACCGACCAGAAACGAGTTGGTGCCGGGGCCGGTCATTGGCCCGGGATTGGGCGCAAGCACCAGCTTGACATACTCAGGCAATGCAGGCGTTGAATTGATAGGTTCTGCCGTCATAGCTTGCTGTCCTTATGGCTCCATCTCGTCGTAGCCCGGCTCACCGGGCAAGCGGATAACGACATTCCCATCGGTCAGAGTAGCACGTGGCTGAATCACCGGGATGGGCTGACTGCGCAGCCGCGTTTCCGCATCGGCAATGCTGGAATAGACATCGAGCGCCTGAAGCTGGTGGATGGTGGCAAAGACCAGCGGAAAGCTGCCCTGTTCGGACTGCGCCAGCGCGTCGGTGGGGGCAATCCAGGCGCCTGCCGTCGTTTCCAACTGGTCGTGCGCGGCCTGCTGCTCCTCAGGGGCAGCAGCAATAAAGAAAAATGTGTCGAAGCGTTTCGGCAACGCGCTGGGGGTAATCCAATGGGCGAAATAGGTCAGGCGGTCAGTCGCCAGCGTCAGCCCCTCCGCCTGGGCAACGGCGGCCAGCGTCGTCTCGTTTTGCTGCAACTGGCGGCGGTGTTCGGCAAAGCGCGCAGTGTCCCCGCTGGCAACGGCCAGCACGCGCCCATCCTGCTCGGCCAGCAAGACGCCTGCTTCCTCGAACAGTTCCCGAATGGCCGCCGCGCGCAGGCCAGGGCCAAGCGCTGTTTCGCCCAGGTGATCGCCAGTTGGAGGGATGCACAGGCCGGGTGTTGTCTCGGCCTCGCGGTCCCCCAGTTTGACGGAACCGCCCGGAAAGACATAGACATCGGGCACAAACTCGCTGCGCACGTGCCGCCGCACCATGAACGTTTCGATGCCACCCTGCGGACGTTCTCGCAATAAGACAATCGCCGCCGCTGGCCGTGGTTCAACCGCCATGTATGCTCCTTGCAGATAAGATGCTGATGCTTCGCAACCAGCGCCGGTTAGCTTTCGGATGGCTTCGGCTGAGATTCGACGCCCGCCTCTTGCGGCACCGCGCCAGCCATCAGCAGACCAAGACGCTCGGTCGAGACATCTGGCCCCTCGATGCCGACGATGCGCCCCTCATACATGACGGCAATGCGATCAGAGAGGGAGCGGATTTCGTCGAGTTCCGCCGAGACTAGCAGGATTGCCACGCCAGCATCGCGCTGCGCCACCAGCCGCCGATGGATAAACTCAATCGCGCCAATGTCCACGCCGCGCGTCGGCTGGGACGCCACCAGCACCTTCGGCTCCGAAGAGAGTTCGCGCGCGACGATGATTTTCTGTTGATTGCCGCCCGAAAGCGACGAAGCCAGCGCCGCAGGGCCAGGGGCACGAATGTCAAATTCGCGAATCAACCGCACGGCCCAGTTCACCATCTGCTTGAGGCGCAGCAGAATGCCTCTGATCGAGAACAGCGACCAGCGCTGGCGGCCCAGAATCACGTTATTATCGATGCTGTAGCCCAGCACCAGCCCGCTGCCACGGCGGTCCTCGGGGATATGAGCCATGCCAGCCAGGCGCACCTGGCGCGCGCTGAGGTTGGTGATGTCGCGATCTCCCAGATGAACCTTACCGCCCGTGGCCCGGCGCAGGCCGGTAATCACTTCCACCAGTTCCGATTGCCCGTTGCCTTCGACGCCCGCAATGCCCAGGATTTCCCCGGCGCGCACGTCGAAGGAGACGCCACGCAGCGCCGCCAGCCCGCGCTCAGAATCGGCGGTGATGCCCTCCGCTCGCAGCAGCACCTCGCCAGGTTTGGCGGGCGCCTTTTCGACGCGTAGCAGCACCTCGCGCCCAACCATCAGGCGGGCAATCTCCTCCTGGGTGGTTTCCTTGGTGATGAGGTGTCCCACCACTTTGCCTCGGCGCAGCACCGTCACACGGTCCGAGAGTTCCAGCACCTCGCGGAGCTTGTGCGTAATGAAGATGATCGTCTTGCCCTGCGCCACCAGCCCGCGCAGCACGCCAAAGAGTTCATCCGTCTCCTGCGGGGTCAGCACGCCGGTTGGCTCGTCCATAATCAGGATACGCGCGCCGCGATAGAGCACCTTCAGAATCTCGATGCGCTGCTGCTGCCCAACCGAAAGCTGCCCCGTAATCGCATCGGACGGAACATCCAGGCCATATTGTTTGATCAACTCGGCGATGCGATTGCGCGCCTCCTGCCGCTGATAGGGGCTATAGACGCCGCCGGGTTCATAGCCCAGCACAATATTTTCTGCCACCGTCAGCGGCGGGATGAGCATAAAATGCTGATGCACCATGCCGATGCCCAGGCGAATGGCATCGCGCGGCCCGCTGATATGCGCCGGTTTTCCATCGATCAGGATTTCGCCACTGCTCGGCTTAATCAGCCCATAGAGGATATTCATCAGCGTCGTTTTGCCCGCGCCGTTTTCCCCCACCAGCGCGTGTATCTCGCCCTGGCGCACGCTCAGATTGACATCATCGTTGGCAATCACGCCCGGCCAGGCTTTATGGATGTGGCGCATCTCAACCGCCAGCGGCGCGGCGCTCACATCGGATGGCTGAACCTCAGTAAGTTCCTGCATAGAAGTTTGCTCCTATCCTATTCGCCACCGGGTTCATAAGGAATGCCGTCAGCAGCGGGCGCGGTAGCGCGCCCAACCAGGCCGACCAGCGCCACGATGGTCAAGATATACGGGACCGTTGCCACCAACGAAGGCGAGTGCAAGGGGGTATCGATGATGCCGATGCCCGTCGTGGGCAGCAGGTTGAGCCGGTTCTGGAGCGCTTCGCCCAGCCCAAAGATGAGGCAGGCCAGCGCCGTTCCCCAGGGCCGCCACTTGCCAAAGATCATGGCGGCCAGGGCAATGAACCCCGCGCCATTGGTCAGGTTGGGGTTAAAGATTTGGTCGACACCCAGCGCCAAGAACGCCCCGGCCAACCCCGAAAGCAATCCGCTGGTCACGACGCAGCAATAGCGAATGAGGCGCACGTTGATGCCTGCCGTATCGGCGGCCTGCGGATGCTCACCCACCGAACGAATGCGCAAGCCAATGTTGGTGTGGAAGAGCAGATATTGCATCGCCAGCAGCACGACGATGGCGATATAAAAGACCACGTTCTGCTGCAAAAAAACCGGGCCGATAAATGGGATGTCGCTCAGGCCAGGAATATCCAACGCGGGAAGGGTCAACGGCCTGGGCAGCGTCGAGACGCCGTTGCCATTGGTAAAGAGCGGCAGCAGAAATCCCGTCAGGCCGAGCGCGGCAATGTTGATAGCGACGCCGCTGACAATCTGATTCGCTTTGAACTGAATGGAGAAGAAGGCGTGAACGAGCGCCATCAGCCCACCAGTCAGGATGGCTGCCAGCACAGCCACAATCACATTCTGCGTACTCAGCACAAGGATGGCGGAGAAGAACGCGCCGGTCAGCATCATGCCTTCCATGGCAATGTTGACAACGCCGCTGCGCTCCGAGATGACGCCGCCCAGCGCAGGCAGCAAGAGCAAGGCACCAAATTGCAGGGCCGGATGCCACAGGTCAGACGAGATAAAAAGCTGAAAAAGCTGAGATAAAAACACGTGTCCCCTCCTTTACGATGTCGCTTCCGTTGAATCATTGCTCGCAGGCCCTGGCGTCGTTTCTGGCGCAGCCGCCGCGACCGTGCTAAGCACCTCTTCGGTGGAGAAAGCTTCGATCAAGAGGGGAGGACTGCTGCCTTGTCTCAGGCGGTTCTTCAGCAACCGCAGACCAATCGTAAGCAGGAGAATAAGAATGCCCGCAAGATAAAACGTCAGCAAGAGGGCAAAGAGTGGGGTAGGGTCAACGTAATTGATGGCGCTCACACTGGCATCCAGCGGCACCACCGGCTGCAAGGCGACCAGTGACGTGATGACAAAGCCGATAAAGGCACCCGCGGCAACCAGATCAGCCAGAACAAACAGCCAGAGCATGAGCGACGGCAACCGCGCCAGCGAAGAGCGCATGCCCGCCAACACGCTGCCGAACAAGCGCACCAGCGTCGTGCGGAACTGAGGGATGATCTGCCCGGCAATGACAAAGAGCACCAGCGCCTGGAACGAGAATTGAATCAACTCCACATGCACGGCATAGCTGGATGGCAACGACGGAACGGCATTGCTCGCCAGCCGCGTGGTGTCGGCCTGCATCAAGCCCGCGCCCTGGCTGAGCGCCGCAAACAACCCTCCGGCCAGCAGCACGCCAATTGGCCCATTCAATCCAAGCAGCGCCACCGAGATGGCATCAAAGCCGGTGGAATCATTTTTCCAGGTGAGGTCGTTAAAGGTATGCGTCAGGTCAGGCCCCATCATCATGAGCGCGCCTGCCACGCCCGCAAACGCCCCGGCGATCAACATCGTCACGGTGATATTGCGGCGCACGTTGATGCCCGCGTAGCGCGCCGCCTTCGGACTCTGCCCAACGGCGCGAATCTCATAGCCCAGCGTCGTGCGACTCATCAGAAACCAGTAGACGACGGCTCCGGCCAGGGCGACAAACAGCCCAATGTTGACCAGATACGCGCCATCATTGGCAATGGCTCCCGGGAAAATTTGATTGACCACTTGCGAGAGCAGCGGAAGGTTCGCGTTTGCCCCCAGCGGAGTCGACGACGGCTGGAAGGTTACCCGGATGCGGCCAACGCCGGGGAGGCAATCGGTGGTACATTCGACGATATAGGCGCTGATGTAATACGCCACAAAGTTCAGCATAATAGTGGTCACGACTTCGTGCGCGCCGCGCCAGGCTTTGAGGACGCCGACAATGCCGCCCCAGATGGCCCCGGCGACCAGCCCGGCCAGCAGGACAAGCGGAATCAGCACCCAGGCAGGGGCCGCAACAAATTTGAGGCCCACAATTGTACCCACCGTCGCGCCCATCGCAATTTGCCCCCCCGCGCCGATATTGAATAAGCCAGCGCGAAAGGCGACAGCGACAGAAAATCCCGCCAGCACCAGCGGCGTCATCTTGTCCAGCGTATCGGCAATGTTCACCGGCCCGCCAACTGCACCACCCAGCAGCAAACTATACGCGCTGGACGTGATAAAAAAGCGGTCAGAGAAACCGAGTCCGGCAGGCGCCGTAATCATAATGAGGAGACTGCCTGTCAGAGTCATCATAAGAATGCCAACCAGAACCGCGCTTAGCGATGGGGTGACGCGCAGCGCCCATTGGCGGGCACGTTCGCCGAATCCGGCGGTGGGAAGTTCCTGGTTGTCTGCTGGCCGCTCAAGGGTGGGCGTTGCCATGACGACATCCTCCTCAAAAATTTGGTAGCACATGGTTCAGCAGGGAAAAACCAGCAACGCGCCAGTTGTTGTGCTTCTTATCATATCGTGTCTGGCAAGGAGAGGACAACTTGTTGGAGCGGCATCTTGCAGACAGGTGGGCCACTGTACAGCGGCCCACCTGTAGGTTGAGGTCAAGCAGTCACGAAAGCGCTGATCGCAGGCTTTCCCTTCTGCCTAGCTGCTCCATCACATCAGAAGCAGCTAGCTGGAAGCGCAGTTTGCAGCAGGCGCGCAACTCGTCGGGATGTTGAGCTGCCCGTTCTTGATCTTGTCGGTGTACTGGGCAACCAGCGGCGCAACATTTGAGGGCACCGCGCTGCTCAGCGAAGCAGCGGTCACGCCGCCGTTGTTCAGATCGAACTCAGGGTAGCTGAGCGGAGCGCTGGGATAATTGCCCTGCTCGGTCTGCTCGATGATCGTATCCACGGCCACATCCACGCGCTTCTGGGCGCTGGTGATGATGCTGTCAGGATGCAGATAGCCCTGGTCCGTGTCAACACCAATGCCATAGACGCCATCGGTCTCGGCGGCGTTCAGTGCGCCGATGCCGCAGCCACCGGCCACCTGGAAGATGATGTCGGCTTTCTTCTGCTTAATCATCGCGTCTGCCGGGTCCGCGCACTTGGAGGTGTCGGTGAAGTCATTGGAGTAAGAAACAACCACATGCACATTCGGGTCAACTTGCGTGGCGCAGTATTTGTAGCCCGCGATATAGCGCTCCACCGCCGGAACCGGAATGCCACCAACCGCGCCAATCGTGTTCGCGCCAAGCAGCTTGGGCGCTTGAGCTTTGCCGTCCACTTCCATCTGTCCGGCAACCACGCCCACCAGACACCCGGCCTGCTGCTCACGGAAGAGCAGTGGGGTCACGTTCGTGATCGAGGTGTCGCAATCGCCATTGGCGTCCGATGCCGCGCAGGAGTCGACCAGCGCAAACTTCTTTTGTGGGAACTCTTTAGCGACCTGATCAATAGCCTGTGCCATCAAAAAGCCCACGCCAACGACCATATCGTTGTTCTGGGCAGCAGTGGTCAGGTTCTTGATGTAGTCGCTCGTGTTGGTCGTTTCAATGATCGAGTCCTTGAAGTGATACTTCGCTTCAGCCGTCTCATATCCTTGATGCGCAAGCTGGTTGAAGCCACGATCATTAAGTCCACCAATGTCGGTCACCAGGCCCACCTGAAACTTGGGGGCTGATGTGTTGTTATTGTTCGCCGGGGTGCTTCCGCAGGCCGACAACAACATCATCATGAGCACAACCACCCCCAATAGGGCCATGTTCAAACGAGACTTACCCATCTCTTCGCTCTCCCTCTTGCCGGTACAACGGTTCTTGTTCTTGCTTGCGAGGATGTCACGCCTGGAGGTGGGGGATAACCCTGCTGGGTTCAGGATGCACGCAGTATCAGAAAAAGACAGAGACCGCGACCTGGCAGGATGTAGACTCCACCCAAGCTGACGTGTCTTCTTGACCGGCGGCCTCAGTATAGCAGGAAGCTCAGGTGAACGCAACATGCGAACGGACCAGTTTCGGAACTTTTAACAAAAGAGAGCATGAGCCACGCGAAGCGCCCCTTGCCTCTCGCCACCGGCCCTGCCAGATGATACACTGTAATCAACCTTGTAGGCTCTCTACAAACCTTTCTCGCTCTTCTTGTTGGATTTGTTCGCTCAGCAATCATGCCCGGCTGAACCAACTCGATCAACAGAGCCAGCGAGCGGTTTGCAGGATAAAAGAAGGGAAGCGCTGCTATCGGTCCATCCGCCTTATCACCCGGACAGATAGACATCACAGAGCTGTACGACCTCGCGGCGCTGCGACGCTCTGCGCGCCAGATCGCGCAGATAAGCGCGCTGCACACGCCCGGCATCGAGATCACCACACCCGTTGCCCGAACGGTGGCAAGCGCCCCGCTGCTCGTCTTGCCAGGGTCGTATAACCCTCCGACCACCGCGCACCTGGCCCTGGCCGAAGCCAGCTTGCAGACGATGCCGCGAGCCAGCTTCTTTCTGTCGCTGGGCACCACCATCATCAACAAAGAGCAGACCGAACGCGCCACGCTGCTTGATCGCGTGGCGCTGCTCGCTCAGATTGCCCGGCGCACGCGACATATGGGCGTCTTCTTGACGAACCAGGGCCTCTATGTCGAGCAGGCCAGAGCCATCCGCGCCGCGTTTCCCAGGGCCAGCGAAATCGTCTTCGTCGTGGGATTCGATAAAATCGAGCAAATCTTCGATGCCCGCTACTATCAGGACCGCGATATGGCGCTCAAAGAGCTATTTGCGCTCGCCAGGTTCCTGGTCGCCCCGCGCGCCAACCGCGCAGCGGTTGACATCGCGGCGCTGCTGCGCCAGCCAGAGAACCAGCAGTTCCAGGCATCAGTGCACATCTTACCCTTTGCGGGGGAGTATCGAGAGGTAGCCTCCAGCCAGATTCGCGCAGCCTTCCAGGCCTATCCTCCAGCGCGAGCCGCCGCGTCATTTGCCGCCTTGCTTCCCCCAGAAGCGCTGGCTTTCGCCCTGGAAACCGGCTGCTATTCCCCGGCGCAGCCGCTGGCAAACGGAGAAGGCATCGACCGCTACGGCTTACGCACGATATTGATTGAGCGCGCGCTGGCCTTGCCAGAAGCGCAGCAGGCAGCGCTTGACCTGCGCAGGCTCTTTGAGCTTGCCACTGGCCCATCCGACCAGGGCCAGCGTTTACGGCGCTGGCTGCGCCAGCCAGCCGCAGCGCGCGCACCCCAAGACCTGCTTCAGTTCTCGCAGGGATGGCCGCTGCCGCCTGGCCCTTCCCAGCACGCTAGTGACGCTGCCCAATCGGGCAGATAGGTTGAAACGGGCACGCCTGGCACTTGCTGGGGAGTTGGTGCGTCAGCGCGGGCGGATGGTGTTCATCGCAGCGCTGCATCTCGGCCAGAAGTCGCAGCACCTTGCGCTTCAGCGCCTCGGTATACTGAATCGTAAAATCCTGGTTGGCGTAGCGCAGCACCCCATAGGTCGGCGGCTGGTCATACAGGTCTTCCAGGATGACGAAATACGCCGCCAACTGCATGACATGATGGCCCTGTGGCTGGTCGCTTTCGACAGTGAGCTTCAACTCCACCGGAACAGGCACACCCTGCGGCGAGAGGATAACGTAATCGGGCTTGCCAGAGAGGGGATGACTGGTTGCGAGCAGCGGCTCACCTGTGCCATCGGCATCCTGATAGATAATCTTCCCCGCTGGCAGCCCTTGCGCGGCCTTGCGTGCCTGGCTGGCGGGGCGCGGCTGTCGTTGCCGCGCGCGAAACTCATTGAACAGCAGCACCACCAGCGCCAGCAGCACCACCACCGCCAGGCTGATGAGCGTTACGGCAGCCGGATTAGCGCTTCTGCCCGGCGCAGACCCCGCCAGCCGAATCGCTGCCAGCGGCACAGAGGGGAAAGAGCGCTCGCACATCATCGCAGCCATAACAGCAGCCCCAGGCCAATCAGCACAATAGTCAGCGCGACCAACCCCACCACCAGCGCAGCAAAGGCGCGGGGCACAGGGGTGGTGATCGTGGCAACGTCAGACTGGGACAGGTGATGCGCTGCCGCGTCTGCGGTCTGGCGAGCGCGGCCCAGGGCAAACTGATTGGCGCGGGCGAGCAGCCGCTCAATCACCTGATATTCGGGCTGCGCGCTGGCCGAAGCTGGATACTGATCTTCCAACTCTTCCAGGCGCTCGGCCAGTTCTGCTGGATCGGCCTGGGCCAGATCGCTGACCTCTTCATACCACCAGGCCAGCGGGCAATATTCAAACTGGGCCAGATCGCTTGCCGAAAAAATACGCTGCTGTTCCATCAGAGAAACTCCTCGCGAGGGCGCTCAAGAAGAGAGGGTGTGACGCATTTTGAGCGCAACTTGCAATGACAGGCGGGTATCGGCATCCTCCAGGTTGATCTGTAAGACTTCTTGAATGCGCTCCAACCGATAGAGCAGCGAATTGCGGTGCAGATGCAGCCGCCGCGCCGCCTCGCTCAGATTGCCGTTACAGGCAAAGTACGTTTCCAGAGTCTCCACCAGGTCGTTATCGGTCCGGCGGTCATATTCCACCAGCGGGCCAAGCACTTCCTCATAAAAGGCATGCACGTCTTCGGCATCCTGCACATGAAAGAGCAACCGATAAATGCCCAGTTCGCCAAAGTAAGCGACACGCTCTTTGGAGAAAAGCCGCTGCCCAATCATCAGCGCCAGGCGCGCTTCCTGATGGCTGCGCGGCAGTTCCTCGATGGTCTGCGCCTGCCGACCAACCCCAACGTTCAGGCCCTCCTGGCTGCTCCAGGGCGTCAGCCGGGATAACAGTTCGTCCAGGCGGCTCTTAAAGCGAGGGAAAAAGTCACTGCGGCCTGCTTCTTGCTCAGCCGGAACCAGCAGCACCAGTTCAGGGGCTCGCATGCGCGCCCACACCCCCGGAAAAAAATATTCGGCCTCAGCCATCATGCGGCGCGCCCATAACGGCATCTCGGCGCTTTCCTCTTGAGCGAACCGCTCTGCCTCCGCAGTCACAGCGCGATGCGGAGCAGCCACCACCACCAGCGAGGCACCACTCAGCTCATGACCAAGCTGTTTGGCCCGCGCCAGCGCCTGCCGCGTGTCGCTCACTGTTCCGGCCAGCAGTTCATCAAACACATCGCCGTGCAGCCGCTGATGCACCGCTGCCAGTTCCTCCACCCGCGCCAGTTCAAGCGCGATCAGCGGGGCAATTTGCTCCAGCATCAGACGGTCCAATGTATCGACCTGCTGGGAGCGGTCCACCAGCGAAAAATAGCCCGCGACGCCGTGGCTGAGCCGGATGGGCGTCACCAGCCGCGACAGGTCAGGCGCGCTCAAATCCTGGCGCTCAATCAAGGCATGCGCGCCGCGCTGGGTCGGCGCTTCGAGGGGAGCCACGAGGTTGGCAGAAAACAGGGCGCGCGCTGGATGCGCGGCAATCAGACGCTCCAGCGCGGGCAGATCAACCCAGTCAATGTCGGGAGGAATGGCCGCGTTGAGCAACCCGGCATGGGCATCTTCCAACAGCGCCACTTTGTGGTCCGCCTGCGCCAGCCGCTCGATCATCTCTTGCACGCCTGCCCGTTGCAGGCTCAGCGCCAGCACTTCTTGGTACACCTCGCCAGCGCGCTGCTCGATATCGCCCCGATGATTGACGACAAAGGCGATAATATCGCGCTCCACATCCACCAGCGGCACCCGACGCGGCAGCGCGATCAGCGGCAAGGAGCGTTCGTTGGCAAGCGCAACCGCCTGCGCGGCGTCATCGTCCAGGCGCGGCTCGTCCAGGCCCGTCACCACCACCGCCGCCACCGCCGCGTCATTCAAGCTCTGGACCACCTTTGCCAGCGTGAGCGAAGCATCCACTTCATGCAACGCGCCCAGCGTCGAAAGCGACAACAAAGCACATTCGCCACCTCGCAGCGCCTCGAAGGCCGGAGGGCGAGTGCGCATGGTCGCTGCCCAGGTCACCTGGCGTTGCAAACCACCTGCGCCACCGAGCAGCCTGGCGGTGGAGGGGAAGACGCTCGCCAGAAGGTTACTTACGCTCACCATAGCAATATGCGCCAGACAATAGCATATGCCACATGATGGCTTTCTAACTGCCCATGTGGCATACAAACAGAGTTAACCACTCCCCAAGAGAGCGCAGAAGAGAAGCTGAAAAGCTGGATCGCTAACGGCGCGGCAGGCTGCCGGATGGGGTGCGCTGCTGCTTTAGCTTTTGCTCATACTTCTTCCGCTTCACACGGTGCTTTTTCCACGCGACGCGCTTCGCTTTGTTCATAACTCCACCTTCCTGATTTCTGATTCATTATTCCATATCACCAGATTCGGATTCTTCAAACTCGATCTCTGGAATGTCATCAGATTCGCTGTCGCTGTCCCCGCTGTAGTCGCCATCCTCGCCAAAGTCTTCCTCATCCTCGCGGTCATAGCGCAGCACGCTGTCCTTGATGTAGGGGCGAATCGTTTCGCCCGTTCCCTGGGCGGGGAAACTCACACGCCCCAGCATGTTGGGGTGCTGATAGGTCTCCCGAACGATAATACGCACCTGGCGCTCGCTCAGGTCCGTAATCGCGGCGGCATACTGGTTGCCGCCCTCCATGAAGTTGATCAGGCGATTCGCCAGACGCGGCTCGACCTGGCCGATGTCCTCGCCGCGCGCATTGCGCACAAAGAGCGTGCGCCCATCTACATGGAAATAGACCTGGTCGCCTGAGGTCAGTTTTGCCAACTCTTCCGGCGGGGCAATATTCACCAGTTTGGTAAAGCCGGTCTTGCCGGTCTCTTCGATAAACAGACGGGGGTCGATGCGTTCTGCTGCCCCGGCTGGCGTGTGATTGTCGGCTTCGTTGCCCAGATGGGAGAGGCGTTCCAGATTCTTGCGGGCAATCGCGTTGGCGGGGTTGATCTCCAGCGCCTCCGCATATGCCTTTTTGGCCTCGGCGTACTGCCCAAGCTCGCTCAGCGCCTTGCCCAATCGGTTGAGCGCCTCCGGGTCGTGGGGGAACTGGCTAAGCAGCGTCCGATTGGTCGCCACTGCCTCTTCCCACTGACTTTGCAAAGCAAGTTTAATGGCTTGCTCAACCAGTTGCTTGCGCAACCGGATTTTTTCTTCTGAATGAAATTGCGCCTGGGTCATGCGCAGTGGCCCTCCTCCAATACAAACCAAGATAGAGCAAGTCGCTCACTCCTTGCCAATTCATCCTCCCATAGCGTTTAGCGCCAAGCAGCATCATGCTTGTTAGCATCTCTACGTTGGACATGCGCAGAAGTTGCGCCGCGCGCAGAGATGGTCTTGCTATTATATCGCGACTGCGCAACCCTGCAAGGACCAGGCACTTGCCCGCTCAATGCGCACCGGCACCACTTCCCCAGGCATCAACGCGCTCTGGCTGTCAGCCTGCGCATCGGGAAAGAAGACCAGCTTATTGGTGCGCGTTCGTCCTTTCCACTGCTTGACGCCGTGCTGCTCCACTTGCTCTTCCAGCAAGATGTCTTCGACGCGCCCAACATATGGCTCGTTGAGTTCGCGCGCAATCCCTTCTTGCAATTCTTCCACCAGATGCAGCCGCCGCTTCTTTTCCGCCAGGGGCACGTCGTCTTCCCATTTATCCGCCAGCGTGCCGGGGCGCGGCGAATAGGCCGCCACATGCACCACATCGAAGCGAATCTCTGCCAGCAGGTCCAGCGTGTGCTGGAACTCTTCAGGGGTCTCGCCGCAGAAGCCCACGATCACATCCGTCGAAAGCGACACTTCCGGCCACCACTCGCGCAGCTTCTTAATCAGCGTGCGATACTCTTCCAACGTGTAGCCGCGCCGCATGCGCTGCAACATGGCGTCATCGCCGGACTGCACCGGAATATTCACATGTTCACATACCTTGGGCAGAGCGGCCATCTGGCGAATCATCTTATCGGTCATATGCTTGGGATACGAGGTCATAAAGCGGATGCGCTCCAGGCCGTCGATCTCGCTGAGTTCGGCCATCAGATCGCCCAGGTCAGCTTCTTGATCGGGCAAATCCAATCCATACGCCTCCACCGTCTGCCCCAGCAGCGTCACTTCGCGTGCGCCAGAGTCGATCAGATGCCGCGCCTCCGTCAGCAGTTCGGCCAGGGGGCGGCTGCGCTCGCGGCCCCGGCGATAGGGCACGATGCAGTACGAACAGACCTTATTACACCCCAGCACCACCGGCAGCCAGGCGGTTGGCCCCTTCTTAGGCGCAATCTGCGTTGGATAATGCGCCTCGCGCTCGCCCGGACGCATCGGCGCGGCCATCGGCAGCACCGTCAAGGTGCGCGTGCGGCCCAACTGCGTGGCGAAAGCCGGATTCACACGCTCAATATCCACCTGCTCAATATCGATGCAGCCGTCGCCCGTCGCCAGCGGTGTCCAGCGGTCTTCCAGAAACTGTGGCAGCACATCAGCGTGCTCGACCTTAAAGAAGAGATCGACCATCGGATAGCGCTGCTTCAGATTATCGATGGTTTTCTGATTGCCGATCATGCAGCCCATCATCCCGACCAGCAAGTCAGATCGTTCCTTTTTGGCATGCCCCAGCAAGGAAAGCTGGCCGTGGGCGCGCTGCTCCGGCTGGGCGCGCACGCTGCATGTGTTCAAGATGACCAGATTCGCCTGCTCCATCGAAGGCACTTCTTCCCAGCCAAGCCCATCCAGAATGGTGGCAACGCGCTGCGAATCGGCCTGATTCATCTGGCAGCCAACCGTCCAGATATGATATTTTCCTCGCGCAATGTTTGCAATGCTCATGGGAGCCACCTCGTGGTCTTCGCCTGGAAATCTGATCTCTTCTGCATGTATTCAAGTAACGTATTATAGCGCACGAAGAGGCAGTTGGAAAGGCTTCATCGAAAGAACCGACGAAACGTCGGTTCTTTGCGCTTTCGTCATAATTCCTCAGAACGATTAATTTTCAGTCCCTGCGCCGGGCGCTTGCGGTGCAGTTCGTTCATGCTCCCCGAACGATAGCCTTGCAGATCAAGCGTGACATAGGCATAGCCAATCGCCTTGAAGCCTGCCACCACCTGTTGATTGATCTCTTCCTCGATCAATCGCGGAAAATCAGCCCGACTCACCTCGATGCGCGCAACCGTATCATGGTGGCGCACGCGCACCTGCCGAAAGCCAAGCGAGCGCAGCAGCCGTTCAGCCCGACCCACTTTTTGCAGCGCCTCCATGGTGACCGGCGTGCCATAAGGAATGCGCGACGAGTAGCAGGCCAGAGCTGGTTTATCCCACACCGGCACGCCTAAGTGCTGCGCAATGGCGCGAATCTCGTCTTTCACCAGACCAGCCTCTTGCAGTGGCCCGCGCACGCCAAACTCGCGTGCCGCCCGCTGCCCAGGCCGAAAATCGCCAAGATCATCTTGGTTGAGGCCATAGGCAATCGTCTGGATATTCATTTCCCGCGCCAGCGGCACCAGCCTGGTGAAGAGTTCCTGTTTACAGTGATAGCAGCGGTCCAGACCATTCGCCACATAGCGCTCGTTTTCCATCTCATGCGTCTCGATCTGGATGACACGCGCACTCATCGCCTCCGCCGTGCGCAGCGCCTCGGCGGTCTCCTCGTCCTCATAGGCGGGCGAGGTCGCAATCACGCCCACTGCCCGCTCACCCAGCATATCCGAGGCCACTTTCAGCAGCAGTGCGCTGTCGACGCCGCCCGAATAGGCCACCAGCACCGAACCCAGTTCGGCCAGTATGGCGCGCAACTGTTGATATTTATGCTCAATCTCAGGCGGCAGCGCCTCGCGGGCCGCTGTCGGATTGGTGGAAACCGCTGACATGCTTAACTCCTGATCACAGGGCTAGACACATCCCTTGACCCTGTATTGTATCACGTCGAGGGGGCGCTGGTCTGGAAACCCTGAAGGGCCACAAGCCGCCATCAAGAGGCCGAGGCTGTTGTGCGCATCATGCGACTAATCTTGCGGGGAGGGTCAACGAACCAACTCCAGGCGCACTGGCCCACCAATGAGGCGATGGGAAGACGTTCGGGCGGCGCTTCCTGCCCGCCCGCAGCGGTAGCCTTGCCGGTCAGTGCCGCGCGCAGTTCTTCCGCCGTCGTGCCCGCAAAGGTGGTATAGCCGCTGCCGATATGCTGCCAGAAATGCGCGTCACTGCCCCCCGTTGGTGCCAGTCCCCATTGCTGGTTCAGGTCCAACACTTCCTGGCGCTGCCAGCGATTGGCAGGCGATGGGTTATAGACCTCCAGCCCATCGATGGCAAATCCGCGTTCCAGCAGTTCCTCGATCTTCCTGCGGCTCAGGCTGGGAACGAGACGGCCAAGGGGATGAGGAACGACCACCAGCCCGCCCTGTTCCTTGATGGCGTCAATACTCCACTCCACCGAGCGCATCATTTTGACTGGCTGCTGCATCCACAGCCCCAACAAATGCCCCTGGCGCGTCGTCACTTCGATGCCAGGGATAACGCCCAGCGACGTAGTTGACCGCGCCAGCAAGTCCATCACGCGCTTGTAGCCTTCAAGGTGGTCGTGGTCGGTAATGGCAATCACATCCAGGTGCCGCCGCTCGGCCTCGGCAAGCACTCTGGCCGGGCTGGCGGTGCCATCGCCCAGATTGGTGTGCATATGAATATCAGCGCGCCCCAGCCGAGCCGGGGCTTGCGGTGTTGTCTGTTCCACAGGAATGCTTCACTCCTTATTGTTTGCCACCAGGAAAACTCACGAGCGCGCGAGCGGTTGCCCGCAGCGCGTACAGAAATTACGCCCTGGCAGATTCTGCGTGTTGCAGGCCGGGCAGGTGAGCATCACCGTGCCCGAGTCTATCGACGTTCCCGGCAAACGATTGCCACATTTGGTGCAAAACTTCCTGCCCGGCGCGTTGGGAGCCTGGCAGGTCGGGCAGGTCTGCGTCCAGGTGCCCAGTTTCGCAAAGCTACCCGAACGTCCATGCCCCGCAAGCGTCGCCGTCACCATACGCGGCTCAATGCCGCTCAAGCTTTCGCCGCAGCGACGACAGAAACGCATCTGCGGCTTGCTCATCGTGCCACAGTGCGGGCAAATCAGCACTGTGGTCTGCCGGACGCCGCTGGTCTCATCGATGAGTTGCCCCGGCAGCGGGCCATTCCCGCCAACAGAGCTGCCACCACCGGCAAACTCCAGCGCCGTTGCCAGGTCAGTCGCCTGGCGAAAGCGCTGCGCCGGGTCTTTTGCCAGGGCGCGCAGCATCACCGCCTGCACCGCTGGCGAGATGCGCGGATTAAAAAGCGTGGGCGGAGGCACCGGCTCGTAGATATGCGCGTGGGCCAGCGCGGTATAATTATCGGCTTGAAACGGGGTGCGTCCCGCCAGCATTTCATAAATCATCACACCCAGGGCATAGATATCGCTGCGCGGAGAGACGCCGCTGCCACGGCATTGCTCCGGCGACATATACTCAGGCGTGCCCACGCCAGCGCCAGGGCGGGTCAGATGGTTTTCGGCGCTTTCCATCACTTTGGCAATGCCGAAATCGCTCAGCACCGCGCGCCCATCCCCATCAAGTAAGACATTGACCGGCTTGACATCGCGGTGAATGATCGAGCGTTCATGGGCATACTGAAGCGCGGCGGCAATCTGGCTGACCACCGGCAGGGTTTCGGCCATATCCATCCGATGGTCCATCCGGCTCTTCAGCGTGCCACCGCTCATATACGCCATGACAATATACAGGCGGCCCTCTTGCTCGCCAGCATCGTGTACCGTCACAATGTTGGGATGCGACAGGCGCGCCATCGCCTGGGCTTCACGCTTAAAGCGATTGACAAAGTTGGGATCGGCGGCGTAATAGCTCGGCAGCACCTTGATGGCAACGAGGCGATCCAGGTGTTCCTGATAGCCTTTATAGACGCGCGCCATACCACCCTGTCCTAATGGTTCCTGGATGATATAGTGCCCAATCCGTGCGCCGATTAAATCATCCTTCACGAACGCCCCTCATATGTATCGCCCCCTCAGCCTGCCCCACCAGCACCTGAAAGGTGGCCTTTCAGCATCGCAGCAGACCACGCATCGCTTCGTCATTACCTCCTTATTATAACATCTGTGCAGACAGCTTCCGGCAAAAGAGCACAAAAACGAGGAGCGACCGAAGCGCTTCGGTCGCTCCTCGTTTTTGCACGCCGCGCGCAGGTTCAGGCGCTAGCGGCGCACAAACGCCAGGATGGTCTGGCCCAGTTGAATCTCATCCCCCTCCTGGAGAGGAACTTCACTGACACGCTGCCCATTAACACTGGTGCCATTAGCGCTGTTTTCATCGCGCAGCAGATAGCCGCCCATTTCATCGCGATAAATGGTGGCATGCAGACGTGACACCGCCAAATCCTCCAGGAAGATATCGCTATCGCGGCTGCGGCCAATAGTCATATGGTCCTTGCGCATATCATAGGTACGTCCAGGCTCTTTGCCCTGCCGCACCACGACAGAGGGAGCGCGCACCGCGCCAGCGCCAGCGTCTTTGCGAATAACGACCGTCTTGTCGCCGCCGTCTTCCGGGGCGGGCGCATACGCCGTAGACTCGGGGCTGACTTTGCTGAGTCGGCTGGCAGCAGGGCCGCCAGCCCGCACTGTTGGAGCATCCGCTCCGGCGGGCGCGGCAGCCTGCCAGGCTGGCGGCTCAGGCTGCCCCCAGCTATCCGGCTGCGGCGTGGGTTTGACGGTTGGCCGATCAAAAGCAGGATTCCCCCATTCCCCATCGGATGCCAGGGGCTGGCTTATGCCTCTCGCGCCCGCTGGCTCAATAGGGCGGCTGGGATTGAGGCGCGGGGCCGGTTCAGCCTGGCCCCACTGACCGCCTGCCCCTGCGGCTTCCCAGGAAGGCGGAGCCTCGCCCCGGCCCGGCTGGTCCCATTGGGGCTGCGCCGGGGCTTGATTGCGCGGGGCGCTGCGTGGACCTGCTGGCTCCGGCTCAGGCGATTGCCAACTGGGCGTCTCCCAGGCAGGTTGCTCGCGCCGGGGTTCGGCTTGCCAGGCCGGAGCCTCGCGCTCGCCCCAGCCGCCACCAACATCGGGAGATTGATTGCCCAGGCCACCCTGGTTGTTGGGGCGGCTGTTGCCTGGTTGAGCCGGACGGGCCGATGGGGGAAGCGGGCCGGACGAGGGGGATTGCCCCCACTGACCAGCCGGTTCAGCATTGTTCCAGCCAGCGTTTGCCTGGCCCCAATTCCCTTGTCCCCATTGTCCATCTGCCTGAGCCGCTGGCTCGGCTCCTCGTCGTGCTCCGCCACGCAGGTCAAAGCCCTGATCTTCTGCCTGGCCTGTGTTATAGCCATTGGGCGCGCCCCATTGATCCTGCCCACGTCCACCCATGGCTGCGCCCTGGCCCCATTGGTCGTTATCACGCCCCACTGCCGGAGATGCGGCTGGCCCTTGCCCCCACTGGTCGTTTCCACGCCCCGCAGCAGGAGGTACGGCTGGCCCCTGGCCCCATTGGTCATCGCCGCGGCCCATCGGCGCGCCAGCCGCCTGACCCCACTGATCGTTCTCCTGGCCTCTTGGGCGAGAGTTTCCTGGCCCCTGGCCCCATTGATCGTTGCCCCGGCCCATTGCCGGAGACGCTGGTCCCTGGCCCCACTGGTCGTTGCCCCGGCCCATTGGCGCACCCGCCGCCTGGCCCCATTGATCGCCATTTTGTCCAGCAGGGGATGCCTGGCCCGCTCCCCACGGCCACCCTTCGTTCTCACGCGCCCCCATCTGGCCCTGGCCGCGCTGGTCGGCGTTACCCCGGCCCATGCCCGCGTCCGGTGGTGCCCATTCATCCGTTCCCACCCACTGGCCGCCTCTGGCGGAGGGTTGACTCTGCGCTTCCCAAGGCGGCGCGTCTTGATCGGCCTGGCCCCAGCCCGCCTGGGCATCGCGGCCACCTGGCCCACGCCTGCCACTTATCGATGGGCGGCTGCTTTCCATGCGCGCGCCACCTTGCTCCCAGGGCAACATTTGATCATTCGCCTCGCGTCCCCGGCCAGCCGGGCTAGGGACTCCACGCGGCGCGGAATCCCAGGCCCCCTGGTCATCCACCTCTTGCGCCAGTTCACCTTTCTTGGAGCCGCCGCGCAGCACCATGATTAAGACAATCAAGACCGCTATGACCACTACAGCAGCAGCGCCTAGCAACACCGCGGGATTTTGAATCAGGCTTCCAATATCGGCTGCCAGCACGGCAGCGCCAGTTGGCCTGGCGGCCAACAAGAAGCTAGAGCTTCCCGATCCCATATCTGCTATCCCCCTCGAATGGTTTACTCACCCGTACAGGCTATACTCTTTTATTAAGAACGATTATCTAAAAGAACAGTCTCTTGCTTTTCTCCCCAGCATCCGCCTGCGAGAGCACTCCAGGCGAGGAGAGCGTTTCAAGTTCGCTTAATTATCGTGCAGGCTAAAACGTATCTCAATATTGCCTGCGCGCAAGATATCTCCATCGTACAGTTCGCGCTCCTCGTTGGGCCGGAGCGGCACCCCATTGAGGCGCGTCACGTTTAACGCGCGCAAATCCTCGACAAAAAAGCGGCCATCATGCTGCAACACCCGCGCCTGACGGCGGGACACCATACGATCAGTATCAAGCGCCGAAAGATCAACCTCTGGATAGATTTGCCGGTGGGGGTCACTCCGCCCAATAATCGCCTGGCTGCCGGTGAGAGGTACAACCTGGCCGGTAGAGAGCAGCGTGAGTTTCGGCTTGGTCTGCCCTTGCGCGCCAGATGACGGCCTCACATCAGGCCGCGGAGGCGCGGCAACCGGCGCAAGCTGCGCGTCCAGCATCTCCTCGGTGATGTGGCTGCCCGATGGCCGGAACTCAACCGGACCGCTCGATGCGCCAACCGTCTGTTTGAGGCCCTCTAACTCGCGGATGAATTCCAGTGGTGTCTGAAAGCGGTTGGCAGGCGCTTTAGCCATCGCCTTCTGAAAGAAGACATCAAAGGCATCGGGCAGGTCGGGGATAATCCCACAGGCAGAAGGGATGGGATTGCGCACATGTTTCACGACCACATCGACGGCGTTGGTTCCGTCATAGGGCACCTGACCGGTCACCATCTCGAAGACCACACACGCCAGCGAATACAAATCCGAACGAATATCGGCGCTGCGGCTGTCATCGGCCTGCTCCGGGGCCACGTAATATGGAGTACCCATAAAAACGTTAGAGCCGGTCAGCGTCACCGATTCCTGCGCACGCGCCATGCCGAAATCGGTCAGCTTGATGACATTTTTGGTAGTCACCAGGATATTTTGCGGCTTGATGTCGCGATGCACCACCTTCTTCTGGGTATAGGCAGCGTTCAAGCCCTCAGCCGCTTGCAGAGCCGCATCCAGCGCGCGCTGCGGCGCAAAAGGCGCGTCGGCAATGATTTGCTCTTTCAGTGTCGAGCCATCGATGTAGTCCATGACAATGAAGTGTGCGTCATCATCGTCTCCATACTCCACAGGGCGCACAATATGTGGGTCGGTCAGCACCATCAGAATCTGGGCCTCGCGGTGGAAGCGCTCCAGAAACTCTCCTTGATTCGCAATTTCTGGCCGCAAGATTTTCACGGCGAAGATGCGGTTGCTGTTCAGATCACGACTCACATAGACAGTCGCCATGCTCCCACTGCCGCGCACATCGATCAGTTTGTATTGACCATTTTTGCCCTTGATTGTGCGGCCCAGCATTGTGCGTCATCCCCCGATCTCTCATGTCTGTTCGACACCCCCAACGCGCCAGCGCGAGGAGGCTCTGCGATAATTCCACCCGCGTTATTATATCAACCCCGGCTGCTGGGCGCAACAGAAGGCGCTCTGATTTGCCTGATCACGCCTCCGCATCTACCTGGCACTGATAGACCAGAAAAAAACCGGCGTCTTCCGTGTGATAGCCGGTGCCCTCAAGCACATCGCGCAGCATCAGCAGGTTGGGAATCGTAATCGCCACCTGATCCAATCCACGTTCAGCCGCCAGTGGACGCATACCATAGGCCAGGCGACCCACTCCCTCCGTCGTTCCGTCGATATATTCTACCAATAATACCGGCTCAGCAGCATGTTGGAGGCCACAAATGGCTATAGCCTGAAAGTCATCCCATTGCCGCAGCAGCAATACCTGTCCATGGGCAAGCCGTTCGCGCAGTACCTCTTCGGTCAGCGCGTGTGTTCGGTCCCCCCAATCCTCATAGATCAGCCCGCCAGTGACCGGAAAGATATTCGACCGATCAAGAAACGCCAGCAAGGCGGGCAGGTCTTGTGCCTCGGCCACCAATGGCCGAGGCGCGCCGCGCACTTTCTCGGCAGCAGCGGCATAGTGCAGATGCGTCGCCACCTGCTCAAAGCCCAGCGACTCGATCACACGGTGCGCAACAACGTTCTCCGAGTGCGTTGCCAGGCGGGCAACCGTTGCCCCCATCTGCCGGGCCTCGCGCATCGCCTGTTCATATAAACGTGCGGCAATGCCTTGTTTGCGCATGGCAGGATCGACGCGCATGCCCTCAAGCCAGCATTCGTCTGGCCCCACCATGCGCATGTGCAGCAAGCCCACCGGACGATCAGCCAGAATGGCTATCAGCAGCCTGCCGGACGCATCAGCCAGCCATTCATCCCAGACCTCGGCGATGTAGTCGCCCCAATCCCAGGTATGGGCACAAAAGGCCAGCACGGCGGCTTTATCCTGCGGTTCTGCCAGGCGAATTGTCAGATCGTCCATTCCAGCGGTCTCCTCCGCGCCAGCTTTGCGTTGCCAGATCAGCAGTTCAGCACGTGCCCGAAACACGCATGAGCGCCTGCTGTACGCAGCCCCTTTGATAACCATCAAAGATCGCTGCACAGCAGGCGCTCACTGGTCATGGTTCCCTCGTGGCCTGGCTTTTAGTGCAAGCTAGGCCAACGGCGACGTTGAATTAGAAGCTGCCGGAGGGAGGGGCGACATGCCATCACCTTCGGAAGCATCCCAGGCTCCGGGCGCAACGGTATCAAGCTCGACACCAGTTTCCGTCAAGATCGCCATCAACTGCTTGTTGTCGATGACCTCATGGCGGCGGAGTTCCTGAGCCACGCGATCAAGCGTTGGGCGATACTTCGTCAGCAGCGCGATAACCTGAGCATAGGCGTCCTCAACGATATCATGAACCTCTTCATCAATCGTTTTGGCCGTTTCTTCGCTATACTCGCGGTTGCCGAACTCCGCGTTGCCGATGCCCTGGAAGGGGCTGCCCCGGTCACTATACGAAATGGTGCCAAGCTTTGAACTCATACCCCAGCGCATCACCATCTGGCGCGCAATACCGGTCACCACCTGGAGGTCATTTTCTGCCCCTGTCGTGATGGAGCCAAGCGCCACTTCCTCAGCCCCACGACCGCCCAGCGCCATCATGATGCGCGCCTGCAAATACTCTTTCGAGTAATTGTAGCGGTCATCCAGCGGTGTAGACTGCGTCACGCCCAGCGCCTGGCCGCGTGGCACAATCGTCACCTTGGTCACCGGGTCGGAATGCGGCGTAATCAGCCCAACCAGCGCGTGGCCGCCTTCGTGATAGGCCACCACCCGCAAATCGTCCTCGCTCAGAACCAGCGGACGCTCCGCGCCAAGCTGAATCTTATCCAGCGCTTCATCGAAGCAGGCCATATTGACGCGGTCCAGATTCCTCCGTGCCGCCAGCAGCGCCGCCTCGTTGACCAGGTTCGCCAGGTCTGCGCCGACCATGCCCGTCGTCGTGCGCGAAAGCTGGGTCAGGTCCACATCGGACGCCAGCGGCACGCCGCGCGAATGAATCTCCAGAATCGCCCGGCGGCCCTTCCAGTCGGGCCGATCCACCGTCACGCGGCGATCAAACCGGCCAGGCCGCAAGAGCGCCTGATCGAGTCCATCGGGCCGGTTGGTGGCAGCCAGAACCACCACGGCCTGGCGCGTATCAAAGCCATCCATCTCCACCAGCAACTGATTCAACGTCTGCTCGCGCTCATCGTGACCGCCGCCCAGGCCGGCGCCGCGATGACGCCCGACGGCGTCGATCTCGT
>DATGID010000078.1:0-25207 GCA_035307385.1 Ktedonobacterales bacterium | reverse complement strand
GGCCAAGCGCTGCGCTTGCGCGAACGCTGCTCCTCCTTGCCTGCCGTCTCGATGGGCCACCGTTGGGCCGCCTGGAAGGCGGCGCTACGAAAGCGACTGGTCCACTCACCAGCTTTCCCAAAATTCGGGATGACTCATGTTTGAAGAAAACTACCTACCTTATATAAGGGGTGCGATGATGGTCTGGGTGACCTATAGTATTCAGTGGATACACGAGTTCTTAGGTATTTTCTGGTTTGGCGGCGTGCTTTATCTCAACTTCGTGGTGATTCCCGCGATAACAAAGCAGCCGTTGGAGCAGCAGCGCCAGATTTCGGGCACGCTCAGCAGGCTTTCTGACCGATTGTTTAAGCCAATCTCGATACTCGTGATTATCTTCGGCATTTTGCGCGGCACCATCTGGGGGCCAATCCAAAGCTGGAGCTTCTTGTTTGGCACCGGCTACGGCTGGACTTTCATCGTGGCGCTGCTGACGACGGTGGGCCTGGTGCTGTGGGGCACGTTTGTCACCGGGCGTTCGGCGCTGAAGCTCAATGATTATCCGGTGGCTGAGGTTGCCAAAGGCGAAGGCCCGGTGGCGGCGGCCTATACCGCGCAGTTGCAGCGCGTGAAGCTGTTCGCGCTGCTGGAACTGCTGGGCTTTCTGGTCGTCTTTAGCTGCATGGTGCTGCTGGCGTTCGGCATGTAGGAGTGGCAAGCCTTGCCCGTTGATAATGAACTCTATAACCAGTCCGGCGATATCTGGTGGGGCGAGACGGGAGCGCTGTCGCTGCTGCGCACGGCGCTGAATCCCGCTCGCTTCGCCTATTTCCGGCAGACATTGACGGAGCGGCTGAAGCTGGACCCCCGCGATCTCTGCGCGCTGGATGTGGGCTGCGGCGGTGGGCTGCTGGCCGAAGAGTTTGCGCGGCTGGGCTGCCAGGTAACGGGTATCGACCCCTCTGCGCCATCGATTGCGACGGCACGGGCGCACGCCAGCCAGGCGGGCCTGGCGATTGCCTATCAGGTGGGCGTGGGCGAACAGCTTCCCTTCGCCGATGCCAGCTTCGATCTGGTCTATTGCTGCGATGTGCTGGAGCACGTCAGCGATGTGGAGCGGGTGATTGCAGAGACGGCGCGCGTGCTCAAGCCGGGTGGTGTCTACTGCTTCGATACGATCAATCGCACGCTCTTCAGCAAGCTCGTGACGATCAAGCTGTTTCAGGAATGGCAGGCGACAGCGTTCTTGCCGCCGCGCCTGCACGCCTGGGAGCAATATGTGACGCCTGCCGAACTCAAGCGCCTGCTGGTCCGGCATAGCCTCGCGCCGCAAGAGATCATCGGCCTGACGCCGGAGGCGAATCCGCTGCGCCTGCTGTGGCTGCTGCGCCGCTACAAGCGCGGCGCGCTCTCGTTCCAGCAGTTGAGCGCGGCGGCGCGCTTCAAAGCGGGCGGCCACACGCTGGCGTCCTACCTGGGCTACGCGCTGAAGGCTTGACAGCGTCGGCATAATAGAGCCAGCATGATCGCACTGCCACAGCAAGCTTCAGGAGAGTCAGGGTGGACGAGAGGAGTGCTTTTGCAGAAGAGCTATTTTCGTAACGCCTGCCGTAACGCCTGGGTAACGCACTGCCGGTACGATAGTGGGGAGAGCGCAAGGGGATGGCCCTTTGCCTGGCATGGAAATAGATCGTTGATCTGCTTTGTAGCGCTAGAGAGGATTTCTTAGAGTCATTATCCCCGACGAGGAGGGGAGGAAGCTGAGGACTTTGTGAGCAGAAAGGTGCTGCACGCGGCCAAGTGCAGCCAGATGGACAACCCAACCGACGGCACCGGTACCGGCGGAGACCGCTTCTAGCTAGAGGCCAATTATGGTTGATAGCCCTTCTGGAGCGGTTTTGTACTGTAACAAGAGCAGAATATAGGTGTGTTCCAAGGGTGTTTGCGGCATCCTTGGAACGATGACACATCTGAGTGGGAGATGCGCCATGAATATCTTGCCACCCCATGCCCAGGATGGCAACCCCTTAGACCCGGATACGACGCATGAAGCACGGATACCTCTTACAAAAGGCTTAGAAGCTCTTGTTGATGAGGGGGTGCTGCCATTGATTAGTGCTTATAGATGGCAGGCGTCCCTGTCAAAATCTGGCCGCTTCTATGCTCAGACTCACCTGCCAAAGACATGGATACCAGAAAGAGGCTGGGATTGGCCGATAGTGCGAATGCACCGTTTTGTCTATGAGCTGGTACATGGCCCCATTCCACCGGGTAAGCAGATTGACCATATCAATGGAGACACTCTGGATAACCGACTTGCCAACCTGCGCATGGTTTCCAATCGGGAAAATGCCCACAACAAGCAGCGTCATCGTACAGGCAAGCTACCTGGGACCACGTTTGATACACGAAAGAAATGCTGGCGGGCGACATTGCAGATAGATGGAAAATCCAGAAGTTTGGGTGGCTTTGACACAGAACAAGAAGCCCATCAAGCGTACTTGGACGCTATAGCCGCTCTGGAAACCGGGCAACCTATTGTGAGCCATACCAGGCCAAAAGAGGTGAGAGGCTGTTATTGGAGCGCCCGCGAGCAAAAGTGGATAGCGGAAATCAGGATAGGTAGGTGCAGAAGACATCTAGGGACATTCCTTACTGAAGAAGAGGCTCATCAAGCCTACTTGAGGGCCAAGGAGTAGAAGATGCCGCGTAAAGTTTTGCAAGCCAGCAAGTGTTCCCAAATGTCTAATCCCAAAGATGGAACGGGATCAGGGGGGGATAGATGCTCTGAAGCGGTGGGCGCGATGATCGACGCCACCTATAAGATTGGTCCCTGGGCAAAGGATGGCAAGCACACCGTTGAGCAGATCATGTATCAGTTCACGGAAAATCTAAACGGTGGCAGCAATGAAAGTACGCCGAAAAATGCTTCGTGGATCAGCGATTGGGTGCGCGACAACACCAACGGCCAGATGAGCGTGGGCGATATCCAGTGGCCGAGCTTTCAGGATGTGGTGGCGTGCGTGGACCGGGGGCATATTGCCATTGGCGGCTTCGATAACTACATCAATTTGCGCCTGGCGGGTGGAGGTGATCCCTGGCAGTGGCCGGACGACGGGGACTATGCGGCACACAACCAGGGCGAAGGTCATGTGCTGCTGATTGTCGGCTATGATACGGCAAAGCAGGTGGTGGTCGTCCATGACCCCCTGCGCGCCGACCCCAGCGGCCAACCGGCAGATTATTCCTGGGCCGGGTTCCAGGCCGCAGGATTTCATGATTTGTGTGAGGTGCATGGCCCGGCGCTGCCCCTGGCTGAAGGGAGCGGCGGACCGCAGACAGGGGGGAGCGAATCGGTGGGTATTCCTGAAGGTTGGCACGACGATGGCACGACGTTGACAGCCCCCAATGGGGTGGTGGTGGTGAAGGGCTTCCGCGAGTGGGTTCTGACGCACCCGTGGGACCACGATGATTATCCGCTGGCGGTGGAGCGCGTCTTGCCGAGCATCGAGCCGGGGAATCCGAGCATCGGCGCTGGCTCGCGCCAGGATTTCCGCATGACCAGCCTGGGCTGGACCACCAGCCGCAATGTGTACAAAATCTGGGTGGGTCAGGACATCACGGCGCTGCAAGCGCAGGTAGCGAAGCTGGAAGCGCAGTTGAAAGAGACCGCCCCCACGCTTGACCTGGCCGCGCTGAAGGCGGACGCGGCGGCCATTCAGGCCGCGCTGAAACCGCTGGAGGCGCAGGCGCAGCCCTTGCAGGCGGCAGAAGCAGCCGTGACGGATATCCAGCAGAAGCTCGGCAGCTAGCCGAGAAGCGCGCCAACCGGCACGCCCTCACCGCGAGGGCGTGCCGGTTTTTTGTAATGCGGCGCTGTATACCTGCGGCACCACGTTCGATTTAGCGTTCCGTTTATTGACGCCCTTGCTCCTCAGCCCCTCAGAGTCTGCCCTCCCAGTATTCGCCCTCTGGCCTCCCTCCTGGTTCAAAATATGAACCATAGAAGTTCCCATTTGGATTATAGGTACTTTTGTAGTGGACATTGCCATCCCAAAAATCGACATCGAAGAATACGGGTGGGTCAGGTACGAAGTTAACATAACCGGAACTTTGATCACTGCCTCCGGCAGCACGATAAAAGATTTTCCCAAAGTCAAGATTCCCCGGATCGCATGCAGTAATTACCAGTGTTCCTTCTTTCGCCGAATCTTCGGCTGTGACGTCCCATTTACTAAGGATGTTCTCGCAAAAAGCCTCGTAATTTTGAAGAGTGTGAATCTCTTCATCAAGGTTGTGTTTGCGGGTATTGATCTCATTTACACATTGTTTGATTGCTTCTGGGTCGCCTGGGTGCAACTCCTCGCAATAATCATCGGGGTCATCTGGCAAAGCCGCTCTTTGTTCTTGTGCGTCCTGGAGCGCCGCTGGAATGAGGGTACAATCAGTCATAGGTTGCTCCTCTCCTCCTTTTAGAGTACGGACTCTCACTTAAATGGGCTGCATAATCTGCACCAAACTCCACGCTCTTGCCGTTCAGTTTGTTAAGGTTTGAGTTCGTCTTCTAGCCGGAGGGTATGCTTATCTGTATGGCTCTGGCGGAAGATTGCAACGCTCTCTGCTCGCTCTTCTGGTGAAACTGAAAAGCCTTTCGCTCGTTAGTTAAAGTAGGATGTGCATCGTGGTAGTTGTTGTGGCTGCCTGGGAGGAAGCATATGCCCGATGAGAAGGAGCCGGTTTCGACCCCACACAGTGGCCTCATCTTCTGGGTGGCCGCCGCCAGCAGGCGCGCCGCCTGGCTGTGTTATGGCGCGCTGTTCTTGCTGCTGCCCTTTTTGGGCGCGCTGCCCACCTTTTTCAGCGGCCCCCACGCGCCCGATGCTCCGGCGCAAGCGTTGGGGTTGGCAGCGTTTCTGGTCATCTTCATCACCGGCTGGATGTCCCTGGTGGATATGCTCTTTCGCCTGCCCGAGCGCAGCGCGCGGTTCGTGGCGGGCTATCTCATCGCCTTTGGCCTGACGACGCTGGGCGCGCTGGCCTGCTACGTTGGCGCGCTGCTGCTTGACCGCCTGGTGACGCCCACCGGCCATTACTTCGCGGTGCAGGGCGCCTTTGCCATTCTGCTGATGCTGGCGGTCGCGCCGATCACGCGCGGCCTGCTCTTTCACGAACCGCTGACCTATTATTGGCATGTGGCGCGGCGGAGCGATGATGACTGGAGCGTGATCGAAACGGATATGCGCCACATCCTGGCGCGCCATCCTGCCGCGCTGCGGCCTGGGCTGCTGCTGCTGGAGGCGCTGCTGCACCAGAACCAGCGCGAGGAAGCCAGAACCTTGCTGGCCTATCTCATCAATCAACACCCGCGTGCCTGGGGCGTCTGGGCAGCGCTGGGCGCGGTGGCGCTGGAAGATGAGCAGTGGGAGCGCGCGGGCGGCGCGTTGAAGCGCGCCTATCGTCTGGCCCCGTTGACGGCGCGCGGCGGCCTGCACTTGAGCCTGGGCCTGGCGTATCTGGGCGCGGGCAAGCTGGATAAAGGCTTCGAGGAGCTAGAGCAGGCGCGGCGGCGATGGCTGCCGCCGCACCTGCGCCACTTTATCTGGTATATGCTGATGGGCATCGGCCAGGTGCAAAAAGACCCCGGCTTGATGCTGCAAGCCACCCAGACAGTCAAGCAGCACCCCAAGGATGCGCTGGCCTTTCTGGAATGGTATGCCACGCTGGACCGCTCGCATTCGGCCACGCTGGGCGAAGACCTCTACGGCGCTGCCGACTGGACACGCCAACTGCTGGGCATTCGCCAGGTTATCTAGCTGTCCTGCTTTTTGCCGCGCTCTTTCATCTTCTGCTCGCGGTAGTAGGAATGTGGCCTGGGGCGATGCTCCTCCTCTTCAAGTTCGGCGCGTTCCTCGCGTGGGCGGTCTTCGTAATCGCTCATCAGTTCTTGCAGATCATTATAAATGTTGTAGTTATCAATGACTTCGCGTTGGCGCAGCATGTGACGCAGCATCTGCACCTGGGGCACATTCAGCGGGCTATCGCGGTCCGGCTCGGCCCGCTTCACCAGCTTATCGACCATCGCAATCGAATCTTCATGCGCGCCCAGATGTTCCAGCCGATCCCGAATCACCAGCAATTGCTCGTAGGCATTCAATGTCCTGCGCTCCTTCCATTCACAGCAGTGAAGTTCAAAAAAGAGCTACCACTCATTCCACCCCATACATTCCCCCAGCATAACAGCATATCACACTGCTTCAATTATACGGCTTTTGGTGGCACGGTGGCACCTTCAGCAGCCGCCTCACCCAGAGAATACAAAGCGCGGTGAGTGGGCCACTGGCCCACTCACCGCGCTTTGTATTCTCTGATGTCTGGCTACATCGCCGCTTTGCGGACGGCGCTCGTGACCCAGTAGAGGGCCAGGACGGCCAGGACAGCGAAGATGATGAACCCCTGATAGACCGCAACATCGCCCAGGTGTCCATTGACCAGTGCCCGCGAGCCGTCCACGGCGTAGGCCAATGGGTTGGCTTTGGCAATGTTCTTCAAGATGTCTGGCGCGAGGGAGAGCGGCAGCATAATCCCCGACAACAGCAAGAGCGGCAGCGCCACCAGATTGACCGCTGCGGCCAGCGACCCCTCATCTTTCAGCGCCAGGGCCACCGCGTACGAGCAGGAAGCCATCACCAGGCCACCGACCAACTCCAACAGAATCAGCAGGATCATCCCAGCCGCGTCGGGCCGGAAGCCAAGAATCAGCCCCAGGACCAGCAGCAGCAGCGTCTGCACGAGCAGCGTCAGGAGGGCCACGGAGATCATGCCAATCATCATGGCTAAGCGGCTGACCGGCGTGACCCGCAGGCGCTCGATGACGCCTTCGCGCAGTTGCCCGATGACGGCGAACCCGGCAAAGCCGGTGCCGAAAATCGCCATCATCATCATCAGGCCCGGCGTGAAGACGTTATACGCGCCGCCAGTCGGGAAGCCAGGTACACCCACCAGATTCTTGAGCAGCGGGGCAAACAGGAGCATATAGCAGACGGGCTGGAACAACCCGAAGAATACCCAGGCCGGTTCGCGCAGATGCGTGCGCAGGGCAGAGCCAAAGATCAGCCAGCTATCGCGGACAATTTTGAACATGGTCGCTTCTCCTTTGCTGTTACGCGCTTTGTTCTTCGCGCAGCGAACGCCCGGTCAGGCGCAGAAAGACATCTTCCAGCGTGGGCCGCGCTAGCGTGACGGTGCGAATGCGCGTGCCGTTGTGATCGAGCAGACGCAAGACATCAGGCAAGACTTCTTCGCCGCGCTCCACATAGAGTTGCAGGCCGTTGTCGGTTTCCTGAAGTTCGCGCAGGAACGGCTGCGCGCCCAGCGTTTCTTTGACTTTTGCGCCAGTGCCGTTCTGCATGTTCAGGCCGAGCGTGATGATATCCCCGGCAATTTGCTGCTTGAGGGCATTGGGCGTGTCTTCGCCGACAATCTTGCCGTTGTCGATGATCGCCAGGCGGTCGCAGAGGCTGTCGGCCTCGTCCATATAGTGCGTGGTCAGGAAGATGGTCATGCCCTCGGCGCGCAGCCTGCGCACCTCATCCCAGATGCGCGCCCGGCTCTGAGGGTCCAGGCCGGTGGTGGGTTCGTCCAGAATGAGCAGGCGTGGCCGGTGCATCATGCCCATCGCAATGTCCAGGCGGCGGCGCTGCCCACCGGAATAGGTTTTTATCAGCCGGTCAGCGAATGTGTCCAGGTCGAGCCTGCTAATCAGTTCGCTCGCGCGCTTGTCGGCCTCGGCTTTGCTCATACCATAAAGCCGCCCTTGCAGCACCAGGTTCTCGCGTCCGGTTTCTTTTGGTTCCGCGCCGCCCTTCTGGCCGACATAGCCAATCTGCTTGCGAATCTTTTCCGACTCGCGCCGCAGATCATAGCCGCAGACGGTGGCCTGCCCGCCGGTGGGGTCCAGCAGCGTGGAAAGCATGCGCATGGTGGTGGTTTTGCCCGCGCCGTTTGGCCCCATGAAGCCAAAGATTTCGTTTTCCCTGACCTCCAGATCGACGCCGCGTACCGCTTCGACGGTGTTCTTGCGCGCCTTGAAGGTCTTGGTCAGTTTGTGCGTTTCGATCATCGCCATGTGTGATGTTCCTCCTGTTCATCCTCATACGCCAGGATGCGTGATGCTCCGCTCTCTATTCCACCTGATAACTATAGCTCGCTGCCCTTCAGGCACGCTACTCCTATCTTGCGCATTCGGCGTATGGTGGTCTGTTTTGTGCTGATGCCTTGGAGCGTCCTTCAATATAATAACTGATGAGTTTGAAAAAGTCAATAGTTTTATTAACATATTTTATAAATATTAGGATTCGCCTCTCTTTCTCTTGATATTCTGACATACATACGAGTTCGTATGTAAAAAGTTGCAAAAAAAAGAAACTTATTGCGCCGCGATGCCGCGAATGTACACGTCGACCAGCGCAGGAGCGCTTTCCCGCAGCGAGAACGCCTGCGGGTCGACGAGCCAGGTGAAGATGATGCCGTTGATGTAGGTGAGCGAGGCGCGCGCCCCAATCAACGGGTCCAGATCGGCGCGCACCTCGCCCGCCGCGATGCCTTCGCGCAGCGAGGCGGCCACGCGCGCCTCGACGGTGCGCAGGGCTGCTGCTTTGGCTTTGATGCCTTCCTCCAGGTCTGGCGTGACCTCCGTTTTGAACAAGACCAACTCTTGCACGGCGCGATAGGTGGGTTCTTCCTCCATCATGACGAGCAGGCCGGTCATAATGCGACGGTGCGTTTCCAGAATGCTGCCGCGCTGGGCGACGGCTTGTTGGATGATGCTTTCGGCCCGGGTGGAGGTTTCCTCCACCAGCGCGTTGTACAGGTCGGCTTTGGATCGAAAATGCCAGTAGATCGCACCGCGCGAGACGCCCGCGTGCTCGGCAATCTCTTCCAGGGTGGCCGCTGTGTAGCCCTTCTGGCTGAAGACGATCAGGGCCGCGTCCAGCAGCGCCTGGCGTGTGGCGGCAGCCTCCTCTTTGGTTTTCCGGACCATCTGCTTCACCTCTTTACATACATACTAACATGTATGTATGTTTGATGTCAAGATATTCGACCCATACTACCAAAGACCGCAAGAATGGAACAGTAGAACATCTTTTCTCCTGCTATACTTTGTCAGGAGGAAGGAGGAACGTCATGGACTATCGCGCCTGCATCCAGAACAGTATTGATTACATCGAGGACCACCTGCAAGAACCCATTACCGTCGATCATCTTGCGAGGATTGCCGGGTTCTCCCCCTATCACTACTACCGGATATTCCAGGTGTATGTCGGCATCCCCATTATGGAGTACATCAGGCGAAGGCGCCTCGCCTATGCCGCAGCCGAGCTTGCGCGCGGCAAGCGCATCATCGACATTGCCCTCGACTACGGCTTTGAAACCCATAATGGCTTTGCCAAAGCCTTTCGCAAGGTCTATGGCTGTTCCCCCGAAGCGTATCGCCTCCACGTCTCAGGGCATCTGCCCAAAAAAGTTGACCTCATGCTCTTGGAGCAGTTCAACCTCACAGGAGGGATTGTCGTGGAACCCAAAATCGTCACCAAACCAACCGTCAAGATCGCGGGCTATGAACTGCAAACCACTTGCCGCGACGGCCAAAACCTTCAGGATATTCCCGTCTTCTGGCAGAGCCTCATGCCCGACAAGCTGACGCGCCTGCACAGCGCCTTGCCCGCCGTCCAGCAGAACGAGTATGGCATCTGCTTCCCGCCCGACAGCGCCACCGGCGACTTCTCTTACATTGTTGCCCTCGAAGTCCCCGATTACGACGGCGTGCCGTCCGACATGTGGCGCGGCGAAGTCCCCGAAGCGACCTATGCCGTCTTCACCGTGCCCCCTGTGGAAACGCCCGGCCCGGCCTTTTCTGATGCCATCCAGGGAACGTGGGGATACATCTTCTCGACCTGGTTCCCTGATTCTGGCTATGAACTCGCTGAAGGCAAGCTGGAGTATGAGTTCTATTACTCCGGCACCGAGGCCGAAATCTATATTCCCATCGTCAAGAAAAACTGAGAAGCTCCGCCTGGCCGCCGACACGACGGCCAGGCGTCGACAGCGCCGACGCCTGGGTCATTATAGCCGTGGCTGACAATCACAGCCACGGCTATTGCAGTGCTGTATGCAGGCAAGTATAACAGAGGCAATCGAAAAAACAAGTGAAGCTAGATTGAGCGTCAGCAGCGCGTAGAAGGGGAGCAACAATGATCGTCTTTCTCAACGGCGCGTTCGGCGTCGGCAAAACGACGGTGGCCGAGCGGCTGGCAGAGCGCATCCCCAACAGCCTGCTCTTCGATGCCGAAGAAGTGGGCTATTTTCTGCGCAAGGTCGTCGCGCCCGTCGAGCAGCCCGACGACTTCCAACATCTGCCTATGTGGCGCACGCTCACCATCGACACGGCGCGCTGGCTGAGCGAACGCTATGGCCGCACGCTGATTATGCCGATGACCATCTGGCGCGCCGCCTATTTCGAGGAAGTCATCAGCGGCCTGCGCGCCTTCGAGCCAGCGCTGCACCACTTCTGCCTGACGGCCACCGAACAAACACTGGTGGAGCGCCTGCGCGGGCGCGGAGATCGGCCAGAAGTCCTGGCCTGGTGTCTGGAGCAGGCGCGGCACTGCCTGGCCGCCTTCACAGCGCCCGCCTTTGCCGAGCACCTTGCCACCGATGGCAAGACGCCCGACGCGCTCGTCGAAATGATTCTATCGCGCCTGGAATAGTTCCTGCGGCATAGCGCGCTGGTACGTCCCACATTCACCAACAAAGGAGCACTCAATGGACCAGCAAACCGCAGAAAACGATCTCCGCGAGGTGTATCACAACATTCTTGGGCGCGACATCGACGAAAACACACTCAAGGACCACACCAACCGCCTGACGCAGAACCAGGAAACCGTCAGAGACGTGGTGCGCGATCTGGCGCATTCCCCCGAATTTAAGCAGCGCTTTATCGACACCCATCCAGCCGCGCCCGACCAGATCACCCTGGCCTACAAGCAGTTCCTGGGGCGCGACCCCGATTCGGATGGTCTGGAACACTACAAGCAGGAGATGTCTTCGGGCAAAAAGATCGATGATGTCATCAACGATCTGATTGGCAGCAAGGAATACAGCGACAAATTCGGCGACAACGGCGTGCCGCACCAGTAACGCAGGCGGCATGCCGCAGCATCAGACTGCTTGGGCGGCTTTCTGGTCTCGCCAGAGAGCCGCCCAAGTGGTCACATCTGCATGGTCAGGTGAGCCGTCGCCGCACCAGCCAGACCGTCGCGAAGAGCGCCAACAGCGAAAAGCCCACATAGATGCCCGTCTCGATCCACTGGAACGTCCAGAAGCGCTCTGCGAACCTCCTGGTGCGTCTTCTGGCGCGTCTTTTACCCCTGCGGCGGCTGAAAGAAATTGAGCGTATTGCCTTCGGGGTCTTTGATCGAAAGCGCGCGGCCAAACGGCTTATCTTCCGGCGCGCTGACAATCTCTACGCCCCGATCTTTCAGCCGGGCATACGTGGCATCGGCATCAGCCGTCTGCCACCACAACTCGATGGTCGCGGTGGGCGTCGGGTGTTCGCCTTGAATCAGGGCGAAGATCGCCCCACCCGGAGCCTTGAACTGGACAAAAGCGGGGTTCTCGTCTTCGACCTCCAGGCCGAACTTCTCGATATAAAAAGCGCGCTCTGCCGCTACATCCCGCACGTACAACAGCACAAAATCCAGCTTATCTGCCATGATCTTTTCTCCTTTTTTCGTTGCGTTCACTACTTCCCTGGAGCCGCAGCCCGCGTGCTCTCAGGCTCACCCATAGTATGCCTGACGCGAGTGACAACAGTATGTCAGCAGCGAAAGCAGTTTTTGAAAAAAGAGAAAATCTGCGTGAGCACAGGCAGAGCAGGCGCAGGAAGCCGATCAACGCCCCCCGATGCCGATTGACCAGCGCCGTAAACTCGACCGCCGACAGCGGCGCGGGCTGGAATGGTTGTTCCATGCTGGTCCTTCCAGGTCGCCGGAGAGAAGCTTCTATTACCAGAGCGCCTGAGCGCGCCAAAAAGGGACAGGAGTCCAGCGGCCTTCACGGGGCGCGGCTTTCAATCACCTGCTGCCTGGTGCCCACGCTGACCGCGCTTTCACGCCGCCATTCCACAAAGCAGCGCAGTTCCTCGCGTAAGAACGCCCGCGCCCGCATCGCCTTATAGCGCCGCTTCAGTTCGGCGTATATCTGCGCGATTTCCTGGCTGGCCCGCAGCGCCGCCTCGGTCCATTCCACATCGCCCACCAGCTTGGGCGGCTCGTAGAGGATGCGCAGCAGCCGCTCCACCGTGACGCCGAACTGCTCCAGCAGAGCGGCATCGCCGCGTGCGCGCAGGCCGCGCCGCTGCGGCGGGTCCAGGGCTTCTTCCTCCCAGCGCGGGTCGGATGCATCCCCGAAGCGCGGGGCCGCGTGCGCGGGGTGCGCCTGCATCCACGCCAGCCGCGCGGCGATGGCCTGGCCCACCCAGCGCTGAAGGCACAGGGGCCGCACCCGGCGCGGCGCGGCTTTGTCGGGCCGACGCCCGCTGATGGGCGGGTCCATAAAGGTGAGTTGTACAGAAAGGTCGCGCAGGGTCTTCGACCAGGGCGTCAGCCAGAAATCCATCAGTTCATCAATGGTATAGCGCATCGGCAATCATCTCCTCTTTGCGCGTGCGCGCCAAAGACGAAACGACCATCCCCCGCGTGCGTGCAGTGGGCAACCCTTACCGAGCGCGCCAGAGAGCCAGCAGCGTTGATGCGCCGCCGACCCTCCGCGCACTGGGAAACGATTCGCCCCAGGAAGTTCCCTGGGGTTTGCCCCGCCGTCAGGAGATGGTCGCTGAGGAGATGCGCTCTATCCCATCATAGGATAGAATGCCCTCAGCCCATTCCCTGGTAAGTTCAGGGGGTGAGGTGAGTGGCTTCGCCAGTGCTATTTACTGACGAGGCCACACGGTATCGTTTCATGCTAAGGTGCAGCGTGTGAAAGACACACAATCGTAAGCAGAGTGTACCTGATGCCGCTCGCTTTGTCAAGCGTCAGGTGGACAGCGTGGCTGGCGGTTAAACGAGGGCACGGCCAAACCCGCCCGCGCGGAAGATCGTGTCTCAAACAAACGCCCGCCCACGTGGCTATTCTGAATTGGTGCTTGTGACGAGCGCGGCAGCCACGTTAAAATGCGGACTGAGCAGCATATCATCGAATGAGCCAAAACAGCGACAAAGGAGCGAAGCGCTATGACCAGGAGTGAAGATACTGACCCGCTGGCGCTGGGCTGGGAGTGGTCCACCGAGGAAATCAAGCGCTTTGGCTATCAGGTGGTTGATCTGATTGCCGACCACCTGACGCAGCTTCCGGAGCGCCCGGTCTGGCAGCCGTATCCAGCGGAACAGGCCGACGCGCTGCTGCGCACGCCCGCGCCGCGAGAGGGCCAGCAGGCGGAGGCGCTGCTGGAGGAGTTTGCCAGCCAGGTCGCGCCCTATCCGTTTGGCAACGGGCACCCGCGCTTTTACGCCTGGGTGAACTCGCCGCCAACGGTGGTGGGCATCTTTGCCGAGGCATTGGCGGCGGCGATGAACCCAAGCTGCGCGGGTGGCAATCACGCTGCCGTCTATCTGGAGCGCGAGGTGCTGGAGTGGTTCAAGCAGATGGTAGGCTTCCCAGCCGAAGCGATGGGCTTGCTGGTAAGCGGCGGCTCGATGGCGACGCTGACGGCGCTGGCGGTGGCCCGCCACACGCGAGGCGATGGGATGCGCGCGGGCGGCTTGCAGCAGGGCGGGCCGCGCCTGGTGGTTTATCGCAGCGAGCAGGGGCATAGCTGCGTGCAGAAGGCGGTGGAACTGCTGGGCCTTGGCTCGGCCAATCTGCGCACCATTCCGGTGGACGCGCAGTATCGCATGCAGGTTGTGGCGCTGGAGGCGGCCATTGAAGCTGATCTGGCGGCGGGGCTGCGTCCCATGGCGGTGGTGTCGAGCGCCGGAACGACCAATACCGGCGCGATTGACCCGCTGGCGGAAATTGCCGCGATCTGTCGGCGGCATGGCCTCTGGCTGCATGTGGATGGGGCCTATGGAGCAGCCGCCCTGCTGACCGATGAATACAAAGCATCCCTTGGTGCGCTGGCGCTGGCCGATAGCCTGGCGTTGGACCCGCACAAGTGGCTTTCCATTCCCTATGAGGCCGGGCTGGTGCTGGTGCGCGATGCCCAGGCGATGCGCGATACGTTTAGCCTGGTGCCGGAGTATCTGCGCCTGGATGGGGATGCGCGCGGCGTGCAAGGGCCGCCCTGGTTCAGCGAATACGGCTTTATGCAGACGCGTGGCTTTCTGGCCTTGAAGGTCTGGATGTCGCTCAAGTATTATGGGCTGGATGGTTATACACGGGCGATTGAGCATGATCTGCATCTGGCGCGGCATCTGGCAAGCCGTGTAGAGGCCAGCGCTGCTCTGGAACTGGCCGCGCCGCCGAGCCTGAGCGTGGTGTGTTTCCGCTATACGCCAGCCGCTCTGCGCGGCGATAACGAGCGGTTGAACGCGCTCAACAAGCGCGTGCTGGAGCGGGTTCAACTCGGCGGCAAGGCGTTTCTGGCGGGGACGACGCTGGGCGAGCGCTTTGTGCTGCGGGCCTGCATCCTCAACCATCGCAGCACGCGCGCTGATATTGACCAACTGGTGGCGGCAGTGCTGGAAGCCGGAGAGGCCGTCCAAGATGCTGAATGATGTGCCTGATCTATGGATTGCTGGTGAGGGGCCAGACGTGCCGCTGCGCTACGATGCGCGCCCGGTGGCCGGGCTGATGGCGGCATTTGTTGGGCGGCAATATACAGAGGAAGAGGTTTGGCAATATTGTCGGCGCTATCGGGTGCAGCATGTGTCTCAAGAAGCAGAACTGCGTCCGTTGGCGGCACGCATCCGAGCCTTTGATGTGCCAGTGCTGGCACAGGCAGAATTGCAGGTGAGCCGACTGGCTGAACTGCCCGGTGCTGTGTATGATTTGCTCTCGGCGCGGCTGCCTGGCTGGCAATGGGATGCCCAGCAAAAAGCCTGGAGGCGTCAGCACATGACAGGGCCCGTCAAGAAATATGCTATCCTGCATACTGATTTGCGCGCACCTATCGATGAAACCACGCAGCAGCCAATGGTGCTGGAACTTTTTGGACGGGTGACCGCTCTAAATGGGCAACCAGTTGGTATAGGGTGGTTTGGGCCTCGGCAGGAAGATCGCGCCGCAGAAGATGCCATCTTTTTAGGAGAACTGCGCCTCACGCTTGAGCGCGCAACCTATGCAAATACAGATATCCCAGGAATTGGCGTCCCATTTTATATGTAGGCGAAAGAGGAGTCTTGCATGCAGCGCACCACACGCACCACCGTCAAGCGCCACCCGGAGCGCGGCGTTTATGATGCCGAAACCATCCACGCCATTCTCGACGCGGGCTTTCTGTGCCACGTCGGCTTTGTGTACGAGGAGCAACCGTTTGTCATCCCGACGCTCTACGCGCGGATGGGCGACAAGCTCTATCTGCACGGGTCGCCGCTCTCCCGCATGCTTCAGCCGGTGGAAGGTGGCCTGCCGCTGTGTGTGACAGTGACGCATCTGGACGGGCTGGTGCTGGCGCGCTCGGCCTTTCATCATTCGGTGAACTTTCGCTCGGTGGTGGTCGTGGGCCGGGGGCAGGTCGTCACCGAAAAGGCAGAAAAGCTCGCGGCGCTCTCGGCGCTGGTCGATCAAGTGGTGGCGGGGCGCTCGGCGGAGGTGCGCGGCCCGAATCCGAAAGAACTCAAGACGACGCAGGTGATGATGATTCCGCTGGAGGAAGCGTCGGCAAAGGTGCGCACCGGCCCGCCGCTGGATGCGCGCCCTGATTACGCGCTGGACATCTGGGCGGGGGTGCTGCCGCTGCGCCTGGAGGCGCTGGAGCCAGTGCCCGACCCCACCTTGACAAAAGCTATGCCGGTGCCGGAACATGTGCAGCAGTATCAGCCTCGCTCGAACAAAGACCTGGCGTGATTCAGCAGCGCCGCTTTTCTAGGTAAGGCAGGGCTATGCGCTACAAAGGGATTGTCTATGATGTCGGAACCATCTTTGCGGGGAATCGCTCGACCCGTGAACAGTTCGATCCGGCGGTCATGCGCCGCGAGATCGAGATTATCAAACATGATCTGCATTGTACCGCCATACGGCTGTGTGGTCAGGATATTGGGCGGCTGAGGGAGACGGCGGCCTACGCGCTTGGGCAAGGGCTGGCGGTGTGGTTTTCGCCGCTGCTGGTGGAGGCCACCCAGGAGGAAACGCTGGCATATCTGGCCGAGTGCGCCGACGTGGCCGAGGCGCTGCGGCAAGCCTCCCCGGACCTGATTTTTCTGGTGGGCGGCGAGTTGACCTTTTACATGAAGGGTCTGCTCAAGGGCGAGGATGCCTATGCGCGCATCCGCAGTTTTGTCAGCCCGGCTGGATTGCTGCGGCATATGCTCAGTGGCAGGCGCTGGCCGGGCACGCGGCTCAATCCGTTTCTGGCCCGCGCCGTGGCGCTGGTGCGCGAGCGCTTTCAGGGGCAGGTCAGTTATGCGGCTGGCCCGTGGGAAACGGTGGACTGGCGCTTGTTCGACGCGGTAGGCGTCAATTACTATCGGGACGCGCAAAACGTCAGGTGGTATCGCCAGGGTTTGCAGGCGTATTATACGCACGGCAAACCAGTGGCGATTACCGAGTTTGGGTGCTGCACCTATGCCGGGGCCGAGGCCAAAGGCGCGGCGGGCTGGGCGATTGTCGATACGTCCGAGGAGCGGCGCAAAATCAAGCCAGGCTTCCAGCGCAGCGAAGAGACCCAGGCCACCTACCTGAAAGACCTGCTGGAACTCTACCGGCAAGAGCCGCTGGAAGGCGCGTTTGTCTTCACTTTCGCGGGCTACAATTTGCCTACGAATCCGAAACCTGAATATGATCTGGATATGGCGGGTTATGGGGTGGTAAAAGTGCTGCCAACGAGCGAAAAGGGCACGACCTACCCTGATCTACCCTGGGAACCGAAGCAGGCATTCAGGGTTGTGGCTGAGCAGTATAATCAATAAGGCAAGTCTGGTTCTTCGTTTGCGGGTGTTTTCGTTTGGCGCATCGAGCGGAAGGAGCAGCCCATGTCACAGCGTGTAGACCTTGATCACCAGCATAGTTATCAAGCCCCCTCTGAGGCTAATGGCGCTCTATACCAGGGGCAGCAGGTGCATCCGCTCGTCCCGGGTGGGATGCCCGCCCCGCTGTTTGTGCCCATCAAGCCCGGTGAGTCGTCAACGTCGCGTCACCGGCTGATTCTTGCTCTCTGCTCGCTGGGTGCCCTGGCGGTTGCAGTGATCGCGTTCGTTTCGGCGTTGGAGACCTGGCCCAACAGCGCTATCCCGCTGTACGCGCTGTTGGGGTTGGGAATGGTCTGCTTCACGATTGTGTGTATCAATATCTCTTTTAATTTGAGGCGCTGAGATTGCCCAGGGCGCTTGCTATTTTGGTGGAACGTTTGCGTGGGCGCAACGGTTGGCCGCCCCTCGTTAGCTGCCGAGGGCACAGCAGGGACGGCGGCGCTACAAAGCGGCATTTGCTTGTAGCGCCGCCGTCCCTGGCGGCCATTTAGCTGACCACGCGGCGCAGGAAAGTGCGCGTGCCCAGGGCAAAGAAGACGACGATGCTGACGCCCAGGCCCAGGAAGACCCATTGCAGGCCCAGCGTGGTGATGTCGTGGCCGTGGATGGGTGGGACCATGGCGTAGCGGATGCCTTCATCGGCGTAGGTCAGCGGGTTGAAGAGCGTGAGAATCTGGAACCACTTGAGCGAATCCAGCCCTGCCCAGGGATAATACGTGCAGCCGGTGAAGAGCAGCGGCGTCAAGATCAGCGAGAACATCAGCCCGATTTGCTCCGGGCGCACGCTGGTGCCCAGGAAAAGCCCGATGCACGCGCCGACCAGCGAGGCCAGCACCAGCATGACGAGCAGCACCAGGATGCGGTCGCTGCGCACGTTGTATTGATCGCCCAGAATCCAGACGGCCAGCGGAAACATGACGCCCCCGGCGATGAGGCCACGCAGCGTGGCAAAGATGACCTTTTCCACGGCGACGAGCACGTCGGGCATGGGCGCGAGCAGCCGGTCGTCGATCTCGCGGGCAAAGCCCAGGTCCAGCACCATCGGCAGCGCCACGCCCTGCATGGCGGCCATCACCGTGGTCAAGCCGACGATGCCGGGCAAGAGCAGCGCGCCAAAGCCCGCCGAGGTCAGCCCGATGCCGGGCAGCACCTTGCCGAAGATGAACAAGAAGAAGAGGGGCTGAAGGAGCACCTGCGCCAGAAAGGCGATCAGGTCGCGCCCGGTGACCACGATGTCGCGCTGCAAAATGGCGAAAAAGGCGTTGAGGGCCAGCCGCGCGTGGCTGGTGGGCCGCGCGCCCTGAGGCACGCCGCCAGCGGCAAAGGTAGTGTCGGTGGGGGCTTGCGAGGTGGTTGCCATCAGCGTAGATTCCTCCCGGTGAGATAGATAAACACGTCTTCCAGGCTGGGCCGCTTGACATGCAGGTCGCGCAGTTCAGCGCCCGACGCCTGTACGGCCTGATTGGCGGCGGCGACCAGCGCGCTGGCGTCTTCGGCATAGATGCGGAAGGTGGTAACGCCTGGCTCGCGAGCCTGCCCGCCATTACCGCCATTGCCGCCAGCGCCACCCCACGGGCCGCCTGGCCCTCCGCCGCCAGGGCTGCCTCTGCCGCCGCCAGGCGCGCCGCCCCAGCCGCCTGCTGCCGGGGGCGCTGCGGCGGGCGTTTCCGCCGAAAGCTCATCGACTTTGGTGACGCCCGGCAAGGCGCGCAGTGCCGCCAGCAAGCGCGTGGTGGTTTGCTCGCCCCCGGCAGACGCGTCCGCCGCTGTGGGCGCGCCCACGGCGGCCAGTTCGGGGACGAAGACGCGCACTTCCAACGTGGTGCCGCCGGGGATGAGATGCTTGAGTTCGGCGCTGGTGTCGTTTACCAGCACCTTGCCATGGTCCATGATGGCGATGCGCTCGCAGAGGCGGTCAGCCTCCTCCATATCGTGCGTGGTCAGCAGGATGGTCAAGCCCCTGGCGTTCAGTTCGCGGATGCGGTCCCACAGAAAGAGGCGCGACTGTGGGTCCAGGTTGTTGGTCGGCTCGTCCAGAAAGAGCACGTCGGGCGAATGCATCAGGGCGCGAGCGATCATCAGGCGCTGATTCATGCCGCCGGAATAGCGGCTGACACGATCTTTGGCGCGCTCGGCCAGGCCCAGTTCGGCCAGCAGCGCGTCGGCGCGCGCTTCGCGCTCTTTGCGCGGCACGCTGTGATAGGCCGAATGAAAGGTGAGGATGTCGCGCACCTTGAGGCTCTGGTCCAGGTTGCTCATCTGGGGCACGACGGCAATATGCTGCTTGACGCCGATGGGGTCGCGCGTGACATCAATGCCCATCAGGCGTGCCGTGCCGCTGGTGGGGCGCACGCGCGTGGTCAGCACGCCGATGGTCGTCGTCTTGCCCGCGCCATTTGGCCCCAGCAGCCCAAAGATTTCGCCGCGCCGCACGCTGAAGGAGACGCCATCCACGGCGTTAAAGGTGGCTTTGGCATAGCGCTTGACGAGATCGCGGACTTCAATGGCGCTCTCGTCTGCCACAGGAGTGGTCACATGCTACCTCTTTCTTTTACAAGACGATAATAAGTTTGCACTAACTAACTACACAACCGAAAAAAAGAGAGGCTACTCTTTAGAAAGATGCAACCCGCGCAGCCAGAGCTGGCTGGCTGACTTCAGCATCCAATCTTGCCACTGCTCCACCTCTTCGCGTCGCTCCAGACTGTGCATCAGGCCGAACTGCGCGGCGAAGGCCATGCTCATGCAGCCCCAGGTTGCCGCGTCGAGATTGACATCGGCGTCGATCAAGCGCGCCTCCTGCGCCCGCTCCATCACCCCGCGAAAGGTATGGTAGACGGTCATGATATAGCGCCCCGTTGCCTCGGCGAACTCCGGGTCGTCTGCGGCAGCCGCGCTGCCCTGAAAGATGACCCTGGGCACATCGGGGTCGGCCTTGACGACGGCGTGATAGTCCATGGCGACTTCAGCCAGGGCGACCTGCAAGCCGTCCTCTCGTTTGTGCTGCTCGATGCGCTGTCGCCATTGATGAATGAACCGACCGGTATAATGGTCCAGCACGGCGAGAAACAACCCCCGTTTGCTGCCAAAGTGTTTGTAGAGCATAGGTTCGGTGATGCCAGCGGCTTCTGCCAGCTTGCTGGTGCTGGCCTCGCGATAGCTGTGCTGGGCAAAGACCTCTTTGGCGCAGGTCAAAATCAACTCGCGCCGCTTTGCCGCGCTCAGGCGCTGGCGCTTTTCCACCGGCTGTTCTGGTTCCAGAACCTTCTGATCTCCCATGCCCCACCCATCTTTTTAGTTTGCGGTAACTAACTTAGCTCAGGAAGAATATACCTGATCTTTGCCAGGAAGTCAAGACCGGATTTTTACGCAGCCTGTCATCTGCTCCAGATGACAGGGATGGAGAGCATATCTGTATATTCTACCCGCAGCCCCAGCAACTTGCTCACCGGTACGGACCAGGAGAAGGTTGAGGTCAGTTGAATGGTCCCGCTTGATGCGGAAGGGAACGTTTCAAACCCAGAGCCATAGGCCAGGTCGGCATCGGTAATTGCGCAGGTTCCGGTAGCTGGAGAGTTCGCCCCAATGCTCTGATGGCCCCACTGAGAGGGGCAGTGACTTTTCCCGCAAATGGCCTCAAACTCCAGTCTTCCGCTTGCGCCAGCGGGGAGGGTAGGCAGCGTATAGCGAATGGGGACAGTGCTGACCAGCGCTGGTGGGCGTGGTCCAGGTGTAGGGGTATTGGCAGGCGGTGACGAGGGGCCGCCAGCGAGATGGACGGTGTCTCCCGGAGTGGGAGACGTAATCGCCAGCGTGCCTGGGGGAATCGGCACCAGGAATGATGTCTTCTTCCCCTGCTCATCGGTGTAGACACAGTGATAGGCGTTCCCGGCTGGCTGACGTGGGAGCGTGATGGCGGCACCAAAATCGTAAATATCCCATTGAAATGCCGTGCCATTACAGGCCAGGCTTGTGCCCTCAAGCGTACTCTCCCGTCCGCCCTTCTCGATGGATAGGCTGATCTGGACCATTCCGCCAGGCACATATTTATCATTCGTCGTGTATTGATTGGAAATAGTGAGCAAGATTGATAGGACGTTTGCTGATGCCGGGGCGATGTATGTACTTTGCTGGCAAGTCATCATGAGGATGAGCGCAAAGCTGGAGGAAAGCAGTGCAGAGAGAACGCCTCTGAATAAGCCGTTGCGGGCAGCCAGGCGCTGCCCGCCCGGATATCGGGCAATGATGGAACGCATAGCCAGCCCTCCCTGTGTGGTTGCAAGACGATTCTCTCTCTCTGGATACGTCTTACTCAGCCATAAACTCTCAGGGAGGGCCTGTATTTATCGCCCGGCAGCAGACCCGACGGCGATGATCTCACGCGCGGCGCGCGTGCCGGTGACCAGCGCGCCATGCACCAGCGCGTTATATCCGTCGCTGTTGGTGGCCTCGCCCGCGAAGAAGAGCGTGTCTTCGATGGGCGCGGCCAGCGCTCCCAGCGCGTCCGCGCCGCCAGCGCGGGCATAGCTGTAGGCTCCGTAGGCGTAGGGGTCGGTGCTCCAGTTGTGGAAATGCCAGGCATCCAACTGCGCTTCCAGCGCGCCGCGCCGCACATGCAGCGCCCGCGCCAGCGCGTCCAGCGCTTGCCCGGCGACGGCCTCATCCGACTGCTGGCCCAACTTTGCCGCGCGTGGCCCGCCAGCCCAGCCGGTCAGGATGGGCGCGATGAGGGGATAGCTGGTCCACCAGGTTGGCATCACGTCATCCTCTGAAAAGAGGAAAAACATACGCTCCAGCCGGGGCAAGTCCGGCGTGTCGTGCTCCCAGAATGCTTCGCGGAAGCGCAGCACGACCTTGGCGGCGTGTCCCATTGCCAACTGGGCGACGGCGGCGCGTTTGCCCGGTAGATCGGGGCTGAAGCGCACCGCGCCCGGCGCGTCTGGTGGGGCTGCCAGCACGCCCAGCGGCAGCGTGATGACGGCGGCCCGCGCGGTGAACGCCTCCAGCGTGGTGCCCAGCGCTGAACGGGCGTGGACTTCGACGTGGCCGCGCTGCCAGTGAATGGACTGAACGACGGTATTCAGCAAGAGCCGGGTGTGCTCAGGATGCAGGCCCGCGCGCAGCCATTGAAGCGGGCGATCATAGCCATCGATGAAGCGGAAGTAGCGTTCGACCTGAATCAAATCGACGGCGCTTCGGCTGCGCGCCAGCCAGCGGATGCTCACCTGCTCCGGGTCGGCGGCGTCGAAGCCCTCCACTGAGCCGGTGGCCGCGCGTCTGGCCGCTGCCCAGCGGTCATCGGCAAAGCGCGCGTCGATGAACGCCTGAAGGGTCTGATCTTCTCCCTGCCAGTCCTTGACCGCCTGGAGGATGGTTGCTTCATCGTCCTCGCCCCCCTCCTCGTCGATTTCGCTGAGCCGCCCATTCGCGGAATACCAGCCGGAGCCGTCCAGTTCGCAGAGCGTCAGCCCGGCATCCTTTGCAAGCTGGAAGGTTTCCGGCGCGCGGCCATGCACAAACTCTGCGCCCAGTTCCACCGGCAGCGGGCTGCCAGAAGGCCGGATGGTGAACATGCGACCGCCGATGCGGTCGCGCGCTTCCAAAATGGCAAGGGAATATCCCCGCGCAGAAAGGGCGTGGGCGGCTGCCATCCCCGCCGCGCCCGCGCCGATCACCAGGACATCATAGTCTGGCATATGTGTTTCCTGCTTTCCAGAATGTGAGGGCGACCCATCTTTTTATGCTGCTGGCGCTGTCCTCCAGGTAACTTTGTTAATGAGTGTATCATCATATTCAATGCGCACGGCGTGAAACCCGCCTGCCGGGAGGAGCCAGGAAAACGCGGTGTCCACCTCGATAATGCCTGAATTGGGTACTGAATCGGGTGTGAACGCATCAAACCCGGAACCAATGGGGATGCTGGCGTCGGTCAGCACATACATGCCGGTCGCGGCAGCGGAGTCGCCTCGCACCCAGACAGGCGCGGGCGTGACTGGTTTACATCCGGCGGCAGCCTTCACCTTTGCCCACCCGCCGGCTGCATCGGCAGGCAGGACAGGCGGGGTATAGTGAATGATGAGCGCGCTGACCTGCCCTGGTGAGCGGGCTGGGGTTGCTGTGGGCAGGAGGCCGCTGGTTGGCATGTGCGTGTCCTGGGCCGGAATGGGAACGGCAGCGCCTGCCGCTGGAGATATAATCTGGAGCTTTTCTTGAGGAATGGGAACTATGATCGGCGTTTTCTTTCCGTTCTGATCGGTATAGAGGCACTGGTACGCGCCCCCGGCTGGCTGACGCGGCAGAGCTACGGCCCCGTCAGGAGAAGAGGAAAACCAGTCAAACGCCCTTCCATTACAGGCCAGGCTGAGATTGTTGCCGAGATAGCCGTACTGGCCGTCATTCTGGACGGTGGCAAAGATTTCGATCATGGAAGCCGGTTCTGAGTTCGCGAACGAATATTGACCAAGAACCGTGATGGAGAATGATAGATCACTTGCTGACGCCTGGGAAATCCTTGGGACACTATTACACGCCAGCATCAAGACGAAGACGAAGCAGAAGGAAAGCAAAGGGTAGAGATACAGCCTGGGCACGCCGCTGCGGGCGATGATGGAACGCATGAGCTATCCCTCCTCTGGGTAGGCGCAAACGATTGTCCATAGAAAGATACGCCTTGCTCAGCAATAACTTCTCACAGAGGGCGCCTGCCAGGCGATTGGTATACTATGAGCAAAAACCGAAGAGGAGCGTGTACACTTCATGGGCATGTATACCGAACTGGTGCTGGCCTGCGAAATCAAGCGCGATGTGCCTGAAGAGGTGCTGAGCCTGCTGCGCTTTCTGTGCGGCGGCCTGGAGCGCCCTCCACGACCGGCTGACGAGGACTTGCCCGCGCATCCGCTCTTTCACACCAGCCGTTGGGAGTCTGTTTTGAACGCGGGATCATTCTATTTCCCCGGCGCGCCGTATAGCCGCCTGATCACCTCTGAGGCGACCGGACAGGCCAGGCTCACGGTGCGGAGTAACCTCAAAAACTACGGGAGCGAGATCGAATACTTTGTGCAGTGGCTCGCGCCGTACAGCACGTCGGAGGGCTTTGTCGGCTACTATCGCTATGAAGAAGCTGCCCGACCTACCTTGATTTTCTTTCACAATGGAAGAGCGCGCATCGAGACGGCTCGCGGAAGCGATTCCCCTGATGATTGGCTGTACCTGGACGAGACGCTTTTAGACCTGGATGAGTTTCTGGCAGAGGATGACGATGATGAAGATGAGGAGGAAGATGGGGATGGAGTCTGATGGTCCTGTGCCTCTTGACAGCCACGCCGAGTGTCAGGTATACTCTTCCCAGGCTTGATTGCCTCAAGCCGAGTATTGGTTGTTTTTGCAACGGTTATTGTGTGACGCCGCCGGTACAATCCACCAGCGACGCCACTGACCCCAAACCTGGACGAGCCAGATGTGGGGCTGGGGGCATTCTATAGCACATCTCCCTCCAGCGGCCACCTTCTGGATGAGGCCCTCCACCGAGAGCCTCGAAGCGTGAAGCAGTGATGTTTCATGGGGTCCAGCAGGTGGCCGTTGCGCATCTGGCACGAGCGCTGCTGTGCGCGCTGCGCCGCTGGAGGAGTGTGTCTGCTATGGCGGCTATCTCGTTGGCCTTTGACTGGAATGCCCCGGTCCCTCCCCTCTTCACCCGCTCTGCTGGTCCGGCCTTCTGGCCGGGCGACCGGCGCTATCGTCCGTTGGATGGACGGCTGCGCTACACGCGCAACCTGCGCGCCCTGACCGATGCCCTGCCTGCTGTCCTCAAGCCGATCTTACGCGAACGCTTCAAGCCGACCCGTGGGCCGCTGCGGTGGGATACGCCGCCTGCCTTACCCTCCAATGTGCGCCAGCGCTATGACGTGGAGTGGTTGCAGGAGGGCACGGTGCTGCGGGTCTGCGTGCAGATCACCCTGACGGCAGAGATGATCGAGCGCTTACTCAACGCGCCAGAGGGGATGATTGGCGGGCTGACGCACAACTACCTGTTTGTGTTGCAAATC
>DATGID010000077.1:0-7165 GCA_035307385.1 Ktedonobacterales bacterium | reverse complement strand
GCGTTCCAGCAGGAAACAGCGGCCAAGTTGGCCCCGCTCCAACAGCGCAAACGGAAAGCCGAAGATGCCATCGTTGCGGCCTTCGATGCCTGTGAGCGGGCGTGCCAGAAGGAGCGCGACCTGCTGCGGCAACTGGAGGATTTAGCAAAGAGCGAACGGGCGATGTTTGAACTCGACCATGCCAAGGATCACGTGATGAGTGTGCTCAAATTGGCGCTGGTGAATCTCGTGATGTGGACCCGCGATCGCTACTTTCCAACCGCCTACGCTCAAGCGATCTGGCGTCGGTTGGCGCCGTTCTTTCGCTTACCTGGACGGATCGAGTGGGGCAGCGACACCGTGCAGGTGGAACTGCGTCCATTCAATGATCGTCGGCTGCGGGGTGATCTCGCTGTGCTCTGCCAGCGGGTGGAAGCGGCCCAGCCTCGGTTGCCTGATGGGCGGCGGTTGCTGCTGCGGATCGCTGGCACCTGTTGTCTCACGGTGGTGGCGCACCCTCCCGAGAGCAGCCTCCAATTCCTGTCTTGATCCTCCAGACCTGGGGAGAGCAGCAACACCAGTTGACAGCCCGGAACGTCTTGTGCTAGGATACGAGCATCGTTTCAAACAGCCAACAACAAGGATCGTGATGCAGCTATGATGAAGCCTCTCCTCCCCCTCCACCTGACCTGCCTCCTCAGCGTCATGGCTCACTCCACCGGCGTTTGCGCGCCGCATGCGGCGCACGCCGAAGAGTGAGCGGAGAGACCATCTCTCTCTCTTTTTCCCTGTTTCAGACCTCTCCCTGCTCTTCTTCGCACTGCGCCTCCGCTTGAGACCCGTTTGAACCGATCCCACATCTCAACGCTGTGCGCGTGCGAAAGGACCCCTATGCTTCCTCGCTCTGCCAAACGCCTGGCGACTTTTCGCCAGCGGGCGCTCCTGATCAATCGCAACTACACCCTGTTGTGGCTCGGTGGCTTGATCTCACAGATTGGCGATATCCTGTTCATGTTCATGCTGATCTTATGGGTCGGCACGCTGCTGCACACTCAGAGCGCAGCCCCCCTTGCTGTCAGCGGCGTGCTGCTGGCCGACGCGCTCCCGGCCCTCCTGATCGGCCCCTTCGCTGGCGTCTTTGTGGACCGCTGGCCCAAACAACGGACGATGCGCCTCATGGATGCGCTGCGGGCCGTGCTCGTGTGCGCTCTCTTGCCGATCAGCGGGCCGCTGCCGCTGCCCCTCGCTCTCAAGCTCACGGTCATCTATCTCGTGGTGGCCGCCGTCAGCAGCCTGAGTCAGTTCTTCACTCCGGCGACCAAGGCGATGCTCAAGGAGGTGGTTTCGGAGGAGCAGCTCACCCGCGCCTCGGCGCTGACCGTCGGGGCCGGCGCGTGCGCCTGGACCATCGGGTCTGCCTGTGCCGGTATCTGCTACGTTTCCCTGGGAGCCGGCTGGGCGATGGCCGTGAATGCCGCCTCGTTTGTCTGCTCCTGGGTGTTGGTCGGGCGCATGCGCGTCTCTGCGGCAGAAAGGCGCGTGTCACCCCACCCCACAGCACTGCGGCGCGTCTTGACCGAACTGCGCGACGGGTTGCGCTTCATCCAGGGCCAGCTCCAGCTCCGCACGCTTCTGCTGACCTGGAGCCTGTACTCCTTTGGATGGGGCATCGTGAATGTCCTGGCCTTCTTCTACATCACCCAGAATATTCAGGTGCCTCTGAGCCTGTTTGGCCTCTGGATAGCGGTAACCGGCAGTGGGGGCATTCTGGGAACCGCGCTCGTTGATCGTGCGGTGGCCAAAAGGGGAGCGACCAGCGTCTATACTCGTGCCCTGCTCTTTGCTGGGGTGATGGCCGTCGTCGCAACCGTGCCGAATCAGGCGATCATCGCCCTGGTGGGGTTCACGCTCAATGGCGTCGTCATGGTGCAGGCCGAGGTGCTCCTTGGCCCCCTGGTCCTCTTGGCCACGCCAGAGCAGATGGTGGGCCGTGTCTTCTCCGTGCTGGGCACCGTCACGACCTTGAGTACTTTACTGGCCACGTTCCTCAGCGGTTATCTGAGCAGCACGCTGCTGCACGGGGTCGTCGTCCACCTACCCACCGGCGAACTGAACGCGACCAACCTGCTTCATATCGGGGCTGGGGTGATCATCTTTGTGGGCGGACTGCACGCCGCTCGCCAGTTCAGAAGACGTCGCTAGCACCACCAGATGAACAGGAGGATGGGCCACCAGCAACCTTACGCATCCTGAACGAGCAAGGCGAACATCGAAAGCCCAGCTTGCCTGAGATGATTCTCATACTTGATGCGCAGACATTGACAAAACGCTGGGCTTTGTCCCCACCACGCTGTACGGCTACCAGGTAATACTTCCTCCCATGCGCGATATTCCTGCCGGATCGTTCCTCATGGGCAGCAATGAAAACCTCGAACCCATACCGCTGGCTTCCAGCAATGATGTCTTCTACCAGACGCCGCAGTTCACCGCGACAACGCCTGCCTTCCAGATGGCAACCTATCCCCTCACCGTGGCCGAGTATGCCTGCGCCGTTCAGGCCGGGGTTATCAGCATCTATCGCCTGCAAGACTGGACCACCAGTTTGGAGCAACAGCTCGATCATCCCGCACGGATGAATTGGGCACTCGCCACCGTCTACGCAGCCTGGCTCTCGAAGCTCACCAGCCAGGACTGGTATGTGCCCAGCGAAGTCGAGTGGGAGAAAGCCGCGCGAGGCACCGACGGACGCCGGTATCCCTGGGGCAATGACTGGAACCCCACGCGCGCTCATGTAGGCAAAGAGCGTCGCGCAGGGACAGCCCCCATCGGGAGCTATCCAAGTGGGGCCAGCCCGTATGGCTGCCAGGACATGGTAGGCAACCTCTGGGAAGCCACCCGCAGCCTCCTCGCCAACTACCCCTATGATGCCCAGGATGGCAGAGAACAGCACCTGGATGAATGGCTGAGCGTCGACCAGGAACGGGTCGTCCGTGGAGGTGGCTGGAGGGCTGGTGCTCAGTCCGGACAAACAACAACCCGCGCCGTAGATGATGATGACTACAATCCGCTCGCTGTCGGCGTTCGCCTGGCGCGCAGCATACCAGCGGACTGATGGAGCCTCACGCTCACCTCCTACCTGCTCTCCTCGGCCCGCCTCCGCGCGACTACGCGTTCGATTGGCGTAGCCTGGCCAGGACGTTCGACAAGGGCACAGCAGTTGGATACCGGGAAGGCTGCGCTCCACCACTGGAGCGGTGGTGGGATGCGGGGATGGTGGATGAGTGCATCCTCCAGGCAGGTGGTTCCGTGGGTTGGCTGGGCATCTCCGACGAGTCTACGCCAGGTGTGTCCTGCATCGGACATCATGAGTGCCTGGATACGTCACCCGTCACGGGGCGGGGTTTGGTGCACCTATCCACACATCCCGTTCTACGTGCGCGGCTCTCAAGAGTGGCCCAACATCCTGTCAATGGTGGCCCAAGTCCCTGATAGTTTGTTTTTGAAAGGAGTATTGACGGCTTTGGAGAAGCCGTGGGACCAGAAAAATTGAGGTGCGATACCAGAGAGGAAATGACTCGCAAAAACGAGGGTATTTGAGAACCTTCCCTTCCCAAGCTATCTCTGCTATACTTGTAGATACGAACCTTTCTGCCGAAGGCTTGCGCGCCTCTTCACCTCAGGGAAGAGCTAAGCCACGTCCTTATGTTCTCATATACCAGCAGAAGGCATAGCTTCTCTCTAGCCCTGGAGTCGCTTACAGGCCGAATGGACAGCATCGTCCTCAGAATTGCCATTTAACATGTTAGTCGTAGGGAGTGCAGGATGCCAGCAAATCATTCCGAGATTGAAAAAAAGCTCTGGGATGCCGCCGACCGATTGCGAGCCAATTCTAGGCTGAAGTCCTCCGAATATGCCACGCCCGTGTTGGGGCTGATCTTCCTCCGTTTTGCCGATTACAAATTCAGCCAGGCACAACAGCAACTTGCTGCCACGACCCAGGCCGCAGGCAGTCGCCGCACACCTGGCAAAGCTGATTACCAGGCGATGGGTGCGATGTACTTGCCGGAAGCAGCGCGTTTCTCAAAGCTGCTGCAGCTCCCAGAAGGTGAGCATACTGGCAAGGCCATTAACGAAGCGATGAAGGCTATCGAAGCCGAGAATGACGATCTGCGGGGCGTGCTCCCCAAAAACTACACTCAATTGGAGAAAGACACGCTGGTTGCCCTGCTCAAACTTTTCTCAGAAATTCAGATGGACATCGAGGGCGATGTCTTCGGGAAAATATATGAGTACTTCCTGGGCAAGTTTGCCATGTCAGAGGGGCAGAAAGGCGGCGAGTTCTTCACCCCAACCTCTCTGGTTAAGCTGATCGTCGAGATTATCGAGCCGTTTCATGGGCGCATCTTCGACCCGGCCTGCGGATCAGGCGGGATGTTTGTGCAGAGTGCACGCTTTGTGGAAAATCACCAGCGCAACCCCAGCGCAGATATCTCTATCTACGGCCAAGAGAAGACCAACGAAACCATTCGCCTGTGCAAGATGAACCTGGCGGTGCATGGACTCTCTGGCGATGTTAAAGATGCCAACAGCTACTACGATGACCCGCATCGCTGCCGTGAGCGCTTCGACTTCGTGATGGCGAATCCCCCGTTTAATGTGAACGGCGTCGATAAAGAGCGGGTGAAAGATAACCCTCGCTTCCCGTTTGGCTCGCCTAAGGTGGATAACGCCAACTATCTCTGGATTCAGCTCTTCTATAGCGCCCTGAACAATCATGGACGCGCCGGTTTTGTAATGGCGAACTCTGCCAGTGATGCCCGCGCCTCCGAACAGGAAATACGCCAACAACTGATCCAGGACCACGTAGTTGACGTCATGATCTCTATCGGTCCCAATTTCTTTTACACCGTCACCTTGCCCTGCACGCTCTGGTTCTTTGATAAGGGCAAGCGTGAAACGTCTCGCAAAGATCAGGTGCTTTTCATTGATGCCCGCCACATTTTCCGCCAAATAGATCGTGCACACCGCGACTTCACACCAGAGCAGATCGAACGCATCGCCAATAGCGTTAGGCTGTATCGCGGCGAAGCGGTGGAGACAACCGAAGGCAGCCGCGCCTGGCTGGAGGAAACGTTCCCCAATCAGCAGTATGCGGATGTGCCTGGACTGTGCAAGGTGGCAACGCTGGCCGAAATCGAGGCGCAGGGCTGGAGTTTGAACCCTGGCCGCTACGTAGGTGTGGCTGAGCGTGGTCTGCCCGACTTCGACTTCCAGGAGAAGCTAGAGGCGCTAAACGAGGAGCTAGAGCAACTCAATGCCGAGGCCCACGACCTGGAGGAGCGTATCAGCGCCAACGTTGCTGCCTTGCTGGGAATACCAGCCGAAGTGACGGCCTCATAAGCATCACAAACTTGCATGGAGAGAGGCGTGGGAGATGAGTGACATTAAGTTGTTCCGCATCAGCAACGGCCAGGCGCAGGAATTACAAGGGGCCTCCACCGCTATTGAGAAGACGCTCCAGGTATTGATTGAGCAACACCTGGAAGCATTACTTGGGGTCCGCTTCCTGGCAACCGAATACTATACTGGCAAAGCGCACGGTGGGCGCATTGATACGCTGGGCATCGACGAGAACGGCAGCCCGGTGATCATCGAATACAAACGCGCGTTGAACGAAAATGTCATCAATCAGGGCCTCTTCTATCTGGACTGGTTGATGGACCACCAGGCCGAGTTTAAGCTGCTGGTGCTGGAGAAGTTCGGCAAAGCAGACGCCGATGCTATCGCGTGGGACATGCCACGCCTGCTGTGTATTGCGGGCGATTTCACCAGATACGATGAGCACGCGGTCCAGCAAATCAACCGCAACATTGAACTGATCCGCTACCGACGCTATGGGGATGAACTGCTGCTGCTTGAACTGGTCAATGCGCTGGCAGAACAGGCAACCTCAGCCGCATCTCGCGCAGAGAACGGTGGGAAGACCAAAGGAAAGACAGGATATAAGACCGTCTCGGAATATCTGGAGCAGGCGCCAGCAGACCTGCGCGATCTCTTCGAGGCTATCAAAGCATTTTTACTGGCACTGGGCGATGATGTCCAGATGAAGGCTCTCAAAGATTATTTCGCCTTCACGCGCATCAAGAATTTTGCCTGCGTAGAGGTGCACCCTCAAGCCAAGCGCATGCTGGTCTATATCAAAGTGGACCCCACAAGCATTACACTTGAGCCAGGCTTCACGCGCGACGTGCGCAATATCGGGCACTTCGGCACAGGTGATCTAGAGATCAGCATTCGTAACAATGATGACCTTGAGCGGGCTAAGTCACTCTTGCTGAAAAGCTATGAGGTGAGTTAGCGATCACAGAGGTAATCAGCCCTAACATGATAGAGCAGTTGATGGAGTCTCGTAGTGATGGCTCATTCCCTCGCAAGTGAGTGGAAGAAAGTTAAACTTAAAGAGTTATGCCGAGAGATCACCGTTGGTCACGTTGGACCAATGGCAAATGATTACGTCGAGAACGGTATACCTTTCCTACGCTCACAAAATATCTTGCCCTTCCATCTGGACTTATCGTCGATTAAGTTCATAAGTCCAGAGTTTCATAGAAAGCTCAGAAAATCGGCGCTTTTCCCTGGGGATGTTGCGGTTGTTCGCACAGGATACCCAGGCACAGCCTGTGCCATACCAAGCAGCCTGCCAATATCAAACTGCGCTGATCTCGTCATTATCAGACCGTCAGAGTATCTCGATTCATATTATCTTACTTGCTTATTCAATTCAACCTGGGGGCGTAGCCAAGTAAGTGGCAACCTCGTTGGTGTTGCTCAGCAACATTTCAACATTGGCGCAGCCAAGGAAATGATTATCAACCTCCCTCCTCTGCCAACCCAGCGCAAGATTGCAGCAATTCTCTCAGCCTACGATGACCTGATTGAAAATAACGTGCGGCGCGTCGCCATTCTGGAGGAGATGGCCCAAACACTCTACCATGAGTGGTTTGTGCAGTTCCGCTTTCCTGGGAATGAACAACATCCGTTGGTGGTGTCCAGTACCTGATAGAATAGATAGGGAGATAAGGGAAGCAAAGACGCAGAAAGGTGCTGGACATGATGGACGCCAAACGCAAACAGTATTCCGCCGAGTACAAGCTGAAAGTCGTGCTGGAGAGCCTGCAACGGGACA
>DATGID010000076.1:0-66176 GCA_035307385.1 Ktedonobacterales bacterium | reverse complement strand
GACTAACTTCTGGCTGGAGGCAAGATTGGTGGTGGTGTTCGACGATCCGCAGCCTGACAGAATCAGGGCGATTGAGGCCGCCAGCACCAGCACCTGTGAGATGAGAAATGCTTTCTTCCGCATGAAACTGTGTTTCCTTCCCCTCATGATCTACTCTCAAACACCTCGCGAGAGTAGAAGATAGCTCCGACATGCGTACGGATTCACAAGACCGAAGCCTATTTGGAAGATGAACCAAAAGACAGTAACGCGAGGTGGAAATACTATACCACCTCAATGCACAGATTCCATAGCTCTACTGCGAGGCATGTCCCTCCTTTCTTTGCGTGAGAAACGATATAACACCAGCCGTCTCGTGCGGCTTGCCCTTGGCATCAATCTGCCGGTGTAATGATCGGAGCAAGCAAAAAAAGAAGGCTGTCCCACTATAAGATACGCTCATTCGCTAGAAGGACTCACACGAAACTACAGAAAAATATGTGAGAAAATCTATCAAGATTGCACAAAGCGCTGGCGAATAAAGCGCAGCACCACCGCATCAATGCGCGGTCCATCCACCCATCGATCTTCCAGGTTTTCGCGCATGCTGAATGCATAAAAAGCGTTCCGCGTCGCCTCATCGTACACTCCAGTGGCTGCCCCGGCGTAATCGCCTGTGCGCCTCAACACGTCCTGAAGTTCGCGGGCAATCGCCTCATCGATGGCACCAATATCAGCAGGGTCCGTCTTGAACAGATAGAGTTTATGCAAGTCTAGCAGACGCGCCAACTCATCAATCGGGCGTGGATGGTCATCCACACGCAGATCGATAAGCCGATCATTAAACCCACCATAACCACCACCCTCACGAACCACCAACAGCGCTGCCGATTCCTGGCCGCGGCTATCGCCACCGGCAGCCTGTCCGGCTGCCAACGCCGCGATCAGCCGATCCCACAGCCCACCGAAGGTCGCCTCAAACGTCTGGGCCAGCGCCTGCACTGTTGCCTCGCTGACCAGAATATTGCCCTGGCAGGCGTAATTTGGCCCGGCAATGCCACCGGCCCAGGAAAAGCATTCATTGCCGGTGTAGGTGGCGGCACGCCCTTTGGCATCAACAATACCCACCTGGCGCAGCGCGCGATGTTCATCGGCCCCGGTGAGCGCTGCCACCACCTCATCGGGAGTATGTCCCTGAGCCAGCAAGTCCAGCCCTTTGGGGCCATAGGTCGTGTTCGCCCAGGATTGCGTTGCCACAGCCCCCACGCCTGCTTTTGCCCAGGGCACCACTGCGCCCACCGCCAGGAATTTCGACTCAACAGCAATGCCTAAATCGCCAGTAGCAGGGTCGCAGGCAACGATAGAAAACGTGGAGACGCATCGGTCAGGTTGCGAGGGAACATGAGGGGGAAGCGATGCTGGCCGCCAGAAAGAAGCTGCTGACACGCCAAGGTTCCTCCTTAAAAAACCAGGAAGTTGGAAACATCAATGAAGAGTTTCTGGAGAGTAGTATAACTGATCGGAGGTATTTCTGACCAGTCCCACATCCTCCAAAGTATTGGCTCCCTCCTATACACAAAAGGAAACGCTTCCTCAGACCAGACTACGCTGCTGGCGAAACCTCAGATGACCTATACTTCAAGGCCCACCAGAGCACAAGCATGACGAGGGTCAGGCCAAGCGTATAGGGCAGCAGCGACCAGATGCCAGTATATTGTGCCAGCGTGCCAGCGAGCCAGGGAAACAGGGCAGCGCCGAGAATGCTCAGACCAATCAAGAAGCCCATAGCGCTGGAGAGCAGATGGCTAGGCACCACATTCGGCAGCAGCCCGACAGTGGAAGGATAGATGGGTCCAAGGCTCGTGCCAATTAAGAAAAAAGCGACAGCGCTGACAACATCGCCAGGAAGCAGCCAGATGATCACAATGCCAAGGACAATCCCACCCATGCAGCTATACATCAGGCCCGAAAGCCCCAGATGCAAGCGTTCGGCAAGCAGGTTGAGAACGAAGCGCCCCACGGTCAAGCCCAGCCAATAGCCACTCACAATCCAACCGGCCAGCAAAGTGTTCATATGTCGGCTTTCTAACAGAAAAGTATAGCCCCAATTCCCCAGGCTCACCTCGATACCCACGTAGAAGAGTAAGAACAGTGTCGCCACCCACACCTGCGGTATCTTGAGCGCAGCCAACAACCGACGCTCTTTCTTCTCCTTTTGCGCTTCCTGAACAGCGTCAGCAGATGGTGAGCGGAAGAGCGCTAACAAGCCAAGCAGCAAAGGGAACGCAAGCAGTGTCCAGGCGAAAAAAGCGCTGTTCCATCCCCAACTGAGCGCCAGAATCGCGCTGGCAATCAGGGGGCCAAGCAATGCCCCCGCCCCGAAAAAGGCGTGCAGATAGTTCAAGAGTGCAATTTTGTTGGGCAGGGCGGCGAGAAACATATTGAGTCCCGCCTCGATGATCGCTCCTGCCATGCCCTGCAAAAGGCGAATGACAAGCACCAGCGCAAAAGGCGGTTGCATGGCAAGGATAAAACAGCAGAGCATGAATAAAGCGGTGCCTGCCACCAGATACCAGCGCAGGCCGATCTTTGCCATAAGCAAGCCGGTACTCAGCGCAGAGAGCAAATAGCCGGTGGCGCTGGCGAAGAAGATAAAGCCAACCACCGTCTGGTCCACATGATAATACGCGCTCAGGCTTGGGAGCAGCACTCCCCAGGCTCCCGACGCCACGCCGATGAGTACAAAACCGAAGAAGGCAGTGCTCAACTGGGGGCGAGAGGCGCTGTGCGTAGGCATGGTGGTGCTTTCCTTCCCACTGAAGAGATACTGGGCAGTATAGGGGGTATTCGACCAGGACGCAATCACCAGAATCGTCGCGAAGAAAGCAGCGCGCCTCCCGTACAAAAAGGTAAGACAGTAGACACTCATCATTTTCAACGAGTGCGAGCGCCACACAAATCGCTTGTACACATGTTGCTCCTATGCTATACTGCTGCTGCGCTGAGGCACTTGTCGCAGGTGCTGGACGGACCCACAGGTAGGCAAGAGAGACTGTTTGCGCAAGGCACCCGCCCGATGACGGGATGTGGGTCGGGTGGAGGACACAACGGCTGAGCGACGGGCACTGCCCCTGGCAGGAGAACAGTCCAAAGCCCAGCCTGCATGGCATGAACGTTCCTGACCCGGCATGTTGGGCCAGGATGGGTGCGTTGTCAGAGCGCCCAGTGACACGGATGTCGAACAATGTAGCGTTCGGCGAAGTTGAAGCATCAGTGCCTCCGGGTGTTGGTGAATTGAGATGGAGGACAGCTACAAGCCCAGCCCTAAAGGGCTGAGGTATTTGACGGGTACAATTGCTTCGCCACAAACTCTGAAGGTCGTCCAACGAAAGGAGAGATGGAGCGAATGAAGAACTCTTTGCGGCTGCGCTTCTGGCTTGAGTCGGGACTGGGAGCGGTGACGGGGATATTGTTCGTGGTGACTCTCTTGTGGAGAGATTGGATCGAAATTATCTTCCACGTCGACCCGGATAAAGGCAATGGACTCCTCGAGTGGTCTATCGTAGGCAGCTTATTGACCGTGACGATTACCCTCTTCTTCCTGGCGCGCTACGAGTGGCGCAGGGTCCAACCCTCCCAGGCGTAAAACGTAGCGGGGCCTTTCTCCCAGCCCAACACGGTAACCTCTTCTCCTGAGAGCTTCAGGAGGACCATACCAATGGTTTCCCTCGTACTGTCGGAATTGCAGCGTGCGAGGGAAACCATCAGCACCCAAGGGAAGCCTACAGGTCAGTTAGAGGACGCGCCTTGCGCAAGGCGCGATTGCAGGTGGCTGCTATTGCCAGCAGGACCAGCACCCCTTCAAAGCAGAGAATCGTTGCCAGAACACCAACCTGTTGCAATAGCAGGCCGGTGATCGCGAGGCTCAGCGACTCGCAGCCAAAGAATAGCAGGCGAAACACGCCATTTACCCGGCCCCGCAAGGCGTCGGGAATCAGCGCCAACCGATAGCTGATCTGCGCCACGTCATACACCTCATCAACCACCCAGAAGGCGGCCAGAATGGCTCCCAGCGCCAGCAGCGCGGGCATAAAGGCATAGAGCAGCCAGAGCAAGGCAAACATCCAGAACGCGCCGACCATAATCTGCCCCAGGCGCAGGCGCTTGTGCGCCTGACTGCCAAGCAGCGCACCCAGGATGCCGCCGATGCCACCGATGCCAAACATCAGGCCGATAGCAAAGGGAGCAGCATGCTGGCGCTCCGCCATGACCAGCACCAGCAGCATCATTCCGCCATAGGAAAAGACCACGCCGCTGTGGAGCAGGGCAAAGGCGCGAATCACCGGCTCACGCCAGAGCCAGACTAGCCCCTCTCGGATGTCGGCCCGCAGGCTTTGCGGCTGGCGCAGATGCCCATCCTGAAAGGGTAGGCGAATCCAGAAGAGCGACAGCACCGAGGCAGCATAAGAGAGCGCATCCGCCAGGAAGGGCAGCGCTTGTGCCGCGCCAAAAAGCGTGCCGCCCAGCGACGGGCCAATCAGCGTCACCACCCCGCCAGTCGCTTCGTTCTGCGCCGTGGCGGCGGGCAACTGCTCCTTGGCAACGACACGTGGCAGCGCCGCCGACTCAGCCAGGCCAAAGAAAACAAACAAGGTTCCCTCTACCAGCGAAACCAGATAGATGTGTGCCATAGTCAGATGATGCAGCGCCAGCGCGACGGGAATGCTGCCAAGGGCCAGCGCTCGCCCGGCGTCGCAGAGCATCATCGTTCGTTTGCGGTCCCAGCGGTCTATCAGCGCTCCGGCAGGCAGGCCCAGCAGCACATAGGCCAGCGAACGCAGTGCCCCAGCGAAACCTGCCTGCGCAGGCGAATGGGTCACGCTCAGGACGAGCAGGGGCAGCGCCAATTCCGAAGCGCTGCTGCCCACTGACGAAATAGCCTGGCCGCTCCACAACAACAGATAATCTCGATTGCGCCAGAGCGGCCTCCGAGTCGCCGCTTCCTGTCCTTCCAGGGATTCTTTCTTGCTGGTCACCATAAACACCCACTTTCATCAGGCCGACAGCATAGGCTTTCCTTATGTTGCCATCAGCAATCAAACGGAGAAACAAAAGCGGATGCCTGGCGCAAAGCGCCAAAACGTCTTGAGCAGAGGCAGCGGGAGGTCAGCAGCTACCTGAGAAGCATAACAACCTACCCCTCAAAGCAGCCACACCGGCTCGTGAGCGGGTATCAATCAGGCAGCGCTGCGTTTCCGCCGCGTAAGCGCCAGCGCCAGGCTTACGCGGCCAATGCAGGAAGTGTCGTGCCCGCGCCAGCGGCGCGATGGGCCGGAAGAAGTTGCAGAAACCTCATCTGGCAGAGTGAAGCTCTTGGGATCATGCTATGCATTCTAGCACCAGCGGCAGCACCTGGCAAGCGTTTGGTCAGGATGCCTCTCATACAGCACGTTCCCCTCTTGATTTTGGAGTTCAAATACGTTACAATCATTCTAAATTTTATGAATGTTCAAGAGCAATGCCATGCCAGAAGAGCAAGAAGAGAAACAACACGATAAGGTTCTGCCAGAAGATTTCTGCACCATCTCAGACCTGGAGACGCTCAAGGTCGTCACAGACCCGCTGCGTCTGAACATCGTAAATCTGCTGCGCGGTGAACCCCGCACGGCCAAGGAGCTGGCGAAAGCGCTGCATCTCTCGCAAACCAAGCTCTATTACCACATCGGTTTACTGGAGCAGCATGGGCTGATTCGCGTCGTAGATACACGCCTGGTTTCTGGCATTCTCGAAAAGCAATATCAGGCCACAGCTTATAAGCTCTCGGTAGATCGCCGCCTTTTTTCACCAGCGCCCACCTCACCGGCAGGTTACGAAGGATTGGAGGTCTTCCTTTCGGCTGTGTTGGACTATACCCACAGCGATATGATGCGCAGCGTGCGGTCAGGGCTGGCTGATTTTTCGGACGACGCGCCCCCAGAGCGTAAACTTAATGTCGGGCGACGCTGGTTTTGGCTGACCCCAGCAGAAGCAAGAGCTTTTATGGAACGCCTATGGGCTTTGGATGATGAGTTTCAACGCCTGCACGGCGATCAGCCAACCGAAGGCGCCCAGCTTTACGAGTTCCTGATCGGCTTTTACCCCACGCATGAGCGTGCCCCCGATTCCCCAGAGCAGCAGATAGGCATCGATCAGCCGCCACCAACAGATGGTGAGTAGCTGCGCCTGTACGGCGTAATCTCAATGGGCGAGCGTTGCCCTCGAAAGGAGTCATTCTTGTCCCCTTCCGCCAGCGTTCAGACGCCCGCGCGCAAGCTGAATATTGACTTCTGGAAATTCCTGACTGGGGAAACCATCTCCAATCTCGGAAGTTCCTTTACCCTCTTTGCTCTGCCGCTGCTGATTTATCAACTCACCCGCTCACCGGTCAATCTGGCGCTCTCTGCTGCGGCTAATTTCCTCCCCTATCTGCTGTTCGGCTTGCTGATTGGCGCCTGGGCAGATCGGCTGGACCGCAAGCGGATGATGATTCTGGCCGACATCGGCAGCGCGCTGGTAATCGGCTCCATTCCTCTGCTGGCAGCGCTGGGTCTGATGTCGCATCGAGTCTTCTTTGTTGCCTGGATTTACGGTGTCGGTTTTGTCAGTTCCATCCTTACCATCTTCTTTCAATCAGGCGAATTCGCTGCCATCCCCAGCCTGGTGGGCAAAGACGAACTCGTCACAGCCAATGGACGCATCCAGGCCAGCTACTCCGCCGCGCAAGTCATCGGGCCGTTGCTGGCCGGAGCGTTGCTCATCATCGTGCCCCAACTGCCCATGCTCATGGTAGTAGATGCCCTCTCTTTCCTGGTCTCCGCCTGCACCCTTGCGCTCATCAAGGGCAGCTTTAACGTTCCCGGCACGAAAGAGAAGAAGAGCATCCGCCACGACGTAATCGAAGGGCTGCGCTACGTCTTGCGCCATCCGGTGCTGCGCAATATCTCCGCCATGATGGCCCTCATTAACTTTATCGGCTCGACCACATACGCGCAGTTAGTCCTTTTCGCCGAGCGGCGGCTGGATGCGAACAATTCAGAAGTCAGTTTGCTCTATTCAGCGGGCAGCGCCGGTATTGTCGTGCTTTCGCTGTTGGCTGGCCCCTTGCGCAAGCGCTGGCCTTTTAGTAAAGTGGCCCTGAGCGCGCTGACGATAGAAGGGCTGCTGACCGTGCTGTTGGCGCTGACGCCCTGGTATTGGGTCGCTGTGCCGCTCTGGGCGCTGATTTCGGGCCTGGGCATTCTCTTTAACATCAATACCGGCAGTCTACGCCAGTCAATTGTGCCGAACGAGCTACTAGGTCGCGTCATCAGCATCGCGGGGGTGTTAGCCTGGTCGGCGATTCCAGTAGGCACGTTCCTGGGCGGGTTGGCAATCGCCTGGTCCGGGAATGTAGCCCTGGTGTACGGCGTCATTGGCGTTATGACAATCATTATTCCCATCTGTTTTTCCTTTACGGCGCTGGGACATGCCGAGCGCTTCCTACCTCAAAATACCGCGAAAGATGAACAGGAAGAGTCGACCCCGCCCCTGGAGGGCGAGGTTGCCGCTATATAGGCGTCGTTTCATGAGATTTCATCCATAAGGAGGCCGCCACCTATGGCTGGGCTTGATTTCCATCAAACACGCCAGAACCAGCGCCGCCAGGCGCACCGGCCCTTCCTCCAGGCAATGCCTGGTGCCTGGGATAATCAAGATCACTTTGGCCTGGCAACGGGGATAACCTTGACCGGCATCGGCATGGCCTTGGTGGCGGGGTTTGCGCTGACGCAGTTTGCTAACGCCGCTTCATTCGGTTTCCTCTTCCTTTTTTTTGGCTGCCCGTTCCTGGTCTTTGGCGGGGTGCTGGTGCTGCTCGGCTGCGTAGAATTCATTTTCCGCCGACTCAAACGTATCCAGAGCCACTGCGGGCGCTGCCGCTTTTATCAGGCGCTCGATGCTGGATACGCATTGGGGCGGTGCCGCGTGGACCCTCTTCAAAGAGTGGTGCAGCGCACCAACGGCTGCCGGTTCTTTGAATATTCTGAGCGGGCCATGGTGCGCGACCGTTTTGCCCAGCAGGCGAAGATCGACGCCCGCACTCGTGGAAACAATCGCATCCATTCATCTTTATAAGCCAACTCGAGCCTTTTCGGCGGTAACCTGGCAGGCTTCAATCTCTTAAAACCTGTTAGAGTGGACATCTCTTTAACTCGACATGAAAGGGCGCTTTAAGGACATGAGCAGTGTGCATGATGGAACCCACAGTGATCAGACCTCCAACACAACAGTTGAGGCGGTGATAAACCCGGCTTTGCTGCGTTCGTTGGAATGGCGTCTGATTGGCCCCTACCGTGGGGGCCGCGTCGTGGCGGTGGCCGGAGACCCGGTCCATTCCCAGGTGTTTTACTTCGGCTCAACAGGTGGTGGCGTCTGGAAAACGACTGACGGCGGGCGGTATTGGGAAAACGTCACGGATGGCTTCTTCAAGCGCGCCTCGGTGGGCGCAATCGCCGTCGCCGACTCGGACCCCAATGTCATCTACGTAGGCATGGGCGAAACCACCATTCGGGGCAATGTTTCGCATGGGGATGGCGTCTATAAATCCACCGATGGCGGCCAGACCTGGACGCATCTGGGCCTGGAAAAGACGCGCAACATCGCCAAAGTGCGCGTCCATCCGCATAATCCCGATCTGGTCTATGTGGCGGCCCTGGGCCATGCCCACGGGCCAAACCCCGAGCGTGGCGTGTATCGCTCGCGCGATGGTGGCAAGACCTGGGAACAGGTTCTCTTCCGCAGCGAAAACGCGGGCGCGATTGATCTGGCGATGGACCCGAACAACCCGCGTATCCTCTTCGCCGCGTTTTGGGAAGCCAGGCGTCTGCCGCATGAACTCATCAGCGGCGGCGAGGGCAGCGGTCTTTTCAAGTCTACCGATGGCGGCGATACCTGGACCGAAATTACCCGCAACAAGGGACTGCCCAAAGGCTTGCTGGGAAAGATTGGATTGACCATTTCGCCTGCCAAAGAAGGACGTGTCTGGGCGCTGATCGAGGCAGAGGACGGAGCGCTCTTCCGCTCCGACGACGGCGGCCAGACCTGGGAAAAGCTCTCCGAAGAACGCAACCTACGCGCGCGTGCCTGGTACTATATGCACATCTACGCCGATCCGCAGGACGCCGAAACGATCTGGGCGCTGAACGTGCGCGCCTGGAAATCCATCGACGGGGGCAAGAACTTCTTCGAGGTACAGATTCCCCATGGCGACGATCACGACCTTTGGATTGACCCACGCAACCCGCAGCGCATGATTTGCGGCAACGATGGCGGCGCTTGCGTCTCCTTTAACGGCTCCGATTCGTGGTCGTCGATCTATAACCAGCCAACGGCAGAGTTTTACCACGTCACCACAGATAACGAGACACCCTATCGCGTCTATGGCGCGCAGCAAGATAATACGACCATGAGCGTGCCCAGCCGCTCATCGTATGGGGCAATTATCGAGGCCGAATACCTGGAAATCGGCGGCGGCGAAAGCGGCTATATCGCCGTGCGTCCCGATGACCCCAACATCATTTTTGCTGGGAACTATCAGGGCTATCTGACCCGTTATGATGTACGTACCCGCCAGGAGCGTAACATCATGGTCTGGCCGCAGGCTGGCAGCGGGCTGGGCGCGAAGGACATGAAATATCGCTTCCAGTGGACCTACCCTACCGTGCTCTCGCCGCATGACCCCAACGTGCTCTATGTCACCGGCAACCACGTATTCCGCTCGACAGATGATGACAACAGTTGGGAGATCATCAGCCCCGACCTGACCCGCAACGACGTGTCCAGGCAGGAAGCTTCCGGTGGCCCCATCACCAAAGACAACACCGGTGCGGAATATTACTGCACCATCTTTGCCTTCGCCGAATCGCGGGTGGAGCGCGGATTGTTCTGGGCAGGCTCCGATGACGGCCTGGTCCACGTCTCCCGTGATGGCGGCCAAAACTGGGAAAACGTGACGCCCGCCGATTTGCCAGAATGGGCGCTCATCAGCATCATCGAGCCATCGCCGCACGACCCGGCGACCGCCTATCTGGCAGCGACGCGCTACAAACTGGATGATTTCCAGCCCTACCTCTACAAGACCAGTGACTACGGCAAGACCTGGACGAAGATCACATCTGGCATTGCCGCAAATGAGTTTACGCGGGTCATCCGCGAAGACCCTGTGCGGCGTGGCCTGCTTTACGCAGGGACCGAAACGGGCATCCGCGTCTCCTTTGATGATGGCGCGCACTGGCAGGCGTTACAGTTGAATCTGCCGGTGGTGCCCATTCACGACCTGGTTATTCATGAAAACGATCTGGTGGTGGCAACACATGGGCGCTCCTTCTGGATTCTGGACGACGTAACGCCGCTGCGCCAGGTTGCGGCTGAGATGGCACACGAAACGGCACACCTCTTTAAGCCCTGCCCGACGCTGCGCTTTCAGCCAAGGCTGGGCTTCGGGTCTGAAGCGCCAACGGGAAAAAGCTATCGATTTGGCGGCGCCTGGATGATTACGTCGCGCCAGGTCGCAAAGCCAGACGGCAGCAAAGTCTCGAAGCCGTTGGATGCGGGGGAGAATCCTCCGGTCGGGGTGATCGTCAACTACTACCTCAAGGAGAAACCGGAAGGCGAGATCAAGTTGACCTTCCTCACTGCCGATGGCAAGGAAATCAGAAGCTTCTCCAGCGAGGAGGCAGAGGAAGCGCCCACCAATGGCAAGAACGGCGAATACCTGGCAATCGACACAGAGGAAGAGGAGAAGAAGAAAGAGCCTCGTACGCCCAAGGAAGCCGGAGCCAATCGCTTCGTCTGGAATATGCGCTATCCCGACACACGCAAAGTGGCCGGCTATGTCGCGTCGGAGGCCGCGCTGGCCGGACCAGTTGTGCCGCCAGGGACGTATACGGTGCGCCTGACCATCGGCGATACCTCTTATACCGAATCGTTCGAGATCGTGCCGGACCCGCGCCTGAAGACCAGCCAGGAAGACTATCAGGCGCAGTTCGAACTGCTGCTCCAGATTCAGGCGCGGCTTTCGCAGACACACGCCATGATTCAGAGCATCAGGACGCTGCGCAAGCAGATCGAAGAGTGGGAACGGAAGGTCAAGGGACAGGAGACTGCGCCAGCCATTCTGGAAGAGAGCAAGCGGCTAAAAGAAAAGCTGACGGCTCTAGAAGAAGAATTGATTCAGACCAAGGCAAAAACGCGCCAGGATACGTTGAATCATCCGGTCAAGTTCAACGCCCATCTGGCGTTCCTGGGAATGGCCGTCAGCAGCGCCGAGGCCGCGCCAACCCGCCAATCGCAAGAACTCTTTGCCGAGTTGGCGGCGCGCGTCGACGCCTATCAACAGCAACTGCAAACGCTCATCGACACCGATGTAGCCGCATTCAACGCGCGTATCCGCGATTTGCAGGTGCCCGCGCTTGTTCCTCCGACAAACCCGGCCTGAGAGCTTATAGCACATCTGCAAGAAGAGGGTTTTACCCGCAACGCCACCTTCCAGGTGGCGTTGCGGGTAAAACCCTCTTCTTGCTTTTACTCAGCGGCGACAGGCCGATCTTCGTTCACAACAGGCGGACTTACCTGGTCCGAGAAGTGGCAGGCGGCAAAATGACCGTTGCCGGTTTTGTCCTCGAAAACTGGTTCCTCCTCGCGGCAAATCGCCTGGGCCAGTGGGCAGCGCGTGTGAAAGCGGCACCCTCTCGGAACATTGACCGGACTGGGCAAATCGCCGGAAAGGATAATCCGCTGGCGGCGTTTCTCCACTTTGGGGTCGGGAATGGGAACTGCCGAAAGCAGCGCCTGGGTATAAGGGTGCTTTGGTGCCTGGTAAATCTCATCCCGATCAGCCAGTTCCATGATCTTGCCCAGATACATGACCGCAATTTGATCAGCAACATGCCGCACAACGCTCAAATCATGCGAGACAAAGAGATACGTCAGACCGAGTTGCCGCTGCAAACGCTGCATCAGGTTCAGAATCTGGGCGCGAATCGAGACATCCAGCGCGGAAACCGGCTCATCCGCGATGACGAATTCCGGGTTGATGCTAATCGCGCGGGCAATCACGATACGCTGGCGCTGGCCGCCGCTGAACTCGTGGGGATAGCGATCATAAAAGGCCGGATTAAGACCCACCAGTTCAAGCAGTTCCTCGGTGCGCTCGCGTGCCTCATGGCGGGTGCCGACATGGTGAATCCGCATTGGCTCGGCAATCAGCGAGCCAATGGAAAAGCGCGGATTCAGCGAGGCAAACGGGTCTTGGAAGATCATCTGAACCTTGCGCCGGACCTGACGCAGATTACCGCCAGAAAGCTGGCTGAGATCAACGCCATCCAGCAGCATCGAGCCACGGGTAGGCTTATACAGGCGAACAATACAGCGCCCAATGGTTGTTTTGCCGGAGCCGCTTTCGCCAACCAGCCCCAACGTGCTGCCGCGTCGGATGGAGAACGTCACCCCATCAATGGCACGGACATAGCCATGCGTGCGCTGAATAATCAGCCCGGATGTCAGCGGAAAATGCATCGCCAGATCGTTGATTGAGAGCAGCGTATCACCGCGTTGTGTCGTTCCTCCAACGACGGTACTGGTTTGTCGCACAGATTCACTCATCGCATCCCTCTCATCCTGGGTTAGTTGGCTGCCGTTTGCTCATCGGGGTTGGGGGAGCTTTGCCCATCCGAACTGCTTGCAACCAGAGCTTGAGCAGTAGCGTCGAGCTTCGCCAGGCGGCGGGCGCGGGCCTCGCGGCGGGCAGCGACTCGTTGCTGCTCGGCTGGCTCGTTAATGTCGTACCAACAGGCAGTCACATGGTTATTGCCAACCGCGCGCAGTGGTGGCGGAGCCTTGCACTGATTGGTAACAAAGAGGCAGCGCGGCGCAAAAGGGCACCCTTCTGGGGGATGCAGCAGATCAGGTGGCGCTCCCTCGATGGGGGTCAGTTCCTCCTGACGCGCTTCATCGAGGCGTGGAACGGAGGCCAGCAATCCCAGCGTATAGGGGTGCCGAGGATTGGCAAAGAGTTCATCGGTAGGCGCCATCTCGACCACATGACCGGCATACATCACAATCACGCGGTCGGTCATTCCGGCCACAACCCCAAGGTCATGGGTAATCAGCATGACAGCGCTGTTATACTCTGTGCCAATGGCATTGATCAATTCCAGGATTTGCGCCTGCACCGTCACATCCAGCGCGGTGGTAGGTTCATCGGCGATGATGAGTTGAGGGCGGCAGGCCAGGGCAATGGCGATCATCACACGCTGACGCATACCGCCGCTAAACTGGTGAGGATAGGAGTTAAAGCGCCGCTCCGCTTCTGGGATGCCAACCTCGCGCAGCAATTCAGCAGCGCGCCTGTTGGCCTGCTGGGTGGTGAAGCCCATATGCAGTTTCAAGCTCTCTGTAATCTGCGCGCCAATGGTCAGAACTGGGTTCAGCGAAGTCAGCGGGTCTTGAAAGATCATGCCGATTTGCTTTCCCCGGACTTTGCGCATAGCGCTTTCGGGAAGTTCCAACAGGTCTTGCCCGCCAAAGAGAATACTGCCATCCAGCGTTTCACCAGGCGGGTGAGGGATGAGGCGCATAATGGAAAGTGCTGTGACGCTCTTGCCACAACCGCTTTCCCCCACAACACCCAGCTTTTCACCTTCGTTGATGCCAAAGCTGACACCATCCACCGCATGCACCCAGCCCTCGCGGGTCTTGAAGTAGGTTTTCAGGTTGGTGATCTCCAGCAACTTTCCCACAAGCAGCGTCTCCTTCCGATTACCGTTCGGTGAGATAGGGATCAAGCGCGTCGCGCAAGCCATCGCCCATCAGGTTAAAGCTCAGCACAACGAGCAAGATGCACAAGCCTGGCGCCCAAACAAGGATGGGATGGGGCAAAAAGAAATCTTTGGCGTCGTTGACCATTGTCCCCCAGCTTGCCAGCGGCACCTGGATACCAAAGCCAAAGAAGCTGAGGATAGATTCAGTAATAATATTGGCACCAACCAGCAGCGTCGCGCTGACGATGATCGGCCCGGCGGCATTGGGCAGGATATGGCGCACCATCAACTGGAAATTGCTGGCACCCAGCGTGCGCGCTGCCATAACAAATTCACGCTCTTTGAGCGCCAGAAACTCACTGCGCACCAGGCGGGCTGTGTAGGTCCAGCTAAAGAGCGCGATCAGCACCACAATGCTGGGGATCGACCCATCTGAGAAGCTTGCCGAAAGAACAAAGAGCAGCAGATAGAGGGGAATCGCCAGAATGACGTCGGTAACGCGCATCAGCAGATTGTCGATGATGCCGCCAAAGTAGCCGGCGAGAGCGCCAACCGTCACCCCCACGAAGATCGCCACAAACATCGAAGCAATACCGATCAACAGGGAGACGCGCCCACCATAGAGCAGCCGCGCCATTTCATCGCGCCCAAGGTCATCGGTCCCAAGCAGATGCTGCCATGATGGCCCCTGGAAGGCCGGGCTTTCCCTGAGGTTAATATACGTCGATGGGTCAAATGTCGCTGTGGCATGATAAAGCACTGGCGCCAGAAGCGCCGCCATGCCTATCACCACCAACACAAAAAAACCGGCGAGGGCTAATCGGTTACGAACAAATCGGTCAACGATAATCCGAAACTGGCTGCGTCGCTTCCGCGCCAGTTGTGGCGTCAGGGTAAGCAACTCGTCTATGTTTTCGTCTTCAGGCACTGATGGCGGAATGATCTGGGATGACGTACTCACGGCTGAAGCTCCTTTCGGCGAATTTGCCGCGCTGGTTCAGTGCAAAATAGCCCAATCACAAAGGACCATTAATTGTAGCGAATGCGTGGGTCAAGCACTCCATAGAGAACATCAGCCAGCAGATTGAAGAAGATCACCACCACTGCTGACATCAAGAGCATCGCCATCAGGACCGGGTAATCACGTCCTGTCAATGATTCGATAAAGAAGCTCCCTAGCCCGGGCCAGGCAAAGATGGTTTCTGTCACCGCCGCCCCACCAGCAATGCTGCCAAAATCCAATGCGACAATCGTCAAAACTGGAATCAAGGCATTGCGCAGACCGTGACGCGCCAGCATGGCAACTGGTCCCACCCCCTTGGATTGGGCAGTGCGCATATAGTCCTGGCGCTTCACATCGAGCATGGTTGAGCGCATATAGCGGCTCCATTGCGCCATGAAGGCCAGCGAGAGCACGATCATTGGTAAGATCAGGTGAAGTACGTAGTCAAGAAAATAATCAAAGGGCGAGGCAAAGGTTGCGTCACTGTTCATGCCAAAATCGGGAAGCAAGCTAAGCCTGACAGAGAATGTCTCTTGCAGGATGATCGCAAAAAAGAAAATCGGCATCGAGATGCCGAAATAGCTGAAGAACGTAATCACATAGTCCACGATGCTGTACTGGCGGACGGCTGAAGTGACCCCCAGCGGAATTGCCAGGATTAACGCAAAGAGCAGCGCCGCCCCAAACAGTTCGAGGGTTGGCCCCACACGCGCCCCAACATCGCTGATGACGGGCTGACCATCGACAAAGGAGCTACCGAAATTGCCGGTGATGACCCCTTTGAGCCAGGTAAAATATTGCACATACACGGGCTGATCAAGCCCCAGGTTATGGGCTATCGCTGCGCGCGCGGCGCCGCTAAGGCGTGGGTTGAGGAAAACCGCCTGAGCGCCCCCTGGGATCAGATGAATCAAGCTAAAGACGACAACAGAGACCAAAAAGAGCAGCGGGATAGCCTGTATCAAACGTCGGATGATGTATCGTCCCATAGAGCCTGGCCCTCACTGAATGCTAGGTATCGGCAACAAACTTGAGGCTAACTGAACCCTATCAGGAAATCAACAGGCGGCTTGTTTGGCATCTGCCGCATGATACCATACCAACCAGAAGAATACCAGCGAGGTCTTCACAAAGGGGCTGCTTACAAATGTGGGCAAGGTGCCAGAACTTCTTGACACCCTGCCCACACAAACAACCGAAAACCTCTAAGCGAAAGAGGGCGCCAGAGGCATCATCTCCAGAACAGAGAGATCATGCCTCCATGAAAGCGGGAACGAGTTTAACTCTTCCACCACTCCCACACGTTCCAGGTCTCTGACGGACCCAGAGCGGAGAGAACGTAATTGTGGACGTTGTTGGCCGCAATGCCCTGCTGCCCATAGGCGTACAGGTACACAACCGGCAGATCAGTCAGCAACGCCTCGTGGAAGGTGTGGAACGCAGCGATGCGGGCGTTCTGGTCAGGGTTAGTCTCTTCCTGTTGCAGCGCCGCGTCTACTGCCGGGTTGCAGTAGTAGGACCAGTTGGCCCCACCCTGAGCAGCGGTCTGGTTGCAGGCCCAGGTGGAGGCGTTGTCGGGGTCATAGCCAAGCGAGTTGGCAAACTCACCAATCTGGTAATTCCCGCTGGGCAGGACGGTGCCGAACCAGGCATCCGCAGGATAGTTCTTGATGTCGATCTTGATGCCGACATTCTTGAGGTCCTGCTGGAAGATTTGCTCACCCTCCTGGCGGCGCGCGTTATTCGCGGTGGTCCCCCAGGTCAGTTCGAGGTCTTTGCCATTCTTCTGGTAATAGCCATCCGTCCCCATTTTGTAGCCATCAGCTTCCAGAACTTGCTTGGCCCCGCTTGGGTTGAATGCATAGCAGGTCAGATTCGGCTCATGTGCAAACGTGCCCACATCCTCGTCGCAGGTTCGTTGACCAGTCCCTTTGAGCACCTGACTGATGACGGTGTCCAGGTCAAGTGCCATACTGATGGCTTTGCGGACCTGCAAGTCCTTCAGCGTGGGATCGTGGAGGTTGAAGATGATGTTTTCAAAGGTGGCCGAATGCTGCTCGGTGTAGTAGGTGTAGCCCGGAATCGCCTTGTAACTATCCTGCTTGGTGATGTCCAGGAACCAGGAAGTATCAAGCGAGTGGCTTTGGAGGGCCGTCAAGATCGTGCTGGAGTCCGTGATGATCTTGAAGTCAATCCCATCCAGGTACGGCAATCCCTGATCTGCCTGATAATAATTGGGGTTGCGGACGACATTGATGTGGTCGCCCTTCACGCGCTCAGAAATCTTGAACGGCCCGCTGTCCACAGTAGGCTGAAAGTTTTGCGTGGACTTGAGGATCGAAGCCGGGTCCATCGAGCCAAAGATGTGCTGGGGCATGGGGGCCAGCGCCTCGTCGGCAAGCTGCGCGTTGATCAGCGGAACGAAAACTTTCTTCATGCGGAACGAGACGGTGGTCGAATCAACCGCCTTGAGCGTGGTCCAGTCGATGAAAGGCAACCCAACCGTATCGGTTTTAGCGCCATACTTTGGGTTGTTCCATAGATTCATGGTGAAGACCACATCTTCGGCAGTCAACGGTTGCCCATCCGACCACTTCAAGTTGGGCCTCAGCTTCAGCGTGTATTGCAGCGCATCAGCAGAGATATCGCCATTGGCAACGGTGGGAATCTCCTTGAGGATTCCTGGGTGGAGTGTCCCTGTTGGGTCACCGTAGACCAACGGCGCCCAGAGAGTCGCATCCACCAGCACGGCAAAAGTCTCATTCGTGCCATTGGAAAGCAGCGAATCTGGCTCTTCAAAAAGCCCATCAGTGAGAGTGCCACCATGTTTGGGGGTGTTCGAGGATGTTGTTACAGGGGTCGGACCACAGGCCGTCAGCATAACACTGAACAGCAGTCCTATGCCGACCAACAGGAAGAGTAGTTTGCCCTTTCGTTGCATGAAGCCCCTCCTCTAAAAGATGACAATGACGAGATTCCGAAGCGCGCCCATAGGGCACCCACTGACCCGCATGGCGCAACTTTACTAATAATACGCCAGCCCGTCCTAAAACCTCACGAATGTCCCAACGGCGTGCCTGGCAATGACACAATGTATGCGGCTCGCTGGCGTTCTCGGCCCTCCTTTCTTGGGAAAATAGCCCTGGCGGGTCAGATGTTGGCTTCGGCCCGCTGCTACCAGCATCAGTCCCAGTCTGGCCCTGCTCATGATTTGCTCGATAAAAGACAGGGCTTAGCCAATGGGAGGTTGCAGCGATGGCGCAAGTATAGCGACTTTCCCCATGATGCGCAAGAGGTCTGAAAAGCAGGAAAAGCCGAGGGTTGCCTCAAGGACGGTCTGCGTGTATACTACACCCGCGAAAAGACCATCTGGAGGATACAGCACGATGCCATCATCTGAAAAATCCACAAAAACACTTCCTGGTAATTCATCAGACTCACCAAAGACAAAACCAAAGACCTCGCGTCAGGGAATGAAACCTGAGCCAACCAACAAAAAGGGAACCGAAAAAGAAACAGACGCGCCTGCGACCGCAGCGCGTGAACGTAAGGTCACCTCGAACCTGCCAGCAGCGAAAGAGAGCAAATCGACAGCCGCCCGCATCGAAACGCGGGTGCGAAAGCCCACACCACAGCAGCAATATCACATTGCGCGGGCCAGGCGCCGCCGCCTGAACGAGCGGCTGGGGCTGGGGCTGATTGCCGTCGTTCTGATCGTGGTCATCACCGTGGTCATCTGGCAGGCAATCGCTAAGAGCAATGCCGATGCCCGCCTGGCTGCCGCCCATACTGCCGCAACCTCCACCTCTATAGTGCGAGCCACCGCCACCGAAAATGCTGTCGCGCCCGACAATCCGCCCGCAGTGACAGGCAAAACCGTCACATTAACAGGCAATCTTCAGTATATCGACATCAAGATGGGAACAGGGGCAACCGTCAAAGCTGGCGACACCATCACTGCCAACTACACCGGCTGGTTCAAGAGCCAGGTGAACTGTACATCCACCTGTAAGTTTGATAGCTCCTACGACCACAGCCCCCCAGCAGCCGCTTCATTCACGCTTACCGTAGGAAGCTCTGATAATCCTAACGGCGTTATCAAGGGATGGGTTAACGGCATCCCTGGTATGAAAGTTGGCGGAGAGCGCCGCCTCATCATCCCAGCGGCGCTGGCCTATGGTTCAGCGGGCATTCCTGGGCAGAACCCTGGCGACCCGGCCATCATCCCGCCGAACGCAGACTTGATTTTCGATGTCACCGTCGTGAGCGACACATCACAACCAACACCAACACCGACACCAACAGCAACAGCGAGCAGCTAACTCATGAGCTATCATTCAGTCTTTCGAGACGGCCTCTTCAACGGGCAGGTTATGATCGTCAGCGGCGGTGGCACCGGCATTGGCCGCTGCATCGCTCATGAACTAGCAAGCCTGGGCGCGACCGTGGTCGTCTGCTCGCGTAAGCTGCTCAATATCGAGCGCACGCGCGATGAGATTGTGGCGGCTGGTGGCAAGGCGCTCGCACTCTCCTGCGATATTCGCCACGCCGAGCAGGTCGAAGCGTTGATGGACACCGTCATGGAACAGTGCGGCAGCATTGACGGGCTGGTGAACAACGGCGGCGGCCAGTTCATCAGCCCGGCTGAAGATATCCGTCTCAAAGGCTGGAATGCGGTCATCGAAACGAACCTGACCGGCGCGTTCCTGATGAGTAAACACGCCATGCTGCGTTCGATGCGCGAACACGGCGGCGCTGTCGTCAACATCCTTATGGACCTCTGGAGCGGCTTTCCGGGCATGGCGCACAGCAGCGCCGCCCGCGCGGGCGTGGAAAATCTGACCAAAACGCTGGCCGTGGAATGGGCACCATATCACATTCGCGTGAACAGCGTTGCGCCCGGCATCATTCAATCCAGCGGATTAAGCAATTACGACCCCGCTATTTTGAAAGATATTGCCAGCTACGTTCCAGCCAGACGCCTGGGCAGCGAGAGCGAGGTAGCGGCTTCCGTCACCTTCCTGCTCTCACCAGCCGCCAGCTATATTACCGGCGATACGATTCGTGTCGATGGAGCCAGTTCACTCTGGCGAACGAACTACGAGATAGCTGAACACGCACCGGCCCAGCCCTACAATGGCTTCGAGGAGTAGAGCTTTTGAGCATCATCCGCTCGCAAATCGACACCCAGAGCGCGGAATATCAGCAGAACCGCGAGGCATGGCAGCGGCTGATTGATGAACTGTGCGAGCGGCAAGCCAGGGTGCGCGAGGGCGGCGGCGAAAAATACACCCGGCGCCACCGCGAGCGCGGTAAATTGCTCCCCCGCGAGCGCATCGAACTGTTGCTGGACCCTGGCACGCCCTTTCTGGAACTCAGCCCATTGGCTGCCTGGGGCATGTATAACGACGAATCGGTCGGCGGCTCGCAAATTACCGGCATTGGCATCGTCAGCAGCGTCGAGTGCATGATTGGCGCGAACGACCCGACGGTCAAGGGCGGCTCCAGCTATCCTATGACCGTCAAGAAAGGCTTGCGGGCGCAGGCCATCGCCATGGAAAACCACTTGCCCAGCATCCATCTGGTCGAATCGGGCGGTGCCAATCTGCTCTATCAAGCGGAAATGTTTGCCGAAGTTGGCGGGCGCACCTTCGCCAATCTGGCGCGCATGTCGGCCATGGGCCTGCCGCAAATCTCGCTGGTCTTTGGCAGTTCCACAGCAGGCGGCGCGTATGTGCCCGGCCTTTCCGACTACACCGTCATGGTGCGCAAGAAAGCCAGGGTCTTCCTGGGCGGGCCACCGCTGGTGAAGATGGCAACCGGCGAAGAAACCGACGATGAGACGCTGGGCGGCGCGGAAATGCACACGCGCGATTCGGGCCTGGGCGATTATCTGGCCGAAGACGACGCCGACGCCATTCGCATTGGGCGCGAAATCGTCGACCGGCTGAACTGGCGCAAAGAGATCAAGGCCACGCTGGCACCACCAGAAGAACCGCTCTATGACCCAGACGAACTGCTGGGCATCGTCCCAACCGATACACGCAAGCCCTACGAGGTGCGCGAAGTCATTGCCCGGCTCGTTGATGGTTCGCGCTTCACCGAATACAAGCGCGACTATGGCCCCACGCTGGTAGTCGGCCACGCGCACCTCAACGGTTTTCCGGTCGGCATCATCGCCAACAACGGCATCCTCTTCTCTGAATCAGCCAACAAAGCCGCGACCTTCATTCAATTATGTAATCAGACACGCACGCCGCTCATATATCTTCAGAACACCACCGGCTATATCGTCGGCTCCAAATACGAGCAGGATGGCATCGTCAAGCACGGCTCCAAGATGGTCAACGCCGTCGCTACCTCAACGGTCCCGCAGTTCACCGTCATCATCGGCGGCTCATTCGGCGCGGGCAATTATGGCATGTGTGGCCGCGCCTATGACCCGCGCCTGCTCTTTACCTGGCCCAACAGCCGCATCGCCGTCATGGGCGGCGAACAGGCTGCTGGTGTGATGGCAATCATTCAAGAAGAGGCCGCGCGTGCCAGAGGCCATGAAGCCGACCAGCAGCAGCTTGAGATGATGCGCAAAATGATCGTCGCCAGGTTCGACGAAGAAGCCTCGCCCTATTATGCCACCGCGCGCATCTGGGATGATGGTATCATTGACCCACGCGAAACACGCAAAGCCCTCTCAATTGGCCTATCGATGGCTTATAACCGCGACTTTGTCTCTGAGGGCGCGCCCAGATACGGCGTGTTTCGGATGTAAGTAGCACCTGGAGGAAGCGGGGAAATTGGGGAGAAGCATATGAGTATCCATTACAACCGCATCGCAGGCCAAAGCCTGGACCGGCTGGCCGCCTTGAGCGATGGCATCTTTGCTGTGGCTGCGACGCTGCTTGTCTTGAACCTGCATGTTCCCCTAAGCAGCACAAAAAATCCCATAACTGACGAATCTGGCCTATGGCTTGCGCTGACTGGCCTGGCCCCAAACCTCCTCACCTATTTTATGAGTTTCCTCACGCTGGGCATTTTCTGGGTCGGCCAGCAAACACAACTCAACTACTTCCAGCGCAGCGATCGTCACCTCACCTGGATTCATCTCGCCTTTTTGTTGATCGTCACGCTGATGCCGTTTTCGACCTCACTGCTCGCCACATTCATCACATTTCGCCTTGCGCTGGTTATCTATTGGTTCAATATCTTTCTGCTTGGTGCCCTCCTCTTTGCCAGTTGGCGTTACGCGGAGCACGCGGGGCTGGTCAGAGACGACATGCCTGCCGAAATGCGTTCGGCCAACACACGGCGCATTCTCATTGCGCAATCGCTCTATGCGTTCGGAGCTTTGCTCTGCATCATAAGTACCTATGTGAGCATCGGTTTTATCGTCCTCGTACAGCTTAACTACGCTATAGCGCCACCCATTCGTTACCTGTCTCGTCTTTGACGGGTCACAGCACCCCACAGGAGGCCAACGATGTCGTCCAGCTCGATCTACTTCACCGAAGAACATGAGATGTTCAGGCAAACCGTTCGTTCCTTCGTCGAAAAAGAGATCAACCCCTACGTGGACGAATGGGAGGAAGCGGGCATCTTTCCAGCCCATGATCTGTTCAAGAAGATGGGCAACCTGGGCTTTCTGGGGCTGAACTATTCCGAAGAATATGGCGGCGCGAACGCGGACTACTGGTATACCGTCGTCCTGGCAGAAGAGCTCGCCCGCGCCAACTGCGGCGGTGTGCCGATGGGTATCGTCGTGCATACCGATATGTGCACGCCCGCGCTGGCACAGCACGGCTCCCACGAACTTAAGAAGAAATATCTGGAGCCATCTATTCGCGGCGATCTGGTCGGCGCAATCGCCGTCACCGAGCCTGACGCTGGCTCCGATGTCGCCTCCATTCGCACCCGCGCCGAAAAAGACGGCGACGACTATATCATCACCGGCTCCAAAATCTTCATCACCAACGGCACCCAGGCCGACTGGCTTTGCTTGCTGGCGCGCACCAGCAACGAGCCAGGCTTTCGCGGCATGTCCCTGATCGTCGTGCCCACCGACTCACCCGGTTTCAGCGTCGGGCGCAAGCTGCGCAAGCTGGGCAATTACTCCAGCGATACCGGCGAACTGGTCTTTGATCGCGTGCGCGTACCGCAGTCCAACCGCATCGGCCCGGAAGGCATGGGCTTCATCCTCCAGATGCAGCAGTTCCAGAAAGAGCGGCTGATCGGCTCGATCATGGCGCACAGCGGCGCTGAGCGCACTGTCCGCGACACTATTGCCTATACGACCGACCGCAAAGCGTTTGGCCGCCCGCTGATTGAAAACCAGTGGATTTACTTCAAGCTGGCCGAACTGCTCAGCGAGATCGAGGCGCTCAAGCAGTTGAACTATCACTGCGCGCGCATGCTGATGGCAGGTTTGGACTTCACACTGGAAGCCTCGATGGCAAAACTCAAGGCCGGGCGGCTCTCGCGCGAAGTCAACGACACCTGCCTGCAATTCTATGGCGGCATGGGTTATATGGAAGAAACGCTCATCTCGCGGCGCTTCCGCGATGGCCGTCTGCTTTCCATCGGCGGCGGCGCGGACGAAGTCATGCTGGGCATCATCGCCAAATACGAGGGCTTCTTGCCCAAAAAGGCGTAAGGTAATTTGGAATGACCAACCGCATCAGCCAGCAACTGGGAAGCTATCGCTTGCTACAGTTGCTAGGCAAAGGCGGCTTTGCCGAAGTATATCTGGGTGAACACATCTATTTAAAAACCCAGGTCGCCATCAAGCTGCTTCATGCCAGCCTGAACACAGAAGAGTGGGAGCTATTTCAGGGCGAGGCACGCACCGTTGCACGGCTTGCGCACCCGCATATCGTGAAGGTAATGGATTTCGCCATACAGGATGACACGCCCTATCTCGTGATGGAATATGCGCCAGGTGGCACAATGAGGGCGCGCCATCCCAAAGGCATCCAACTTTCTTTCGCTTCTATCGTCACGTATGTGCGCCAGGTTGCCGAGGCATTAGACTATGCCCATCATCAACGGTTGATTCATCGGGACGTGAAGCCAGAAAATATGCTGCTCAACGCCCGAGACGAGGTCTTGCTTTCGGACTTTGGCATCGCCACCCTTTCGCACAGTTCACGCTCACAGAGCACCGAGCAGGTTGTCGGCACAGCCGCCTATATGGCACCAGAGCAGTTTCTCGGCAAGCCACGCCCGGCCAGCGATCAATATGCTTTGGGGATTGTCGTCTATGAATGGTTAGCCGGAAGCCGCCCTTTCCAGGGTACGTTTCTGGAAATCTCTGGACAGCACTTGCACGCGCTACCCCCGCCTTTGGGGACACAGCGACCTGATCTCTCATTTGAAACAGAAGCGGTAATCTTACGCGCGCTGGCTAAAGACCCGCGTGACCGTTTTCCCAATGTCTTGGCATTCGCTGACGCATTAGAGATGTCCAGCAGCGCATCAACAGAACCAACCATTCCTGCAATTGCCAGCAGCGCTGCCCCGTTAGAGGCAGCACAACAAGCCATCACCCGGCTTTCTACGCCGCCTGCTCCAGTCGAAGATACAGCATTAGCGCCAACAATCAACCCTGCCTGGCAAGATAAACCGCCTGCCCCCAGCGCGCCCAGGCGTCCACGCCGAAAACAAAATCGCCGTTCCCTGTTGTCGGTCTTGCTGAGCGCCTTCGTGTTAGCGCTTGTCTCGTTTGGCTTGCTATTTGGATACTGGTTGCCAACGCAACGCGCTCAGCAAAGCCTGGCAGCAACACATACCGCCACCAGCCAGAATGCCTTGACACAAGTCGCTGGAACGGCATCTGCCCAAAGCGGGGCCACTGCTACTGTGGAGCAGGCTACTACCATTGCGCAGAACGCCACTGCCACTGCCCAGCAAATTCCCCCAACACTCCCCTATAGCGTGCAGGTGCCTGGTCCCTGTGGTTCGAGTAATGCTGCCTGGTCCAACTCTGATACCGGCGGCCAGCTTGACTGCCAGGCCGATAAACTCACACTCAAAGGCGGCTCACAAGGCACCGAAATTATTACGTTCACCTTACCACGGTTTCCCCAAAACTTTATTGCCAGCCTGGATGTCAGCCATCTGAACGGCCCATCCACAACCTCTGTTTATTTAGAAATCAACGGGAAGCAACAGGGCTACTTCTTTTCCATCCAGCTAGGCTCAGACAACACCTTGTTCACAGAAAGCGGAAATGGAACAACAGGGGGCGGCCCTGAAACGTATGCGAATGCTTCTCGCACAAACACCATTGCCATCAGCATACGAGGTAGTACGGGTAGTTTTTTATTGAACGGCTCCATCATATATGAGGCAAACCTGCCCCAACCACTGACCACCGACAACATTACGATTGGACTGGCAGGGAAGGCTGGCGACCAGGTTGACCTTCAGAACTTCAAGCTGACATTGATTTAATGGGAGGAGGGCACAGCATGCTGCGCATCGGTTCCGCTCAGGGCTTTTATGGTGATGATGTCACCAAAGCCTTGCCCATGATCGAAGGCGGCCATGTCGATGTCGTCTGCTTTGAGGCGCTGGCCGAACTCACCCTGGCGATTCTGCGCAACGATATGCTCAAAGACCCGGCGCGCGGCTTTACTTGGGATATTCCCATCATCGCTGAAAAGATTTTGCCAGCAGCATTCAAGCGCCACATCCCGCTGATTACCAGCGGCGGCGGCCTCAACCCAACTGGCGCGGCTGCTGTCATGCGTGCCAAAGCGCAGCAGTTGGGCCTGCGTGGATTGAAGATCGCCACCATCACTGGCGACGATCTACTGCCCAGGCTATCTGATCTGCTTGCCGAAGGCGAGCCTCTGGCGAACATGGAAACGGGCGAGCCGCTCCGCATGGATGGCCCGCCCATCGTCACAGCCAGCGCCTATCTGGGCGCGCTGCCCATCGTCGAGGCGCTGCGCCAGGGCGCGGACATTGTGATTACCGGGCGCGTGGCTGACCCCTGCCTCTATCTCGCGCCGATAATTCATCGCTACGGTTGGGCCGTTGACGATTGGAATCGCCTGGCCTCTGGCATCGTCGCCGGGCATCTGCTGGAATGTACCGGCCAGGTGGTTGGTGGCAACAGCCTGGCCCTGGTCGATGAGATCGAGCCGGACGCGCTGGCGCACCTCGGCTATCCCATTGCAGAAGTCGAGGAAAGCGGCGAGTTTGTGCTGACCAAAGTGCCCGATAGCCCTGGCCGCGTCTCCGTTGAAACAGCCAAAGAGCAGTTACTCTACGAGATTCACGACCCGCGCGCCTACATCACGCCCGACGTGATTGCCAACTTCACCACGCTGAAGCTCATGCCCGACGGCCCAGACCGCGTGCGCGTCACCGGCGTGACGGGCCACCCCAGGACCGATACGCTCAAAGTCAACATCGGGCGCTTCGAGGGCTACAGCCGCGAACTGATCTTTACCCTTGGCTGGCCCAAAGCCCGCCGCAAGGCCGACCAGCTTGAGGGCATGGTCCGCGAAGCCTGGAAGGGCCTGCCGATCGATCGATGCGAGTTCACCTATCTCAGCGTCAACAGCCTCTATGGCGACATCAGCGCGCTGCCAGATGACCCGCTGGAACTGGCCGTGCGCGTCACAGCGATGGCCCGCGACCCCCAAACGCTGAAGCAAGCGGTGCGCCGCATGATGGCGCTGGGGCTGAGCGGCCCCGCTGGCATGTCCGTCTCCGGTCCGACGGTCAGCGCAGACCCGCGCCCCATCCTGGGTCTGTGGCCCGCGCTCATCAGCCGCGACAAGGTGCAGCCCACCGTAGAGATTTGCGAGGTAGAAGCATGAGCAATCAGGAACGAGCACGTCGCCGCCTCTACGATCTGGCCTATGGGCGCGCAGGCGACAAAGGCGACATTTGCAACGTCAGCGTCATCGCGCGCTCGCCAGAAGCATACGCCGAACTGAAAGCCAAACTCACGCCGGAGCGCGTCAAAGCGCATCTGGGGTCGCTCGTCAAGGGCAAAGTGGAGCGCCACGATCTTGACAACATCGAGGCGTTCAACTTTGTGCTGCACAACGCCCTCGACGGCGGAGGCACACGCTCGCTGCGCATCGATGGCCTGGGCAAGTCGCTGGCGGGCGCACTGTTATATATGGAGTGGGAGTAACGGACAATGGACTATGAAACCCTGGCTATCACTGTAGATAGCTCGGTTGCCACCATAACCCTCAATCGCCCTGAAGCGCGCAACGCCCTCAGCCATCAAATGGTTGAGGATTTGCTGGACTTTTTCCAGAGCATTCGCAACAGCCGCGACGTGCGCGTCGTCGTCATGCGCGCTGCTGGCAAAACATTCTGTGTCGGCGGCGATATCCGCGACCTCAGCGCGCCACGCACCGAAGCCGAAGAACGTGCTGCCATCGCCAAAGTGGACACCCTGCTGCGCGCCGTCAATCGCGCGCCGCAGGTCGTCATCCAGCGCATTCATGGCGCGGTCCTGGGCGGGGGCATCGGCCTGGTCAGTGTCTCCGACATTGCCCTTGCCAGCGCGGGCACGCGCTTTGGCCTACCAGAAGTGCGGCTGGGCATCGTTCCATCGCTGATCTCGCCCTTTGTGGTCCAGCGGCTTGGCCTCACCAACGCGCGCCGCTGGATGCTGACCGGCGTTCAGTATGATGCTGGGGCCGCGCAAGCAATAGGGCTGATTCACGAAGTCTGCGACAGCGAAGAGACGCTTGATCAGCGCGTTGATGCCACCGTTCATGAAGTGTTACAATGCTCGCCCAACGCCCTGGCCGAATGCAAAAAGTTGCTCTTTGAAGTGCTGGAAAACCCCGATACGCTTGCCTATCGCGTAGACCTGCTCAACCGCCTGCGCCGCAGCGACGACGGGCAGGAAGGGATGCGCGCCTTCCTTGAAAAGCGCCCGGCGCGCTGGGTTCCTCAATGACAATGATTCGCAAAGTGCTCATCGCCAATCGTGGCGAAATCGCCTGCCGCGTCATGCGCACCTGCCGCAGCATGGGCATTGCTACCGTTGCCGTCTTTTCCACAGCGGACGCGCGAGCGCGGCATGTCCGCGAGGCCGATGAAGCCATCCACATTGGAGACAGTCCGGCCACTGCATCCTACCTGAACATTCCCGCGCTCATTGAGGCTGCTCGGCGCAGCGGGGCAGACGCCGTTCATCCTGGCTATGGCTTTCTGGCCGAAAACGCCGACTTTGCTGCCGCCTGCCTGGAGGCCGGCTTGATCTTCATTGGCCCCACGCCAGAAGCAATCCGGCGCATGGGCAGCAAACGCGAAGCCAAGCTGCTGATGCAGGCGGCTGGCGTACCCACCGTGCCCGGCTATCAAGGCGAAGATCAGAGCGACGCGACGTTCATCAGCGAAGCAGACAAAATCGATTTCCCGCTGATGGTCAAGGCGGCGGCTGGCGGCGGAGGCAAAGGCATGCGCGTCGTCAGCGAAGCCGAAGCCTTGCCCGAAGCGCTGGCCGCCGCGCGTCGCGAAGCGCTCAGCGCATTTGGCGACGATACCTTGATTCTGGAACAGGTGATTGCACCCGCGCGCCACGTCGAGTTCCAAATCTTTGGCGACCAGCACGGCCAGATTATCCACCTGGGCGAGCGTGAATGCAGCATCCAACGTCGGCACCAGAAAATTATCGAAGAGACACCCTCCACCGCGCTGACACCTGAACTGCGCCAGCACATGGGCGAGGCGGCTATCACCGTTGGGCGACAGATCGACTATGTGAACGCTGGCACCGTCGAATTTCTTCTGGATGAGGCGGGCAACTTCTACTTTCTGGAAGTGAACACCCGCCTTCAGGTCGAGCATCCCATCACCGAATGCGTCACAGGGCTAGACCTGGTGCGCTGGCAGATCGAGGTCGCCGAAGGCCGCCCGCTGCCGCTCAGCCAGGAAGAGGTGCGCTTCAGCGGCCACGCCATCGAGTGCCGTGTCTATGCCGAAGACCCGACCAACAACTTTCTGCCCGCCACTGGCGATATTCTGCTCTGGCGCGAGCCAACGGGCGACGGCGTGCGCGTCGATGCAGGCATCGCCTCCGGCAGCGCGGTTTCGATCTATTACGACCCGATGCTGGCAAAGATCATCGCCTATGGTGCAGACCGCGCCGAGGCGCTGCGCCGCATGGACCGCGCGCTCAGCCAGACGACGCTGCTGGGTCTGCGCAACAACATCGCCTTCCTACGTCGTGTCCTCTTTCACCCCGAGCATATCGCCGGGCATCTCAGCACCAGCTTTATCGAGCAGCACCTTTCAGAGCAGCCAGACCAATTCCCCACGCCTGCGCCAGCCGTTCTGGCTGCGGCGCTGGCGCGGGAACTGGCAAGCCGCACCGCTGATTACTGGCGCAACAACCCCAACGCCCCCATTCGCTCGCGCTTCAGCGCCGAAAACAGCGAGGAAATCGTGGTCCGTCTGACACCGCACCGAGACGGCTCCTTTCACACCGTCCTCCAACAAGCGGGGAACGAGACAACCCATCTCATCGCGCCGCTGGATTTCGCCGCGCCAGACCTGCGCTTTTCCCTGGATGGGCGCGTACTGCACGCCATCGTGGTGGAAGCGCCGCAGCATCGCTGCTGGGTGCAGGTCGATGGCAGCGCTTATATACTCACCTGGATTTCACCCCTGCCTGAGCCTGGCGAGCACCGCGAAGGGCAAGGGTCGCTGCGTGCGCCCATGCCGGGCAATGTGCGCGCCGTGCTTGCGACTGTCGGTCAGCAGGTGCGCAAGGGCGAAACGCTGCTGCTGCTGGAAGCCATGAAGATGGAACACAGCATCCGAGCGCCCTACAATGGCGTCATCACCTCCATTGCCTATCAACCGGGCGCAATGGTGCAGGCTGATGCCGTGCTGCTGGAGATGGCAGCAGAGCGCGAAGAAGAACCCTACAAGTGACACCCAAAACAAAAAAGGCAATATGCGGCTCCGAAATCGGCATCAAATAGCTCTGTCAGTGGGGTTGCATATAGGTGTAAAGTAGAGGAAGCCACGAGTCACAAATGTGGAGTGCCCAAGACATGGGCAGAAAGGCAAACACACGTGAGTTCTCCCCAGGCAGAAGGACCATACGGCTTCTTGCGCACCTGCATCGACAAGCGCTTCGTCGAGGCGACGCGCCGGGCATTCGAAGAGCGTGTCAGACGCGATCTCAATCTCACCCCAGAACAGTTCGGTCCCACGTCTTATTGGCACGAAGCGTATGCGGGAGGATCAGCCAAAGCGCCGCCAGGCTTCCCCGATGGTACCTCCGATGGGGAAACATATGCTGCGAAACACGGGGCCATCGTCTTCGGGTGGCAAGCCCATATCAGTAATTGCGGTGGCTTTCCCGAGCCTCCGCCACCCCAGGACCCTGTCATTATAGCAGGGCTGCGAGCAACGTTTGAACAGAAGCAGAAGGACCATCCTACAGCCATCTTCCAGTACATGATTCTGGCGAGGGAGACCGAACCGGGTAAGGTTGACATTCATTTCACCCCGTATCCTCCTGACGCAGAGGAGCCTTCTATCTGATATACCGATTCCCAGCGGACACACGAATGGGCAGAGAAGACAGAAGCCTGCGCTGGCGGCAGCATTCGTACCAATGGCGCAGGCCATGACCCAACCGATGAATCAGTGGTGCTGATTTTTCTCAACTGGCTTGACAGATGCATACTATCTTTCTATAATCGGCCATTGGATAGGCAACTGGAGGTCGTATATGACCGATTATAGAGATCAACGCTTCGGCAATTATCAACTCATCGAGTTATTGGGAAAAGGCGGATACGCGCAGGTCTACCTGGGCGAGCAGATTTTTCTCAAGACACGGGCCGCCATCAAAGTCTTAGACGCTCCCCTGGAAGAGGAGAAAGTCGAGCAGTTTCGCTTTGAAGCAGGCATCGTCGCGCGCCTGGATCATCCTCATATTGTGCGCCTGCTCGATTTCGGGGTGGAACACACCGTTCCTTACCTGGTAATGGATTATGCGCCCAATGGCTCGCTTCGCCAGCGTTATCCCCATGGTATGCCGGTCCCGCCGCCCATCGTCATCAGATATGTGCAAGAGGTGGCTTCGGCGCTGGACTATGCGCATCAGCAGCGGCTTATCCATCGCGATATAAAACCAGAGAATCTCTTGCTTGGCCGCAAAAATCAAGTCTTGCTCAGCGACTTCGGCATCGCGGTTGTGGCCCATCGAACGAAATCGATGACCACCCAGAACGAAGTTGGCACCATCGGCTATATGGCGCCCGAACAATTGAGAAGAAGACCGCGCCCCGCCAGCGACCAGTACGCGCTGGCCGTCATCGTATACGAATGGCTCACCGGCATCCCGCCGTTTCAAGGGTCACCTATCGAGGTAGCGATGCAGCACCTGGAGCTTCCGCCTCCGCCAATGCGCGAACCGGGAAGCCCCATTTCTGCGGACATGGAGCGCGTGGTGCTGCGAGCGATGGAAAAGCATTGGCAGATGCGCTATGCCAACGTGCGCGACTTTGCTCTTGCACTGCAAGAAGCATATTCCCCTCGCCCACCATTCATTCGCGCAGCGCCAGCCGAGGCGTCCTTTAGCCCACCTGAACATGATGCCCTAATTGATTACGCGCCAACAGTCACGCCGCGTCTCCCAGCCCTTACGCCCGAATTAGATATGGGCGTACCGCGTGAGCTTCCCGAACAAGAGACGCTGAAGCTCAAACGATACACGCCATTAGGAGAGCCAACACCTGATGACCCATCAGGCGAACGTCGGACCGACCCGGACACACGCCCACCCCAAAACAGCGGCCCGCCAGTTATGCAGCGCTCCGGGCCGCAGCGGCAAAATCGGCGCAAGGCGCTGCTGGTGCTGGTGGCGCTGCTGCTCATCGGGGCACTCAGCTTGGGAGGATTGCTACTGGCTTTGGGAGGAAATCATTCGGCCCTCGGCAACGGCGCAGGACTCACCAACAGCCAGACGCAGGGAGCGCAGCAGCACACTCCATCGGCTACCGGCAGTTCCCCCGTCCCGACCAGGAAGACGACGCCCGCTCCTGGCGCTTCTGCGACTCCTGGCGCAACACCCAGCACAACCCCTGGCACAACGCCCACCACGACACCCACCGGCAGCGCCAGCCCAACCCCAACCACCACCACGCCGAACTTATCGGTCAGTCCTGGCAGTTTGACATTTTCTCTACATATCTTAAATTGCACGCTCAATAATCAGCCACAATACCTGACCCTGCAAAATACAGGTGGCGAGAGCCTGGACTGGCAAGCCACCGTCCAAAACCCAACGTACGTGACCATCGACCACAGCAGCGGCACGCTCAACCCTGGAGACACCAGCTCTGTCGGCGTGACGGCGAACTGCCCCATCAGCGGCAGCAGAAGCGATTCGATTACGTTTCAATGGGCCGATAAGAGCGTTACCGTCGCTATCACTATCAACGCCTTATAGGGCCTATCTTACCCCAGCAGCGTTCTGAGCAACCTCGCCCGCTGGCAAGGCATCTCTTTCTTGCGCTCACCCGAGCAGAGACGTATACTGGCCGCAACCAGGCACGCTGAAAGCATCTGACCAGCATACTTCGCTTCAAGAAGGGGGATTTTCAGTATGGGCATGCGCAATGACGGGCTATCCTGCTGGGGGGCAGAATCCGAAGGCTTCCAACTGCTCAACACAACCATTGGCGACCTGCTGGATGAACGTGCCGCCAGCCATCCAGAGCAAGAGGCGATTGTCTACGCAGCGTATCCTGAGTTCGGCGCGGCGCTCAATCTGCGCTGGACGTATCGAGAGTATTGCGAACGCGCCAACGCCGTCGCCAAGGGCTTGATGGCTCTGGGCCTTCAGAAAGGCGAACATATCGCCATCTGGGCAGTAAACTTTCCTGAATGGATGCTGCTGGAGATGGCTGCCGCTAAAGTGGGGCTGGTGCTGGCAACGGTCAACCCTACGTATCGCGCCTCCGAATTGGAATATGTGCTGCGCCAGGGCGATATTGCCGCGCTTTTCTTTCAGGCGAAAGTGCGCGATCACGACTGCGTGGCAACCGTGGGCGAGCGCGCCAAGCCAGCCGAAGGCACCGGAGCCATACATAGCGAAACGCTGCCCAAACTGCGCTATGCCTTCCTCATTGGCCCGCCTGCACCCGCCGATGCTGCCTGGCAGCCAGCCCCTTTCCGCGAATTGATCGCCCTGGGCGCAGGCATCAGCGATGAGGCGCTGAAAGCGCGCCAGACTCAGGTGAAACCCAGCGACCCGGCCCAATTGCAATATACCTCTGGCACCACGGGCTTTCCCAAAGGCGCGCTGCTGACCCATCACAGCATCCTCAACAACGGCGCGGTGGTCGCGCATCGCCTGGGCACCGGCCCCGAAACACGCTTCTGCACCGCCATGCCGCTGTTTCATACCGGCGGCTGCGTGCTGGGCGTGCTGTCGGCGCTCTATGGCGCCTGCACACTGATGCCGCTGCTGGCCTTCGACCCGGTGAAGGCCCTGGATACGCTTGCCAACGAACGATGCAGCCGCTTTGGCGGCGTGCCGACGATGCTCATCTCCATGCTGCAACATCCCCATAGCAAAGAAGTCGACCTGAGCCATCTCAAACAAGTCTTCAGCGGCGGCTCGCCTGTGCCGGTGGTGGTGATGGAGCAGGTAAAAGCGCAGTGGGGCGCTGACGTAGGCATCGTCTTCGGCCAGACGGAAGCCAGCCCAACAATCACGCAAACGCTGAACAACGATTCATTTGAACTGAAATCAGCGACGGTAGGCAAACCCCTGCCACACACCGATGTGAAGATCATCAACCCACAAACGGGCGAGATTGTGCCCTGCGGCGAGCGCGGCGAATTGTGCTGTCGGGGCTATCTGGTGATGGCGGGCTATTACAACATGCCGGAGAAAACCGCCGACGCCATCGATCAAGACGATTGGCTGCACACCGGCGACCTTGCCACCATGAGCGCAGATGGCTATGTGAATATCGTGGGGCGGCTCAAAGATATGGTCATTCGCGGCGGCGAAAACCTCTTCCCCACTGAAATCGAAGAGTTCTTGATGCGCCATCCCAAAGTTGCCGACGCGCAGGTGCTGGGCGTGCCCGATCAATTCTTTGGCGAAGAACTGCTGGCCGTCGTCATGCCCAGGGCAGGCGAAGACATCACCGAAGAAGAACTGCGCGCCTTCTGCACCGGCCAGATCAGCCATCAGAAAATCCCGCGCTATTTCAAGTTCGTCGCTGCGTATCCCATGACGGCCAGCGGCAAAGTACAAAAGTTCGTGCTGCGCGAACAAGCGATTCAAGAGCTTGGACTGGAGGCCGTTGCCAAAACGCGCACCGCGTAATCAAGAGCCGACGTATGGCGCTGCAACAGCGCCCCAGGTAACAATGGCCTCCGGCGCTATCCGCAGGACGGGCTGCTGGTCAATCGCCATCTGCTCGTACTGCGGATATTTTGCGCGCAGCAGCCGCACCGCGCCAGCGTGCGCTTCCGCTCCTACCGGCAGCAGATCAGCCTGCCCGCGTAATTGGATATACGCCAGCAAACGCCAATCTTCGGCATAATCATCAACCACGAGGGCCACGCGAGGGTTCGCCTGGATATTCCGCACGCGCTTCAACCGTGTGGGTTCAACACTTTTGGGCTTCTCATCCAGGGCTGAATACACCCAGCGCCCATCGAAGGCATAGCAAATAGGCACAGCATACGGCTGCCCCTGCGCATCTGCCGTTGCCAGCCGCGCCACTCGATGTATCTGAAGAAAGTCTTGCTCCGCTTGCGATAGTTCCCGCATCGCGCGCCTCCATCAATCTTGCACTGCGCCAGGCACATTTCCTTGTCACCATCCTATGCTGCCTCTGGCGGGAAAGCAAACACAGCGAGCGGCTCAACCACCCAGGCGGCGCTGGCACGTTTTCTGCCAACTCCCTCCCCGGCTCGGAACGCTTGAGAACCACTATCCTCTATGCTCGCTTTGACTAGACCAAGGGGTAATACATGCCGAAAAAGGGTCGCATTGCTTCGACATCAACGCTGCTGGTGCTGCTGGGCATGCTGGTAGCAAGCTGCACAAACAACTCACCGAATACACAACAGCTTCTTTATCACTACCAGACGCCCGCCAACAAAGGCGGCACCGTGCTTATGTCTGACTGGCAATTTCCCGACAGCACCAACCCTTTGTTTAATACGTCAGTGGTTGGCGTAGAACTCAGCAATGCCCTGTGGGGCAGCCCCTACGTTAACACCCCTGATGGCAAGTTGCTCCCCGATCAGTTGGCCCAAATCCCCACCACCGCCAACGGAGATATCAGCGCCGATGGCTCAACCGTCATCATGAAACTGAACCCCAAACTGAAGTGGTCCGATGGGCAGCCTATTACCGCCGCAGATTATGTCTATTGGTGGAAAGTTAACCAGGACCCGGCCACTGCCGCCGCCAGCACCAGCGGCTATGACCAGATCGCCTCAGCCACCGCCAGGGATGCACATACTGTTGTGCTCAAATATAAAGAACTGTTCGCGCCCTTCCTCTATTATTTGCCTCTGGCCGCGCCCAGCCATATCTGGAGCAAGATTCCCGACAACCAGTTGCAGACCACCCAGAGCGTCAATCTAGCGCCAACCGTCACCAGCGGCCCCTACATTGTGAAAGAGTACGCCAGCGGCCAGAGCTTCACGCTGGTTCCTAATAAATACTATACATCGACTTCGCTGCACGCGCCGCACCTGAGCAAGTTGATTTTCAAAGGCTATCTCTCAAAAGATGCCCTGATTGCAGGCTATCAAGGCGGCGAGACCGATCACGCCGAAGACTTCACGCTGGGCGACCTTCAGAAGCTGAATGGACTGCCCGGCTTGCAAATATCCCCTGCCGCTGGATACGAGCATTTGGATTTCAACATGTCCAGGCCCATCTTCCAGGACATCAATGTGCGCAAGGCCATCTGGCAGGCGATTGATCGCTGCGGCATGATTCAGGGCTTGCTGCACGAACAGTGCAGCCAGTTGCTTGTCAACACTGTTGAGCCTGGCCTGCCGGACACCAACAACGCAATCAAGGTCTTGCCGTTCGATGTGAATGCCGCGAAGAACGATTTGAAAGCATCAGGCTGGAATTGCTCCCATAACCCCTGCACCAAAGCGGGCAAGCCGTTCCCAACGCTCAACCTGGTGACCACCAGCGGCAATTCGCTGCGCATCGACACCGCTCAGATCATTCAACAAGACCTGGCAAAAGTCGGCATTCCGGTCAACCTGAATGGACAACAATTCCCGGCAGGCATCTTCTTCGGCGATTACGCCAGCAGCGGCACACTGGCCTCGGGCAACTACGATCTGGCGCTCTATGCCTACGTGCTGACATTGGACTCTGATGGCAACCTCTACACAGCCTATCACAGCAGCCAGATTCCCACCGAGAAAGACCCCTCCGGCACGAACTATCAGCACCTGCAAGACCCGAAGCTGGATAATCTGCTCCAGCAAGGCCGCGCGACCCTTGACCAGCAGCAGCGCTCGACGATTTACAAAAACATCCAATCCTATATGATTCAGCAGGTCTATCAGGTGCCGCTGTACGAGCGCGCCAACATTACGCTGACCGACGCCAGCGTGGGCAACTACTTCCCCAACCCAACCGCCATCGGCAATCAGTGGAACATCGGCGAGTGGTGGCACAAAGCGGCGCAGTAAATAGATTGAATTTCTACGAAGAAAGAAGAATTGGCCTTTGGAGGGCCAGCCCTTCTTTCTTCGTAGGTATGAAGCCCTTACTGAATCGAGACAATTTTCCAGGTTTCCACATCCAGCACGCCAAAATCGGTGATTTTCAGCGTCGGCACCACACTCAGCGCCAGGAACGACAGGAAGCCGAAAGGGTGGGCAATCTCCACGCCCATGCCAGCCACCACGCGGTCCAGGCGTTCCAGCGCTGTCGCCACATCGGCTGCCGGAAGCGGCGACACGATGCCGCCCAGCGGCAAAGGCAGCCGATCTATGACCGCGCCCTGCTGCGCAATCACCAGCCCGCCTTGCAGGCGCTCGATCTCGCGCACGGCCAGCGCCATATCCTCATCATTCGTGCCCACCACCACGATATTGTGGGCATCGTGCGCCACTGAAGAAGCCATGGCCCCGGCGCGCAGGCCCAGGCCATGCAGCAAGCCAACGCCAACGCGCCCGCTGCCATAGCGCTCCACCACAGCTACCTTCAGCAGGTCGCGCGAGGGGTCGGCCAGCAGCGCGCCATCCACCGCCTGCACCTCCATGCGCCGATCTTCCGTCACAATCTGATCGGGAATCAGGCCAATCACGCGCGCCGTGCCGCTGGAGCCTGGCAGGCGCAAACGCTCCACACTGAAATCGTGCAGGCGCACGGTGCGCTCAATCGTGTCGCCCCAGCCGGTGGGCAACGGGCGCGGCGTAAAGAGTGCCTGCCCATCTTCGGCGATCAACTCGCCGCCCACGTAGGTCTGACGCGGGCGAAAATCGCGCAGATCAGGCACGACGATTACATCAGCCAGATAGCCGGGCGCAATTGCGCCGCGATCATAGAAACGGAAATACTGCGCGGGGTGCAGGCTTGCCATCTTAATGGCTTGCAGGGGAGCCAGCCCCCGCGCCACCGCCTGCCGAATCACATGGTCCAGATCACCTTCGCGCAGCAAATCGCCCGGCGTGCGGTCATCAGCCACGAATCCGGCGCGCTCCGGCAAATGCTCCAACACCACCGGCAGCAGCGCCTCCAGGTTGCGCGTCGAACCTTCGCGCACCCAGAGCCACATGCCCAGGCGCACCTTTTCCAACGCCTCTTCAGGGCCAACGGTTTCATGGTCAGCCTGCACGCCAGCCGCCACATAGCCGCACAGATCAAGGCCGCGCAGTTCGGGGGCATGCCCATCCACTGGCAAGCCGCGAGGCGTTGCGCGCCCTGGCTGGCCCAGGCCAATCATATCCAGCAGCACCGCGTCGCCTTCCAGCACGCCTGGATAATTCATCACCTCGCCCACCGAGGCGATATGGGGGTCGCGGGCCAGCGGCAGCAAATCTTCGGCAGTCAGCTTCGCTCCGGCGCTCTCATAAGGGCTGGCAGGCACACAGGAGGGCAGGGTGAACATCACGCGCAGCGGAATGCCCTCAGCCGCCGCCAGCATCCAGCGCAGCCCAGGCACACCGGCAACATTGGCAATCTCGTGGGGGTCGCTCACGGTGGTGGTGGTGCCATGCGGAGCCAGCGCGCGGGCAAACTCGCCAGGGACCAGCAGCGCGTCTTCGATATGCGTATGTGCCTCGACCAGACCGGGCGCTAGATACTGCCCTTTCAAATCGACCTCACGCGCGCCCTGATAGGAGCCGCGCGGGCCAATCCCCGCCACGCGCCCCTGATGCACAGCAACGTCTGCCTCATAGACTTCGTTGGAGAAGACGTTCACCACCTGCCCATTGCGAAACACCAGGTCTGCCGGTTGTTTGCCGCGCGCCACCTGAATGCGCGCCCGCAGTTGCTCGGGAGAGGCCGCGCCATCTGCCAGAGCAGAAGCATTTGCAACATGATCGTTCATTATGCCAGGAACCTTTCTTTACATAGCACAGGAAATCGCGCGCACGCTGATTATGGCTACAGGAAATCAGGCGGTAAGACGAAGGACCAGAATCATCATATCAGCCAGGCCAAATGCAATCAGGCCGCTGTGCGGCGCGCCTGCCATCGCAAGTGGCGTGCGCTCCAGCTCCACAGGTGGGTCTGGCCGCTGACTGGATGGCTGATCGATGCTCCAGAAGCGCAGCCAGCGATCCGCCGAAGCGACGGCCAGCCAGGAGGAATCTGGCGGCCAGCAGATTCCCACGACCTCGCGCGTATTTCCGCCCACCGCTGCTTTCTGCTGGCCGGTCTGCGCGTCCCACACGCGAATGCGTGCGTCCTTCCTGCCAGCGCTGGCAGCTATCTGGCGGTTATCCGCGCTCCAGGCCAGGTGATGTATCTCGTCCTGGTGGCCCACGCAGGTCAGCAGGCCCGATCTGGTCGTCGGATTCCAGAGCATCACCTGATGATCTACTCCCCCCGACGCCAGCAGATTCCTCTCGGCAGACCAGGCCAGCGCCGACACACCGCCGCGTCCATGTGCCTGCCAGGCCCCTATGGCTTTGCCAGCGACATCCCACAGACGAATGGTGCGGTCAGCGCCGCCCGATGCCAGGTATGCGCCATCGGGCGACCAATCGAGGGCCGACGCCGCGCCGTCGTGGCCCCACCATGCGGCCTGCACTTTATAGGCTCTCCCAAGACTGCTTCCGCCTGCCTGACGTGTGAACTGCGAGACATCCCAGATGCGCAGCGTGGCATCCGCCGCCGCCGAAGCGAGCAGAGCGCCATCGGGCGACCAACTGAGCGCCAGCACCCGGGCCGTATGGCCCTCCAGCACAGCCAGCGGCGTTCCAATATGCTTCTGGATGCGCCATAGACGCACCGTCTGATCTGCGCCAGCCGAGGCCAGATGCATGCCATCGGCAGCCCAACGCAGGACAGTCGCCTCGGCTGTATGCCCTGGCAGCAGACAAAGACGCACAGCGCCGCCCGGCATCGGTGTCGGGATGCGCAGCACCTGCGGGGTGGACGCCTGCGCCTCGGGTGATTTCTGGGGGGCGGCTCGATGGGAAACATCAAGCGCGCTTGTAATACGTGGGCCGTCTTCCAGCGCGTGATGGAGGGCCATAGCAAAAGCCAGAACCGTCGGGAAACGATCCGGAGGGTGCTTGCTCAGGGCACGCCGCAGCGTCGCATCGACGATTCTGGGCAGGTCCGAACGAAACGCGCTAATCGGCAAGGGGTCGCGTTGCAATTGCTGGGCCATCACGGCCAGCGGTTCCGTTTCAGGAAAAGGGAAATGCGCGGTCAGCAGTTGATAGGTGATGATCGCCAGCGCGTACTGGTCAGAGGCAGGTACAGCCTGGTTGAGAAATTGTTCAGGCGCGACGTAATAGGGAGCAATCGTAAAATCCTCGTGGGCTAAGAGCGGCTGATAAAAATCACTCACCTGCACCGTCGCCGGACCAACCACCAGGCAATTTTCCAGCTTCAGTCGCCCGTGCGTCATCTGCCGTTCGTGAGCATAGTGAAGCGCCTCCGCAATCTGGCGCACCAGCGCCGCTACCGTCGGCGGCGGCAGACGCTGGCGCTCGGCTGGCTGATATTGGAGCGACCCATACGCTTCATAGGGCGAAAGCAAATAGAGCGCGCCGCCCGGAGATGTCCAGCCTCGGCCCTGAATCGGATGAATATGAGAATGGCGCAGCGCCGCAAGCTGATTCAGCGCCGCTTCAGCCCTGGGCGCGGGCTGAACGATGGGTCCGCGCAGCACTTTCACCAGCATGCTGGCGCGGCTGGTCATGGGTGCCCTGGCTTCGACGGCGAGATAAAGATCAGCGGCAGGCCCCTGCTTGAACAAACTGATGACATGCCAGGGGCCTATCGGGGCCTCTTCAAGCAAAAATCCGCACCCTGGCGTGGAGCAGACAATCTGGCGCTGGGTTATCGAGCGCGCAGAATGACCTCCGTGTGGATTGAGGCAGGCCCTCATGAGCTGACTCCTGAGCAGTCAACTGCTTAATATATCATCTAGGTTCAACTGAAGAAGTCTCTATTCCACTGCCTTGCTGGTATGCCTTGATCTGCATCCAGATATCCTGAAGGAGTGCTTGATTGCTGTCCAGCTTTTGTTCCACCTGCAAAAGCGCCTCTTGCGCCGCCAACACTTGCTGGGTCGGCTCGCTTTCCTGAAGCAGCAGTTGGGCCTGGTGAACGGTATCCTTGGAGAGCTTCCAGCGCGTTCCCAGGATATCCAGCGCCTCGCGCAGATGCCCAAAGCGCAGCGCCAACTGGCGCTGAAGCCGCAGCGTGGAAACCAGCGCCGCGCCCGTGGGCAGCGTGCTGCGCGCACCTGGCAGCGCGGCCAGATGCCCTTCGCTCAGCGCATCGAGCGCTTCGCGCAGCCGGTTGGCCTCACTTTCCAGCACGCGATTCGACTGTTCAAACTGTGCCCAGCGCTGAAGCCGCTCGATCAAAAGGTTCAGACTTTGCGCCACCGGACTCAAAGCCCCATCCACACGCGCCCGCACGGCAAGATCGCCGCGCGCCAGTTTCGCGTGAACGGTCTGCAATTCTTCAATCCCTTCGCGCAGTTCGTCATACTGCTGCGCACGTGTGCTCGTCACCAGCAATTCTTGCTGACTGCGCTGAAAGGCTTGCTGAGACTGGTCCAGCGCGATACGCAGCCGATCATTCAGCACAAAGTTATCGACCAGCGTAAGCAACTGGCGAACCACCGGCAGCAGGAAGAGGCCAGCACACACCAGCATCACCTGCACCAGCGGCGCGCCGCCCTTGAGCGCCACCTCCAGAACAAGCAGGCTGCATGTGACCAGCGCCAGCACCACCGGGGTAATCGCCCGCAGGGCGGCACTGGCAGTGCTCAACCGCGATTTTCCACGCGATGGTTCATCTGCCAGCGATTGACCGGTCAAACGCGCCAGGTTATCGGGATAGAGCAAGGCTCCCCAGCCGATAAAGAGCCAGGCCATCGGCCAACCCACGTCTTGCAAGAAGCCGGTATGATAGACCCCTTGCAGTTGAAAATAGCCATAGAGGGAATCGGTGAGCGCCAGCCAGGTCACGCCAATGCCCAGCCGCCAGATTGAACTCGACAACGCCTGCGCGCCCGATGGCCCGAAGATCAGCAGCGCCGCCGCCACACACAGCGAAAGGTCGCCCAGCGGATAGGCCAGCGCCACCGTCTTTTCAAGCGGGTTGTCGCTCAAAGAGGAGATGGTGGGGCCAAGGATGAAATACCAGGAGAGCGCCAGGGCCGAAGCAACAGCTATTCCCGCGTCTAACATCAGACGGGTGCGCCCGGCAGCCGAACCGCTGCGCGGGATGAGCAAAGCGATGCCTACCCAGCCCAACGGATACACCGCCAGGTAAAAGGGGTCATAGATGGCTGGAAAGGGAAAGCTGGAGGTTTTGGCGTCATAGGTGGTCCAGATGATCTGCCCGATGGAATAGAACAAGGCCGACCCGCCCAGACACAGCCAGCCAACCCAGGCCCGGCGAACCAGCAGGCCAGCGGAGGATGCTTGCATGCGGCGCAGCTTGAACGCGGTCATACTGCATACCACCGCGCATATACCCGAGCCGATCAAGACAAAGAGGTCGCTGATGCCGCGCAGCATGCCATTGGTGGGCACATCGTTGCGAGCCTGGAGATAGAACAGGTAACTGAAGAAGACCAGGAAGAAGACGATCATAAAAACCGGATAGGCGCTGGTGAGCCGTCCTTCGCCCTCCGCAGGCTGAGATGGCGTGTCCACAGATTCCTGCGCCACGCCAGCAGGCCGCGCGAGGGATTGTGAGCGAGGGGTGGCTGGCGAGGGCGCGGGTGCGTCCTGGGCGGGCGCTTCCTGGCTGCCCGCGATGGAACGGGCAGGGAAGGGACGCCGAGGTGGGCGTTGATCTTGTGTCTGTCTTGCTGAAAAGGACATCGCTTGGCCTCCTCATATTCCCCAATCTCGCGCAACTTGGTTCCCGGGGGGAATGGTAACAGGCCGCTTGACTTTCGTCAACACTCCTCCAACGAGGATCAGGACTTATAGGTATTGTAGTGCATTCCACAAGTGGAAAAATGCACATTCAAGAAAATGGTTCCAATCTACGAAAGGATGGTGTATACTTGTGTTTGGATGTCAGCTATTGCCAGGGCAATAATCTCCCTCTTCTTGCTCAAGACGCCAGTGATACGCCGTCTTGATTGGCCTCTCCAGACTGTATGGGTATGCAATAAAAAGCGGCAAAACTGCTATTATAAGCTTTCTCCTCCCTTACTTACTTATAATCTGAGCTAGCCTGGCCTTGCGGCTGGATCATAGATGCCCTGATCGAAAGCCGCGTGATGGACCACAGGCGCAATGGCAGTTGCACATCTTCACGGGTCTGGAGACCCCGTGAAATCCAGAGGTCTTCTTGTAAAGAAGGCCGCCGCGTTCTGGAAAGCACTGTCAACACACAACGGACTTATCGTGATGCACCATCAACGAGCGAAAGAGAGAGTTGCATGGCTGTTACAGTAGAGAAAGAATCAACAGGCTTTGAGGTATCCGGCATTGAGCGTGTTGCCGAAAATAACCGGCAACATACCCAACTTCTGGATACCATGTGGCTCTGGTGGTCGGCCAATGCCGTGGTCGCCACCGTGGCGCTGGGAACGCTCAGCGCCTTTATGGGACTAGGGTTCTGGGGTTCTGTGCTGGTCATTGTCATTTTTACCATTCTTGGCGTCCTACCGGTTTCCCTCCTCAGCACGCTTGGCCCCAAGACTGGCCTGGCCCAGATGCCCCTCTCACGCTTTGCGTTTGGGCTTCAAGGTGCCAAGCTTCCGGCCATTTTTAACATGTTGGCCTGCATCGGCTGGAGCGCCGTCAATGCGTTGATCGGCTCGCAGATCATTGTCACCTGGAGCGCTGGCACGATTCCCCAATGGGCCGCGCTGCTCTTCCTGGCAATCGTCACCACCGCCGTCAGCGTCTTCGGCTACTTCATCGTGCACCGCTACGAGCGCTTTGCCTGGATCGTGATGTTCATCCTCTTTGCCTATGTCTTTATTGCCGCCTCCGGTAAATTCAACACGGATAGCATCGGCGCGGGCGCGCTGGGCAGCGGCATCTTGCTGTTCGCTGGCATCGCCACCTTTGGCGGCGCTGTGTTTGGCTATGCCGTCGGGTGGTCCTCCTATGCCGCCGACTACACACGCCGCCAGCCGGTGGAAACCTCCTCCCGCAAGGTGTTCTGGTACGCCCTTTCTGGAGTCGCAGTTCCCTGCGTCATCCTGGAAATCCTGGGCGTGCTGCTGGCTTCTGCCGTGCCCGGCGATGTCTTCAATAACGCTCCGGCTGGCACCGTAATTGCCGATTCAATTGGAACCGGCGGCATCGGTGGCCTGGTGGTCGTCTTGTTGGCATTCAGCACCATTGCCAACAACGTGCCGAATGACTACAGCTTCGCGCTCTCTACACAGGTCTTGGGTTTGAGAATCAGGCGCTGGATTCTGACCCTGGCTGGCGCGGTGGTGTATGTGCTCGTCGCGCTGGCTCTCGAAGCCAATTTCAATTTCAAGCTGGAAGGCTTCTTGCTGCTGATCGCCTACTGGCTCGGAGCCTGGAATGCAGTGGTGCTGCTCGAGCACTTTGTCTTCCGCAAGGGCAAATATCCGGTTGAAGACTACGAAAACAGCAGCAAACTTCCGGTGGGCATTGCTGCGGTGGTCGCTATGGTCGTTGGGATTGCGGTAGCGGCGCTGGGCATCAACCAGGCCGCAACGTTTGGCTACGAGGGTCCACTAGCAAAAGCATGGAGTGACGCCGACGTTGGCTTCCCGCTGGCAATCGTGGTTGCCGGAGTGATCTACTTTGTGCTGCGCCGCTGGGAGCTTTCCCGCTACAAGCGCTAACCCATCGTCTCTGATCGTCTGAACTACACCGAGAGCAGCCCGAAGGATGGGCTGCTCTCGCATTGTATCGGATGAGGTCAAGCTAGGGGTTGGCTGGGCACAAAGGTAATCGCTTCCTCCGCGCCCTCGCGGAAGAGGCGGCTCTGGCTGGGCGTGGTGCTGGCGACGACGCGCCCAGCCTTGATGACATGCAGCCGCGCGGGCACCAGCCGCAGCGCGTCGTGCGCGTCGGCGGCGTCCACGATGATGAAGCTGGCCGGTTTGCCCTCCTCGATGCCATAGCGGTCTGTCACGTTGAGCGTGCGCGCCGCGTTCGTCGTAATCAGGTCGTACATCGTGGCAATCTCGTCGTGGCCGCTCATCTGCGCGATGTGCAGCGCCAGGCTGGCCGCAGCCAGCATATCGCCCCGGCCCAGCGGATACCAGGGGTCCATAATCGAATCGTGCCCCAGCGAGACGTTGACGCCCGCCTGCAATAATTCTTTCAGCCGCGCCATGCCCCGCCGCTTCGGGTACGTGTCGAAGCGGCCCTGAAGGATGATGTTATCGTAGGGATTGCAGATGACGTTCATGCGGCCACGCGCCAGCAGCCGAATCAGCTTGAAGGCGAAGGCGTTGTCCCAGGAGTGCATCGCCGTGCAGTGGCTGACCGTCACGCGGCCATTCCAGCCCTGCTGCAAGGTATTGGCGGCCATCACCTCGGTAAAGCGGGAATGCGGGTCGTCGGTCTCGTCGCAGTGACAGTCGATGTCGCGGTTATAGCGGCGCGCCAGTTCAAAGGCCACATGCACATCTTCCACGCCCATCTCGCGCGTCCACTCGTAATGTGGGATGCCGCCGACGACGTTCGCGCCCAGGCGCATGGCCTCGTCCATCAACTCCTTGCCGTTGGGGAACGAAAGAATGCCATCCTGCGGAAAGGCGACGATCTGCACTTCGCAAATGTCCCTCACCTCCTGCTGCACCTCCAGCATAGCGCGCAACGCGACCAGATTCGGATCGCAGACATCCACGTGCGAGCGTATGAAGAGCGCGCCCTGCGCCACCTCCCACTTGATCGCTTCGGTGGCGCGGCGCTTCACGTCTTCGTGCGTCAGCGATGGCTTGCGCTCGCTCCAGATTTGAATGCCCTCGATGAGCGTGCCGCTCTGGTTGTGGCGCGGCTGGCCCACCGTCAGCACGGCATCCAGATGGACATGGCAATCGATGAGCGGCGGCGACACCAGCCGCCCGCCCGCGTCGATCTCGCGAGCAGCGCTCTCTTGCAAGTTTGGGCCAATGCGCGCAAACACGCCGCCTTGCACGCCAAGATCGGTCAGTGCGCTCTGCCCTGGCAGGCGGGCATTGCGCACAATCAGGTCGAGTGTCATCTCTGTCTCTGCTCCTCCTCGGTCTCGTTTTCTCACACACCCATAGATGGTGTAGTTTTTGTAGATTCTTCGTAAGGATACTTCTTCAGAAGAGTATTTTATCTTTCTTAATCACGAAGAACCTTACCGCAGAACCTGTCAAAAATCTACAAAAACTACACCATCTATGGGGTGAGGTACTTGGGAGCCATATATCTCATCCACGGCTTCTGAGCCTCAAGGGTATAATACACAGCACAAGAAGCATTACAAAGCCGTATGCGTTCAAAGGAGGATGACACTGTGCCTTATCCTGCCCCCCGACCAGGGTACTTTGAGACGACCTTCACCCCCGGCATGATCGCCAGCCTGCGCGCGCTGGGTGAGCCGCGCTGGTCCGCCGATGGCTCGGCGGTGTTCGTGGTGGAAACGCACGATGGCCGCGCCACGCTGCTCAAGCTCCCGCTTGACGGCGGACCGATCTTGCGCCTGACCTCTGACCCCGCGCCCGCGCCTGCCGCTGCCTATGCCGGTGGCTTCTATACTGTGCGCAGCGACGCGCTGGCCTTTGTCGGCGCGGATGGCGCGCTCTGGCAGGTGCCGCTGCCCAACGGCGGCACAGCCAGGCGCATCTCCACCGGCGAAGGGCGCGTTTCGGCCCCGGCCTATTCGCCCAATGGGCGACAGATTGCCTATGTTTCCGACAATGGCAAGGCCAGTTCCATCGGCATAGCCGATGCCGAGGGCCTGGGCTGGCCGCACCGCGTGCCCGTGGAGGCCGATTTTGCCGCCGACCCCGCCTGGTCGCCAGATGGGCGGCAATTGGCCTGGCTGGAATGGTCTGTACCCAACATGGGCTGGGACGAAAGCCGCGTCGTCATCTACAATCTGGAAACGGGCGAGCGCCGCGTGGTGATGGGCGAGCCAGAAGTCTCCTGCGCGCAGCCGCGCTGGTCGCCCAGTGGCAAGACCTTAACCTTCCTCTGCGACAAAGGCGGCTACCTCAACCTCTGGCGCGCCGCCGGGGATGGCTCCTCGCCCGTGCCCTGGCTGGAAGAACCGTTCGAGCATGGCGGGCCGCAGTGGGGGTCGGGCGATTGCACCTATGCCTGGGCACCCAATGGGCAGCAGATCGCCCTGGCGCGCAACGATGACGCCTGCTTGAAGCCACGCATCCTGGCGGTCAACGAAGAAACCGGGGCCATCAGCACAGCACGTGACCTCGATGTAGATGGCAATCTGTTTTCCGCTCTGCGCTGGTCGCCGCGCGGCACCGCGCTGTTGGGGCTGCGACGTGGCCCAACGCAGCCTACAACGGTGGTCAGCATCGATGCAGCCTCTGGCGAGCAGCGCGACCTCTATACCTGCGCGGTGGGCGGCCTGACTGGCGAGGGCATGCGTGTGCCCGAAGCGCTCACCTGGCAAGGCCAAGATGGCCTGACGCTGCACGGCTTCGTCTACCGCCCCACGCACGCGCCCAACGGCCAGGCCAGCGTGCCGCTGCTGGTGCTGATTCACGGCGGCCCGACCGGCCAGACGTTCAAGGCTTGGGACCCCATCGGGCAATATTTCATCCAGCGCGGCTGGGGCATCTTTGTTCCCAACGTGCGCGGCAGCGCGGGCTATGGCCGCGCCTATATCCAGGCGCTGCGCAACGAGTGGGGCGGCAAAGACATGGCCGATATTGTCGATGGTGTGGATGCTGTGCTGGCGCAGGGCTGGGCCGACCCTGGCCGCGTCGTGCCCCTGGGCGGCAGCGCGGGCGGCTATGCGGTGCTGCAACTGTTGGCGACCTTCCCCGAGCGCTTCAAGGCGGGCGTCAGCCTCTTCGGCGTCACTGATCTCTTCAATCTGGCGCGCACCACACACCGGCTGGAAGCTCACTACCTTGACCGCATCGTCGGGCCACTGCCAGAGGGGTATGCACGCTATCGCGCGTGGTCGCCATTCTTCCACGTGGACCGCTTCCAGGCCCCCGTCCTGCTGCTGCAAGGCGAGATCGATCCCGTCGTCACCAAAGATCAGGCCACGGCCATGGAGGAAGCGCTGAAACGCGCGGGCAAGACCGTCGAGATGGAAATCTATCCTGGCGAGGGCCACGGCTGGGCGCGTGCCCACACCATCAAGGCGTACATCGAGCGCATGGAGCGCTTCCTGCAAGATTACGTCTTGCTGCGCTGAATCAACCTAGCAACACATGCACCACGCCCGGCGCGCACTGTGCCCAGAGTTCATCGCCCTGGCGGCGATAGGGCTGGCCCAGCAGCGCGTCGGGCTGATGGTCCAGCGCCCGGCGCACCGGAAAGCGTTCAGCGCCAATGCGCAGTTCCAGCGGGCCGTTCCAGTCAGCCACACCGCGCAGAAAGTTGAACGCCCAGCGCGCCGGGCGCGTCACCGGCACGCTGAAATCCTCATCTTTCGGCCAGGAATAATAGCTGCTGCCCTCTAGCGATTGCGGCGTTCTGACGGCAGTGCCCGCCGCCAGCGCTCGCACCGCCTGAGCCAGCAACGGCGCGCCCACATTCGCGCATGCTTGTTCCAGTGCCGCGCTGCTGATGCCCTCGGGAATCTCGATAGCTTGCTGGAGCAGGATATCGCCCGTATCCAGATGCTCATCCATCAGATGGATGGTCACACCGGTATAAGGCTCGCCGTTGCGTAACACCCAGAAGCCGGGACTCGGCCCGCGATAGGCTGGCAAGAGCGACGGATGCAGGTTCAGGCAGCCCAGCGGCGACAGCGCGAGCAGCGCTTTGGGCAGTCGCCGCGGCCAGCACGCGACGCAGATTACATCTGGCTGGAAGGCTGCCAGCGTTTCCAGTGTTTCTGCGCTGGAGGGCGCGCCAACCTCTACCACTGGAATATGCTGCTCCCAGGCAATCTGCGCGATGGTCCGATTCATGAACGGCGAAAGTAGTGGAAGCTGCGCGCGCCCTACATTCACCGGTTCGTGCCTGATGACCGGCTTGCTGGCAGCAACGACGGGCAGCACCACCGCGCAGATAGGCAGCCCATCAGCCAGCAGCGCTAACAGCGGCGGGACCGAAAAGTCGCCCGCCGAGCCAAGATAGAGAACACGCGGCCCCTGATTGTCTGATGTAGGCTCAGGCTGGCTATTTGACAGCACTATCTCACGCACGATACACTTCTCTTAAGAGACGCCTTTATCGGCGATAGGAGAAACAACTATGGCACGCATGGTTCACTGTGTCAAACTGGGGCGCGAACTGCCCGGCCTGGACAAGCCGCCCTTTTCCGGCGAACTCGGCCAGCGCATTTACGAGCACATCTCTGCCGAAGCATACGCCATGTGGCCCGCCCAGGCAACGCTCATCATCAATCACTACGGCCTGAACATGGCCGACCCCGACGCGCGCAAGCTGCTGCGCGAGCAGATGGAAGAGTTCTTCTTCGGCCCGCAGGCGAAGATGCCCGAAGGCTGGACGCCCGAAGGCAGCAAAGGCGCGCCAGTCGGAGCAGGGCACAAGGGCGGCGGCGCGCCCCAGCGCAAGAAATGAGAACACCCGGCGCAATCCTGCTGATTTCCTGCTACGAGCTTGGGCATCAGCCGCTCAACCTCGCCTCGCCCCTGGCCGTCCTCAAGCAAGCCGGATTTGCTCCTGTCGCCATCGATACCGCCGTCGAACCCCTCATGGATGATTCTATCACCCAGGCCAGACTGGTGTGCGTCTCCGTGCCCATGCACACCGCCCTGCGGCTGGCAATGCGCGTGGCCGAGCGCGTGCGCACGCTCAATCCGGCTGCGCGGCTTTGCTTCTATGGACTCTACGCCTCGCTCAACGCCGACTATCTGCATCAGCAGGGCATCGAATTTGTCATCGGCGGCGAATACGAGCAAGCGCTGTTGGCGCTTGTTCAGACGCTTGAACAGGGCAACCATGCCACATTGCCCGGCATAGGCACCCAGAGCCAGCCTGCCGCGCCCATTCTGCGCCGCCTGCCCTTCATCCAGCCTGATCGCCAGATGCTGCCTCCGCTTCAGCGCTACGCCCGGCTGCAACAGGGCGACGAGTTCGCGCTGGTGGGCTATGTGGAAACCAGCCGGGGCTGCCTACACACTTGCCTGCATTGTCCCATCACGCCCGTCTACGGGGGCCGTTTCTTTATTCTGCCCAGAGAGGTTGTTCTGCAAGACATTCGCGCGCAGGTCCAGATGGGCGCGCAGCACATCACCTTTGGCGACCCAGACTTCCTGAACGGTCCCGGCCACTCGCTGAACATCCTGCGCGCCATGCACGCCGAGTTTCCCGCGCTCACCTTCGATGCCACCATCAAGATCGAGCATATTCTGGAGCACCGAGAACGCTTTACGGAGTTCAAAGCGCTGGGCTGCGCGTTCATCGTCTCGGCGGTGGAGGCGGTCAGCGATCATGTTCTCTCTCATCTGGATAAAGGCCATACCAGGGCCGATGTCATCGAAGCATTAGCCATTCTGGCAGATGCGGGCATTCCCATGCGCCCCTCGCTCTTGCCATTCACGCCCTGGACCACGCTGGATGACTACCTGAACTTGCTCGCCTTTGTCGAGCAGCAGCACCTGATCGGGCAGATTGATCCTGTCCACTATTCCATCCGGCTGCTGCTGCCGCCAGGTTCGGCGCTGCTGGAGCAGCCCGCGATGCGCCCCCATCTGGGCGATCTGGATGCCGCCGCTTTCACTTATCAGTGGACGCACCCCGACCCGCGCATGGACCAGCTTCAGCGCGATATCGCCGCGCTGGTGGAGGCAGACGAGCGCGCCAACGCCCCCGCAGAAGAAACGTTCTACGCCATCAAAGCGCTGGCCGAAGAAGCGGCTGGCCTGGTTCTGAGCGCCGCGCACAGCAGCCGCCCTTCCAGTATCCAGAAAGCCACGCCACATCTCACTGAATCCTGGTTCTGCTGAGCGGAGCCGCTTCAGGACCAGTTCGGTTCTTAGCTTTTCTCATCACGGCCCTTTCTCTGCCTGGCATGATCTGGCTGGGAAAGACCAAAGCCAGATCATGTCGAGACATCACCGAACTCCAATCGTGCCAGGAACTGCTCTAACGCTGTCACTGGCACGCGACGCACACGCCCCAGTTTCACACTAAATACCTGCGCTCTCCTCTCTTCGCTGCGAAAGCAGACCGTGTTCGATTGCAACAGCGACAGCCGCTGCCCTCGAATCAACATTCAGCTTGATGTAGATACTGTTGAGATAGGTCTCAACGGTGCGACGTGTAATGCCCAGACGAGCGCCAACTTCTTTACTGCGTTCTCCAGATGCGATTCCGGCCAACACTTCCCGCTCTCGTGCCGTCAGGTGGAAGTCATTGTTCTCTTGGAGCGGTGATGGGGAACTGCCGCCACGCGCTGCGTGATGCAGAATGCGTTTCATCACATCTGGTTGTAGCAACATATCGCCACGGGCAGCGCTCTCTATCGCTTGCAATACGGTGTCAAGGCTGCTCTCTTTCAGCAAATAGCCACGTACACCCGCTTGAAGGCTACGCAGCATCAGGTTGTCCTCATCATAGGTCGTCAAGACGATAATGGCGATCTGCGGCCACTGGGTACGTATGCGTTCAATTGCCTCTAACCCATCCATAACAGGCATTCGCAAATCCATCAAAACCACATCGGGTTGAAGCGAACCAATCAGTTGAAGCGCGGCACTTCCATCAGCGGCTTCACCCACCAACTCAATCCCTTCTTCCATGCCAAGCATCAAGCGCAGGCCAGAACGGACGATTGGGTGATCGTCGGCGATGATCACGCGAATCTTCTCAGGCATAGGTGTGATCCTCTACGCTCACTGGGGGGAAAGAAACCAGATTGACAGATGAGGCCGGATTGTCTGCTGCCGCAAGAGGGACACGGAACTCAAGTACCGTACCCTTTCCATCTGAACTGTTTACAGAGACTGTTCCCTCTACCAGATGGGCCCGCTCTTGTAGCCCCAGCAATCCATAATGGCCAGTATAAAGAGCCTGGTTAGTAGGATCAAAACCCTGACCATCATCCTGCACCGTGATCACGAGCCACTTTTCCACGATCTTTGCTTCTACACTTACCTGGTGAGCATGGGCATGGCGTGCCACATTGTTTAACCCTTCGCCGATAAAGCGCAGGACATGTTCGCAAGCGGGAGCAGGAGTGTGAATCAGGTCGTTCAGGTTGGTGTGATGCACGATGCCTGTCTTCTGGAAAAAATGCGTGATCTCTTGCTGAACTGAAGAGATGAGTTGATCAACGCGAGGTGTTCTGGAACGCAGATCGGTAATGGCATGTCGCGCCTCTTGCAATGTCGTGCGGGCGTCGGCGAGTGCCTGGCTGAGTACCTCTTGTGCCTGCTGATAGTTCTTGCGATGCAACTGAGCAGAAGTGACCTCCAATTGCATGACCATCCCAGCTATTCCCTGTGCCAGGGTATCATGCAGTTCACGTGCTATGCGCTGGCGCTCGGCGAACCTGGTCAGCGTTTCAATTTGCCTGGATGATGCTGCTAACCTGCTATGTGCTCCCTGGAGCTCCCGGTGTGCCTGTTCGAGCTGTATTTGGGACTGGGATTGCTGCGCGTACAAAATCAAGTATCCCAGCACGATAAAGACAATCGTTGTCAGATCGGAGAAGTTCCAGAGGTTGAGCCAGTCCTCCAAATACATTTTGGGGGGGACATCCTGGGGGATGTGGATGCCAAGCAAGGCAAAAAAAAGCACCAGGCAGCTCATGCCAACCAGCAGCACCGGAGCAGCACGTTTGAACATGGCTACCGCGCACAGTGTCAGCACCAGATAGAAATGCAATGCATAGAAATTCAATGCGAGGTCATGCTCCGCCAGCGTCCACTGCATGACTGCAACGAGCAGACCTTGGAGCAAGAAATACAGCCAAAAGAACCGGGGCTGCACACGCTCAGAAAGCCCACTCCAGAGCAAAAAGCTATAGAGTGCAGCGAGCAGGAGAAAGATGAGGATCAATGAGGGAGGGGGTGGGTTATTCAGTCCGGGGGGGAGGGGGTTATTCAGGTCAACACTACGTTGCAGTTGCCTGATAATATTCCGAATGATCGTAGGTAGGCCGCTGTTGTTACTCCCAAAAGTCGAGTTCATATTACTGCTCAGAAGCGCTCCGACAACTACCACCGCTATCCAGAGCAGTAGAAACCAGCGCAACGGCTCTTTCGTCAAAATCCTCTTCATCATGGAATGGTCTCTCCCTCGCTGATGGAACCTCTGAGATTCCATAGTATACCAGCAATGGCGAACCGCGCCCTCCCGAAAATTACTACCGTAAAAAGTGCAGCTTCAACACCTATTTCCCCTAGGCAAGTTCCACGATGACGAGGGCTTCGCAAGTCGCTAAAGTAGAGGGTGTGAACGTTAGATCTGATCGCGCAGCTTCAGATAAGGAGACAGGAGCCATCTATGCCACTTATGCATCTCTGGGGAACGGAACGTACTTCGTCATTTTATGAGCATGTTCTTCAAACTCCTTTATGTCCATATAACGATGCTCAGACTCCCTGGAAAGAACTCTGGCTCAAAGATGAAACCAGACAAATCACCGGAGCTTTCAAGTTTCGAGGAAATTGCTATCGAGTTTTGTGTGGACTTTCGACGGGACAGGTCGTGACAGCAGCTTCCACAGGAAGTCACGGGTTGGGACTTTCAATAGCTGCTCGCATCCGTGGCATTCAGGCGCGCATCTTTGTCCCTGCTCAAACGGCTCACGTCAAGATAGCGGCGATAGAGGCGAATGGAGCAACCGTCGTGAAGGTGGATGGCGACTATGAGCAGGCCAGGGTGACTTCTGTCTCTTTTGCGGAGGAAACGGGAGCAACCTACATTTCTGGATTTGACGATCATGACATTATCACTGGCAATACCAGCCTCTTTTCTGAGATTGAGGACCAGCACCCTGAAGCATTCGACGTGGTGTTCGTGCCGGTTGGAGGTGGAGGACTCCTCGCGGCCTGTCTTCAATACGTTCAGAATCAGGAGAAAAGGGTGAAGATCGTTGGGGTTGAACTTGATGGTGCTCCAGCGATGTCTCTCTCGCTCGCTCACGGGAGGCGAGTGATATTAGAGCAGGTGGTGGGCCGCGCCGAGGGACTCCTGATTCGGCAGGTCGGAGCTATTCCTTTCCAGATCGCACAACAGGCCCGGAACCTTGAGATATTTCTGGTTTCCGATACACAAATCGATCAGGCTATTCGTCTGCTCTGGCAGCATAATGGCATTCGCGCGGAAGGAGCGGGAGCGGCTGCGCTCGCGGCTGCATTGCGCTATCCACAGGCGAGCCCGGATCAAAAAGCCGTCGCGGTCGTTTCCGGCGGCAACATCGATGAAGCAGCCTTTCAAGAGGCACTTGGAAGGCTCGATCTGAGTGGCCCGGCGTAAAGAGATTTTGTTGAAAATAGCCTTTCAGAGGAAGAAATGCAGAGATCACTACTCTACGCACCACCTGAAACCGCTAGCCGCTGGAAACAACGTAAACATCGGTTGCTGATCGTACTGGCAGGGCTCCTGCTGCTGGAGATGGGGCTGCTGGCGCGTGGGATTATGCTGCTGCCCTCAGGCAGCCCGAGGGGTATCCCCACCCCTACCCCCACTCCGCGCCTCTTCTTGCCTGCGCCTCCATCGATTCAGGCGGCAGCCAGTATGCTGGAAGATGTGACTACGCATCGGGTTCTCTTTGGGCACAATGTGGACGCCGAACTGCCTATGGCAAGCACTACCAAGATTATGACCGCTGTGATGGCGCTGGAAACCGGGCATCTTGATCAATCGGTGACGATGGGCAGCGATGTGCTCGATCTTCCGCCTGATGCCAGCCGCATGGGACTCCTTCCGGGTGATGTGTTGACCATGCGCCAACTGCTCTATGGGCTGCTGCTGCCATCTGGGGATGACGCCGCGATCGCCATTGCCGATGCGGTGAGCAAAGAGCGCGGCGCAAACTTTATTGATCTGATGAATCAGCAGGCGCAGTTTCTGGGCTTAACCCATACCCACTATGTGAATCCTCATGGCCTGGATGCACCTGAGCACTATACGTCGGCCCGCGATCTGGTCAACCTGACCCGGTTCGCACTGCGGCTGCCCTTCTTTTCCACCCTGATCGACACGTATGTCTATACCATCCCTGACAGCAGGCAGCACCATGCCTTTCCTCCACTCAAAAATACCAACGAACTGCTCGCGCCCAACACCGGCTATCCCGGCGCCAATGGGGTGAAGACGGGCACCACGGGTCAGGCAGGTGATTGCCTCGTGTTTTCGGCGACCCGCAACGGGCAGCAACTGGTGGGGGTAGTGCTGGGTGCGCCCAGCGACGACGCGCGCTATACGGATGCCCGCGACCTGCTGGATTGGGGCTTTTCGGTGCGAGGGAGCGCGTGATACGCGGCCCGTTGTGTTCACACGGAGCAAGAACGTCAGCAAGGGCTGACCCGGCTTCGGCGCGAGGCGCACATCCTCTTTAGGAGGTAGAGTGGCCCGGCATAAAGAGATTTTGTTGAAAATAGCCTTTCAGAGGAAGAAAGGAGCGACGGGAATGTTTTCTTACCATGATATGCTGCAAGGGAATGCGGGAAAAGTCCAGGTACTGAGTGGTGTTCCTCCCGATCCAGACCTCCTTTTCCGCTCAGCTCAGCATGACAGTCGTCAAGTAGGACCTGGCGATCTCTTCGTTGCGATCAAAGGGGCAAAGGTCGATGGGCACAGCTTCATCCCTGCTGTTGCGCAGGCGGGTGCGCTGGGCGTTCTCTGTACCGAACCTGCCGAGGATGTCCCTCCGCACTTTCTTCAATGTGTCGTTCCCAATGTGGTAGAGGCGCTTGTTGCCACCGCACGTGTTCGTGCGAAGCGTCAGCAGAACACCACCATGATCGCTATTACCGGCAGTAATGGCAAGACCACGACAAAAGAGGCCGTCGCTGCCGTCCTGAGTCAACAGGCACCTACCCTCAAACCCTATGCCTCCTACAATAACGAGGTAGGCCTCCCCTTAACTGTGCTCCGCTTAGAACCTGAGCACCGCTATGCTGTGCTAGAGATGGGGGCCGAATGGGTGGGCGAACTCACCTGGCTGTGTAGCATTGTTCATCCTGACTGGTCGATTGTTACCAACGTTGGCTCCGCTCATCTCAGAACATTTGGATCTCCAGAGCGCGTTGCGATTGCCAAGAGTGAAGTGGTAGAGGCACTTGCGCCAGATGGCATTGCTCTTCTTAACTACGATGATCCTCAAGTACGCGCTATGAGTCAGAAGACCCAGGCTCGTGTCATGTACTACGGTCTGGATGAGAGAGCCGAGGTTTGGGCCAGCGATCTACAGGGTGATGCACTTCATGGGCATGCTTTCACGCTCCATTATCACGACGTGCATCTGCCAGTGCAGCTTCAGATCCCCGGCAAACATGGGGTGAGCACGGCGCTAGCCGCAGCCACGGCAGGATTCCTGGCTGGTGTCGCGCCCGAGGCCATCAGTTCGGCGCTCGCTTCCCTTGTTCCGGTGAAAGGGCGCGGTGAGATCAAACGGGGTCCCAACGGAAGCACCCTCATTGATGATTCCTCCAAGGCCAACCGCCAGTCTATTCTCGCGAGCATCGCGGTGTTGCATGGAACTGACCTGACCGAGGGAGGGAAACGCTGGGCCGTTCTGGGTGATATGCTCGATCTTGCTCAGTATGCCCGTGACGAACACTACGCGACCGGTCAGGCACTTGTTGGTCAGGTTGATTACCTGGTTGCCATTGGCGATCAGGCCCGCTTCTATGTGGAAGGAGCCCGAGAAGCAGGGATGCCAGCAGACAGGCTCTTTTTGTTCAAGGCAGACCCGGCAGATCAGGCTCAGATGGAGAGTACCAAGCGGGATATGATCGCCTTCCTTAAGGAGAACATTCAGAGCACTGATCTCCTTCTCCTCAAAGGCTCCAGCCCGCTTGGCTTACAAACCATACTGGAAAAATTCTAGAAAAAGAGGGAGAGAATGAAGCAACAAAAACTCCGCGTTGGTGTGATCTTTGGCGGTCGTTCGTGCGAACACGACGTTTCTCTTCATTCGGCTGCTTCCATCTTAGCAAACCTGGATACCAAGAAATACGAGGTGATTCCTCTGGGAATTACCAGGGAGGGTACATGGCTCCTTGGCGTAACCCCGGATGAAATGCAAACACTGGCAGAGAAGACAGGCGAACAAGAAAAGTGGCAACCGGACAAAGCCGTTGTACTTGCAGGAGATGCAAAGGTCTATGACGTGCTGGCCCTTGAAGAGGGCAAACCAGTCGGCACTGGCCCCCTGGATGTCATTTTTCCGGTGCTTCATGGTCCTTATGGAGAGGATGGAACTATTCAAGGGCTATTCGAGATGGCTGGTCTTCCTTATGTGGGATGCGGTGTCCTGGGTTCTGCGCTTGGCATGGACAAGGAAAAGATGAAAATGCTCTTTCAAGCCATTCATCTTCCGGTGATCCCCTACCTGGTATATCACCGCAAGCAATGGGAGCAGGCGCCAGAAGCGATACTGCTGGCAGTCGAACAAGAGCTTGGGTATCCCTGCATCGTGAAACCTGCCAACATGGGATCAAGCATTGGTGTAAGCAATGCCGCAGATCGTACAACCCTGGAGCAAGCCATTGCACAGGCTGTGGAGTATGATACAAAAATCATCATTGAACGCTGGCTGAATGTGCGAGAACTGTCCTGTGCCGTCCTGGGCAATGAAGAGTTGAAGACCTCGCTCATTGGAGAACTGGTGACGGAGATGACCCTTCTCGATTACGATGCAAAGTACCTTCATCCTGGCTTCTACTTTGATGTCCCGGCTCATATCCCTCAAACGCTGGCTGAAGAAGTCTTCCACATGTCAAAGCAAGCCTTTCTTGTCCTGGACTTGAGTGGCCTGGCCCGTGTGGATTTCTTTCTTGACCGTAATGATGGACGCATCTACATCAACGAAGTCAATACCATGCCGGGCTTTACGCAGGACAGCGTCTATCCCAAGCTCTGGAGCGCGAATAACCTGCCCTATCCCCAACTCCTTGATCGGCTGATCGAGTTAGCACTGGAGCGTCACCAGAACCGCCAGCGCTTGCGGACGAGCCAGTAAGATTCAACGCCAAAGCACAGGGTAACAGGCAGGGCTGTTGCAAAGTCCACCTCATCCTATGAGCCAGCCAGCAGAGCCAATGCACGGTCGAATTGGTAGGCAAAGGTGTGGCTCCGCACGGGGAAGAGTGGTTTTGCCTTGACGGGCGAAGAGACCTGGAGCCGTGTTGTTGAGGATAGAAGGAATTGCAGTTGAGTCAATCTTCTCCCATCATCCAGCCTTGCCCTTGTAAAACCCACCGCCGTTCTCCCTTTGGTGGCGGGGTGAAGCGCCTGGGATGCGATGGAAAATGAGGCCGATCTTTGGGAGATTTGATGGTCCGGCGTGCACCGCGCGTTGGACATTCGACACAGCGCGAGCATTTCTTGCATAACTTAATGCTGGATCAGGAAGCGCAGATCAATTTCATCGTCCTCCAACTCAACCTGCCATTGTGACACCGTGCTTGAAAACGGGCACTACGTCGATGAGGGTAACATTGTCACCTCGGCGGGCATCAGCGCGGGCATCGATATGACGCTGCATCTGGTTGCTCGTCTGCAAGGCGGCAAGATTGCCCGCCAGACCGCGCGGCGCATGGAGTACACGCCCGCATCCTAAGTTGCTGAGCCACCCAACCAGGCGTTCGCAGATGCTTACCCGGCAAGCGCTCGTGTAACTGACCGCGTAATCCTAAGCGTTGGCAGCGGACACCCGACACAGAACGCCCAGACGTGATCACCGAGCCTGCTATAAACAGGTTGCCGGTGATCATCTGCTGTCGAAGAAAGCACACCAGAGCAGTGAGCAATTAGATAAACAGGCAAGGGCAGGTATGCTATAATCAATCTGGCATAAAACACAGCTATCATAAAATCGGAGCTCACTGCATTCCCTAATAGCTATCATCCTCTCTTTATGCGTGCAGTGGGTAGGAGGACAGCGTATGGCAGGCCTGGAAGGGGTGCGCCTGGGGGCGTATGAATTACAGGAGCGCATCGGGGGCGGTGGAATGGCCGAGGTCTACCGCGCCAAACAGTTGACCGCGTTCAACCGCGAGGTGGCGATCAAGGTAATCCGCACGGGATATAGCGAAGACGCCTCATTTCGTGAGCGCTTTCTGAGAGAGGCGCAGGCCATCTCGAAACTTTCGCATCCCAACATCTTGCCGCTGATCGAGTTTGGCGAGCAAGACCAGACGCTCTACCTGGTGATGCCGCTGGCCCGCGAAGGGACGCTGCGCGATCTTCTGAGGCAGCGCAACGGCCCGCTCTCGTTGGAAGAAGCGGTGCCGCTGTTTGTCCAACTCTGCGATGCGGTGCAGTACGCCCATGAAGAACGCATCATTCATCGCGACCTTAAGCCGCAGAACGTGCTCTTGCAGCGTCGGACGCATGTGCTGCTGGCCGACTTTGGCATTGCCCGCGACACTGCTGAATCGCAGCAAATGACCGGGACCGGCGCCGGTATTGGCACCGTCGAATACATGGCCCCTGAACAAGCCGTCGGGCAGGCCACGCCCTTGAGTGACATCTACAGCCTGGGTATTGTGCTCTATCAGATGCTCACCAGCACCGTGCCCTATGCAGGCAGCACGCCGTTTCAGGTGTTGATGAAGCACACCAACGACGCGCTGCCCGACCCACGCTTGCTGAATCCCAGCCTGCCTGCCGAGATCGTCCAGGTCTTGCAGGGCGCGCTCGCCAAAGACCCCAAACGTCGTTTCCAGAGTGCCCAGGCGATGGGCCGGGCAGTGCAGCAGGTGCGTCCGGATGCCACGCCCGACCAGGCGGCCCGCGCGGCTGGCAACCCACCGCTCTCGGTTGCGCCGTCGATCAAGCCTTCTACGACCAAGCCGAACACCTGGCATGGGCAGGACTTCCGCGACCAGCCGAGTGAGCCAGTCGCCCCGGACTATCTCAGCGGCCCGACACCTTCACGGACTGGCTTTACCGGCGTCACCGCGCAGCGCTCAGGACCCCCGGGCTGGGCCAATGCCCCCCTGGAGGGCGACGACTACGATCAGCCGACCTGGAGTACCCAGGGAGGTCGCGGCGGGGGCACGGCTCCTGCCTGGCAACAGGGCGGGCGCAGAGGGCTGCCGCCGTATGTGGGCGGGCGGTATCCGCAAGCGCCAACGCAACCGCGGCGCAATCGTGGGCTGGTGATCGCGCTGATAGCCGTGCTGGCGCTGGTGCTGGTGATCTCTTCGGGCGTGGCGGCGTATGTGCTGGGAGTGTTCAGCCCGAGCACCACCAGCCAGACGGGACAGCAGGGTGCCCCGGTCAATCTGGTGCAGGCAACGGCCACAGCTACGACGGCGGCCATACCCACGGCCACCGCGACAGCGACAGCCACCGCAACCCCTTCGCCAACGCCGTCGCCAACACCAAAGCCCAAGCCCTCACCGACTCCGTCACCAACGCCCGCTCCCATTCCAAGCATCCGGGGCGACTACACGGGATCATATACAACGGACGGCGGCGTGGGCAGCAACCCCATGTCGATGCAAATCTTTCAATCGGGCAAGAACCTCAGCGGAACCACTACCGAGGGGTCGACCACTTATAATGATACCGGCACGATTGATAGCAACGGCAATTTCACCATTGTCGAAACGGAATCAGGAGGCAGCGCAACCGCAACGTTGTTTGGCTCGATGACCGGCGGCGGCAGCCTGGGAGGGACCTGGACGGCTTCGGGGGAGTCAGGAACCTGGACGGTGTCACCCGCCTAAGCCAGGTCAGCGCCAGCAGGGATGCAAGTTTTCAAGCAGCCTATGAATAAGCCATTAGAACTTGTGTACTAGCAGGAGCGAACTATAGCCGGGTCAGAAGACACACGCCTGGGCGATCACGAACTGGTGGAGCGCATTGGCAGCGGCGGCATGGCCGAGGTCTATCGCGCCAAACAGGTGACGGCCTCCCGCCCTACGCGAAGCGCTCCTGCGCACCCTTTTCGTCTCCCAGATCGTGCAACACCCCGGCCAGTCCGGCCAGCGCGTGGGCATCACGCGGGACAATCGCCAGCACCTGCTGGTAGAGTTGCCGCGCCTGGCTGAGTTCTCCCTGATCGCGTAACATTGCCGCCAGGCCGGTCTTGGAAGGCAGATCGTCATGAGCGTGCTGCAAGACCAGCCGGTACTGGGCCTCCCCCCGCTCTAGCGATAAGGGGTCCTTCATCGCGCGATAGACCGCGCCCAGGGCAGTGCGGGCCCTTACCGACTGCCGCCGGAATGCACTCAGTTCGACGGCGCGCCAGAAGCACCAAACGAAACCGCCCCGCATCACTCCGAAGCGGGGCAGTTTCGTTTGGTCTTCCTTCAGGCTGATGGCTCCTCGATCAGCGCGGCCCGACGTTCCTGCAAGCTGGCGATTTGTTCGTTCACGCGCTGCAGTTGTGCTTCTAGCTCCGGTTGGTGCGCCATCAGCTTCTGAAGCGCGCCCCCGATTCCGGTGAGCGGCTCGGCCTCGCCCTGTTCCAGCTCTTTCCGAGCTTCCCCCACGCGCTGTAGCTCCACCGTGAGCAGCGCCTTCTGGTCTTCGGCCTCGGTCAGTGCTTGCTCAATCTGCATGAGCATCTCCTCTGGACTCATCCGACTTGGGTTCCTTTCTTCCTTTGTAGGCAAGCTGGTGTCATGTTTCTTGACCGCCAGTATAACACAGCAGTTTTCTTATCTCGTTGTGGGACTGGGCGCGAGGTGTCGGGCACGCAACCGAGAAGCCCAGGAGCGCCGCAGAGCTGGACAGGCTGGACCTGGCGCAGCGCCAGACAATCGGGCTGCCGCCTCTCCCAGCCACGCTGAAGCGTTCAAGCGTTGGAGTGGCTCCCACCTTGTACGAGGGTGGGAACCGGCGAAGAGGTACCGAAGCGCCTGGGCGAGCGTGGAAACTCTCATTGTGAGAGATTCAACTCGCCAGCGGCCCCACAGCCTGGTCCACACCACCTCGTGCTTTCTCGTCCCGTTCCGGCCAAATTCATCGCCAACGGTGGCATCTGCGGTAGAGCACGATTTCGCAAGTTACCGACTAGTGAAATAAGGCGGGACCTTGCCCAAAGATTTGCACTTCAAACCATTCACGGTACCTGTTTCTTGCGCCTGAGCACCGTGCCCACGCCAGGCCAGCGCCGGTGAGCAGCGCGGTACTGCTTCGGGGAAGCACGAGGATCACCCCTCCCTTTGGCAGAAGCGGCTTCTGCTCGCCCTCTGGCTTGTTCGGGCTTGGCGCGAACTCTCGGATGAGGACATTTCCAACCGTGCCTAGAAAAACATTACATAGCGTAGATGGAAAATGAAGATCATGCGACGCTGGCCGAGACGCTGTACGGAATCGAGGTCGTCAAAGCGGCGGCACAAGAAGCGCAAGCGTGGCACGCCTTCGAGCAGCACGCCAGCCGCTACCGGGACAGCTTTGTGCGCAAGGGGCAGGGGCAGGCGTTCTACCTGCCTCTGCTGCTGTTCTCGCTTGCTTTAGTGGCTTGCTTCCTCCAGGGCGCCTTCCTGGTGACGCAGCATCAGCTCACTATCGGCGGCCTGATTACCTTTCTGGGTCTGGTAACCAACCTCCGAGATCCTACCCGCCTCTCGCTGTGGACCTTTGAGCGGGTGCAGTTTGGGATGACCGGAGCACGGCGGGTAGTAGCCATCCTGCAAGAGGAAGGGGATTTGGATGAGCACGCGCAGGGCTACGCCCAGCCAATGCGGGGCGAGATTGTCTTCGAGGGGGTGACCTTCAACTATGGGACCACACCTGTCTTGCAGCAGATCTCGTTTCACGCCAGGCCCGGGCAGACGGTTGCCATTGTTGGGCAGACCGGCTCCGGCAAGAGTACCCTCGTGAAATTGGTGAATCGCCTCTACGATGTAGGAGGCGGGCGAGTGCTGATTGATGGCATTGATGTGCGCGCGTGGCAACTCGATGCCTTGCGCTCGCAGATTGCCACCATCGAGCAGGATGTCTTCCTTTTCTCCCGCTCCATTGCGCACAACATCGCCTATGGATTGGGGCAACGTGCCTCCCACGCTGCGATTGTCGAGGCGGCTCGCGCTGCCCAGGCCCATGACTTCATCATGGGCTTGCCGCAGGGATATGAAACCAGGATCGGCGAGCGGGGGGTGACTTTGTCTGGTGGGCAACGCCAGCGCATCGCCATCGCCCGTGCCCTGCTCACGGACCCGCGCATCTTGATTCTAGATGACGCGACCAGTGCTATCGATAGCCTGACTGAGGATGCCCTCCAGCAGGCGATCCGCCATCTGCAAAGGGGGCGCACGGTCCTGCTCATTACCCATCGCCTGTCCCAGATTCGCTGGGCAGATCTGATCCTGGTTCTCCGGCGCGGGGAGTTGATCGATCAGGGCACCCACAACGCACTCCTGGCGCGCTGTGAGGACTATCGTCGTCTCTTCGCTCACACCGGTCCGCTGCCGCGACAAGCTCCATCCGGGAGGAGCCATCTCTGGTCTGCACCGCCACCTTCTACGCTGCCTGCACAGGGGGAGTGATCGATGGATACGTTGATGAGTGGTCTGGTTGCGGAAAGCTATGACCGCGCCTATGCTGACCGCGTGCTGATTGGGCGCATCCTGCGCTATTTCCGTCCCCAGCGCGGTGTCCTTCTGTTTGCGTTCGTCCTCATCATGGTGACGTCTCTCCTGGAGACGGCGTTTCCTCTTTTGGTTTCGCAACTGCTCGATACCTTGGGCTGGTCGCCCTCCTTCAGCGCTCTGGCCCTGTTCGCAACCTTCATCCTCCTGGCTGGCATCGGCTCTTGGGGCGCAAATTTCTTGCGCCAGCGGTCGAGCGCACGGGCTGTCGGTGAGGTCGTCCTACATTTGCGTACCGATGCCATGCAGCATGTTCTCGCCCTCGATCTCTCGTTCCATGATGCGCATCCCGCTGGCGCCGTCGTCAGTCGGATCACCTCTGATACAGAGGCGTTCTCGACAACGGTGACGCTCACGTTGGATATGTTGAGCCAATGCCTGCTCTGCGCGCTGATCATCATCGTCCTCTTCTTCCGCAGTGTGCCCCTGGCGCTCGTGATGTGTGCCATCGTCCCGGCCATTGTGTGTGTCGCCCTCGGCTTCCGGCGGATCGCCCGCCGTGCCTCGCGCCACAGCCAACGAGCCTTTGCGCGGCTCAATACCGCCATCCACGAGGTGATCAGTGGCATCACTATCGCCAAAAACTTCCGCCAGGAACAGCAGATGTACGACGAGTTCCGTCAGGTGAATGACCAGACCTACCAGGTCAATGTGCGCGAGGGCTTTCTCTACAACAGCATCTTCCCACTCCTGCTGACGGTAGCGAATCTGGGTACAGCCCTTATCGTGTACGTCGGCGGCACCAGCGTCCTGGATCGGAGTATCACGCTGGGCACATGGTATCTCTTCGTGCAAGCAATAGCGCTGCTCTGGTCTCCCCTGACCAGCCTTGCCTCTTTCTGGAGCCTCTTCCAGCTTGGCCTGGCTGCGAGCGAGCGCGTCTTTGCCCTGCTCGATGCCGAGCCACAGGTCCGTCAACGGGACGCGCAGCCCGTTGGCAAACTCGCTGGGGGCATTGCCTTCCAGCACCTCTTCTTCAGCTACGACAACCGGAAGCCGGTGCTGGCCGACTTCACACTGACCATTCAGCCGGGAGAGACGGTTGCGCTGGTCGGTCACACCGGTGCGGGCAAATCCAGCATCGGGAAGCTGATCGCACGCTTCTATGAATTCCAGGAGGGCGACCTGCTCATCGATGGGCACGACATTCGTACCCTCGATCTGGACGAGTATCATCGCGCGCTGGGGATCGTGCCTCAGGCGCCCTGGCTCTTCTCCGGCACGGTTGCCGAGAACATCCGCTACGCCCGTCCGGAGGCGAGTGCCGCCGAGGTGGCTGGGGTCACCAGGCGGATTGGGCGCGGTGACTGGCTCGAAGCGCTGCCAGAAGGACTGGAGACCCAGGTTGGTGAGACGGGGCGTGCGCTCTCGCTCGGCCAGCGTCAACTGGTGGCGCTGGCACGGGTGCTGCTGCAAGACCCCACCATCCTGATTTTGGACGAGGCCACAGCCAGTGTGGACCCCTTTACCGAGGCGCATATCCAGGAAGGGTTAGAGGTCCTCCTTAAGGCACGTACCTGCCTGCTCATTGCCCACCGGCTGGCGACCATCCGCCATGCCGACCGGATCATCGTCCTGGATCACGGTTGTATCGTGGAAGAAGGCGATCATGCCTCCCTCCTCGCCCGGAGGGGAGCCTATGCACAACTCTACAATACCGCCTTGCGCCACCAGTCCCCTGACTACCAACCGGGACAGGGATTCGTGCCTGAGCATACTCCTGCAACATTCTGCGAGAGAACTGATATGTAAGGCAATTGAACAGGCCAGACAAGGTATATACCATAAGCCAGGAGGGAAAGCGATGCGACTAAAACAAGAGCAACGCTTCCAGTCCCGCTCTCTTCCAGGGTAGATCATGATTCCTCCGTCAGGTGCAGATGCCCATGCCGCTCCAGCGAGGCGACCAGGGTGGGCAGAAACGGGATCTGCCGTTTGGCACAGACCTGGTTAGCAGCCGTCCAGACCAGTTGAAGCGCCTGCTGCACATCTGGTCCGTAGTGGGGCGCACGGGTCCGCTGAATCGTCAGCTTGGGTTCCAACTGATGCCTGAGCAGGCGAGTGGCATACTTGCAGGCATAGCCGGTGGCGGCGACAAATTCGTCCAGGATGACCGTTTTGAGGGTGGAGGATACCTCACGATACCGTGGGGCGATCTGGAGCAATAGTTCCCTTTTGGCTCGATAACTCATGACAGACCTCATTCGTTTCTTTCCCTCCGCTCGTTTCTTGGGCTTCGGGTGACATTACCGGTGAGGCAATACCTGTCAAGAGTAAGTTCTTTGGTGAGGCAATTCGCTTCAAGGAATGAAGGCCTCATCCCTTTCGCCCGTTTCCAGATACCGCAGCGTCTCAGCGTTGAGTTCAACGTCGCCAGCTTCCATGTTTTCCAGCAGTTGTTGTATGGTTGCACAGCCGAAGATCGGAAACGTAGGGAAGGGCTGGTTCGTCAGGTAGGCCAGGGCGATGACCGAGAGCGGCAATGACACCTCCCAGGCGACTACTTGCAGACGCCGTAATCGCTCAGTGTTTTCTGCATTCCAATACAGCTTGCGCAAGGATGCTGGCAGGGCTTCAGGGTTGCTGCTTGCTTTAGCAAAGAAACCATGCGCCTGTGCACTGTACGCGAGGATCGCCAGGCCGGTTTTCCGATGAAACTCGCGGGTTGGCGCGTCCATCGCCACCATCGCTGCATCCTCTAGAGTCTGTTCTGAACTTTTTCTGATAGACTGGGGGCATGGCAAGAAAACCGTACCCCAGTGATGTGAGCGATGAGGAGTGGGCCTTTGTCGCTCCGTACCTGACCCTGATGAGCGAAGAAGCCCCCCAACGCGA
>DATGID010000075.1:0-2606 GCA_035307385.1 Ktedonobacterales bacterium | reverse complement strand
GATCGCTCTTGCTCTCAATATCGTCCGCCTCTTTGCTTGGAGTGAGGAGCGCCCACGTGAACCCACACGCCGCTCATGCTTTGCCGTGTTGGCTCCTTCACCTCTTGAAGTGGCTGCTGGGTGAATTCGCCAACGGGATCTTTTCAAAGGTCCACTTGTGCTTGCCAGACTTGGGTGCTCGCTTCCACCGAGTCCAAAAGAAGATGCTCAGCAGGAGAATCAGGAGCACCACGAACCCGCCAACGACCACGAGCACCAGATGATATTCGATGTAATCGTTGATGAGCATGTTCAGGGCAGGGTTAGACCGCGAGCCTGATTGAAGCAGTTTGTTCAGCGTATTTTGCAGATTGTTATTCATCGTATGCATCACTCCTACAATATCATTGCTCGATTTGTATGCCGGACGCTGATCGCGTGCAGAACACGTATCGGTGCGTTTTCTCTCTCCACCGCCTTTATGCTAACCCAGAGTTCTCAACGAAACCTAAACAGAGGGGTGTTTTTGGGGGCGCGTGAAAAAAAGTATTGGAAAAGTTTAGCCTCGAAGCCAATGCCCCCGACAAGGCAACTGATGCCCATTCCTGAAGCGCATGCTCACTCTGCCGAGAAGTCAGGAATCTCTCCAGGAGCAGGATGATCAGATAGAAGAACGCGGCAATGGCTGTGGCAGCCCATGCAGCAGCAGACCACTGATCAAGCGCTTTTGCCTGGAGACGTGAATGATAGGATGAAATCGGTTCATCGAGCAGCTTGGTTCAACTCCCTGTGGCGCCTGACGCAGGGGCTTGGCTTGGTTGACGCGAGTTCCCAATGAGAGAAGCGGCCATATGGCCGTTTGTCCAGTCCCTGCCGTTTCCTGCAAACTTAGTCAGCTCCGGTTTGGCGGGGCACTTGGCTTCCCCCGTCAGGTGAGGGTTCCGAGGCGTGCTTTCGCCGTTGTGACCAGAGCGCATAGCCCAGCCAGACCAGCGCTATCCCCACCGGCACCGCTGCATACCGCTGGATCTGGTGCGGGAACAGTGCAGCAGCGGGGGTCAGCGCGGACGCGACGGCAAGCAGGCCGGCTGCCCAGCGTGGCAGGATACCGGCGCGGAGCGTCGCGATGCCAAACAGGAGGCCCCCGAGCACATAGGTGATCCCTACGAGGGCATAAAGCGCTGGGAGGGCTCCAAGGTTCACGTCGCTCGCGCGTCCAGCGGCGATCCCCAGCATGCCATCCACAAACTTCGGTGCCGTGGTCGCCAACAGCGGCAGGATAAAGGTTTCGGCGAAGACAAAGGCCGTCTGGAGCGCCCAACTGAAGCTCAACAGGAGAAAGCCTGCCAGACCAAGCCACCCAGCCTCTTTCACTTGCCGGGCGTAGAGCCCCGTCCAGCTCAGCAGGAGGAGGAGGCACATGGCCGTCTTCACAGGGGTGATAAGGGTCCAAGCGCGCGTGGTGACTGACGCAAGCACGTCCGGTGGATGGATCGGCTGAATGCCTGCGTAAATGAGCCCGGCCACGATCGCTGCTAATCCGGTCCAACGGATGAGATTCGAGGGGATGATCTTTCTGTTGCTCTCCTGAATGACTGTGGTTTCCTGATCAGTATGCATCTGTTAGTCTCCTTCAATGGTTGCGATCTTCGTGGCCGAAAGCATGCTTTCGGATGAAGCTCCACGTTGCTGCGGGCGTGCTTTGCTCTGATCAAAAGATACTCAGTCATATGGTGAGCAGCAATCACCACATGTGGTGATTGCTGTGGTGATCCGGTCATCGGGAGGATGGTGAGGCTCTCTCGCTTTAGACAAGCGAGAGAGGAGCCGCGCCAGCATCTGCTCTGCCCCCAGCCGAGTTGAACCATCCCGGCATGATGCTCCTCGCCTGGGTAAAACTTGAGGCTTGACAAAATATAGTTAGCTTGCTATGATACAGACAGCCGGTATTTAACGACAGGAGTCGAATGACGACTGGGACGGCGTAGCCTGGCGCTTGCTCTACGACGATCTGCGCCGGGTGGTTATTACTGCGGTGCAAGAACACGGACCAGCCTGGGCGAAGGCCCCTGGAAAGCTCCAGGCGGAGCGAAACCCACCCACGAAACTCGTCGCGCTGACCTCCTACAAGGTGGTGCGGGTGATCGGCGGGCGCTTTTTCTCGCTCTACGATCCGGACCAAGAGTATATCCTCGGCCAGCGCCTCAAACAACCCGCGAAACCGAGGCATCGGGCCGGGTTCTACTCCTACCCGACCGTGGAAGCGGGCACCGAGTATCTGGGTGATTGCGCGCTGTCCACCTCGTTCCATCGAGAGGTTGCTACGCCCCAACTCGCGCTGCTTGAGTGCCAGATCGGCGGCAAAATCATCAACTACGGGCACAAGCTCGCGTCCACGTACCTGCTGCCAGTGCGGATGTTAGAAGTGCGCGATGTCGAACGCTGGAAACACGTTGCCACCGCCTGATGCCAGCGGGTGAAGAGGGCTAAGTAGATGGACAGAATAAGGTAGAATTGGTAGACTGATCTTCAGCAAAGGAGGTGCGCTGATGAAGAGCAGTCTGACGAAGCAAGAGAGAAGCGATCTGGCGCAGGTCGTGGGTACAGCCCGGCAGGTGCGCCAATGG
>DATGID010000074.1:0-249618 GCA_035307385.1 Ktedonobacterales bacterium | reverse complement strand
GTGATTGCGGCCAACCGGGCGTATGCCTCGCTGGTGGAAGAGGCCGAGCGAGCGGTGGCCTGGCTCGACGGCCTCACCAACGAGGGGCGCTTGCGTTGCTGCGGCCTCCGGTCTTCTAAATTCTTGTGGCTAACTACTTAGGCGCTTAAGGCCACCTCGCCGCAGGTATCACAGGCGAAGACGGGGTGCGCGGTGACGCTGCCACAGAGATATCCCACCGTGCGTAAACCGCCATCCCGGCAATGTGGGCAAGGTCGCACGGGCACCATATCCGCATCAGCAACCGGCTGAAAATTGGCCGACGCCATCACCTGAAGCAGCTTAGGCGAGGTGCGCCCCATCACTGCGGCCAGCGCCTGGCCTCCAGATTCCACTTCATAGGCGTGCAGATCGCTCATGCGCGTGCCCTCCTCTCTTCCGGCAACGCCCCCTGAAATATGCTTCATGGGCCGCAGCACTGCATGAGTCGTGCCAGCAGAGATACCCGCTAATTGCAACTATTTGCATTTGCAATCTTGACTTTTTAGGAATTATCCGGTAATCTTTTTACTGGGTGTTGCGTGTATTTCCTGATATGCAGTTGTCGAAAAGAAAGTTTTTCTGAAGAGCGTTGCTCCCGTCAGCCATACTGCTGACAAACGCGACATGAGCAGCGCTCGTCTCTTGTAACAGCGTTACGTTCTCACCCTGGAGGCATAGACATGTTTACGAATTTCAGAAGGGTCTTAAGCGACACCACGCCTGGCCTGAGACCCAAGGTCATCGGGATTTACACGCTGCTCATCAGTGCCAACGTTGCGCTGTGGGTCATCACCCTTCTGTTTTCCATCAGCTATCCTTTGCTTCTCCCGGTGGCCGCAGCCGCCTATGGCTTTGGCCTGCGCCACGCGGTAGATGCCGATCATATCTCGGCCATTGACAACGTGACACGCAAACTGATGCAGGAAAAAAAGAAGCCGGTGACGGTCGGCTTTTTCTTCTCGCTGGGACATTCCACGGTGGTTTTTGTCATGGCCGCGCTGATTGCCGCTGGCTCTGCCTACATTTCGGGCAATCTTGCCAACGACAACTCGCCGCTCAAGACCTATGGAGGGCTGATCGGCACAGGGGTCTCGGCGCTCTTCCTCTTCGCCATCGCCGTGATGAACATCATTATTCTGGTGCAGGTCTTCCGCACCTTCCGCAGCTTGACCCGGGGCACCAGCTACAACGAAGAAGAGGTTGATGACTACCTGAACAGGCGTGGCTTCTTCGCGCGCATCTTCCGTCCCATCTTCAAAACCATCGATACCAGTTGGAAAATGTATCCGGTGGGCTTTCTCTTTGGCCTGGGCTTCGACACCGCAACCGAGATTGCGCTGCTGGCTTCGGCAGGCGCGTTTGCCACCCAGCATGTTCCTTTCTTTGTTGTCATGCTGCTGCCCCTGCTCTTCACCGCAGGCATGAGCCTGGCCGATACCACTGATGGCGTGTTGATGTTGGGCGCGTATGGCTGGGCGTTCGTCAAGCCAATTCGCAAGCTCTTCTATAACATGTCGATCACCCTGATCTCGGTGCTGGTGGCCCTTGTTGTCGGTGCGCTGGAGACGCTGAGCATCGTCAGCGACCAGCTCAAGCTTTCCGGCGGGTTCTGGGATTTCGTCGGGAACCTCAACAACAACTTCGGCACCGTGGGCGCGGCGATCATCGTGATCTTCCTACTCAGTTGGGGCATTTCGACCATTATCTACCGCATCAAGAAATACGATGAGCTTGAGGTGGTCAGAACAGTAACACCCTCCCCTGCTGGCGACTAGCCAGCTATACACCTGAAGCGCGCGTGCGCCGCTTCCCCAAGCATGCCCAATATGCCAGAGCGGGACCGTCAGACTGACGGTCCCGCTCTGGCATATTGGGCATGCTATAATAGCTCACGAGTAGCTGCGCCGCTTGCGCCGCGCCCATCTGCTGGGGCAAGTGAGATCGTCTAGCCTGAGTGGACATGAGCAAATTCATCGCAACCTTGCTGCAACCATTGTCTATTGTGAGCATGAGCCTGGCCTGGCTGTTTTGCCTGGGCTATCTTTTCACCGCACTTGGCGCGTTTCCTATCTTTGTGCCCCTGCTCTTTGCAGGCTGGCCGCCCGCGCTCTTCTTTGGCCTTCAGGCAGGCACGGTGCTCTTGCTGGAGTTCGATCACTGGCGCGCCTATTATGGCGTGGGCGCGTTCTGGCGTGAACTGGCCGCGCTGCTGATCATTGCGCTGCTCTCCTGGCTCATCGCGCAGGTCTGGCCGACGCTGGCCGCCAGGCAAACCCTGTTGTCCCTGGCAAGCTCCTGGGCGTTGCTCGGGCTGGTGCTGGTGGCTCCCTTTCTGGCCGCGCAGGGCAGCTATGTCTTGCTGGGCGAGCCGCTGAACTTTCAGCAGTATCTTCGGCGCTATTATCAGCGGCAGTGGTCCGAGATTGTGCGCACCTTCGAGCCGCTCACCAAGCGCCGCCCTAACGCGCTGCGCCCCCAGCTTATTCTGGCAGCCGCCTACTTCAACTTGCGCCAGTTTGATCGCGCCCGCCATCTGTATCAACGTCTGCTCGAACGCGACCCCCAGGCGCCCGGGGCCTGGCAAGGGTTGGCCGAACTGGATTTCACACGCGGCGCCTGGGAAGAGGCTGTGGAGCACTATACCCAGGCGCTGACCTATGCGTCCTACCAGCGGCGCGGCTTCATCCACGTTGGCCTGGGCATCGCCTGCTATAAGCTGGGCCACGCGGACGACGCGACGAGCCATCTCAAAAAAGCGCTGGGCTATCCCCTCAGCGCCACCTGGCGACCCATCGCCGCCTATGCCTTGATGCGCGCCGCACGCGACACCGGCGACACGCGCACCGCCGAGCGCGCCCTGCAAAGCCTCTCGCTGGGTCGTCGGGCGCATAAGCAGTTCATGGACTACTGGCAGGTCATCCTCACATCCAGTTCCAGCCCGCTCAACAGCGACTATCGCGCCGCCGTCAACCTCATCGACCAACTTAGTTGGGGGTAAGGAGAGAACGGTGTTTAAAATCGGCGAGTTTTCCCAACTGGGCCAGGTCACCATCCGCACCCTGCGCCACTACGACGACCTGGGCTTGCTCAAACCTGCCTACATCGACCCCGACAGCGACTACCGCTACTATAAGATTGACCAGCTTCCCCGACTGAACCGCATCATCGCCCTCAAAGAACTGGGCCTCACGCTGGAGCAAATCGCCAGACTGTTGGATGACGACGTTTCCGCTGATCAACTGCGCGGGATGCTGGCTCTGCGCCAGGCCGAACTGGCGCAGCAGATCGAAAGCACCCGGGCACAGCTTGCCCGCGTTGCCGGACGGCTGCGACAGATCGAACAGGAAGGCACGGTTTCTACCTATGAAATAGTACGCAAATCCGTTCCCGCGCAGACGGTTGCCATCATCCGGCAGCGTGTGCCAACGCTGGCAGATATGCCGCAGTATCGCTGCGCCTTCTACGACGAAATCTATGCGTGGTTAGCGCGCCAGGGCATTAAACCCGGCGGACCAGAGATTGCGCTCTACCATAACGAGGACTACACCGAGCAAGACATCGATATGGAGGTGGGCATCATCGTGCCCGCTTCTGCTGCCGGGCGCGCAGCAGGCCGGGTGCGCGTCTATGAACTCCCGGCGGCTCCCACGATGGCAAGCGCCATGCACTACGGCAGCCTCTGGGATGTCAGCTATGCCATCATGGCGGTGATTGCCTGGACAGCCGCAAATAACTACGCGACCAGTGGTCCTTTTCGCGAACTGCACCTCTTTGGCCGCGAGAACGACCTCTTCCAGGAAAAGCACCTGGTCGTCGAGATGCAGCTTCCCATCCAACCGCGCTGACCTGCGAAAACTCCCGCCTAACCCTCTTGACTCTCACGCAGCGTGAGAGATGTATGCTCTCTTTAGAGAACAACATCTGTGGCGATAGCAGCTACAGCACAAGAGCGGTGCAAAAGGAGCGCGCCATGTCAGAACACGATTTCCACGTGGTCCTTGGAGCCAGCGGCGGGGTGGGCAATGCCGTTGTGCGCGAGTTAGTTGCCCAGGGCAAGCGCGTGCGCGGCGTCACACGCAGCGGCAAAGCCAATGTCCCGGCAGATGTGGAGATGGTTGCCGCCGACATCAGCAATCTCGACCAGGCGCGGGCGGTCTGCCGCGATGCGAGCGTTGCCTATTTTTGCGCCAACCCGGCCTATGATCGCTGGCCGCAAGAGTTTCCACCGCTGCTGGAAGGCGCAATTGCCGGAGCCAGCGCGGCAGGCGCAAAATTGATTGCCGCCGCCAACCTCTACGTCTACGCGCCACCCACGCAGCCGCTCACCGAAGAGATGCCCTGGAAACCCTTCACACGCAAGGGCAAGGTGCGCGCTGCGATGGACGAGCGCCTGCTGGCGGCGCACCGCAGCGGCGAAGTGCAGGCAGCCATTGGCCGCGCCTCCGACTTCTTTGGCCCTGGCGCGCTGAACTCCAGCGTCCTTGGCGAGCGCTTTTTCGACGCTCTGCTGGCGGGCAAGTCCGTCCAATGGATTGGCCGAGTGGATGTCGTCCACACGCACAGCTACATCGATGACTTCGGGCGCGGGTTGGTGACGCTGGGCACGCGGGAAGAGGCGCTGGGCCAGTCCTGGCATATCCCTGCCGCCGAGCCGCTGACCGGCCACGAGTTCCTGAAGATGGTCTTTGAAGAGGCTGGCATGCAAGGCAAAATCACGCGCGTCACGCCCACGATGCTGCGCCTGGTGGGCCTCTTCAATCCACTCGCCCGCGAAGTGCTGGAGATGGCCTATGAGTTCGAGCAGCCCTTCATCATGGACGGCGCGAAGTTTACCCGCGCCTTTGGGGGCGCGCCCACGGCGCATCTGGAAGCCGTGCGCCAGACGGTGGCCTGGTTCAAAGCCCGGCAGCAGACAAGAGCAGCGGCGGGCGCGTAAGGCTCCGCCGAGGCCAGGCAAAGCAGAGGGGAGGGATGCGACAGATCGCATCCCTCCCCTCTGCTTTGCCTGTAAGGCTTCTATTTGCGCACGTCCTTGCGCTTCTGGAAGTAGAGCGTCAGCGCCAGGAACGCGCCGCTCAAAACCAACAGCACAATCCAGGCAAACAGCAGGTGCGTGATGTCGTGTCCATAGAAACTCGATGGCGTGGTCAGGGTGGGGTTTCCGCCCTTGATCGTGCCAGCAGGGCAGCTTCCATCGGACAGGACATCTTGCGGGCCGCCCTGGCCTACACAAATCTGCGAATGCAGATGCACCGTGTCGCCCAGCGCTTCCAGACCCCAGCGCGTCACGATGAAGTAGGAAATGATCTCAGTAACGCCATCAAGCTTGAAGGTGCTGCCCGCAAAGATGATCTGCGGAATCAGCAAGAGCGGCACCACACTCATCGCGCGGTCGGTGTTGGGGGCAATGGCCGAAACGGCCAGGCCCATCATCAGGCCGCCCAGCGCCGTCAACACCAGCGAGATGTATAGCTCCAAGAAGGCCGGAAGGATAATGCCATCTGGATAGCCGCTCTTCAGGCCCACGATCACCAACAGCAGGAAGCTCTGCACCAGACAGAGCAGGCCCAACACAAAGACCTTCGACATGACATAGGGAAAGATGCCCAGATTCACTGTGCGCTCGCGCCGATAGATGGGCGCTTCCTTCACGATCTCGCGGGCAGCGTTGATTGTGCCAAACCACACGGCTGCCGCCGCCATGATGAACAGCGGCGTCTGCGCGTCGATGTCGTTGCCAGTATGGCTGGCGAAGATATTTTGCTTGGTCAGGAAGATCAGCAGCGCGGCAATGATCGGCGCTTGCAAGAGCAGAATCGCCATATTGGCCGTGTCGTTGCGCAGCAGTTCGGTATAGCGCGAGGACAGCAGCCGGAACTGCCGCACCGGGTCGCCGCGTTTCGGCTGGGGCAGCGTCGCGGTGCGCTGCATCTGCGCGGTGCGCGTGGCAGCCTGCGACTGCTGCAAGGGCTGCACAATGTAGCGCTGATAGTCCCCCGATCCCCGGAAGCGCGCTTCCCACTCTGTCGGAGCGTTGGGGTGATCGTCGGTTGGTTCCAGTTCGCTGTAGATTTCGGCAAAATCGGTTTTGCCAAAGAACCGCTTGGCCTCATCGGGCGGCCCGAAGTACGCCAGCTTGCCACCTTGCGCCAGGAAGCACACATAATCGCAGGCGCTGATATTGTTCGTCGCGTGCGTCACCAGCACAATCGTATGGCCTCGGTCGGCCAGCCGCCGCAGCAAGAACATCATCTTGCGGTCCAGGCCCGGGTCCAGGCCCGACGTTGGCTCATCCAGGAAGAAGACGCTGGGCCGCGCCAGCAGTTCAACCGCGATGCTGACACGCTTGCGCTGGCCGCCGGAAAGCTTGCTGATAAGCAGCTTGCGCCGGTGGGTCATCTCCACATCGGCCAGGACATCGCTGATGCGCTGCTCAATCTGTGCGTCGGTAGTGTCATCGGGCAGGCGCATCTTGGCGGCGTAATAGAGTGCGCGCTCCACCGTCAGGTCTTTGTGGATAATGTCATCCTGGGGCACATAACCCAGCGACGTGCTGAAGGCCGCCAGATTACGATAGTAATCGTTGCCATTATAGAGGATGAGGCCCTGCTGCGCGGGGCGCAAGCCGTTCAGCGCGTCCATCAGCGTCGACTTGCCCGCGCCAGAGCCACCCACCAGGGCGACGAACTTGCGCGGCGCGATGCTGAACGAAAGATGGTTCAGCAAGACATTAGGCTTGCCGCCGCCAAAGAGCTTCTTCAAGCCGGCGACATCACCAACTTTGAAGACATCATAGGCGTCGACGCGAATATTGCTGCTCTCGTCATGCTGGGTCAGTTCTGTGCCGCTGAAGACAAAGCGGAATGGCCCGATGCGCACCTCGTTGCCTGGCTCCAGCCGCACGCGCCCGCTGATGCGCACGCCATTCACAAAGGTGCCGTTGGTGCTGCCCTTGTCGGTCAGCACATAGACGCCCGAGCGCGGGTCGCGGGCCAGTTCAGCGTGGCGCTGCGAAACCAGCGGGTGATTGAGCAGGATGGTGCTGCCGGGCGCGCGGCCAATCGTGACGACCGCTGGAGCGCCCGCCAGAGCAAACTGCTGCATCGCGGGCTGCTGCGCTTGATCGAGCGGCGCGCCGCTGCCCGAATCGAAGACCAGCGTCACCAGCGTGCCGTTCAGGTCGCCGATACGGAAGAGGTCGCCATGCACCAGTTGTTTCTGCGTGATCGAATGGCCCTGGCTATAGATGCCGTTGACGCTTTTTTTATCGATGATCTGAAAGATATTCCCCTGCTGCGTGATCTCGGCATGATGGCGCGAAACCACTCCCGCAGGAATGACGATATCGTTGCTGGGGTCGCGGCCAATCGTGATGACCTGCTTGTTCAGCGGATAGCGGTTGCGGCCTTCGTTGCGGCCCTCGTGGATAATTACCTGAAGCGAGGGCATGCCGGGCGGAACGCTGGGCGCATTGGGGGTATTCAGCGCTGGCTGCATCGATTGATACGAGGGACCAGAGCCACCTGCATCATAGGGCGCGGCAGCCGGATAGACTGGCTGGCTTCCGGCGGCGTAAGGCGGCGGCGGTGGCGCGTTGATCGATGTATGCAGCGGCGCAGCGGCGGCGGTACTCCCCTGCATCCCAGCAGGCATCGCAGAGACGGCAGCCTGTTCCAAAAACTGAAAGTTGACCGGGCCAATGGTCACCGTATCCCCGTTGCGCAGCGGCGACTGCGCGATATCGCGCCCATTGACCTGGACCGTATTTTGAGGATTGAGCTTCTCAATCGCCCAGCCGTTTGGCCCTTGCACCAGCCTGGCGTGCTGCCTGGATACTGCCGGATTGTTGACCGCAATATCATTGGTCGGCTCGCGCCCAATCATCAGTTGGGGCTTATTGAGCGCGAGGGTCTGTCCGGCCAGCGGGCCGTCGATAAACCTGATCGCGCCTGTCCCGTTTACTGGCACCGACATAACATCCATCTCCTCCCTGGCGAGGCAAGACTGCAATCGTTAAAGATAAGTCCCACGATAATCTGGCTCCTCATCAGCCATAGATAACAAGACAAACTTCTGAGCCGATTATATCTGAGGTTGAGGCGTATCGCAAGTGCCTGCTTCAGCCCATCAAGCCAGGCGCAGCTTCACTTTTCGGCCAGCCAGGCATGAATCAGTGCCAGCGCCTTCTCTTCCAGGCCAGGCACATCACATTCCAGCCAATGGATGCGGGTGTCGGGCCGAAACCAGCTATACTGGCGGCGAATGTAGCTGTGGGTATTGAACTTCAGGCGTTTGGCCGCTTCCTCCAGCGACGTTTCGCCGCGCAGATACGCGCCAATTTCGCCATAGCCCAAACTGGTCATGGCAGGCAACTGCCAGCCATACCCACGCGCGGCCAGCGCGCGTACTTCCTCGACCAATCCTGCCGCCAGCATCGCATCGACACGGCGATCAGCGCACTCATACAGTCGGGCGCGCTCGCAGGTCAGCCCCAACATCAGTACATGATAGGGCGAAGGGCGCGCTCCCTGCAAAGCCGAGAAGGGCTGGCCTGTCGCCAGACAGACCTCCAGCGCGCGAATCACGCGACGCACGTTGGCCGGGTCGATGCGCGCCGCGCTCGTCGGGTCAAGCGCGGCCAGGCGCGCGTGCAGCGCCTCCGCGCCTTCGCGTGCCGCCTGCGCTTCCAGTTCGCGGCGCATCTCCCAGTCAGGGGGTACTTCTGGAATTGCCAGGTTATCGACGACAGCGCGGATATACAGGCCAGTCCCGCCCACCAGCAGCGGCAGATGCCCGCGCGCGGCAATCGCGGCAATCGCGGCCTGGGCATCGGCCTGATACTGCGTCAGGGTATAGGGCATGTCGGGCGCGATGCTGTCCAGCAGATGATGCGGAACCAGCGCGCGTTCCTCTGGTGTGGGCTTGGCGGTGCCAATATCCATCCCCTGGTAAAGCTGGCGAGAATCCGCCGAGACAATCTCTCCTTGCAACCGCAAGGCCAGACGAATTGCCAGGCCAGTCTTACCAGTCGCCGTGGGGCCAACCACAGCTAGCAAAGGGATGTGTTCAGGCGGCTGAGGCATACGCTGTTCAGGAGGGTTATCCACTATGCGCCCCGCTTCCTCAGGGCTTGGTCGGCTGCGGAGATTGGAAGCGGCGCAGGTAGCGATTCAGGCGCAGCGCCAGGGTCGCCCCCAGCACAATGCCCACCACGATGGCAATCGGCTCGATGAAACGCAGATGCGCGGGAAATCCGCTCGTCAGCAGATAGCCGACATAGCCGCCCAGGCTGAGCAGGCCCACAAACACGATGAAGTTGGCGCGGCGGGCCAGCGCGCCCAGAAAGCTCAACACATAGCCGCTGATCCTTGGGGCCGCGCCCAAAGCCGCCAGGATAGCTTCAACGCTGATCGTCAGCATCAGCAGCGCTTCCGGGTGGGCCACCCCACGCAAGGCTTGTGGCTGAAGCCAGTTCGCCCACAGCAGCGTCACCAGCCCTAAACCGGTGAGCGAACAAACGGCGCTGGTCAGCGCGCGGCGCTCCAGGCTGTCACCCCAGCGGCCAATTAACGCCCCCACCGGAGCCGCCAACGCCCAGCCAACCAGCAGCAGCGCGAAGAAGGGACCGCCGAGCAGCGCCGTCAGCGCCGCGAAGCCAATCGCCTGCTGTACGCCCAGCAAAACCGCCAGCGTCAGGCCAAAGCTCATCAGCGCTGAGGTCGCCTGCTGGACAAGTTCAGGCTGGCGATGCGGCGGCCAGCTATGCTTGATAAGCCGGTCGCGATCTTTCGCCTGCTTGCCGGTCAGCACGGCAGTTTTCTGGTTCCCCAGCACTTCAACACTCACCGGCATCAGCAGATGCTCGCCTGCGCCGCTGATCTGGATGCTGCCCTGATGCTTCTGCCCCACAGCCAGCGCGCTGGTATCGGCATTCACTTCAATCAACGTGCTGGAGCCGCTGAAACGTTCAGGCGAAACACGCAGCCACGCACTCTTTGACTTGACCTCGCCGCTGATGCTGGCCCCGCCCGTGCCCTTGATCGTAAACGAAGCAACCCCTGCCTGCCCCGCAATCAGTGGCCCGATGTCCAACGCGCCCGGCTGCAACTCAAGCTTGCCAGGTATCGCCGTGGCCTGGGGTCTGGTGGCAGTGCTGGCTGCCGCTGGGCTGCCTGTCGGGTCCAGTTGACGCAAGAACTCATCCAGCCCCTGGGCGTGATTCGTATAAGTTACCACCACGTTGTGCGCCATCTTCGACAGCTTGCGCTCGCCAATGGTGCGCAGCCAGGCTTCATAGCGGCCAGCATACAGATGCTCTTCCGCTTCCTGAGGCACCTTGCGGCTGATGGCAGCCAGTTCGGCCACCGACGTAGCCCGCTGGCCGTTGCGGAAAATAAACACGCCGGAGGCAAAGAGCGCGCTGTGGAAGTCTGAAATGCTCTCGAAGCGTTCCTCGCGCTTCAAATGCGTCGCCTGCTCGATGGCAGCCTGCACATGCGGCGAAACGTCGGGGTTGAGCGAATGCACCGGCGGCAGCGAAAACGGCGTGGAGGATGGGTCGTAATTGGTGAGCAATTGATGCAGCGTCACGCCCAGCGCGTAGACATCCGAGCGCGGGTCGGTCTGCCCTTTGCCATATTGTTCAGGCGGCGCATAGCCGGGCGTGCCTAGCACCTGGGTATCGTGGGTCTTGTCAGAGCGGAAGATGCGCGCAATGCCAAAGTCGATCAGCTTGACCTGGCCCTGCTTCGTCACCATGATGTTGCCGGGCTTCAAATCGCGGAAGATGATCGGCGGGCGGCGTTCGTGCAGATAGGTAAGCACACTGCATATCTGCTCGGCCCAATCCAGCACATCCCGCTCTGGTAAACCCTTGCCCTCACGCTCCAGCCGGTCTTCCAGCGTCTCGCCTTCGATATATTCCATCACCAGATAGTAGCGGTCTTCTTCCTGAAACTGGTCATAGAACTTGGGCAGGTTCTTGTGGTCCAGGGTCTTGAGCATTTCGGCTTCTGTATGAAAGTTCTCAATGGCCTGCTCGCGCTCGCTCTCTTTGAGCGCCCCCTGGCTCATCTCTTTGATGGCACGCAGCGCCTCGCCGCGCTTGACCGAGGCATCCTTGACCTTGTACACGGCAGCCATACCGCCCTGGCCCAGCTTCTCCAGAATTAGATAGCGCTCGCGCAGCAGCATTTGCGGCGGCAGCAGACCGGTGCGTGGGCCGCCGGGCGGGGTGGGGTGCGTGGCCGAGTCCGCAGCGGGAATATTGGCCTGAGTTGCGCCGGGATCGTCGGGAGTGGGCACGTTCACGTGCGTCGCGCCGGGATCATCGCCAGCCCGCCTGGCGTCTCCTACTGATACGGGCAGCCTCAGGCCACACTGATTGCAATAGGCAGCGGTGTCTCGGTTAAGCGTCCCGCAGTGTGGACAGGTGCGCATCATCGGTCTGCTTCATCCCCCTCAGATACCAATCGTCCAGGTTGTAGTGTTTTTTATCCCGCCCATAATACGCTTGGACTATCGAGAGGGTTTCATACGAACCCTCATGCTCCTTGGGCGCACGAAGTATGCCGGACGTGGATGCTGCTCTTACCAGTATAGCACAGCCGTTCGGCGCATAGATAGTAAGCTGCCTGCGCAAATAGGCTCATCAGAGAGATGGCGGTCTCAGTCGCCAGGCTGGACCCTTTCGCGCTCCATCAGATTCACCTCTGCATCCGAGGCAACGCCAGCCTGGGCCTGCCGGTTCCCGCTGCGGCGCAGCCAGCGCCAGCCGAGCATCTGCGGCACAATCACGATGGCGGCGATCAGACAAATCAGCGCGCCCACGCGGATGGTCAGCGGCGCATTGGTGCTGGCGGCCAGCGACCCGGCGAAGAAGCTGCCAAAAGGCGCTAACCCCACCAGCACCAGCGACCAGACGCTCATCAGACGCCCACGCAGATGATCGGGGACGTAGGATTGGATGATGGTGTTGCCGGTCGCATTGTTCGCCACAATGCAAAAGCCCACTCCGGCCAGGAGCGCCAGCGAGAGGGCGAAGCTGCGCGAGAACGAGAAGATCAACAGCAGCGTCGAGCCGGTGGCCGCGCCGCCAATCATGAAAAAGCGCCGCTGCTCGGGCGTGCTGGTATAGGCCAGGCTGATGGCCGCGACCACCGAGCCAAGCGCCAGAAACGAGGTCAGCGTGCCCAGCCCGCTGACGCCTACATGCAAGACTTGATCGGCAATCACCGGCATCAGCGTTGTATAGCTGGGGATGGCAAACACGCTGATAAACGAGACCAGCAGAATGACCAGCAAGACACGCCGATCACTGCGGATGTAGCCTAATCCCTCGCCAATCTGGCCCAGCGTATTGCGGCGCGCCGGACGAGGACCAGTGGCGGGCGGCAGACGCATCAGGAACAGTCCAACAATCACAGCCACGAAGCTCAGCGCGTTCAAGAAAAAGCAGCCAGCAATGCCAACCGCCATAATGATGAAGGCTCCGGCAGCCGGACCCAGCACGCGCGAACCATTGAAGATCGACGAGTTCAGCGCGATGGCGTTCATCAGGTCTTCACGCCCCACCATCTCGACCACAAACGCCTGGCGCGCTGGCATATCGAAGGCGTTGACCGTTCCCAACAAAAAGGCCAGCAGATAGACATGCCAGATTTGCACCACACCTGCCCAGGTAAGCAGCCCCAGCACCAGCGCCAGCAGCAGCGATGCCGTCTGCGTGCAGATAATCAAGGAGCGCTTGGGCACACGATCAACCACGACCCCACCCCACAGCGAAAAGAGCAGCACCGGCAGAAATTGGAAGGTGCTGACAATCCCCAGGCTGAAGGCCGAGCCATTCGTCAGCACATAGACCAGCCACTGCTGCCCCAGCCCCTGCATCCAGGTACCAACTAACGAGACCAACTGCCCCCAGAAGAAGAGCCGAAAGTTGCGATGGCGCAGAGCGATAAAGCCCCGCGTCATGCTGTGGAAAGCTGCGTGGTGCGGGGTCGGGAGCGCCTCGTGTTCTTCTGAATCGTTCGCTGTTTTCACGAAGACGTATCCGTTTTTGCCTGGGCAGGCGGCCCAGGCGGATTCTTGCCCGGCGGGTCGATGGGCGCCAGCTTATGGCGTCGGACGCCAAAGGCTCTGGGTGTATGCGGAGACGCAGTATTTTTATACTCCCGTGCCAGTTGTTCAAGCGAGGGAACCGCCAGTTGCCGACAGCGCTCCTCCAGCACGATAATCTCATGCAAGTGGTGACGCTGCTCCGCCAGTTCGCTTTGCAACTGATGGATCGCAGCCAGTTCTTGCGTGTTGTCGGGCGTGTGCTGGTGTAGCAACTGCTCCAGCCGGGCCTGCTGCTCCTCAAGCGACTGTTCCAGATAGCGGCGCTCGCGTCCTAGTTCAGCAGCGCGCAGCCTGGCAGCCTCTGGCGTGGCAGGCAAAGCTTCCGCAGAGGTGGTGGGGTCAGCCTTCCCGTTCACGCTGGCTGCCCACTGTGTCCCCACGCCAGCAGTTGGCAGTGGAGAGGGTTGGCTCGGCTCCGCGTCAAAGGCGGGCAGCAGTGGGGGTTGCATAGACTCTGTGTCATGTTCTGAAAGCGGAGAAGGTTGACGTATCTGCATGCCATCGGCTGAAAGCGGTTGAAGCTGCATGTCCGGCAATTCCGGCGCTGCTGCTTGCACCGGATGGGCAACGGGACTGGATGGCTGGATGGGAGGCGGAAGTATCTTATCAGCCAGGCTGGAAGATGGGGAGGCAACGGGCGTTTTGGGTCGGGGCGCGCCTTGAACATCCGGATGTGACGCCGCTGGAATCGGGCGCGTGTCCAGTTCTTCTACTGCTGCGCGGGGGTCGAAGATTTTCAGCCGGGCCGAAACTTCCGCCTCCACTCGTTTGGTATCGGCGGCGCGGCGCTCGGCCTGCATCTCCAACCTCAAGATGATGACAATGCCAACCACACAGCCAACGACGACACCTGCCAATATCCAGAAGAGCGGATCCATATGCCTGCGCCCTCCTCTCGGTGACCAGTTCGCCCGTTAGCCTTGCGCGGCGCTTGGCCCGCCTCTACAACTCCAAATCTGCAATCAATAGCTCTATTATACCCTGGAACGTCCAGCATCACCTACATTGGCTGAGGCAAAATCTGATGTCCCTCTTCGGTTAGCGCCAGCACGGCTCTGGAGACATCCTGTTCTTTAATCAAGAGATAATCGGTATCATAGGTCGCCAGGGCGAAGATGCTCACCCCTGCCGCAGCCAGGGCCGTGGCGAGCGCCGCCAGCACGCCGGTCAGCCTGAAATCAAGCGGCCCTTCGACCTTGAAGCTGCGCCAGGCTTTTTCAGCCAGGACCCCTTCAGGCGCATCATCCACCGGACACACGATGGAAAGTTCTTCTGCTGTGCGCGTCACCGAGAAAAAACTGCCCCTGGTAGCCCACGCTGGAATCATGGCATCTGGCCCCAGGCGGCACACGGCAAGAGATTCCGGCAAAATCGAAAGCGACAGTTTCCAGTCAGCCATCATGATTCCTTAGTAACTGGTTCACACATTACCTTCCTTCCCCGCTCTGGAAAGGGGCGAACCGACTCACTTCTTATTCTTCTCTGCTGGGTACACATTACTTCAGCGCAGCAGAGCGCGTCAAGCTTGACAGGGGCGCAGCCTTGGTGCTATGCTATGAAGGCTACTTTTCAGACACTCATTGCTATCATTGCGCCCGCGCAGGCGCTCGTTCACTCATGACCGGAGAGGCGCGCGGGAAGGGAGAATCCAGCGACATGTTTGCAGTGGTTGAAACCGGGGGCAAGCAATATAAAGTCAGCCCCGGACAAACCGTCGAGGTGGAGAAGCTGCCCGCCGAACCGGGAGATACCGTCGAACTTGGCCGAGTGCTGCTCATCTCTACCGACGACACAACATTGGTTGGCGCGCCCCTGGTGGACGACGCCAAAGTGGTCGCGCGCGTCTCACCAGTGCGCCGCGGCCCGAAAATTATCGTCTTTCGCTATAAGTCCAAGGCGCGCTATCGCCGCAAGACCGGCCACCGCCAGGACTATTCGGTCCTGACCATCGAAGACATCTGGGCCAACGGCTCCAGCCTGCTTCCAGCCAAAGAAGAGGCCGAGGAAGTCGAGACCGCCGCAGTGGTCGAAGAAGAGGTCAAGGCACCCAAAAAGACCTCCCGGCGCAAGGCTGCCGCCAAAGAGGAAGCCGAGGCCAGCGAAACCGAAGAAGTCGTGGAAGTCAAGGAAGTGGTTGAGGAAGTCGAGGCCGAGCCAGCCTCCGAGCCTGAACCAAAGCGTGGCCGCCGCCGCGCCTCCAAAGCAGACAAAGAGGAGTAACCCACCATGGCCCATAAAAAAGGAGTTGGCAGTTCGCGCAATGGCCGCGACAGCAATTCGCAGCGCCTGGGCGTCAAGCGCTTTGACGGCCAGCTTGTGCGCGCGGGCAGCATCATCATTCGTCAGCGGGGCACGCGCATCAACCCGGGCCGCAACGTCGGCACCGGGCGCGACTATACCCTCTTCGCGCTGATCGATGGCACCGTCAAGTTCGAGCACGACACCCGCACCAAAAAGCGGGTCAGCGTCTATCCGGTGCCCGCCGCAGCCGCGACCGAGGTAGCCGCCTCGTAGCAGCGCCAGACGAACGCCTCGCGCCAGAGGCGAGCTATACCACCACAGGACCAGGAACATGCGCGTGTTCCTGGTCCTGTTTGCTTCCTGGCGCTGATGCCTGGCTAACGCCAGGGGGTGCGCATGCCAATCGTGGGGTCATCGCCGCTGCCATCATCCGGCTCCGGCCCCTGGGGATTGCCCTGCCAGCCCCCGGCATTTCGCCAGCCCTGGCCCGGCGGGCCTGAACGCGGGGGCGGCGCGCCATAATACTCGGCATTCGTATCAGGATACGAGGGCTGATCATACGACGGCCCCGTCCGGCGTGGGCCGCTGCTATATTGGCCTCTCGGCGGCCCATAGCCAGGGCCATCCCCATAGGGCGGGCCACCCTTCACAGGACCGTCAGGCGTGGGACCACGCGAACGCAGGAAGAGCGCCACCGCGATACCCGCCGCAATCAACAACACCACACCCACCGCCGCCAGCAGAATCACCAAAATGGTATTGCTGGAAGAGGTGTTGGTCGTGTTGACGCTGCCTCCAGCAGCAGGTGTGCTGGTCGCCGTCGCAGTCACCCCAACCGTTGGCGTGGGGGAAGGCGTAGGCGTGGGCGTGGGTGTTGCCTGGGAGGTGACAGTAAAGCGCGGGGCATTAGAAGAGTCATTTACATTGAGCGCAGGCGGCAGGCTGGGGTCTGAACTGGCATTCGCTGCCGTGACAAATAACTGATTGCCAATCTTAGCCTGCGTCGGTACATTCACCGTCACATTGAGCGACCCATCAGCGGCAGAGTTCACTGTGGCCGTACTCGTATAGCCGGGATCGCAGTTCAGGCAAGGGGTCACCACGACGGTAATCGGCTGGTTGCCGGGCAGCCAGTTCTGTCCGCTCACCTTGATGGTGCCACCTGGAAATGCCTGGGAATCATCGCTCACCTGGAGGGATGGCGGATTCGAGGAAAGCACCGTGAACGCGCTGACACCAGGGGAGGTTGTGCCGCCCTGCTGCCCACACACCCAATACGCATGCCCTGTTGCCGCTGCGGCAGCAGGCCACACAAAAGACACAGTAAAATTGCCAGAGCCATCGGGCTGCTGCTGGGAAAGCCCAGCAATCGACACTTGAGGGCCACCATTCTGGCAGGCCGACCCCGGCTGGCCCGATGTATCGTTTTGTTCATCGGCCAGCGTCACCTGCACATCAGCAGAGGTCACTGCCCAGCCCGACCCTTGCACCGAGACCGTTGCACCCACCGGACCCTCGGCGTTTCCATTATTTTGTCCAGGATAGATCGGCGCGGTAATGACAACCTGCGCGCCACCGCTGGCATGCACGCGAAATGGCACAGCAATTGCGCCCACCGCCAGCAGGGACAGCGCGATAAGCATCGCCAGGGCGAGCCGCCCCGGCAAGGTCATCCAGCCAATCTCGCTCTCGGAAGTCTGCGCAGCGCGAAAAGAGGACCGCTGCCTATATTCACTCATGGTCGTTCTCCTCAAGAACGCTTCCGGCTCGCCGCAAGAGCGCAGGCAACCAGAAGATTCTGCTGGAACAAGATAGGTAAGCGCGTGGAGAAAAGGAGGGCTAAACTGCTCAGTTCGACAGCTTCTCACGTAGTAGAACGAGGAGGCAGCCCAATAGCAACAATACCTGGCACTTTGGAGATTCAAAACGAAAGGACAGCTCATCAGGCAACAGGAACGGTCCCAATGTGAACAACTTCACACCCTGGGGTTGAACTCTTCCCCATCGGCTGCGTAGAAAAAGAGAGGAGCAGGACGAAGACGGCATGAGGCCGGGCGGCTGGCGGGCAGAAACCCGTTGCATCACTGTGCCCTTAAATGGTATCATGAAATCCACAAGAAGAAGGTCACGCGCTGACCGCTCTGCTGCTCAGCGCAATTGAGCATCCATTATGTAAATGATGTCAGCCAGGAAGGGGGAGTCGCACCATGCTAAGAATACAGGCGGCTTCTCAAACTGATCCCGGAAGAGTCCGCGAACAAAACGAAGATCATTGCTATTTTCAAATGAGTTCCAGTGGCGACGAAGCCAAGGGCCTCTTTATCGTCGCTGATGGCATGGGGGGGTATCAGGCTGGGGAAGTTGCCAGCAAGCTGGCAGTTGACGAAATCCGGGAGACGCTCAATCCGCTTTTTGCGCCCAGCACCGCCCATGAAACCGTGGCACTGACCCCCACCAACAGCCCGGAAGGCGGCAACAAGACCCGTCGTCTGCCCGAAAGCCGCGAAGTCGCCAAAATCAACGAAAAGCTCAAGCAAGCCATCACCAGAGCCAACGAGGTGATTGTGCACTATGGCAAGACGCGCAAAGAAGCCAGGGGATTAGGCTCAACCGTCACCGTGGCCGTTGTCCTGGGCAACAGCGCCTATATTGCCAACGTCGGCGACAGCCGCACCTATCTCTTGCACAACGGCCAGCTCCGCGCGATCACCAAAGATCACTCTCTGGTTGCGCGTCTGCTGGACGCCGGACATATCACTCCCGAGCAAGTTTACGATCATCCCCAGCGCAATCTTATTTATCGCTCGTTGGGAGCAGGTCATCATACCGTTGAAGTGGATGTCTTCTATCAAACCCTGGAACCTGGGGACATGTTGCTGCTGTGCTGCGATGGCCTCTGGGAAATGGTGCGCGAGGATGAAATCACACGCATCCTCAGCAGCGACGCAGCCCTGGAAACCATCTGCCAGGAATTGATCGACGCAGCGAACCGAGGCGGCGGCGAAGATAATATTACCGCCGTCGTCGTGCGCTGTTCCAGCTAACAGCCTGATATAATGAGGAACAGATGAGCCTGCCAAACGGCGCCATACTTGATAATCGCTATCGCATCCTGGAACTGTTGGGTGAGGGAGGCATGGGCAGCGTCTACAAGGCCGAAAACCAGCGCATGCCAGGGCCGCTCTGGGCGATCAAAGAACTGTTGATCGAAGCCTTTGCCGACCCCCGTGAACTGCGCGAGGCCGTGGACCGCTTCGAGAAGGAAAGCACCCTGATGGGTCAGCTTACCATCCTGCCCCATCCACGCCTGCCCCGTGTCATCGACCGCTTCACCGAAAATGGCCGCTATTACTTCGTCATGGAGTTCGTGCCAGGCAAAAGCCTGGACCGCATGCTGGATGAGGCCAAAGCGCCGCTGCCAGAGCGCCAGGTCGTCGAATGGGCCATTCAAGTCTGCGAGGCGCTGAGCTTCATTCACAGCCAGACGCCGCCAGTCATCTTGCGCGACCTCAAGCCCGGCAACATCATGATAACGCCCCAGGGCGAGGTCAAGCTGATCGACTTCGGCATTGCCCGCATCTGGAAGCCGGGACAGAAAAGCAACACCGAAAACCTGGGAACCATGACCTACGCCTCGCCCGAGCATCTGGGCCAGACCGGTCAGACCGACGCGCGCTCCGACATTTACAGCCTGGGCGCAACCATGTTTCACCTGCTGACCAACGAAGAACCCACCCCGCTTGACACCCCTCTGCCGGGCAGCATGCACGGGCGAAATCCGGCCATCAGCCAGCGTGTCGAAGAAGTTGTCATCAAGGCCATGCAGTTGGACCCCAACCGCCGCTTCCAATCCGCCAGCGCCATGCAAACCGCGCTGCAATCCTGTCTCTCTGCTCCGGTCGCCGCCAACCATCACCAGGCCAGCGTCAATCACGCGCCAGCAGCCCCCGCCGCGCCGAGTCCCGGGTCCACGCTGGTCGTGCCGGTGGACGCGAAGATATGCCCGTTTTGCGGCTATATGAACCGTTCAACGGCCAAATTCTGCAAAGTGGATGGGAAACCGCTGCCAAACGATAACCTCTCTATGGCAAGCGCGGTTCAAAGCGCCAGGCGTTCGGCTGCGGCTGGCAATCCGGCGCTGAACGCAGCCCCTGCGCCAGCGGCAGCCAGGGCAAGCGTGAACCCAAACACCAGGCGTGCCGATGCCCTCTATGACCAGGGGCTGCGCGAGTATAACAACGGCAGATATCAGCAGGCGCTGACCTGCATTCGCGAAGCCTTACAGTTGGATCAGCCCACCTATGCCCGCCTCTACAAGCTGGGCGAGACCTATCGACGCCTGAGCCAGCTTGCGGACGCCATTGCCACCTTCCAGAAAGCGGCCAACCTGCGCCCAGGGTATGATGTTTATTTTCAGATCGGTCTGGCGCAGCGCGATATGAAACAATACAGCGCTGCCGTGGCCGCCTTTACCCAGGCGCGCAAGTTCGAGCCGCAAAACCCGGCAATCGCCTGCCAATTGGGCATCCTGGCAATGGAGCAGAATGACTATATGATTGCCGAGCGCGAACTGCGCAATGGCTTGCAATTGCAGAGCCGCCACTATCTGCTGCGCTACAGCCTGGGACAACTCTTCAATCGAGAACAGCGCTGGGACGAGGCCATCACCGAACTGCAAGAAGCGGTGCAGCTTAGTCCCAATCAAGCCGAAGCCTGGCACGAGTTAGGCAAAGCCTTCTTTGGCGCGCGACGCTACCCAGATGCCGTGAAAGCATTGGAGCAAGCGCGCGCGCAGGGACTTGCTTCGGCTGATGTATATCGGCTCAGTGCCCAATCCTATGAAAAGATCAGTAATCGAAAGCAGGCCAAAGAATTTGCTAAAAAAGCACTGCTGCTTAATCCCAATGATGCGGACGCCAGGCGACTGGCGCGCTAACCAGCAAAAGAGGTGCTCCCTGGCTTCAGAGCCGAGGGACGCAAAGATGGGGAAGATTTCAGGTCTCAGGAGGGGATAAAAATGCTCTGCCCAAATTGTAATCACCCTTTGCGCGATCAAGCAAAGTTTTGTAATAATTGTGGCATCACCCTCGCGGCGGCGTTTGTTCCTGCCGGTGCAGCGCCAGCCGCGCCGCTGGCAGCCGAGCCAGGCAAAGCTGAACCAACCGGGCCGCTGCATCACCCGCCCGCCATCGTTGCGGACGATGCAGCACAGACGCCAGAAGAACCAGCAGCCAGCGAACCGGCTTTCCTGGGAGCAGGCGACGAGGAGCAAGCGCAGCCGATCCCTCCGCCGCCGCCTGCGCCCGATGCGCAGGCCCTCGAAACCGAGCCAACGCTTTCCGCTGGCGATCAGCCCGAAGAAGGCATGATGTGGTATCAAGATACAGATCAGGAAGGCGCTGGCGAAGTGGTTGCCACCGAACAGTTGTATGGACTGGACCCTTACGCACCGTCAGGAGGCTCGCTCTCTATGGATACGCCAGAAAACAACCAGGCTGATGAATCGCTTTCAGCAGATGATGTTCCTACCGTTCGCATGCCCCGCCCGGCCAGAAATGAGGTAGAAGTCACCGCCGAATTACTGGACACGCTGGGCAGTCAAACCCCACTTCAGCCGGGGATGCTGCTGGAGGGGCGCTATCTCGTCGAAGAGGTCGTACACACCGACGAGGATGAAAACCTCTACCGCGTCACCGATCAAATGGGGTATCTGCATTGTTGGGCCTGCAATACCGACTTCCCCGACACGCAGCAGCCCGAGCGCTTTTGCTCCAACTGCGGCGCAGACATGCTGGGAAAGGACTACTGGCTGCGCGAGCGGCTCCAGGGCGCGGCGGCTGAGGCCAGTCAGCCAGAAGCAGAGAGCGCCAGCGAAGCCAGCAGCGCCTATGTCGACACCGACGCCCAGAGCGCGTTTGCTGCCAGCGATGCGCCAGGGACGAACGGCGCGCATCCGGAAGGGGCAGCCGACGAGGCAGCGTTGCTTCAGGAAGACGCCGAAAGCGATGAACAGGACTGGCCCACCCAACCCATGACCGCCATCGCCAGCTTCATCGTCGGCCCGCGCCACTATCGCGTCGAGGCCATGGAAATTGAAGACCCCATCTTCCCGCTGGGCGTCACCCTGGTGGCAGGCGCGCGCTCCGACGTTGGACGCACCCGGCGGGGCAATCCCAACGAAGACAGCATCCTGGTCATGGAATTCACGCGCATTCACGAATCGGCCAACCAGTCATTCGGCCTCTATATCGTGGCCGATGGCCTGGGCGGCCACGACGACGGCCAGACCGCCAGCCGCAGGGCTATCGGCGTCATGGCCGACTATATCACTCGTGAAGTCGTGCTTCCGGCGCTGCAAAGCGGGCAATACGCCGACAATGAAACCGTCGCCGCCAAACTCAAAGCCTCGGTGGAGGCGGCCAATCTCGCCCTGGTCGGCTCCAACGAGCAAACCGGCAGCGACATGGGGTCCACCGTCACCGGCGCTTTGGTTATCGGCGACACTGCCCACATCGTGAACGTCGGCGACAGCCGCACCTATTTCTTCGATACCGTTTCGCTGCAACCGATCAGCGTCGATCACTCGCTGGTCATGCAGTTGGTCATTGGCGGCCTGATCGAACGCGACGACATCTACACGCACCCCCAGCGCAATCAGATTCTGCGCAGCCTGGGAGATCGACGCGACGTGCAGATTGACCTCTTCACGCAGAAGCTGCGGCCAGGCTATCAACTGGTGATCTGCTGCGATGGCCTGTGGGAGATGATTCGCGACCCGCAAATCGAGCAGGTGCTGCGCAGTGTGAGCGACCCGCAGGCTGCCGCAGATCGGTTGATGGAACTGGCAAACGAAAATGGCGGCGAAGACAACATCAGTGTGATCGTGGTGCAGGCGCGCGAGTGAGGCGAAGCTCGCTTGCAGCGCCGCCGTCCCTGGCGGTTAGCCGCGCAACTTGCGACTTCTTCTGTTCGTATGAAAAAGAAGAACAAAAATACCTCTCTGCGAGAAGAGAGCGTCCTTAGAACAGACAGGTCTTCTGAAAGGAGACAAGAACTATGCCCGGCGAAGTCACGTTGACCTCTCAGCTTGGCAAGGAGCATCTCCCGGTGACGGGTGGCTCGCAGGTGGCATACGTGCTGGTGGAGGCCGCACCAACCGAGATGATGGCCCAGGTACGCATGCCGCTGAACTTCGCCATTGTCCTTGACCGCTCCGGTTCCATGAAGGGGTCCAAGCTGAACGCGGTAAAACAGGCCGTTCAGATGCTCATCGACCAGATGGCCGATACCGACACCATCTCGGTGGTCGCTTTTGACGAACAAGTCAACATTGTCGTGCCCGCGCAGCCTGCCATGGATAAGCCTGGCATCAAGCTGTCCGTCGAGCGCATCCGCGATGGCGGCGGCACCACCATGTCGCTGGGCATGAGCGCTGGCCTGAACGAACTGCGCAAATACTACTCGCCCACCAGCGTCAACCGCATGATCATCCTCAGCGACGGCGTCACCTATGGTGACACAGATCGCTGCCGGTCTCTGGCCGACGATGCCGGACGCCAGGGCATCAACATTTATCCGCTGGGCATCGGCAGCGACTGGGATGAAGACCTGTTGGATAACATCGGGCGGCGCAGCGGTGGCCTGGAAGCCGAATTCATCCGCCAGCCCGGCGACGCGCTGCATATTTTCCAACAGCAGTTCCAGAGCGCAGCCGCTGTTGCCGTGACCAACGCGCAGTTGCTGCTGCACCTTTCGGCGGGCATCACCCCCAAGAAAGCCGTCAAGGTCTTGCCGCAGATTACCGACCTGGGGCCATCGGTGCTTTCTGACCGGCAGGTCGTCGTCGCCCTGGGCGATCTGGAAAAAGACACGCCGCAATCCGTGCTCTTCGAGCTGATGATCGAGCCGAAACCGGCGGGCGTTTTCCGCATTGCCGTGGCAGAACTGACCTATGATGTGCCTACCATGAGTCGGCAAGGCGAGCAACTGCGTGCCGATATTGTCATCGGCTTCAGCCAGGATGTCACTGAAACACAGGCAGTCAACGCGGCGGTGATGAACTACGCCGAAAAAGCGAATGCCCATCGGCTGGTTACCAGGGTGCTGGAAGAATATAAAGCTACTGGCAAAGTCACGACCCGGCTGTCGCCCAATGTCACGCGCGTGCTCGACCAGGAGACCCAGGCAGCGCTGGAGGCGCTCAACGCGGGGCAAGCCATTTCCAGTGAGCAGGTGAAGAGCATTGGCAACAAAACCCGCAAGCTCACCCAGCGGCTGGAGGACATGTAGGTGAAACATCCCTAAGAGGAGGGTATGCGATGTCTGTACGATGCCCAAATGGACATGAAAATGAAGATGGCTCGCTCTTTTGCGACGAGTGCGGCGAGCGGTTGGTTGCGCCGGTGCCATCCATGGGCGCAAGCATGCCAGCCACGCCAGCAGGAAGCGCGAGCGTGCCGTGCCCAAGCTGTGGCGCGAGCAACCCGGCGGGCGAATTGTTTTGCAGCAACTGTGGCACCAGCCTGAGCGCGCCTGCTCCGGTGGCGCAGGCTGTCGCGCCTGCTGCCCCTGATCTGCAAGCCGTCTCCGCTACGCCAGCAGCCGCACCATCATTCGCTGCCGCGTCCGCCGTGGCTGCGCCTGGCAAGGTTGTCGTGGAAAGCGACAACACCACCTTCGATCTGGCGGGAAAGGCAGAATCGCTGATTGGCCGCGAGGATGCCGTCAGCAACATTTTCCCCGATATTGATCTGACACCCCACAACGGCGAAGAAGGCGGCGTCGGGCGACGACACGCCATCATTCGTTATTCCAGCGGTCAATATCTGCTTGAAGACTTGAACAGCATCAACTTCACGTTCCTGAATAAACAGAAAATTGCGCCCAAAACGCCAACTCCCCTGAAAGACGGCGATGAGATTCGGTTGGGTCGCATTGTGCTGCGCTTTAAAACATCATAATGTCTCTCCTTCGTTCTTAAAGGAGGAAACCTGATGAGTATTCATTGTACGCAGGGGCACGAAAACCCAGATGACGCGCAGTTCTGCTATGAGTGCGGCGAGCCATTGCCTTCCTTGACCCCTGCCGAGGCTGCCACCCCGCAGGATGAGGCGTCGAACGTGTCTCCAGGCGCAGCACCCGCTGAACCAGACGAGGCCGCCGCGCCCGCACCAGCCGAGAGCGAGGTGCCACAACCGGCGCCAGCGATTGATTTCGAGGCAACCATGCCCGCGCCCGAGGCTGCTACCGCGTTTCCCGAACCTCCCCAGGCGGCGAGTACACCCGCTGCTGACGAGGCCGAGACCGTCACCACCGTGCCCAGCGCGCCGCCTGAGCCTGTGGCGGCTCCAGCCGCGCCGCCACCTGAGCTGGTTGCGCCTCCCAGCGCGCCGCCACCTACACCGGTGGCCGCGCAGCCGCGCCTGATGGTGGAAGGCACCACCACCACCTTCGACCTGGTGGGCAAGGCGCTGGTGGTCGTGGGGCGGGAAGACGCGCCTAGCAACAGCTTCCCCGACATTGACCTGACGCCCTTCGGCGCCGAAGAGGGCGGTGTCTCGCGGCTGCACGCGCGCCTTGCCCAGAGCGGCGACGCCTGGACCATCGAAGACCTGGAAAGCACAAACTTTACCTTCGTGAACCGCAAGCGCATCGCCCCCAAGACTCCCACGCCGCTGAACGATGGCGACGAAATTCGCCTGGGCCGTGTTGGCCTGCGCTTCAAAACGTTCGCCTGAGCACGCGCTCGCCGACAAACCTCGCAGAGCAGAGAGAGCAGGCTCTCGCTGGCAGCTTTTGATCGTTGCCAGCGAGAGCCTGCTGCCCACAAGAGCCTAGCCGCTGGAGGGCTTCTTACTCTCAGGAGGCGCGGGTGCGAACAGGCGATAGAGTAGCGCGATCACCAGCCCCAGCGCAAAGCCGCCCAGATGCGCGAAATAGGCGACACCGCCTGTCGTATCGTCCGCCGCGCCGAAAACGGCCAGACCACTGAGCGCCTGCAACAGAATCCACACACCAATCATCAGCCAGGCGGGAAGATCGATAAGAAACACCAGCAGCAGCGTGCGCACCTTTGCCAGCGGAAAAAGCACCAGATAGGCCCCCAGCACCCCGGCAATCGCGCCGCTGGCCCCGATGACCGGCAGCGTGGAGGTTGGGTCTGCCAACGTTTGCGCCAGCATCGCCGCTAGCCCACAGAGCAGATAAAAGAGCAAAAAGCCCAGATGCCCCAGCCGATCTTCCACGTTATCCCCAAAAATCAGCAGAAAGAGCATATTGCCAGCGATATGCAGCCAGCCCGCGTGGATAAACATCGACGAAATCAGCGTCAGCACGAACGGCTCCGGCGTCGCATATTCAGGGCAGGCCGGGTCGGATGGCTGCCCCACATGCAGCGCGAGATAATGGGGAATCGCGCCGTAATCATGAATCAGGCAGGTCAGCGCTTGCGTGGGCAGACTGACCTCATAGGCAAAAACAGCCACATTGGCCGCCACCAGCAGCAGCGTCATCAGCGGCCAGCGCCGTCGCCTTCCGGCGCGATCAAACAAAGGTATCATTGCTCGCGTGCTCCCTTCGTATGGCTACAAAGCGTGAGAGCGTCAGCTTCCTTATTTTAGCGCAGGGAAGGATTCCATTGCCAAAAACGCTTCTAGATCAGGCTTGACGTTGCCACCTTCCTGATGTAGTATTGGCCCCTGCAAGAGAGGCAGCAGCAAACTTTTGAAAAATGGTGATGTGCATGCCGTCGAAAAAATTCCCCTGGTTGATCGTCTGCGTCATCGTCCTGCTGGGCGTCATTCTCTCCTTAGGGTTTGTGCGGGTCATCAATCAACTTGGCAGCGCGTCATCTCCCCACTCCCAGACCGCCCAGGCATCCCCCACGCCAACACCATTCATCCCTACGCCGACCCCCACCCCGACGCTGCCTTTGCTGCATGTCAGTGGCACCCAAATTGTCAACGCCAGCGGGCAGCCGGTGACGCTGCTTGGAGCGTCGCATTCTTCGCTGGAGTTCCTGTGTTCGGGGGATAACCACTTTCAGCTTGCCGATTTTCAAGCGATGCGTTCCTGGGGGATGAACGTCGTTCGCATTCCGCTCTCATCCGAGTTTTGGGCCAACCCTCATAACGACTGCCCCAATTATCACCTGACCGTTACCAGCGCCGTCGCCAACGCGGAAGCGGCAGGGATGTATGTCATCCTGGACTTGCAGTGGGACGCGCCGCTGAATCTGCCCTCAGATGTCACCGGCGGCGGGGGGCAATACCCCATGCCAGACACCGGCAAAGACCTCACCTTCTGGCAAGACCTGGCAACCATCTATCGTTCAGACCCCGGCGTAATCTTCGACCTTTTCGGCGAACCACACGACGTTTCCTGGGATACCTGGTATAACGGCGGCACCGTCAACACCATCATCTATAAAGGCGCGACCCTGGAAGGTGGGCAAGGCGTCTATCAGGCCATCGGCATGCGCGATCTGGCTGCCAGAGTACGCGCCATCGCGCCAGATAATCTCATTCTGATCAGTGGCCTGGATTGGGGCTATGATTTATCCAATGTCGTGCAGAACTACCAGATTCAGGTTCCCAACATCCTCTACTCAACCCATCCGTTCGACCATGGCCGCGAGGAGCCTGGCGACTGGCCGGGAGCCTTCGGCAGAGCCTCGGCGCAGATACCCGTCATCGCCGCTGAGTTTGGCAGCTACTCGTGCCAGACTGGCTATATCTCAACAGCCATCAGCTATTTTGAAAGCCATCATATGTCCTGGATTGCCTGGGGGTGGGACATCGCTCCGTGCAGCACCCCCAGCCTGATAAAAGACTGGTCTGGAACCCCTATCGCCCCTTATGGCTCCTACATTCGCCAACAAATGCTGGCGACAGCGCAGGGAGGCGCGTAGTCCGTTTGGCAGCAGGACTTTCTGGCTATTTTGCCCCGCGCAGGCGGGCAATCTCTGGCTTGATCGCCTTGTTTGTTGTTATAATTTGCCAGACGTTACGTTACCTCCCAGTAGAAGCCCTCTTAGCTCGTGTTGGAAAGGTACTGCGAGGAACGAGACATGATGTACTGCTTCGCCATCATCTCTCCTTAGACTCTGCCAAAACCCTCTTGATGCTGGCCTGGCTTCCCCGACAGAACGTTGTGCCACCCTCGTAGCAAATTCGCGTAGCGTGAGGTTATCGCCCTTGAAGCAGTCACCCGCTCGAAACTCTACCAGTCCCTCTGCCCACCAGACGGCTCGGGCTGATGTCGCTAAGCACCCTGTGCAGCCCAAAAACCCGGGGGCCAACGGCAAAGCGGGCCAGGCCATCGCTGCCGCGGAGGCAGAAAAAGAAATCCAGAAACAGGTTGACCGCTATAAAGGATGGCTGGCAGCCCAGGGCGAACCACCAGCATCCAGGGCCGAAGAAGTGGCCGAGTATTATGAGCGCTCTACCCGGCTGGCGCGCAACAACGGCAAGAAAATTCGCACCTTTGCGCCGTTCGACCCCGACCTTTCGGCCATGAAAACCGTCACGGCAGAGCAGGCAGTCATCTTGCTGCTCCTGGCATCCCTGTGGACAGTGGTGTTCTTCTTCTATGGCATCCCAACGCTGGTGGTGACTCTCACCTTCATCACTGCCATCTACCTGGGCGACCTCTTGCTGAGCTTTTCCATCACCACACGCATCCTGTCGCGCTCACCAGAAGATCACATCGATAATGCTGTCGTGCGTGCCATCCCCAACCACCTGTGGCCGCGCTATACCGTGCTCTGCCCGCTGTACCACGAAGCCATCATTGTTCCTCAATTTGTCCGCGCTATGAGCCTGCTAGATTATCCGGCAGAGAAGCTGGAGATTCTGTTTCTCACCGAAGAAGATGACCAGGAGACCCGTGACAGCATCCTCTCGATGGACTTACCGGCGCATTTCGAGGTGGTGACGGTGCCCGCTGGCGAGCCGCGCACGAAGCCGCGCGCCTGCAACTATGGGTTGCTCAAGGCCAGCGGCGATTACACCGTGATCTACGATGCCGAAGACATTCCAGACCCATTACAACTCAAGAAAGCGGTCCTGGCATTTGCCAACCATCCCCCCGAAGTCGCCTGTGTGCAGGCCAAACTAAACTACTATAACCCTGACCAGAATCTGCTGACCCGCTGGTTCACCGCTGAATACTCGCTCTGGTTTGACTTGATGCTTCCGGCCCTTCAACACGGGCGCGCGCCCATTCCCCTGGGCGGCACCTCAAATCATTTTCGCACAGCGGTGCTGCGCAAGGTCGGGGCGTGGGACCCGTTCAACGTCACCGAAGATTGCGACCTGGGGCTGCGCCTGGCGCGTTATCGCTTGCAAACTGCTATCCTCGATTCGACCACCTATGAAGAAGCCAACTCTCGTCTGAAAAACTGGCTGCGGCAGCGCTCGCGGTGGATCAAAGGGTATATGCAGACCTATTTCGTCCATACCCGCCATCCCCTCGCGTATCTTCGCGAAGGCCGCCTGCGCGATCTGTTCTGGCTGCAATTTACCGTTGGCGGCAGGATTGCCATGCTGTTCATCAATCCCTTGATGTGGCTGCTGCTGGCAATCTACATCCTCTTCCAGAGCACTGTCGCCGATGCCTTTCATATCCTCTATCCCAGGCCGGTGTTGTATCTTGGCGCGGCATCCCTCCTCTTTGGCAATTTTTTCTTTCTGTATACGCACCTGGTGGGATGCATCAGGCGGAAGCAGTATAGCCTGATGAAATGGACCATCCTGATCCCCTTTTACTGGGTGCTGATGTGCGTCGCTGCCAACCTGGCCCTCGTCCAGCTTATCTTCAAGCCCCACTATTGGGAGAAAACCCAGCACGGACTTCACCTGCTGGCCCAGGCACGCAAGAGCCAGAACAAGCAGACGACAGAAGCAATGCGCCGGGCAAGACAGCGGCTCCAGAAGAACGTGCTCAAAGAGAAGCAAGTATCGGAGTTGCCCATCGCCCCCATCATCGACACGCTCTCAACCTGGCGAATGCCCGCCATCCGAGCGCAGTTTCCCACGCTGGACCTCTCCGAACTGGAAGACATACCCACGACCAAGCTTGCCGTGGTGCCAGACCTTCCAACTAAAAAGCTGCCCGCCACCCCTGCGGCAGCCCCACAGGCCGAAACGACGCCGCCAAAGCAGCGTATACGCCTTCCCTGGACAAAAGATCGCTGGTTGGGCGCGACCATCCTGGCCGCCCTCATCATGAGCAGTGGCAGCCTCTGGTATAGTTACAGCCACCGGTTCACCTTGCTCTATGGCGATTCCTACGCCCATTTGCGCATCGCGCGCTCTATATTTGATAGTCTCACTCCGGGGGTTGCCGAGTTCGGCGGGGTCTGGCTGCCCCTGCCGCACATCATTATGCTCCCCTTTGTCTGGAGCGACGCCCTCTGGCGCTCCGGGCTGGCCGGGGCGATTCCATCTATGCTGTGCTACCTCACAGCGGCAACCTATGTCTTTCTTTCGGCACGACGCCTGACACATAACAGCCCGGCGAGTTTTGTCGGCGCGCTGGTCTTTCTCTTCAATCCCAATGTGCTCTATCTTCAGACCACGCCCCTCACCGAGCCGGTATTGTGGGCAACCATGACCGCCACCTGCTATTACTTTCTGACCTGGGCGCAAGATGACCGTCCCGAGCAACTCATCTGGGCAGCGGCAACTATGTGCCTGGCAACGCTGGCCCGCTACGATGGATGGGGATTGTTTCTGGTGTGCCTGGTTCTCATCGTGCCCATTGGCTGGCTCAAAGGCCAGCGACGAGCGCAAATCGGGGCCAATCTTCTGCTCTTCGGCACCCTGGCCGGACTGGGCATTGGCCTCTGGGTGCTGTGGTGCACCATCATCTTCAAAGACCCGCTCTATTTTCAGCAAGGCCCCTTCTCTGCCGAAACCCAGCAGGCGGTGCTTGCTAGCCAGGGCACGCTTTCCACCTACCATAATCTCTGGCAATCGTTCCGCTATTACAGCATGGCCTCCATCGAGACCCTGGGGCCAATCCTCTTTGCCCTGGCCCTGGTGGCGCTCGTCGCGTTGATTCTGCAACGCTGGCGTTCGCCCGAACTGTTAGCGGCTTTGGCGTTCGTGACGCCGTTTGTCTTCTATGTCATTACTCTCTATACCGGCCAGGTAGCGATATTCGTGCCGGGCGCATCCGACCCCGGCATAAAAGGCGACCTCTTCAACGCGCGCTTTGGCTCAGAGATCGTCGCGCCCGCAGCGTTTCTCCTGGCAACGCTGGCAAGTCGGCTACCGCTTGCCAGAATTGGCCTGATCCTGGCGCTGCTGGCCCAGACCGTCCTGACCGTTCAGGGAGGCATCATCACCTTGCAAGACGGGCAATATGGTGTCTCATGTGAAACCGGGAATCAAATTAACGTCTATCTTCTGGAGCATTATAACGGCGGCAAAATCCTGGAAGATATTCGCAGCATCGAGGACTTTGCCGACGCGGGGATTGACGTGAAGGACGTCGTCTATCAGGATTCCGGGCCATTCTGGCAGGAGGCGCTGCAAGACCCGGCATCGCTGGTGGATTGGGTCATCATGCAGCCGGGCGATAATGTCTCCGCCGTAATTGACCCGACCAATCCAGATTTTCTGTCACAATTCACCCTGGTAGACCAGGATGAAGGCGTCATGCTCTTTCACAAAAAGGGACTGCCTCCCTTACCCACACGCTCTGTCTCCACGCAGTCGATTACGGAGCATGCCCTTTGCAGGGATAACGGCGCTTCGCTCCCGAACGGCGCTGCTCTGGCGACTGACCCGGCATTGGCCCATCTGGCCGACGTGTGGTTGACACTCCCCATGCCTAAAGGCAGGGGATTCTCAGGCTACGCATGCCCCAACGGGCTACGTTGACGCCTGACGGGTCTGCCCGACCCGCAAAATGTTCAGCGCAGCGTTGTGGTCACGATGCAGGCTCGTTCCACAGTCCGGGCAAGCGTGCCAGCGGACAGACAAGCCTTTCTGGACCACGACGCCACAGCCAGAGCAGACCTGGCTGGTATAGGAAGGAGGCACGGCTACGGCTCGCTTCCCAGCATTTGCAGCTTTGAAAGCAAGGATGGTGCAGAATTGCGACCAGCCCGCGTCACTGATGGACTTAGCAAGATGATGATTCTGGACCATGTTGGCAACCTGCAAGGCTTCGTAGTAGACGGTATCATAGCGCTTCAGAAGGGGGAGCGTCGTTTTATGCTGGAAGTCTCGACGTTGGCGCGCAATCTTCTGGTGGGCGCGTTGCAAAAGCCGAATGGCTTTGCGGCGTCGGTGGCTGCCTTTTTGGCGTCTGGAGACACGGCGTTGGGCGCGCCTGAGCGCTTTCTCAGCTTGCCGGTAGTGGCGTGGGCTCGCTACCTGTTCCCCATTCGCCAGAGTCAAGAAGGATTCCAGCCCCACGTCAATGCCCGTTTCTTGTCCGGTGAGCGGCAAGGGCTGAATAGGCACTTCTGCACAAGAGAAGCAGGCATACCAGCCATCCGCCTCTTTGGAGATGGTCACGGTCTTGGGTGTGCCTTCCAAGGGGCGAGACCAGCGTACCGCGATATGCCCCAGTTTGGAGAGCAGCAGCCGATCCCCCACCAGGCTCGCTCCATTGCCCCATTGCGGATAGGTGAACGACGTGTAGCGGGCACGTCCCTTGAAGCGTGGGTAGCCTGGCTTCTCACTTGCCTTCACGCGCCGGAAGAATGCCTTAAACGTGCGGTCCACCCGCAAGATCACATCCTGCAAGACCTGAGAGTGCATCGCTGCGCAGTCTTCCCGTATCTGGCGTATCTCAGGCAGTTGGGCTTTCTGCTGGTAGTAGGTGACCGATACCCGGCATTTATGCCAGGCTTCTTTGCGTTCTTGCAGCGCAGCATTGTAGAGTTCCCGGCAGAGACGAAGCGTGGCCTCAAACTGCACTACCTGCTCCGACGTGGGGCGCAGTTTGTACTTGAAAGTTTTGTGCGCGGTTGGCTCGGGCATCGCTTCGGCTCTCCTTTCGTGCAGTACAGTATACCATTCTGTTTGGCTGTTGAAAAGCGGAAGTACCGCCTGCGGGCGGCGCGCCATTCAGTCCCCTTGATAAATCAAGGGGACTGAATGGCGCGATTCTGCTAAGAAGAGCATAAAACACAACGAGCATTGTAGATAATGGGGCTTCTTGTATGAAATCGCGCTTTGTAAGTTGGGGAACGGTCTGGGTGTTATCCGCGCTGGCGGTAGTATTAGTTGCCGCAACGATCTTCGTCGGCATCATCCAGGCAAACAACACGCCACCCGGTGGAACTGGAGCAGACTGGCCGATCTATTTACATGACCCTCAGCGCACCGACGCCACCAATGATACGATTCTCTCTGCCGCAAACATCACCCAACTGACGAAGCGCTGGACCTATAAGACGGGCGGCGCGATAGAGGGCGCCGCTGCCGTCGTCAAAGGCACCGCCTATATTGGCTCGTGGGACGGCTATGAATACGCGCTGGATGCAAAGACGGGCGCGCTGAAGTGGAAGACGTTCCTCGGCACGATCAAAGCGCCCAACTGTGTGCCTCCGGCGCTCGGCATTTCTTCGGGGGCAGACGTAGAGGGCAATGTCATCTATCTGGGCGGCGGCGATAACTACTGGTACGCGCTCAATGCCACCACAGGTGCTGTACTCTGGAAAGTCTTCACCGGCGATAGCAGCGCGGCTGGGGGCCATTACAACTGGTCCAGCCCCTTGATTTATAACGGCTATGCGTATATCGGCGTGGCGAGCCTGGGCGATTGCCCATTGGTGCAAGGCCAACTCCTCCAGGTCAGCTTGAAGACACACCAGATCGTCAAGACGCTTAATCTGGTCCCCGATGGACAGGTCGGCGGGGGTGTCTGGACCACGCCAAGCCTCGACCCGGCCACCAACACCATCTACCTCTCCACCGCCACAGCCAATCTCATCACGCAGGTGTTGGCGCAGGCGATAGTCGCTGTCGATGCCTCGACGCTCTCCGTCAAATCGTACTGGACACTGCCGAACGCCTCCGCTGTCGTAGACTCCGACTTCAGCACTACGCCAACGCTCTTCACCGATGCTGCCGGTGACCCCCTGCTGGTCGCCGTCAATAAGAACGGCTATGCCTACGCATTTGATCGACGGAAGAGTCTGGCCGCCGGTCCCATCTGGCAGCAAGAAATTGCCATCGGCGGAGAAAACCCCGTCCAGGGAGGCTCCAGCGTTTCTTCCGCCGCGGTCGGCGCGGGCAGGCTCTATATGGCGGGCGGAAACTCGTCCATCAACGGCGTTGGCTACCCCAGCACCATACGCGCGCTTGACCCCGCAACCGGCAAGATTCTGTGGGAAGATGGCGAGGCAGGCATCGTCATCGGCGCGCTGGTCTATGATAACGGTCTGGTCATCGCAGACGCGGGCGATATGCTCGTCATTCTCAATGCCGCCACTGGCAAACGGCTGTATACCTATAAACTCGACGATGACATTTACGTCTCGCCAACAGTTGCCCAGGGACAAATTTTGACCGGAAGCTTCTCTGGCACCATCTATGCATTTGGGCTTTCCGGCAAAACCCAGGCGCCGCCGCAGGACACGCATTGCCCCAATGGATGGACCTGCCAGGATGTCGGCAATGCCGCCCCATCTGGCACAGAAACCTTCGCCAATGGCACCTGGAGTGTCAAAGCTGGAGGCGCGGGCCTGACAGGGGTCACAGACGGTTTCCGCCTGCTCACCAGGCAGATGAGCGATAATGTGCAAATCAGCGCGCAGGTGGCCTTCCAGATAGGGGCAGCCTCATCGGCCCAGGCAGGCGTGCTGGTGCGTCAGACGGCGGATGCGGACTCGCCCTATTATGGGATATTTGTCACCCCCAACAAACAGGTCGAAGTGCAGTATCGCACTGCCTTTGATGGAGATACCACCTCAGCCAACACCGTGTTCGAGGGGGCGTTGCCGCTGTATGTGGAAATCGTGCGCAGCGGCGATACGTTTCAAGCGGCAACCTCAACCGATGGAAAAACCTATACGCTGGTACCAGGAACCACCACCACCATCACCATGCCCGCGCAGGTGCTGGTCGGATTAGCGCTCAGTTTCCATGCCACCGGCTCATCTGTCAGAGCATCCTTCCAGCAGGTAACCGCAGGAGCGCCCACGAGCGCACCAGTTCCCATGCCCTCGCCTACCCCGTGCCCGGCAAGCTGGAACTGCGCCGATATGGGGAACCCGATTCTGGTGGGAGATCAATCGCTGACTGGCGGAACCTGGGACGTGGAGGGATCGGGAGAAGACATCTCGGGGTATGGGGACCAATTCCATTATGTCTGGCAAACGCTGGCCGCTGATGGCACGCTCAGTGCCCGCATCCTTTCTCAGAACGGCTCAGACGCTTCGGCCAAAACCGGCTTAATGATTCGGCAAAGTGCCAGTGGCGGCTCCGCCTTCTATGGTGTCTTTGTCACCCCCAAGTATGGGGTTGAGGTCTTCTATCGCACGATACAGGGCCTGCAAGCGGAACTCATCTCAACCACTATCGCCAGCGCCACCCCGGTTTATCTCCAAATTGCCCGGTCTGGCGACACCTTCACCACCTATACCTCAAACGATGGCGTGAACTGGACCCCGGTGATAGGAACCAGTGTGGTGCTTAAATGGACCGGCACGGCGCTCGCCGGGCTGGCCGTCACCGCGCACAACCCTTCCGCGCTTAATTCGGCCAATTTCAGTCATGTCACCCTCACCACCAGCGCGCAGCCGCCGCCAAATGGCTGCCCGCAGAATTGGAACTGCGCCGATATTGGCTATCCGCCATCAGGCAGCCAGATTTACCTGAACGGAACCTGGACCATCCAGGCTGGCGGAGGCGACATCTGGGACATCGCCGATCAATTCCGCTATGTCTGGCAAACGCTGCCGGGCGATGGCGCCATCAGCGCGCAGGTTCTCTCGCAAACAGAATCAGACCCCACAGCCAAAGCAGGCGTCATGATTCGGCAGAGCGCAGACCCGCAGGCAGCTTATTATGCTGTTTTCGTGACCCCCGAACATGGCATCGTCGTCCAATACCGCGCCACGAAAGGGGCCACAACCACCCTGCCCGTCACCATTTCAGGCAACACACCAACGTATCTCCAGGTGAGGCGATCAGGTAACACCTTCACGGCCTATACATCCGCCAATGGCTTCTCCTGGAGCCAGATTGCAGGCTCCAGCGTGACGCTGAACATGACAGGCTCCCTGCTCATCGGGCTGGCCGTGACGGCACACAACGGCGATGGCCTCAGCACCGTGACGTTTAGCGATGTCAGGCTGGCCTGAGCGCCAGGAAAGAGCAACCAGGGCATTCCTCGATAAATGATACCCTTTTACCAGAGGATACGTGTATTTATTGAAGATCGGCCCCGCAAGTAGGCGGAGGAATCATACAAGTTTACAACCCTATGCCGATATTTATAACTCTTTCTTCACCTTTTCACTACTTGTCCCTGAAGCTTATGAGGTGTATATTCGCTACAAGCCAATCTGCCTTCTTATCGGCAGGAAGCGTGCTTACAATCCTTTCAAAGATATGAATAGATCAAGAGCAAATCCATCGCAGGCGCATCCACCTCGCGCAAGCGACCAGTCTGGTCAACTGCCGCAGCTTGCAAGAGACAACAACCTTGCCGCCCGGTTGTATTTCCTCGTGGAGATGCGTCATCAAAAACCTATCCCTATGCTATAAGGAGATGTCTCGGTATGCTCACTGAAGCCAATCATCCAGGGCAGGCGCTTGCAGAGATGGGGCCGCACTTGGTAGCCTGGAACGCCACAGAGCAGCCCTATCCACAAGATGCTTGCGTCCCGCAACTCATCGCCAGGCAGGTGGCGGCCACGCCGGAGGCGATAGCGCTGATAACTGACGAGCAGCATCTCAGTTATCGAGAACTGAATCAGCGTTCCAACCAACTTGCTCATTATTTGCAAACAATGGGAGTTGGACCCAATGTCCTCGTGGGGGTCTGCCTGGAGCGCTCTCTTGATTTGGTCGTAGCCTTGCTGGGTGTCCTCAAAGCCGGAGGCGCCTACGTCCCCTTAGACCCAGCCTATCCACCAGAGCGGCTGGCCTTCATGCTGAAGGATGCCCAGGCTCCCGTCCTGGTAACACGCCGGCACTGGGCCGACTCCTTCTCTCTCTCCCATACTAAAGCGGTCTGCCTGGATACAGACGCGCAGGCGCTGGCGCAGCAGCCTGATACAGACCCACGCTTCCCAGCGGGCATCGCCAACCTGGCTTACGTCCTCTACACCTCCGGCTCGACGGGCCAGCCGAAAGGGGTGCAGATCAGTCATGACGGCTTGCTCAACCTGGTGTACTGGCACCAGCGGGCCTTTGATATTACGGCAGCCGACCGCGCTACACAGGTAGCCAGCCCTGCTTTTGACGCTGCTGGCTGGGAGTTATGGCCCTACCTCACGGCTGGAGCAAGCGTCTATCTGCCTGATGAGGAGACGCGGGTAACGCCCGTTGCGCTGCGCGATTGGCTGCTGAAGCACGACATCACCATCTCTTTCCTGCCGACCCCGCTCGCAGAAGAAGTGATCATGTTGGAGTGGCCCGGGACCACTCGCCTTCGCTACCTCCTCACCGGCGGAGATGCGCTCCAGCACTATCCACCCGCCACTCTGCCGTTCGCCTTCATCAACAACTATGGTCCCACCGAGTCGACGGTTGTGGCAACTTCCGGGCGCGTGCTTCCAATGGAGCATCCTGAGAGGCCACCGCTGATTGGTCGTCCCATCGCCAACACCCAGGTCTATCTGCTCGATGAACAATTGCAGCCGGTATCCATTGGCGAGGTTGGCGAGTTATACATCGGCGGGGCCAGTCTGGCGCTTGGCTATCACAATCGCCCTGAACTCACCGCCGAACGATTCATCCAGCATCCTTTCAGGGCAGAGTCAGGCGCGCGCCTCTACAAGACTGGCGATCTGGTACGCTTCATGCCGGATGGGCAGTTGGCCTTTGTCGGACGCGCGGACGACCAGATCAAGATTCGCGGCTATCGTATCGAGCCGGGAGAAATCGTCGCCGCGCTCAACCGACATCCGGCCATCCAGGCCAGCGTCGTGGTGGCGCGTGACGAAGCGCCTGGTGAAAAGCGGTTAGTAGCCTATATTGTCGCCGCGCCAGAAACAGCTATCGCACCGGGCGCCCTCCAGGAACATCTGCGGGAATATCTCCCCGACTATATGGTCCCAGCCATCTTTGTCGGAGTAGATGCGCTGCCGATGACGCCGAACGGGAAGATAGATAGGGCAGCGCTGCCAACACCCGATGAAACCAACACATTGCATACGGATGCCAGGGATGAACCTCTCACACCACTTGAAGCGCAGGTTACTCAGATCGTATCGAACTTACTCAACATCTCGGAAGTTGGGGCCGAAGACAATTTCTTCATGCTGGGTGGGCATTCGATGCTTGGCATCCAACTTGTAACACAAATCCACGAAACCTTCGGCGTAGAACTTCCCTTGCGCACGCTCTTTGAAGCACCAACCGTGCGTCAGTTGTCTGCCGAGATAGAGCAGCGCCTGATCGCCAAAGTGGAGATGATGAGCGAAGAGGAAGCGCGGCGTATACTGGAATCAGGGCCTATTACCTAAGTGCTTGGATGGCACCGACCTACGGAGGAAGACGCATGAGCACGCGGCCAGAAACACCGAACGCTGGCAAGGCAAAAAACCAGACCTTAAGTCTCTATCATTTGCTCGACCCAGAGGTACTGGCAAATCCCTACCCGCTGTTTCGGCAACTGCGCGAGGAAGACCCGGTCCATTGGGACCCTTTTCTCCATGCCTGGGTCGTGACGCGCTACACCGACGTGATCACCGTCTTCCAACGCTTCTTAGCAAACCGCACCCCCACACCAGAACAACTGGAGACGATGGGCCTGGGCGCCTTGAGGCCGTTAGCCCAGTTGATGGTGCGGCAAATGCTCTTTCTGGACCCTCCTATGCACGGACGGGTACGCGGGCTAGCATCCAAAGCGTTCACGCCCCGTCGGGTAGAGGTCTTACGCGGGCACATCCAGGAAATCACCATGCGCCTGCTGGATGCAGTGCAACAGCAGGCGCACATGGATGTGATTGCCGACCTGGGCCGTCCTCTGCCCGCTATTGTCACGGCTGAATTGCTGGGGCTACCAACCTCCGATTGGCAGCAGCTTACCGCCTGGTCTACCGATTTTGCCCAGGTGCTGGGCAACTTCCAGCATAACCCTGACCGCATTCCGCAAATCCTGCGCACAGTCGATGAGATGACCACGTATTTTCACACGGCTGTTCAGAAAGCCAGAACAGAGCCAGGCGAAGGACTCATCAGCGCCATGGTGGAAGCCGAGCAGGACGGTGATCGACTGAGCGACGAAGAGATCGTCGCCAACGTCATTATCACCATGGTTGGCGGACAGGAAACCACCACTAACTTGATTGGCAATGGCATCCTGACCCTGCTGCGCCATCCTGACCAGTTAGAGCGCCTGGCCGCAGATTACATACTGGTTCCTTCTGCGGTCGAAGAGCTGCTGCGCTATGAAAGCCCCAGCCAGCACACAGCCCGCCTCGCGCCAGAGGATGTGGAACTGGGCGGCAAACAGATTCGCAAACGAGACGCCGTGATTGCTGTCATGGCAGCGGCGAACCGTGACCCCGAACGCTTTCCCGACCCAGACCGTCTGGACCTGGCACGACAAGACAACCGACATCTAGCCTTCGCCTGGGCGAGCCACTTCTGCTTTGGCGCGCCCCTGGCACGCATCGAAGGGCAAGTGGCCTTTGAGGCCATGCTGCGGCGAATGCCCAACCTTCGCCTGGCACCAGAACCGCTCGCGTGGCGCGACAACCTGGGCTTGCGTGGGCTGAAAGCGCTGCCTGTGACGTTTTGAGAAGGGCACAGAGCAATCCAGAGAGCCAAAAAACGTATGCAATTTTTCCGAAGGTTTTATCGCAAGCACGAAATATGGGTGAAACTTGCAGGGGTGCTGGCCTTTCTCGTTGTGGTCGCCTCGCTCTATTTCTTTGTCATCTCCGGCCTCAACGCTGGCAACTCTTCCGCCAGCGCTCAGACAACGCCGCTGCAACTTGGCGAGACCGTCACCCCCATCAGCACCGCAGCCTTCCCAACCCTTCCTCCACAACCTTCTGCCACCCCGACGCCACCACTGCTCCCACCGATCTATCGGGTGGCAGTACACCTAAATCTTAGCTATGGCGGGCTTGACGTTCAGAATGAAGACCTTGACCTCTGTACCCCAGTTGGAGCGCCGGGCCTCCGTCCGGGGGTGATTCTCATTCACGATATCGGTTCACAGATAGAAGACAAATCTGTCTATTCCTCTCTGTGTTCTTTGTTGGCATCGCAAGGCTTTGTGGCTGCCGCCATCAATTTTCGCAAGTATCCCAAGGTATGGCCCGACCAGCTTGAAGATGCCCAATTGGCCGTGCGCTGGCTGCGTGCTAAGGCTGGGCAGTATAACCTCGACCCAGCCCGCCTATGCGCATGGGGCGATTCAGCGGGAGCCTATTTGTCCGTCTTTTTAGGGGCGCTGGGGACGCGCTATCCAGGTGATGAGGCAACCCTGCTTAGCAATCAATCGCCTAAAGTCTCATGCGTCGTTGACGATTTCGGCTTTGTAGACTTGACCACGCTTCCCAACAGCGCTTTCTGGCAAGGCGCCTTTGGCTTTCTGTTTGGTCAGAACGCTTCTGGTCAGCCTCTCGTCACTCCTGCCATACTCCACAATGCCTCTCCCATCTTCTCTGTAAACTCGCAGAGCGCGCCAACCTATATTCTTCATGGAACGCTTGATACGACAGTCCCTCTCACGCAATCTCAGGAACTACAGCGGGCGCTCCAACAGGCCCAGGTTCCGGTCTCTTACCACACCTATCCAGGTGGTCACAGTTTCAGCCAGCTTTCCCCGCAGCAACTCAACGCAGTGAAACGTCAGATAATTTCGTATCTCACAGCCCAGGAGCATCCTTAAATGCGCAAACAACTGCGCCGACCAGGCGCTTTTGAGCTATGTCGTCTTTTGCCTGAATCGGTTTCTTGCTTAGAATTGACAAAAGCAGAGATGTAGCCTAAACTGCCTAAGCAGTTATGAGGCGATGAAGGTCACTCTTCTCTACAGTCGGACAGACAAGAGGAAGGGATGGTGTTTTCATGGAACCCAAAAGTTATAATAACGAGAGAAAATTTCGGTATCCTCGCTCGCCCATTATCTTTGAAATTGCTTGTGTCGTCTGCGTTCTCGGCGTCGCCCTCTACTTCATAGTGGGCGCCTCAGCTCACGGCGGAGCGCCACAAGCATCAACAACTTCTAATACATCCCTGGTCAACACAACATCACCCAGCCCAACACCAACACGTACTCCTGCCGCGACCAGCACTATCCCCCCGTGGAATGGCGCTGCTGTACAGATACTGAGCGTCACGCCAGATAACAGCACCGCAAAAATAACCTTCAAACCCGTCGCGGGAGCAAAGGACTATCGCGTATTCGACATTTCAGAACCAAAAGTAGTAAAGTACGCGGGAATGGCTCATCTGACGGGCGGACCTTTTCTGATGAACCCCGATGGAACCCTTGTCGTGCCTTTTCAGCAGGGCGGAAACGGCCCAAGCACCCTCGACATCCCTTTCCCTCAGATCGAATGGAACCTGCTTGAGGATGGGAAGCCGCACACATTAGTGGTGCAGGCCGTCAATGAGCTTGGCCCCATTCCTCCTGGCAACCTGTACAACGATAACAATGCCCCCCTGACTGCGCGCAGCCAGAGTTATAGCACACTGGGCATGAATGAAGGGATCACGCCAGATGGGCACGACTCTATCAACGGACAAGGGCCATCGACAGATAATCCCAAAGTGATCGCGCAATCCGCGCCTTTTGTTGTACAAGCCAATACAAACTATCGCGCTATACCCTCCACATCAAGCGATACCCAAACCTTCTTCGATACCTTTGACGATAGCGAGGCGAGCGCTTTCAAGCGAACCGCCTACAATGCTGAGGCAGATAAAGCGACCTATACCCTGAATGCAGGCACCGACAAAGCCTGGACGATTCAGTATCAGGAAGCAGATGTCCAAGATTCCTATCCCTTCATTAACGCCGGGCATTTCATGGATGTCCTGTTCGACGGAGGGACACCAGGAACAAGCATTCCATTACACGATGAACATGGCTTAATGGCGATGTCTCCTGACCAGACGGCTGATTTTTCCGGTGGGAAAGTGCTGCACATCACCATGGAGGTAGACCTCCATGAGTCCGGGCGTCGATGGATGGGCATCGAACTGGCTCCAGCGAACGACCCCTTAACCGGCTTTGATGCTTTCACAGGCGCAATCAATCAGTCAGACAAGGGGCTATTTTTCGATTACTTGCCTGGAACCTGCGACCTTGAACTGTACACCGGACAAAGCGCCGGTGCAGGGAGTTCGCCAAATGATACGCATATCTGGGGAGGGATTGGAAATTCTGTAAAGTGGTGCGATCTCTCCAATTTTTATTGGGGTGGCAAGGGAGTCAGTCTGGATAATAGAGGCAAACTGGACCTCTTTGTCAGTCAAACCCATGCAGCCCTGTTTATCAACGGGCAGTTGGCGATAGAAACTGACATCCCTGGTGGCCTTCCTTTTTCACAGGCGAAGGTCTACTTTACCCATTACGTCTACCACACCACCAATGATCACGGAGAACTGCAACAGTATAGCCCCTATGAGACGTTTTGGATTAACTACTATAGCTGGAGCGATGAGCGCCACTGGGATAACATGGGCTTCGAGGTGTTCCCATCTGCTGCCGCTTCCAACTCTTCAGCCTGGCAAACATTAGTGACGATGCCCAAAGCCATTTCTCCCCAGTTTGTGTCTCCCGGAACCGGGAGTAACGGCAACGCCAGCGTGAGGAACCCTTCGGGAAGTCCGATCATCGCGGATGTGCCATCGAGTACCATTGGATGAAACTGCTGGTGACAGCGCGAGGAAATGCCTGGGGAGAGTAAAAGCAACATCAGGGAGAAAAGGCTCAGCGTGAATCTAGAGACGCTCTTTCGCAAGGTGCGCACACGGCTTCGCCAGGGACCAATCTCGTCCTACATGTGGGGCTTCCTGCTGCGCCGGAAGTTCACCAGTGGCGGCATCATTGTCGTCACACCTGGCTGGCCCAAGCCGCGTGTAATCAATAGGGGTGGTGAGATTCACGTCGAAAACTGCGCCTTTTTCCCTGGTGTGCGCCTGGAGGTCCTCAAGGGGGGACGCATCTTTATCGGCAATGGCACCTATCTGAACCGCAACACCGAGGTCATCGCCCAACAAGATGTACGCATTGGGCGCGACTGTATGATTGCCTGGGATGTCGTGATCATGGATACAGACCAGCACAGCATCGATGGGGGTCCTGCGGCAGCGAAGCCGGTTGTCATCGGAGATCGCGTCTGGATTGGCTGCCGGGCGCTCATCCTGAAAGGCGTCCACATAGGCGATCATGCCGTTGTCGGGGCGGGGGCCATTGTCACGCATGATGTTCCCCCAGGGGGCATTGTCACCGGCCCTGCTGCGACGCTCCGCTCTGTGCGCTCTTCTCAGGTATCCCAAGGGGAGCTAAGCAGCATTTTGATGGGTGGCTCAAATGACAAAGAGAGGCCTCATGCTGCCGAGGAATTGGCTCCTTAAAAACGCTCAACCCGTGCTCTGTAAGCGCTGCACCCAGACCAGAATACCCATCAGGAAAAGGGAATGCACACGCCAGATGCGGCGCGGCTGAGCAAAGACCCGAAATGCCCATTCCAGTCCGACGCGCTGTATCCAGCGCGGGGCACGAGGAATGCGGCCAGCAATAAAGTCTAGCGTGCCACCCACCCCCAGCGCGATACTCACCCCGGCCTCCCCCAAGGCGGACACATGCTGGCGAATCCAGAGGTCCTGCTTCGGCGCGCCATAAGCCACAGCCAGCACATCGGGTTGGGCCGTGCGAATCAACTCCAGGATATGTTCTGCTTCCTCAGGCGCAGGGGACCCTGCATAGGTCCCTGCAATCTGAAGGCCGGGCAAACGCTTCTGAAGAATATCTGCCGCCTTTTCGGCCACGCCTGGCGCAGCCCCCAACAAGAAGAGACGGTAGCCACGGGCGGCGCAGCGTTCAGCCAACAAAGGGAGCAGGTCAGACCCCGCCACACGTTCTGGGAAAGGGCGACCCAGAATGCGTGATGCCCAGATGATGCCTATGCCATCAGCCACTACCAGTTTCGCCTGATTGATTGTTTCTCGAAAGGCTGTATTTTTCCGCGCCGTCCAAACAAATTCAGGGTTGAGCGTAATAACCTGGAAGGCTGGCTCGCTGCTGTAGCGATGCTGTTCGATCAAAGCCTCGATGCGGGCCAGCGCTTCTGTCATGTCAACCCGATCAGCGCGCACGCCCAGCACCAGTAAACGCTCAGGTGGATCAGCAAGAAGAGAGGGAGCGGTATAGATGGTAGCCATAAGTGTCGCTACTCCTCATATGAGATCAGGCTTTCAGGAAAATATAGCAGCATGGGGTTGAGAAGGCGCGACCAAGACAGTAAAGGTTTCGTTGTAATATCGCTCTCAAGGTTAAGATGTCCTGGTTGAGAAACTACTACATTCTAGCGTCGTTCTTCTCATCCTCTTAACCCGATGCCTCTCTTGCCCGCATCCCACGCCTGTTATCATCTACATGATATTCCGTTGCTTTCTTTGAAAAAGGTTCTGGCAAGCGATAGAGAGCATCTTGCTGCTTCCTAGCTGAACGTGGGTCGTTAAAAAGGTGGTGATCTTGGTGAATGTTGCGTTTGTGCCACATATCGTTCTGCTCACCGTTGAAGCAGCGCTGGTCGTGCCGATGCTTTACCTCACAACGCTGAGTATTGCTGCCCTCTCTCAGCGTTCTCGACGAAAAGCGCGCACCGCGGCATCTCTCACGCGCTTTGCCCTGCTCATTCCAGCGCATAACGAAGAAGCCGTCCTGGGCGCTTTGTTCGCCAGCCTGCGTCAACTCGACTATCCAAGCGCATTGATGGATATTCACGTGGTTGCCGATAACTGCACCGACGCCACTGCGTCCATCGCGCGCGAGGCAGGTGTCTTTGTTTACGAACGAGAAAACACCAGTGAGGTTGGCAAGGGCTATGCGCTGCGATGGCTGCTCGGTCAGGTTGAAGCAACAGGCCACCAGTACGACGCCTATGTAGTGATCGACGCTGATTCAGAAGTCTCTTCCAATTTCTTACAGGTGATGAACGCCCGGCTCCAGGCAGGGCAATCGATCATCCAGAGCCAATATCGCGTAAAAAACAGCCAGGAGTCCTGGACATCAGGGCTGCGCTCGGTCGCCTTCGCCCTCTTCAATCACCTGCGCCCGCTGGGACGCTCCGCTCTCGGCTGGTCTTGTGGTCTGAAAGGCACAGGAATGTGCTTCAGTGCCCGCGTGCTGCAAGAATTCGGCTGGGAATCTTTCTCGCTGACTGAAGATGTCGAATACCATGTACGGTTAGTGGCGGCTGGCTGGCGCGTCGTTTATGCCCCGATGGCGATCATCTGGAGCGCGATGCCTACCTCGCTCAAACAATCCCAATCGCAACAGATGCGTTGGGAGCGCGGCAGACTGGACATGGTACGTCGTCATGTGCCTCGCCTGCTGTGGGGCACGCTGCGCACCGGCAACATAGCGCTCTTCGACGTTGCAATGGAGATTCTGCTTCCGCCGCTTTCGGTGTTGGCAGGTCTGGTTTTCTGCTGCTGCGTGGGCGCTATCCTGCTACCATCCTACTTTGGCATCAGGCTGGGGCTGGCTTTATTAGTGGGACTGCTGCTCTATATCGGCATCGGTTTGCGGTTGGCACGCCTGCCGCTGGCCGCCTATCGCTCCCTGCTTTTTGCGCCTGCGTATATCGCCTGGAAGCTCTGGGTCTATGCGGTCGCGCTCGTCTCGGCTGGTGATCGTCGTTGGGTACGTACCTCGCGCTAGTAACCTCTCAACGTATCACCGAGGGGCACTTTTATGGGACCAACCGATAGCCTCAAGAGGCGCCGGTTGTCATACTATTTCAACTCAGTCAGTCTTCTTAACCTGTTCTCAACCCGGTCTCAATGTTACACGGTGATACAAGGCTATACACTTTTAGACGTTGGATGGCATTCTTAGCCTTGACAGGGAGAACGGGAGGAACTATGTCCATGCTAGAACACATTGCCCAGGAAGAGACTCTGCTCACTTTCAAAGAGGCAATGGGGTTTCTCCGTGTCAGCCGCTCGACGCTGTATCGCTTGATGTGGTCGGGCCAATTACGCGGACACAAAGTTGGCAGCACCTGGCGTTTTTATAAGCAAGACTTGCGCAGCGTTGTCGCCAGCACGCCCACTGGGGTTGGCTCACGCCTGCTCTCAGAAAGTTTTGCCCCTTTGCACTCGACGCAGATTACCTCCGAGGAGGACCATCGATGAGGCGTTTCGTTGCGGCCTTTTTTCGCCATCCTTTCACCCTGATTCTACCAGCCATTCTGATTCCGCTGGTGGTTGTCTTTCTGGTGCGTTCCCTTGCCAGCAGCTATACGTCATCGGCTACCATCTTCATCACCAGCAATCCGTATGTGACTGTTTCTGCCGGGTCCACCAATCCCTATAGCACCCCGGCCCAGAACCTCCAGGCCGACATCTCGGAATATTTAACCCATAACAGCTTTTTGCTCAGCGTGGCGAATCATACGGACATGCCCAAAACGTACAAGCAGGGCGCTGGCGACATTGATAGCCAGATGGAGGCGCGGATTCAAAGCGGGCTGACCATCACTCCCGTCGGTAATGGGACCCTGACTATTCAATATAGCGATCCCAATGCTCATGTTGCGGCCCAGGTGATCACGGCGCTGCTCCAGCAGTACCTGACACAATCAATTCAGGATGCTGAGAATACGGCTCAAAATACTATTAAAATCTTCCAGCAAAAGCTCCAAAATGACGAGGCACAGCTTCGGTCAGACGATGAGCAAATAAACCAATACATCCAACAACATCCCAATACAGACGTCGCAACAGACTCTACACTGGCAGTCCTTCAGGCGACCTATCAAAATGATCTTGCCCAGGTCACAAGCGACCAGCAAGAACTGCAAAAACTCAATTCCAGCACAGGGATCATTGCCAGCCTCTACACATTTGAGGTCACTGACCCTCCCACCATCCCAACGACCCCAACGGTGAAATCAAAAACAACCCTTACCGCGATGATCGGTGGAGTGGCCTTGGGACTCGGCGTCTCGCTGGGGTTGATCGGCTTGCTGGCTGTCGCAGACCGGCGTATCCACTCGCGTGATGATCTCGTGGAAGCATTCCCACTGCCGGTGTTGGAGGTCATCCCGCGCCTGCGTGGGCTGCTAGAAGAGACGCCAGTAGTTGGTTCTGAGGAGGCGCTCAATCACCTTTCCCAGGTGCCAGTCCTGGCAACGCTGCCTCGTTTCGCAGAAAGCTCAGGCACTCAGGCTGCGAGCCAAGCCCTCAGTACTAGAGCGGAGGATGAATAATCAATGTCACATCAGGATAGCGGATCAGAGCAGCGCAATAATTCCAGTGTAGGGCTGGATGGAGTAACCTCATCGAACGGATCAACGGCGGCAACCTTTGGAGCGCCACCGTATACCAATGGTGCAGCGACGAACTCTTTTTTGCCAGGGAACGAGGCAAGAGAAAGTGCAAAGAAGAAGAGCGCCCCGAAGCCGTCGCTGGAAACGGCGCTTACTGGCATCGGTCGCCAGACAACCTGGCAGGATGGATACAGCGCAGTAAACTCCACCACGCTGGAGTATTTTCGGCGCATTTATCTTTCGCTGCAAACAGCCAATAGTCTGGATACAATGCCCACGATTGGCGTTACCAGCGCAATGGACGGCGAAGGCAAGTCCACCATTGCGCTGGGCATCTCTACCGCCATGGCTGCCGACCTGGACAGCCCTATTGTTCTGGTTGAGCTGAACCTCACCCGGCCAACGATCCATAAAAGCATGGGCATTCCGCCTCAACCGGGACTTTCTGAATACCTGCGTGGTGAATGCCCTTTGCCTAGCGCCCTACGCCAGATTACAGAGAATCTCTTTGTCCTGCCCGCAGGAGATTGCCGTAATGATCCTGCCCGACTGATCCGCATGCTGACCCGCGCCAATCTCTTGCTGCGCATGGACAACAGCGGGGCCGTCCTCGTGCTGGACCTTCCGCCGGTGCTGACAGCCAGTTACGGAGTGTTGGCCTCTTCGATGGCTGATGCGGTCGTGATGGTCGTGCGCGCCGGACAAACGCCCGAAAAAATGGTGAAAGACGCCATCGCCAGACTCGATGAATCGACGCTGCGGGGTATCATCTTAAACGCTGCCCGCCCTTCGATTCCCACCTGGCTTGGTGGCTATCTCTAACTGCCCGCTGTCTGCGGCTTTCTGAAGGACTTTGGCATGGGTGAAGACAGCCAGCAAGAGTATGACTTCGATGGCGAAGACTTCGCAGGAGAGACACATGCAGCGCTGCTCGATACACTTGCTGCTTCCGAACCAGGTCTCCTGAAGAAACGCATAGGCCGCCGCAAACTCCTGCTGGGCGCAGGGATGGCGGGCGGTGGATTATTGGTAGCAGGATTTGTCGGTTACAAAGCGCTCGGGTCTCTCAACCCTGCTACCAACCTGTCTCCTCAGGCCACCGTCACCGCGCAGCCGCTCACGCTCACCGTTGACGCCGCACAGGGGCAACATCCGATTAGCCCCTTTATATACGGCGTAGCAGAAGCCCCCGCAAGCTGGCTGGCCGCCGTTCGCCCTCGCTTGAACCGTTGGGGAGGCAACCAGACAACACGCTACAACTGGAAGCTGGGGAATGCCTTCAGCGCCGCGCGTGACTACCAATTCAGCAACGGAAACTATGGCCGCACCTCCGCGGCTGACAAGCAGCCCTCGGGGGTGGTTGATCAGTTCATCGCCGCAAATAAGGCCGCAGGCACCGAAACCATTCTGACCATACCCAACATCGGATGGGTAGCCCGCGATGACTACTCCCAATCCACCAATGTTCCCAATGGTGGCGGTCCACCCGTATCGCCAGGTTCAGACTCCATCAAGGGGTATAATCCTGCCAGGAATCGCCAGGCGACCTGTGTACCTTCGCTGGCCCGCAAAAGCGGCCCGCTGGCCGACCCGCCCGATCTGACCAACCCAACCGTTGCTCAGGATGAGTGGGTCTACCACCTCCAGCGGCGCTTTGGAGCAGCCACAAACGGCGGCGTGCGTTTCTATGCTATGGATAACGAGCCAGACGTATGGTTTTACACCCACACCGATATCCGCCCTGCTGAGGTCAGCTACGATCAGATGCGCGACACCTTTCTGGATTATGCCACCGCAGTCAAAAGTGTCGATTCAACCGCGCTGGTGACCGGGCCGGTTGTTTCCGGCTGGGACGGGTATCTCTATTCAGCACTTGATCGCGGCGACGACAACTTTCACACCAGGGCTGACTATCATGCCCATGGCGATCAATACTTCCTGCCCTGGTGGCTCGCGCAGCTTCGCGCGCATGATGAACAGACGGGGCAGCGCAGCCTGGACGTACTCGATATTCATTACTATCCACAGACGCAGGGGGTGTTTCAAGGCAACACCGACCCCCAGACCAACGCCCAGCGGCTCCTCGCGGTGCGCTCACTGTGGGACCCGAACTATACCGATAATTCCTGGATAAACGACACGATTCAGCTTATCCCACGCATGAAAAAGTGGATTCAAGAAAATTACCCAGGCACGCAACTAGGCATTACGGAATGGAACTTCGGCGCAGATAACACGATCAATGGCGCCCTGGCTCTCGCAGAGGTCCTTGGCATCTTTGGGCGCGAAGGGGTGGACCTGGCTTGCTATTGGGCATATCCGGACCCCAACACCCCAGGTGAAGCTGCTATGAAGCTGTTTATGAACTTCGATGGTAAAAAGAGCACATTTGGTTTCACCTCTGTTCATGCCGCATCCAGCAACTATGACCTTATTTCTTGTTATGCCGCGCTGGACAGCGGCAGCTTGCTAATAATCGTTTTGAATAAGAGCCAGGGAGATGCCTTGACGCCCGCTATTCGGCTTGCCAATACGCAGGCCAATCAGGCGCAGGTGTATCAAATCAGCGCAGACAAGCCACAGATCACTCGCCTGGCTGATATAACGCTGTCAGGAGCAGAATTGAGACTCACCTTCCCAGCGTCGTCCATCACCTTGCTGCGATTCGTCAGGTAGAAGGTTACTGATTCGATGCTGAGACATCCAGCGGAGAAGGAGCGGATAAATTGAACACCCTGATTGGTTTCATGTTATTTTGCTTGATCCTGGGCCTGTGGGTCAAGCCCCGCGTTCGCTCTGGCATCATCATCATGGCCGCTGCCGCTGTGCTGCTGGCACTCTATTTCTTGATCAGACCTTACCAACTCTGAGGGGCCGGAACGACAGCGCCTTATTCTGCTTTGGCGTGTGAGAGGATCGAGGCTTACAGCTATGGCATTTGCAAAAAAACTCTTCTTTACAGTACTTGTGGTCGCTATTATTGAGAACTCCGCATCAGCTCCCAACGACCCCTGGAGTGGTATTGCCTGGTATCTTAGTGCAGATATAAAAAGCTGGCTGCCTCAAAGTGGTATCGCGGCGAACCCTTTTGAAATCATGCTGCTGCTTGTTCTGTTGATATGGGCGCTGCGCGGGCGAAAAGATCGCCGCTTTCACTTCGAGCGAGGGTTACTCTTCTGGCCCGTCGTGACTTTTGGCGCCCTGCTGCTTTTTAGCCTCCTGTGGGGCACATTCCAGCCTGGCAGCAACTTTACGGTTGGGCTATGGGAGGTACGCGCGCTGGGGATTGGCATCCTGGCTTATTTCCTGGTTGGCATCCTCTTTACCCACCGCCGCGATCTGGATACCCTGACGTGGGCCATTTTGATCGCAGCCCTGTTCCTGGCGATTGAAGACCTCATCCGTTACGAGTTCTTCTTGCCCGGCCACGTCGTGGGCGACCTCAACTACGACCATGGAGACGCCACTATCTTAGCGTTCACCATCTTGCTTTCACTCGGGATGCTCCTGCTGGGCAGCACGCATCGCCAGAGGGTCTTTGTGCTTTTCAGCCTGCCAGTCGACATCATTGCCATGATGGTCACCCATCGTCGCGCTGGCGAAGCGGCGCTTGCCATTGGGATGGTCTTCCTGGCGCTCATCCTCCTGCGCGTCAATAGAAAGCTTTTTCTGCAAATTGTGCCCGTGACCGCTCTGATCCTCTCCCTGTATGTAGCGGCTGAATGGAATTGTAACTCTGGCAGCGCTCTTTGCCAACCGGCCCGCGCAATTTCATCGCAATTCAACCCCGATCCACGTGACGCGGCTTCCGACCAATATCGACTAACCGAACGATACGATTTAGTTTTGAATATCCAGGCCAATGCGTTCACCGGGCTGGGCTTCGGGCGGCAGTATATTTTCTATATTCCATTGCCCGATGAAAGTTTCTGGCCTTTCTGGCACTACACCCCCCATGATGAGATTCTCTGGGTCTGGGCGAAAATGGGCATCGTTGGCTTCATGGCCTTCTGGTGGCTCGTCGCCAGTGCCCTCTACCGCAGCGGACGCCTCACCCAGGCGCTCAGCGCGGCTGGCGATAATAAGGCGCGCGCCCTCCTGGCTGCCGCCGCCTGCTTAATCATCATGCAAATGTCCGTTTCCTACGTTGATCTTGGACTGACCGACGACCGCCCTATGTTGGTGTTATGGATTATGCTCGGCGTCATCGGTCACTTGCCTGGAATACTGCGCCGTTCCACGAACACCGATGTGCCAGATCGCTCGACGAGGCCGGTCAACGGCAGGACAACCAATGAACTAGACAAGGAAACCCCCGAAGTACAGGTGGGTGTGCTGGCGCACGCGCTGATCGCGCCCGCCGAACCAGCCAGTTCGTCTCAACGCGATCCATGGAGTCAGCGCCGGAACGCCGGTAAGCAGGCTGGCCCAAGGTGGGGACAAAGTAACGGCACTACCGGAGCAAAACAGACATCTCGCCCGCTCTCAGGTGTCGCACAGTCACACACATCGCGTCCCAGCGCAAGTAGTCGTTCGGCCACACAGGCTCCCGCAGCTAGCCCGTTGGATTTCGATGAGCTAGAACTACCCTGGGCCACACGTTCAGAAGAATACAAGGGAAGAACTGGGGAGCTATGAATGGAGACTGATAGATCACATTTCGATACAAGCCAGCGCGCGCGCTCGGCAACCAGAGATGCTCCAGCCTTCCCGCTGGTGAGCCTGGTTATCCCATCACATAATCGCTGCGCGTCCTTGCAGATGGTTCTGGAGAGCCTGGAAAAACAAACCATACCACCAGAGCAGTTTGAAGTGCTGGTGATCTGCGATGGCTGCACCGATGACACCATTGCTATGTGTCGCAGCGTAGCAGCAAGCTATACCCTCCGTATAATAGAGCAAACACCCAACCAGGGGCCAGCAGCGGCACGCAATCGGGGTGTGAAAGAAGCAGCCGCGCCCATCATTCTGTTCATTGATGACGATGTCGTACCCGAACCGACGCTCATTGCCGAACATATGCGTCTGCACGCCGATGACGAGCGGGCGGTTGTCATCGGCCCGTTGCTCGCGCCAGCAGGTTTTCGCCTCAACCCCTGGACAGGCTGGGAAGAAGCCATGCTGGGCAAGCAATATCGGGCAATGAGCGCGCATGAATGGGACCCCACTCCTCGCCAGTTCTACACCGGCAACGCCTCTGTGCGCCGGGAGCACATCCTCAAAGCAGGGGGGTTTGACCCCACCTTCCGCCGTGCCGAAGATATTGAACTGGCATTCCGTTTTAGCGAACTGGGCCTGCGCTTCTACTTCAATCCCGCAGCGAAGGGCTGGCACCACGCCCAGCGTTCGCTACATGCCTGGCTCAACATCTCCACTGCCTACGGGTGGGCAGACGTTGCGATGTATCGCAGTGGCCGACAAACCATGCTGCACAGCATGGCAAAAGAGTTTCATCGACGCCAACGCCCTCTTCAATGGCTGGCGCGGCTGTCCCTGGGGCGAACATGGCTGCTGCGCCTGGTAGTCGGTGGGTTGCTGATTACAGCGCGCCTTGCCGCCTGGGCCGGACAGCAGCGGGCTGCCTATGGCGCCTACAGCGCCATCTTCAATCTGCGCTACTGGCAAAGCGTGTGTGAACAGATAGGCGGCGCGTCAGCATTCTGGGCGCTGGTGCAGCAGCAAGGCACCACCTGATACGCTCATCGCTCTAGAAAAGGATAGATAGATATGTCCATCAGGCAACCTGTGCAGCAAAGCGAGAGAAGCGCATCCGTCGATGCGGGCACTCCTGCTCGCTCACAGAGCCAGGCTGACGCGGCTCGTACCCCATCGAGCGGACGTTCCACGCCAGCCTATCGAATCGACTTCGCCCTGATCACCCTCACGGGCAATTTAACACGCTACCTGCTCATGCGCCCCATCGTCGAACAAGACCCAACCGTCTCGTCGCGCTGGTATCCTATACGCACCTGGATTCGCGGCGATTGGGTGCAGATTCTTCCTGGCAAGTTACGCATTTATGCGCGGCACCAACTCGATAGCTGGCGGCTTTACGTGCGCAAGCCAGCCGACGCCGCTGTCATCCATGCCTTCGAAACGTACACTATCTACGCCCTCTTGCGACGACTCCTTCATCGCAAGGTGCTCATTATCCAGAATCCGGATGGCGGCCTGAAAGGACCGGTGCCAGGACCACGTGGCTGGCTGCGGCAGCTTGCCATCGAGGAAACTGCTCTCTTTGTGCCCTGGTCAGACTTTGCTGCCAATCGGATCAAGCAAGCCTACCCTCATTTGTCCGATGATCGCTTCGTCATCTTGCATCCCGGCATTGACCTCACGCGCTGGCAAATGCGCCCTCAACCGCCAACTTCTGAGCGGTTTCGCCTCTTATTTGTAGCTGGCAATCTCATGCTCAAAGGCGCCGATACACTCCTGGAGGCGTTCGAGACCAGATTGAGCGATACCTGCGAACTGACTATTGCCACCCAGACAGTCTACCTCCCCGAAGAGGTCAAGGCACGCATCCTCAGCAATCCCCATATCCGACTTCATCTCGACCTGCAACCGGGTAGCCCAGAACTGATGCAGCTCTACCGAGAAGCAGATGTGTTCATCTTGCCCAGCAATTCAGACACCTCCTCCTGGGTGGCGCTCGAATCCCTGGCAACTGGACTCCCTGTCATCATCTGCCCACAGGGCGGCATTCCCGAAATCGTCATTCACGAAGAAACCGGCCTCCACATTCCACCAAAGAACCCGCCAGCGATTGCCGACGCGGTTGAGCGCCTGCGCGCCAATCCTGAATTTTGCAAAAAACTGGGGCTTCAAGGCCGCGCTCACGTCGAAGAACACTTTGACGCACACAAAAATACCGAGCATTTACTGAACCTGATCAAAACGCTCATCGATGCTCAGCGGCAGCGGAAAATGTAAGCGCTGGGGTGTTCAGCGGAAAGTCGCACTATCTCTACTTCCCATACCGCTTCTGGCATGTGATGGACTTGATTACACAAGGAGCGCTCACGATATGTTCAACTTTACCCGCAGACAAGTCATCGCGCTGGTCATCGTCACGATCCTGTTCGGCATTGGAAATATTCTTGGCTATCTGCTTCTTCAGCAGCTAAGCCTGCTCGTTTCACAGACGATGCTGTTGGTGCTGATCATCGCCATGCTCATCATGCTGCACAACGCGCAGAAGCAACGGCTCGACAAAAAACTGGACAATACTTACCAACAAATCGAAGCGCTTTTCTCTTTGTTTTCCACGGTAAAATTCCGGTACCCTTTACCCGCTATGGGCGGATGGGCTATTACACCAGATTTTGCCAAAACGGTCACAGCTCTGATCAAAGAACACAAGCCAAAACTGATCTTGGAACTGGGCAGTGGAGTCTCTACTCTGGTGTCTGCTTATTCTTTGCAAGAGGTGGGGCAAGGCCAGGTCGTATCCTTCGAACATGAGAAGCAGTTTGCAGCCATCTCTTCCGCCGCTCTCCTGAAACATGCTGTGCAGGACAGCGCCACGGTCATCTATGCGCCGCTGAAAGAAACCGTGATTGCCGGAAAAACATGGCTCTGGTATGATACCGATCAGCTAAAAACCCTAGAACATATCGATATGGTCATCGTTGATGGCCCTCCCGCCACCACCCAGAAGCTGGCGCGTTATCCTGCTTTGCCCGTGTTATACCCGCTCTTAAGCGCTGACGCGGTGATTCTGGTGGATGATGCGTTGAGAGAAGATGAACAGCAGATGGTCAGGCGCTGGCTGCAAGAGTTCGCCGATTTTTCTCTGGAGGAGTTAGAGCTTGAGAAAGGCGGCGCAATCTTGAGGCGTCAACCAGTAAAAGCGCATTGAGCGAATACTGGTCCAGCGCTGCTGGCGAATCTGGCGCGAAGAGGAGCAGAGCGTGGTTGAATCCCACCCTTCGACAGTTCGTATCATCAAAAGAACTGCTGACAATCTGAAACAGGGCTTACGCGGGAAAAGGGATGACTTTCTGGCGAAATTGATGCCCGCGCTGGCCCAAAGAGACCGCATTGCCATTCCACTTGATGAACAGAAAATTGCGTTTGGCAGGCAATTATCCTCCTGGCTTTCCACCAATAAAACCATCCTTATTTTTGAACCGCACTCCGACGATACCGCCTTATCAATGGGGGACTTTTTTTCTCAGCTTGGTGATGAGGCCAAAAAGCAGACACATCATGTGACCATCTTTTCCAAAGGGCGAGAAATTGGACATCTCGAAGGATTTCCAAGTGTTGAGGCGTGCTATCTGAAAAGAAAAGAAGAAGCAGAAACCGCCTATACATCACTCGGCATTCCCAAAAATAACATCTCTTTCTTGGACAAAGTGGATTTCATCTACAGGCGCTTTCAACATGAGACCTTTGCAGCCAGAGCAGCCAGACCCACGGAATTACTGTCTGTTGTCTTAGGGCGCACAGAAGTGTTTTTGCCCTTTATTTTTCCCAGAGATCACAAGCTACTGCGCGACATAGCCGGGCAGCTTAGAACGATGATCGTAGCATTGGATAGTCCGGTGTGTTTTGTCCCTATCGCCGGATATGGAAGACATATTGATCATTACATGGTAAGGGTCGCGCTGGAACAGGCAGTAAAGCAATTGCCACCTGCCCAACGGGAAAAAATAGCCATTATTTATTACGATGATCACCCATATAATATGTACAGTCCAATGAAGATTCCTCCAGGCGCCAGCGTCGCGCAGCATAGCGTAAATCACCAATTTAAAGAAGACTTATTTGCTATCTTCGAGTCACAGAAAACCGTCATCTTCGCCCAAGGAATGCCGACTGATCTGCCTCCAGAACAATTTATTACCCCCCACTATGTAGCCCGGCAAATTACCGCCTAAAGCCGGGCTGCTGCTTCCCGGCTCCTTGCCTGCCGCTTCGACCAGTCTCACGCTGAAATGATCAGCCCCGCCACCACGATGGCGAGGGGCAGGTCATGCCCTTCGCAGCGCCTGCTGCCTCTTTACATCAGCTTAATTACCCCTAAGCTTTTCCTTTACCATACTTAAGCTTTTTCTTTACCAGCATGAGACCTGTTTTTAAAGCTACGATAACCCCTTCTTTAAGAACCCCTTCTATACTTAGAAGGACCGTAAACAAAGAGCCGTTTCATCCACACCAAACGCCGAAGCAGCCACTCTAACAGGGCAAGCAGCCGCTCGTTGGTGAGTCTGTGAAAGGGAGGGGATTTTTTGTGTCTTTAACAGCCAGGCAGCCACGTGTGGCAATTTTGACCAGCACCAGAGATGGCTTTGGGGGGATGGAGCAAAACGCAGTAAATCTCACGCGCACCCTCACCCAACAGGGCTATCACGTTCGCTGCGTCTTTCCAGTCTCCGAAAACAGTGATTTTTTGCTAAAGTGGTGCCGTCAGCAGGGTGTGGAGGCAGAGGCCAGTGAAGCCTTTCTCCATTATGATCAGCCTCACACACTGTCAAATGTGCGCCGCCTGGGAGAAACCCTGGCCGCCTGGAACCTGACCGGCGTCAGCCTTCACTATCCGGAAAGCATCTCTCTTAAAGATGCCCTGGCCGTGCGTCTGGCAGGAGTGCCGCGGTGTGTCGCCACCATTCATTGCGTGCCAGAGGAAAGCTCTGCCTGGCAGCGCAAGATGTCCCGGCTGGCCTCCCAAGTGATAGATGCAGTGGTTGTCCGCTCGCACGCGGTACGTCAGGGCATCCTGGCGGTAGGCATACCTGCTAACAAGGTCGCGTACATCCGGCCAGGTATTCACGCGCCGGAGGAGACCCTCCCGCCAGCGGCAGCGCGCGCTCGACTAGGGCTGCCCCCCGATGCCTTTGTCGTTGGCACGCTCGCCCGCCTGGTGCCTGAAAAGGGGATTGATTGTCTGATTGAAGCAGTGAGGAGCCTGCCTAATCAAGCCGATGGCCCCTATCTGCTCATAGCCGGAGATGGGCCAGAACGAGAGACGCTCAGTCGCCTGGCGGAGGCGCAACTGGGAGCGCGAGCGCGCATGCTGGGGCGGCTGAGCGGAGCCGACCTGGCAGATTTCTACGCCGCACTCGATGTTTTTGCCTTAACGCCGCTCTGGCAGGAAGCCTTTGGCATGGTCTATCTCGAAGCGGCACAGTTCGGCGTACCTTCGGTAAGCTGGCGCGGCGGTGGCGTCGCCGATGTGATCGTGGACGGCGAGACGGGCCTACTGGTGGACGCGCAAGATGTGAACGCAGTGGGAAAAGCGCTCGCTCGGCTGCGAGCCAATCCCACACTGCGCACGCAGCTTGGCACGCAGGCATGGGCGCGTGCCTCAAGCGAGTTCAGCGAAGCGCGCATGGCCGAAAGCTATGCCAGACTCCTCCGTCTGGGGCCTGGCGTCCCCCGTCCTCAAGAAGAACGTTCGCTCGCTCAATATCAACTGCGCTGAACGCCCAGCGCATATCTCAGACCTTTCCCTTGTCTACCTGCTGCTCGATGGCAAGCAGGTCCAGAACATCGGCTTCGGGGGTCTGTTCAACTTCAGCTAAGAGTTGATCCAGCAAGTTGTCATCCATCTGCGTGGCCTGGCTTTGCACCAGCTTGAGCACGAGTTCGGCAATGGTTGGTGCCTCAAACAGCGTGGAGAGGGGCAGCTCCACCTGGAAGCGCTCTTGCACGCGCAAGAGCACGCGCACCGCCAGCAATGAATGGCCGCCCAACGCGAAGAAGTTATCGGTCACACCCACCTGGGGCAAGCCCAGCAGTTCCGCCCAGATGGCAGCCAACTGTTCCTCGGTCGGGGTGCGTGGCGCCACAAAATCTGCCCCCTGCGCGAAACTGCTTTCATCCGGCGTGGGCAGCGCGCGCCGGTCTACTTTGCCATTAGAGGTAAGCGGCAGCGCTTCCAGCAAGACAAATGCCCAGGGGAGCATATAGTCCGGAAGCCGGTCCGCCAGGAAGGAACGCAGCGCCGCGCCGGTGAGGTCTTCACCGTCTGCCGGAACCACATAGGCCACCAATCGTTTGTCGCCGCTGGCGCGCTCGGTGACCAGGACCAGTGCCTCGCCCACCTGGGGATGCTGACGCAGCGCCGCCTCGATCTCGCCCAATTCAATGCGAAAGCCGCGAATCTTCACCTGATCGTCCAAGCGCCCGGCAAATTCGAGCGTGCCATCGGAACGCCAGCGAACCAAATCGCCGGTCCGGTAGAGGCGCGCTGTGGGGTCAGCACTGAACGGGTGCAAGATGAATTTTTCGGCAGTAAGGTCTGGGCGTTGATGGTATCCGCGCGCCAGCCCTACCCCACCCACGCAGAGTTCACCGACCACGCCCACCGGCACAGGTTGGAGGTGCCGATCGAGGACATACGCCTGCATGTTGAGATAGGGGCGGCCAATCGAGGGGGTATACCCACTGTCAGTACATTCCGCCAGCGTGGCACCAATCGTCGTTTCTGTCGGCCCGTAGCCGTTAAAGAAGCGCCGCCCCTTGGACCACCGGCTGACAATTTCAGCGGTGCAGGCTTCCGCCACCGAACTGATGATCTTGAGCGCGGGCAAATCAGCGTCGGGCAGAGCAGTCAGCGCTGAGGGCGTCAGGGTAGCAATCGTAATCTCCTGCTCTTGCAACAGCCGCAGCAAATCTGGCCCTGGTATACGTTCTTCATCGGTAGCAAGGTATAATGTCCCCCCGGCTGGCAGCGCCATCAGCAAATCCCACATGGAGGCGTCGAAGCTGATCGAAGCAACCTGGAGAACGCGGCTCGTCGGACCAGTCCCATACACCTGTCGTAACAACTCGGCTATATTCGGCAGCCCACGATGGGTCACCAGGACGCCCTTGGGCTTGCCGGTCGAGCCGGATGTATAGATGATATAGGCGAGATGATCGGGCTTGACGCCGCTGGCGGGATTGTCCTGCCTCTGCCCCGCGATAGTCGGCCAGTCACGGTCCAGACAAATGATCTGCGCCTGATCGCCTGGCAAGGTATGCGCCAGGGACGCCTGCGTCACCACCACACGCGCCTGGCTGTCTTCCAGGATGAGGGCAATGCGCTCTTTGGGATAGTTGGGGTCTATTGGCACATATGCACCGCCCGCTTTGTGAATGCCCAGCAGACCCACAAGCAGATCGACCGAACGCTTCAGATAGAGGACGACCAGCGCCTCTGGACCCACGCCCAACTGGCACAAATAATGGGCCACCTGGTTAGCGCGTTCGTTCAGTTGCCGGTAGGTAAGCTGCTGATCGGCGCACACAACGGCAACCGCATCAGGTGTGCGCGCCGCTTGCGCCTCAAAGAGTTGATGAAAGCACTGATCGGCTGGATAGAGGCCAGCGGTGGCATTCCAGTCAACAAGTATCTGCTGCCGTTCGGCTTCGGCGAGCAGGGGCAAGGTAGCAATAGACTGATCAGGGTTAGCCACTATCCCTTCCAGCAGGGTTCGCCAGTGGCCCACCATGCGTTTAATGGTCGCGGCCTCAAACAGATCGGTATTGTACTCAAAGAAGCCAGATAATCCTTGCTGGCTGGCCCGCAAGCTTAAGGCTAGATCAACCTTGGAGGCTGCACTGGCAATCTCCAGGGCCTGCCAGGTCACACCGGCCACCTCAAAAGAGGCTGGCGTGGCATTCTCCAGCGCGAACATCACCTGGAAGAGCGGGCTATAGCTCAGGCTGCGCTCCGGCTGCAAGGCTTCCACCAGCTTTTCAAACGGCAAGTCTTGATGGGCATAGGCATCCAGAGCAGTGCCACGGACTCGCCGCAGCAGTTCGCGGAAGCTGGGAGCGCCCGAAAGATCGGTGCGCAGCACCAGCATATTGACCAGATAGCCAATCAGCCGTTCAGTCTCCGGCTGGTTGCGGTTGGCAATCGGCGAGCCGACCACCATATCTTCCTGGCCGGTGTAGCGCGACAGCAGCGCCTGGAAGGCTGCCAGCAAGGTCATAAAGAGGGTGGCCTGCTCCTGTTGGCTCAACACGCGCAGGTACTCACTCAACGCTGGTGAAAGCTGGAAGGACACCTGGGCACCCTGGAAGGATTGGATAGCCGGGCGAGGATGATCGGCAGGCAGTTCTAGCACGGCGGGCACATCGGCCAGGCGCTGCTTCCAATAGGCTAACAAATGATCTCTCTGCCCGTCTTGCAGCCGTTCGCGTTGCCAGAGGGCATAGTCGGCGTATTGGATGGGCAGGTCGGGAAGTGGCGAGGGCTGGCCCGCGCTGAAGGCACGATACAGGCTGGTCAGTTCGCGCAGGAAGACATCTTTTGACCACTCGTCGGAAATAATATGGTGTATAAGCAGGAAGAGGATATGCTGATCTTCCGCCAGGCGCAGCAAGCTGCTGCGCAGCAGCGGGCCATGTGCCAGATCGAAGGGGCGGACCGCCTCCGCCGCGAGAAAGTCCCTCGCCTTTTGCTCGCGTTCGGCCTCTGACAGATGTTGGAAATTGACCTTCACCAGCGGTATGTCGACCATCGGGGAGATCACTTGCACCGGCTGGTTTTCGCGAACGTGAAAGGTCGTGCGCAGCGATTCATGGCGCTTCACCATCTCCTCAAGCGCCTGCTCAAGAGCCGCAACGTTGAGCGGCCCTTCCAGTCGCAAGGCGGAGGGAAGATTATAGGCCACATTCCCTGGAGCGAACTGCTCGACCAGCCAGAGAGACTCCTGAGCAAAAGAAAGCGCTGCTGGGCCTTCCCTGGGGCGCCGATGAATCGCGCCAGCATCCTTTGTCGGCAGTGACAATTCGCCTCGTGCCAGCTTTTCCAACAAGGCTCGTCTCGTCGCTGAGAGTTGTGTCGAATCTCGCATTACAGCACGCCCTTTTTTCCATAACTTGCGCCCTCTCAGCAGCATCTCTATCTGCCTTACTTCTCGTGTGGCGCTTGCGAGTTCCAATATTACATGCGAGCAGCAAAACCTGTCAAGTCAGTATCCCTAGCAAATTCCAGCCCAAGATTATGGATTTCTTAACCAGGCATATGGCTTCTTAACAGATTCATAACCTTCTCCAATCCTCTATCGCGCTCTCTCTTTGTTATCTTCCTGTTATGCACGTTAATAGCGTGTTATGTACATTATCCTCATGTTATGCCTGAGATAAGCCAGGTTGGAGGAGAGCGCTGTCTCTCGAAGACCAGCTTTATCAGCGAGGGGTTGAATGTGAGCGAGATAGAGGCAGCAAACATGCCAACACCACCAGCACAAAGCGGGGAAACCGTTTCTCCAGCCATAGAGGCCATTCAGCCCATGCCCGACCCTGCCTCAACCCATCGCATTCTGGTAACGGCCTATCGGCATATCGCTGACGTGTTAGTCGCCGTTCCCGCGTTGCGAGCGCTGCGTGAAGCCTATCCACGGGCCAGGATCACGCTGCTGGCTGTTGACTACGTATATGACTTGATGGCCGCCTGCCCTTACCTGGATGAAGTCATTACGTTTAAAGACCACAATCAGAGAACCTCCATCTGGGGAAAGGTCGAGCGCGCCCTGCTGCTGGCCCGGCTGGCACCACGCCTGTATCATCGTTTTGACATGGTACTCATCCTGCATGCACGCAACGGCTTCTTCTCGCACGTGGCCTGGCTGACGCGCGCCAAAGTCCGCGCCGGGTATCTCGACGCATCTTCACCCCATACCATCACTCACGCGGCGCGTCCCATTGCCGCCAACGTTCCCTACCGCGAAGTCAACCGGCGCGTGCTAGAGGCCATTGGGATTCCCAACGTGTCACCTGACTTCGAACTCTGGCCCCAGCCTGCCGACGAAGCGGCCATTCAGGCGCTGCTCACCGAGCATGGGGTGTCTGCTGATGATCTGCTGATTGGCTTGCACCCCGGCTCGCATTGGAGCTGCCAGCAGTGGAGTCCCAAAGATTGGGGAGTCGTGGCCGACGAATTAGTCTCGCGCTATGGTGCCCGGCTGGTGATTACGGGCACAGAAGATGAGCGGGAACTGGCAAACGCCATACGCGACCATATAACCGTCAAAGATGCCCACGTGATAGACCTGACCGGGCGCACCACCATCCTTCAGCTTGCCGCCTTGATGAAACGCTTGAATCTGTTCATTTGTGTCAACAGCGGCGCCGCACAGATAGGGATGGCAATGAGAACTCCTACCATCAACCTGTACGGCTATGAAAGTCCCGCCTGGAATGGTCCAACCGCTGGTGATTCCATGATACCCGTTCGTGCCTGCGACGATGCCAGTTCCACCACCTACTGGTGCCCGTACAACATCTGGCCCAAAGCCAGCCAGTGCCACCGGAATGAATGTATCGGCCTCGGCGGGCTTTCGCTGATCACTCCAGCAATGGTACTGCGGCAGGTCGAGCGACGTTTGCAAACCCGCCAGGCCGTAGAGGTCAGCCAACTTCCAGTCGGAGACTAGGGAGCAGCACGAGCCGCCATACATTCGTATGGCGGCTCGTGCTGCTCCCTAACCTTTGCTTGCGCCTGCTCAGGCGCTATTTTGCCAGCTTCAGATATCTGGCAAGCAGTGCAGCTTGCTTGATTTTACCAGAGCCAGACATATCGCGCGCCGCCAACAGCGTTAACAACAGATGCGTTTCCAGTGAAAACGATGGTGGCTGACAGAGAGAACACCGCCGGGGGTCATGTCCCAAAAACTGCGAAACCGCCTGCAACAATCCAGCTTGCAGGGGGGCTTTCATGATATGGAGATGCCCGCCAGGCATCTCAGATGCAATGCGCACTTCCCTATCAGCGTTCGCGGGCGCAAAGGCGTGTTTCGCCAACCTGAACATTGCCAGGTCAGAGGCCGAATCCCCAGCAGCAAAGGCCAGGGTTGGCTCATCCGCCTGACCGACGGATGCCCCAGCCAGGAACCGCGCAAGAGCGCTGAGGCCGGTCCCCTTATCAACAGTGGTCACCATGAAATCGGTTTGGCCCATTCCAAGAATTGGTCGCAGTCGCTCTCTTCCAGGGACGAGCCGCAGCGCCTCTTCGATCATCTCAGCCGAGAGTCCATAGCAACCCCCGTCCTTCACCCGATAGGCGCGCACCGCGTAGCGATAGGCCGAATTGACATAGATGCCGGGCATCTGCCGCAAGACTGAACGCAGCGCGTCCAGATCGGCTTGCTCATCCGTACTCAACAGCACCCGCGTTTCACCCGTCAGAGCATTGTAGATGACAGCGCCATACTCGCCCATGCCCCCCGCCAGCCGATATGCCTGACAGCGCTCGCGCACCTCATCGAGAGATCGCCCGGTTGCAATCACCGGTCGATAACCATGACGGGCCAACGCCCGCAGGGCGAGCGCGCCTGCCGGGCTAGTTGCCACAGACGAAAGCCAGCCCGTTTCCAGCACACCATCCAGATCAATCGCACACAATGGCCCGGAAGCGGGGGGCGCGACATCGCCCAAAAATCGCTCGCCGTAATAGCGCTCCTGAATCCGCGAGATCGTTCGCCGGGTCGCCTCCAGCGCAGCAGTGGCGCTCTGTAAAAGGGGCCTGGGGTCTTGAACTGGCCGATTCCCATTCAAACCTATCTGATCTGACGGTGCTGAAGCGCGCTTTTGAAGCGCGTACAGGATGTCAAAGATGCCATCGCGCTCCACATTCAAAGCCAGCAATTGATAGAGATGCCAGCGCTCATCACTGCTCGACTCGCCTGTCAGCTTCGCATAGTGCTGGCGCAGCAGGTCAGCGAAAGCGGCATCGCCGGTTTGGAGTTCAAGGTACGCTGCCGCGCTCGCCAGGTCATAAAACACATCGCAATAATCCAGGTTCTGGTTGCTGAAGACGCGATCATCGAACTCCACTTTGAGCGCTGTTCCGGGGAGTAGAGCTTTCGTCTCCTCTTTTGAAGCAGGCAAAAACCACACGCCCGGCGCCATACTCCCATCAACCACCGCTGCTTTCGTGACTGGCCGCAGCAAGAGGTATTTCATCATATCAAGCAGGACCGGGCGCACAAGAGCCGCCATCCGTCCAAAGGCAAAGCGGGCAAGATCATCATTTCCCCGCTGCCAGAGCGGGTGTCGTCCGGACAGGCGTTCAGAGACATCCTCAGGCAGCGCCAGCGATTGCTGGCGCGCGGCAACATAGGCGGCCACACGCTCCGCCAGAGCATCCGTGTCCAACGGCGGGCCGTTGGAAAGCCGTTGCTCTTCTGGAATCCAGGCCCGATAGAGCAAGCCATCGCGCACTCCATAGACCTCTGGTAGAAACCTGGCAAGCTTCTCAGCCAGGGTCAGAGAGTGCGTGCCCAAATAGCCCAAACCAACGCCCTTGACATATACCTGATGGGTGACCCATTTGCCGCTGCGTTCGTCCAAAAGCTCCACCCGATAGAGACCGCGAACGTGCCCGCGAAAAAGCTGGAAGCCGATCAAATCTTTTGCAGGCAGGCTGGAAGGGATACTCAGATAATGCACTTCTGGCAGCAGTGGCAGGCACTCGACATTTCTTACCACTGCTACCCTGACCTCGGTTCGCCCAACCTGGCTATCTGCTATATGAACCGTTCGCCCGGTCAGCAAGGCTGACAGCGCCTCTTCCACCGCCCGTGGAGTCAACCGCCCATGAATAGCCCATTCCTCCCACAAGAGATATATGGCCTCATACCCTTGAAGCAGGGGCGGTAAATCGGTGAGGGAGCCAAAGATCGGTATCACCGGATGAATGGATTGCCGGGCTAATCCCATCTGCTCCAGGGCATGCACAATCTGAACAAGAGAGGCTCCGCTGTTCGGGGGGTCATCTACCAGCAGCGCTCTCCCCCCGGGTTGGACATGCTTGAGCAGTCTGCCGCGCTCCCCAGCAAGCCACACCTGCCCAGGGCGCAACGTGAACGCCTGAACATGCTCATACCCCAGCAGGCGCAGAAACGCCGCATAGAGCGGGGCAAGATAGCTTCCTGAAGTTCGAATGCCAATAACCACCAGGGGGGTCTTCCGCTCAGGCCAGCGCGCGGCAAACTTCTGAACAATATGCTGGCAATCTGCCGGATACTGATCGAAACTGCGGAAGCAAGCAGGAAGACGAATGACACTGCGTTGTAGAGCCTTTGGGGCCAACCGCAGCGCGCCAAGCAGATCACGCCCCACAAGCAGCAGTTCCTGTGTTGCCTGCCCCAACTGGTCAGACCCGGCAGTTGCCCCCTGCGCTTCGCTTGCATCGGCCCTCATCGAGCGCGCAATCTGATCTGCCAGTTGCTGAACAAACGCCGAGAGCACTTGCTGACACTTTATCAGCCGCCGCTCGCCAGGCAGCAGGGCACGTATATAAGAGAAAGCCTGGGCAGAGCGGCGAGCAGCGGCTGCCCCAGGATGCCCCAACCGGCTGGGAAGCAGGCGAGGCAGGTTTCTGGACACTTGAGCGAGAGCAAAAATATCTCGATGCAGATAATCTTCCAAAACCTGGTTCATCCCGACGGCCAGCAGAAAGGCATCAAGCAGATGGGCATTGCCCTGCGAAAACGAGCCAGGAAACGCCTCATTTCCTCCAGGTGTCGCTGAGGCTCCATGTTGAGAAGCGCCTGCCATCTCTAGCTCTGAAAGGAGCAACGCGCCGAGTTCCGCAAAATCGTTCAGAAGGTTAAGAGGACCCTGCGCATCAGATGAGTCCTCTCTCTGCGTTACATGTATGATCGGTTGACTTACCGTCATCTCAATACCTCTATTATCGGCTCATCCCAGGCTGCGGTGGGGGCCATCTATCACTGCCTGGAGATATACCAGGAGAACAGGACGCTTTCACACAATCGTTTCACCCCATGCAAAATCAGATGCTAGCGTACACCGACGGACTGAAAAAGAGGGTTGCAGGAAGGTTAAGAACGAGTTAAGAACAGAAACCTGCGCGGCCAAATACATCACATTTTAGAAGCAGCGACGAGGCATGCGGGCAATACTGCTTGAGGGGAAAAGTGGAAGAAAAGTGGAACAGGTACGCACTGGGCCGTCACCCAACGAACGGGGCGTCGCGCTGCGCTGGCACAAGCGCTTTCAAAAGTTCTAGCAGTCGCTGACTGTTTTTATCGGCATCAAAGTGGGCCAGCACCCTGGCGCGCGCTTGCACCCCCATGCGCCGACGCAGCGCCGCATCTGGCAGCAACCGCTCCACCCTATCGGCCAGCGCGGCCTCGTCGTTTGGCTGGACTAGAAAGCCCTGGTGCCCATCCTCCACAATATCCGGCACACCGCCAACCTGCGTTGCCACCACCGGCAACCCGGTTGCCATCGCCTCAATCAGCGCAACACCAAAGCAGTCGGCCAGCGTCGGCAAAACAAACAGATCGCTCTTGGCATAAAGCTGCATAAGCTCAGGGTCGTTGGCGTTCAGATGGGTATAGACATGCAGCCCTGGCAGCTGTTCAGCCCGCGCGGGCGGTGTGCGCGTCACCAGATGGAGTTCGCAGCGTCCTTTGCCGCGCGTCAAAAACCAATCCAGCAGAAGCGACCCGCCTTTGCGCTGAAAATCTCCACCCACAAACAGCACCCCAGGCAATCGCTCCCCTTCTGCCAGCCGCGCCTCGCGTGTCCCATCTGGAGGGGGAACCCATTGCTCCACATCCACCCCCGGCGGGATGACTATGATCTTCTCCTCCGGAACGCCATAATCCTGGAGCAGCGAGCTTTTTGTCCAGTTCGACCAGGGCACAATCAGCCGAGCCGAATGATACACGTCGACATTCACCCCATGTTTATAGCGCGCAATGGCCGAATCCCCTGGCATGGGGTGGTTGTAAAATGCTCCCATCAGGTCATACTGATGGGGCGTCACATCCGTGATAATTACGCTGGGCACGCGGTGCATATATCCACGCACAAACAAGCACAAGCTCTGGCTGTTAAATATCACCACATCATATGGCTTTCTCAGCCCCCCCCGCACCTGAAGGGCGCCCCGCGCCACACCTTTGACACCAGGCCGCACCAGAGGCAGCCGCTCAATCCACCCTCCTGGCTCCTCATAGGTCACTTCGGTCCAGGTAGGCGCAACGCTCTCATCCCGATCCACAAAACGGCGCAGGTTACGATAGGCGGTGATATGGCCCAGCACCTGTTGCATGATAAATCCAAAACGGTAGGAGCCAGAAGATACCTGTGCCCCTTCAAGAAGGAGGTTGTTCTTTATCATCTCAGACCACATGTGTCTCTGCTTGTGGCAGGACACGTTTGATACCAGCCTTAGAGAGCACCTTTGCTCCAACCGTATAAAGCATTTCTAATTCTTCGTGTGGAAGCACGCCCAGCAGCAGAATCGCTCCAACATAGATCACCCCGCCAACGATAATGGGAATAGCAATGAAATACCCCTGTGTATACCAGATTGCCAGTCCCATCAACCCAGCCGCCGAAGCCGATTTCACGAAACTTACTGCATTGCTCCAACTCAAGATACCTCTAGGGAGCAAGACAATGCCCACCACGGCCATCAATCCTTCAGTCAACAACATCGCCCAGGCAGCGCCAAAGGCTCCATTCTGATGATGCACTTGATAGTAGTGGATAAGAACCAGATTCATCAATGGATTGATCACACACGCAGCCGCCATAACTTTCGTCCAGGCAGACTGTCGTCCGACAACCACCAGGAGTTGATAGACCTGAATATTCAGATACATCGGCACAACCATCACCGACAGCACTGTCATCACCGGAACAGACTCGCCATAGGCCAGGCCATAGAGCGTCAGAATAATTTGTTTGGAAAGCAGCACTCCACCCACCGCTATAGGGAGGCTGATACAGCCGATAAGATTGAAACTGTGCCGGGCTATTTTCACCATCTCACGGGGCGCCTGCTTATAGGTGCGCACTAACGCGGGAAACATTGCTGTGCCTATAATGGAGGGGAGAAAAAGTAAGAACGAAAACAGCTTCATGGGCACGCTGTACCATCCCACAACCGTAACGCTCGTAATCGTCGAAAGCATCAGCGAATCAATATACAAGTAAAAGGTCAAGAAGAGACCGCTGGCCCAGAAAGGCAATCCTCCCACCAGCAGGTAGCGCATCAGTTTAGGATTGAAGTGCAGATGAACGGCCCCCAATGACATCCACCATTTGATACTCAGAAATAAGACGATCAGCAGCGACATCACATTGACAACGCTGAGCCAGATAACGCTTCCGCCGGCTAAGACCACCGCTATGCTGCAAACGACAACAATAACCTCGCCGATGACGGCGCTGAGCGAATTGTATTTCATACGCTCAACCGCCTGAAAGCAGCTCTGAATCGGGTCTGAGAGCATGGTGAAAACCATACCCACCGAGGCAATCGCAATAATTATCCGAGTCTCTGGTGTATACCCAACCACCCAACTGACGATACCCAGCAACACGACAGCAGGCACCGCCATCAGCATTTTGATGACCAGAGCCGTACCCAGCAGATCAGCCGCCTTACGAGGCTCGCGGGCAATATCGCGGGTCAAAACGGTCCCCATCCCCACAGATAGGAAGGTAGAGAGAAGAGTTGCCAGCATGCTGGCAACTTCCAGTTCGCCCTGAGCGCCTGGGCCGATATGACGAGGCACATAGATCGCCACCAGCAAGCTCAGCACCGTAGTTGTTGCCTGGCCCATAAATAAGGCGGCCATATTCCTCAAGATTTTGGTGCCCTTTTGCATGGAAGCCCCTTCTTTTGGAGAGAGCGATCTAGTTTAGATGATACCTGCTGTTACCAGATCAAGTATATCCAGGTCAGAAAGCGTCCTGGTGGAGTTCTTGTTAAGAAGCGGTTGAGAAGAAAAGTCCACGCAGACCAGTTCAATTACCCTCCTGTTGCTCTCCGCATGCCCTGCTCTATTCTTAACCGGCACCACTTCTTCTCAACTGCATTGCAACCCATTCCCCCCTCCATCTTGATAGGCTAAGCGTATCTTTACATATCAGGCGCGCACGCCTGCGGAAACACCTTTGCAAGATGGAGATAGACCATGCCGGTTGGCAACGCATCCCTGACCCAGCGCATCGGCTTTGTCATCGAGCAGCAGCTTGGGCACGGCACCCACTCCCGCAATCTGGAACGCTACATCCAGGACGATCAGGAGGTCACTCCGGTCTGGATGCCGCTTGATTTTGAAGCCACCGGCTGGTTGAAGACCCTTCCCCTCGTTCGCAGCAATTGGTCGGTGCGAGCCAGCTTGCTCGCGCGGCGCGCCATCGGGCGCGCCAGCCAGCAAGGCAAGCTCGACGCGCTCTTTATTCATACCCAGGTTGCCTCTTTGGCTGCCGGGCGCGCGATGCGCGCCACCCCCACGATCATCTCGCTCGACGCGACCCCCATCAACTATGATGCCGTTGGGGAGTTCTATGGGCACAAGAGTGGCGGACCGCTGGAGGGAGTGAAGTTTCGCGCGAATGTCCGTGCCTTCAGCCTGGCAACCGGGCTGGTGACATGGTGCCGCTGGGCGAAAGATTCACTGGTGCATGATTATGGCGTGCCTCCAGAAAAAATCACCGTCATCCCTCCAGGCGTTGATCTCTCTCTCTGGCCCAAACGCCCCTCCCAGGGCACACATGACCCGAGCAAGCCTATCAAGCTCCTCTTTGTCGGCGGCGACTTCAAACGCAAGGGCGGCGAGGTGCTTTTAGAATGCTTTCAGCGCTACTTCCAAAAGCGCTGCGAACTGCATCTGGTCACCCAGGAGCCGGTGCCGCAGAGGCTAAACCTGTATGTCTACAACGGGGTCAAGCCCAAGAGCGAGACGCTGACGCGCCTGTTTGCCGAAGCAGACCTGTTCGTCTTTCCTACCCTGGCCGACTGCGCGCCAGTCGCTGTGACCGAGGCGCTGGCAGCCTCGCTGCCCGTCATTTCCACGCGGGTCGGAGCCATTCCAGAATCGGTGCAAGATGGCAAAACCGGGCGGCTGGTGGATGCGGGCAATGTGGAACAACTGCGCCAGGCGCTCGACTGGCTGATCGACCATCCAGAGCAGCGCCTGGAGATGGGCCAACTGGGCCGACGCCTGGTCGAGGCAGATTACGACGCCGAAAAAAATTGTCGGCGGCTCCTGGAAATCCTCAAAGCAGCAGCCAGACAAACACAAAGCGGGAAAGGCTAGACAATGCGAGTGCTGATTACCGGCGGAGCCGGATTCATTGGAAGCCATCTGGTTGATCGGCTGCTGGCAGCGCAGCAGCGCGGCGAGCCAGCATATGAACTCGTGATCTTCGACAACCTGCGGCGTGGTCGCCGCGCACATCTGGAACCGCATCTTTCAGCCGGGCGTGTCCGTCTGATCGAGGGCGACATCCGAGATGAAGCGGCCCTCGGCGCTGCCCTCCAAGACGTTGAGATCGTCTTCCACCTTGCCGCGCAGGCCAACGTCATCGGCTCCGAAGCAGACAAAGATTACGCCTTCACCACCAACGTTGTCGGCACCTATACCCTCCTCAAAACGGCGGAACGCGCCGGAGTGCGGCGCGTCATCTTTAGCTCCTCGCGCGAGGTCTATGGAGACCCCGAAACGCTTCCCGTGCGCGAAATTGCGCCGCTCGCTCCCAAAAATGCCTATGGCGCCAGCAAAGTGGCCGGGGAAATGTATTTCCGCATTGCCCAGGCCCATCAAACCCTCGAAACGGTGATCTTCCGCCTGGCAAATGTCTATGGCCCCCGCGACAGCGAGCGCGTCATTCCGCTCTGGATCGAGCGGGCCAGACAAGGCCAGGAACTGCCCTTATACGGCGGAGATCAACTGATCGATTTCGTCTGGGTGGGTGATGTCGTAGAGGCCCTGGCGCGGGCCGCGCTGCCTGACCATCAGCATCTGGTCGGGCAGACCGTCAACATCGGCACCGGCAGCGGCACGCCTATTCTTGAACTCGCCCAGCGTATCCTCGCGCTCAGTGGCTCACAGAGCACACTGCGCCAACTTCCAGCGCGCAGCGTCGAAGTGCGGCGCTATGTCGCTGATGTATGCCGCCTCGAAGACCTGCTGGGTCTGAAGCCCGAGCCGAACCTCGCGCATCTGCCCACGATGATCGCCTCATATACTGACTCTATGATAGCAGTAAGCAGGCAATAGTGACAAAAAGATGAAGACATTGCTGGTTATCTCGGCTGAGGTCAAGCCATCCGTCCAGCCAGAAATTGCGGCAGGCCGCTATCCGCGCAAGGATTATTTCGAGTTGGCAAGCGCTTTACAAGCTGATATCCTTGATTGGACAGCTATCGAAGCGCACGCCAGCACGCGCCTGCTCGCGCGCCTGGCCGGAAAATCCCTCGCGCACGCCTGGCTTGCCTTTCAGCAGCGGCGAACCCATCAGGTTATCTATAGCGACAGCGAGCGCGTCGGCATCCCACTGACGCTGTTGCTGAAGCTGACCCACGCTCGCAATCAGCATATCATGCTGGCACACCTGCTTTCGCCCTGGAAGAAGCGGGTCTGGTTCCGCTGGGGGAACCTTCACTCGCAGATAGCAACGATCCTGTGCCATTCCAGCCTGCAACAGCATATCATGATCGAAAAATTGCGCATTCCGGCTAAGAAGATCAGGCTGATCCCGTATCAGGTTGATGAGCGCTTCTGGCGGCCAATGTCCTCGCAGGAAGCCCAGGCAGCGCTCACCGAGGCGGCAGCACCCAACAAAGCGGGCAACGAACACACCATCGGCCTCACCAGTGAAGCCTCCAGCGAGTCACCCCCCCCCATCATTTGCAGCGTCGGCCTGGAATATCGAGATTATCCGACTCTGATCGAGGCTGTGCGCGGCCTGGACGTGCAGCTTGAGATTGCCGCAGCCAGCCATTGGTCCACCCATCGTGGCCTGGATGCCGACCAGCCTCTGCCGCCCAACGTCCACATCAGCGCGCATCAATACCTCAGTCTGAGGCATCTGTACGCCTCCTCACGTTTCGTGGTTGTCCCGCTGCTGGATGTGCCAAATCAGGCGGGCATCACCACCATTCTGGAAGCCATGGCAATGGGCAAAGCCGTCATCGTCAGCGGCACCTGTGGGCAGACCGATACAGTGCGAGATCGCCGCAACAACGGCTTTGGACGGATTGACCGCGAGGTGTTGCCCGGATTTCTGGATGCCCCCGAAGTCCCAGAGGAACTGCGCCATCTGGCAACCGGTTTCTACGTCAAGCCAGGAGATGCTGCCGAACTCCGTAAAGCCATCACCTACCTGCTCACCCACCCTGACATCGCCGATGAGCTTGGCCGCAATGGACGCCGCATCTTCGCTGCTCTCATGACCCTGGATGCCTTTACTGCTCGCATTGTCCAGATCATTCAAGCAGCATCGTGACCTGCTGGCACGGATAAGAATGCTCGCGCTTAACGCCGGGGCCTCTGGCTTATCAGACGTTCCAGTGCATCTGATATTTGCTTCGTGCGCCCCTGAAGCGTAAACTTCTCCAGCACCCGTTGCCGCCCCTTTTTTCCCATGTCACGGCAGCAGGCGGGATCGCGGAGCAGGGTAATAACCGCATCGGCAAGCGCTTCGGGCTGCGAGGGTGGCACCAATAAACCGGTCTCCTGCTCCACGATGATCTCAGGAGTTCCTCCGCTGTTCGTTCCAACCACCGCTTTTTCGCAGGCCATCGCCTCAACCGTCACCAGGCCAAACGGCTCCTGGGTGGAGGCCATCACATAAACATCCAGCGCACGATAGAAAGGCAGCGTCTCTCTGCGAAAGCCGGCAAAGGTCACATGCTGCTCAAGATGGAGGTCCGCAGTCAGGTGCTCTAATTCATCGCGGATGTCCCCATCACCCACGAGAAGCAGATGGGCATTCGGCACAGCTTCAAGTATCCTGGGCATGGCTTGCAACAAGAGCGCCTGCCCCTTAAACGGACCGAAGATGCTAAAAATGCCTAAAACCAGGGCATCTTCAGCAATGCCCAATTGGGCGCGCGCTTCAGAACCAGCGCCCGGAGAGAAAGCGTCAACATCAATCCCGTTATAGGCAATCAACAACTTTTCCGGGGGCACGCCCAGGCGAGCATAGGTTTGATTCGTATACCCCGAATTCGTGATCACCAGATCAGCTTTCAAGGCAAGTTTTCGCTTCAAGCCAGCGTTATGATAACTGGAATCAAAGAAAAATTGGGGATGAAATACCAACAAAGCCGAACTCAGTCTCGCAGCAACGCGAGCAGCCATCATCGAGCGCGAACGATCTCCGGTAAAGATGATCTGCGGCTTCGTCCTCCAGGCGACCCAGGCGACCTTCGCCAGGGCGCCAATAAACGACACCGCGCTGCCCAGCTTATTCCCCAGTCTGCGCTTGGCAGGATCATCCTCCAACACCCCAAAAGGGGCAGGAATATGCCGAATACCCGCGATACTGCCAATCTGCCTGGATGTCGTCCCTTGAGGCGAGGTAAAAGCGGTGATCGAAAAACGCTGTTTATCAATGGTCCTGAGCAACCACACTTCACAACGAGTATCGCCCCCCATAGCGACCTGGTCAGTAATGCACATCAGGCGAATGGGCGGCTGCGCCGAAAGCGCGGGGCTTTCTGGCAAGAACTCATCCACTGTTTTTTGCATGACTCTATCCTTCTCACATTACGTATCGCTTTTTCAGACTCTATAACGTCCGTTCAGAATGCATAGTAACCTGGCCGGGCGCGCTGGTAGCCGGTCTCGCCTGGGTCATTCGATATTTACAACCGCATTTAAACACTTGTAACCATATCTCAACCTCACTTTCCCCGTCCCTCAGGCACGCCTATAGTATTCTCTCCTCTGAGAAAAGGGAAGGTCTTGCCATCGCGCGAAGATGGCCCGATGAACCGTTATAACATCATATAGAAGCCTGATGATTCCAGGATGAGGGGTCTGTGATGAAAAGCGCTTTTCAGCCACTCTTGCACGAAATCTTACATGAAGCTGCTGAAAAACATGCCAATCACATCGCCATCGAGTGGCGCGATCACCAGATATCTTATGCACAGTTAGAAGCAGCAGCCAATCATGTCGCCAACAGGTTGCGCGGGGCTGAGATAGCGAAAGGCACCATCGTTGCCGTCATGATGGATGACCCCATCGGGCTGGTCACTGGCCTGATCGGCATCCTCAAAGCGGGCTGCGCCTTTGCGGTTCTTGACCCTAACTATCCTGAAAAACGGCTCCAGCTTATGATCGAAGAAGCGCCACCCGGGTGCTTCCTGCTCGAAGAGCAATTTGCCGCGAAACTCAGAGGCATGGTAGGCCCCAATGACGAGCGGCCTTTCCTGTTGACTGATACAGACCCCGGCTCCACAAATCTGCCCGAACCCTCTGTTTCTTTGGAACCCGATGATCTGTGCTATATTTACTTTACCTCAGGTTCCACCGGCAAACCTAAAGCCATCGCTGGCCGATTGGGAGGACTCAGCCATTTTATTGCCTGGGAACGAAGTACCTTCCAGGTAAACGCCACATACCGTATTAGCCAGCTTATCCCACCCTCGTTCGATCCCTTTCTGCGAGACGTTTTTGTACCGTTGTGTTCGGGCGCCACGCTCTGCATCCCCGACAGCAGAGAAACCATCCTTGACCCCCACCAGTTGATGCGCTGGCTTGAGGACCGTCGGATCAGCTTAATGCACACGGTGCCAACGATCTTTCGGGCGCTGGTGAATGCGCAGCCAGACCCGGCCTATTTCACCTCGCTGAAATATATGCTGATCGCCGGAGAACCGCTTTTTGGCGCAGATGTCAAGAAATGGATGGACATCTATGGCGAGCGAGTACAATTAGCCAATTTATATGGCCCCACCGAAACGACGCTCGCCAAATTCTGCTATCTCATCCAGCCGTCTGATCGAAGCCGACAGTTAATGCCAGTCGGCAAGCCCATCGAAGGCGCCAGCGCTCTGGTGCTCGACGATGAACAGAAAGAGTGCCCTGCTGGCGTGGCCGGAGAAATCTACATCCAGACACCTCATCGCACGCTGGGGTATTACAACCGGCCTGAACTGACCAGCGCGGTCTTCATACAAAACCCCTTCAGTAATGACCCGGCTGACATCCTCTACAAAACCGGGGATGTTGGCAGAGTTCTGGAGGATGGCAACTTCGAGGTGCTGGGGCGCAAAGATCATCAGGTCAAGATTCGCGGGGTCAGAATCGAGTTAGGGGAAATTGAAAAGGTCTTGCGCGACCATCCCCTCATCAAGGATGCCGTAGTGAAAGACTGGGATAAAGCAGATGGGGAAAAGTTCCTCTGCGCTTACTTCGTGTCAGAGACCCCTGTCGCCAATGCTGAATTGAGCGTGTTTTTATCGGGCGCGCTCCCGCCCGCGATGATTCCGACCTTCTTTCTGCGGCTCGACAAGCTGCCCCTCAATCCCAATGGCAAGATCGACCGCAAAGCCTTGCCCAGGCCAGAAGAATCCACTATGCTGCGGGATGAGCACTTTGTGGCGCCACAGACGCCGATTGAAGAGCGGCTGGCGACCATCTGGTCTGAGGTACTTGGCTTGCAGCAAGTGAGTGCCACCGAAAACTTCTTTGCGCTCGGCGGTCAGTCCCTCCTGGCAGTGCAGGTCATCTTGCGCGTGCAAGAACGCTTCCAGGTAAAACTCTCACTGAACAGCATCTTTGAAACGCCGACCATCCAGACGCTATCTGCACAGATCGAGCACCTGCTCGTTGCGAAGATAGAGACGATGAGCGACGAAGAAGTACAACGCCTCCTTGCCAGCTAACTCGGAAGCTTGACAGGTCTTCCCCTCTCCATTAGGATGATTCATCTGAGCTATCAAGCCCGTGTAATTCAGAGAAGAATTGAGTGATCCGTGCCGCCGGGATACACCTGATCAGTCAACAAAGGAAGTAATGGTATGTCCGATACGACAAATCTTTCCGAGGCAAGACGGGCCTTGTTACAAAAATTCCTGAGAGGTGATCTGCCGCAGACCGCCAACGCTGCTGATACGATACCTCTGCGCACCCCAGATGCACTGCTGCCCCTGTCTTTCTTGCAGCAGCCCTTCTGGCTGCTCAGCCAGCTAACACCGAACAAACCTGTCTATAATCAAGGGTTACACCTCCATCTACCCGGGCCGCTTGATGTGGCTGCGCTTGAGCAGAGTGTACAGGAGATCATCCGCCGCCATGAAGCCTGGCGCACCAGCTTTCCCCTGGAGGATGAACAGCCGGTCCAGCGCATTCACCCTGCATTCGCGCTCGCCTTGCCAATGGCAGACCTGCAACATCTGCCCGCGGCGGAGCGCGAGGCCGAGGCCCTACGACGAGGCACTGAACTGATCAATCAGCCCTTTGACCTCTCCAAAGCGCCGCCTCTGCGCGCCCTGTTGGTGCGCCTGGGCCAGCAAGAACACCGCCTATTCCTCGCGCTGCATCACATTATTTCCGACGGCTTCAGCACCCATCAGGTCTTTCTCCAGGAACTGCACGCGCTCTACCAGGCGTTTTCGACCGGCCAGCCGTCGCCACTGCCCAACCTGACGCTTCAATACGGCGACTATACCGTGTGGCAGCGCGAAACCCTCCAGGGAGAGAGCCTGGAACAGCATCTCTCCTATTGGCGAGGCCGCCTGGCTGATGCTCCTGATGAGTTAGCTTTGCCCTTCGATCATCCTCGCCCTTTCAGTCCCAGTGGTCAGGGCGCGGTACACACCTTCCTGCTGCCAAAGCACCTGAGCGTTTCTCTTCAGGCGCTCAGCCAGCAGGAAGGCGTCACCTTGTTCACAACCCTGCTGGCCGCCTTCGCCACCCTCCTGCATCGCTACTCCAGCCAGGAGGATATGGTCATCGGCACCCCGGCCTCTGGCCGCACGCGCCCGGAACTTCAGCAGTTGCTCGGCGTCTTCGTCAACACTCTGGCCCTGCGCACAGACCTCTCAGGCAATCCCAGCTTCCTCGAACTGCTGAAACGCGCCCAGGCAGTGGTACACAGTGCTCTGGCGCATGAAGAATTGCCTTTCGAGCAGATTGTAAGACATCTTCGTCCAGAGCGAAGCCTGGGCCAAAACCCGTTCGTCCAGGTGCTGCTCAGCCTGCAACCTCCAGCGCATCCCCTCCCATCAGGCTGGCGCATCAGCCCTATGGCGCTCCACAACGATCTCGATAGATTTGATGTCTCGCTCGACATCGAAGAGGACCCGGACGGTCTCATCGGCTTCTTGAAGTATAATCCTGATCTCTTTGAGGCAGAGACGATTGCGCGCATGGTGGGCCATTGGCAGACCTTGTTGGAAGGCATCGTCGCTCGCCCCGACCAACCCATCGCCGCCCTCCCGCTGCTGACTCCAGACGAGCGGCACCGGCTCCTGGTGGAATGGAACACGACGCAGGTCGCTTACCCAACCGATCAATGCCTCCACCACCTCTTCGAAGCCCAGGCAGCGCGGTCCCCCGAAGCGATAGCAGTTCGCTTCGAGCAAGAGGCACTTACCTACAGCGAACTGAATCAGCGGGCCAACCGGCTCGCCCATCATCTTCAGCAGCTGGGCATCGGTCCTGATGTCCTGGTGGGCGTCTGCATGGAACGCTCGCTGGACCTGGTGGTCGCCTTGTTCGCCATCCTCAAAGCGGGCGGCGCGTATGTCCCGCTGGACCCCGACTATCCCCAGGAACGGCTCGCCTTTATGCTGGAGGACGCGCAGGTTCCCGTCTTGTTGACGCATTCCGCGCTGCGCGAACATATCCCGATGGGCCAGACGCAGGTACTTTGCCTGGATACCGACTGGCCGCTTATCGCTCAGGACGAGACGACCAATCCTGTCAGCGCTGTCCAGCCACAACATCTGGCTTATGTCATCTACACCTCTGGCTCAACCGGCAAACCCAAAGGCGCCATGAACACGCACCAGGGCATCTGTAACCGTTTGCTCTGGATGCAGGATGCCTATCAGCTTACATCGCTTGATCGCGTCCTTCAGAAGACGCCGTTCAGCTTCGATGTCTCGGTCTGGGAGTTCTTCTGGCCCTTGATCGTGGGCGCAGAGCTAGTCGTTGCTCGTCCTGGTGGGCATCGGGACGTTGCGTACCTGGACGAAGTGCTGGCGACTCAGCAAATCAGCACCGTACACTTTGTCCCCTCCATGCTCCAGATATTCCTGCAAGGGACTCGCCGCCAGGCTTTTCCGCACCTGCGCCGTGTCATCTGTAGTGGTGAAGCGCTCCCTGTCGAACTCCAGGACCGCTTCTTTGCCCAGTTCCAGGCCGAGCTACACAACCTCTATGGCCCCACAGAAGCGGCAGTAGATGTGACCTTCTGGGCCTGCCGACGCGGCGCTGGACAGCGCACCGTGCCGATTGGGCGTCCCATCGCCAACACGCAGATATATCTGCTTGACCAGCACTTGCAGCCGGTTCCTATTGGCGTTCCCGGCGAGTTGCATATTGGTGGGATTGGTCTGGCACGCGGCTACCTCAACCGCTCCGAACTCACCAACGCAAAGTTCATTCCCGACCCGTTTAGCCCTGAGCCAGGCGCTCGCCTCTACAAAACCGGCGATCTGGCCCGCTATCTTCCTACCGGAGAGATAGAATACCTGGGGCGTCTCGATCATCAAGTCAAGCTTCGCGGCTTCCGCATCGAACTAGGAGAGATTGAGGCTACCTTAACCCAGCACCCATCAGTACGCCAGGCAGTCGTGGTCGCCCGAGAAGAAAACTCTGGAGATAAGCGCCTGGTCGCCTACATTATCCCGGCGGATGCTCAGGCACCAACCACCACCTTGCGGAGCTTTCTGAAGGAACACCTTCCAGACTATATGGTCCCCGCAGTCTTCATCACCCTTGACAAGCTACCACTTACTCCAAGTGGCAAAGTGGACCGCCGCGCGCTTCCGGCGCCAGACGAATCGAGCATGCAGCGGGATGAGGATTTTGTGGCGCCGCGCACCCCCACTGAGGAGCAGTTAGCCGCCATCTGGGCTGACCTGTTGGGCTTGCAGCGCGTGGGAGTAACCGAAAACTTTTTTGCCCTCGGCGGCCATTCACTCCTGGCGCTGCGGGTGCTCCTGCGCGTGCAGGAACGTTTCCAGGTAGAACTGCCGCTCGCCACGATCTTCGAGACGCCGACCATTGCTGGTCTGGCCCTCAAGATTGTGCAAAACCAGGCCAGGCGCGTTGATGACGCCACCGTGGCCCTCCTCCTGGCTGAACTGGAATAAAGCGTGTAAGATACACTGGTTCTTACAATCAGCAATCAACGGAAAAACAAGCAACAGACAAAAAGGAAAGAACAAGGATGAGTGATTTGTTAGCTTATGACGGTACGGCTTACAATCTCTCTTGCGGACTGCATGTAGAAGGAGTTTGACGCCTTGCCAGATACGGCTAACCTCTCAAAGACCAAACAAGCCCTGCTCCAGAAATATGCGCATGGCGCCCTACGCCAGAGTACACCCAAGGCCAGCAGCATACCCAGGCGCGCAGGAGAAGGACCCATACCTCTTTCCTTTGCCCAGGAACAAATTTGGCTCCATAACCAGATGATTGCTGTGCCCATCTATAATGACTGTATTTCCTTGCACCTGCCCGGACCCCTGGATGTGGCCGCGCTGGAGCAGAGTTTGAATGAGATTGTTCGGCGTCATGAAATTCTGCGCACCACCTTTCCGGTGATCAATGGACAGCCGGTCCAATTAGTGCATCCTCCCTGGGCATTCAGCTTGCCCGTCATAGACCTTCGCTCTCTTCCTGAAAGCGAGCGCGAAGCCGAAGGCATACGCCTGGGCAGAGAGGACATCAGACAGCCTTTCAACCCGGCCCAGGGTCCTCTGTTTCGCGTCAAGCTCATCTGCCTGAACGATAAAGAGTATCGCTTGCTCTGGATTGTGCATCATCTCCTGGGGGATGGCGTCTCCTGGTATGAAGCCTTGCTGCCAGAACTTGCCACCCTTTATGAAGCCTTTTCGCAGGGGCAACCCTCGCCTTTAGCCGAACTACCTATTCAATATGCCGACTATGCCCTCTGGGAGAGAGCGCACTTGCAGGAAGAAACGCTTGCAGCACACCTGGCCTACTGGAAAGAACAGTTGGCTCATATGCCTCCTACCCTGGAATTACCGGGTGATCATCCTCGCCCACCACGACGAAGCTATCAAGGCGGGTTGAGAATCTTCGCACTCTCGAAGGGCTTGACCAGCGCCCTCAAGGAACTCAGCCGCCAGGAGGGCGTCACCCTGTTTATCACGCTCGTCGCCGCCTTGAAAACGTTGCTGTATCGCTACACAGGCCAGGAGGACATAGTGATCGGCACAGTGACCGGCGGACGCCGCCAACCAGAAACAAAAAAGTTGATCGGATGCTTTATGAACCCCTTCGTGTTGCGCACCGATCTTTCTGGCAATCCAAGCTTCCGTGAACTCCTTCAGCGCGTTCTCAAGGTAACCAGCGCTGCCCTGGATCATGATGAATTGCCTTTTGAGTATCTGGTGAAAGAATTACATCTGGAGCGATCCCTGGAGCAAACCCCTCTTTACCAGGTATTGATACTCCTGGAACCCATATTGCCAGCCCTGCCCCCAGGATGGCTCATGAGTCAGATGGAAGTTACGGCAGGAACAGCAAAGGTTGATCTGACACTTGAGATAGATGACCGGCCAGAGGGACTCATTGGCCGTTTCGAGTATAATACGGATGTGTTTGAGGCAGCCGCCATTGATCGACTGTTCAGCCATTGGCAGACTTTGTTAGAGGGAGTGACTGCCAACCCGAATCAGCCCATCACTACTCTACCACTTCTGACCTCCACAGAACGGCAGCAACTGCTCGTCGATTGGAACACAACCCCAGCCTCTTACCCTCACTCCCTGATTCCAACCTCCTTCGTGAATGGGGAAGCGCCAACGCTCCCCCTCAACGGCAATGGAGACCCTCCCGCGCTGCCAGCACGAACGAACCAGCAGCGAGAAGACGTTGTGGCCCCAAGGACCCCCACCGAGGAGCAATTGGCCGCCATCTGGGCAGAACTGCTCGGACTCAAACAGGTGAATATCACCGACAGTTTCTTTGATCTCGGAGGCAACCCATTGCTGGCCGAGTTTGTCCTCGCGCGGGTGCAAGAATGCTTTCGAGTGGACCTGCCCCTCTCTGCCCTTCTTGAGGAACCCACCATTGCAAGCCTGGCCCTTAAGATTGTGCAAAGCCAGGCTCATCAAGTCGACAGCGCCATCCTTGCCCAGCTTTTAGCCGAGCTAGAAGTAACGCCCGAGACTCCCGAAGATGATTTGCCTATCAGCAAGCAGCAGATTGAGAAAGATGAAGTGTGAAGATGAGTGATTTAGACCAACGCATCGCCTCACTCTCGCCAGAGAAACGTGAAATCCTTCTGCAACGACTCAACCAACAAACACGCGCCGACAACGCTTCAAAGGCGATCCCTCGTCGCAGCGCTGCGACACAACCGATACCGCTCTCCTTCGCCCAGGAGTCCCTGTGGCTCATTCATCAATTAGCTCCGGAGAGCACGGCGTACAATCTTGTTCACGCCCTGCGCCTCCTGGGCACCCTCAACCTGACGATACTTGAGCAAAGCCTTCAGGAGATCGTGAATCGCCATGAGACTTTGCGCACCACCTTTCGCGTCGTGGAGGGCCAACCTCGCCAGATCATCGCCCCCACACTGAAGATTCCGTTGTCGGTGGTTGATCTTGCCACCTTCCCCGAGCCGGAACGAGCTATGCAGGCCAGGCAGCGCATGGAAACTGAAATAGCCCGGCCCTTTGATCTGGCACAGGGACCGCTGCTGCGCGTCACCTTGCTGCGCCTGACTGAGCAGGAGTCTATCTTGTTGCTCCTGCTGCACCATACGGTCTCCGATGAATGGTCTCAAAATGTCTTCGTACGGGAACTGACCACCCTGTATGGAGCCATTGCCGCCAACGAGCCTTCGCCTCTGGCCGAACTGCCCATTCAATACGCTGATTATGTTCTCTGGCAGCGCGAACGCCTCAAGGGCGAGGAACACCTGGGCAGCCTCCTGGATTACTGGAAGAAACAACTGAGCGGAGCACCAGCAGTGCTGGAACTCCCAACCGATCATCCCCGCCCCACCGTCCAGACCTTCCGGGGCGCGCAGGTGCCTTTTCAGGTGCCTTCGGCGATTACTGACCGCCTGCGGCTCTTGAGCCAGCAGGAACAAACCTCACTCTTCATGGCGCTGCTTGCTTCATTCCAGGCGTTACTCGCCCGCTATACCAGCCGCGACGATATCCTCATTGGCTCGCCCATTGCCAACCGCGCCCGCCCGGAAACCGTCGGGATGATCGGCTATCTCGTCAATATGCTGGTGCTGCGCGCTGACTTTTCGGGGCAGCCCAGCTTCCGGCAACTGCTGCGCCAGGTGCGGGCAACAGCCCTTGAAGCCTATGCCCATCAAGAACTCCCGTTTGAGAAACTGGTGGAAGCGTTGCAGCCAGAGCGAAGCTTGAGCTACAACCCCATCTTCCAGGTTCTCTTCCAATTAGAGAACGATGCTCCTGCCAGTTTCGAGACCGCCGGATTGACGTGGCAGGTACTGGAAACAACGAATTACACTTCTCAATTCGATCTGCAACTCAGCATCCATGAGCGGTCGGATCAGCTCTCTGGCTACTTCAAATATAGTGCCGACCTGTTCGAGCCAGCCACCATCGAGCGTCTGGGCGCACACTGGCTGACGCTGCTGGAGGGAATCGTCGCCGACCCTGACCAACCCATCACCACGCTGCCACTCCTGACCCAAACCGAACGTCAGCAGCTTCTGGTTGAAAGGAATGCCACGGAACTTCCTGCCCTCCTGGGCCAATGCTTCCCTCAACTCTTTGAAGCGCAGGCAGAGCGTACCCCCGAAGCCACAGCGGTAATCGACGAGGAAGAGAACAGGCTCACATATAAGCAATTAAATGAGCGCGCCAATCAATTGGCTCATTACCTGCGTCAGCTAGAGGTAGGGCCAGAAGTCCTGGTTGGGCTGTGTGTCGACCGCTCGGTCGAGATGCTCGTCGGGCTGCTGGGCATCCTGAAAGCTGGAGGAGCCTATGTGCCTCTGGACCCCACATACCCCTCAGAACGCCTGGCCTTTATGCTGGAGGACAGCCATGCCACTGTCCTGGTAACCCAGGAGCCACTGCGCGCCCAACTGCCGACCGGCAGCCTGAACGTCGTCTCCCTCGATGGCGACCAGGCACACCTGGCCGAGCAGCCGCGAGAAAACCTCCCTCCGTCGGCACAGCCTGATAACCTGGCCTACGTCATCTATACCTCCGGCTCGACAGGCAAGCCCAAAGGCGTGCAGGTGCTTCAGCGGGCGCTGGTCAACTTCCTGCTCTCCATGCAACAACAGCCGGGTCTGGCAGCCGACGACCGGCTGCTGGCGGTGACCACACTCTCGTTTGACATTGCCGGGCTGGAACTCTTGCTGCCCTTGTCGGTGGGTGCTCAGGTAATCGTGGTCAGCCGGGACACCGCGGCCAATGGCGCAGCCCTGGCGCTGGCTCTGGAACGTTCCCAGGCCACAGTCATGCAAGCCACCCCTGTCACCTGGCGCTTACTGCTAGAAACTGGCTGGCAAGGGAGCCTTTCCCTCAAGGCGCTCTGCGGCGGAGAAGCCCTCCCGCTGGACCTCGCCCGCCAACTGCTGGCGCGCTGTGGCTCGCTGTGGAACCTCTATGGACCCACCGAGACCACCATCTGGTCCACTGTGCGGCAGGTTACCAGAGAAGATTCCCTGGTCTCGATTGGACGTCCGATTGCCAACACACAGGTGTATGTCCTGGATGGGCAGTTGCAACCAGCACCCATCGGCGTGCCTGGGGAACTCTACATTGGCGGCGAAGGGCTGGCACGGGGCTATCTGCACCGCCCGGAACTGACCAGCGAGCGATTCATCCCCCATCCCTTCAGTCAGACTCCCGGCGCGCGGCTCTATCGCACTGGTGACCTGGCTCGGTTTCTGCCAACCGGGGAGTTGGAGCACCTGGGGCGCCTGGATCATCAAGTCAAGCTGCGCGGTTTCCGCATCGAACTGGGCGAGATCGAGGCGGTGCTGGCTCAACACCCCGCTGTGCGCCAGGCAGTGGTGGTCGCCCGCGAGAGCGGAGGCGATAAACGCCTCGTCGCCTATCTGCTGGCTCAAGAGGGGCAGCAGGTCACCATGCAAGTGCTGCGTCCGTTTCTGCGAGAGCATTTACCCGACTATATGATCCCGTCGGCTTGCATGGTGTTGGACACATTTCCGCAGACACCCAATGGGAAGATCGACCGCAAAGCTCTGCCTGCCCCTGAAGCCAGCGAGCGCGGCGAGGGGGAAGGCTATGTCCCGCCGGACCTGATCGAGCACTACGAATTGATAGGCATTTGGGAAGATATGTTGAATGTCAGACCCATCGGTATCCGGGATAGCTTTTTCGAGTTAGGAGGCCATTCCCTCCTGGCTGCCCAGATGATCAACCGCATCGAACTGGTCTTTAGCAAGAAAATCCCCCTGGCAACGTTCTATGCCGACCCCACCATCGAACGGTTGGCCCATCTGCTCAGGCAGCAAGAAATGATTCCCGACATGCCTGTGGTGCCCGTACAAACAGGCGGGTCCAAAAGACCATTCTTCTTTTTGCACGGTGATCTCGTTGGGGGCGCCTGGTATTGTTTCCCACTAGCGCGCCTTTTAGGGCCAGAGCAACCCTTTTATTCGATACAACCGTATAAATTTGATGGACGCCAGGTTCCCCCGAAATTCGAGGAACAGGCGGCGGCTCACATCCAATCGCTCCGGGCAATCCAGCCGGAAGGCCCCTACCTGCTGGGAGGCTTTTGCTTCGGGGGTCTGCTCGCCTATGAAATGGCCCGCCAACTTCAAGCACAAGGGCAACAGGTTGATTTCTTGCTGTTGATTAACACAACATCTCCTGCTGCACGCTCCTTACGATTGCTCCGCAGCACCGTCAACCAGCTCAGCAAATTACTCAGACTAGGGGGCAGGAAAGCCTTCTATGGGTTCCTCTGGACACGACACCTCTATCAATACCTGCGGTTTTCAGGTTACCGGCAGGCTACGAATAAGACTACCCAGAAAAGCGGCACAAGAAGTTCTGCTCTGCCCAACCGCCGCACAATTTTCCCGTCGCTGGAATTCCTGGGACAAGGCTGGGGGGCAGTAAATTCCTGGGTCTTGTCTGCCTATCGGCCAGGCACATACCCTGGCAAGATCACCTTCTTTTGGGTCCAGGAAGAACTGGCAGATGCCAAAAAATGGCAGCAAGTGACAGCGGCAGCCAAAGCTACTGATCTTCAACTCATTCCGGGGACACACCTGGGATGCCTTCAGCAGCACCTGCCCACGTTGGCAGAACAGTTAAGCCAGCGGCTCAAGCAGGTACAGGCCGTGGAACAAAGCGAGCCAGTATGACAAGCGCTTCGGAGTTCCTGGAGTATTCACCCACAGAACCACTCGTTCTGGGCAGCACGGAGGTACACGTCTGGCGGGGCTGGCTCGACCTGCCAGCATCACGCATCCAGCACTTAAAACAAACGCTGGCGGTTGAGGAGCGGACCCGCGCCAGCCGCTTTCGCTTCTCAACCGACCGCAACCGCTTTATCGCGGCTCGCGGCACCTTGCGCGCGATCCTGGGCCGCTATCTGAGCAAAGACCCGCACACCCTGCGCTTCGCCTACAATGGCTATGGGAAACCTGTTCTTATCGAGGAGTTGGAGAACGACCCCATCCAATTCAATGTGACCCATTCCCGGAACTTGGCCCTTTACGCCTTCACACGCCAGGGAGAGATTGGTGTTGACGTGGAAGAGATCACAGCCGAGGCAAAGGACTATGAGAATCTTGCCCAACGTTTCTTTTCCGCCGCAGAGGTGAGAGAGTTACGCTCCGTGCCTGTAGAAGAACGGCAAGCAGCGTTCTTGAATGGTTGGACACGCAAAGAAGCCTACATTAAAGCAAGAGGCTTAGGGTTGTCGCTGGACCTTCGCCAGTTCGACGTCTCGCTCACCCCCGGAGTGCCAGCAGCGCTGCTGGCGAACAGAGAAGCGGGCCAGGAGCACACCTTATGGTCGCTGTACGAGCTTGCTCCTGGCCCCGGCTTTACAGCCGCTCTTGCGGTGAAAGGAAGCATTGAGATGTTGCGCTGCTGGCACTGGCCCGCATAACCACCAGCAGCGCGCCATCAGGCTAAGCCGCGCCTTTACGGCTTAACACGGCAGGAATGGTCAGCAAAAGCCATTTGACATCATACCAGAACGACTGCTTTTGAATATACTCCAGGTCCATATCGATCATGCGCCCGAAGGTCACCCGCCCCCGCCCAGAAACCTGCCAGAACCCGGTAATCCCCGGAAGCGTATCCAGGCGCCCCAGATGCCGGGGTTCATATAACCCCACTTCATAGGGAATGGGTGGACGTGGCCCCACCAGGCTCATATCCCCTCGCAGCACGTTAAAGAGTTGGGGCAGTTCATCCAGGCTGGTCCGCCGCAGCACATTGCCCACCCGTGTCACACGGGGGTCACCTGAAGGCTGGCGCTTCGCTTTGGCCGCACCCTTCGAAGGGTGCGCAGCGGTCAACAGTTCCCCGTCCACCTTGCCCGATGCCCGCTCGCCGCGCAAAAATTGCTCGTAAGCGAGCCGGTGCAGGTTCTCATCGCTTTCTATATACATAGAGCGAAACTTAAACATCACGAAAGGGCGTCCGGCATAGCCGACGCGCTCCTGGCGATAGAATGCCGGGCCACGCGACGTAAAGCGCACCAGAAGCGCGATCACCAGGAAGACCGGAGACAAGATCACAATAGCCATCAGCGCCAGGACAAAATCTAGGCACCGTTTAGCCAGGAAATAGCCCGGACGCCCTTTCGCTCGCGCCGCAGCTTGCCAGGGCCGCAGACGAGGTTGTGTTGCCGGGATTGTGGCATGCCCGGCTCCTTCGGCTTGCCCGCGCGCTGGGGTTGGCGTTGCTGTCGCCGGATTTGCCCGCGCAAAAATTGCAGGCTCCAGTACCGTTGGTCCGGAGGGCCGCCCTTCCGCTGCACCTGATGCCCCTCCAAACTGACTCCCTACGAATTCCTCATGCACCATCTCTCAATGCCTCCCTATTGCGTGCTGGCTTATCCGCCAGGCATCTTTAGGGTACTGCATCAGCACCATACATCTGGTTATCCCCGCGTTGCAAGATGGTAGAGAAGTTAAGAAACGAGGTAACGATTCTCTTACTTTGCAATACGCTCAACAGATACCCTGAAAATGCCCCTTTACACTCCTACCAGCATCATCGGTCCCGAGCCGATAGCTCCTCTCATTTCCCCAAACGCCTTTCGCGCCTGCGCTCGCGCGCCACATGAGAAGCAACAGCACTGGAGACCCGCTCGGCAGCAGCTTTGGCCCCGCAGACAAATCGGTACAACGGGCCAAAGTTCCACAGTGACGTAAGGCCGACAAAATAGAGGCCAGGCACATTACTCTCAAACCAGGAGCTTAACACAGGGGTATTGCGCTCATCGACTTGCACCTTGGCGAGCAAGGAGGGATGAAGCATAGGCAGACGTTTGATATCGACCTGATAGCCGGTTGCCAGCAACACATGATCTACCGTTACCGCCTCACCACTTGCAAGCTGGAGCGCGACCTGGCCGTCGATGACTTCCACCTTCTGCACACCATCCCCTTCATGTACAACCACCTTGCCATTCACCCGCTCCTGAAGCCAGGCAGAAGCAGCGCGGAAGAGACTTTTGTTGACGTAAGCGTATCTTCTTTCCTGCGAAAGATCATGGAAGAAATACGGGAAATGGTGCAAGGCCCAGTTTTTCCACCCAGGGGAAATGCCATTGCCCGGCCAACGCAACTTCTCTCGGAGGGAGCGCTTTCTTCCATCGGAAGGAAGCCAGTAAATAGGCCCCCTGGTGAGCAGGTGAACACTTGCGGCTCCAGCTTCATGCAGCAAGGCCGCCGACTCCACCGCACTCTGCCCACGACCGATCACAGCAACCTGTTTCCCCGCAAAGCGGCTCAAGTCTTGATGCTCAACGGTATGAGAGATGGAATCAGCAGGCAATGTCGCATACTCCGCAGGGCTGTACGCATAATAGCCCACCCCCACCGCCATCACAACCGCTCGGCTGGAAACACGTCGGCCATCAACGAGAGTAAGCAGAAAGCGGCCATCCTCGCGCTCAATGGAAGCCACATAGGTTTCATCTACATGAGGCACAGCTTGCTTCTGAAACCAGAGTCCATAGTCAATAAACATTTGAATAGGCATGGGAGCTTGCCGCGCAGTCGCCGTCGCCTCCACAAATTGGTCAAGTCCAAACCTCTTTTGAGGGTCACCTAGATTGGTATGCTCCCAATAGGAACGTAGATACATGCCACGCGGCATATGCTCCTGCCAAAAGCTCATAGGCTTGCCAAAGACGGCCACATGAAGTTTCCGCTGTAAAAGATAGGCTGCTGCTGAAAGCCCATAAGGGCCGGCACCAACCACTGCCACGTCATACTCTGCGGTAGAGACAGAGCTTGGCACTGATTTTTCGTCTGATAGAAGTGTCATAAAAATACGCTCCTTTTCGGGCGAGATATTCTCTTGATGAGAGACACCCTCTAGCCACGCCCAGTTGATGAGACCAGTTTTTCCTGATGGATAGCTCGAAAATTGCCGAGCGGCGAAAGCCATGCGGCATATACAAGCGAATCTGAAATAAGAGATGTCAGGGAAAAGATATCCCTTGTATTGCACACTGGCAGAGAAGCAGCCACGCAAAGCACCGCCTACTGCCACGATTCCACAGCAAATATACGAGATGACACTGCCCGAAGGCAGGGAGATATGGTTAAGGATTCGTTGAGAAGCGGTACGCCTGGTATTGATCCTCCAGCAGACTATCAAGAATCCAGGCGGCCACTGCTCCAATCGGCACGCCTGAGTGATGAAGGCCAAAGGCTGTCCACATCTTCCTCAACTATCGCCTGCCCTGGCTACCCACGCGCCGAATGGCACGAAAAGCATATCTAGCCACCAGAAGGTCCAGCCGATGAAGTAGTGACCCGGCTGGCGCGTCGGGCGCGCACAGGACGCGCCAGCGCCTCCAGAGCATCAGGGTCAGTCATCACCGGAAAAATCGTCAAGCCGGTGAGTTGTTCCAGGCGCTGGACCGTGCCGCGATCCGTGGGGTCGGCCAGGGCAACCGTCAAGGCATTGCGATCACGCCCAAGGGGCAGACAATGCAACTGGCGCATCACCTCTGCCGAAAGCAAACCGAGCACACTGTTGGGGATGTGCTGCGGTGGAGCAATGTAGGGAACGCCCAGCGCGCGAGCGCGGGCGCGCGTCGTCGTCTCGCCAGGCTGCGCAGGCACGCCACCACCGAGCAGGCGCAGCCCAGGCTCGGAAGAAAAGGTTGTCGCGGGTGACAGCGCCAGCACCTGCTTCAGATGGGCGCCCGTTTTGCCGACTTTCTCATGAGCGCCACCCCGTGATGAGGACAGCGCCAGGGCGGGCTTGCTTTCAGCGAATGTATCCATGCCTGGCCGCATGCCTTGCGCTTCCCCCGAGGCAGGGAGAATATACAGATACGGTTTCAACGCCAGGGCAAGCAGCGCCTGGCCCTCCTGCGCCTGCGCGGGAGAGGCGGCTATCCCGACACGCAGCGAGATGGCTAACGGCTTACAACAGGCGAGCATCCGCTGAAAGCGAAGCACCGCGCGCAGCGCCCCATCCTCCTCGGCATTCATCAGGATGGCCGCGCAACTGGCTTCTCCACAGCGCACAATGCTATCTGATCGACGGAAACAGGCAAGGAGCAGTTGCGCAACATCATCCATGTCTGCTTTTAGCGCGCGTCGAGCATCCGTGGCTGCTCCACCAGAGGCTTCTCCAACGAAGAGCGCCAGCGTCAACACTGGCCCTTTCGCCAGCAGCACCTGCAAGGTCTCTGCCAGTTCCCCATAGAAACCGGCCTCCACCGAGACAGGCAGAACAGCATCCGTCACCTTTGTATCCATGCCGATCTCTCCCTTGTTTAAGGCACAGAACCCCTTTAAAGCGTGGCCGGGGATTGCCGTGCAAAGCGGCTCAAGAGGCACACCGTTGTAGAAGCAGCCGCAATGCGTCGAGCCAGCCAGATGAAAACCCTTGCTTTGTCGAGAATCCTGTTATCGTCCGGCTCAATGCTCTACTTAAGAAGTAGTGTAGTGAAGAAAGAGAACAAACTGGGGGAGGGCATGTTGTAATGTGGTTGAGAATGTGAGCGGCCAGTTAAGAAGATTAGCCGCTTCAGTCGCTTTTCTTCTTCACTGGCCCGAGCCGCAGGTCAGGCGCGGCTTTCCACCGTCACCGGCGGGCTAAACGTATAGCCCACACCAGGAACCGTCAGCACATAGCGGGGGCTGCCAGGATCAGGTTCCACCTTCTGGCGCAGATGGCGAATATGCGTCTTTACCAGACCAGAATCGCCCACCTCGTTATAGCCCCACACCCGCTCGATGATGGTATCGGTGGTCAACACCTGCCCGGCATGCGTCAGCAGCAGGTGTAATAACCGACTCTCCGTTGGCGTCAGGCGCATCCGTGTGCCATTGCTGCTCACCTCGTGGCGGCTCACATCCAGGCTAATCGGGCCAATCGTAATGGAAGAGCCATTCATCGGGCCAGACACGCTGACCGCGCGGCGGGCTGCCGCCTGAATGCGGGCCAGCAGTTGACGCGGGCGAAACGGCTTGCGCAGAAAATCATCAGCGCCCAACTCCAGCGCCCGCACCTCATCCTCTTCGCGATCAAGGCACGTCAGCACAATCACCAGCGCGTTCGACTCGCCTCGCATGCGGCGCACCACTTCAAACCCATCAAACTTGGGCATCTGTATATCAAGGAGTACCAGATCAGGCGTTTGTTCGCGCCAGCGCTTCATGGTCTGTTCGCCGTCAAAAGCCACTGCAACCTGATGTCCATGCGCCCGCAGCCAATACATCAGCATATCTACCAGTTCGCGGTCATCATCAGCGATCAGAATTCTCATGAATTGGTACCCTTTCCTAGCAACACATTCACACGTGTGCCATTATACCTGCCCAATCAAGAATAGTCCAGGTTACCATGTTATGGTCGCGTAAACATCATGTTAACGCGGCACGCTCCCATACGGGGATGCCATCTGGAACTGCGCGCTGCTGCTTCCGGCAAGTTCATTCCCCAGGAAATAGATGTGCGCGGCGGCATCCAGCAACTGGGGCGAAAGCTCCGCAGGCACACCATAATACCGCGCCAGCGCCACCACATGCCTGATCAGATCGCGCGGATGGCAGGCGCGCAGCGAGCGCCGTGTTTGTTGATAATGCTGATTCAACAAATGCATAAAGCCCACATCCGAAAAGGTCACGCCCATAGATCGACACACGCGCATCAGAATCTCGCGGTAATGCTCGGGCGTCGGGTCACTCACCCAGACCTTGTTGGGCACGCGCCGCAGAAACGCCTCATCCACCAGATCGGCTGGCCGCAGGTTCGTCGAAAACACCACCAGCGCGGCAAAGGGAACCGGGACTTTTTGCCCATTCATCAACGTCATGAAATCCATCCCACGCTCCAGGGGAACAATCCACCGGTTCAAAAGTTCCTGTGGCCGGGCCTGCTGGCGGCCAAAGTCATCAATCAAGAACACCCCAGCGGCAGCCTTCACCTGCAACGGACACTCATAAAGACGCAGCCGCTCATTAAATTGGAGGTCCAAACTGCCCAGCGAAAGTTCACCGCCCGCGTGTACCAGCGGCGGCTGGCAAAACACCCAGCGCTCATCGATGCGCCCAACCCCATCAGCGCCCTCCAGCGAAAGCGGCACGTGCACCGAAGGATCAAACACCGGCAGCACGTGGCCGCGCACCTCCATTGCATAGGGGATAAACACGCCGCCGCCCAGCATCGTCGCAATTGCCTCGGCAATCGCCGTCTTGCCGTTGCCCGGATGCCCCCACAGAAAGAGCGCCCCGCCGCGCGTAATCGCCACCCCTACCTGATCGATAATCTCATCCGCCAGCACCAGATGCGAAAGCCGCTGGCGCACCACCGCGCGCATCACAGCGGGCCGCGCCTGAAGCTGCGCGCTGAGCACCGCGCAATAATGGGCAAACGATACCGGCGCTGGCCCCACATAGCCATTGCGCTCAAACGCCTCACGCGCCCGCGCGCGGCCCTGTTCCGTCAGCCGGAACACCAGCGCGCTGCCACCGACCCCGATGTTCAGAGAGCGCTGGCTCTCCACCGTGCCGGTCACCACCTCGATCAGCCCATCTCGGCGCAACCCCGTCAGCGCGTCATCCAGCACGCCATTTAAAGGCAGCCGCAGTTGACCGGCAACGGCTGTAGCGCTCAGCGTCCCACCCGCGTTGACCATCACCTTCAGCGCCAACTCCTGAAGCAAACCAGCATCCAGGTCGGTCTCTGCAAGGGTCGTGGGGCGAGGCGGCGGCACCTGCCCGCTGCGCTGCTGCCGGTCACCGGCTGTCGGGTCGGCTGGCAATGGGCCAGATGTACGTATGCCAAGGCCAACCCTGGGTTGGTAGCCCTCGCCTACTGCTGGAAGCGCCTGCGAAGAGGAGCCAGAGAGTGGTCCCGAAGTCCGCCTTTCACCGAGCGGCCCTGAAGTCCGCCTTTCACCAGGCGATCCGTTCAGGCCGCCGCCGCTCGGATGTCGGGTCACACCTCCTGCATCACTGCCGCGATGTTGCATCATTCTAACCTCATCAATACAGCGCCCCAACCCGCGCACCGCAGGAAAACAGCGCTGGCCTTCCTTGGGTTCTCCCTCGAAGGGTATCTGGCTATCGAACAATCTTCTTCAATTCATCTACAGATACGAATAAGTACCCCAAGAGTATCAGCGATAGACCCTGAGTACCAATGAAGAACGATGAAACAGAATGAAGAACACAAACAGAGTGGCCTGGCGCTCTAGGCGGAGCGCCAGGCCACTCTGTTTGTGCGCGTGAACCGTCCGAGCGCGGCAGCTACACGGCGCGCTGCTCCCGCTGCCCCGGCACATGTGTCCCGCGCAGCGCTGCCAAACGCCGCGCGCCAACCAGACCTCCGATCATCGCCAGAATCAGCCCGATCACCAGCGATGCAAAGGTAATCCAGGCGGTCTGCGCCAAAGAGCCAGCAGAAAGGCCAGGTCCGCCGCGCAGCAGCACAGAGAGATTGCCGCCAATAAAGCCAAAGGCGCTGCCCGCGCCAAAAATGGCTATGACGAGAATGGCTACCAGAGACAAGGCCCAGGTCAGCCCCGCATTCAGCATAGCCGGACCCGAGCCGCCAACCCCTGCCGCGCGGGCCGTGATCCAGCCTCCCAGGAAGAAGGCGATGATCCCGGTCAGGATAGACCAACCATAGCCAAAGGCAGTGTTCGGCGTCGTTCTCCAAACCGTCAACGCGATAGCAGTACCCAGCGCGCCAAGCACCGCCAGGGTCGACACAATCGCAAAAAATCCGCTCCAGATCGGCCCCCAGCGGACCCAATCGCTCCAGGAACCTGGCCCAACCCGATCACTCGCCGCTGCGGCGTTGGCTCGGCCTGCCTGGCGACTCGAGGCTACCGGGGCGTCGGCTGGCCCTCCCTGATATGCCGGGGTGGGTTGCTGCGGGGTATACTCTCTACGTAGTTGATCTTGGTCACGATACTCTGGGGCTTGTTGCATGCCGACATTTCCCTCCTTACAGTCGTGACTAGAGACAACACAATGACACTCCAAAAGGGGTGCATAACCCATGCCACGCCCAGAGAAGCTGTTGTCTGCCCCTTTGCTTGGACAAATAAACTTAATATCACTATTGACTTTTTTAAAGTAAAGTGCTATAAATTTAATAAACAGAACTGCAACGCCGAATGCGGAGGCAGAGAAAGGACAGGAGCGGACATGTACGAAGTAAGCGGGCGTTGCCCGGTGTGTGGAGGGCAAATGGCAATCACCCGCCTGGCGTGCGGGACCTGCCACAGCGCCCTGGAGGGACAGTTTACCGTCAACGGCGCTGGCCGCAGCGCGGGCGAGGGCGAAAGCTATTTTGGCCGCCTCGAACGCCTCAGCCGCGACCAGCTTGAATTTGTGGAAATCTTTCTGCGCTGCCGGGGGATTATCAAAAATGTGGAGGCCATGCTCGATATTTCCTATCCCACCGTCAAAGCGCGGCTGAACAACGTCATCGAAAGCCTGGGCTTCCAGGTCGAAGAAGATATGCCCGACCCCGAGCGCCGCCGCGAACGCCGCGAAATCTTGCAGGAACTCGCCCAGGGCAAAATCACCACTGAAGAAGCTCACCGCCGCCTGGCGGCTGAAACCGAATAGCGCCACACATCACAGCAGAAAAGGAGGGGACCATGAGCAGTGAACAAACCGTCTCCGGCGGCGGATTGACCCGCGTCGAAATTGGGCGAGCCGAAGGCGAACTCGAAGTCCTTGGTTGGGACGAGCCACACATCCGCATCGTCGGACTGGATGATGACGACGACGACGATACCGACATCCCACAGATCGACCCCGAAGGCGTGCTGCGGTTGGAACGCCTGCACGACGACGTCACCATCAGCGTACCGCGCGGCGTCAGCCTTTATGTCCTCAGCGCCAAAGGCGACACAGCCGTGCGTGGCCTGCTGGGCAACGTGCGGATAGACGCCGCCTCCGGCGATGTGGACATCCAGGATGCCAACAGTCTGCAATTGGGCGCTATCAGCGGCGATTTGCAGATTGCAGGCTGCATGGGTGACGTGCGCCTGAACTCCGTTGCTGGCGACCTGGTGGCGCGCAACCTGGGCAGCCTGGAAATTACCGGAGCCGTCAGCGGCGATACGACGGTCAGTGAGATCGTCGGGGAAGTCAGCTTGAAGCAGTCGGCCAACGGCGACGCGCACTTTACCAACGTGGGCCACGTCTCCGTTGCCAATATGCGCGGCGACTGCGACGTTACCCGGGCGGGCAGCGTCGTGATTAGCAACTTGAGTGGTGACCTGACCGTACAAGAAGTGGAAGGCTTCTGCCACATTCAGAATATGCACGGCGATGCCAAGCTGCGACGATGTGGCGGCCTGGTAACGCTGGATAACGTCGGGGGCGATCTGGTGGGCACAGATTTGCGCGGCGGCATTGCGACCGGCAACGTCGCCGGAGATGCCCGGCTGGATACTCCCCTGGTGAAAGACGCAACCTATACCATTCACGCGGCGGGCGACATCTCACTGCGCATTCGCGGCGAGCTGCACGCGCGCTTTGTCGCCCAGACCCACGGCGGGACCATTCAAACCCGCCTGCCCTTGACCGTGGAACGCGGGCGGCGACGACATCTGGTTGGAGCCATCGGGCGCGCCGAGGCTGTTGTAACGTTGCAAAGTGATGGCGGCGACATCACCATCAGCGCCGCCGATTCTACACAGGAGGGCGTCATGACTGACGAATATCTGTTTGACGAGTCTGGTGACCGAGAAGAGGCTGGCGCTGGCAGCGGCTGGGGCGGCCAATGGCGCTTTGGGCATCGTGACTTTGGCTTCCGCTGGGATAAAGCCCCTGGCGGCTTTACCTTTGCGACCGGCTACCGCGACGACCCCGACGGCCCCGGCGACCCGCGCGTGCGTCGTGGTGGCGGCAAGGGCAAGTTCCCCTTCGAATGGGATGACGCCCAGCGCGCCGACTACGAGCGCCGCATCCGCGAGATGAGCGACCGCACCGCCCAGGCTGCCCGCAAGGCCGCCGAGCGCGCCACCCAGTATGCCGAGCGCGCCGCCAAGCGCGCCCGCGAAACCGACTGGGAAGCCGTTGGCCGCGACGTGCGCGGAGCCATCGAGCGCGCCATGGGCGAGATGGAACACCTGTTGGAGCAGTTCCGCACTGGCCCCAACACCCCCCCACCTCCGCCGAACGCGCCGCCTCCGCCGCCGCGCCCGGGCAGCTACGCGCAGCGTGTGCCGATTGAACAAGATGAGCAGGCTGCTCCGCGCAACAAGGACGAGCTAGACGCCCAGCGCCGCGCCATCCTTGAGCAGCTTCGCAGCGGCGCCCTCAGCATGGATGAGGCCGAGCGCCAGCTTGACGCCTTGCGCTAAAGCGCGGCGCTGAGCCATCCGGCGAGCCATCTCCCCCTTCCCCGGAGATGGCTCGCCTTATTTGTGCGCGCTCTGCTGCTTCGGCTGATAGCCGCCAGCCACCGTCTGAAAACTAACATTCAAACGGTTCCAGCCGTTAATCTCCACTATTGCCAACGTCAGGTCGGCCAGCTCTTTCTCGCTGAACTGTTGGCGCGCCTGCTCGTATACCTCATCCGGCACATGCTTATGCTCCAGCAGCGTCACCGCCTCCGTCCAGGCCAGCGCCGCGCGCTCGCGGTCCGTATAGAACGGGGCCTCTCGCCAGGCATCCAGCAGATAGAGGCGCTGCTCGCTTTCACCCCTGGCCCGCAGGTCTTTGCTGTGCATATCCAGACAATACGCGCAGCCGTTGATCTGCGAGGCCCGCACCCGCACCAGGTCAAGCAGATTCTCCTCTAAGCCACATTCGTTCACATACGCCCCCAGGCCAAGCATCGCCTTAAAGACGCCTGGGGCAGCCTTGGCATAGGACATTCGTGCTTCCATTGTTCCGTCCCTTCTGACAAACGTTCCAAGTCCCTGCTGGGCAGCGCGGACGCGCCACCTTTGAACACTATAGCGCTAAAATGGTCTTGCAACAAGAGCCATTTTTCAGTAAAATGATGAGACCATTTTCAACCGTACGATGCCACCCAAACCCACGCGGAGGACGCCATGCCCAAGCGCCGAGCAGCCTTCACTCACCCCACCCTGGCCCTTGACCATGCCTCAGCAGTTCCACTTTCCCGTCAGTTGTATGACCGCCTGCGTCACCTCATCCTGAGCGGGCAGCTCAAGGCGGGCGCGCGCCTTCCCTCCACACGCGATCTGGCAAGCGAGCTTGGCGTCGCGCGCGGCACCGTCTTCATGGCCTACACCCAACTGCTCGCCGAAAACTACATCGAAAGCAACGTCGGCTCTGGCACCACGGTTGCCAGCTTCCTACCTCAGGAGGTGCCCACGACTCCGGCGCAGGCTTCATCTTCGAGAACTCCTGACCCTCCAGAACGACACCCTCTTGCTGCGCTCTCTCAGCGCGGCGCGGCGCTCGCCCAGATTTCGTTCGCGCCAGGCACATTCTCCAGAGAAAGCCGCAAAGTGCGTGCCTTTCGTGTGGCAACCCCCGATCTTGAGGCATTTCCGCACAAACTCTGGGCACAGCTTGCCGCCCGCTGCGCGCGTGCTCAGATGAGCGATATGCTCATGAGCCAGCACCAGGCGGGCTATCCACCGCTGCGCGAGGCCATCGCCGCCCATCTGGGGGTCGCACGCGGCGTACGCTGCTCTGCGGAGCAGGTAATCATCACGTCCGGCGCGCAGGGGGCCATCGACCTGGCCGCGCGCATCCTGCTGGACCCCGGCGACGCTGCCTGGGTAGAAGACCCCGGCTATCCGGGCGCGAAAGGGGCGCTGCTTGGGGCTGGCGCCCAGCTTATTCCTGTGCCGGTTGACGAGGAAGGGCTGGATGTGGCCGCTGGCTGGGCGCGCTGCCAGCAGGCGCGGCTGGCTTATGTCACGCCCGCGCATCAGTTCCCGCTGGGCGTCTCGATGAGTCTGTCCCGTCGCCTGGCCTTGCTGGAGTGGGCCAGGCAAGAAAGCGCCTGGATTCTTGAAGACGATTATGACAGCGAATATCGCTACGTTGGGCGTCCGCTCGCCGCGCTCCAGGGACTCGACGAGGCGCAGCGTGTCATCTACATCGGCACGTTCAGCAAAGTCCTTTTTCCGGGGCTGCGCCTGGGCTATCTCGTCGCCCCGCCAGCGCTGGTCGATGCCTTGCTGGCCGCGCGGCGCTTCACCGACATCCATCCCCCGGCGCTGGAACAGGCTGCCGTCGCTGATTTCATCAACGAGGGGCATTTTACGCGCCATATTCGCCGCATGCGCGCGCTCTACGCAGCGCGCCGGGACGCGCTGCTGAACGCGGCGCAGCGCGACCTGGCCGGGCTGCTGGAGGTCCAGGCTCCGGAGACCGGCATGCACGTCATTGGCTGGCTGCCCTCCGGCATAGATGCCAGAAGCGCCGCCCACCAGGCCGCTCAACATCAGATTGAAACCATCCCGCTCTCCACGCTCAGCCTGGGAGGGCTGCGCCGCAGCGGGCTGCTCCTTGGGTACGCCGCCGTCACAGAAGAAGAAATCAATGACGGCACGCGGCGGTTGGCAAGCGCGCTGCGTTCGGTGCCTACAGCTTGAGCCTGAGGCTTCCGGCAGGTCTATATCCTGGCCTCACGGCGAGGTTGCGCAAATGCCCTCAGCCATGCTACAGTATGTGTGGTGAAGTGTTTCTTTGTTCAAGAGGGGGAGGGATAACCAGATGATCCGCCATGAACTCATCTTGCGCCTGCGCAGTGATGCAAACCGCGAAGTGATTGACCGCACGCTGAAGGATGTAAAAGAACTCCTGGCTGGCATTCCAGGCGTCATCGAAACCCGCTCCGGTGTCAATAACGCCCCATCGTATCGCCACGCGCTGCTCGTCGTCTTTGTGGAAAACGAGCGCGCCCTTCAGCGGTTCAGCCGTCACCCGCTTCACGCTCGCGCTGTGCGCCTCCTCAGCCGGTTGACCGAATCCTATACCATCGCCAGTTTGCCCGTGGGCGTTCAGCCCAAAAAATAACGAGCCTCTGCCTCACTCCATCAGCACTCTTCAGGCCGGACCATCAATCGGATGGCCCGACCTTTTTTTGAGGCTCCCTCGCCTGGCAGCAGCGCGGCGGCCATCTCAACCGCTTCGGCTGCCGCGCGCGGCCAACTGCTCCAGCGCCCCCTCCACCGCCAGCGGCACAGCCACCCGATAATCGGTCTGGTGCATGCTCTGAAGCACCGGCCCCAGCAGCGCCTTCATCTCTGGCCTGGTCTGAGCACGCAAGACATAGCCCGCCGTTTCCATCAGCCGCGGCGTGTCCGGCGCGCGCAGCAGCAGGCGCAGCACCTCCTCGACCACCGGCGTATCCATCGTAATCAGGGCACGCGCCGCCATCCAGGCCACCGCGAAGTCTTCATCGGCCAGCGCGTCAACCAGCGGACGCAGCCCCCGCAAATTATGCAATTCGCCCAACACGCGCAGCACATGCCAGCGCACCCAGGAATCGGGCGTGGGCGCGGCCTCCACAAGCGCGGGCACCGACACAGCGCCAAGCTGAAGCAGCGCCTGACGCACCTGGCTTGCCAGCGCCTCGTCATGATAGCGCAGCGCGCCCACCAACGCGGCAGACGTCCCCGGAACGCGCAGCCGCCCCAGCGCCTTCGCTGCCTGCACGCGCACTGCCGACGCCGGGTCGTGCAGCGCCTCCGCCAGATCAGCCGCCGCCGTCGGGTCGCCCACAATCCCCAGCAGGTGCGCGGCAGTTTCGCGCACCGCCGCCTGGGAATGATGCAGCCCCGCGCACAGCACCGCTTTGACCTGCGCTTCGGACGCGCCCGCGCCCGGCAAAAAGAGCGTGCTCACCTGCGTCCGAAAATGTGGCTGGCGCATGGCGCGCGGCACCTGAAACGGCTTGTCCGCCCACGCGCCCAGCGCCAGCCACTCCAGCAGCAGGTCCAGCAGACGGCGGTCTGGAAACGTCCTGATTGCGGCAAGCGCTTCCTGGTTATCTTCAGCAATCCAATGCAGCAAGCGCCAGGCAGCGCCGCGCCGTCCCTGAGCCGCCAGCGCCGCCAGCGTCGCCGGGGGCGTCGTCCCGACCGGCGGTGGGGGCGCTTCTGGCACACCCGTCTGGCGCTCCACGTCAAACGGCTCGATCAGGTCGCCGGGCGCATCGTCAGAGGGCTGGGGTTCATGACCGGGCAGCATAGGCAATTCTCCTTCAGGCTCACACATAAGACCGAGATGAAAACCCCCTCTGACTTGCCCTTGCATAATTCGTTCTCTGGCAGAACGTGCTGCACAGACACAAACAAGGGCAGCGGCCAGAGAGTGACCGCTGCCCTTGCACTCAGAAGCACACAGCGATGTGCCAGAGATGAGGAAGGAGTGGGTTCCGCCAACGGGGAACGCCCACTCCAATGCCCTCACATTATAGAACACCCATTCTACGATGTCAAGAGGTGTTGCGCATTATCCGCTGTGGCTCCCTCATATATTCCTTACGCCATTGCCAAATCCGGAAAAATGCCTGAACGGCTGCTCCAGTCAGGCGCGCCACGTCTTGCCCAGCACGCGCAGCCAATTTTCGTGCGTAATCTTGCGCAAGGCGTCATCGTCATAGCCCCGCGCCCGCAGCGCCGCCAGCAGCGTGGGCAAGCCAGAAACATCATGCAGATCGCGCGGCGGCGTAATCCCACCATCGAAATCCGAGCCAAACCCCACGCGCTCGATGCCCACATGCTCCACCAGATACTCCAGATGCGCCAGCAGCACGTCAAGCGAGGTATCCGGCTCTTCAGCGGCATCAGCGCGCAGATTCGCGGTCTCGAAGATCAGCCCGACCATGCCATCTGACGCCTTGATCGCCTCTAATTGCGCGTCGGTCAGATTGCGCGTGGACGGGCAGAGCGCGTGCGCGGCAGCGTGCGTCACCACCAGCGGCGCCTCCGAAAGGCGCGCCACATCCCAAAAGCCCTGCTCGTTCAGGTGCGCCAGATCAAGCAGAATGCCCAGCCGATTGCACGCCTTCACCAATGCCTTCCCCGCGTCGGTCAGTCCCGGGCCGGTATCGGGCGAAGACGGAAACTTGAACGGCACGCCATGCCCAAAAGCGTTGGGGCGGCTCCAGACGATGCCCAGCGAGCGCAGCCCCGCCTGATAAAAGACCTCCAGCGCGTCAAGCTGGGGATCAATCGCTTCAGCCCCCTCGAAGTGCAGAATGGCCGCCAGCGTGCCATCCTCAAGACAGCGCTGAAGTTCAGCGACATTCCGCACCACGCAAAGCTGCCCGGCTGACTCCGCCTCCAGCCGGAAGAGGCGCGCCGCTACCGAGATCGTAATCTGCTGCGCGTACGCCGGGTCCAGCGCCGGATACGGCAGCACCTCATAGCCGTCCTCGTGCCTGACCAACCGCCCCAGCATCGGCTCCTCTGGCGGCGGCGCTGGCGGAAAGATCGCAAAGAAACCGCCGCCAAAGCCGCCGCGCCGGGCGCGCGGCAGGTCCAGGTGGCCCCGGTCGCTTTCCGTAAAGAAACTGCGGCCAGCCCCACGCTCGGCAAGGTGCAGGTCCAGCAGGACATCGTTATGCCCATCGAAGATGGGGAAGGCAGTAAAATCAGTCATGCGCGGCGTTCCCTTTCTCCTGGAAAGATTGTTCCTCTTCTGCTGGGCATATTCTACTGTGTCCGGCCTCAGGTGGCAACGCCTTGCCAGCGTATCGCGCCGTTTCCCATCCGCGCCTGGAACGCGCAAATGGGCCGTTGGAAGCGCCTAGGCTCGTGCTTCCTCGCTGCTCATAAGATCGGCCAACAGATGCGCTATCGGGGTGGGTGCCTGCACCTGTTGCGCGGTCTGTTGCAAGAGGCCCACATCCTTTCGCGGAATCGCATTCTGGCTGAAAGGCGCAATGATCTGCGTCCCCCCGGCAATCCGCTTGCCATAGCTCTGATAGATAGGCGCGGCAAATAACGTGCTGGTCAGCATGTCAATCACTGCTTTCGGATCGACGCCGTTGTTCTGGGCTACCCTGAGCGCTTCCCGCATCGAGTATCCCGCTGAAGAAATCAGAAAGTTTCCCACCAGCTTCACCATGTTTCCAGCGCCGACCTCTTCCCCTAGATCGAATATACCCTGCGCCCCCATCGCCTGAAGGAGCGGGCGGACCCGTTCTTTAGCGGGGCTGGCACCGGAAAAAGGTATCCAAAGCTGCCGGGCGACGGCGGCCTCTGGTCTGCCAAAGATGGGCGCGTCGACATAGGCGCTGCCATGTTGCGCGTGCAGCGTCGCGAGCTTCTTCGACGTTTCCGGCAGCACCGTGCTCATCGCCACATGAACCCCGCCTGGCCCCAATCGCTCCAAAAATCCATCGCTCATGACAACGCTTTCCACCGCCGCGTCATCCCACACGAGCGTCACGACCATCCCTCCGGTCGGCACCGCCTCGGCTGGGCGCGCTGCCAATTGCGCGCCCTGAGCCACCAGCGGCTCTGCTTTGCCCGCCGTGCGGTTGTACACCCGCAGCGCGTACCCGGCCTTGAGGAGATTGGCCGCGATGGGCAGCCCCAAGTGGCCGAGTCCGATAAATCCAATCGTTTCACTCATTGTTGCACCATCCTCCTGAAGCAGTTAGTCCCCAAAACATGACGTTAACGTCATGTTTTGAAAAAAAAAATCAGGGCTCTATTCGTTCCTCTAACCAGCGCTCGAAACGCGCGATATGGGCCTGCAAGTCCGCGCGAAATTGCGCAAGCGCGCCGATCTTCTGGTCCGCCTCAGCCAGATGCCTGCGCAGGATGGCAAGAACCTGCTGTTTGGGTTGGATGCCACTCGGGTCAATGAAATAGAGGTCGATCACGTCCCGTATTTCATCCAGGCTGAGTCCAAGCTGTTTTAACTGGTCGATTTTCCGCAGGCGCGCCAGCGTCTCTTCGGTATAGTAATGCTGACCGTGGCCTTCACGCTCCCCTGGCGGAATCAGCCCAAGACGCTCGTAGTAGCGCACAGTACGCGCCGTAACCCCGGCTCGTTCCGTTAACTCACCGATACGCATGCGATCAAGCATCACTCACTCCAAACATTACGTTAACGTCATGTTGAGAATATAGCAGCGCAGCAGGGCATTGTCAAGAGTCTCCGCGTTTGCAACCTTCAGCGCCAACTTTGCGTATCCATTGCGTGATATGCTATACTTTCACCAGTGCCTTGCACCTTCTGAAGCAGCAGGCGTTGATGCGCCGTGTCGCTCCAGAAGCAGCAGATTTCAATCGAGCGGCCCACCGCGCACCCCCGCCGGGCGAATGCCTGGCAAAAAACATGCGACCATGTTTTTCGGGGTGTTTTTTCGTCGGATGATGAAAGGACCGACTGTATGAGTACCGATGGCAGTACGCTTACGACGCGCAAACTGCACAATACCTTGACTGGCAGCTATCTTTCCTGGTATATCGCCTGTTTCCACACGGGCAATAGCTAGCGGCTCTGAAGCCGTGTAAGGAGCGTGAAGTTGTTCGGCCCTCACTTGATTGTTGATGGGAGCAAGTGCAACACCCAAAAGCTTGGCGACCGGATTCTGATTGAACAACTCCTCAACGATTACCCTCGCGCGATTGGCATGACCAAAATCGGCGGCCCGTATATGTTTGAATATCAGGCCCCCGACCCCGAATACTCCGGCGTGTCTGGCCTGGTCGTCATCGCTGAAAGCCACATCGCCATCCACACCTTCCCTGAACTCGACTACTTTACGATGGACATCTTCTCGTGTCGCAACTTCGACCACGAGGCGGCCCTCACCTATATCAAAGAGGCCCTGGAAGTGCAGGAGATGGATCGCGTCCTCTTGCAGCGGGGCTTGAGCTTCCACGGGCCGCATCACGGCGCTTTTGGCAGCGATGCCGAAACCGGCCAACCGCTGGAACGCGCAGCGGGCGCGGGCCGCCGCGCCGAAGACCTCACCGAACTGGCCGACAAACGGGAAGGCGTGCGTCAGCATCTGGCCGAGCGCGACGAGCAGTTCAATCCGAATGGCCGCATGATCTGGCCGCAGTACGGCGTTACCCCCGACTATGGGACCTATGGCGCAGACGCGCCCGACCCTGGCGCTGCCAAGGGCAACGGCAAGGGCAAGGCCCATGGAGCCAGCAAGACCGCCGAGGCGCGGGCTGGCACGAGCGCGCCGGAGATGACGCCCACCGAACCAATCCAGATCAACCCAACCGCGTCCATCAGCGGCCTGCTGGATAAAATGAGCGGGCTGGGTTCCGAGGGGAACAAACTTGCGACCGCGCTCAACCTCTGGGAGCGCATGGTCCGCGACGCCGATTGCACGATCTTGCTGGGGCTGTCCGGCCCGCTGATTTCCGCCGGGCTGCGCGAACTGCTCGTCTCGCTGATCGAGCGCCGCGCCATCGACGGATTGGTCGTCAGCGCCGAAAACCTCTTCCACGATCTCTACGAGGCGCGCGGCGCGCGGCACTATCGCAGCGACGCCCAGATCAGCGATGCCGATCTCATAGCCCTCGGCTACGAACGCGCCGCTGATCTTGTTGCCCCCCAGGACGAACTGCGCCAGACCGAGGCGCTGCTCGTCGAGTTCAGCGACACACTGGGCCAGGAAACCACGCTGACGACCGGAGCCTTTTTCCGCCGTCTGGGCGCGGCGTTGCGACATGTCGCCCCGCGCAAAGGCGTCATCCAGGCCGCCGCCGAAGCAGGCATCCCGCTCTACGCGCCCGATATCGCCAGCAGCCCCTTCGGGGTCGCCCTGGCCGCCGCGCGCGCCCAGGGCAAGAGCAGCCTGCACTTCGACACGACCGGCGACGCGCTGGAACTGGCTGGCACACTCGCCAGCGCCCCACATACGGGCGTCATTCTGGTGGGCAGCGGCTCAACCGCGCCAGCCGACCTGCTCCGCCAGGCCGCGCGGCTTGGCCCCACGCCCCTGCTGCACCGCTACAGCGTCGCGCTGGGCGCGGGCGAAGCGCTCCCCGCCGAGGTTCGGGTCGCTTCCAGCACCGACGCGACGTTGACGCTGCCGCTGGTCGCCCATGCCCTGGCGCAGCGCTGCCCCGGCGTTCGCCCGGAGCCGCGCCGCAAAGAGGTGGCCGAACTGGTCAGCGCCGAATAACCGCTTTACACACGGTTTGACACCCCGCAGGCGCGCCTTTCCCCTAGATACATAGGAAAGGCGCGCCTGCTTCACCAGATAGCGGGAATCAGCCGGTGGGGCACTTTTGCGCAGTAGTCCCGATACCCTGGCAGGCGGGCGGCAAGATACGTTTCCTCGTTCTTCAGCCGCCAGATGGTCAGCGCCAGCAGCGGGGCAAAAAGGACGAGTCCCCACCAGGACCCCAGCGCAACGGGAATGCCCAGGTAAATCAGCAGTCCTCCGCTATAAAAGGGGTGGCGGACCAGCGCGTAGGGTCCCGTCGAAATCACGGTCTGCTCTGGCTCCACGGTGACCGCTGCGGCAGCAAAGGGGTTAGCGCGAAAGACGAGCCAGAATAGCATCAGCCCGGCGGCGATCAACAGGTCACCGATCAGCACAACATAAATGGGGATGTGTGACCAGCCGGAATAATAGTCAAGCTCCGAGACCACAAACAAGGCGAAGAAGCCGAGCAGCAGCAGCGATGCGATGAGTTTTTGGTTGGCGTCCTGCTCGACCGTTGGTCCAATGCGGGCGCGCCGCCGGAGAAGCGCGGGATGCGTCAGCAGATAGAAGACAATGGGAAGGCTGAATATCACCGAGACAAGCACAAAGACGATGCCTTGCCAGTTGTTCATTAAGGTGCCTCCTGCACAGCCAGGTCAGCCTGAGTATACCACGCTCCTGGTACCCCCATCCCGACAAGGCCCGGCGAGAGAAGCAGCCTTTGCTTACAGCGCTGCCATCCCTGCTGTGCCCTCGGCAGCTACCGATGGGGCAGCAGATCGTTCGCCAGCTTCCTTGCTGGCGCTACCGCTGCCCGTCTGGCGTCGGCTAGACCGCCTTCAGCACCAGACGCTCGAACTCGGCCTGCGCGCCAGCCTCGCCAAGTTGTGCCGCCAGCGCCGCATACAGGCAGCGCAGATATGCCCCCTGCGCCTTCAGCAGCGTGTTGCGCGTCTCGCGGCTGATGCTGGTCCGGGGCGTTTCCACCACGCGCCGCGACGCTTCCAACTCGGTCAGCGCCAGCCAGCCGAGCATGCGCAGCGGCAGGCCGAAAAGCTGCGCCTGGTCCGGGCGCGGGCGATGCACGCTCTGGATAGCCTGGTTGCCATCGAAGCGGCCAGGACGCCGCCAGGCGCGGATGAGGCCGCTGCGCAGCGGCTCGGGCAGGGGTTCCGCGAGCAGACGCAGGCCGAACTCGCGACGCAGCGGGTCGGTATGGGTGTAGCGGCCAGAGGGAAACCGAGAGAACCGAGGCGTACCGGTGATGAGGGCCATGGAGAGCGCTCCTTTCGACATAGCAGATCAACATTCCGACTTATGCCGAAACGGCCCCTGCCTGGAAAGGGCGACAATCCTGCCGGGCAAGCGACACGCGCCCACATGCGCGCGCCGCTGCCGACAGGTGGCACCCCAGTCTGACCAGGAAGAGGCCGTAAGCGAACTACCAACTAGGCACAATTTCCAGTGATAGAATGCCCCAGCCCCATTCCTGGCGCGTCCAGGTCTGGGGGGAATGGCGCGGCGGTGGATTACACACCGCCGCGCCATGCCGTAACGACACGGCTCGAAACAAGTTCGCTCGTTTCGAGTAAGCAGAGTATAGCAGGCTGGCGCGGCGCTGTCAAGCGGCATAGGAAAAAGGTTCTCCCCGTATCGTTCCATCTCCTCACATTCTTTGCCCCCTTGACAAGTAACGATATATCGTTTATATTCTGACCAGCAATAACGATATATCGCGATATAGTGTAAGCGAAAGGGAAATACCCCATGAATCCCGCTTTCGTCCTTGACTTCGTGACACTCTTCTTCGCCGGTATGTTGGCTGGCATCGAGTTCGTGATCCACTATGGTTTGCGTGGGCCTTCAGAGATGCTTGACGACCATGCGCAGCTTCAGCTTCGGAAAGCGCTGGTCATGAGGTTGCGTGTGCTGGTGCCCGCCTTCTTTGTGCCAACGGCAGTGTTAGGGATTGCCCTCACGGTGCTCAATGGTGGCGCACCCGGCTTCTGGTTTCGGTGCGCGGCAGTGCTCGCGGTGGGCACCTGGATAGTGATCAGGGTCGTCGGCACCGTCCCGATCAACAGTGCCACGGCTGACTGGCAACTCAGCGCGCCGCCAGGCAATTGGAAGGCGCTAGTCAATCGCGCGGAGCGGTTCCATAGTGTTGGGGTCTGGGCGGCGGTCCTGGCATTTGCGTTCTTCTTGACTGCCGTGGCGCTCAAGCTGGCCGTTCATTAACCATGAAACGAAAGAAGAAAAAAGTCGGTCTTTTTCCCCGCTGGTATGATGAATGAATGGTCATTCATCATACCAGCGCATCAGCGGCAGCATTTCGCTTGTGCGATGAATGACCATTCATTCAATCTCAAGCGCGAAGGAAATCAACACCTATGCCTCAAATTCGGCTTTCAACGGCTGCACAACCTCTTCATCGAGCCGCTGCACGACGCTTTCGGGATAGGGCGGCCACAAACTCAGAATCAGATGTGTTACGCCCGCCTGGATATAGGCGTGAAGTCGGCTGCGCACTGACTCCAGGTCTTCGGGGGTAACCTTCACCTGGACGGAGCGCGTAATGCGGCGCGGGTCGCGTCCAATGGCGGCACAATGGCGCTCCAGAACAGCGTTTCTCTCCTGCAACATCTCCACATCGCTGCCGAGAAAGTTCCAGATGTCGGCGTACTGCGCCACCACGCGCAGCAAATAGTCTCCGCTGCCACCAATCACAAAGGGCGGATATGGCTGCTGCACCGGCTTTGGCTCGCAATACGCATCTTTGATCTGATAGTATTTGCCCTCAAAGCTCGGCGCGGCCTCGGTCCACATCCGTTTGATCAACTCGCACGCCTCGCCCAGCCGTCGTATCCGTTCGCCGGGCGCGTACAGCGGAATGCCATAAGCAGCGTGTTCGACCTCGTGGATGCCCGCGCCAATGCCGAAGTCCAGCCGCCCACCGGAGACAATATCCACCGTGGCTGCCATCTTTGCCAGCACCGCCGGATGCCGAAAGGTGTTGCTCGTCACCGTCAGGCCCAGGCGCAGGCGTTTGGTAATCGCCGCGAAGGCAGCCAGCAGCATCCAGCCTTCCAGGCAAGGATCGCCGAAATCGGGCCGCAGGGGCATAAAGTGGTCAAACAGCCAGGCGTGCTCAATGGAGGAGATACTATCGGCCTCCCGCCAGACACGGAGCATATCCTCGTAGGTTGTGCGAGATTGTGCCGTTTTGATGCCAAAGCTCAGCTTGTTTCCTGCCGTCATAGTGACTCCTTTTCCTCAGAAAGCATGGCTACATGATCCGCTGAACGGGCGAATGCTGATGGTAGCTGCCACTGCGCCACAGGCGAGTTGACCGCTCGCGCCAGTGTATCAGAGCCAGGGGCAAAAGGAATCAGGCATGCACTTGATTTATTTTGCAGCCGATTCTGCTATACTGGAGGGGGAAGAAAAGAGCCAATGGAGCAGAGAAACGAGCAATATTATAGCGGGGTCTGGTTGCCAGAAACGTTTCTGGCAACCAGACCCCGCAAGTTGGATGAAGGGCTATTTCAGCGAAACGTCATCCACAAAGACAGCGCCCTGCGCGTACCAGCCATGCACATAGATCGTGACGCTCGTCGTCGAAGCACCCGTGGTGAAGGTGACGCTCAGCAGGCTATACGAAGTGCTGCTGGTCCAATTGCTGCTGGCGCCGTTCACGCCCAGGTAGGCATAGGGGCCATCCACGTAGGCGCTCAGCGTATACGTGTGGTTGGCCTGGACGCTGATCGTCTGCGTGCACTGGGCATCATCAGAGTTCGTTGGACTCAACTGAAGCGCGTGGCTGCCGCTGTGAACCGGCGAGGAGACCACCGAACCGGTTGAATCGCAGGCCCAGCCGCTCAGCGTGCCCGTCTCGAAGCCGGGGTTCGTCACCAGATTGCCCGGCGTGGGCGTCGGTGTTGGGGGGATGGGCGTGTTGGTGGGCGTGGGCGTTGGCGTGGTGGATGTCTTCGTGGGCGTCGGCGTGGGGCTGACCGAGCCGCCGTTAAACTTGTTGAAAATCTGGCTGTAGCTGTAAGAGGGCTGGTCGCGATTGACCGACCACATCGCCAGTTCGGTGATGTTGTTTTGTTGGGCGAAGCTCTGCACCGTCTGAGCATCGGCGGTGGTGAAAGTTTCGCCGGACACATCATTGGCCCCGTTCATCGGCGTGATGCCGACCATGCTCCACAGTTGGGCCGAGGATTTGGAGGGATAGAGGCTCTGCAACTGGCTGTGCAGGCTGTTGGCGGCATCGACGGCATTCTGGCCCATCTGATTGCCGGGGAACGAACTGCCGTAGTCCATCGCCATGATATTGACGACGCTGACGTTGACGCCGTTCTGGATGGCGTTTTGCAGCAGGCTGATGCCGCTGCTCACCAGACCGGTGGGCAGCACCGGCAGCGTATAGGAGATGACCAGTCCCGGATTGGCTTTCTCCAGCGCGGCCAGCGTCTTGTTGCGCAGATCGATGGACGCCGAATCGGTGACCGCCGCGCCCTCAATATCGAAATCCAGATGGGACACCTGATAATGGTCGATGATCGACTGGTACTGCGCCTGGAGCGCGCTCTCGCTGGTGCAGCTTTGCGCCAGTTCTGTCCCCGCTTCGCCCCCAAACGATACGTCGACATCCCCGCCCTGGCCGCGCACATACTGAATGTCGCTGTCCAGGTTCGGCAGATAGGTCGAAAGCTGGCTGAGGGGCACCACGCCGCCCCAGGCCGCCAGACAATTGCCATCGCTGGTAATGAACGCCAGACTGTAATACTTGATGCCGCCTTGCTGCGTATCTTGTGTCAGCGATTGGGTGGGATAGGCGGTCATATCCACGTAGGGCGCGTAGTAATGGGTCGTGAAGTTGTTGACCAGCGTCGTGGCCGCGCGAGCGCTGCCAGTCGGCAGGAACTTGATGCCTGCCGCTGCGATGAGCAGAAACAGCGCGGCGAGGGCGACAACAACGAGGGGGCGCGGGAAGCGTTTCGGAGCGGGTCTCATGTCAGGTATCCTTTCCTGGGTGCTAAGTGGGCTGTCCTTTGAGGCACACGAGCAATAGCCTTCCACCGAGCCGAAGCCTATCAGGCTTCTTACCAGCAAAGGTACCTGGTTTTCATCTAGATGTCAAGATGTCTATACCAATTTTCTCGCAGCTTGCATCGAAGCTAATCGCCGGGGGTGGCGAGCGGCTGCGCGCTTTCGACGAGCAGCGGTTCTTTGGGTTTGTAGAGCCAGCGGTACTTGTGCTCGGCCCGGCGAATCAACAGGCCGCCGATCAAGACGCAGATGCCATAGCCCAGGCCCAGCGCAAAGAGCGGATAGCGGAAGTTCCACCCATACAGGATGCTGAAGCCGTTCGCGCCCACGAACCCACCCAGCAGGCCAAAGGCCGAATACAGGCCCATGATGCGGGCGCGCGCCTGGCGGGCTGCGGCTGTCGCCACATGCGAATCGACGGCGGGCTGGATAAAGGCGTACACGGTCCCATGCACCAGCCAGAGGGCCGCCACCAGCCAGAATATGTTGGCGAGGCCATAGATGATATAGAGCGGCACCTGGCTCAGCCCGAAGATCAACATCATTGTCGAGCGCCGTCGGCGGTCGGCGATGCGCCCGGCAAGCGGGGCAAGCAGAATCCCAGGAATCGCCCAGAAGACATACGAAATGCCAATCCAGGTCACCGAAGCGCCTAAATGGTCGTGCAGCCAGAGGGGCACCAGGGTAATATCAAAGCCGAGATAGAGATAGTCCCCAAAGGCAAGGAGATAGCTGGCGGACAGCGGCAGCGTGAACAACATACCCAGGCTGATCGGCGCTGATTCTTCTTGCTGGCGCTGACGCGCGGGCGGGCGAATCATGACCAGCACCAGCACCAGCGCCACCAGGCGGAAGAGCGCCGCGCCAATAAATGGAGGAACGTATCCCAGCCCGCCAACCAGGCCACCGAGCGCTGGCCCAAAGAGAAAGCCCGCGTTGAAGAAAGCGTTAAAAATGCCATAGGCTTCGCCGCGTTTTTCATCGGGCACCGCTTCGGCAATCAGCGCCCGCGCTGAAGGAAGAAAGGCGGCGGCCACCGCGCCTTCAGCGAAACGCAGCACGACAAAAAGGACGGGATCGGCAATCGCGATATAGACCAGGGAAAGCGCTGCCTGTCCCAGCAGGCTGCATACGATGAGCGGCTTACGCCCCCAGCGATCGGCCAGCCAACCACTGGGATATTGAAACAGGAAATTTGCAATCAAATAGGCCGAGGCCATGGCCCCGATAATCGCCAGCGATGCGCCCTGGGACTGCGCGTAGAGCACCCGCACGGGGGTCACCATGCCAATGCCGATATAGGCGGCGGCCACGGCCAGCGAGACCGTGATCAACGTTCGGTTGTGTACCATGCGCGGTATCCCTCGCTATCTCCTGGCTTCTTCATTGAAGGTCTTTACTGAGATAATCTCACCTGCACCAGCAGATCATTGAGCGCGTCTTTGCCAGCGGGCGCTTCGGGCAGGCTGCTGGCGCGATAGGCGTCCTCCAGTTCCGCGTGCAGGCGCTCGTACTCGCGCTGATAGAATGGCAGATCAGCATCCTCCAGGACGGCCAACTCTGGCCCGGCCAGCTTGCGCGCAATCAGATCATCGATATAGGGCAGACGAAAGCTTGCATTCAACTGCACCAGATTGGCCTCGACCTCGCCAGTGCGCATCAGATGGATGCCGGTCAACAGCACGCGATAGACGTAGAGCAGCGGCTTGACGCGATGGGGACGCGCTTTCTCGAAGAGCTTCCATTCCGTTTCGGCAAAACCGAAGTAATGATGGCTGTGATGGCGCGTGATGCACTGGCGGGCAATGGCTTTGAGCGCGTCGTGTTCCTGCGTGGTTTGAAGGACCAGCGGCGAAAAAATCTGCTCCAGCACATAGCCGTTTTTCTTGAGCAGCAGCCCGAAGAACTTTTTGACATCGTGCGTCACCAGATCGATTTCCAGACCGTCGCGCACCTCGGAGACCTCTATCGTCTCGCGGCCAGATTCCAGCCCGACGACCTCGCGCAGCGGCAAAAGATGGCTGCCGCGCAGGTCGTAATCCGAATCGGGCGAGGGAAAGCCGTAGAGGTGCGCGCCGCTGATCGTCGCAAACAGCAGTGGATAGGGCTGGCGCGCTAGCTCGGCGCGCACGCGCTCGTCAATTTCCATACCCCAAACCTTTCTTGCCTTCTCTCGTGATGGACATAGCCGCGTCTTCTGCTTGTAGCGCCGCCGTCCCTGGCGGCCAAACGTTTAGGCCGCACGAAGGCAGCATCTCTTCGCGCTATGTTGCGGCAGCGCATCGCTTGCCGCCAGGGACGGCGGCGCTACAAGCAATTACTCCTGGCTGGTGTTCTTCATAGGAACATCTACATCGACCATGCTCCGGCGCGCTTTGAGCAAAAAGGCATTGACGCGCTCGTAGTCCGGGCGCTCCGGCAGACGCGTTTCGGCAAAGGCCGCGTCGAACGTTTTATGCAGGCTTAAGCGCCAGGCGTTGATCTCTTCCCAGGGCACTTCGCCGCGCCGGATGGCGAGCAGCCGCTCGCGGTGCTCCTCGACGCGCACAGGCACAATGCCCTCTTTCAGCGCGATCACGCCGGATAAGAGCAGGCGAATCAGGTGCATGGCATGCTTCCACTTGATTTCGCCTCTGGTGCGCAGATCGACCTCTAGCTTGCGAAACTGCGACATGACATAGCCGTTGTAGGTCTGGTAGATGAGCCGCGAAAGAAAGCTGGAGCGGATAGCGAGCAGTTCTTCCGCCAGCGGCGTGGCCGTTTCCACCAGCGGCGTATACAGGCATTCAAGGACGTTGGGGTTGGCCTTCAAGGCCAGCACCAGAAAGCGCTGAAGCTCCCAGTAACATTCTTGCGTGTCGTCGCGCTCCAACTGCTCGGGCACGCCATAGAGCGACCACTGCATCGCGGCGGGCGGCAGGTAGATGCCGCGCCGGTCTGTATCCGACTCCGGCCCATCCAGCCCATAGGCCCGCGAGCCGACCACGCAGCGGTAGATGATATATTCGTACAGGTCCGCCTCGTTCTGGCCCGATTTTGCTTGCTGAAGGCCCTCCTGCTGTACATGCTTGCGCACGGCCAACTGCTGGCGGCGCAGCGCCACCTCGTTGCCATCCAGCAAGCGCACCCGATAGGAATGCTCGTGATCAACCGGCGCTTTGATGATGATGCCAACGCTCCCGGCTGGATAGCTGGTTTCCCCTTCGGGACCGGGAAGTTCAACCGATGTGACGACCTGCGTGCCAACCGGCAAAATCAGATGCGCGCTGGAAAAGACACCATCAGACACAAGGATACCTCATCTTTCCACAAACGGACTGGCTAGCGCGTGCGGCGACCAAAGAAGGCCAGCAGCAGGCTGGGGGCCAGCAGCATGCAAAACGCCCCGACGACAAAGCCCGCCGACAGACCCACCTGCACCTGAAGCCAGCCGCCCAGCGCTGGCCCCAGGCTGTAGCCCAGGCCCCAGGTCACGGAATAGAAGCCGAAACCGGCGGCGCGATATTTTTCAGGAAGCTGCTCCAGGGCGAAGGCCGCGTACACCGGGTCGATCAGCGCGCGCATCAGCGTGCGCATATACTCACCGCTGGCAGCGAGCGGCAGCCAGGGCGCAAAGCCGGTCAGCAGCATAATGGGAGCCGTTGCCAGTTGCAGGCTGGTTGTCGTGCGCAGCTTGCCCCAGCGTTTCACCACCAGCGGCGCGAACAGCCCACCCAGGCCGCCCAGAATGCCCGCAATGGTGAAGAGGCCGCCCAGCGCGCCGGGCTGCAAGCCGAACTTCAGGAAAAAGAAGAGTTGCAGCAGCCCGACCACAATCCCTTCGCCAAACGTGATGATCATATCAGGAATCAAGAGCATTGCAAACAAGGCCACCGGGGCGCGGCGAGCAACGGCTGGCTGCGCCTGGCTTTCCGCCTCCTGCTGAAGTTCAGGCTGCGCCTGGCCCGCATGGGCAGTATCTTTCTGCCGCCTGGGCGAGCGCAGCCAGAAGAGCGGCAGCGCCGTCAGCGCGACGATGACCACCGCCGCCAGGATGCCCAGACGCAGCGGCGTGGGAGCCGTGGCGTGCTGGTTGAGCGCCGCCGCGGCAAGCTCTGGAACGAAGCCTCCCACCAGGCTGCCCAGCGACCCCAGGCCCAGCAGCAAAAAGCTGTTCATTGCCAGCGCGCCCACGCGCTCGTTTTCGCCCAGGCTGTCGGCCAGCATCGGCACCACCGTCACCCAATAGAACGAGGCAACCACACCGTTCAGAAAGCCGGTCACCAGCAGCGCGGGCACAGACGTGCTGAAGGCGATGGCAACCAGCGAAAGCGGCGTCAAGATGCCGGTGAGCAGCAGCACCGGCTTGTGACCCAGTTTATCAGAGAGCATGCCTGCCGGAACAGCCATCAAGAGACCGCCTAGCGCGGACATGCCGACAAACAGGCCCACAAAATCCTGTTTGTAGCCCAGGCTGTAGACATACAGGTTGATGGTCACCGCGCCGATGCTCAGTTGAAAGCCTTTGCCCAGCGTAAAGAGCAACAGCAGCCAGACATCGCGGCCAAAACGCCGCCAGCCCAGCCGATCAAGCAACATGAGACGCTCCTCTGATCGTTCGTCACTCCCTAGATTGTAGCATGCCTCAGCTTCGAAACACCCCGCCCAAAAGGACAGCCAGAAGCGTCTATTGGGCCAGAAAGCTCGGCAGTAATGAGGTATACTAGAGCAGGTGCGGAAGGGAAGCGGTGGTGAAGGAAATTGTTCTGAGCGGAGGATGCTATGCAACCACTTACCCGGCGCTGGGGCGCTGTCTTTGCGCTGTCGGCCCTGCTGATGATCGCGGCTCTGTCGGGCTGCTTATCGGATACAAACGGCCTGAAGGGGACTCCAACCAGTGTCCCGCACGCCACCGCCACCGGCACCCCTGACGGCAATGGTACGCCTGTCTCCGGCGGCACGCCCACCCCAACGCCCACGCCGCCCACCGCCTGCGCGGGTAAGCTGAGCGATATTGTGTTGCCTGCCCAGGCCGTGCAAGTTGGCACGCCGGTCACCAGCAGCGCGACGACCAACTGCGACTATCAGGTTCCGCAAGCCCTGAAAACGGTTGATGCCTTTTTCAAGACGCAGATGGCAAAGTCGGGCTGGACGCTGCTGCACGATAACCCCGAAGGGCCGCTGGCGCAGGTGCAGCAGTATTTCAAAAAGCAGCGCTTTGCCACCATCTCGCTCTCGCAGCATGGCTCAGACGCCAAGACCACCGACGTGACGATTACCGTCGAATCCAGCCAGTGAGGCAGCGCCTGCGGCGGCGGGCGCGCGGCTAATCGCCGACTTCTTCGCGGGCGGTGACTTCTTCGAGCATGTGGTGTATCTGGTGCAGCGGGCGGCCAGTGCCGCCGCGCCGCAGCAGCAGCATCTCGGCGGCAATCGACAGGGCAATCTCGTCGGGAGTTTCCGCGCCCAGGTCCAGGCCAATCGGCGCGTGCGCCTGCTCCAGCCGCTCGCGGGAAATGCCTTCGTGCAGCAGTTCGCGGAAGATGCGCCGCACTTTGCCGGGGCTGCCGATCATGCCCACGTAGGGCGCGGGCGATTGCAGGGCCACGCGCAGCGCCTCTTTATCCAGATGATGACCGCGCGTGACGACCACAATCCAGGTGGCGCTGTCAGGCTGCAATTCCTGCACCATCTGCGGGATGTCGCCAAAATGCAACTGTGTGCTTTCGGGGAAGGTCTGCGGGTTCACCAGATCGCGGCGATCATCCACGACCAGCAGCCGAAAATCTAGATGCTCGGCAAAGCGCGCCAGCGCCTGGGCCACATAGCCGCCGCCCACCAGAATCAGGCGTTGTTCGGGCCGCACAGCCTCGACAAAGACTTCCATGGTGCCGCCGCAGCTTCCCGAGGTTTCGCCGGTATCGGCCTCGATGGTATAGCGGGCAGCGCGCGGCACGCCATCCTTGAGCGTTTCCAGCGCATCCTGCGCGCCCCGACCATCCAGCAGCGGGCCACCCAGCGTGCCCGCCACGCGGCCATCAATATGTACCAGCATCTTGGTGCCCGCCGGACGCGGCGACGAGCCGGTGGTTCTGACAATGGTCACCACGGCCACCTGTTCGCCGCGATTCAACGCGGATTGGATGTCGTCGTAAATGTTGCTCATGATGTTAGCCTTTGGCTTCCACGGTGGCGCGCACAATCTCCACAAACTCGGGTTTCAGCGAAGCGCCGCCGACCAGCGCGCCGTCGATGTCGGGCTGCGCAACAAATTCGCTGATGTTGGCGGCGGTGACGCTGCCGCCGTACTGCACGCGCACCGCCTCGGCTGCCTCCGCTCCATAGAGGTCGGAAAGTTCGGCGCGAATCAATCTGATGACGGTGACGGCATCCTGCGCGGTGGCGGCGCGGCCCGTGCCAATCGCCCAGATCGGCTCATAGGCCACCACGATTTCAGCAACGCGCTCCGCAGGCAAACCGCCCAGGCTGCCCTGCACCTGGGCGCGAATCAGTTGCTCGGTTTCCCCGGCTTCGCGCTGCTCCAGCCGCTCGCCCACGCAGACGATGGGCTTCAGATTGTACGTGAGGGCGGCCTGCACCTTTTTATTCACCAGGTCATCGGTCTCGCCAAAATAGGTGCGCCGCTCCGAATGGCCCAGGATGACATATTCGCACAGCCCTTGCAGCATGGTGGGCGAAATCTCGCCGGTATAGGCTCCCTTTGGCTCGTAGTACATGTTTTGCGCGCCCAGCTTTACCTCGCTGCCGACAATCGCGCCAAACACCGTCGTCAGGGAAATTGCCGGAGGGCACAAGACCCGCTCCACCGCGTGCAGTTCATGCAAGCCCGGCAGAATGCCCGCCACGAACTCTTCTGCCTCGGTGGGGCCATAGTTCATCTTCCAGTTGCCCGCGATAATCGGTATCCTCATGCCCGAACGCCCTCCAGCTTCAGTGTGGAAATACCTGAATCCCTCACCCCAATTGTAGCGCATCCCAGGCCAACGAGCAAGAAAGGTTTACTGCCAGGAGGGCCAGCTTCCTCGCGAGGAAGCTGGCCCTCCTGGCAAGCAGAAAACCGGCCAGAAACGGGTTTAGAAGAACTCGCTAATCGACTGATAGACGGCCTGGATATTCTGGGGCGTGCCAGCGTATTCCTGGCCGCCAGAGGCGTTGGCGATCTGGGTCAGCGCGCTGGTATCGGCATCGCTGCCATAGGCGATGGTGTAGATTTTGATGGCCTCGCCAGCGTTCTCTCCCGAGGCGGTCACTTCCTGCACGACTTGAGCGAGCGTGCGCTGGCTGATCGTATCATCGCCATCGGTCAAGACGACGATGGCCTTGATATACTTCGTTTGCAGCTTCTGAAGCGCCTCATACTGTTCGGCAATCGTATCATACAGGCGGGTGTTGCCATCAGCGATGACGCCGTTGATCGTATCGAGCACACTCTGGCGTTTGGGGCCAAGCTGGCTAATCGGTGTGAGCACATTGGTATCCGTGCTGAAGACCGTCAGCCCCAATCCATCGTTATCGCCCAGCAGGCCCACAAACTCGGCCAGGCCTTGTCGGGCTGCCGCGATCTTGCTCGTGCCACCAATCGAATCGTTCATGCTGCCGGAGCGATCCAGAATCAGCATCACATCCACCTTGCGCCGCTGCTCATCCCAGGACGCTTTAATGGCGTTGATAACATCCGCTGAAGGCACCTGCAAAACGCTCTGGGGCTGTTTGGGGTCGACGCCATGCGCGCTGTCAACGGGGGCGCTGATGGGAATGTTCAGATCGGATGGCCGGAAGCCATATTGCAGGGCCTTGCGCTGCTGCGCGGGGGCCAGCAGGTAATCGCGGAAGGCGGCAGCAGCCGCCTTTTTGGCTGGTGTCACCCAGCTTGCCTGCAAAATGGCGAAGGGGTGATCGCTGTAGAATGTGCCATCGGAAGGATAGATTGCCACCACCGGATAGGGCAGATGGGGATAGAGCGATGGGGTGTTGGCCTCGACGACCAGGCTTTCATACATCACGTCGGCGCTCAGATAGCCTGGCCCGCCGTTAAACATCTGCGCCGCAAACGTGCCGGTGCTGTCGCCATAGTGAATGATCGAGCTTTCGACATTGCTCACAAAGTTTTTGGCCGTCGCGCTGTCCACATCGGCGGTCGTCAGGTCGTGTTTTTTGCTCACCGCCGCGTAATTTTCTGCGATGATCGCGTCAAGCCCGGAGTTCGAGTAATCGGGGTGGGTATGGCCGAACTTGAAATCGCCCCATTCCGGGTGCCCATAGGCTGCCCAGCCCTGCGGGTTCGTGCTCAGCGCGGCAATGTCCGCCCAGCTAATGGGCTTATTCGGCCAGCCCAGCGCCTCGGCCTCCGGCTTCCACATGCCGATCACCACCGGGCTGGTCACCAGCGAAGGCGTATCGGTGGGGCCGGTGGAAATGATGGTTGTACTATATTTGGCCTGCCACTGCTGGTTCATCAACGTCAGCCAGACGCTTCCGGCGGGACTCCAGATGTCGGGCTTATCGCCGTTCAGAATCATCTGCATCGACTGTCCCGACCCCAGCGGCGTAGCATTCACTTTGACGGAGCCAGCGCACTCCTGATTGAAAACCTTGACGACATCTTCAATCCATGCCTGCTTCTCGCTGCCATAGTAAAAATTGAGCGTAACGGGGCTGGAGGTCTTTGCCGGGCAGGAGCCGTTCCCACCTCCACCGCCACCCTGATTGTTCTGGCCGATCTGGCCGCTGTCGCACGAAGCCAGGGCGAGCAACACCAGCATGAAAGAAAGCACGCGCAAGAGCAGGCGCAGCCGCGCGCCGCGCGCATCACCGGAAGTAACCATCGTCTTCCTATCCTTGTTCTTCCTGAGCGTTCATCCAGCTTCAGGAGTATCTCTTCAGTTTGTCTTACTTCGCTGCCTGGCCCAGAGCAAAACTGCCCTGGGCCTCACCCGCCTGGCGCGCTTGCCAGGTCGCCCCAATTCGTCTTCCACTGCGAAATCAGTTCGTCAACCACGTCGCCGCCAGGGGGCTGGGCCAGATTCTGAATCTCAGGTTGAATCACGATGTCGGATGACTGCCCCAGAAACGGGTTATTGGGCACTTTGTCGTTGTAATGGACGTTTGGATTTGATGGGCGGAAGCCGCTGGTCAGCGCCGCCCGCTGCTGCGCGTCGGAGAGCAAGAAATCGCGGAACTTCTGGGCGGCCATTTGCTCATCCTGGGTCACCCAATCGCCGCGCATGATGGCGAAGGGATGATCGCTGACAATGTTCACCTGCGGGTAGTAGAGTTGCAACGGCTCCCACCGCTGCACAGCCTGCTGCTGAAGCGTCAGGACCAGGTTCTCGTAGGTCGCTACCATGTTATATTGAGCGGGACCCTCTGGAATGACTACATGGGACATATACGTCCCGCTGCTCTGGCCGTAGCCGTTCACCACCGACTCAATATCGCCCAGATAGCTCAGAAACTTCGCAGCATCCACCTGCGCTTTGGTCAAGCGGTTCTGCTCCTGGTAGTATGAATAGGCAATCAAGGTGATCGCCAGCAAGCCGCTGTTGGACGCATCCGGGCGCGTCTGGCCGAAGTTTGGCGACCCCCAATCGCTCGGACCGCCAATATCAGCCCAGCTCTTCTTGGTCAGCACATCGTGGATGGCAGGCCAGTCGATCTTGTCAGCGCCGTAGTGATTCTTCAGCACCTGCGCGCGCGATTTCCAGACGCCAAAAACCAGCGGGCTAAACACCAGGGACTGTGGGTCCAGATCGGAATTGTTGCTGACGACTATCTCTTGCCCTGGATGCGCCGCTGCCCAATCGTTAATCAGTTGGTTCAACTCCAGAAAACTGGCCGGACTCCAGGCCGTCGGCTTGAGTTGTCCCTTCAAGATTTGATCGTGCCCATCCACCGAGCCAAGCTCATTCAGCGCCACCTGGATGGCCTTGCCGTTCAGGGTTGTGCCGCTGCGGTTAAAGGCAGCCGTGGCAGGCTTCATCCAGGGTTCTTTCTCGGTGCTGTAGGTGAAATTGACGGTAATGGTCGGGCCGGTGACGTTCCCTGAGCCATCGCCAGCGGGCACATTCTTGACGATGAAATAGACGCCAGCGCCCACCGCAACGGTCGCCGCACCGGCCACGCCCAGGCGCAGGAACCGCCGCCGCGAGACCTGCTGCGGGCCAGGCTGAGGGCCGCCAGGCGCGGGCAGCGGCGCGGGAAAAGCGGCTGGCGGACTGGCGGACTGGCCGCCGCCCAGGGCAGGCGCGGCAACCGGCGCGGCGGCTGGCTGCTGCCCATAGACCGTGTGCTGCGCGGGCACGGTTGGGGCTGGCTGGGCATAGGACGCGGGCGTGGTGGGTGGCAGCGGTGCAGGCGTGGTAGGCGGCAGCGGCGCGGGCGGCGGCGTAATCACCGTGCGCATGCCCACGTTGGTCACCGACACCACGCCCGATGACGCAATCGCCTGATACATCTCGGCAGCCGATTGATAGCGGTCTCTGGCTTCCTCTTGCATCGCCTTGAGGATGATTTGCTCGCTTGCTCTGGAGATGGCCGGATTAAGCTGGCGGAGCGCTTTGAACGCCAGCGGATTCACCCGGCGCGTCGCCGCGTCGGCAGGGGTGGTCTTCGTCAGCAAATCATAAAGCGTCGCGCCCAGCGCGTAGATGTCGGAGCGCGCGTCGCTCTGCGTGCGCCCATACTGTTCCAGCGGCGCGTAGCCGCGCGAGCCAAGCGAGGTGGTATCTTTATTGGCAGCGGACTTGAAAACGCGGGCGATGCCAAAATCGATCAGCTTGATCTCGTCTTCGGGTGTGAGCATGACGTTGGAAGGCTTCAGATCGCGGAAGATGACCGGAGGGATGCGCGTATGCAGATAGCCCAGCACCTCGCATAGTTGCAGGGCAAAGCCCATCACCCGCGCCTCGGGCAGCGGTCCGGCAGTGTCTTCCTGTTCCTTCTCCAGCGTCTTGCCTTCGACAAAATCCATCACCAGATAGGCTTTGCCCGCCTCTTCAAAGAAATCGCTGACCTGCGGCAGATTCTGATGATGCAATTGCACAAGCAGATCAGCTTCGTGACGAAAGTCTTGAATGGCCTGGGCTTTTTCGGCGGGGGTCAACTGCGCGTCGCTCATTTCTTTGATGGCAACCACCCGCCGCGCCTGAAAGCGCTCGTCAACCGCCTCGTAGACCGCGCCAAACCCGCCCTTGCCCACCAGCCGGACCACCCGATAGCGCCCGCCGATCAGCGTTCCGCCTGACAGGCCGCCGGTGTCACGGCGCGCGCCAGCCACAGGCACAGTGGGCTGCGCCGAGCCAGGGGAAGGGCTGAACGTTGGGCCGCCCGCCAGCGAATAGCCGCACGACCCACAAAACTGCTCGTTGGGGGGATTTACCGCGCCACAATTGGCACATGTGCGCCAGGCTCCTGCCTGTCCCATACCTTCACTGCGGCAGCAACGCGGCATCAAGCTGCGCGCCTGCCGCCCTCCTTCGTTAGAGCGTTGCTTGCTCCGCAACTACGTCAAAACCTTGCTTCCATGCCTCAGTATAGGGCAGTTCTGTTATAGAAACGTTAATACTTCATTAAACCTTTACACAGGGGCATTCTCGCTCTGCTCTGGCTCCTTCGGCGGGCGCAGCAGCGAGGCGACAATCGCCAGCGCGAGGATGAGCGCAATCACTCCCAGCGAAATCCCAAGCGGGATATGATAGAAGTCGGCCAGCACCAGTTTGACGCCCACCAGCACCAGAATCACTGCCAGGCCCAGCTTGAGGTAATGGAAGTGCTTGATCAGATCAGCCAGCAGGAAATAGAGGGCGCGCAGTCCCAGAATCGCGCAGATATTGGAGGTATAGATAAGAAAAGGGTCCAGCGTGATGGCAAAGATGGCCGGAATGGAATCGAGCGCAAAGATCAGATCGACGCTCTCTACCACCAGCAGCGCCAGCAGCAGCGGCGTGATGTATACGCACCCTTGCTGGCGCGCAAAAAAGCGCGGCCCTTCGAAATCGGCGGTCACAGGCAAAACGCGCCGGGCCAGCCGCACCAGCGGATTGCTGCCAGCGTCGATATGCTGCTCCCGCTGCCGCATCAGGCGTATGCCGGTCACGATGAGGAACGCGCCAAAGAGATAGAGCAGCCAGTGAAAGAACGAGATCAGCGTCGTGCCTGCGAAGATCAGCAGGCCACGCATCACGATAGCCCCCAGCACACCCCAGAAGAGGACACGATGCTGATATCTGGCAGGCACGCGAAACGACGTGAAGATCACCACAAACACAAAGATGTTATCAACGCTCAGCGACTTCTCGATGAGGTAGGCGGTGAGGAACGCTAATCCGGCATCCGCCCCCTGCCAGATAAAGAGGAAGAGGTTAAACAGCAGCGAAAGCGCGACCCAGATGCCGCTCCAGATGGCCGCTTCGCGCAGCGAGACTTCATGCGCCTGCCGATTAAAAACGCCCAGGTCCAGCGCCAGCAGGGCCAGTACCACAAGATTAAACCCAATCCAGAGCCAGAGCATGTTTGCGCTCCCATGCCTGTATGCCTCAAAGCGTCTGTCAGGATGCTGCGCCGATGACTCTTCCTTGCTTTGCACCGGTTATGCCAGAATCTCGTTCTTTTTCTTATTACATTTGCATAATAAAATCTTAACTTTATCATAACCAAGCCTCTACCGGTTCTCGCCCCTCCTATGGTACAGTTGTGCTAGAAAGGGGAGGGCTGCCACCTACCTCTTCAATGTGAAGCCAGGAGCATTCCCTCCACTTGCAATCTCCCGCGTCTCCCCAGGCCATTCGTGTTGCAATGCGTGAAAACTATGAAGGAGTGCTTTCTCATGAGAAAACAATTCCGCTCTCCTCTGGTCGTGGGCTTGATCGCCCTGGTAGCCCTGCTGGTGGTTGCTCCGGCCATCGCCCTGGCGCAGCATTCCGGCACGCAGGACGATCACTCCGGCGGCATCCCTGTCTTCGATCACGTCTACATCATTATGATGGAGAATCACAGCACCCCGGATATTATCGGCGACCCCAACGCTCCCTATATCAACTCGCTGGCAAGTACGTATGGTTTTGCCGCCAACTACTTTGGTGTCACGCATCCCAGTTTCCCCAACTACCTGACCGCAACTTCTGGCAACAACTGGTATATCAACTTCGACCCCAGCACCCTCCAGAGCGTAGACCACACCAACATCGTTGATCAACTGGAGGCGCACCATCTTTCCTGGAAAGCTTATATGGATGCAATGCCCGCCGGGCAGCCGCAGGCCAGCACCGCTGATGGTCGCTATATCATCAAGCATGACCCTTTCATCATGTACACCGATATCCAGAATAATCCGGCGCGTGTAAACAATATCGTTCCGCTGACCCAACTCAGCACCGATCTGAAGAGCGGCCACGTGCCCAACTATGTCTGGATTACCCCCGATCAATGCAACGATATGCACGGCATCGGCGGGGCCAATTCCCCCTGTCCCTTCTCCAACACCCAGGGCGATGCCAATGACCAGGCCCTGATTCACGACGGCGACAGCTTTGTGCAGACCTGGGTGAGCGCCATCATGCACTCGCGCGCCTGGACCGACCATTCTGTCATCTTCCTGACCTGGGACGAGAACGATTTCGCCCCCACGCCCAATACCGAAGATTACATTAACGACGATGGCTGCTGCGACAGCCCCATCCTGCCAGCGGGCAGCCAACTGAGCACGGGCGGCATCTGGCCGGGCGGCGTGCTGGGCGGTGGCGAAATTCCCATGATCGTCATTGGCAGCAAAGACCTGGTGAAGCATGGCTTCACCTCCAACGTGGCCTATAACCACTACAGTATGCTGAAGACGATTGAGGATAGCTGGCATCTGGCGCATATCGGCATGACCAGCGATGACCAGCAAGTTCAGTCGATGAGCGACTTCTTCAGAGACGACGACTAGGCACGGTCCCCCACCAGACAAGCATGCCCAGCGTTTCGCTCGGGGCCGAGCGAAACGCTGGGCATGCTCGCTTTCAGCAATCAGCGCGGCAGCATGGGGAAATCTCAGGGCAAAGTCCTGCCCTCCTGCGAGAGAGCCTCTGCCGTTGGCGGCACGCGCCGCTTTGGAGCGTGCCGCAGCAGGAGGCCAACCGCGCAGCAGCCTGCCGCGAGGCCAAACAGATAGCCCGCTATCGTGTCGGTGAGCAGATGCGCGCCGAGATACAACTGCATCAAGCCGATGCTGAAAAAGATCAACAGCGCCGCGCTCGTCACGGGCACGCGCAGCGCCAGCGGTTTGATATGCCGCCAGCACAGCCAGGCGATCACCACGCCCAGAAAGCTGCACCGCATGGCATGCCCACCCGGGTAGCTGCTGAAGTTATCATTGCCACCGAAGAGGTCAGGCTGCCGGGCAAACACATGCACCTGCTGGACCACCTGCGATGAAATAGGGGGCAGCTTCCACCACAGGCCCGCTGCGGCTTCCAGATGAACCGAATGAGGCTGCCCCTGGAGTTGCGGGCAAGAAAGCGCTGCCATGCCGTAACTGACGGCGCGCGGAATCGGCTGGGTGAAGATGCTTTTGCCCACGACTTCGCAGACCAGGCAGGCAATCAAAAGCAGCAGCAGATAGAGCAGCACAGGCCAGCGATAGCCGAGCAGCAGGCAGGCGGCCACGAGCAGAATCGTGAGCAGGAGGATGATCGAAGGGTTGCCCAGGTTGCGCCACTCATAGAAGAGACAATCCACGCGCGTAATCGGACGCCCCAGGAGCGTTGCTTCAATGCTTGTCGTGGAGGCGGCGAGCGCTCCGGTGGTCAGGATGGCGGTATAAGCGAGAAAGAGCAGCAGCAGGGCGGCGGCCAGCGCAAACCAGCGCGACGCTGCTGCCTGCCGTTTCTGAACGACGGGCGGCAGAGGTATATGTTCAAGCGTGTTCATGCGAGATTTTGGCATCCATCTTTCACTAGAAGGGTGAGGGGTCTCTCATTGCAGTATACGGACCAGCTATACACCGGGGTTGAGCGTTGGCTGTCATTCTGCCCAAAAGTATCATAGGAGACCTTGACAAAATTATGGTTTAGTTCTAAACTATAGACAGCAACAACAATGAGGTGAGGAACCAGCGTGAAGCCACTCGCGCAGAAACAAACGGGAGCCGTGCTGGCCTGGATGCGGCTGGCCCGCGTCTTTCAGAAGGTGGACCGGGCATCGGCAGAGCATCTGCGCGCCTGGGGGTTGAGCATCGCCCAGTTCGATGTCATCGCGCAGGTTGGCTCAGCCGAAGGCATCACCCAGCAAGAGTTAGCCGATAAGTTGCTGGTGACGAAGGGCAACATCTGTCAGCTTCTGGACCGGCTGGAGCAGCACGGGCTGATTCGCCGCCGCCAGGAGGGTCGGGTGAATCACCTTTTTCTCACCGACGCGGGAGCGCGTCTGTACCAGGAAACGGTGCCCGCCCAGGAGGCATTCATCACCGAACAATTTGCCACGCTCGCGCCCGAGGAGCAGGCACAGCTTCTCGCGATTCTGCGCAAGCTCGACCACGCGCTGGAATGAGGTAGACGTTTTTTTAGCGCGAATAGTTTAGTTCTAAACAGTTGGATTTTTCAGACAACGAGAGGCGAGACATGGACAAGACCATCCCCGGCATTCATCACCTGACGGCCATTGCCAGCGACCCACAGCGCAACCTGGATTTCTATACCGGCGCGCTGGGTCTGCGGCTGGTGAAGCTGACCGTCAATTTCGACGACCCCGGCACGTATCACTTCTATTTCGGCGACGGGCAGGGCCGCCCTGGCACCATCCTGACCTTCTTCCCCTGGCCGAGCGCGCCCCAGGGCCAGCGCGGCACCGGCGAGGTCACAACGATTGGCTTTGCGGTCCCCGAAGGCGCGCTCGGCTATTGGGCCGAACGCCTTCAGCGTTACGGCGTCAGCGCGGCGGGACCAGAGCAGCGCTTCGACGAGCAGGTGCTCTCGTTCACTGACCCTGACGGCATGCAATTGGAACTGGTGGCACGGCGACGGGCCGCGCTGCACAACGGCTGGGCTGAGGGAGCGGTACCGGCAGAGTTTGCCATTCGCGGATTTTCCGGCGTGACGCTCAGCGAGATCGATCATGAAGACACTGCGCCGCTCTTGAGTCAGGTCATGGGCTTCCGGCCCACGCGCCAGGAGGGCCACCGCTTCCGCTATGAAGTGGGCGAAGGCGCTGACAAGGCATTTGTCGATATCGTGGAAGAACCGGAGACTTTGCGCGGTCGGCTGGCGGCAGGCAGCGTGCATCATATCGCCTGGCGTACCTCCAACGATGAGCAGCAGCTTGCCTGGCGTCAGGAACTCTTGAATCAGGGCTTGCACGTGACAGCGGTGCGAGACCGCCAGTATTTCCACTCGATCTACTTTCACGAGCCGGGCGGCGTGCTCTTCGAGATTGCGACGGACCCGCCAGGCTTTGCCACCGACGAAACGCCGGACCAGTTGGGCACACATCTCAAGCTGCCATCCTGGCTGGAGCCGGAACGGTCGCGGCTGGAAGGGGTCTTGCCCCGGCTGCGCCTGTCAGGGCTGCCGGTAGAGCAGTAGTCACAGGCGCGGGCGCGAAAGGTCTATCTGGTATGCGTCGCCGCCTGGGGATGCACCACCAGCACGCCCTCTTGCGCCCGCTGGAGGGTCACGGCGCTGTTAATCAAGCCGATGTGCGTAAACGCCTGGGGATAGTTGCCCAACTGCGCGCCGCTGGCCGGGTCCACTTCCTCCGAAAAGAGGCCCAGGGGGCTGGCCCAGCGCAGCAAGCCCTCAAAGCGTTCACGCGCCTCGTCAACTCGGCCTAGATAGCACAGATTATCGATCAGCCAGAAGGCGCAGGCCAGGAACGCGCCCTCTCTGCCCGGCAGGCCATCATCGGTGACCATATCATCAGATGCCACGCTTCCGGCGGGGCGATAGCGATAGACCACGCCATGCGCGCCCGCCAGCGTGCGCAGGGTAGCCTCGATGGTGTTGTGGATAAGTGGGCTATCCGGCGGTAAAAACTTCACCAGCAGCAGGCGCAAATTGGCGGCGTCGAGCGCGTCGTTGCCATATGCCTGGGTAAAGCTCTGCAATGCCTCGCTGTAGCCGTGCTCCAGAATATCTTGATGAATGGCATCGCGGGAGACTTCCCAGCGAGCAGCGTGATTATGATGCTGATAATGGCGGGCCAGCTTGCAGGCGCGGTCGAGCGCCACCCAGCACATCACGCGCGAATAAACGAATGCCTGCGGGTCGCCGCGCACCTCCCAGATGCCGCGGTCAAGCTCTTGCCAGTGGTCGATGACGTAATCGGCCACCATCGAGCAAAACGACCAGAGGTCGCGGCAGCCGGAGATAAATGATGGCAGCCGAAAGCCTTCATGGCGCAGATATGTATAGCCGGTGTCCAGCAGCTCGCCGTAAATGTCAAGCTGGCGTTGCAGCGCCGCGCCGTTGCCAATGCGCACGGGCCGCGACCCTTGATAGCCTTCCAGGTGATCGAGCATGTGTTCATCCAGGAGGCCGTCTGTTTCACCGCGAATGCTGTACATGATGCGCACGTCATCGATGCGTTGCAGATGCAAATCGTGCAGGAAATGAAAATAGTTGCGTGCCTCTTCGTAATAGCCCAGGTTCGCCAGCGCCGCCAGCGTAAAGGCGGAATCGCGCAGCCAGGTATAGCGATAGTCCCAGTTGCGCACCCCGCCAACCCATTCCGGCAGCGAGGTTGTGGGGGCCGCGACAATTGCCCCGGTTGGCTCGAAGGTGCAGAGCTTGAGGGCCAGCGACGAACGCCGCACCGCCTGCTGATAGGGGCCATCGTAGCGGCACTGCTTCGACCAATCCAGCCAGTAGCGCTGCGTTTCTTCCAGGTCGCGCGCAAAGGGATGGCGGGCCAACTGCCCCAACAGCCGCTGCGCTTCGGCGCGATCACGCGCGTAATTCAGCGCAGCAATCAGTTGATCGCCCGCCTGCAAGGGAGCGCGCAGATGCAGCGTATGATCGGCCTGTTCCAGCGCCAGCGGGGCTTCTGCTGCATGGTCGTGGGCACTGGCGACGATACGGCGAACCAGCAGCGCCAGATAGCGATCACCCGCCCAGAGCAGCGCGCCGACAGCATCGTTGGCAAGATGGATGAGTTCAATTACCGCCGACTGACGGGCGTAATCAAAGGTCGCTTTGAGCGTCAGTTCTACCTCAACGCTGCCCTCCAGGCAGGTTGCCATGCGCTGAAGGCGATGGGCCGCCGCCACATCGTTGCCCATGTCGCGCTCAATCGCCGAGGCCAGCCCTTGAGACACTCGCGAGAGGAGGGCCACACCCATATGACGCACTGGATGCGCGGATGGGCGGCGTTTGCGAATGGGCATAAAATCCACCAGGCGCAGCTTGCCGCTGGGACCAGCGAAGGTTGTTTCCAGAATATTGGTCCCTGGCTGATAGACCATGGTTGCCTGCGCGCCCTCCGACAGATGCAGGCGAAAAAAGCCGCCCTGGTCGGCATCCAGCAGGCGGCAGAAGATCGCCGGGCTGTCGAAGTGGGGCAGACAGCACCAATCAATCGAGCCATCCGGCCCAATCAGCGCGGCGGTGCGGCAATCGCCAATCACCCCGTAATCGCTGATGGCCCGATAGCGCGGCTCCTCGCCGCTGGCGACGCTCGCTGTCACCTGCTCCGTCCGACGCATACCGCTTTACCCTCTTTCTGCCGGTTGTGAAATTGGCCTCAGCGCCAATCACACTCACTGCTTACATCATACTCCTGAGGTAAAAACCTGGCAAACGCCATGCCAATTTTTTAATCACACCTCGCTTTGCGCGGGCTTGGCAGACGCGGCGGTGTGGCGCAGCACCCAGAGCGAACCAGCCTGAACGGTCAGCGCAGCCAGAATGGAGGCCGCAAAGGCCGGGGCCAGGCCGACGCGCTCGATCAAGAGCGCCAGCACCAGAAAGAAGCTGGCAAAGGCATACAGGCCCATCAGCAAGCCGCGCAGCACACCAGCCGCGGCGGCTGGCCCCTGAAGCCGATGCGCAAACGTGGATAGAATGGAGACATACACCGGGAACGTAGCCAGCAGCCCACTCAAGCGTGGGCCAAGGGCAGGCGCAGCACTGGTGAGCAGCAGAACAATGCCAGTAGCCAGAACCATCCTCAGGGGAATGTCCCAGCGCGGCGGCGCTCCTTTCGCCAGCGGCTCTCGCGCCCGCAGGTCAGACTTTTGCTCAGTTTCGGCGCGCGGCGGCATCAGGCGCAGCGCCAGCGACAGCGCCACGAGAATCAGCGAGAAGAGCAGCGCCAGCGGCAGCACGAGGTATTGAAGCGCGGCCAGCGGGCCAAGAAAGGCCAGGCAGCTTATGCCCAGCGTGAGCGGCCAGCCAGCGCGGCGCGCCAGCCAGGCATAGGTCAGGCAGAATGTACATTCGGCGAACGTGCCGGTCAGTGTGCCAACGACAGCAGCGGCGGCAAACGCCGCGCCATGGCTGAGCGCCAGAAAGAAGGCGACCGGCCCAGAGGTCAGCGGCAAGCCGACCAGCCAGCCGCTCACCGCTGGCCCCCAGCGTCGCCCGGCCAGGCTTGCCACGCCGATCAGCGCAGGCGTCAGAATCAACTTCAGAATCAAGCTATCCATCAATCCAGCACTCCCTGCCTCGTCGCAAGGTAAAAGAAAGGGCACAGCGTCTTTGCTGTACCCTTGTGCATAGTGCTTGTGAGACAGCGCCCGTTACGGCACCGCCGTCCAGATCACCGCGTCCACGCTGCCCACGTTATCAACCTGGTCGGGCTTGCCGCCGTCGGGGTTGCTGATGGTCACGCCCCTGGCGCTTGCCAGGGCCACGCGCAGGCCATCTGGCGACCAACTGAGCGCCGTCGCTGCACCCGCGCCAGAAAGCGGCTGGCTGTTCCCGGCAGCGCCAGCCACCCAGGAGTGACCATTCGCCACATACAAGACGTACTGGCCGTCGGGTGACCAGGCTGGCGCTGGCGCGAGCGCGACATTCGTCGCAATCTGGCGCTGCCCCAGCAGCGGGGTCCAGGTCCACAGAGCGCCCGTCATTGACCCGGCCTCAGCCACGATATAGAGGGCGCTGGAGCCATCCGGCGACCACTGCACCGCAGCCACATGCCCTGGAGCCAGCCCATTCACTGCCGAACCATCGGCGTGAACAGAGCGCAGCCCAATGCCCACCTGCCCCACCAGCCAGGAGCCAACATCTCCGGCCTGCTGGCTATAATCAACCGCGCTGAAAAGCGCGCCGTTCGGTGTCAGGCGCGCCAGATGGGGCGTCTCGCTCAACCGATAAGACCACAGGCCATCGATCAGGTTGCCGCCAGCCTGTTTAGCGCTCCAGGTAATCATCGGATTCAGTGTATCGCTGGTCCAGAACAGGCCACCGACCACATCGTTGGCCGCGCCCTCCGGGGAGGCTTGCGACTCCAGCATCTGCGCCGGGGAGCCATCGAAGGCGACATCCCAGATGCTGGCCCCGCCCTTGCCGGTCAGCACGTACGCCAGATTCGAGCCATCCGGCGCCCAGGCTGGCAAGGAGGGCAGTACATCAGCGCTGGCCGGGCCACTGATGGACCGCGCCGCCGAACCGTCGGCATTGACCACCCACACGGTTGCGCCCGCACCATCGCGGTCAGCGATGAATGCAAGCTGCCGCGCATCGGGCGCCCAAACCAGCCCCGCCAGAACAGCCTGCCCTTCAGCGCTTTGCCAGAAGGCCGCCAGGTTCGTGCCCTTGGGGGCCACGCTGCCAACGGCCTGGTCGTTGCGGTCATCGGTCTGGATGATATGCAGCGTGCCCGTCTTCAGGTCGATATAGGCCAGGTGATGGGTGCCATTGGGGCCAACTGCTGGCGCAACAGCCCAGCCAGGAGCCACCGTCACCGAGGTATCTGTCAGCGGGGAGCGAATCTGTGGGCCGTTTTCGGGCGCGCTCCACAGCCGCCCATCATGGAAATAGACGGCTCGATTACCAGCAGCCAGGGGACCGGGCACCGGCCCAGCCGGATCATACGTGGGAATGGTCGCAGCCGTCGGCTGTTTTTGCAGGGCGTTTTTCGCCGCTAACGCCGAGCCAAGGACGAGCACCAGCACCGCCGCCGCCACCGCCATCCTGATTGCCATCCGCTGCCAATCTATCCGCTGACTCTTGCGCTGCGCCGTAACGACCGGGCGCTGATGCCCATTCGTTCGCTCGCGGGCCAGCGGGCTGCTGGTGCGCAGAATCGTTAAGTGCGGAAAGTTGCCATTGGCGCTAATCGAATCTCCAACCGGAGCATCACCATTGCCGGAAGAGCGGCCATTGGAATGAGCCACGCCCGGCTGATTATACAAGCTAACTGCTCGTGCAATCTCCTGAAATTCGGGAGAAGAGAAGATGCGATCATGTAAGGCTGCCGAGGGTTCAACCCGGGGCAACTCAAAAACTAACCGGTCAAGATCAAGATCAGCGCGACAGGATGCGCAGTGGTTCAGGTGCTCCTGTACCTCTGCTCGGGTGGAGGGCATCAACTCGTCGCGCAGATACGCGCCGAGCAAGTCTCCAGCCCGATCACAATTCATGTCCTAACTCCTCCCTGTTCCAGCGCCCGGAAGTGTTCACGAAACGACTGCCGCGCACGGGACAGGTACATCTTTACGCCGCTCTCTGCAATACTCAAGGTCTGGGCAATCTCACCATAGGAAAAACCCTCTTGCGTATAGAGTAAGAGCGCGGCCCGATACTGGGCGGGCATGCGTTTGAGCGCGCCACGCACCAGTTCGGTGGTTCCAATGGTTTCCTGCGGGTCGGCGCTCTCCACGTCGGCGGGTTCGTGATCCAGGTCTTGCCAGGGCAGCCAGGCGATCAGCTTCCGGCGACGGAGCGCATCATAGGCCGTGTTGGTTGCGATGCGATAGAGCCAGGCAGATAACTTCAGGTTGGCATCCATCTTGGGTAACGCCTTAAACGCCTTCAAGAAGGTGTCTTGCGTCAGATCATCCGCCTGTTCCCGGTTCCCGACCAGATGATAGATATAATTGTAGATTGGCGTTTTAAATTCTTCGTAGATACGCTCGAAGGACCATGTGGTCTCCGATTCCACCCTGGTCATACGGCACGCGCCCCTTCAAAGATAGCTAGATAAGAGCATTACACTCCGCTCGGGCTATCAGCAGGCGCGCAGCCGTGCTGCGTCGGTCCTCCTGATAGTGAGACGGACAACACAGAAGTGGGTAACACGAGGCCAATAAAAAATGGCGCTGAAAAAAATGATCTTGACGGGTGCAATGGTAGCATATATCTGAGCTGTAACAAAGAAAAACGCCGGTTTGTAGGACTAAAGTCCTTCAAAGATGAGCAATGTGAGCGCGCTATGGCCCCTTGGGTAGGTCGGCCTCTTTGGAAGCGCTTTCCGCGTGGGTAATGAGGAGGTTCAGCACGGCGCGCAGTTCTTCCAATTTTTCGACGCCCCCCAGCAGCGCGGCGTACTCCTCCTCAATTTCTCGTTTGATGGCCTGCGCATCCAGCAGAAATTGCCAGCCAGCTTCAGTAAAGGTGACCAGCGTTGCCCGGCGATCAGAGGGATCATCCTGGCGGGCCACATAGCCATGCTGCTCAAGCTCCTCGACAAGCTGTCCCATCGACTGTTTGGTCATTCCAGCGCGTTCAGCAAGCACAGTGATGCGTGTGCCCTCAAGATCGAGATACGCAAGCAGGGTCGTATGGGCCAGGCTCAGCCCATGATGTCCCCGCAGACGCAGCTTCTCATTAGCGTGCAATGAACAAGCACGCGCCGCGCCTTGAAGCAGCCGTCCGATATATTTCTGCCGGTTTTCCGCCAGTTGAGCCACATCAATGAACGAGCGCATATCAGCCATCTCACTTCCCTCCTCTTGACAAAATTAGACAGGTAATCTTACTATATTGGACGGGTAAGCTTACTATTTAGGAAGACAAAGCAGTTTGCTCTCTTACGTTCCTATGAACAGCTTACACTATGTGAGAGGAGATAGAATACCTATGCCCGTCACACGCGCTGCTGACGCCCCGACCTTTACCCTGCCCGGTTTCCGCTTCGTTGGACTGACCGCACCCAGCCGCGGGGCCAGCGAAATCTGCACCTGGCGGCTCCATGTGGAGCCGAACACCTCTAGCGGTCCGGCCCACTGGCTGGACCATGAGGAGGTTTTCATCCTGCTGGAAGGGATGCTTCAGGCGGTCATCAACGACGAGCAGATCAGCCTGGCTGCCGGGGACGCGCTGGCGGTCCCGGCCCAGGCGCGCATCCAACTTTCCAATCCAAGTGACGCTCCAGCCCAGGCGCTGGTCTGCGTTCCGGCTGGCATGCGCGCCTTCAACGCTGAGCAGGAAATCGGTACCCCTCCCTGGGCGCAGTAATCAGCTTTCTTCATCGGCAACATGAGTCATCCCGAATTTTTTGCCAGACAGACCTTCTGCCAGCAGGCGAGTCTGCTGGAGAGTGCAGAAGCCCGTGGTAGCGCCGCCTTCCAGGCGGCCAAACGCTGGCCTGTCGCACCGGAGCGCGCTGGAGGGCCGCCCTCGCGGCAGCGCAGCGCTGGCCGCCTGGAAGGCGGCGCTCCGAAAGCTGATGCCGCGCTGGGCTTGGCCCCCAATATTCGGGATGACTCATGTTCTTTTCGGTCCTGCTTGTGTTTTAGCCTGCTATGTGAGAAGATAGACCTGACCCGCGCTACCCACGCGCTCTGGGCTATTGTATCCATTTGCTAAAGTCACACACAGCAGCGCCAGATCAACTATGACGAACGCTCCAGCCTTCCAAACGCTCTGGTGGGAAACCGAGCCAGCCAGCCAGCGCGGCGCATTGCGCATGATCGACCAGTCGCGCCTGCCCGATGAAGTCAGCATCCTCACCTGCCAGAGCGCGGAAGAGGTCGCCGAGGCTATTCTCACCCTCAAAGTGCGCGGCGCGCCCGCCATTGGTGTTGCGGCGGGCTATGGCCTGGCGCTGGGGCTGCTCGGCGCGTCGCAGGCCGCGCTGGCAAGCCGCGCGGCTGCTCTAGCGCGGGTCGAGGAAGTGGCCGATTTGCTGCGCCGCACGCGCCCCACGGCGGTCAACCTGCCATGGGCGCTGGAACGCATGCGCGCCGCTGCGCAAGCCGCGCTGGCCGCTGGCTGTGCGTCCGCTGAACTGCCGGAGCGTCTGCTGGCGGAGGCACACGCCATTGCTGGGGAAGATGTCGAGGCGTGCCAGCGCATGGGCGACTATGGCGCGGAACTGATTCATGATGGCGACACGCTGCTGACGCATTGCAACGCGGGCGCGCTTGCCACCTCGGGGCGAGGCAGCGGGCTAGCGCCAATTACCGTCGCGCACGCGCAGGGCAAGCGCGTGCAGGTCTTCGTCGATGAAACCCGGCCCGTCTTGCAAGGCGCGCGGCTCACCGCCTGGGAGTTGCAGCAGGAAGACATCCCATTCACGCTGATTGCCGACAACATGGCGGCGCATTTCATGCGCAAGGCGGGCATCAACGCCGTCTTCGTGGGCGCTGATCGCATCGCCGCCAACGGCGATGTCGCCAACAAGATCGGCACCTATGGCCTGGCAATTCTGGCCCGCGAGCATGGCATTCCTTTTTATGTAGTCGCGCCGCGCTCCACCATCGATCTTTCGCTGTCTTCTGGCGAAGAGATCGTGATTGAGGAACGCTCGCCCGACGAAATTACCCATATTCGCGGCGTGCGCATCGCGCCGGAGGGCGCGCATGTCGCCAACCCGGCCTTTGATATCACACCGCAAGGCTATATCACCGCCATTATCACTGATGCTGGCATCGCCCGGCCACCGTTCGACCAATCGCTGGCAACGTTCGTCAACGATTTTCGCGCAGCCCGCACATCTGTAAGCCAGGATGATGTCACTGTAGTCCAAGACTGATGAGGCAGACGAGGCAGACATGGAACCGGAACTTCAGGATGCAATCACCCAATATGTGCAAGAAATGCTTGGCCCTGAAGGGCTGCTCTATGCCAGCACCATCGTTGCCAACTGTAAGATGCTGGCCGTTGACCAGGAGGGCATCGACCAGGACGCGCTGGTCATGGCAGCCTATCTCCACGACATTTCCACCGGCGTCTATGGCAAGGAAGAACATAACCGGCGCTCGGCAGAGATGGCGGGCGCGTTCTTAAAAGAGTGGGGGGTGCCCACCGAGCAGGTGGCTACCGTCCAGGCCGCCATCATGGTGCACAGCTTCGCCGCGCCATCTGAAGAGCGCGATCTGGTGCCCATGGAGGGGCAAATCCTCTATGACGCCGATAAACTCAGCCGCCTGGGTGGGCTGGCAATTGTCACGTCGCTGATCGAACTGGGCGCAAAATACCCTGATCGCACCTTTACCAACGAAGCGCTCGCGGCCATCCTGCATCACATTGAAGAGCGTTACGTCGAACTCTTTCAATCGCTGTACACCGACACGGCCAAAGAACTCTGCCGCGATAAGTTTGGGCGCACGCTGGACTTTCTGGATGGCGTGCTGGAGCAGTTGACCGGCAGTTCCGAGGTATAACCTCTATGAGCGGCACACGCGGCGCAGCACGAACAAGGAGAAACAGCCAGCATGCTACGCGGAGAGAAAGTGACGCTGCGCGCGCTGAAACGCGAAGACCTGCAACGGCGCTGGGCGTTCGATAACGACCCCACCTTTCACCTCTGGATTCACAACGACCCCTGGGAGCCGCTGTCGCTGGAACGCGCCACCGCGCAGTTTGAAGCCAGCCTGGGCACGGCAGAACGCAATGGCCCTCAGTTTGCTATCGAAGCAGACGGAAAATATATCGGCCACTGCCTGCTCTATGGCTTCGATCACACCGCGCATGCCTGCGAGTTGGGCATTGGCATCGGCGACCCGGACTATCGCGGGCGTGGCTATGGCCGCGAGGCGCTGCAACTGCTGCTGGATTACGCCTTCCGGCTGCGTAACATGTATAAAGTGTCGCTGACCGTGAGCGGCGATAACGAGCGCGCCATCCGGGCCTATCGCGCCTGTAGCTTTGTCGAAGAGGGTCGGCTGCGCCAGCACGTCTGGGGCAGCGGCGCGTACCTTGATCTGGTCTGCATGGGCCTCTTGCGCAGCGAATGGGAAGTGCGTCATTAAAGGAGTATGTGCTGAGATATGGCAATTCTTGTGGTTGGCTCTATCGGTATCGACCTGCTTGAAACACCTTTTGGCCGGGCCGAAGATGTGCTGGGCGGCGCGGCCTCGCATTTCTGCGCGGCAGCATCTTTCTATGATACCGTGGATATGGTGGGCGTCGTCGGCACCGACTTCCCACAGGCATATCTGGACTATTTCCGCAGCCGGGGCGCAGACATCGACGGCATCCAGGTCGTGGAGGGCCAGACGTTCCGCTGGGGCGGGCGCTATCATCTGGACATGAATACCCGCGACACGCTCTATACCGAACTGGGCGTCTTCGCCGATTTCCATCCCACCGTGCCGGAGAGCTACCGCAGCGCGCCGATTGCCTTCCTGGCGAATATTCACCCATCGTTGCAAAACGAAGTGCTTGAGCAGGCGACAGGCGCGTACCTGACTGTGCTGGACAGCATGAATCTGTGGATTAGCACCACTCGTCCGGAGCTTGATGAGGTCATCAGCAAGATCGACGTGCTGCTGATGTCGGAAGAGGAGGCGCGGCAGTACGCGGGAACGCCAGGGTTGGTCACCGCCGCGCATAAGATTCTGGAGGGTGGGCCGCGTATGGTCGTCATCAAGCAGGGGTCGTATGGCGCGCTGCTCTTCAGCAAGGATGGCAGCTTTTTCGCCGCGCCAGCCTATCCGCTGGAGGACGTGCGCGACCCCACAGGCGCGGGCGACGCCTTTGCGGGGGGCTTCATTGGCTATCTGGCGCGCGCCTATCACGAGCATGGCGAGTTTACCGCCGTCGACTTCAAGCGCGCGCTGATTCACGGCAACATCATGGGGTCGTTTCACTGCGAAGACTTTGGCCTGAACCGTCTGAAGACGCTGACGCCGGACGAGATCACCACGCGCTACCGCGAGTTCTTGAACTTCACCCACTTTGACCCCGATTGGGTCAATGGGACCGAATAGCCTGATGACTACAGACATTCACGCCCATTACACGGTGCGCCAGACCACTGACAAAGCGGAGATCGCAGCTTTTCTGAACCGTGATCGCCTGTACGCCGGATACGCGCTGTGCGATCTGGAGGACGAGTATTTTGCCTCGTGCCAGTGGTTTTTGACCGTCGATGACCAGGGCGCGGCGCGGGGGCTGGCGATGGTGTTTGGGCGGCTGGACCCGGTGGTGCTCTTTGTGATGGGCGAGCCGGAAGCCGTGCGCACCACGCTGGAAAACGACCTGACCCCGGCGTATATTCAGCTTACCGCCCAACCAGAGCATCTACCAAAGCTGGAGCCGCGCTATCACCTGCGCCACGTGCGCGAGATGCTGCGCATGACCGTGCGCAAAGCCGACTTCCAGACGGCGCGGGAACAGGAGCGCGCCGAACGCCTGACCGTGGCTGATCTGGACGAACTGAACCGCATCTACCGCATGGCGGCGGCCAGCGCGTTTGCAGCCTATCAATTGGAGGGCGGCATCTTCTATGGCATCAAGGAGAATGGGCGGCTGGTCGCCACAGCGGGCACGCATGTCATCTCGCCGACGCAGCGCATCGTCGCGGTGGGCAACGTCTTCACGCACCCGCATTTTCGCGGGCGTGGCTACGCGCAAGCGGTCACCGGCGCGGTGACCGCGGAGGCGCTGCGCGGCTTTGGTCCCGACGAACCCGGCCAGCCAGAAGCGCTTGCCATCCTGAACGTGCGCGCCGATAACGCGCCCGCCATTCGTGCCTATAAGAAAATTGGCTATACTGAGGCCAGTCACTTTGTGGAAGCGCATGGCAGCCGACGCTGGGTATCGCGTCTGTGGATCAAGGGATGAGAGGACAGGATATGAAACTTTTGGCGCTGTTGGCGTCTCCTATCCTCTCAAAGAGAGACATCAGATGATATTCTACAGCGAGAAATACTTGTAACCTTCATAAGAAGGTATGATAAAACCATAAGGAGTATATACGTGACCACACCCATTAGCCGCTCCGGCGATGTCAAGGATCGCGGCCTGGCCCCGCGCGGCAAACAGCGCATCGAATGGGCCGCCAGAGAAATGCCGGTCCTGCGGCTCATCCGTGAACAATTCGCCAAAACCCAGCCCCTCAAGGGCGTGAAGATGTCCGGCTGCCTGCACATCACCACGGAAACGGCCAACCTGGCAATCACCCTCAAGGCAGGCGGCGCTGATCTGGTGCTGTGCGCCAGCAACCCACTTTCCACGCAGGACGATGTGGCTGCTTCGTTAAATGTGGACGAAGGCATCCCTACCTATGCCATCAAGGGCGAGGACGAACAGACCTATTACGAGCACATCAACCTGGCAATTCACCACGCCCCGCAAATCACCATGGATGATGGCTGCGACCTGGTGTCCACGCTGCACAAAGAATATCCCGACCAATACCTCAAGAACGTCATCTGCGGCACCGAAGAGACGACCACAGGCGTCATCCGCCTGCACAGCATGGAGAAAGAAGGTGTGCTGCGCTTCCCCGTGCTGGCCGTCAACGACTCCGATACCAAGCACCTCTTCGACAACCGCTATGGAACGGGACAGAGCACCATCGACGCCATTATCCGCGCGACCAATATCCTGCTGGCGGGCAAGACGTTTGTCGTCGCGGGCTATGGCTGGTGTGGCAGGGGCATCGCCTCGCGGGCGCACGGCCTGGGCGCAAATGTCATCGTCACCGAGGTGGACCCGGTGCGCGCCATCGAGGCCGCGATGGATGGCTATCGCGTGATGCCGCTCGTCAAGGCGGCGCAGGTCGGCGACATTTTCGTGACCGCTACCGGCGACCTCAACGTCATCAACGAAGAGCAGATCGCGCATCTGAAGGACGGCGCGATTCTTGCCAACTCCGGCCACTTCAATGACGAGATCAACATCCCCGCGATTGAGGCGCTGACGGTCAGCCAGCGCGAGGTACGCGATTTTGTCAAAGAATACGCCTTGAATGATGGCCGACACATCTATCTGCTCGCCGATGGCCGCCTGGTGAACCTGGGCGCAGCCGAAGGACATCCAGCCAGCGTGATGGATATGAGCTTTGCCAATCAGGCGCTTGGCGCGGAATATATGCTCAAAAACGCGACATCGCTTCAGCCAAAGGTATACACCATTCCACACGACATCGACCAGGAGATTGCCCGGCTCAAGTTGATCAGCATGGGCATCGAGATCGACGCCCTGACGCCAGAACAGCAGAAGTACCTGTCGTCCTGGGAATCGGGTACCTGATGGCGCGCCAGCAGCGTGTGAGATACTATGAACGTGAGAATTCCGAAGGGAGGAAGCGGGTTTAGAACAACCCCCAGCACACATGAGCAGTTTTATGACCAGCCCCAAGTCGTTCTTCACCAGTGAGAGCGTCACCGAGGGCCACCCCGACAAGCTGTGCGACCAGATCAGCGATGCCATTCTGGATAACCTGATCGCCCAGGACGAGAGCGCCCGCGTGGCCTGCGAGACAGCCACCACCACCGGCCTGATTCTGGTGTGCGGCGAAATCACCACCACCGCCTGGGCCGACATTCCGGCCATTGTGCGCCGCACGGTGGAGCGCATCGGCTATACCGACGCCCGCTATGGCTTCGACTACCGCACCTGCGGCGTCACCACCTCGATTGGCAAGCAGTCACCTGACATCGACCTGGGCGTCTCACGCTCCAAGGAAGCCAAGGAGCGACAGACCAGCGGACAGCTAACCGATGAAGAACTGGAAATTGGCGCGGGCGATCAGGGCATGATGATCGGCTTTGCCTGTAACGAAACCCCTGAACTGATGCCGATGCCCATCAGCCTGGCCCATAAGCTCACCCGCCAGCTTGCCCATGTGCGCCGTCTGTCCACTGATGGCACTGGCCCCATGCCCTGGCTGCGCCCGGATGGCAAGAGCCAGGTCACGGTGCAGTACGACCACGGCAAGCCGGTGCGCGTCGATACGGTGGTCATCTCCACACAGCATGCCCCGGAAGTCTCGCAGGAGCAAATCAAGCAGGAAGTGATCGAGCACATCATCAATGCTGTTATCCCGCCTGAACTGTTGGACGAGAAGACCGTTTATCACGTCAATCCCACGGGCCGCTTTGCGGTTGGCGGGCCAATGGGCGACGCCGGGCTGACCGGACGCAAGATCATCGTCGATACCTACGGCGGCATGGCCCGCCACGGCGGCGGCGCGTTCAGCGGCAAAGACCCCACCAAAGTTGACCGCTCGGCGGCCTATGCCGTGCGCCACGTTGCCAAGAACATCGTGGCGGCGGGCCTGGCTGACCGCTGCGAGATTCAGGTGGCCTATGCCATCGGCGTGGCGCGCCCGGTCTCCATCTTTGTGGAGACGTTCGACACCGGCAAGGTCGATAACGATACGCTGGTCAAACTGATTCGCGAGCATTTCGACCTGCGCCCGGCGGGCATCATTCAGGCCCTCAACCTGCGGCGGCCCATCTATCAGCCCACCGCCGCCTATGGGCACTTCGGTCGTACCGACATCGACGCCCCCTGGGAGCGGCTAGACAAAGTCGAAGACCTCAAGCGCGCCGTTGGCGCTCCATCGAGCGTGGCCGCTGGAGGCACCGAGCACTAGCCGCGCAATTCCAGAACGTTTTTTAGCCCGATCTGGCGAAATGTTTCGCCAGATCGGGCTTTTTTACGGGAAACGTGCCCCACAAAATGCCCTTGAAATGCTGCGCTACCATCTCAGAGGGATGCTGTCACTTGCATTAAGAAGGAGGCAGAAACGCATGGGCACAGCTATTCTTACCGGTTGGTCGGATTCAACACTGGCAGACGCCATTGAGGCCAACTTTGAAGCGTGGTGGAGCTACTTTCGCCACGCGCCCCAGGCCGATGTGCATGATGAGCCTGAACTGCTCTGGACAATCAGCGGAATCCCCATCAAAGAATATAATGGGGTGGCGCGCGCCAGGTTTGCCCCTGAGCGCACGTCAGAGGAAATCGATCAGCACATCACGCGCATACAAGCCTATTTCAGCGCGCAGCAGATGGGCATGCAGTGGATCATCGGACCCTCGACCCGCCCGACGAACCTGGGCGAGCGGCTGGAGCAGCACGGCTTTCTTTCCCAGGGCAGCGCGCCGGGCATGGCGGCCCAGCTTGAGAGGCTGCCAGCCAAGGTGGCAGTGCCACCCCGGCTTGAGATCATCCGCGTGTCCAATCCATCCCAGCTAGAGGAGTGGGCGGCTGTTGCAGGCCAGGCGTTTGGCGAGCCTGCCGAGATACAACAGGCGCGGTTTGCGGTGCATGCCGCTTTCGGCTTTGCGGAAGATGCGCCCTTGCAGCGCTATCTCGCGCGCCTGGATGGTCAGCCCGTTGCCATGTCCGAATTGTTGCTGGCAGCGGGGGTCGCGGGTATCTATGATGTGGCAACCGCAAGACAAGCGCGCGGGCAGGGCATTGGCGCAGCCATCACGCATGCCCCATTGCTGGCGGCGCGAGCGCGTGGCTATCGCATTGGTGCGCTGGAAGCCTCGCCGATGGGCGAGCCAGTCTATCGCCGTTTAGGATTTGAGGAATACTGCCGGTTCATGGCCTATGAGTGGGAGCCAGTTGAGGGAAGGTGACATGCTCCCCAGCCCTAAAGGGCTGGGCTTCTCAGTTCATCACAGCGGCCAACGCCACTGCTCCCTGACGGGCCTGCCCGGCCCGAAGAATGTTTAATGCCGCGTTGGTGTCCCTATCCAATACCAAGCCACAGGAAGGGCAGGCATGGGTGCGTACCGACAAACTCTTGGGGACACGCTCGCCACACCCGCTGCAATCCCGGCTGGTGTACGCAGGCGGGATGGCTTCCACTCTCTTGCCAGCATACGCTGCTTTGCACGAGAGGATGGTGAGAAACTGGCTCCAACCGGCGTCATTGATCGACTTGTTGAGACCCGCCTTGCGGCTCGTTCCATTCTGGAGATAACCACCGTTGCCGTCTGGTTTCGGCTTGGGGCGGATACTGAGGTTCTTGCTTTGGATGGCTTCGCGATAGATCACATCGTACTGCCGCACCAGGGAAAGCGCGATTTTCTGGTGGAAGTCCCGGCGTTGACGGGCGATTTTCTGGTGCTTCTTGGCGAGCGACTTCACGGCCTTCTGGCGCCTTTTGCTGCCTTTTTGGCGTCGGGAGACTCGGCGCGGCGCCCGCTTCAGTGCCTTCTCGGCTTTGCGGTAGTAGCGCGGGTTGGCGACGAAGGTGCCATCGGCCAGCGCCAGAAAGGACTTGAGGCCCACGTCGATGCCTGTCTCTTGCCCGGTCAGGGGCAAAGGCTGCGTCGGCACATCGGCGCAAGAAAAGCAGGCGTACCAGCCATCAACTTCTCTGGAGATGGTGACCGTCTTGGGCATACCCTCTATCGGACGATGGAGGCGAATGGGGACACGGTCAATCTTAGAAAGCGAAAGGATACCTCCATCCAGGCGCGCTCCATTGCCATACTCGCCATAGGTAAAACTGTGGTAGCGGTCCCGTCCCTGAAACCGTGGGTAGCCCGGCTTTTCACCTGCCTTGACGCGGCGGAAGAAGGCGGCAAACGCTTTGTCCAACCGCTTCATGACATCTTGCAAGACGTGGGCGTGAATGTCTTGATATTCTGGCCGCAGCGCCTTGATGGCAGGCAGATCACGCTTTTGCTCGTAGTAGCCAATGGACACCTGACACATGCTCCAGGCTTCTTTACGTTCTGCGAGCGCCGCGTTATACAGTTCTCGACAGCGCCACAGCGTCCAGTCTAGTTTCTGCTCTTGCTCTGGCGTTGGGCACAACTTAAACTTGTAGGCTTTGCGGCGCGTCTCAGTCATGCGGCTGTTCCTGCTGTTTTAGGTAGGTTTCAATGGCAACCAGTAACTCCCCCGTCAGGGAGCGATGATGCTGCTTTGAAAGCAGCCGCAAGCGTTCCATCAGCGTGCGCGGCAAGACAAAGGTCATCTTTTGTTGCTGGCGTTCTTCTGTATTCATACCAGTGTTATACCATAAAAACAGGCGAAACGTCAAGCCTGCCTGCGGCAGCACGCCCTTGACCCCATGTCTAAAGTCAGGGGGCTGCAGGCGTGTTCCGCTCAGGCACTTGACACCAGCGAGGTACGCATGCTAGAGTCGAAGCAGGCGTCACAGCACACCCAACAGACCAAAACCCCTCATTCATAAGGAGGAAGCGCCGTCGGGGCTACCCCGGTGGTCAACCAGTTATGCAATCAGATTCCTTCCAATCCGGCCCTCCAGGCGGTGGCAGCGACGACGAATTGCCAACCGTTCGGGTGAGGCCCTCTGACCTGGGATCAACTCCCACGCCACCGGAGCAGCCCGGAGCCTTTCCGCCCGCGCCACAGCCCGACTTTGGCGCGCCGACTTCATACCCGCCAGCGGGTTCCGGCGCAACGCCGCAGTATCCGCCGCCAGGCGCGGGCTTTCAACCACAACCAGGGTTCGGGCCGCCGCCCGCGCAGCCTGCTTTTGGCACGCCTCCGCCACAAGGCTACCCGCCGCAGCCTGCCTTTGGCTCTCAACCGCAACCGGGTTTTGGCACACCACCCCAGCCAGGATTCGGCACGCCACCGCCGCAGGGCTATCCGCCACCAACACAGCCAGGCTACGGCGCGCCGCCACAGGGCTATCCGTCGACTCAGCCGAATTTCAGCGCCCCTCCGCCGGGGTTCAGCGGAACACAGCCAGGGTATGGCATGCCACCCCAGGGCTATCCACCGCAGCCCGGATTTCCTCCTCCTGGTGGGTCGTTCAGCTCACCACCCAGGAAGAAAGGCCGGGGCGGCTTGATCGCCATCATCACCATTATCGTGATTGTGGTGCTGATCATTGGCGTGGTGGGCGTGCTGGCGCTTGGCAAGAAACCCAACAGCACCACCGGTTCCTCTTCAACGCCCACGGTAGCCCCCTCGCCAACCTCAAGCGTGCCAGCGGGCTTCCAGAAGTTCAGCAACAGCCAGTTCAGCATTGAGTATCCAGGTGACTGGACAGCAAAGTCAGGCTCAAGCGGCGAAGAAGATTTCACGAGCCAGGCTGGGCAAATCTTTCAGATCATCGTTCAACCCGGTCAAGACCAATCGGAAATCGCCACCTTGCTGAGCACCCTCTGTTCGATCTTCGGGAAACCTATCGGCTCGGTAACCACCGTCGTGATTGGCGGCCAGCCGTGGCAGCAAGAAACCTGTGGCGACAACGGCAACCCTACCGGCACTGTCGAGGCTACCCTCCATCAAACCTCGGTTTTCTCCATCGATTACGCCTCACTGGGAGGCACCTATACGGCGGACAAGCCCCAATTCTTCACGCCCATGGAGCAGAGCTTCGCCTTCGCCAGCTAGTGAAGCGCTAGGCTCACGAAGGGCAGATGCCCGGTCTGCTGGAGCGCCAGACAGAGGCCAGAACAGCGTGTTCTGGCCTCTCGTTTTCTCTTGTCGAGCCTGATAGGCCATGCTAGAATACGCACAGCGAGAGCCAGAGATGTGCGCTGCCTGCCATGGACGCCTGCACTGAGGAGGGAACAAGCGTGCCCGTCGATCATCCACCAGGCCAGGCGGACAGCGCGGCGCTGCTGGGCGCGAACCAGGGCCGCGCGGTGACCATTCCCAGGCGCTCGCTCTGGGGCCTCATTTCCATCAGCATCTTCTGGCTGGCCTTGACCTTCCACTGGACCGCCTTCCTCATCATCATTCTTCCCAGCCAGGTGGAAGCGCTGCTGGCCCACAGCTATCTGCAAAGCCACGCCTTCGATCAAACCGCCCTCAACGCCTTTGTCAACAACAACAAAGCCGTTGCCCTGGCGCTGATCTCCAGCCCCGGGCTGCTGGTGGCGCTTGTCAGCAATCCGCTCTTTGGCCTGCTCAGTGACCGCACGCCAGGCCGCTGGGGCCGACGCCGCCCCTACATCCTGGGCGGCACGCTGCTCAACATCGTTGGAATATTCCTCATGCTGGCAGCGCCCAACATCTTCACGCTGATGTTGGCGCTCTGCCTGGTGCAGTTCGCCAACAACGCCGCCGCCGCGCCCTTCCACGCCTTCCTGCCTGATCTGGTCAACGAAGATCAGCGCGGGCTGGCCGCCGGAATTATGGGCTTCACCCAGGCTTTGGGCCTCATCGTGGGCACGCTCTTTATCAGCCAGTTGCTTCATATCGATCCCGTCTTGCATGCTGCCAGTGCCAGCGCGCTGCACGCCGCGCTTTCGGCGTACAACGGGCAGCTTTTGGTGTCCTACAGCGTGGTGGCCGTCGTGCTCTTCGTCTTGATGCTGCTGACCATCGTACTCGTCAAAGAGCGGCCCTGGCAGCCGCCCGCACTTGACACGGCAGCAGGCGGCGCTGGCGCGCGAACTGCTGGCGCAGCCTGGCTGACGCGCTATCGCCAGCAGCTACGCGAAGGCGCGCTGGCGCTGGCGCTGGTCATCGTCGTGCTGGTGGTCTCGCTTGCCGCGCTGCAAGGCGTGGGCCTCAGCTTCGATGTAAACGGCGCGCACCAGGCGCAGAGCAGCGGGCAACCGGCCAGCGACGCTGCGCAGCAGGCCAACATCGCCATCAATCTTGTGCTCATGCTGATTCTGTTGATCGTCACCGTCTGGGCCGCGCGGCTTTTCGACTTCCGGCCACAGCGCGACCCCGATTTCGCCTGGGTGGTGGGCACGCGCCTGCTGATGATGCTGGGCATCAACACGGTTCAGGCATTCCTGCAATATTATTTCCACGACGTGCTGGGCAGGCAAGATCAGGAACTTCAGGCGGGCTACTTTGTCACCGTCGTCACGCTGGCGGGCGCGCTCACCACGTTCTTTGGCGGCTGGCTTTCCACGCGCTATGGGCGCAAACGCATGGTCTATCTTTCTGGTGGCTTGATGACCGCCGTTGCCGTCCTCTTCATCGCGGTCAACTTCCTGGTCGTCAGCGGCACGCTCAGCCAGAATGCGGGCCTGTTTATCGCGCTGGGTGCCGGGGCCATCTTTGGGCTGGGGTACGGCGCGTATCTCAGCGTTGACTGGGCGCTGGTAGCCGATGTGCTGCCTTCGGCGGAGCGCTACGCCCGCGATATGGGCGTCTGGAACATTGCCCTCACCATTCCCCAGGTGATTGCTTTTGTCATTGGCAGCATCGTGCTCAGCCTTGCCATCTCGCCCGCCTTCCGCTATACGCTCCTGTTCGTCACATTCATCGCCTACTGCCTGGCCGGAACCGTCACCGTGCGCTATATTAAAAAGATCAAACGCTGACAAAGTGGGGTATCGGGCAACAAGAGAGAGGCCGCGTTCGTAAGCGCGGCCTCTCTCTTTTGCTCATATGCTGATTGCCGTCAGGCGGAAGGCGCGGGCACCGAGGCGAAGACATTTGAGTAGGTGGGAATCACCTCCCAATTACTCAGCGGCCAGAAGACCACCGTCGCCTTCCCAATAACATAGTCTTTGGGCAGCGGCCCCCAACTGCGCGAATCGTCGCTGTTGGGGCGGTTATCCCCCATCACAAAATACTCGTTGGGCTTGAGCGTGATGGTGATGGACACATTTTCCGGCGTGACGATATACGGCTCATGCAGCAGGACGCCATTTACATAGACCTGGGTGGGATTCACCACTACCTTATCCCCAGGCAAACCAATGACCCGTTTGATAAAGTCCTGCGTGGGATTCAGCGGATAGTGGAAGACGATGACATCTCCGCGCTCCGGCCCGTGAAAGAGATAGGCCAGCTTGTTCACCAGCACATACTCGCCCGTATGCAGGCCGGGCTGCATGCTGCTCCCTTCCACACTGAAGGTCTGGACCGAGAAGCGAATGGCAACAAAGATCACGACAGCCAGAACAATGGTCTCGATAATCTCACGCGCCAGATGGGCGCGCCGCCGCGAAGCCGAGGCACGCTGGCGCCGCATCGGACGGGGCGGCGGAGGTGGCTGCGCGTCGAAATCATCCCAGCCCTGCCCTCCACGCCGGGACGGTCCTGCTGACATCTGTCCCCCTCCATATCCCCCGCCCGCATAGCCTTGCTGGTCGTCTTCCCACGTAGGATCGTCATCGGCAGGATTGCGCTGGGAATAGCGATACATGCAGTCGTAATCCTCTATGTGGCACAAGATCGCGCCACTCTGCTACGCGGCTGGAGATTGTTTCCGCATCTTGCTATCCTACCAGCCAGCTTCTCGACATACGCGCAGAACTGCCAGCATGCCGCTGGGCGCTGCGTTCACTTCGCCCATTATAGCACAGGGCCATTGGAAGCGCCCTCCGGCAGACATCGGGTAGTCAGAAGGTAATGGTCTGCGGCTCCAGCGTGCGGTGCGGCCAGAGCTTCAAGCCATGCGAGAGCATGTTGCCGAAGCCAATCATGCAATGATCGGCAATCACTACCCCATCAAGCTGGCAGCCAGAGCCGATGGTACAACCGGTCCCCACCAGACTATTGCGTACCTGCGTCACATCGGTCTTGATGGTGGCATCGACCTTGATCGGCTCAGAGGTCGGCAGCCCAACGCGCACCTGCTCCCAGAGGACAGCGCGCTCAAGATGAACCCCTGGCCCTATTTCGCAGCCATCCCCCAGGACCACCGGCCCCACCAGGCGCGCGCCTGCGCCCACCACGCAGCGCTTGCCCAGCACCACCGGCCCGATCAATTCGGCGCTGGGGTCAATCTCGCAGCCAGGCCCCACCCAGACCCCTTGCACGCGCTGCTCTCCCTCGAAGCAGGCGGCAATCTGCCCTAACAGCATATCGACATTGGCCGTCTTATATTTTTCTGGCGTGCCAATATCCAGCCAATAGCCCTCGGAAGGATAGCCAAACAAGGCGTCGCCCTCACGCAAAAGATGCGGAAAGAGGGCCTGTTCGAATTGATAGAACTGATTGGGCGGCACCAGGCGCAGCGCGGCTGGCTCCAGAATATAGGTGCCCGCATTGATCAGGTTGGTCGTAATGCCTTCCAGCGACTTGGGCTTCTCAATAAAGCGCTGGACCCGCCCGGACTCATCGCAGTCCACCAGGCCGTAGGCGCGCACATCCTCCACCGGCGTCAGCGCAATGGTGCCCAGCGCGCCGTGGGCGCGGTGAAAAGCCAGCATGGCCCGCAGGTCCAGATCAGTCAGAATATCGCCGTTCAACACAAATACTGGCTCATCACTGGTCAACAAGCCCTGCATTTCCGCGTTCTTCACCGCCCCGGCAGTTCCCAGCGCCTGCTCCTCGGTGACATACGTCAGATGCACGCCAAACGCGCTCCCATCCCCAAAATATTCCTGGATAATGCCGGGCAGGTAACACATGCTCAAAATAATATCGTTCACGCCGTGCGTTTTCAGGTGACGAAAGACATGCTCTATAAAGGGGCGGTTGGCGACGGGCTGCATCGGCTTGGGCCGATGAATGGTCAACGGTCGCAAGCGTGTCCCCTCACCACCTACCAAAATCACTGCTTTCACGTTGATACTCCTTGGTACAAGGCCGAAGCTGATCGCCTCGCCTGGCAGAAGGGCCGGATGGTTGTCTTCTACACCTTCACTATGCATGATTTATACCACGTGCATATAGAGACGGGTAGAGGCAGGGACAGGCCACATCTATGTTCTGCTTCCATTGCTTTGTGTTCTTACTAGAGCAGCCGGGCAATTCTGCTGAGGGCGGATTACACCATACTAGCAATCCAGCAAGCGTGACGAACACGTCAAGGTAGGAATTTTGGGGGGTCTGTGGAAGGAATGCAGGCAGCAACAGAGGGATATGCTATACTTGCAGCAGAACGCCGCCTCACTCCCGCAGCAGAGTCAGGCGGACAACTCTTCGTACGGGGGTGCACGATGCAAGCGATGGATTTTCTAGCGCACCAGATCGCCCAGGGACATAACTATCATCCCATGAGCGAGCAAACGACCATCGTTGTGGTGGAAACGCGCCCACACATCGCTAGCCTCATCAAAGAGGCGCTGGAAGACTCCAGGCTGGTCGTCGCCCTGGCAAATACTATTGATGATGTGCAGGTGGCGCTCTCCCGGCGGCGTGGCTTTGCCTTGCTGCTGGTGAATGTGGGCGCGATCTCCAGCCAGAGCTTCAGCCCGCAAACCCGCTTCGGGCCATCGGGCGCGCTCGGCACCCTCCAGCGCATCTCCAATGGGCAGCCGCTCTGGCAAGAGATTGGCGGCCACGCCTCGCTTCAGCGCGTGCCCATGATCTGCTTCAGCAGCGATGGCATGGGCGGTCCACCAGGAACCATCACCGTCAAATCCCCCCAGGACTTTCAATTACTGGCCCAACGGGTCATCAACTATCTTAATCCCCTGGCCGAAAATCCCATGCTGCGGCAGTTGCTTGATGAAGATTGTCTGCCCTCGCTGAAAGGCTCAGTGGAAGAGGTGCCGCTGGCCGATCTCTTCCAGTTGTTCAAACTGGGCGGCCATTCCGGCATCCTGCTGCTGCGCGAAAGCGGGCGGCTGGCGGTGATGGGCCTGGTGGACGGCGAGGTCGTTCATGTCTTTGCCGAGGGCGCGTCGGGCCGCGAGGCCATTTATCTGCTCTTCAACTGGAAGGCGGCGCAGTTTGCCTTTTATAAAGACCTGACGCTGCCGGAGCGCACCGTCAACGTCAGCACCGAACATCTGGTGCTGGAAGCCTCGCGCCGGGGCGATGAATCGCTGGAGATGCGCAACAAAATCCCGTCGCTGCGCACCTTGATCTACCGCGCGCCGCGCCTCACCGATACACTTTCCACGATGCAGCTTCCGATGGCCGAATGGCGCGTGCTTTCTGTGATTGGCCGCCGCAACACCGTGGGCGACATCATCAAATTATCGGGCATGAGCGAGTTCAACGCGCTCAAAATGCTGGATTCACTCCTGACCCGTGGCCTGGTCATGGTCGGCGAAGAGGCAGTCAGCAAGAATACCGGTTCGCTCAGCGACACCGCCCGCGCCATGCTGCCGCGCACCGCCTCTCAGTGAGTGAGCGCCAGGGATGCGGGTGCTGGTTGGGCCAAAATCTGTTACCGATTTCACTCCCCCAGAGTTAATAGTAATAGGGTCAGTATGACTTTCTTTGTGGCACATTATTCGCGGAAGATGTGAAAAACTTTGTAAGCAACCTGCGCCTCTATCTCTCTGACCAGGAGTAAAACGTTCGTGTTGACACTATTGGGAATCCCTCCAGCAGTGACGCTTCTGTGTGGATTTGCTCTCGCGCTGGTCCTGTCTTTTCTCTTCACCGGCCTCATCGGACGGCTGAGCCGCCGCATGGGCTGGCTGGACCAACCAAGCGAGCGTCGAGTCCATCGCGTCCCGGTTCCCCGGCTGGGTGGGGTTGCCATCTTCCTGGCCTTTGTGCTGACGGGGCTGCTGGTATACTGGCCGGGCAGCCTGCATGAAGCGCTCGCCTACGCGGGCTTTTTACCGGCGGCGCTCTTCATCACCGCAGTGATGGCCTATGATGACGTGAAAGGATTGCCGCCGGGCATCAAACTTGGCCTGCAAACCGTGACGGTCGTCATTCTCATCCTGCCTGGTCTGCTGTTTGGCAACGCGCAGGAACACGGCGCGATTATCGCCTTCGTGCATAACCCGCTGCACTTCGCCAACGCCAAAAATGTGCTGAGCCTGAACATCCCCCTCCTGCTGGCGCTGCCCTTCACCTGGTTCTGGACCGTGGGGATGATGAACACCATCAACTTCGTCGATGGTCTGGACGGCCTGGCCGGTGGCATTACCATGATCGCGGCGGTGGCCCTGATGGTGGTGAGCGTGCTGCTCGGCCAATATCTGGTCGCCGTCCTCTGCGGCATCTTCGCGGGCAGTGTGCTGGGCTTCCTGCCGCATAACTGGAATCCCGCCAAAATCTTCATGGGTGACAGCGGAGCGATGTTTCTGGGGCTAGCGCTGGCGGTCCTGGCAAATATCGGCGGGGCAAAGTTGACGACGGTGCTGCTCTTGCTGGGCATTCCGGTGCTGGATGTTGCTCTGGTGATTCTCCAGCGCATGCGCGGCGGGCGCGGCGCGATGCACTATGACATGCGCCATCTGCACCACAAGCTGCTGGCAAGCGGCTTTACCCAGCGCCAGATTGTGCTTATCTACTACAGCCTCACCGGCTTTTTCGGCTTGCTGGCGGTGCTGGCCTTGATTCTCCCCGATGCCTTCCCCATCGTCTCGAACATCAGCATCGTGGGAGCCAGCCTGGCTCACCTGATCGAACTGGTGCTGGTCGGATTGGTGATGGCAATTATCCTGGGCATCGTCATCCGCCGCCACAAACCTAAGCAGCCGGTATTCTCTAACCCCACGCCCACCCCAGAAGGCGGCGTGCGAAAGGGCTAATACGCTGAATAGCTCGCCAATGACATGCAGCCACTGCGGAAGGGCGCTTGACGCGCAAGCGTGGGAACTGGGCGCCTGTCGATATTGCGGGCATGGCCTCCCCGATCAAGCCCAGCCGCAGCAAAACGTCTCTTCCACCTCCTGGAGCGACACCAGCAGCAACAACAACCTCCCCACCGAATTTGGCCCGCTCACCGTGGCTCCTCCCGACGCTTTTGCGCCAGCGCGGGGCACAGCGCCGTTCAGCGTTCCCCCATCGGCGGCAAACGTTCCGCCGCCAGGTGGACCGTTACCACTCTATCAGCCAGTTTCCGCGCCCGCTCGGAAAGGGCGGGGAAAGACGCTGGCGCTGGCAATCGTCGCGGGGGTGCTGCTGCTCGTTTTGATTGGCGGCGGGCTGCTCTTTGCGCGTGGCTTCAACAAAGCCCCCGCTGAAGCGCCCACCAGCACGCAGTCCTCTGCCGCAGCCGCGCCCAGCCCCACCGCCAGCCCGACACCAACGCCCATTCCAACCACTGCTTATCGTGACCCCACTGGCCTCTTCAGCATCTCCTATCCTGGCGGCTGGACCCAGGCAGCCTTTTCCCCTCGCGGCGTTCCATTTCCACTGCCGCTGAGCGGCGTGCGCTTCAGCGGCGGCCAGGCAGAGTTTGTCATCCTGACCGGCCAGGAAGCGCCCCTGATGCCAACTAACGGATTGGCCGCCCAGGCCGATGACACGCTGCTGGGCACGATGAACGCCAGGAACATCAGCAGCGCTCAGCCAGTGCAGATTGGCGGGCAGACCTGGACTGAAAAAAGCGCCGACACCAGCGGCGGCAAACACACCGTCATCGCCTCGATCAACTTCCATCAGCACATCTACTCCCTCTGGTACAACGCTCCGGCCAGCGAGTTCAGCGCCGACGAGCAGCAATTCTTCAACCCCATGATCGCCAGCTTCAGCTTCGGAGGCTGAAAGCCATCAGTTGCCCTGCCTGAATACGCGCCCGTTTCATCGCGGCGGATGTGTGAAGTCGCCAACTCTCTTCAACCAACATCCCCTTATCTTGTAGTTCCTGTGCCAGAATTTCCGCATAGCCCCAAAGCGCATCCTTATCATGCCCAAATGCCACCTCACCCGCCGGTTTCCAACCAGTTTCAGCGGCGTCTTGCTGGCAACCCTCGTACCCACCTTCGCCTTTGGCCCCATTGCGGGCGTCTTTGTGGACCGCTGGGACAAGCGGCGCACCATGCTCTGGATGGATGCCATCCGCGCCAGCCTGATCGCCTTGCTGCTGCTGGCAACCAACATTGTGCCGCTGCCCTTTTTGCCTGGCGGGCATCTGCCGCTGGGTGGGCAGCTTGCCGCGATCTATGCCGTCGTCTTTCTTGCCAGCCTCTGCACTCAACTCTTTGGTCCGGCGCGCATGGCGCTGATCGGCGATATTGTCGATGATCCGCATCGCGCGCAGGCCAGCGGTATGACGCAGTTGACGCAGAGCCTGGCACTCGTTATCGCGCCGCCGCTGGCTCCCATTCTGCTGCTGACCGTTGGCCCGCAGATAGCGCTGCTCATCAACGCGCTTTCTTTCGCCTGTTCCTTTGTCATGCTGCTGGCCGTGCGCGCCCCACAGGCAGCCATCAGCCGCCAGGCCGGAGCGCGCCCCGGCTTCCTGCGTGAACTGATCGCCGGGTTACAGTTCTCGGTGAAAAACCGGGTGATCTTGACGTTACTTATCACCGTCAGCATCATCATGCTGGGCGGGAGCGCCCTGAACGCGCTGGACATCTTCTTTGTCCGCAATAACCTGCACGCGCCGGTCACCGTCTATGGCTTTCTGGCGACGGTACAGGGAGTGGGGGCCATCATTGGCGCAATTGCCGCCGGGGCGTTCGCGCAGCGTGTGGGGTTGGTGCGCACGCTCACCTGCTCGCTTTTGCTTGCCAGCGTCGCCATTCTGGCCTACGCGCGGATGAGCAGCTTTGGTCCGGCGCTGATTGTCATCTTCCTGGGCGGCCTGTTCCTCGCCATGGTGAACGTCCCAGCCGGGCCGCTGCTCCTGCGGGTGACGCCGCGCAGCTACATTGGGCGCGTCACAGCGACCCTCAATCCCACCAGCGCGCTGATGCAAGTGCTGGGAACCACCTTTGCTGGATTCCTGGCAAGTAATATCTTGTCAGACTTCCACGCGCAGGCGTTGGGGATGACGTTTGGCCCCATCGACACCATCTTTACCGGCAGCGCCATGCTGGCCGTGATCGGCGCAATCTACGCGCTGCTGCGCCTGGGCTTCACCGATCCGCCAGCCGTAAGCGAAGAAGTTCCTGAGACGACGACAGCAGAGCCTCTTGTGGAATCGGCAACCGTCGGGTAAACTGAGGCACAGCAAGAGCCGCCGTAAGCAAGATCACAGCTTTTGCACATGGCGGCTCTCTGCCAGGAAAGCTGGCTGAAGCAGCCAAGCGCAAGCCAGCGCCAGATATTGTCGGAACAGCGACAACAAGACGGAGGAATCGCATGGAGACCGCCGCATCGCCCACGTCTGCGAACAAGAAACCTGGCTTTCTCATCAACCGCAACTTTGCCCTGCTCTGGAGTGGGCAATCGATCTCCAACGTGGGCGATTTCGTCTTCAGCACCACGCTGGTGCTCTGGATTGCCGCCGTCATCGCCAGAGGGCAGACCTGGGCGCCGGTGGCAGTCAGCGGCGTTCTGCTGGCAACCTCCGTTCCTACGCTGCTGATTGGCCCGCTGGCGGGCGTCTTCGTTGATCGCTGGAATAAGCGCCGCACGATGCTGGCGATGGACGCCTCGCGCGCCATTCTCATCGCGCTGCTGCTGCCGGTGGCTATCGGAAAGTTTCCCATCGTCGAACAGCTTGGCGCAATCTATACCATCGTCTTCCTGGCAAGCGCCTGCGCCCAGTTCTTCAACCCGTCGCGCTTTGCGCTGATCGGTGACGTTGTGGACGAGCCAGAGCGCGCCCACGCCAGCGGCCTGAGCCAGACCACCTACAGCCTGGCCGTGATTATCGGGCCGCCGCTGGCCGCACCGCTGCTCTTTACCGTTGGCGTGGAGTGGGCGCTGCTCCTCAACGCGCTCTCCTTTGTTGCCTCGTTTCTGGCAATACTGGCGGTGCGCATCCCGTCGTCCGCCAACGGCGCGGCAGCCGCGCCGCACGGCAATTATTTTCAGGACTTCAGCGCGGGGCTGCGCTTCTTTTTCCACAACCGCATCCTGTTCACGCTCTTCATCACGATCATCATCGTCATGCTTGGGGCCGGGGCCATCAACGCGCTCAGCATCTTCTTTACCACCCAGAACCTGCACACATCCCCCAACTTCTACGGTTTTCTGGACACGGCCCAGGGCGCGGGAATGGTCCTGGGGGCCATCCTCGCCAGCATCTTCGCCCAGCGTATGGGCGTCGCGCGCCTGTTCTGGCTTTCCATCGTCGCGCTGGGGGTGGGCCTGCTGGCGTTTGCCCGCTTAACCAGTTTTGCCCCGGCCCTCGTCGTGCTCTTCCTGCTTGGAATAGCGCTGGCGCCCGTCGATATTGCCGCCGGGCCATTGATCTTGCACGCGACCCCGAAAGAGTTTGTTGGGCGCGTCATAGCGGTCATCACCCCAACCAATGCCCTGGCCTCCATGGCCTCGACCGCCATCGCGGGCACACTCGCCAGCACCGTCTTGCAAGGCTTCCATGCCACGCTGTTGGGCGTCTCCCTTGGCCCGATTGACACGATCTTTACCGGCACCGGCATCCTGGTGGTGCTGGGTGGACTCTATGCCATGGTCGGCCTGCGCGGCGTGACGCTTGCCGGAGCCGAAGCCTCAGAACCAGTGACAGCAGCCAGCGAGGGGGCGCCGCAACCGGCAGCCGAGCCAGGATGAGCGCACACCTACAGTGAGGGGCGCGCCAGCGTCAGCCCCCACACCTCCCTGGCTCCTGCGATACATAGTGTTTCGGCGCAGGCGGCCAGGGTCGCGCCTGTCGTGCAGACATCATCGACCAGCAAAAGCGCTGCTCCTGCCAGCGCGGGATGATGGGACGGGCAGGCAAATGCCCCGGCGACATTCGCGCGGCGCCGGGCGTTATCCAGCCCCACCTGCTGCGGCGTGTGACGCGAGCGTATCAAGATATCCTCACGCAGCGGCAGCCCTATTTCCCGCGCCAGGCCACGCGCCAACAGCGCCGACTGATTATAGCCGCGCTCGGCCTGCCTTTTGGGATGCAGCGGCACCGGCACAACGGCATCGAAGCGCAGCCGGGCGCGGCCTTGCATCCTTTGCTGACAGGTCGCGGCCAGCAGACGCCCCAGCGGCGCGGCAAGCTGGCGTTTGCCTTCATACTTCAGCGCGTGAATCGCCACCCGCAGCGGGCCTTCATAGAGGCCCGTCACCCATAGGCCCGCCAGCGGCTCCAGGCCAGCGTCCCAGGCCGGGGCGGGCAGAGTCGCGGCCACGCAGGCCGGGCAGAACCAGTGGCCGCCGCGTCCACAGCCAACGCAGCGCGGCGGAAAGAGCAGATCAAGCAGCATCAGCGTTTATCATTGATCACATCGATCACCATGGCGCTGGCAAGGATGAGCACATCATCTTCGTTGGGCTGCACCTCCACCCCATAGCGTTCTGACAGGCTGAACCACTGCTTGGAGACACGTGCCACCTCCTGATCGGCGCGCATAAACGTATATTCATGGTTCCACGGGTCACCCTGCACGTCAAGCGACTCCGACTCCGCAACGTCTACCACAAAATGCTCGCTGAGAAAGCCCAGGCGTTTGGTGACGGTGGCGGCTTCGGAGCCATCGCGCCAGATGGTGTATGTTGGGCGCAGCGTCAACAGTTCCTGCTCGATGCGGGCAACCTCCTGCCCGCTCAGATCGCACAGCGACAACTTCTCGCCGAGGGAGAACAATTTGCTCGTAGCGAGATAGCAATCGTTTCCCTGGTCATCCTGAATGACGAAATCTTCGCCAAGGGAAAACAATTTCTCGCGAAGCTGATACAGCACCGGTATGACCCATCCTTTCGTATGCGCGCTGATACCCGTCACCCTGCGGCTGCTTCGCCGCGCCAGAAAAAACAGCACGGGATAGTGCTATCCCATGCTGCCTGGTAGAGATGAGTTACGGCCCTAGCTCAAGATGAGCTTTGCCCGCTGGAAACGCGCCAGCGTAAAGGCCAGCAGCACAATGTCCAGCACGGCCACCAGGCCAGCGGCCATCCACAAAATCTCATCAGGGGTGAACGATACGAAAAAGCTCTGAGGCAGCAACTGGAGCAGCCCTATCACCGCGAAGCCCACAATCAGCGTGCCAATGGTCAGCATCTGCTGCACCTGCCGCACGGTTGACATGCGCAGCGAGAGCAATATCCCTGCGCTGGCCCCCAATATGCCCACCAGCAGGCTCAGCAGCAGCGTGAAGAGCAGCATATCGACAGGATAGAAGACGAACTGCCCCTGTCCATGCGCCAGATTGTCGACGAGCGCGCCCAGGAAAAGGCCGATGACCATCACGCCCCAGCCATACAGCACCACCGTCAGCACTTTGCCAAACAGAATGGAGCGGTCAGGCATGCGGCTTGCCAGCAAAGTTTCCAGCGTATGTCGTTCGCGCTCGCCCGCGAAGGAATCGGCGACGATGGAGATGATGACGAAGAAGGCGAACCAGAGGAAGACCACCAGTTCAATCGGCGACAGCTCCATCCAGGCGAGTTTGCCCACCAGCGGCTCAAAGACGCCCAGAATGCCGATCAACAAGACCGGGCGAATCCAGGCCCGCCAGCCTCCCTGAAAGAGGGAGTCCTTCCATTCCTTCCACACAATTGTGAACATATCGCTCATCGCTGCTATTCCTCCATCAGCGTCAAGAAGACATCTTCCAGGCTCGCTGCGCCTTTGCGCACCTCTTCCACTTCCCCGCCATGGCGCACAATCAGGCTCACCAGCGGGCCAACTTCGCTGTCGCCCTTCAGCCCCAGAATCAGATGCCCATTCTGCACTTCGGCGCTGGCGACCTCTGGCCGCTCGCGCAGCAAGGCCAACAGCTCATCGGTGAAGCCATGCCCCACAATCTCCGCCTGCGGGCCGCCCTGCTTGAAGCGCAGTTCATCGGGATTGCCCAGCGCCAGCAGCTTGCCCTTGCGAATGACGCCCACCAACGCGCAGAGCCGCTCGGCTTCGGCCAGGTTATGGGTATTGAGGAAGACGGTGGCGCCTTCGCGCTTCACCAGCGTTGCCAGGTCATCGCGCAGCGCCGCCGCCGCCACCGGGTCGAAGCCAGAGGTTGGCTCATCCAGAAAGATCAGCGGCGGGCGATGAAACAGCGCGCGCGCCACGGCCAGCTTCTGCTTCATGCCACGGCTCCATTTGTTCACCTGGTCTTTGCGGCGGTCCCACAGGTCCAGGTGCACCAGCAGTTCTTTCGTCCGGGCGCGCCGGTCAGCCGCGGGCATATGATAAATACGCCCGTACAGTTCCAGGTTATCTTCGGCGCTCATGCGCTCATAGAGGCCGTTGAACTCCAGCAGCGACCCCGTGCGGGCGCGAATCTGGTCGGCCTGCGCGCGGCTGTTGAAGCCCAGCACCGTGGCCTGGCCGCCGGTTGGCTCCAGCAGGCCCAGCAACAGGTGAATGGTGGTCGTCTTTCCGGCTCCATTGGCCCCCAAAAAGCCGAAGACAATCCCGGCTGGCACCTCTAAGGAAAGATCGTCCACCGCCTGCACGCTGCCAAAGGAGCGCGAGAGATGCTCGGTGCGAATCGCAAGTTCAGCCATACAACTCCTTCTTTACGGTTCCAATTTATAGCATATTGCTATAAAAACTATACACGAGTCATCCGCAAAAATCAAGAGGTTTGATACCCCGCTCTTGACAGAAAGCCTTCTTTCGGCCATGATACGCTGCGGTGGCTGGGCCAGGGAAAACGCGCCCGAACCATGCCCGAATGGACCGCTCAAGCTGCTTTTGGCGAGGAAGAACGAAGAACTATGAACATGCTCGAAAACGGCGTCGATCTCTTTACGACTGTCAACGGCCTGCGGTTCCATTATGTGAAATGGGCAAGCGAGAGCGGCCCCGTCCTGCGGCAGCCCATCGTGTTAGTCCACAGCGGACTGGCGTCGGGGCATTGCTGGGATTTGGTGGCACCACATCTGGCCGAGGCCGGTTTCGAGGTTGTGGCCCCTGATCTGCGCGGGCGTGGACTCAGCGACAAACCACCATCCGGCTACGATCTGCGCACCATTGCCGAAGACCTGGGGGCGTTTATTCAGGCCCTTTATCCAGGGCAGGTGGCCGTCGTCGGCCATTCGTATGGAGGGTATGCCGCGCTGGCACTGGGTGCCATCTACCCCAACCTGCTGAGCAAACTCATCCTGGTGGATGGCGGCATATGGTCGGCTGAAGACGAACCCTGGGAGCAATTTGCTCAAGGGATGGAGGCCATCACCTGGCAATATCCCTCGCTCTCAGCCTACCTGGATGCACAGCACGAAGGCGCCGACCTGTTCTGGAGTCCGGAGGTGGCGCGCGCCCTGACCACCACCGTCCAGACCGAACCAGATGGCAGCGTGCGCGAATGCATGACGCCCGCTGCCTGGGAAGAAACGCTGCAAAGCATGTGGCGCTATCGCCCCACCTCGCTTTATCCACATATCATCTGCCCATCACTGGTCGTGGTCACCGAACTGCCCTCCAACTTCCCCAAAGAACTACGCAGCCAGAAGTTGGAGATCAACGAGCGCTTCCTGCCCGAAGCGATGACTGGCCTGCGCTGGAGCCGGGTGCAGGTGATGGAGCAGACCCATCACGAGGTTCCCTTTCATAAGCCCCTGGAACTGGCAAATCTGATTACATCGTTCCTGCGCACGGTCTGAGCGCGGCAGGCGCTACAAGTGTATGCGCGACGAAGGGTAGAACGTCGACGAGGCTAGCTTGCCAGCCCGCCCGCGATGCTGAGGGCATCCTCGAAGCCTTCATCGTGGCCGAAAGCTTCCAACTCAGCAAGCATCAGTTCGCTGCGCCCAATCGAATCCAGATGCACGGTGCGCGCCTGGCCCCAGGGCGTTCCATCAATGGTGCAAGACGTGGTGGCATGCTCGTGATCTGCCGAGCGGCGGATGACAAATACGCCGGTATGACCCCCATGTACGCTGGTGATGGTAACGGTGCTGAGTGCCCCTGCCACCATCTGCGAGGCCATCCAGGTTGGGCCAGCTTCGTGTTCGTCCTCTTGCGCCTCGCGCAGACTGGTAATCAGGGGCGGTTTCTTCCTGGCTTCGGGGACGCGCGGGCGAATCTCCACGGCGATCTGCGCGCCCAGGTCGGAGCGCAGCGCCAGATGATACACGCCGCCGTTCTGTTTTTGCTGGCCGGGCACGATAATCCAATTGAGTTTGCTCGCCAGCCAGCCGATCAGCAGCATGCCCTGAGCCGGATTCGCCACGCCCACCGTGCGCCCGTTCGCCTCGCTGCCCGCGTATTCGATGACAATCTGCGAAATGGCGCTCAGGTAGGGCTGGGCAGGCTTCATATCATAAAACTGGGCGACGAGTTCGCGCCAGGGAGCCAGGCGCTGCCAGTTCAGATCGCTCACCGCGGCGTTGAACTGGCGACTGCGTGAAAGCTGTCCCAGCCTGAGGAAGTACTGGCCGACGCTGGCAAACTCCGCCGAATCGACGATCATGCGATCACTGACTTCCGAGAGGCGCTCGAACACCTTCTGGTCCAGTGGGGGCACATCGGCCCACCAGGTAAAGACCGGCAGGTTGGCTGCCAAGAGCGGCAAGACCACCCCGGGCAGATAATCCACTGCCCGGCCTTTGGCCTCGATCTTCACCCGCTCGCTGACGTTCTGGCCCTGGCGCAGTTCCTGTTTGTACACGGAAAGGTCAATCCAGGCTTTCATCTCTTCTTGCGCCTGGTCCGGCTGCGCGACCAGAACCACGGAGCGCGCCGGATGATGCTGAGAGAGTTCATCTAGCGCGCTGTCCACTGCCTGGGCAGTGGCAGCGCGCTGAGTGAACACCACTAAATTCAGAACGCTGTTCCGCGTGGCCGGATGGCCGCCATTGGCCGGTGTGGCCGCCGTCGTCTCTTTCCAGAGCCTGGTCCATTGATCTTCAATGGCTTGAATTTCCACTGCCAACACGTCCTGCCCCGTCGGTTCAGCGTTCATAATCTCCTCCAGTCTCTGCCTCCGCGCTCCAGCAGCGCGTCGGCCTCTTTCGGCCCCCAGCTGCCTGCTTCATAGATGGGGAGATGCGACACAGGTCGATCTGCCCAGCCCTCCAGGATGCTCGTGCAGATGCCCCAGGCCGCCTCGGTTTCATCGCGGCGGGTAAAGAGCGTCGAATCGCCGAGCATACAGTCGAGCAAGAGGCGTTCATAGGCTTCTGGTGGCTCACCTGCAAAAGCCGAGCCATAGAGAAACTCCATATTCACGCCGCGAATGCGCATCGTTCCGCCGGGCACTTTCGCGCCAAAGCGCAGCGAAATGCCTTCATCCGGTTGGATGCGCAGCGAAAGCACATTGGGCTGCAATTCGGTGACGTTCGTGTTTTTGAAGAGCATGAACGGCGGGCGCTTGAACTCGATGTCGATCTCGGTTACCCGCTTTGCCATACGTTTGCCGGTGCGCAGATAGAAGGGCACGCCTGCCCAACGCCAGTTATCGACCTCCAGCTTCATAGCTACATAGGTATCCGTCGTCGAGTTGGGCGCAACGCCGGGTTCCTCGCTGTAGCCTGGGACGAGATGGCCGTTAATCCAGCCCTGCCCATACTGGGCGCGCACCGTATTTTTGCTCACCTGCACTAGATCAAGCGTGGGAATGGCGTGCAGCACCTTGACTTTTTCGTCGCGCACCGCGTTGGCCTCGAAGCCTACCGGCGGCTCCATGGCTGTCAGCGAGAGCAATTGCAGCATATGGTTCTGCACGATGTCGCGCAGCGCTCCAGACGACTCGTAATAGCCCGCGCGGCCTTCCACCCCCACCTGTTCGGCCACTGTAATCTGTACGTTGTCGATATAGCGACGGTTCCAAATCGGCTCGAAGATGCCGTTGCTGAAGCGGAACACTAAGATGTTCTGGACGGTTTCTTTGCCCAGGTAGTGATCGATGCGATACACCTGATCTTCGGCGAAGACGCGCAGCAGCTTGCGGTTCAGTTCTTTGGCGCTCTCCAGGTCATGCCCGAAGGGTTTTTCAATGACGATGCGCGTCCAGCCACCCGTCATCTCATCGCCATCTTGCGCGTCACCAGTATTGCCGTCATGGTGGTTGACATGATTGCGCCCGCGATGGGTGGCCGCTAGCAGATGGCCCTGGCCCTCTTTGTGCGCCAGCTTGGCCTGGCCGAGCCGCTGGATGATGTCGGGGTAGTATTCGGGCGAGGTTGCCAGATAGAAGAGGTGGTTGCCGTTAATGCCCCGCTCGTGGTCGAGGCGGTGCAGGAACTGGCCCAACGACTCATATCCGGCCAGATCGTGGAACTCCGTCTGGTGATAGAACAGGCCCTGCGAAAAGGTCTCCCAGACGGCGGGGTTCACGGGACGATTACGCGAAAACTCATTGATCGCATCTTTGACATACTCGCGCCACTGCTCGTTGGTAAAGGGGCGGCGCGCCACTGCGACTACCGAGAATCCCGCGGGAAGCGGATTCTCCAGCGCCAGGTTATACAGCGCTGGCAAGAGCTTGCGCTTCGTCAGGTCGCCAGTCGCGCCAAAGATGACCACGGCGCAGGGCTGAGGCGTACGCTCGCCACGCATCCCCGCGCGCAGTGGATTGGAAAGAACGGCGCTTTCGGCCATAACAACTCCTTCACGAAACGGATCGGGTCCGGCTGGCGGTTTCAGCCGCGCCCCGGGATGGCGAGGGTTACCCGGAGGCGCGGGGTTCCCCGTCAGCGCTACTCGCTTTTCACGGCGTGTCCGCCAAATTGATTGCGCAAGGCGGCAATCACTTTCGCACTAAAGGACTCATCCTGGCGCGAACGGAAGCGCTCCAGCAGCGAGAGCGTGATGATCGGCGCGGGGACATCGTGTTCCATCGCCTCCAGCACGGTCCAGCGGCCTTCGCCGGAGTCGGCCACCCAGCCCTTGATGCTTGCGAGCTTCGGGTCGGCCTCGAACGCCAGTTCCGCCAGTTCCAACAGCCACGAACGCACAACACTGCCCTGATTCCACAGGTGCGAGATTTTGTACAGGTCCAGGTTATACTGCGAGGCGTTCAAAATCTCGAACCCTTCGCCATACGCCTGAAGCATTCCATACTCCACACCGTTATGGACCATCTTGACCAGATGCCCCGCGCCATGATCGCCCATATAGCCGTAACCATCGGGCGGCGCGAGCGTCTTGAACAGCGGCTCGCAGTGCTCGAAGATCGCCTGTTCGCCGCCGATCATCAGACAATAACCCACCTTCAGCCCCCAGACGCCACCCGACGTGCCGACATCCATGAAGTGGAAGCCCTTCGCCGTCACTTCCTGCCCCCGGCGAACCGAATCCTTGTAATACGAGTTGCCGCCATCGATGATGATGTCGCCCTTGGCGAGCAGTGGCTCCAATTCGGCAATGTGGTCGTCCACCACCTGCCCGGCTGGCACCATCAACCAGACGATGCGCGGCGCCTGAAGCTTTTCGACCACCTCTTTGAGCGAGTACGCGCCCTCGACGCCGTGCCCCTCGCTCACCAGTTCGGTAGTCTTTTCAGCCGTGCGGTTATAGGCGATGACCTTGTGCCCGCCCTGCGACAACCGCCGGACCATGTTAGCGCCCATGCGCCCCAGACCGATAAATGCAACCTCCACCTAAACAGGCTCCTTTCAGTATCCAGGTGTTCGTATGGTAAGGACGCGGGCGGTTGTAACCGCCCGCGTCACAGTATCAGCCGCCCATCCCCACCAGCAGTTTGCTGCGCTTCTCTTCCAATGTCTTCATCAGCGAGTCGAAGGCGTCGGCAAACAGCTTGCCGCCCTCGTCTTCCAACTGGTCGGTCACCGCTTTGTAGCTGATGCCCGCTGCCTCAAGCTGCTTCAGTACCTGCCGCGCCTCGTCGATGCCCTCGGTCAAGGTCATTGCTACCTTGCCATGGTCTCGGAACGCCTCGATGGTCTGCGTCGGCATGGTGTTGACCGTCTCCGGCCCGATCAGTTCCTCCACATAGATGACATCGCGATAGGCCGGGTTCTTGGTGCTGGTGCTGGCCCACAGGCAGCGCTGCACCATCGCGCCCTTCGCCTTCAGCCGGGCAAAGCGCTCGCTCTGGTGGAAAATTTCCAGATATTTCTGATACGCCAGCCTGGCATTGGCAACCGCCGCCTTGCCGCGCAGGCTCTCCAGGTGCTCTTTTTCCGCGCCACTGGCCGTCTTGATCTTCTCTTCCAGCAGCTTATCCACCAGCGTATCCACGCGGCTGACGAAGAAGCTGGCAACCGAAGCCAGCTTGTCCACCGGCTCACCCCGGGCAACGCGCTTCTCCAGCGCGTTCAGGTAGGCATTGGCAACCTTCTCGTAATAGTCCAGCGAGAAGATCAGCGTGATGTTGATGCTGATGCCTTCGGTCAGGCACTGCTCGATGGCGGGCAGCCCTTCGTCCGTGCCGGGAATCTTGACATACACATTGGGGCGGTTCACCTCATCGTGGAGGCGATGCGCTTCGGCAATCGTGCCTGCCGTGTCGTGGACCAGATGCGGCGACACCTCGATGGAAACATAGCCGTCCAGGCCGTTGGTGCTGTCGTAGACGGGGCGCAGCTTGTCGCACGCCGCCTGAATATCTTCGACGGCCAGCGTCTCAAATAATTGACCCGCGCTTTTCTTGCCGTCGGCGCGAATCAGCGCGTTCAGCGCCTCATCATAGTCGCTGCTGCCGCCAATCGCTTTTTCAAAGATCGACGGATTGGAGGTGATGCCGGTAATGGCCTCGTCGGCAATCATCTGGTCGAGTTTGCCGGTGGTCAGCAGGTCGCGGCGGATGTAGTCCAGCCAGATGCTCTGCCCGGCAGCGTGGAGTTCTTGCAAAGGGTTCTGTGCCAAGGTGCTTGCTCCTTTCAGAATCGCACCAATCTCATACGTAATCTCTTCATGCTACTGTATTATATGACGGAACACCCTGCTCAGCGGCCCGCCTCTTCAATCTCGCTCACTTCCTTCAGTCGACGCACATGGCGCGCTTCGCCGCTGAACTGCGCGGCCAGAAAAGCGCGAATCAGGTCTACTGCCAGTTCGGGGCCGATGATGCGCGCGCCCAGGCAGAGGACGTTCATGTTGTCATGTTCCACGCCCTGGTGCGCGGAATAGTGGTCGTGGCAGACGGAAGCGCGGATGCCCTTCATTTTGCTGGCGGCCACCGCCGCGCCCACGCCGCTGCCGCAGACCAGCACGCCCCGTTCGGCCTGCCCATTCAAAATCGCTTCGCCGACGGCTCGCGAAAAATTGGGATAGTCGTCGGTTGGGTCAAGGTTGAAAGCGCCAACATCTACCGCTTCATGGCCTTCTTTGCGGAGTTCTTCCAGAATAAACTCTTTGAGGGGATAGCCCCCATGATCCATACCTACGGCTACGCGCATAGCCCGCTCCTTCTAGCAGTCTAGCTGTCAAAGCCTTCCCTGGCGGCCTATCGATAGACCAGGTGACCAGCCGCACCCTCGGGATGCAGGCCCATGATGCCATCTTCGCACTGGTTGCAGACAAATCCTGCCTCTTGCCCATTGAACGTGCCGCGATGCTCGTGCTCGCTGACACAGGGGGCAAACTGGAAGCGCTGGCGCAGGGCAGGCCGATCAAAGTAGCAGTCAAAATAGACCCACTCGCGGCAATGATTGCTCCACGCCTGCCCGCGAAAGGTCTCCGTGACCCCACGCGCCAGGATTTCTTGCTCCAACGCTCGAAGATGCTCACAGACCATCGCCCCTCCTCTTCCTATCGCCCCAGCATCCGCAGGGCATGTGCCGTGACGTTCTCAACCGTCAGCCCATATTTTTCCATCAGAGTCTTGTATGGCGCTGAGGCTCCGTAGCGCTCGATGCCCACCACCTCGCCATCCAGGCCCACGTAGCGATACCAACTCATCGGCGCGGCGGCTTCGACGGCCAGACGTTTGGTAATCGTCGGGGGCAAGACGCGCTGCTGATACTCTTTTGGCTGGCGGTTGAAGATTTCCATGCTGGGCACGCTGACAAGGCGCGCCTGCACGCCCTGCGCGGCAAGCTGCTTCGCTGCCTCGACAATCAGCGAGACTTCCGAGCCGGACGCCAGCAGAATAATATCCGCTTGCCCGTTGGGGGCGTCAGCCAGGATATACGCGCCCTGCTGGACGCCGCTGGCGGGGGCATACACGCTGCGGTCCAGGTGCGGCAGATTCTGGCGCGTCAGCACCAGCGCCGTCGGGCCGTTCTTGTGCGTCAGGGCCGCGCGCCAGGCTTCGGCGGTCTCGTTGCCATCGCAGGGGCGAATGACGGTGAGGTGCGGAATCGCGCGCAGCGCCGAAAGCTGCTCCACCGGCTGGTGCGTGGGGCCATCTTCGCCCAGGCCAATGCTGTCGTGGGTGAAGACGTAGATCACGCGCTGTTCCATCAGCGAGGCCAGGCGAATCGGCGGGCGCATATAGTCGGAGAAGATCAGGAAGGTCGCGCCAAAGGGGATGATGCCGCCGTGCAGGGCCATGCCGTTGAGCGCCGAACCCATGCCATGCTCGCGGATGCCGAAGTGCATATTGCGTCCGCCCGGCTGCGCGCCGAAATCGGCAATGCCCTTCATCAGCGTATCGGTGGAGGGAGCCAGATCAGCCGCGCCGCCGATCAGCGTCGGCAGTTTGGAGGCGATGGCGTTAATCACGCGGCCAGAGGAAACGCGCGTGGCAATCGCCGGGTCTTCCGGCTTGAAGACGGGCATGTCGGCGTCCCAGCCTTCGGGCAGATCGCCGCTCTGCGTTGTCTTCCACAGCGCCGCCAGTTCAGGAAACGCGGCGGAGTACGCCTCGAAGCGCTTTTGCCAGTCGGCCTCCGCCGCTTTGCCGCGCTCGATCACCTGGCGGAAGTGCGCCAGCGCTTCAGCGGGCACGTAGAAGTCTTGTTCCGGCCAGCCGAGGTTCTGCTTGGTCAGCTTCACCTCATCCGCGCCCAGCGGCGACCCATGCGCGCCAGCGGTGTCGTGCTTGTTGGGGCTGCCTTCGGCAATATGCGTGCGCGCGATAATCAGGCTGGGGCGCAGCGTTTCAGCGCGTGCCCTCTTCAGCGCCTCACTGATCTGGGGAATGTTGTTGCCATCGACGCGCTGCACATGCCAGCCATACGCCTCGAAGCGATGCCCGACCTCTTCGCTGAAGGCCAGTTCGGTATCACCCTCGATGGTGATGTGGTTATCGTCATAGAAAAAGATCAACTTGCCCAGGCCCAGGTGTCCCGCCAGCGACGCTGCTTCGTGCGAAACCCCCTCCATCAAGTCGCCATCGCTGCAAATGCCATAGGTGTAGTGATCGACGATGCTATGCCCTGGGCGGTTGAAGACCTCGCCCAGATAGCGCTCGGCAATTGCCATGCCCACCGCGTTGCCAAAGCCCTGGCCCAGCGGTCCGGTGGTCGTTTCCACGCCGGGCGTCAGACCATGTTCGGGGTGGCCGGGCGTCAGGCTGCCCCACTGGCGGAACTGCTCCAACTGCTCCAGCGGCAGATCATAGCCGGTCAGATAGAGCAAGCTATAGAGCAGCATCGACGCGTGCCCGCAGGAGAGGATAAAGCGGTCACGGTCAGGCCAGGCGGGGTCAACGGGGTTGTGCTTGAGAAAGTTGGTCCACAGCGTATAGGCAATGGGAGCCAGGCCCATCGGTGTGCCAGGGTGGCCGCTGTTGGCCTTTTGCACGCCATCAATGGAAAGCGTACGGATGGTGTTGATGCATAATGTGTCCAGCGGCGTCTGCGCTGGCTCGGCTGGAGTGTCTGTTTGGGGTGCTGTCAAATCGCATACCTCCTCAACATCAAATATCTTTTGTTCTTCGTCTATCATAGACCACAACGGTTTACAGAGCAAGAAGCCTTGCCCGTGCCTTTGTAAAACCCTTGTTAAACTCCGCAGCTTCCTCATTTTCTCATACGCTGGAAGCATACATACATACCTGGCGCGGCGGGGAGCCTGCTAACCTGTCTTGCAGGCAAAAGAAATGTTACAGGTTGTGGCTGGCGCTTGCTTCGCTTGCAGCCCACAGCCGCGACACTCGCGCCGCTGGGGCGAGGCAGATGCGCGAGAGCTTTTGCGCCAGGTGATCGACTCCCTCTGGCAATGAGGGCAAACCTCCTGGCCCAGTTATCGCTTTGTTTTCTCACACACCCGTAGAGAGTGTAGAGAATGTAGAGACTTTAGAATCTGCTTTCTCTCCAAAGAGAGTCTCTTCTCTTCCTTTTTGTATCTGTGATGGTGAACTCTCTACACTCTCTACACTCTCTACGGGATTGTGCCGCAGTGAATCAATGAAACGTTTCGCGCTTTGGCAAGACGAATAAACAGCAATAGAGGAGGTTACGCATATGTCACATACGAACATCACGCTCTATGGCACCCTGTGGTGCAGCGATTGTAAGCGCGCCAAAAAGTTCTTTGGCGAGCAGCGCGTTCACTATAACTTCGTCGATGTGGACAGCGACAAAGACGGCCTGGCCTATGTGGAAAAGGTCAATAACGGCAAACAAATTATCCCCGTCATTCTCTTCGAAGATGGTTCCACGCTCGTCGAACCTTCCAACGCCGACCTGGCGGCCAAGCTGGGCCTGCAAACCACCGCCAAGAACCGTTTCTATGACCTGATTATCGTGGGCAGCGGCCCGGCTGGCCTGACCGCCGCGCTGTATGCCGCCCGCGAAGGCATCGAAACGTTGGTCATCGAGCGCGGAGGCGTGGGCGGCCAGGCGGGCATCACCGAGCGGCTGGATAACTTCCCCGGCTTTCCGGAAGGCATCACCGGCAGCGAGTTTGCTGATCGGCTGCGCCAGCAAGCGGAGCGCTTCGGCGTCGAAATCCTCAGCGCGCAAGAAGCCACCGAGGTGGGCGTGGATGGCAGCTATCGCTGGGTGCGCACCGCCGACGGCGCGGAATATCGCGCCTGGGCCGTTTTGCTGGCGGTGGGGTCCACCTATCGCCGGTTAGGCATCCCCGGCGAAGAAGATTTCATTGGCGCGGGCGTGCATTTCTGCGCCACCTGCGACGGCCCGTTTTATCGCGGCAAAGAGGTGCTGGTGGTCGGCGGCGGCAATTCCGCCGGGGAAGAAAGCCTCTTCCTGACCAAGTTTGCCAGCCATGTGACCATCGCCACGCGCGGCGACGGCCTTTCGGCCAGCAAGTTTGTCATCGAAAAGGTGCGCGAAAATCCCCAGATCGACGTGCTCACCAACGTCATTCCGGCAGAGTTCAAAGGCGACTCTCACCTGGAAACCGTCGTGCTGCGCGACACGCAAAGCGGCGACACCCAGGAGATCAAGCCCAGGGGTGTCTTTGTCTTCATCGGCCTTCAGCCCAATACGCAGATCGTCAAAGACCTGGTGATGCTGGACGAGCGCGGCTTCATCGTCACCGATGGCATGCTTTCGACCAGCGTTCCCGGCATCTTTGCCGCTGGCGACTGCCGCGCCGACAGCACAAAGCAGGCGGCATCGGCGGCAGGCGAAGGCGCGGCGGTGGCCCTGGCGCTGCGCCGCTATATCGAGCCACTGGCAAGCGGCATGCCTCAACATGGCAAGTTGATGGAAGAACCGGCAATGGCCTAGCCCGTTTGACGATGCCGGGTGGGTGCGCTATACTTCCTGCGGCAAGGCGAATCATCGAGCGCTCTCGTGCTCAGCGCAGACGCATGGTTCGCTTGAAAGTAGGAAGCAATGGACGAGCAAGCGCGCCTGCCCGGAGACACGCCCGACGCAGCAGCCGCACAGCGCAACCTGCTGAAGGCTGATGGGTCAGGCTCCACGGCATCGCCGGAAGAGATGCGTCTGGTCGAGGCGCTGCGCAACGGCGACGAGGCGGCATTTATGGCGCTGGTCGAACAATATCATATGCCCCTGCTGCGGCTGGCGATGCTCTATCTGCCGGAGCGCGCCCTGGCCGAAGAGGTCGTGCAGGATACCTGGATTGGCGTGCTTCAGGGCATCCATCGCTTCGAGGGGCGGTCGTCGCTCAAGACGTGGATATTCCGCATCTTGATGAATCGCGCCCGAACCCATGCCCAGCGCGAAGGGCGCAGCGTGCCGTTCTCGTCGCTGGCAGACTTCAGCAGCGGTGAAGCCCAGGATGGGCAGGTGGACGCCGACCTGTTCGTCCCAACCGATCAGCCCCAGGGAGCAGGAGGCTGGATTTCCCCGCCCTCGCGCTGGGAAGACGTGCCCGAAGATCATCTGCTGTCGCAGGAGACGCGTGGGCATATCGAGCAGGCCGTGCAGGCGCTGCCCGCCAACCAGCGCGCCGTCATCACCTTGCACGACATCGAGGGCTGCCCCTCCGAAGAGATTCGGAATTTGCTCGGCATTTCGGCAGTCAATCAACGGGTACTGCTCCATCGCGCGCGATCCCAGGTGCGGCGGGCGCTGGAACAGTATCTGAAGGAAGAGTAGGGGTCAGCGATGATGCCCTCTGATGATGAACTCAGTTGTCAAGAAGTCGTAGGACTCGTGACCGAATATCTGGAAGCAGCACTCCTCCCAACCGCGCAGGCACGGTTCGAGGAGCACATTGCCGACTGCTCTGGCTGCCAGGCGTATATCCAACAGATTCAGCAAACCATCGCCATGCTGCGCAAGCTGGCCGAAGACCCCTTGTTCCCCGAAACCAGGCAGCAACTCCTGCACCTCTTCCAGACCTGGAAGAACATGCCTCACCCGAGCGAATAAACCCCTCGCTGGTTGGATTCCCACGCCCACAAGCCGCCGCTCTTTCCTCATTCCCACTACTCGCAAAGAATGGAAACACATCAAGCAGAAATATTTGCAGCAGCGTAGGGAGGTCATACCATGACCGAGGCAGAACGGATTGACACCTTCGAGCAGCAGCTTCGCGCCTACCGCCGTCTTCCCCAGACCATGATGGAGGCATTCGTCCAATACTTGAAAGGGCAAGGCTCGCTGGAGCAGGCGCGCCAGGAATGGCAGGCAGCCATTGCAAGCAAACGCTATCTTTATCTGCCCTTTCTTCGGCCCTCCGAAGAAGAGCATCTGGATGCGCTGGACCTGCGCGCGCTGGACCTCTACAGCGTCACAGACATGCCTTATCCCTTCCTCAACCCCCTCGTAAAACAAGAGCGCATCAAAGAGGCGTTCGAGTATCTGCTGAAGCGAGGAGTGGAGCAGCGGCAGGTGCTTGATTGGGCGTGTACTCTTGCCCAGAATGCGGTGCTTCAGGGCCAGATTTCGCCGCTCGGTCAATATCTGCTCTCCTTTGTTCCAGACCGTGCGGGCGACCTGCTGGAGGCGATAGATAGCAAGCAGGCGCATGAAAGGTATCGCGTCTATCCCGCTTTCGTCTTTTTGCTGGTCACAGCCCAACCACCCTATACTGATCTGGCCTGGCAGATTGCACAGCAGGTACAACAACAAGACGAGCATTCCCCGCATGCCGGTTACTACGGTTCCAACGCCCTTGGCGCTATTGCCAAAATACTGCTCAAGGCTGACCCCGCCAGGTTTACCGACTGGGTCAGGGCGCTTGCCCGATCATCCAGCGCGGTCAGCTACTACGCGCGGCTGTTTGCCCTTCAGGGCCTGCTCGACCAGAATGTGGAGCAGCATCTCGATCTTGCCCTGGAAGCTGCCCAGACGCCTTTCCCCAACCAGCAGCGCTATAACTATGCCCAGATACAAATCACCGGGCTACAGGCGCTCATAAAGTTCGACGCCGCGAAGTATTGGCCGCTGCTGGAAGCGGCTGCCTTCAGCCCGAACTACTATTGCTCATCGCAGGCGATTAGGGTTCTGGCTGCTGCCAGCTTCGATCAGGCGCAGCCGACGCTGCAACGCTGCGTTGCCAACGCCAGTGCCATCACCGCAGGGCAAGCGCTGGCGGTCTTGCTCAAACAGTCATGGGATGGACAAGAGGACTACGCGCTTTCGCTGCTGGCCCATCGCTCCAAGGGGATTCGTGACCAGAGCCGCAAATGGCTGGCGAGTCAGGGCCAGGCGGCCATCGAAGGGGTGAGTCCGTATCTCACGCATCGCCGCGCCGATGCCCGGCTGGCCTCCGTGTTAACACTGGCGCAGATTGGCGGACAGCAGGCTACTGCGAGGATTTCGGCGCGGCTCGACGCCGAGAAAACGCCGCGCGTCACCGAAGCGATTCTGGACGCGGTGGGCGTGCCCGCCGTCATGGCCGCTTTCCAGGGAGCCAGCGCGCACTCTGCCGCAGCCATCATCGCCGAAGCCGAGGCCACGCTGCGCTACGTTCCCACGCTGGCGCTGGCCTGGTTCGATGTGGAAGCAGCGCCCGCGCTGCGCTGGGCCGATGGAACGCCGGTTCCGCTGGCGGTGCTGCGCTATCTGCTCTATCGGCAGTCGCGTGTCCAGCGCAAAGATGCGCTGAGCGCGCAGGTTAGCCAGGCGCTGCCCTTGATGGACCGCAGCGCCTCTGGCGATCTGGCGCTGGCGCTCTATCGCGGCTGGGTCAAAAACGGGGCGGCATCGGCGGAATCCTGGCTCTTGCCGCTGGCCTGCGCGCTGGGCGATGATCGGCTGGCCTCGCGCCTGCGCCGCCAGATCGAGGGCTGGGCCAGCGGCCCACGCCGCACGCTGGCAACGCAAGGCATCATGGCACTGGCGCTGATCGAGAGCGACAGCACGCTCGACGAACTCAACGCGCTCGCCAAAGAGTTCACGCGCGGCGGCCTCAAGTTCACGCTTCAAAGAGCGATGCAGGCTGCCGCCGCGCGTTAGCTATGTTGTTAGCTATTTTTTAGAGCGATAATCTTTTTGGCCGCGCGAACTGGTTTGCTGGCGATACAGCATCTCTTTCGTAAGTTCCGGTTGCAGCGGCGCGTTCGCCATCTGCTGCTCGACGCTCTCCAACTCCGCGAGCGAGTTTTGCAGTTCCTCGTCCTTGCCAGCGTACACAGAAATGGAGGTAGCAACCGCGTTCAGTGCGGCGCGAGCGCCCACCAGGTCGCCAGCATTGTTGCGCTTGATCGCCTCGCGCTGAGCGCGGCTCGCTTCGTGCAGCCCAACCCAGTGCATCACCGATGGGTCGCGCGCTTCCGCATCGCAGGCGTCTTTGTCGGCGTAACTGAAACGCATCTCTTGCCAGTCGCTGCTGCGTTCGCCGTCTTCGGCCACCCAGAGCACGCGCGCCCGCACCACGCGGGCATCCAGCCCCTGGCGCGCCGGAAAGCCAAAGCGCGCCACAATATGACGCTCCTCGCCGCTGAGCAGATCACCAATTGCAATCGAAGCGCGCGTGACCGTTGACGACGACTCATTGGCCCAATACGCGCTAATCAGATCAATCTGCACGCCGGTCTCGACCTCGATCTCAAGCCGAACCTGGCGCGCCGAAACCGCCAGCAGATCGCCAAGCTCACCAATGAACGTGTTGGCAATCTCGTCTGCCGTGCGCAGGTGATGGAACTGGCCGCCACCCGCCACAGCCAGTGGCCCCAGCAGCAGTTCGTTGTAGTCGTTGCCGATGCCAAAGGTGCTGGTGCCAATTCCGGCATGTTCGCGGATGCCAGCGGCCTCGCTGGCAATCTGTTCGGGGTCAGTCACGCCCACATTCGCCAGCCCATCCGTCAGCAGGAAGCAGCGCGAAAGTCCGGCGTTGGCAGCGGGCAGGCGCTCGCTGGCAAGCGCGTTGCAGCCGGTCAGCCAGCCTTCGTGCAGCGCCGTGTTGGCCCGCGCCTCGATCAGCGCGAGCGCCGCGCGCACACTCGCTTTGAGCGCAGGCGTCACCGCCGCCTTTGCCTGCACAATATCTATACGATCATCAAAGACCACCACCGCCGCCTGATCGCGCTCATCCAGCCGCTCAAGCACACCAAGCGCGGCCTGCCTGGCAATCTGCATCTTTTCGCCCTGCATCGAGCCGCTGCGATCAAGCACCAGCGCCAGCGTCAAGGGCGTGCGCGCCGCCTCGGTGCGCGCGGTCTCCTGGCTAACCTGCACCTGAAAATCGATATGGCGGAAACTGCCATCCTCACGAATGAGACGCCGTTCCGGGCGCACCCTCAGTGTGACATTCGCTCCGCTGCCATTGCGTGGACCACTTCCAGCGCCCATACGCGCCTCCTTTTTCGCTCTTTCAACGCTTCAATCATCGAGATTTCTGATCTGGCGGCCCGGCTGCCCACAGCAGCCGCTCGATCAACTGGCGCTGCTGGGCAGCCACATCCGCCCGCACGTGCAGTTCCACCCCTGGCGCAAGCTCCCAGCGCTGCCACATATGGATTGGTCGACTGGGCAGCCCAGGAATGGGCTGGGGAGGAAGTTTGGCGGCTGGCGCGGGCGCTGCCGGGAATGATGTTGCGGCGCTGGGCTGGGCAGAAGGCGGCTGGCGCGCTGCCCGCGCCTGATGCAGCAGCGTCGCCAGATAGTCTTTCGGTGAAGTCGACTGCGCCGCCTGCTCTCGCTGCATGGCTCGCTCCTCTTCTTCATTTAACAGCGCCTGCTCATCTCCCGGCGAAAGGCGCGCCAGCATCTCGCGCATTTCGGCCAGCGGCACGCGCTGTTCCGCCAGCCGCCGAATCAGCCGCAGGCGCTGCAAGTGGTCGCCGCTGTAGCTGGCGGCCTTGCCACGCGCACCAGGGCCAGGCAGCAGCCCTTCGGCAATATAAAAGCGGATGGTGCGCACCGATGTCTCGGCGCGCTCGGCCAGTTCCTCAATGGTGAGTGTTTGTTCTTCCTCGAGCATGCTCCTATTATACACAGTAACACTGTCACTGTCAATATCAAAGCGATCATGATCAAAAACTTCCTGAGCAAGAGATGAGGGAAGACATCACCGACACGCCTGATTGCCAGGATGCGGTAATATAGGGGCACGGCTGATGTATGCCGCACTCTCAAGAACAAGGGGAGGAGCACTATGATGAGCACTCCGCTGCGCGCGCTGGTGGAGCAGAGCTTCGCCACTGTGGAAGCCAAAGACCTGGACGCCGTCCTCAAGCTGTTTGCCGAGGATGCAGTTTTGATTGACCCACATTATCCCTCGCCGGTGATGGCAGGCAAGGCCGCGATTACCGACGGACTGCGCTGGGGCTTCGCCGGGATGAAGCAGTTTGGCTTCAGAATCGTCAACTACTATGAGTCGCCCGGTGGTCAGCAGGCAGCCGTGGAAGTGGCAACACATCATATTTTGCAGAACGGGCGGCACCTCCAGTTTCCCCAGGCATTTTTCATCGACGTACAGAACAATCTGATTACGCGCATGCAAGCCTATGAACCCTATGGCCCATCTGGTGTGGTCGGGGCGGTCCTGGGAGGCTTTCGCGCCCAGCGCCGACTGCGCGGGCAGCGCAGCGTGCGCATTGGGGATGTTCCGGGGAGCGCCAGACACTAATATGACAGCAGATGACATGAAGGGCCGACTATACTCGCTGTGTTGCTCCTGAATCTCTGGTTTTTAGTAAAGGAGGCGCAGATGCAGTATGGCTTTGTCATTCCTGGCGGCGATGTCAGGGTGGTCGTTGAACTGGCAATTGAGGCCGAAGCGGCAGGTTGGGACGGCGTGTTCATCCCCGATTGCATTTATATCGACAGCGAACTGGACCCGCACATGCCCGGCTATGACCCGTGGGTCGCGCTGGCGGCCATGGCGGTGCAAACGCGGAAGGTCAGGCTGGGCACGATGTTGACGCCCGTTTCGCGGCGGCGGCCCTGGAAGTTGGCCCGCGAGACGGCGACCATCGATCAACTTTCCGATGGGCGGCTGGTTTTACCGGTGGGATTGGGCGCGCTGGACGATGCAGGCTTCGGCAGAGTCGGCGATGCGACTGACCGCAAGACCAGAGCCGAACTGCTGGATGAAGGGCTGGACATTCTGGCGGGCCTCTGGAGCGGCGAGCCATTCAGCTACAGCGGCAAGCACTATCACTTGCAGGAGATGCACTTCTTGCCGCCGCCCATACAGCGGCCACGCATTCCGGTCTGGGTTGTGGGCGCGTGGCCGCGTCAAAAATCGATGCAGCGCGTGCTCCGCTGGGATAGCCTGCTGCCCGCCAAACTCAACGACGACGGCAGTTTCGCTGATGTCACCCCGGAGGATATTCAGGCGATGCGGGCATACATCAGCGATCATCGGTCACAAGCAACGCCGTTCGATATTATCATGGAGGGCCGCACGCCCGGCGACGACCCCGAGCGCGCCCGCGCAACGGTGCAGCCCTATGTCGAAGCGGGCATCACCTGGTGGAACGAGGCCATGTGGATGGCGCCAAACGCGCCCGAAGATATACGCGCGCGCATCCGCCAGGGACCACCGCGCATCGACGCGCCAGCTTCGCGCTGATACCGGTAAATCAGGACCAGTTCTCACCGCTATCTCAGCTATACTATTGGAGGGCGCGAAATATGCGCCTCTCCAACCTCATACCGCCTGGCGCAGCGTGCCAGGTGAGAGAACTGCTTGCATACAGAGCTGAGGAGCACTACGCGATGAAATTTGTGAATGTGCGCCTGCTGGTGGGCGACATCGGCGCGTCGATCAGGTTCTGGCGCGATGTGATGGACTTCAAGATGAGCTTTGGCGACGAGAGCATGGGCTATGCCTATTTTGAAACGGACGGCGCGGGTGTGGAACTGATGACGCGCCAGGGATTTACCGCCGCGCTCGGTGCAGCCGCGCCAACGGATAGACCAGCCGGGCATCAGGCGGTGCTGGTGTTTCGCGTCGATGATGTGGACGCCGCCTATGCCGGGTATGTGCAGCGCGGCGCAAATCCCCTGCATGGGCCGCAAGATCGCCCGGCCTGGGGCGCGCGTGCGGCCCATCTGGCCGACCCCGATGGCTATCTTGTCGAACTCTATACCCCGCTTCAGCCGCAGGGAGCAGACGCGCCCACTTCCTGAGCCTGCTGACGCTTGCCAACACGCGGATAGGAGCGCCAGCGCTGCGGCGAACACCCCTTGACTTTTTTCTATCAATACGATATATCGTTATATCGTATTGATAGAAAGAGAACAGGTTTTTGCATGACAGATGATACCAGCCCAACAGCAAGGACTGATCCAAGAGCGTCCAAAGCGCTGCGCTATCCCAATTTTCTGCTGCTGCTGGCGGGCAGCTTTCTCAACAATTTTGCCCAGCAAATGCTGACCATTGCCATCGGCTGGGAGCTATACAATCGCACCAGGTCGGCGCTGGTGCTGGGTGGCATTGGCCTGGCGCAAGTAATCCCCCTCATTCTGCTCTTTTTGCCCGCCGGATACGCGGCAGACCGCCTGAACCGCAAATATTTGCTGGTCGTCACTCAGATCATCACTGTGGTTGCCACGCTGGGCCTGGCGCTGCTCTCGTTTCAGCAAGGGGCGCTGCTGCTGGTGTATGCGTGCCTGGTGGCGTTTGGCGCTGCCGAATCCTTCAGCTTTCCCACCGGGTCAGCCATGGTGGCGCAGGTGCTTCCAGAGGTAGCCTTTGAAAACGCCATCACCTGGCGCAGCAGTGTCAACCAGCTTGCCTCTGTGCTGGGGCCAGCGGCGGGCGGCTTGCTGATTGGCGTGTTTGGTGGGGCCGGTTGGGTGTATGTTATCAGCAGCGCTCTTTTCCTGATGCAGGTGGCGCTGCTGCTGCTCACCAAAGTTGGGCCACAAACAGCGCCTACGGCTTCGGCAAGAAAGCTGGGCGCGCTGGTTGAAGGGCTACGTTTTCTGGGCCAGACCCAGGTGCTGCTGGCGGCCATCACGCTTGATCTTTTCGCGGTCCTGCTGGGCGGCGCGGTGACGCTGCTGCCCATCTTCGCCAGAGATATTCTGCACGTGGGGCCGTTCGGCCTGGGCTGGCTGCAAGCGGCGTCATCGCTGGGCGCGGTGTGCATGGCGCTCTTCCTGGCGCAGCGGCCAGCCTTCAAGCGCGCCGGGCCAACGCTGCTGCTGGCAGTGGCCGGTTTTGGAGTGGCAACCATCATCTTCGGGCTGTCGCAGTGGTTCTGGCTTTCGTTCGCGATGTTGTTTGCCCTGGGCGCGCTGGATAACATCAGCGTGGTCATTCGCGCGACGCTCGTGCTGGTGCGCACGCCCGACCAGATGCGCGGACGGGTGGGCGCGGTCAGTTCGCTCTTTATCGGCACATCGAATCAGCTTGGCGGCTTCGAATCGGGCGTCGTCGCCCAGTTGCTCGGCCCCGTCGGCTCGGTGGTGCTGGGCGGCTTCGGCACCATCCTGGTGGTGGCGCTGGTGGCCCTCATCTGGCCGGAGATGCGCCACCTGGGCGGGCTGCGCGAACAAGAGCCGCAGCCGATGCAGGCACAACAGGCGCAGGCCGCCGACTGATGCCCGCGCTTGCATTGCCTCCAGCTATTCAGCTATACTGTACAAGCGCCCGAAATATCTGGCGTATGCCTCAGCAGAGCTAGCGATTAAGGCGCTCATTTTATGACAAAGGGGGTGAGAACCATCATGAGGACGCTGAAAACTGTTGTGTTCACCAAAAACAAGGAGTATCACCATGATGACTATTCGCCCCCTGGTTTCGGGCGAGATCGAACGCTTTGCGCTCGTGGCCGGGCAGCCTGAGCACGCGCAAGACGTTCAACAGTATCTGGAGCGCTTGCTGACGGATGGCTACACCCATCTGGACTGGTGCTTCTTCCTCGAAGAAGCGAACCAGATCGTTGGAACCCTGGCCTATTGGGCCTTCCCCTCGCTTCAGACGCCCAGCGACCTTGTCCTCTTTACCATCCCCTGGGAGCGCGCTGACTACCTGACGATAGGCGCGCATGTATTGCAAGAGGCGCTGAAGGATATGCAGGCACGTGGCGCTAGCAAGGCGGAGCATGTCCTTGATATTCCGTCATCCGCGCCGCAGTGGCAGCGCTTTCCCGAAAAACGGCGCGCCTTGCTCGAGCAGGTGGGGTTCAAGATGCTTCGCGAGACGCTGCGCTTTGCCTGGCAGGTTGGAGATTCGATCCCCCGTGTCTCTGAACGTCTTGCGTTTCGCCCCCTGGAGGAAGTAGGCGAAGCCGCTTTCATTGAGGCCATCGAGCGGGCGACCGTTCAGACGCTTGACCGGCGCATCCTTGCCGAGCGCGAAGAAGCTGGCCCAACACAGCACGCGCGGGATATGTTCGCGCTTTTGCAGCGTTTGGGACACGCGCCAGGGTGGTGGCAACTGGCGTATGACCAGCGTGGCGCTCTGGTTGGTTTTGTCCAACCCTCAGCCAACAACACCATTGGCTATATCGGTGTCCTGCCGGAGCAGCGCGGGCACGGCTACATTGATGATTTGCTGGCCCGGGGCACCGCAACGCTGACGGCAGCCGGGGCATCACGCATCGAAGCGGATACGGATGTCGGCAACGCCCCCATGGCGAACGCTTTCCGGCGCGCAGGCTGGAATCAGTTCGGCAGGAGACAGGATTACTCCATCGATCTGGCGTCTCTACCGCGCTAGGAAGGTTCTGGGCAACTGAGAGAGCCGCTCGAAGCTTCGAGCGGCGGCTCTCTCAGTCCAGCATCAGCGCCTACTTGCGGATGTTATAGAACGCTTCCATCCCCGCATAGCGGGCAGCGCTGCCAAGCTCTTGCTCAATCGCCATCAGGCGGTTATATTTCGCCACGCGCTCGCTGCGGGCAGGCGCGCCGGTCTTGATCTGCCCCGCGTTGGTCGCCACCACCAGATCGGCAATCGTCGTGTCTTCCGTCTCGCCGGAGCGATGCGACACCACCGCCGTATAGCGCGCGCGCTTCGCCATCTCAATCGTCGACAATGTCTCTGTCAGCGAGCCGATCTGGTTCAGCTTGATCAAGATAGAATTGCCCACGCCCTCGCGGATGCCCCGGCTCAGCCGCACCACATTGGTCACAAACAGATCATCACCCATGATCTGGATTTTGTCGCCCAGGCGTTTGGTCAGTTCGGCCCAGCCCTCCCAGTCATCTTCGGCTAGCCCATCCTCAATGCTGATGATGGGATATTCGCCGATCCACTTTTCATAGAGGTCAATCATCTCGCTGGCGCTGAGTGTGCGCCCTTCGCGGGCCAGCACATACTTGCCATTCTCGTAGAACTCGCTGGCCGCCGGGTCCATCCCCATGTAGATATCTTTGCCCGGCTGGTAGCCTGCCGCCTCGATGGCTGCCAGGATTACTTCCAGCGCGTCGCGATTCGAGCCGAGCGAGGGCGCGAAGCCGCCTTCATCGCCCACATTGGTATTCAGGCCGCGATCATGCAGCACCTTCTTCAGCGCGTGATACACCTCCGCGCACATACGCACCGCTTCGCTCATCGATGGCGCGCCCACCGGCAGCACCATAAACTCTTGCAGATCGGTGGAGTTTTCGGCGTGCTTGCCGCCGTTGAGGATGTTCATCATCGGCACCGGCAAGGTCGCCGCGCTGACGCCGCCTAGATAGCGATAGAGCGGCAGGTCGAGCGCCGCCGCCGCCGCTTTGGCAACGGCCAGCGACGCGCCCAGGATGGCGTTCGCCCCAAGGCTTTCTTTGTTCAGCGTGCCGTCCAGTTCCAGCAGCGCCTGGTCCAGCGCCACCTGATTCAGCGCGTCCAGTCCGGTGATGGCGTCGTTGATCGTTTCGTTGACGTTCTTGACGGCTTTGAGCACGCCCTTGCCGCCATAGCGGCTCTTGTCGCCGTCGCGCAGTTCCACCGCCTCGTGCGCTCCCGTGGACGCGCCCGATGGCACGCCCGCCACGCCAACCGCGCCGCCGAGCAAGGTCACCATCACTTCTACCGTGGGATTGCCGCGCGAATCCAGAATCTCGCGGGCCACAATATCTTGAATGACTGTATCATCGCTGACGCCCATAGCTGTTCCTTCTCTCTGTTGCAGAGCAATATGCTTTTGGAGATAGTTCCGAGGCATTATATTGACCCGCTTGCGCCCATGTCAATCTGAGCATGGCTGGCGACTCTTGTTCTCCTCAGAGGGGCATGTTAGTATAGAAGTGGAAGCGTACTTTCATACAAGCAACTGGAGGGATACCTTATGCCCAGCCCGCACGACCCCACTCACCAGAGCAGCACCGGTCTGGCAATAGGTGATGAAGGGGCAGAAACGGGAAATCGCATCTCCACGAAGGATGAGGGCACAATGAAAGCAGCGCGCAGACCACCCCGGTTCTGGCTGGGGCTGGCAGCGCTTCTCTTGGGATTGGCAACATTAGCTATTGTCTTTTTTTTCTTTTCCACCTGGTCAGGCGTGCTGGCCGCCGAAGGCGTCGGCGCTGGGCTGGCCTTGCTTGCCACGTGTTTCCTGCTGGTGACGGGCGTCTGGCGCGACCCGGCCAGCCAAAGGGCCAGCAGCTTGCCAGATGGCGCGCTTGATCTGCCCGGCGAGACTGCCCCTGCCGCCACGCTGGAACCGACAGCGGTTAGCGCGCCAGAGCCGACACCTTCCACGCCAGCCGCCGCAATCGTCGAACCACCGGCTGCGCCTGCCGAGACGCCCGCGCCAGAGCCAGCCGTTGCATCTGCCGCCCCGCCTTTGGAGCAGCCCGAGGCTGCTGAAGCCGCTCCGCCCGCCACACTTGAGGCCGCACCCGCACCTGAGGCAGCGCCAACACCTGCGCGCAAACCAACTCGCCCCAGACCCGCCCAGCCGACACACAACGGCCACAGCGGAGAACTGGAAGCGGTGCGCCCCAAAGGCTCACGCTCAACCGGCGATGACCCTCCTGTGGCAAAGCCGTCGCTGACCACTCTGCCACAGAGCTACCCGCGCCCCAGCGGCGGTTTTGCTCTCGACATCGAGGCGGAAGACCTGAGCCAGTTGCTGGGCGATGTGGCCGAACAAACGGTCATCGCCATCGCCACCCGTGGGCAGCGCGGCGTGGAGCGCCGCGAGCGCATGGCTGGCAAGATCGACTCCTTCAGTCAGGAGATGTCGGTTGACCCCGATTACGCGCCTGTCGTCGCCTTTCTGGAGTCGATCAGTGCCTTGCTGCGCGCTGGCAAGCCCATCCAGCCGTCGCGCGCGCTGGTTGACCCTTTTGACGGACTCTATGGCTATGTACTTACGCTCATTCGACGCAAAACCGGCCAGACCCACGACTAGCAAGCCAGGCATACGCTATGGACGAGCAAACTATCCAACAGATCACCGGCCACTTCTGGTCGCCGCTGGTCGCCATCACCACCGCGCACGGCGGTCAGGCCAACGGGCAGATCGCCGTGTCGGTCCTCAACGCCAGCATCCTGCGTGACCGCCCGCGCATCCTCATCGACATCTGGAAAGCGAACTTCACCCATCATCTGCTGCTGGAAAGCGGTGTCTTCGCGCTGCACCTGCTGGGCGAACAGAACCTCAACCTGATCGAGCAGTTGGGGCTGCGCTCCGGGCGCGACGGCGACAAGCTGGCCGGGCTGCGCTGGGAGACGCGCCAGACCGGCAGCCCCATCCTGCTCGATACCCTTAGCTATCTCGAAGCCCGCGTGCGCGCCACCCTCGACGCGGGCGACATGACCAGCTTCCTCGCCGATATTTTCGATGGCGGCATCCTCAACCCTGGCGCGCCACTCACCTGGCCCACGGCCCGCGCGCTGCTGCCGCAAGAATGGCTCACCCGCTACGAAGCCAACCAGGCACACCAGCGGGATGTAGCGCGGGGGCTGCTGGAGGGATTTTAAAGGCAGTAAACGCCTGCTTCCCTGCACCAAAGGTACTATCCAATCCCTCTATTTTTTTCTTTCCTCAGACAAGTAATGCTATACTTTCTATTGATTTATAATCCCTCTTTACAGCCTCGTGCAGTTGTTTTGAGAGAGGAAGGAGCCTATGTACACAAGAAGCCTCCTCCCTTGCGTGATCGTGCTGGCGCACGTCATGCTGGCATCCTCGTGCAGCGTGCCGACCGATCTTGGCAATACGGACCCTCCGGCTGCCGACCCTCCACTCATCGGCGTCACCCCGATTGATACGTCAGCCGCAACGTTGATTGTCACCATCAACATTGATGAGGACCAGGACGCAGCCGATCACCAGACGAATTTTACCTTCAAGTTCAGAACACATGTCATCAAGGAAAACAACTATGTCCTCTTTGATGCCGGGCAATATGTGACCTGCAACGTTCACTCCATATTGGAGTTGAACACGTTGCAGCAGTATCCGCTCAAAGTGCCTCGTCTGGGGTATGACCTGCAAGGGTACACCTGTTTCTATATCGGCTATACGGAAGGCATCGGCCAGCTTGCACCTGTGCCGATGATCGACGTCAGAGCCAGGAGCATGCTTGCCCCTCAACAACCCCAGGTCGACGGTGAGGGGTACCGGATTCGCTACACCCCTGATTCAGACGACCTGGCCTGTTCCATCACGGCAGATGCCATTGACGCCGCGCACCACGATATTGGCGGTTCGCCTTCGTCCAGCGATCTCGGCCTATATGTCGGGCCAGCCACGAACTCCCTGCAAGGGACAGGAGAAATTATTTTGAAGAGAATATGTACCTGGACACTACATCAGCCATTCTATGCGATCAACTTAACCTATGAATCGACGGCAAGCGTGGAGGTCACCTGGAGCCACTAAAAGCGAAGCTCCTCATACAAACGCGCAGCGCACATTATGCCATCGGTGTGCTAAGATGACAGCGTTGATGCTGACACCTATGCGCAACGGCGCGCACGTTTTGAGGAGGTCGTTTGCATGACTACAGAAGCCACTGCGCCCACATCTCTGCCTGTGCCTGGCGCAGCCGATGCTGCCGCTCCGGCTGCCAGTTCAGATGCTCTCGAGGCTCCCGAGGAGCCTGCGACCACCCACACCAGCGTTCGCCCGGCGCGGGGCGTCAATGGGCGCGCCGCCAAAGCCGCCAAGGGCGCGCTGCCGGTCAGCATTGCCGACATCTGGCGCGCGCAGGATGTCTTACGCAAATCCATCGCGCGGACCCCGATGATTCATTCGCGCACCTTCAGCGCCATGACCAGCGCCAATGTCTATCTGAAGGCCGAAATGCTTCAACGCGCCGGGTCGTTCAAGATTCGCGGCGCAACGTATAAAATGTCGCGGCTGAGCGCGGCGCAGCGCCAGCACGGCGTCATCACCGCCTCGGCTGGCAACCACGCGCAGGGTGTAGCCATTGCCGCCAGAGACGCGGGCGTGGCCTGCACCATCTTTATGCCGCGCTTTGCGCCGCTTGCCAAAGTCACCGCTACCCGCGCCTACGGTGCAGAGGTCGTCTTGCACGGCGACACCTACGACGACGCCTATGCCCGCTGCATGGAGATGCAGCGCGAAACCGGCGCGACCTATATTTCCGCCTTCGATGATGTCGACGTGATCGCGGGGCAGGGCACGCTGGCGCTGGAAATGCTGAACGAGCAGCCTGATGCCGATACACTCATCGTGCCCATCGGCGGCGGCGGCCTGATTTCCGGCATCGCCATTGCCGCCAAGTCGCTCAAGCCCGACATTCGCATCATCGGCGTGCAGGCCAGCGGCTCCGGCTCGTGCCGCGCCTCACTGGATGTTGGCGAGGTCGTCACGCTGCCCGCCATCAGCACCATCGCCGATGGCATCGCCGTCAAGCGCCCTGGCGACATCACCTTTCCGATCATCAAAGAACTGGTGGATGACATTTTGCTCATCGACGACGAGCAGATCATTCGCGCCGTGCTGCTCTTGCTGGAACGCTGCAAGTTCCTGGTGGAAGGCGCGGGCGCGATTAGCGTCGCGGCGCTGCTCAGCGGGCTGATCGATGTCAAAGGACACACGGTCATCTGCCCGCTCAGCGGCGGCAACATCGATATCAATCTGGTCAGCCGCTTCATTCAGCACGGCCTTTCGGCGGCGGGACGCTTCCTTGCCATCCACACGCTGCTGGCTGATCGTCCTGGCGAACTGCTGCGGCTGCTGCAAGTCATTGCCGATCAAGGCGTCAACGTGCTGGAAGTCAACCATCATCGGCTCAGCGCGCAGGTGCCCATCCATCAGGTGGAAGTCATCCTGACGCTGGAAACCCGTGACCGCGCCCACTGCGATCAACTGCTGCGTGTGCTGCAAGAACAGGGGTATCAAGTGGTGGAGTCGCAGGCATGCTTCTGAGTCGGCGCGGCGCACATGGTATAGGACTTGCGTCACTTTTCTTGATGCCTTGACTGCCTGAGCGCTGCTCTCCTGACGAGCGCAGCCCATGATTGGAAAGAGAGCACAAGCGTATGGGAGTAATACGAGCAATCTCGCGAGGAACCGCGCTGGCGGGCGCGGTCATTGCGGGCGGCGCGTTGGCAATCACGGCCAGCAGCGTGCTTGCTACGCCGCAGCCGCTGGAAAGCGCTCTGGAAGGCGAGCGCCATCTCTTCCGCTTCCGCGAAGGAGACGTGTTCTATACCGTACGCGGGCCTGCTGGCGCGCCTCCGGTCCTCTTGCTCCACAGCGTTCACCTGAGCGCTTCTTCTTTCGAGTGGCGTAAAAACCTCAACGCGCTCAGCCAGAACTTTCGCGTCTATGCCCCTGATCTGCTGGGCTTTGGCCTCTCTGATCGGCCTGCCATTGACTACAGCGCCGATGTCTACGTGCATCTGGTGAGCGATTTTGTCCGCGAGGTCATCGCCCGACCGGCCATCGTGGTGGCCCGCAATCACAGCGCCCCGTTCGCGGTGCGCGCCGCCTATCTCGACAGCCGTTTCTTCACCCGACTGATCTTCATCAGCCCCACCGGCATCCTCCCACACGCCGCCGAGGAGGAGCGCGACTGGGCGGTCAGGTCAGGCGACGCGCTTCAGCGCCTCTTGCGCGGCGTCAGTGGCAACACGGCTGGGCAGGTGCCCTTCGCCTTTTTGACGACCAGGCCAGCCCTGGCCTGGCTGGTGGCGCGCCAGAGCTACACCAATCCTGAGCTTGTCACGCCGGATGTTGTGGAACATCTCTACGCGACAACTCATCAATTTGGCGCGCGCTTTGCTCCCCTGGCCTTCATGAGCGGCAAGCTCGACATCGATGTCCTGGGCAACTTTGTCGACCTGCCACAGCCTGTGTTGCTCGTCTGGGGCGCGCAAGACGCGATTAACCACCCGACGCAGGCAGAAGCGTTGACCAGGCTCAACCCGCACACGCGGCTGGAAGTGATCGAACACGCGGGCAACGCGGTGCAAGAGGAGCGAGCCGACGAGGTGAATGAATTGCTGCACGCCTGGTGCCTGGCTCCTGCCGAACTGGTCGACCCCACGCTGCGAGAGCAAGCGCCTCTCCCCACGCCAGGGGCAGAAGTTGCCACGCCTCCGGCCCCGGCAGCGCCCGCGCCTGTGGAGCAGGTCATGCCCGAGGCTCCCGCAACCACCGCAGCGCCGCTGACCACGCCGCTGCCTGAAACGACGCCAGAGGCCGCCGAGGAGGAAACGCTCGTCGCTGAGGAAGCAGCGCCAACGTATGTGGAAGCGCCGCGCGACGAAACCATGGCGACGGCCACGCCGCCAGCCGCCAGCGCGGAAGCTGCGCCGGAACCCTTTGCCGTCGCCGATACGAAGATGGCGAGCGAGGCAGCCGAGGAAGAAGCGGCAGCAGAGGCCAAACCGGCTGGGGAAGCGTCGCCAGCGCCAGAAGCCGCGCCACAACCGCCCAGGCGGGAGCCGCAGCGGCGGCCCGCACCCAAGACCACCGGAGCCAGGTCAACCGCGCAGGGAGAAACGCGGCAGAGCAAGGCCGCGCGGAGCGGCGGGGAGCGCGACAGCGCGCGCCAGGCCCGCCCGACTTCCGGTGACAAGCCCCAGCCGCCGCGACCTTCCGGTAGCCCCAAGAAGAAAAGCTAGCGCCTGCTATTGCGTGGTTTTGACGAGCGGCTTGCGCGCGTCTGCCGCCGAGCGCTGGCCCTCCAACGCCACGTCTGAGCGCCCCGCCAGCGGTTCCCCAAACTCGGCCAGTTCCAGTTCCGGCGCTGCTTCTGGCGTGGGCGTCACAGCGCGCCGCCGTCCACGAATCGCCAGCACCGTCGCCACCACCAGCAGTGTGTTGCGCAGGGCAATCGTCGGCAAAAATTGCGGATTGGTGGGCACCAGCAGAATGGGATGCCGCGTCTGGTAGATAAACGGGAAGATCAGCGTGGTCAGCGCGCAGACGCCCAGCCACAGCAGATCAAATCCCTCGACATAGGCCACCAGCGGCAGAATCCAGATAATATACTGGGGACTTAGCAGCTTGTTCGACGCCAGCACCACCGCAATCATCGCCACAAAGCCCTGCCCCAGGGAGAGCTTGCCGCGCAGCACCTGCCAGCAGACGAAGGCCGTGCCGCCAACCAGCGCCAGCAGCGAAAGGGGCTTAATTACGCTGTCGAGCGGCCCCACCAGGTTCAGTGAAAGAAACGAATGGTTCGGCTGCGCCGGAAAGCCCATAAAGGTGCCCAGCCAGAGCAGGCTGGCGGGCACCGATTCAATCTGAATCGGGCGCGACAGCGCGTATTTGAACTCCGACATGGTGCCTGTAAGATTGATTGTGGCGGGCACGGCGAAGCCCAGCAGCGTCACGAGGGCAAAAACGCCCACGCCCATCAGCATCTCCTGGCTGCGCTGCCACAGCACACGTGCCGAGGACCGATAGTCGCTGATGCTTTCCAGCGCTCTGCTCCAGAGGGACTCCAGCCGCTGACGCCAGCCCCACGCCTCGGTGGAGGGCGTGGGCTGCACGGGCGCGCTCTCACGCCATTGAGCGGCCATCAGCACCGGCACCAGAAACGCGGGGTAGAGCTTCAGCAGCACCCCAATCGCCAGCATCGCGTATGCCCAACGATAATGCTTGCGCTCGGCCAGCAGCAGCGCGCCAAACGTTGCCAGCGCGGGCAGCAGATCAAAGCGCATCAGCAGCGTGCCCACCCCGCCAACCACCAGATACACCACATAGGCCATCGCCTTGCCGCGCGAAAGATAGCGCGCAAACAAGACATAGGAAATGCAGACGATTAGCCCCATCCATCCCGCAAACACCCAATAGTAATGGACCGAAGAATGCGGCCAGAGCGTGAACGAAAAGGGAACGATGGAAAGCGGAGGATATTCCCTCGGGAACGAATGGAAAAGCGGCGGGACTTTCCAGAACGCCACAGCATAGCCATGGTACTCTACAGGATCGCCCGCGGGCAATTTGTCATACACCCAGGAAATGTACAGCGTCAGGGCCAGCAGCCCTGATACCCAGCAGGTATCAAAAAACAGGAGCAGCCAGGATGGCTTAGCGGCTTTGGCAGCGCTTGTCGTCTTTTCCTGCGTCGGGGGAGTCTCCGTCAATCGGCGGATGGCCTTGCGCAGAGGCGAAACACGCTGAACCCGCTCTCCTTGCAGTAATAATCCCAAGGTACTGTTCCTCCGATACAACATGCCAAGAAATAGCAAACGCCCTGGCGATATGCGAAAGCCCAGGGCGCGCATGGCTCATCTTTTCTGAGGAGTGCAGCGGTGCATCCTTAGAACGGCTCTCAACTCGTCCTCAAAAACCCCAAGTTCCACCCTTCGGCCTCCAGGCCGACCCGATACTATGACGGATGACTGCGCCCATTTGTCACGTTTTGATCTTTCAGGTCTGGCCCACACAGTAAGAGGGGTGTGCTATAGTAAACACTGCCATATGTTCCCAACGGTTTCACCAGGAAGCGCCCTCTTGACCTTAACGCACGAAAGGATTGCACCTCCTATGCCACCAGAAGCAAGGCAGCCAGACGATATGCAGCCTGCCTCACCCCCTCCTGACGACGCCCTCAGCACAGGTCATGCAGAATCAGCGCCAACGCTGGATGTGCCGGGCGTCGTACAGGGGATGTTTACCGAGGTGCGCGCCTATCTGCTGGGCGAGGGCATGGAAAACAGCGAACGAGTGGGCACCAATCCCAAAGGTGAAGCAACACGCGCCTTCGATGCTGAGGCCGAACGACGCGCCCTGGCCTATGCCCGCGCCCACTTGCCAGCGTTTCGCGTCCTCAGCGAAGAAGCCGGTGATCTTCGCTTTGGCGACGGACCACCCCGCTATACGCTGGTAATTGATCCCTGCGATGGCAGCAACAACTTTCGGCGGGGGCTGCGGCTCGTCGGCTTTGCGGTGGCCGTGTTTCCTGGCGATGCGGCGGTGCTGGACCCGGCGCTGGTGGAGTACGCCTTTGTGGGCGATATTTTTGGCAACGCCGTCTACACGGCGGCGCGGGGCAGCGGCGCGTTTCTGAATGGCCGCCCCATACGCGGTTCCGCCATCACTGAACTACGCCGGGCGATGCTTTCCGTCAACTTTGGCCGGGTGCAGATGCCCAGCGCGCCCGGCAATGAGGACGACCCACACCTGCCAGCGCTGCCACCCAGCGTCTGGCGGCTGGTCAGCCAGGCTTCCACGGTGCGGCGGCTAGGTGCCACGACGCTTGATCTTTGCTACGTGGCGCAGGGAGCCTTTGAAGGCTATGTCGACCTGCGCTGGCGACTGACCCCGGAAAACTTTCTCGCGCCAGCGCTGATTATCGAAGAGGCCGGGGGCTGCTTCAGCAACGAACACGGCCAACCGCTTGGGCCGGTGGATTTCACCACCGGCTATCGCGTGCTGGCCGCAGGCAACCGCGAACTCTTGCAGCAGATCGTCGAGCAATTGGCGAGCGGGCAAACCTGAGCCTGCCTCTGCGCCCGACGCTGCATTCGCGTTAGATGTCGGACCGCGCGTTTTGATACTTCAACCGCTCCAGCAGCTCTGAATCGGTCGCATCTGGCGAGAGGGCATCTGGCGGTTCCTGCGCATCCAGCCGCAGCACATCGGTAGGCGCCAGGCCATTTTTGAGCACCATCAACACCCCCAGCAGCATAATCAAGCCAAAGATAGATGATGCGAGGATGCCTCGCGCTGTATGCCCATCCTTCAGCAAGAAGAGATTCACTGCCAGGCCAACGCCCCCGCCGACCACGACCAGCGCACCCCAGAGCAGATCATCGCGCCACGTGGGCAGCCCTATCAGGGCTAGTTCGTCATCGCCTGCATGGCTGATGCGCCTGCGACGCCGGGCATTCAGAACGATCCATCCCAGCGTGAGCAGTGTCGCGCCCCCCCACCAGGCCAGCCACAAGATCAACACTTCGTGGGCCATTCCTCACCTCCGGCGAATGTCGAGATTCATGGCTTGCAGTATACCTTGCCACGCGCCAGGACACAAGACTTTGAGTGCTTTACAAAAGTGAGGCCGGAAACAATCCATCCGTAAAACGGTTCACAGCGCCCGTTCTCTTTTTAGAGTAGGCTTCAGACGTTCGGTCAGAAGGCGCGCCTGCGCAGCGCTCGCTGAAGGTGAAAGAATGAAAGATGTAAGGATGGCTCCATGAATATCCTCATTGCTGATCCAGATCAAGAATTTGTGACAATCCTTTCCTACTGGCTACGCAGCCACGGCCATGACTTTTTACTCGCCCAGCACGCCAGCGAAGCCCTGAAGCTCTGGCATGAACGCTCTCCAGAAATAGCCCTTGTCGATTTATCGCTGCCAGGCGCGAACGGGCCGGAGTTTTGCCAGCAACTGCGGCAGGAGGGCCTGGGGCTGATTGTGGTGCTGACCGAGCCGCGGCTCGAAGATGAGGAGGTACGCGCGCTGGAGCAAGGAGCAGATGAATATCTCGCCAAGCCGCTTTCCATGCGCCAGTTGCAAGCGCGCCTGAACGCGCTTGGACGCCGCGCCCAGACGTATGCCGCCGCCAGAAACGACGGCCAGTTTAAGATTGGCCCCACCAGCGTCAACTTGAGCCGTCACGAAGTGATGCGCAATGGTCGCCGCTATCGCCTGACGCCCATTGAAGGGCGGCTGCTGCACCTGCTCGTCACCAATGCAGGGCAGGTCATTCCGGCCAGCACCATCCTCCAGCGCATCTGGGGCTATGAGGATAATCAAGCGAACCTCATCAAAACCCACATCCACCACCTGCGCCAGAAGATCGAGCCAGACCCGGAGAAGCCGCGCTTCTTGCTGACCCTGCCCAGCGTTGGCTATATCTTGCAGCTTCGGGAACAAGGCCAGCCAGACGACGCGCCCCCTGACGCTGGGCCCAGCGTGCGTTCTTCCGCAACCTTTTTTCACTCGCGCAGCGCTTGAGACCCTGCACGAGCATGCTCCTCCAGAATCGCCAGCGCTTCCTGGCGTGCCTGGGGAGCAACCCGGAAGGCCAGGCGCAAGCGCCAGCGAGCGCGCCACTGCCTGGCCTGGGACAGCCGGGCGGTGGCGCGGGCTGCGGCATGGCGCACCGCGCGATCAGGATCATGCCAGAGCAGTGGGACGAGCAAGCGATAGACTCGCCCAAACCCCAGGCTTCCAAGCGCCTCGACAGTCGCCAGGCGCAGCGCCGGTTCTGGCGCGTCGAGTAAGTCTTGCAGCACCGGCAGCGCCTGGGGAAGATGCAACTGCCCCAGCGCCCGCGCGGCGGCGGCGCGCACTTCCAGCGCCTCTTCCTCATCGGTCAGCGTGTCCAGCAGCAAATCAGCGGTAATCGGGTCGCCAAGCCTGCCTAACGACTCAGCGACCTGTCGACGCACCGCCAGACTGGTATCCCCCAGCGCCCGCGCCAGCGGCTTCAGCGCCAGCGGCGAGCGCAGCATCCCCAGCGCCTGGGCCGCCGCGACCTGGCACGCCTCAGCCGGGTCTTTCAGGCAGCGCGTCAGCGCCGCAGCAGCGCGGGCGTCGCCAATCCAGCCCAGCGCTGTGGCCGCGCTGGCGCGCACGGCGGCGTTGGCATCTTTGAGCGCCTCGCAGAGCGGTTCCACGGCCAGCAAGAGTGGCGAGGGCACCGCATCCGTGAGCGAAGGCGACTTGAGCTTGCCCGCAAACAGCAGCGTTTCAGGAGGCTCGGCCAGGCAGAGATCAAGGCAGGCATCGGCAGCCGCCGCGCGCACTTCCGGCGCGGGGTCGCGCAGCGCCTCCACCAACGCCTGCACTACCGTCTCCGCGCGCAGAGCCGCCAGCCGCTCGATCTCTGTCTGCCAGTTGTCACGGCTTTGCCGGGTCAGCGCGCGCTCATAAACGGCGGCAGCAGCCTCGGCCTTCAACTCTCCCAGCGCCAGCGCCGCCGCGCCGCGCACCACCGCAGCATCCGGGCGCTGATCGCGTAACGCTTCCAGCAGCGGCGCGGCGGCGCGGAAATCGCCCATCCGGCCCAGCGCCAGCGCAGCCATAGCCGCCCGGCCCACCGCCAGGCTGCCGGGCATCTCCAGGCGCAGGGTGCGTATCAACGGCTCCAACGCCTCCGGCCCAAGTGCCGCAAGCTGCTGCACCACGCGCTCGCGGGCGGCCAGCGCCACCGGATTGGCCGCGCTGGCCTTGCGGCTCAGCAGCGCGCCGCTGCCCTCCAGGCGCAGGCGGCGGGCGCGCAATTCCCATTCCGCCAGCAGCCGCGTCATCGCTCGCTCTGCTTCTTCAGCCGTCGCCGCAGGTCCGATGACACGCCCCCGTGGCTCCGGCTGTCTATCGCCTCGTTTCAACATATGGACGCATTACCTGATGCTACCATGCACAAACTACTCATAGGTAATAGCTTTTGCAGCAGCATGCTGCTGCGAAACGTACCGGCATTATAGCGCACAATGTTCACGAGAGAGATGCTATCAGCGCTTGCAACGCTGGCACCAACCCCTTCCCTGGCTCGATATGTTGATAATCGATGCCAAAGCGCCGGATGATCGCGCCAAAGTCCTCGCCGCCATCATCCAGCAGCAGGCTTTCGCCCCAGCCGATGTGCTGACGTCGCAAATAGTCTGCAAAGAAGCGGCTGCGCCCATCCTGATCGACATCCTCTTTGAGCGCGCCCAGGTCGAACGAGCAAAGAATATCATCGAACAGCGCTCGCAGGCGCAGGCTGGGAACGGTCCAGCGCGGAAACGTATCCATATTGTCGGTGGCAATCACGACTCGCAGCCCCTTTGCGCGCAGGGCCGCTACAGCGTCAGGGATGACATCAGCAACAAAACGCATCTGCCGACAACTGTCTTGCAACGTTTGCAGCGCAAACGCTAGATCAACATCCGTGCCGCGACAGACGCCCGCCAGCACGCCTTCGCTGGTGAGCTTGCCACGCATCCACGGGAGCAGCCACCTGTTCAGTCCGTCAGGCCCAAAGAGCCTTGACTGCATCAAGGCAAAGAGCGCGTGCTGAGGGTGCGCTGGAGCGCTGAACTGCCCCCAGAACACGGAGGTCGAGAGCGTCAGATGCCAATCCACAAACAGGCATGTATATGGTTTCATCGGGCAGCCATCATATCATGTTTGCTCGTTCGGCGAAAGTGCTGAATCCGGGCGAGCAGTCAAGCGAGCGAAGCCGAGCGCCCAACTTGACCGCGCCGCGCACCCTCTTGTATACTCCCTTGTACTGAGAAGCATCGCCGCATCTCCGAGAGACAGAGGAGTAGGAACGACCATGCGCTATATCGCGTCCCTGGGCGACCAGCGCTTCACCATCAGCGTCGATGAGAACGGCCAGCAGCGCCAGCTTACCCTGGATGGCGTCGCCTATGCCGCCGATTGGCTGCGCATCGGCAGCACCGGGCCAGCCGCCAGCGCGGGACGCTACAGCCTGCTCATCGATAACCGTTCCTATGAAGTGGTGGTACGCCGCCTGGAGGCCGACGACGAGGGCGGGCAGCGCTACGAAGTCTTGCTCGACGGCCAGCCCTATGAGGTGCGGTTGGAAGACGAGCGCGAGCGCGCCCTGGCAAGTCTGGCGGGCGGCGGCCACGAAAGCGGCGACGCCGCCGTCAAAGCGCCGATGCCGGGGCTGGTCGTCAACATCCCCGTGGCCGTTGGCGACGCGGTGGAACGCGGCCAGACAGTGGCCGTGCTGGAAGCCATGAAGATGGAAAACGACCTGGGCGCGCCACGCAAGGGCATCGTCAAGGAGATCAAAGTTGCCGCCGGTCAGGCCGTGAACCAGGGCCAGCCATTGGTGATCGTCGGGGAGCCAGGGGCCAGCGCGGCCCAGCCTGCGGGCGAAAACGGCGAGATCACAGGCAGCTAACCATCAACGGGAGGACGTTCATGCCTGCGCGCATCCTTGTCACTCAGCACATCCCTGACGAGGGGCTGGCGTTGCTGCGCGGCGCTCGCGATGCCTCGCTGGAAATCAATCCCACGCCAGGAGCCATCTGGACGCCAGAGGAACTGCGCGCCCGCGTGCCCGACCACGACTATTTGCTCTGCCTGCTGACCGATCAGATCGACGCGGCGCTGCTGGAGGCAGGCGCGCACGGCTCGCCGCCGCTGCGGCTGGTGGCAAACATGGCCGTTGGCTACAACAACATCGACCTGGAGGCCGCGCGGCGGTTGGGCATTCTGGTGACCAACACACCGGGCGTCCTAACTGACGCTACCGCCGACCTTACCTTCGCGCTGCTGCTGGCCGTGGCGCGGCGCATCCCCGAAGCCGACCGATTTACACGCGCCGGGCGCTTTCATGGCTGGCAACCCTTGCTGCTGCTGGGCACGGAACTGTCCGACAAAACGCTGGGCATCGTCGGCATGGGCCGCATTGGCCGGGCAGTAGCGCGCCGGGCGCAGGGCTTTGGCATGCGCATCCTCTATACAGCGCGTCACGCGCTTCCTGCCGAGGAAGAACGCGCTCTCAACGCCAGCTTTGCCTCGCTGGAAGATGTGCTGCCCCGCGCCGACTTTCTCTCGCTGCATGTTCCCTATAATCCGCAGACCCATCATCTGCTGAACGCCGAAACGCTGGAGCGGATGAAACCGGAAGCCTATCTCATTAACACAGCGCGTGGGCCTATCGTGGATGAGGCCGCGCTGGTGGCGGCGCTCCAGGCAGGGCGGCTGCGCGGCGCGGCGCTCGATGTCTTTGAGGATGAGCCGCGCATCCATCCGGCGCTGCTCCAGATGGAACAGGTGGTGCTGGCCCCGCACATCGGCAGCGCCACCTACGAAACCCGCGCCCGCATGGCAACCACCGCAGCGGCGAATATCCTGGCCCATCTGCGCGGCGAAACACCGCCGAACCTGGTCCCCTGAAGGCGAGCGCGGGCCACAGAAACGCGATTAGCTCTCAATTGGGCGGGCTGGCATGCGCACCAATACCTCCAGCGGAAAGGCTCTGCCCGCCAGCCAATCTTCCAGTCGTCGCACCGTGCGGGCGTGCCGCAGGTGCTCGCGTGGAAAGGTCAGCAGTTCGTCGCGGCTGAACCAACGGGTTCCCAGGATGTCATCGGCCAGCGGATAGCGCACCTCCCCAAGTGGCCTGGCGCGAAAACACAGATTGATGTCCTCATCACCCGCCGCGATATCGTAATAAACCCCCTGGATGCCGATCAGTTCCACATCATAGCCGGTCTCTTCGCGTGCCTCGCGCAGCGCGCATTCCTCGAAGGTTTCGCCCGGCTCCACGTGCCCGGCTGGCTGATTCCAGAGTTCATAAATGTCAGGCTCGGCTTCCTGCACCAGCAAGAGCTTTCCGTCCTGCTCGATCACCAGGCTGCACGTCACGGTCAAACGCACATCAGGCATACATCGCTCGCTTTCTCTTTTGGGGCAGGAGCTTTGGCTCCCAATCAGAAACGAATGCCGCCGGGTGTTCTCTCGGCGGCATGATGCTCGCTGCATCTGGAGTGATTCACGGCTCAGCGTTGCAGCGCCGAACGCTCCAGAATGATGTCTGGAATCGCCAGTTTCTGCTGAGGCAGGTTATGTTGCAGTGGCAAAGGCTGTGGCGTTGCCTGGCTCGTTGGCCCATAGAGAGCAGCACCAGGATTGGCGGCTCCAGTTCCACCAGTCCCGCCAGTGCCGCCACCAGTGCCACCTCCGCCGCCGCCACCGCCGCCGCCACCGCCAGTCGGAGGCTTGGGCTTCTTCGGCGGCGCGCACTCCACTGTCCAGCTATCCGAACTGGATGGCGGGGGAATCTTCAGGCAGCCAGGAATCTGACCAGCATTCCCCACCGTGCTCTGAGGAACTACGCCGGTGATGAACCAGTCCGTGGAACAAGCGCCATTGCCGCAGTAATATTCGCGCTGCACGCCAGGGGGGACAGGGAAATTGATGAACGGGCGTCCCTGCTCCGCTGCAAGCATGGATGCGTTCCAGATGGGCGCAGCGCCGACGATACCGTTGGCCTCATTGGTCGGGTGGTTATCGGTATTGCCCACCCAGACGCCCATGGTGTAGTCCATGGTATAGCCCACCGTCAGATCATCCCTGAAGTCCGAAGTTGTGCCCGTTTTGGCGGCGGCTGGGCGCGCGGGCAATCCGGCCTGGCAATCAGCATCCGTTTCGAGATACAGCGGATTGCAAAAGCCAAACTCTGTAGAGCGCGCCTGGTTATCGCTCAGAATGCTCGTCATCAGGAACGAAACCTGCGGGCTGATGACCTGCTGGCCCTGGGGCGTATACTGGAAAATGGTATTCCCATTTTGATCGGTGATACGCCAGATGCCAAACGGCGCATTGCGCACGCCATAGTTGGCAAACGTGCTGTAGGCCGAGGTCAACTGAAACAGCGGAATGCCCAGGCTGCCCAGCGTCATCGAAAGGCAGGTGCCGCATTTCGGGCCATCAGCCGTTACCGGGTAATAGCCGTTAAGCGTCGTAACACCCAGCCGATTTGCCATGTTGGCGACATCTTGAACCCCGGCAAACTCCAACGCCTTCACCGCAGGCACGTTCAGCGAATTTTGCAGCGCGGTGCGCACGGTTTGCTGGCCGGTAAATCTGCGCGAATAATCCAGCGGTTTATAGCCAGTAGGAAAGTCAGTAGGGCCGTCGAAGATGGGCATGGCCGGGAACCAGCCCTTTTCAAAGGCAGTGGCATAGGTGATCGGTTTGAACGACGACCCCACCTGGCGCTGGTCACTCAGCGCAACGTTGAATTTGCCGTCAATGGCGGAGTCGTAATAATTGGCGCTGCCCAGCATGGTCAGCACGGCTCCGGTATGCTGGTCGATGATTATCGCCGCGCCATTATCTACATCCTCCCCGTTGTTTGTCAGGGTCTGAACCTGATTCTGGATAATACTCTGCACCTTGTTTTGCAGGCCCAGGTTCAGCGTCGTGTAGATGCGCAGGCCGGTCAGGGAAAGCGAAAGCGTGCCCGAATCAATCATATCCGCCAACTGGTTTTCAATCCAGTAGACGAAATGGGGGGCCAGATTCGCCTCTTGCGGCGGCGCGTGCAGGAAGTTGGGCTGCGCGGCCTCGGATTCGGCCTGCAACGCTTCGCCCTCGCTGATATAGCCCTGGGTGACCATCGCTTCCAGGACCACTTTCTGGCGGTCCAGGGCAGCCTTGCGATTCACAAAGGGGTCGAACTGATTCGGGTTCTTGGGCAGACCCGCCAGCATGGACGCCTGAGCCAGATCAAGCTGCGAAGCCCCGGTGATCTTGCCCTTATCCGGCATGTTAAAGTATTCCAGCGCGGCAGCGTCAATGCCATAGGCATTTTCGCCATAGCCGATGGAGTTCAAATACATTTCCAGGATTTGCGATTTGGTGTATTGCTGGGTAATGCCAACAGCCAGGATGGCCTCTCTGATCTTGCGATCAAACGTATCATCACCGCCGGTGATTGTGTTTTTAATCAACTGCTGGGTGATGGTGCTGCCGCCTTGATTGGCTGAGCCGCCAGCATTCAAGTCTGCCGTTGCCGCGCGAATGATGGCGGTGAAGTCGACACCATCATTGATCCAGAAGTCTTTGTCTTCGGTGGCGATGGTCGCGTTGATGACGTTGATCGATACTTCTGACAGCGGAATATAGTGCTTCACGCCATCCGCCGTGATGGTATAGAGCAGCTTGCCGGTTGAATCGAAGATTTCGGCATTATCGCGGGTGGCGATGTTGGGCAGGTTCGCCAGCGCCTGTGACTGGCTTTGATAATACATGTAAGCGTCGTTGATGGTGTAGCCAATAGCCACCAGAATAATCAGCGCCACCAGCGAGACCACGCTGGTCAATGCGCGTTGCAAAATGGTATGCTTCTGCTCCTGGCGGCGGCGCTGATAGTTCATCACATAGAAGGCATAGCGGCGGCGGCGACGCCAGCGGCGCGTCGCCTCGGTGCGCACACGCTGCGAGTGTTCGCGGCGTGCCTCTTCGCTGAGTAATCCCTTGCGGTTGATGCCAATGGCTGGCAACGGCTCTGTCCGTGGACGTGGGCCGATCACCGTCGTCAGCGCCGCCCGCTCTTTTGATGGTTCTCCGTCCTCGGTGATCTCACCAGCCGCCTCTTCAGCCCCGCGCACCTCATCAGTTTCAGGCAAGCGCCTGGTTTTGGAGGGAGCCAGAATCGCGGCGATCTTGCCAGTCGTGCGCGGCCTGGGCTTCCCATTCCTCGACGCCGGGCTGGAGCCGTTCGTTTTCCCATGGCTCGACGTTGAATCTGAACCGGCTTCGGCTTCGTTCGTTGGCGAAAGGGGCGCAGACACAGCCTCATGATGGTTGCTGATAGGAGGCGCATCTTGAGTGAATAAGTCGTTTTGAGGTTGGTCGGTGTGCCCATTTGCCAGCGCCTGCGGAGGCGCATCCTCCACGGCAGGACGCAGCGCTTCAGCCACTGGCTCGGCCACAGGGTCAGCCTCAAGCGCGGGCTGTGCTGGCGGCGCGTCCGGCTGCTCTGATGCGGGCCTTACCTGCGGCTCGTCTGGCGTATCCAACACCAGAGGCGCTTCCGGCGCAAGCGTCACCGTCTCGTCCAGTTCAGCAGACGGCTCGCCAGATGGCAGATGGTCGCCTTCCAGCGCAAGGGTCATTTCTTCTGGCAGCAGCGCCAGGGCTGTCGGCTGTTGCTCATCTTCCGCGTCCGGCTGCGGCTCGCCTTCAGCCGTTTCGCCTGCGTTCTGGCCCAGGGCACGCGCCGCAGCGCGCCGACGGTCACGCATGCGCTGGCTAAATCCCGACAGTTCAGCGTCCTGGCTGTCCGGCTTCGGCTCGGCGGTGCGCGAAGCCTCATGCAGCATCTCAGGAGTGATCGCCGGAAGCGACCCAGCGGACGCGCCCTTGCGCGCCGCCAGGATTTGCCTGGCGCGCTCTACCGATTCTTTGAGGGGGGTGGTAGGCGCTTCATCGTCTGGATTTTTCGCGTCGGCCTGGTCCACTGCCAATTCCTGGGGCGACGCCGGGCTGCCATCGAGCGGCGCTGGCAGGTCGCCAGGCGGCGCTGCATCGGGAACAGGCTGCTGGGGTTCCTTGTCAGGTTCCTGGGGGGATTGGGGAGTACGAGGCTTGTTCTCCACGAAGCTTCCAGCCTTCCATTATACGGGGCGCGCGGGCACACCCCCTTGCATCATTACCGGTTTAGCAGAGAGCTTTCTATAATATCTAGTACACGATTCCATCGATGGAGAAAGAGACAGCAGACACAGGCACACAATGTGAAAATCAGAAGGTTCAGTTAGCCTCTTGCATAATTTATGCCGATCAGACGCAATTGGGTAAGGTGATGAAATACAAGCGAGGCACGCCCGGCCTTCTTGACACCGGCCCAACCCTGCGACTATGCTAGAAGTTGACGCAGTTGGCGGGGGATATGGTGGCTCGACTATCCTTCATCATCCGCTCTTATACCCCTGCCATTACATATGACGCATAAGTTTGTCTGTTATGAACATCCAAAAGTGTGATCTAGTTCACAATTCGCAGAAAAATTGTGAAGTGGTTCACTCACATTATGAAGAACGTGAAGGAGCAATCTATGCCTCAGACGGAAGTCTCCGGCGGGACGAATGCCAGCGCCGCCGAGGAGAACGCGGGACCCGTGCGCGTGCGCTTCGCACCCAGTCCCACCGGCATTCAGCATATCGGTGGGTATCGCACCTGCATTTTTATCTGGCTCTTTGCGCGACGCTACGGCGGTCAGTTCCTGCTGCGCATCGAAGATACCGACACCGGGCGCTCGGTGCCCGAAGCGGTTGATGCCCTGCTGGACGGCCTGCGCTGGCTGGATGTATTGCCCGACGAAGGGCCAATTGTGGGCGGTCCCTATGGCCCGTACTATCAGACCCAGCGCGCCGCTCTCTATCACTACTACGCCGACGAACTGATTAAGCGCGGCGGGGCCTATCGCTGCTACTGCACCCCAGAGCGTCTGGACGCGATGCGTAAGGAGCAAGAAGCGCGCGGCATTCAGTCAGTGCGCTATGACCGCCGCTGCCGCTACCTCACGCCAGAGGAGCGCAAAGCTCACGAAGACGCGGGCGAATCGTTCGTGGTGCGGCTGGCCGTACCCCTGGAGGGCAAGACCGTCGTCAAGGACCTGCTGCGCGGCGATGTCATCTTTGACAACGACCAGCTTCAGGATACGATCTTGCTCAAATCCAACGGCCTGCCCACGTATCATCTCGCCAACGTCATCGATGACCACCTGATGCGCATCTCGCATGTGACGCGCGGGGCAAACGATTGGCTTCCCAGTGCCCCCTATCACGTGCTGACCTATCAGTTCTTTGGTTGGGAGCAGCCCATCTGGGTACACATGCCCGTCGTCCTGGGCAAAGACCGCAAAAAGCTGAGCAAACGACACGGCGCGGAGCCGCTGAGCTATTATCAGGAGCAGGGCTATCTCCCAGAAGCGATCATCAACTATCTGGCCTTGCTTGGCTGGTCGTATGATGACAAGACCGATATTCTCAGCCGCGAGCAGTTGATGGCATCGTTTTCGCTCGACCGCTTGAGCATCTCCGACGCCATGTTCGACTCGGAGCGTTTGCTCTGGATGAACGGCTACTACATCCGTCTGCTCAGCCCCGAGGAACTGGCCGAGCGCACCATTCCCTTCCTGGAGCGCGCAGAAGGCGCAGGCGGCCTGCCCGGCAATGTCGCGCGTCCGCTGGACAAAGCGTATGTTGCTCGCGTGCTGAAGCTGGAGCAAGAGCGCATGAAGACGCTGGGCGAGGCGGCCCAACTCGTGCCCTTCTTCTTCACCGACGACCTGCATTATCAGGCCGAGGCGTTGATCGGCAAGGGCATGGACCGCGAAAAAGCCCGCACAGGCTTGCAGCGCGCGCTGGCTCTGCTGGAAAGTCTGCCCACCTGGGAGGCCAGCACCATGGAAGAGCCGATGCGCGCCCTGGCCGATGAATTGGGCCTGAAGCCTGGGCAGCTTTTCATGAGCGCGCGCGTTGCCATTTCGGGGCGCACCGTCTCGCCGCCGCTCTTCGAGACAATGGAGGTGCTGGGCCGCGAGCGCACGCTGGCGCGTCTGCGCCAGGCGTTGGCGAAGCTGTAAAGATTCGGCAGGGCAGGCGGTTGAAGCCCACCTGCCGAACCTTCACTATGCGCTGCTAAGCAACCTGACGGCGGTTGACGTTTCTCTAGTGATCGGCTAGAATAGCAGTGGCTCTGAGGACACAGCATGAGCAGTCAACCGTTCACCGAGGCGCTTCGCTATGGATACGGACCGAGAACCCGATCTGCAAGGGCAGTTGAACCATATCCTGCTGATCGACATCCTGCAAATGCTCAGCCTTTCCGGGCAGACGGGCACACTGGAACTGCGCCAGGGCTGGAACACCCGCAGCATCTTTTTCGAGGAAGGACGCCTGACCTACATTTCGCAGGGCACGCGCCCGATGAGCCTGGGCGAACTGCTCATCAAATCCGGCCAGCTCACCCAGCAACAGTTCGATTTTCTGGCGCAGCGTTCGCGCCAGAGCGGCCTCAGCTTCGCCCGCCTGCTACTGGATTCGGGCCTGGTAACGCCCGAAGACCTGCGTGTCACCACCGAGCAGCAGATCGAAGAAGCCATTTACAGCCTGTTCCTCTGGCGCGACTGCGCCTTTCGCTTTTATCATGGCGAGCCGGAAAAACTGGACCTGGAAAACACGCTGCCGGTCGATATCTCCAGCGAGCGCCTGATTATGGAGGGCACACGGCGCGTAGACGAGTGGAGTCACCTGAGTCCGATTATCCCCTCGCTACGCATGATCTTTCATCCCGCCGGGCAAATCGAGTTCCTGCCAGAGCCGCTGCTCGACAGTCTGGATGCGCGCGACCAGCGCATCTTGAGCCTGGTCGATGGACGTTCCGATGTGATCGCGCTGGCGACGCGGGCAGGCATGACACGCTTCGATGTAATGCGCAGCCTGGCAGTGCTGGTGAACGCGGGGCTGATTCGCACCAGCATTCCCGGCAAGCTCCAGATCATCGAGTTGTTCAAACTGCTGCTTGAAACGGTCTATAAGAAGCTCACCCTTTTTGGCTATTTGCCCATTGCCCGCGAGTTCGAGCAAGAACTCAACCGGTTTTCACAGCAGCATGGCTTGAAAACGCGCATGTATAACGGCGCCGTGACCCTGACCGATAAGGATACGCTGATTGGCAGCATGGCACTCATCGATTTGTACAAGCTCTTTATGAACATTCAGATGAACTATTTTAGCAAAACACTGCCACTTCAGGTCTCGCAGGGCCTCTTGCCGGGCCTGTATCATAACGCCAACCCCGAAATGCAAGAGCTTCTGCGATTGTATGATTTTTACAGTCCCGATGGCACAGTGGCCTATCATGGGTTCATCGAGTGACAGAGTTTTCCAAAGACAACGACGAAAACCCTTGACACATACCCTTGCCTGTGCTATAGTGTAGGCAGCTTCAGGTTTGCACCTTATTTCCCGCCCTGGCGCTCCTGCTTTGTGTGACACGGCTCATCCCCATCACTCAACCAGCGCAAATGACAGGGGACCAAAGCCCGACAACAATTGGCCGATGTTGCTCTGTGCTTGCTCTCTGTCTGAGCCGTATCCAAGTGTCATTCAGCATTCAGTGCAAAGAAAGTGGTATTTGTACGGCTGTGCCAATCCACCTCTCCGGATGGCCCAGCGCCCCTTCACATCGAGATCGCCCTCTCGAACCGCTGAGGATACTGAACAACACTATTTTTGTGACAAACAGGATTAATTTACGCAGCTTCTCGACCCGCAACAGGGTGCTAAGCTGCTATTCCACCAAACAGGACATCTATGCAACATTTCTCACGAAACACCCCAAATGGCGCGCCCTCGAGCGCCGCCTCTGGTCAAATGGACCAGCCCGACTTCACCGAAGCCCCAGAAAATGGGAACGGTGGCGCCCCTTATGCGCCCAAACGGAGCGACGGGGGCTATGGCACCGCAACGGTTGAACGCCGCAGCGAACCGACCGGCGCCAAACATCACATCAACATCACCGAACTGGAAAACAAAACGTTGGCCGAACTGCGCGACATTGCGCGCGATCTGGACCTCTCTGGCTATACCGCCCTCAAGAAGCAAGACCTCATCTTCCGACTCCTCCAGGCATACACCGAACAACAAGGCAACATCTTTAGCGTCGGGCTGCTGGAAATTGTGGAAGAGGGCTTTGGCTTCCTGCGGCCAGACCGCTTCTCGCCAGGCAGCACGGATGTGTACGTCTCGCAGTCGCAGATTCGCCGCTTTGGCCTGCGCACCGGCGACATGGTTTCGGGGCAGGTGCGCCCGCCCAAAGACAACGAAAAGTACTATGGCCTGCTGCGCGTCGAGGCCGTCAACGGCATGGACCCGGAAGTCGCCAAGCGCCGCCCGCATTTCGACAACCTGACGCCAATCTTCCCCACCGAGATGTTCAACCTGGAAACCGTTCCGCAGAACCTCTCTGGTCGGTTAATTAACCTTGTAGCGCCGATAGGACGCGGCCAGCGCGCCTTGATCGTCTCGCCGCCCAAAGCGGGCAAGACGATGATCGTCAAGTCCATTGCCAACTCGATTACCACCAACGATAACGACATCCACCTGATGATCGCGCTGATTGCCGAGCGCCCTGAAGAAGTGACCGACATGAAGCGTTCGGTCAAGGCGGAAGTTTACAGCGCCACCTTCGACGAAGCGCCAGAGATGCACATTCGCGTCGCCGAAATGGTCATGGAACGCGCCAAGCGCCTGGTGGAAGGCGGGCGACACGTCGTCATTCTGCTGGATGGCATCACCCGGCTGACCCGCGCCTATAACCAGGTCATTCCCCAGAGCGGGCGCACGCTTTCCGGCGGCATGGACCCCAGCGCGCTCTACCCGCCCAAGCGCTTCTTTGGCGCGGCCCGCAATATCGAGGAGGGTGGCAGCTTAACGATCATCGCGACCTGCCTCGTCGATACCGGCAGCCGCATGGACGACGTGATCTTTGAAGAGTTCAAAGGCACCGGCAACTGCGAAATCTGGCTGGACCGCAAGCTCTCGGAGCGCCGCGTCTTCCCGGCCATCGACATCACCCGTTCCAGCACGCGCCGCGAAGAGCAGCTTCTGGATGAGAAAACTTTGCGCGCCGTCGTGGTCATGCGCCGCATGTTCAGCACACTGGCCGAACAGCGCGGCATGGAAGCGATGGAGGCCGTGCTCACGTCGATGTCCAAGACGAAGGATAACACGGAGTTCCTGGCAAACCTCAACCAGAGCATTCGCTGACCACCCATTGAGCCTATCAACTTGACGCGCCGTTCCCCCGAAGGCTATACTCAGCCTTTGAGGGGAACGGCGCGTTTTGATGGGGAGAGAGCTATCGGTAATGCACGAACAGAGACACAAAGCGAGGTGAAGGCATGGCAAGCGCTGGAATATTCGTACAGCGTCCCCAAAAAGTAATACTCTGCCTGGCAGCGGCGCTGCTGCTGGCCGGGATGCTGGCGATGCTGCTCATCAGCGGCGGCATTCCCACTGCCCATGCCGCTGGCCCGGTCCTGACCGCATCTACCAGCACCACGAACCCTGGCGGGGATGTCATTATCAGTGGGACTGGCTGGGCGCCCGCCAAGCACTATAACCTCTATGTGTATGGGCAGGCCAAGTGCAAACCGAACCCAATCTGCGCGCCCCCAAGCACGTCCAAGCCGATCAACTCATCGCCTCAGCCGATCAAGAGCGATGGCAGCTTCGGCAACTTTGATTTTAGCTTCATTGCCAATGCCGCGACGACCACGTATGTGTTCACCGTCGTGGCCGACTACCCAGCCGGTTCGCCCTATATGGCATCGGTGCTGGTGCAGGTCGTACCCAAGGGCACGCCGCCCTCCGGCACGCCAGTCAGCAGCAGCCCAGCCGCCGGAACAGGTACGACGCCCACCTCGGTCCCGGCTTCGCCAACGAAGGCACATCAGGCAGGAGGCACCGGCACCGGCAATCCCTCGTCGACCACCCCGACCAGTTCTTCGGGCAGCAACACGCTGGCAATCATAGTGGTCACGCTCCTGCTGCTGATTGGCATTGCTGTGCTGGTTGGTCTGCTGATCGTCTTGCCACCGAAACGGCGTGCCATCCGCGCATCCTGGTATGGCGCGGGCGGCACGAGCAGCGCTGGCTCCGCGTATTATGGCTCTGGCGGCACAGGCAGCACCGGAGGGCGACGCTATGGAGCCTCTGGCCCGATGTATGGCGCGTCTGGCCCGGCAGCGTCAGGGCCACGCCGCGCCACCGGCGGCTCTATGCCTCCCGATGACCCGGACCCGCCCGCCTGGATGGGCGGCGTGGCCCAATGGGATGATCCATCGCGCACCAGTCGCCCCAGGCCACCCCGGCGACCGCAAGGCGGCAATTATTAGCCCTATTGACCGCTCTCTTTCTCTGCCTGGTACACTTGGCGTCAATCTTGCATCACAGGCTCCTCAGATGATGCGCTCGCATCATCCTTTTTCTGCGGCAGCACATCTTTTGAGGAACCGCATGGCAACTGATACCGCTGAGTCCAGGGCGCGTCAGGCGTCAGGGGCGCGCCCTGCGCGCCCCGTAGAGCGAAGAGCCTCCACGTATCCGTTGCAAGGACGCGAAGTGTTCTGGTTGGCGGCCACGCTGGCGCTGGCTGCCGCGCTGCGGCTGATGCTCGCCGCGCGTGGCTGGCCGTATAGCAACAGCGACGAAGCCAACACCGGCCTGATGGGGATTGACATCACCTGGCACGGCGCGCTGCCAGCCTTCACGTATGGCATCCATCATGTCGGCGCGCTCGATGCTTACCTACAAGTCCCCTTCTTTCTGGCGCTGGGACCAACCAACTTTGCTATGCACGTCACCACGGGCGTCCTCATGCTGCTTTTTCTGCTCGTGTTCTATCAGTTCGTCCGCCTGGTCTATTCGCCGCTGGTTGCCAGCGTGACCACGCTGCTGCTGGCGCTTGGCCCCTATCAAGCGCTCTTCTATGGCCTGCGCGCCGGACACTACGCGCAAGACATGCTGCTGCTGGGCGCGCTGCTGTTATGGTTCACCGTCCTGCGGCTGCGTCGCCCGGCGCAGGTCTGGGCGTGCTGGGCGCTTGACCTGGGCATTGGCCTGGTGGCGGGACTGGCGCTCTGGGGGACCATCTTGATGCTGCCCTTTGTGCTGGCGGCTGGGCTGGCGCTGGGTGTCGAGGCGGCGCATAGCTGGTGGATCAAGACCTCGCAGCGGCAAGCCTGGAATCTGTGCGGCCAGGCAGCGGCAGCAGTGGGCGCAGCCCTGCTGGGGATGCTGCCATTGATCATCAGCATCATCACCACGCACGGCGCGCTTTTCACTGAGGCGCGCCTGGCGTCCCAGGGTACGATGCCTGCCGGGCCACTGGGCGGGCTAGCCGCGCTGGGCCAACAATTCGCAGGCACGCTCCTGATTGGTCTGCCGCTGATGCTGGGCAGCGAAACAGCCTGCGCCCACTGCGCGCTCTGGCCGTACCCTGGCAGCAATCTGACCTTCGCGCAGGCGCTGCCAGCCGCGCTGACCGGCGCGCTCTTTTCGCTGCTGGCGCTCATCTGCTGGGGGCTGGCCGCCGTGCCGCTGCTGCGCAGCGCCAGCTATACCTTCCGGCAAGCCCGCCGTGGGCCAGAGGCGCAGCAACTCTTCGGCTATGCGCGCTATCGGGCGCGCACCTGGGGCCGCGCCATGCTGGTTATCGGCGGCGGCTTGACCATCCTGCTCTATCTCAGCACCCGCTCCTCGTACGAGACCCCTGACACCTCGATTCGCTACATTAGCAGCATTTATCTCTGCGCGCCGCTGGTCATCGACCCGCTCTGCCGGGGCGCGCGGCGGCTCTGGCGCTGGATGCAGATGCATCTGCATCCCTTTGCGATAGTACGCCCGCAGTTCAGCGCAGTGCTGGCAAGTGGTCTGCTGCTGGCGATCTTCGCGGTGAACATCGGCGGAGTTGCCCAGGCATGGCAGGAAAGCAGCAACACCCAGCATTATGGCGTGCCCGCCGGAACCAGAGACACGCAGTTGCTCGCCTTCCTGGAAACGCACCACGCTACGCGCTTTTATACCACCTGGTGGGTCTGCTATCGGCTCATGTTTGATGCGCAGGAACAAGTCAACTGCGCAGTGGTGGACAACAATAACGCCTTCGCGCCAGGGTTCAATCCGCATGCGGCCTATGCGGCAACCGCCACCGCCGCGCCGCATCCGGCTTATGTTTTCGACCTGACAACCACTGAGGCAGCCAAAAGCGTGCCCCAACAGGTCGCCAGCCGCATCGCTGCCAGAGACCCGCGCTTTCTAGGCTACACCTCGACCACCATCAACGGCTATCTCGTCTTCTATTACGCCGGTTCGGGCACCTGACAGGCACCCTTACTCTTGTAAAACCCTGAGAACGCTGCTATCTGGCCTGCTTTTACGCCACCCACGCGCAGCAAGAGAAGGCGGCTACAGCCTTGCCCCAGGCGTTAACGCTCGCGCCCTTTCTCAAGGAGTGGTCGCTCACCGACCCTGACCTTATTGCGCTACGGCAGCCAACCTGAATGATCTCACGTTATGCCCCTGGCGCGGGCGCAGCCTGCACCCTCCAGATGGCATAGCCTAATCCATGTGTATCTGCGACCAGGATACCCTGCTCTGCCAGCGCCGTGATCGACCCGCTGGCGCTGGCCGGAGCATAGTTAATCAGCAAGCGCGCCCGCGCCATGCGCAGCGTTTCGGCCAGGTTGACGGCAGTGGCGGGCACAGCGGTCAATTGCATGGCCTGGCCGGACCAGCCATCCTCCTGGGCGTAGAAGAGAAAGGCATAGAACATCGTATCGTCGCCGATCACCACCAGGGTAGCGTGCTGCTCCTGTGGGCCAAGATCATCTGCCGCCAGATATGATGGCAGCACCACCGCGTCGTAAGTAGCCACGCGCTCTGTGGCACGCGGCACATACCAGATGAGCAGCGTCGCCGTCGCCAGGCCCAGGATACCCACCATCAACACGCGCTGACGCCGAGGCTGCGCCCATTGCCGCGCCGCGCGCCAGAGCAGCTTCGCGCCATCCACCAGCAGACCGGATACTCCGGCAATGACGATAGGCAGCGAAAGCAGCGGCAGGCGTAAGTCGCCAGGCGGAAATGGACGCAAGAAGGCCAGCACCAGCAGGTCGCCCAGCAGAAACGCCAGCAGCAGCCAGGCGAGTTCATTGCCACATCTGGCCTGCCAGCCCAGCCAGAGCAATCCGCCGAGCGCCAGCACGCCCCCTGCCAGCGAGAGGTCCAGTTGCCAGGCGGACCACTCCGCGCCGAGCGTTGCCAGCAGCGATGCCGGGTCCAGCGTCGGCTCCAGCGTTTGGAACATATCCGGGCTGACGCTGCGGTTCACCACAATCCACAGCAGCGGTGCCCAGGCCAGCGCCAGCGCGCTTCCGGCGGCAAAGCGCCAGGTGAGCGCGCCTGCCTGGCGTCGTCGCCAGAGAAAGAGCAGCCAGATGAACAGCGACAGCAGCCAGCCCTCGTAGCGCGTCAATCCAGCCAACGCCAGCACAAGCGTCAGCCAGAACCAATGTATCTTATCCGGCGCGAGCGCCAGCCAGAGCGCCAGAAACCCCAGCGTAAAGAACAAGCCCTCTTGATAGGGGACGACGCTGAAGGTGACAAAGAGGGGATTAAGCGCCAGCCAGAGCGCACCCAGATAGGCGATGGGCACGCCGAAGGGGCGGCGCAGCAGCAGCCAGAAGGACAACACTGCCGCCGCGCCAAAGCACGCGCTGAGCAACCGCGCCGCCAGAACCGAATCGGCGAGGCGTGTCAGCACATACAGCGCCACCTGAAAGAGCGGCACCCAGGGCGTGCTGAAAGGGTGGTCACGGGTGAGCCAGCGCCCATACGCGTCAACATCGTAGAGCAAGGGATAGCGCAGAACCAGCGCCAGCCGCAGCGCCAGCGCCACCACCAGCACCACCAGACCAGGGCAGACCGTGCCCCAGGGCCAGCCGATGATGGCACGCCGCGCTTCTTCCCAGGCAGGCGCGGGCCAGCCCAGCCGATGGCGCGTCGAAGAGGGAGGGTCTTGCTTCATCGCATTCTCCGGCAGGCGGCGTTGTTATGCGCGGTATTGCTTCCACTTTTCGGGACATATGAAGGTATTACGCCCCGGCTATACATCTCATCTGTTCATCAGCAGGTTTTCCTGGAAACACGGAGGAAAAGGCCAGCAAGCGCTACCCCTGCCGCGCCCGCTGGCCCTGATGAGAAGCGCTTGCCTAGCGGGGTGTCGTGGTGTCGACGGGCTGCGCTGCCGTCGCGTGGCTGGCGGCGGGATGTCCTTTCGCCGCTTTGCGCGCGTTCAGTTCCTGCATCCATTCCTCTGGAACGCCATGCACCCCAATCGCCCCACCAATGGGTTCGTCCAAATCCCACAGAAAGATCGCGGTGATGACGACCAGAAACCCAACCCCGAACTGTATTTCGGCGGTGACCAGCGTGCTGTTGAGGTGAAACAGGTGGAAGGATAAGATCACCAGCACGCAGATGAGCAAATAGAGGATGCGGATGCTCAGCGCGATCTGTTTGGGCGCTTCGATCAGAAAAGTTTCCTTATCGCCGCGATGGATGGCGTCTTCCACCTTCTTGAGTTCATCATCGGCCCTGGCTAAAAACCAGGCGGAAAAGAAAACCCACCCGACAAACAGATTGATGGCGTAGGTGCTGACGGCCACGTCATCCAGCCCATCGGTGAAGCTCCGCATCACAAACACATAAAACAGCACATTGATGATGCCAGCCGCAATGGCAACCAGCAGGATAAGCGCCAACGGACGCCAGGTCTCTTTGAATGGCACGTGTACAAACCTCCAATATGGATGATAGAGGCGAGGCGTGCCACCAGTATAAAAGAAACCGGGCCTCATTGCCAGCCCTAGAGTTTCCAGACGCGCAGATGCTGAAAGAGCACGTCCGTCGGCGCGGTACATAGGTCGTTGGGAGGATTGACGGGATAGGTCACGCGGCAGGTATTCACGAGCAGCCCAATCTGCCCCTGAGCATACGCCCCATCGCTGAAGTGACCCACCGAGACATGGTTGATATAGAGGGTAAAGGCATCGCCATTCGCCATCACCGCGATGGTATTCGCCTGGTTGTTATGCCCTTGATGAATCTTTGAAGAGATTCCGACAACGATGATGCGCCGCAGATCAAGATTATTCTTATCATAGCGGACGAACCGATAGTGACCGTCCGAACAAATGATGAAATAGTACATCAGTGGAAAGTTGCTCCGAAAGGCCAGGCCCCCACAGTCCCCAGCGCGAATCTGAAGCTGTACCTCATACACCAGGTTCCGAAAAGAGACACTGGTCACCATACACGGCTGCATAAATCCTTCCTGGACTCCGCGAATCTCATAGCCACCCGTTGCAAAGCTGCACGTGCCTTGATCATCCTCATCGGTGGGCCAGGTGCCCTGGTTGGAAGTCAAAGGATCGCTCATCGCCAGGGTGCCCGTCCCGGTATACGGGTTAGAGGAAATCTGCGTCTGCGTGGGCGTCCCCACTGCCAGGCGCGTACCGGCCCAGGCGCCCACGGCCACCAGCACGACACACGCCGCCAGGACGCTGTACAAGATGGGTCGGCGCTTGCGCAGCGGCCAGCGTTTCAGTCCGCGCGCGGGTGGCTGCGTGCTGGGTGATGTCATCTCATCAGGTGCGGCTAAAAGCGTCGCCACGGCAGGGGATGCGCTCGCGCCGGGCTGGTCCCCCGCCCGCAGCCCCAGTTCCTGGGGTGTTTTGCCATAGAGCTGACACAACTGCTGGCAAAGATAGGGGCTGGGGGACGTTAGCCCGCGCTCCCAGCGCCCGACAGTCTTGGGGTCGCTGCCAATCTTGGCGGCCACATCCGCCTGCGACCAACCGCGATTGAGCCGTTCTTGCGTGAGGTGGTCATTGCGGGGCATCGTTTGAACTCCTTTCAAGAGCACTCCTGACTTTGCTCGGTCTGAGCAATCGCTCTGTGCCCCTACCTCGTCGTAGGTGCCGCCGCATTGCTTCCGCTGCAAGATTACCTCATCTGTAAACAAGAAGCAAGTGCAAATGTCCCCCAAATGCCCCCAAGATGTCCCCTGGTTGTCCTTCCTTCTCGCCGCTGTTCAGGTTAGCCTTGAGTGGGTGAGGAAGTGGCTTCCTCGCCAACCATAGGAAGATTTCATGAGTAGAAAGGTACAAGGGACAGACAGATGGCATCACACATAGGCAAACACGGGGCAGCGAGCCTCTTTGCGCGGCTGCTCTTCGCGCTGGTCGTGGCAGGACTCCTGGGCCTCAGCGTCAGCGCTATGCACTCCAAGCCCGCTTCGGCTGCTGGCTGCGGCAATTGGCAGTATCTCAACAGCGACACACAATCTGAAGATGTGGCAGACGTCCAGCCCCCCGTTTCTTTCACCATTACTGTACACACCGAACTGTTGAAGGATATGACGTTTACCAGCCCTTCTACTTTCTGCGGGCACCTGGAAGCCGAAATATCGGTGTCGTTGAATTCCTGTTTCTCTTTCCTTGGCGATAATTGCGTAGATCAGGGCACGGCCAGAGCGTATGTGGTAGGGACAAACGGCCAGAGGCTGGTTGACCAGAACTGGAGCATTTCGCTCTCTGCTCCCCCAAATGGCTCTTCCCCAACAGTAACCCACTTCACCAGTCTTGTTTCCGCCAACTGTGGAGCCGCCGGAGGCACGTATACGACAGGGCCGATTACCTCAGGCTCAGCCCAGCGCTGTGGTTAGTAGGAGCAAACAGAGAGGAGTATTTCTTATGAAAAAGTGGCTTATAGCCAGCGCCATGATGGCGCTGATAGCCTTCTTGTCGACGCCTACAACGTTTGCTGCCGCGCGGGGGCAGGTAAACCAAAGGGCCACAGCGGCCACGCACGCGGTCAGCCCGTTGGTGCAGGCGCATCCGAACACATCCGTCATCTCGTGTTCGGGGTATTACTGCGACGATGTCTATGCCTATCCCAGCAATTCACTGAGCGACGGGAGCAACTGCGGAGGGTCCTGGGTTGGCTGGTTCACCGGTGAGCCTGAGTGGTCGAAGATGTACTATTCGAGCACATGCAAGACGAACTTTGCCTATGTCACCTCTTCTCCTGACGGCTCGGCCCTGATCGAAGTGCTGCTCCAGCGCCGTCCTCCAGGGGGGAGTCCAACAGGTCACATTGAGAGCGATAACCCCACGTATATTCCCGCTTGCGCATCGGGGGTGACTATTCCTCCCAGTGACGGTGACACGTTCTGCGATCAAGATACGATCCCGAACGGCGCGCACACCTGGATTACGAATATGCTCTATGCGCCGGTTGACCAGGTACAGGTCTGTGTCTTGACCGTGAATCACCCGCACACGTACGCTTGCTCAGACTGGCACTAACAGCACTGCCACTTGCGCAAAAATACGTCTTTTGGCGAATGACCCAGCCGCTTCTCACCAGTATGCTTGAGCCAGGGAGGGCGGATACCCAACCCCTCCCTGGCTATGGAAAGCATTGAAAGGAGCAAACCGATGCTGAAGCAACAGATCATCAAGCTCGTGGTTGGGCTGGCGCTCATCCTTACCCTGCTCTTTGGGGGCACGCTGGGCGCGGGCCTGGCGGCAGCGCGAACGACTCCGGCGCATCAGCACCTGCTCGCGTGCAGCGGCCTCAATACCCCACCCTGCACCATCTAGCGCTCGTGAAGAGGTCGTTCCCTGGACAAAATGAGCGGTAATTGCGCGCCTTCACCTTGTGGCAAGAAAGCCGCCAGGGTCACGCAGGGCCACGTTGCAACAGAGAGGAGTTCATCTGATGAAAAAGTGGTTTGTAGCCTTCGCCATCCTGAGTCTGATGGCATTCTTATCAACGCCAACAACCTTTGCATCCCCTCGGAGTCACTTGAACAAAGGGGCCTCAGCCACTAGTCACGTGGTCAGCCCGTTGGTTCGGGCGCATCCGAATACATCGGTCGTCTCGTGTTCGGGGTATGATTGCGACGATAAATATGCCTATCCCCAGCCCTCAAACGTCGATGGGACCAACTGCGGTGGTTCTTGGCTTGGCTGGTTACCTAAGGAGCCTGAGTGGTCCAAGATGTATTACTCTAGCTCCTGTAGCACGAATTTCGCCTACGTCACCTCTTCTCCAGATGGCTCAGCCATAATCCAGGTACTGCTTCAGCGGCGTACTGTTCCGGGAGATGAGATAAGAGGCTATATTGAGAGTTTTAACAACAATTATACCTTCTGCCTCCCCCCTGGTAATCCAGGTAACTCTGATTGGGACTCGTTTTGCGATCCAGATATTATCCCCAACGGCGCGCACAGTTGGATAACCAATATGCTCTATGCGCCATCAGATCAGGTGCGGGTCTGCGTCGGAACCGTGAATCACCCAGGCGCTAACGCTGTTGACGCTTATTGTTCCTTATGGCACTAACCGCGCTGTCACCCTGCTTTCTAGCAGGCGCCCTCCGTCCCGTGTTCCCATCGGTGATGGGAACACGAGGCTCTGGTGATCGCTCCTCCCCCGGCGCGATCACCAGCGGCTCACTCCTCAGACCTTCGGCGGTCCCTGCTGAATGCGGGCACGCACATCGGCGGCGCTATCCCCTGGATTGAAGCCCTCCAGCCACCACGTCACACCAGCGTCGGCATAGTCGGCCAGCAGCGCGTCGCCCGCCTCCTTGCCCTGCTCATAAGCCCAGCCGACGGCGACCACATCAAACGGCTCGCTGCTCGCGCGATACTGACGAGTATACGCGAGCATCGCGCGAATGTCATCGGGTGGCAGCGGCCCATCACGCAGCAGGGGAAAGACACCATCCCAGCGCGCCGCCCGACGGAAGGGCTTTTTGTTCGGCCAGATGCCCGCTACCCAGATGGGGATGCGTGGCTGCTGCACAGGTGCGGGCAAAAACTGCGCCTCCTGCGCCTGATAGTGCTGCCCCTGGAAGCTGAACGGCTTGCCGCTCCACAGGCCGGTTAGCACCTCCAGCCCCTCATCCAGCATCGCCCCGTGCAGCGTGTCGTCGGTTGGCTCGCCAAAGGCGCTGTATTCGCGCCAGTGGTTGATGCCGATGCCCACGCCAAGCACCAGCCGCCCGCCCGAAAGCTGATCGACGCTCACCGCCTCGCGGGCCAGCTTCCAGGGTCGGCGGCGCGGCAGGGGCGTCACCATCGTTCCCAGCCGAATCCGTTCGGTGCGCAGCGCCATCGCCGCCAGCGCCACCCAGGGGTCGGTAAACGGCAGCGGCTGATCGGTTTGCAGGTGGTCCCAGAGGAAGAAGCCATCCCAGCCAGCTTCTTCCGCCGCGCGTGCCAGATCGGCCAGCGTGCGCGGGTTGCCAAAATCGCCAAAGTTGGGCACATCGATAGCATAGCGCATAGATCACTCCTCAGCTTTCTTGATAGATGCCCAGAATCGCATCCCAGAGCAGTTCCGAGGCCAGCATGCCCAAACCAGCCACGCTCAGCGTCGGATGCTCGACCTCATTTGTCGTCACGGCATAGAGCATATCGCCATCCATCATCGTGTGAAACGGGCAGATGATGCGCGCCATCGACGAATGCACCTGGCGCGCCCACTGGTTCAGGTTGTTCTTGTCCAGCTTTTGGTTGGTCACCGTCACCGTCAGCGTCGTGTTGCCAAAGGGCGGCGCGGTTGGCTCGCCCGTCAGCAGCCGCCGCTCCAGTTCCTCGCGTGGGTGGGCGCGCAGGCCAGTCTGCGGGTCGCGATTGCCCCGGACGACTTCGCCCTGGCGGTTCAGCACCACGCCCAGCGCGTTTACCACTGAAAAGACGGCGATCTTCGTCGCCCCCACCTGCCGAAAGGCCCCACCCTGGCCGGATGACTCGCCGTGCGCAAAATCGAAGACCGCACCGCACCCGGCGGAACGGCCCGCACCCCGCGCGCCCAGCGGAAACACGCCCGGACGCGCCGCCAACAGCGCCGCTCGCCCAAGCGCCAGATCAGGATAGATGCGATTCTCGCGTACTCCAAAATCATAGAGAATCGAGCCGGAAACCAGCGGAAAGTCCTTCAGCGAATAGCCGTCCTGCTCAAAGAGCGCGTTGCTCACGCCAGCCGCTGCTTCCAATCCGTAGAGCGAGCCACCCGCCAGGCAGATGGCATGGTTCCACTCATAGCCAATCGTCCTGCCCACCCAGCCGCCGCGCTCATCAATCGCGGTGGCCGCGCCACCAGGAAACGAGAACACCGTGCAGCCTGTTGGTCCCTCTTCATACTCTGCCACGCCAATTTCCAGACCGGGGAAGTCAAACGTCAGCATCGGGCCATCGAAGGAGGTTCGGGGTGTCAGTGTGGTGTTGCGATTGGTCATCGTGTCCATAAGTCTCAACTCCTGACTGTTGCTTCTGTTTGCGCTGCCACTTCAGCAGAGCGCGTATCACCATTTGCCTCCAGCAGACAGATGTGCGATACTTGCTCCCAGTAATCGAATACGCGAAAAACCTTTCGTTTCAGCAACCCCGCTGAACTGGCCCTCCTCCAAAAATTCACTTTTCTAAATTTTTTACCTGCCCTGCGCGTTCGGCCACATCCCCACCCCTGTTCTTTCTTCGCCTCAATAGCAGCCCTATCTTAGCCCGCTATTCCTGACGCCTTCTGTCAGGAATCCATGCTATGCTTGAAGCAAAGACAAGGCGAGAAAACAAGAGGGAGGACCTATGAAACTGCTTATCTTCCTTCAGGGCACCACCATCATGCACCGCAACGCCACCGGGCATACGCGGGCAGAGCGCGTGCAGCAGGTGCACGCACAAGAGGCGTCGGTTCGTGACTATGCGGCCTACGTTCCCGTCGGGGATGCGGTACACAAGCTGTGCCGCTGGAGCGAGCAAGGGGCCGAGATCGTCTATTTGAGTTCGCACAAACGTCCGGATGATGTGAACAAAGATCAGGTGGTCCTGCGCGCCTACGGATTTCCGGCGGGCCAGATCGCCTTCTGCCAGGAGGGCGAGCGCTATCAAGACGTGGCCGAGCGCGTACTGCCCGATATCTTGATTGAAGATGATTGCGAGAGCATTGGCGGTACCATCGAGATGACCTATCCGCACATCAGGCCAGAAGTCCAGGCCAGCATAACCTCCATCGTCGTTAAGGAGTTCGAGGGCATCGACCACCTGCCAGATGACCTTGCCACGCTGCGCAAGACAGGGAGATGAGAGCCATGCGCGCTGATCGACTGCTTTCGATGCTTTTATTGTTGCAGGCTAACCGGCGCATCACCGCGCAGAGGCTGGCGGAAAAGTTGGAAGTCTCGGAGCGCACCATCTATCGCGACCTGGAAGCACTCAGCGCCGCTGGCGTGCCCGTCTATGCCGAGCGCGGGCCGGGCGGCGGCTGCGCCTTGCTGGGCGACTATCGCACCACCCTGACCGGACTGAACGAGGCCGACGTGCGCTCGCTGCTGCTTTCCGGTGTGCCGCGCCCGCTAGCCGACCTGGGTCTGGACAAAGCCCTGGAGGTCGCCTTGCTCAAACTGGTCGCGGCGCTGCCTTCGGCGCGGCGGCCCGACGCCGAGCAAGCGCGGCAGCGGCTGCATCTGGACGCCGCCGCCTGGAACACCCCCGCCAGCGACGAAATTCCCCACCTGCGCATTCTGCAAGAGGCCATCTGGCAGGAACGCAAAGTGCGCCTCTGCTATCGCACGCGCAGCCGTGTCGTCAGCGAGCGCCTGGTTGAGCCGCTGGGGCTGGTCGCTAAGACCAATGTCTGGTATCTGGTCAGCCGAAAAGATGGCGAGATGCGCGTCTATCGCGTCTCGCGCATGCAATCGGCTGCCCTGACCGATGAACCCTTCGAGCGCCCCGCAGACTTCGATCTGGCCGCCTATTGGGCCGACTGGTGCGCCCAGTTTCGCGCCACGCTGCGCCAGTACTCGACCGTGCTGCGCTTCGCACCGGAGGCCATCCCCATCCTGTCACACTTCTTTGGCGAAGGCGCGCACGCCCTCATCGACGAGGCCGACCCGCCCGACGCCGAAGGCTGGATCACCCTGCGCCCCACCTTCGAGAGCATCGAAGCCGCCTGCGGCACGGCGCTGAATCTGGGCACCTGGGTCGAAGTGCTGGAGCCAGCCGAACTGCGCGAGCGCGTCATTCAACAGGCGGCAAGCGTGGTCGCCTTTTATGCTGACAAGACGCGCTAGACCGTCAATGCGAGGGCAGTACATTGGTACTAGCCTGGTTGCCGCACGGTTGCGCCGATGGGTTTTCTTGGCTAGAATGTATGAGACAGATTAGGTATATCTCCTTGATGTGCCGCACAATCAGGCCGTCAGGGGTATGATTGTCGATCATCGAGGATAGAGGCCATGGTACGACGGGGTGAAGATCGCTGGGGCGCACCAGACGAGCCGCATGATGACACTTCCTTATTGCCCCAGGAAGACGCGCGCAACGACGCGAGCAGTTGGCAACAAGCGGACGCCTCAGCAGGATTCTATTCCACCGACCAACCCAACCCGCAAGAAGATATTACGCCCAGCGAGGCCCTGGCTGCCTTCACCGAAGGCGACAATGTGCCAGGCAACCCAGCAGAGCGCTATCCAGAGGATGAGCGCGCCTATGCGCCCCCTGCCGCCGATGCCGAAGATGACTACGCCGCATTCGAGGACGAGTATGAAGCAGACGGCAATGAGCAGGAGTGGTATGATGACGGCCAGGATGAAGACGACGATGACGAGCGTGCCCTGGCCCCATACGAAGCGCCTCAGCCGCCGGTACGCCAGAGCCTCATCAGCAACGCGCTCCTGCGCCTCACAGGGGCCAGCCGCGAAATAGCCAATCTGGAGCCACGCGCTACCGGGCCAGTCCTGGTACCTGGCAGCGGCCAGGTGGCCCGACCAGGCGCGTTCGGCCACACGCCATTTTCGCCGCGCGCGCATCGGTCCCGCCCGTTCCTCATGCTGTTGTTCATCATCGTCTTCGCATTGGTGACGGTCACAGCCACTTCCTGGGCCGCGGCTCCGCTGGATACGCAGTTCCAGGTCTATGATAACTTCAGCAGCCTGGCAGGCGCACAAGCGCCGCCCTCCACAAGCAAGGTGCAGTATAACTGGTATGTCGTGCATTATGGCGATACCCTGCAAAGCATCGCCGCCAAGTTTGGCGTGTCGCCCAACGGCATTTTGCTGATGAACGGCCTGCAAGACGCCGACCAACTCTATGTCGGGCTGAGCCTGAAAATCCCCACCGATCCCACCTATGGGCAAGGCGCCCAGGTCGGGGTCGTGGACATCCCGCCGCCGCCGCCCGATAAATCGGGCAACGTGTTCGGCACCAATCCCTGGAACTCGCTCAGCGGGCCAACCGATCCGAAAAACGACTGCGCGCCCACCGGAAACTCCGACACGCTGGCTGATCGCCAGGCGTTCCAACTCGTCGCGCCGAACCCGCACGCCAGCTTTGCGCGCGGCTTCACCTGGTATCATAACGGTGTCGATCTGGATAATCCTAATGGGTCGCCCATCCTGGCAGCGCAGGCGGGACTGGTCGTGTTTGCTGGCTGGGATACGCTAGGTCTGGGCTGGTCGGTCAAGCTCAATCATTGCAATGGGCTGTCCACCGTCTACGGCCACATGCTCCACCCACCGCTGGTCAAGGATGGTGACTATGTGACTGCCGGGCAACAGATCGGCCAGGAAGGCTCAACCGGTGATTCCACCGGTCCCCACCTGCACTTTATGACCGAATGGTGGAATAAAGCCGCCAATCCCTACTGCTTCGACTTCCAGTTGCCCGCAGGCGACACCCCTTGCACTGCCACCTAAGCCCCAGGCAAGATCACAAGAGCACGGGGCAGGCTCTGAAGCCTGCCCCGTGCTCTTGTGATCTTTTCTCTTGCGACAACCCCAGAAGTATGCTAGAGTATAGCGCTGGGCCGCCCTGTTTGAGCAACAGAATACCCTGCGGTCAATTCTCGCCCTGTGAGAGGTAGTCAGTCGCATGCCTAGCATTTCCGGTTTTACCAATTCCGCCCGCCGTACGCGTGGCGCCTTGCTTATGAGCCTGTTTCTGGCGCTGGCCCTGAGCGCCTGTGGTGGCGGCGGCAACGGATATCTGGCCCCCACCAATCAAAGCCCAACGGCTGCTTCCACCGCGACCAGCACAGCCACCCCCACGCCCAAACCCGGCAGCGCCTATGCCTACGCTTTTGCGCGCAATGGGCAGGTCTGGCTCGCCCAGGCGGGCAAATCGCCCCAGCAGCTTTCTCAACTGGCAACCACCAGCGGGCAGACCATCAGCGCGCTGGCCTGGTCGCCCGATGGCAAGCACCTGGCGTTTGAACTCTCTGGCGTAGGCAACCCGGTTGACTATGTAATTGACGCCAGCACCGGCGATTTCTCGGCCCTGAATCTGCCATCCACCACAGCCGCCGCCCAGCTTGGTTGGGCCAATAACACAACCGTCATTGGGGCCAAACAGGTGAGCGGCAACACGCAGTTCTGGAAAACGGATATCAGCACAGGCACTGCCAGCCAACTCACCCAGGTCACCGGCACGCCCCAGGTGCAGATCGTTGGCGGAGGCATCTTCTACTCTGAGCGTGACTCCAGCACCAATCAGATCATGCTGCACCGCTATGATGTCGGGGCTGGGTCAGAGGGCACGCCCGTTGCCATCACGCCTGCTGGCACCTCAACCCTCAAAGTCAACTGGGATGTCTCGCCTGACGGCTCGCACGTCTTGACGGGCTTCCGGCTGCCAACCCCCGATTCCTCCTGGGACAATGGCTTCTGGTCCATCAACTTCAGCGATAATACGGACCGCTCGCCCGTCTTCACCAACGACGAACTGCCTTTCAGCAACTTCAAGGACACGGACACCGTCACGCTGAGCTATTCACCAGACGGCCAGACGGTGCTGATCGACACCAACGGCACAGTTGGCCCGGTCACCGAGGGCCTTGACGACTCGAACTTCACAACCTACTCACCCCATGTCAACGTCACTTCGCCGGGTCAGATCAGTTGGGCGCCCAACGGGGCCAGCTTCGTCATCAACGGCACCGGCAGCGCCAACCAGGCAACCATTTACACCGTCGCCAGCAAATCGGCTGGCAAGACCTTCGCCGACAAAGCGACCCTCTTGCAGTGGGCGCCAACCAGCTAGGCCCATCCTTTTCTGACGAAGAGTCAGGGGCCAGGGTAAGAGCGGCTTACCCTGGCCCCTGACTCTTCTCTAAGCCTTTTTGCTCTGGTATCACTTGAGCGCTGGCAAAATCCCCCAAACGCTGGATACCGAACGGCTGCCTGATCGTTCTATGTACAGAACGAGCAACCCTCGCCATCCTATTACGCAGGGAGGTATCATCTCGCATGCGCTGTCCTCATTGTGATTTGTACATCAGCACCACCAGCGCTCAAATCTGCCCACGCTGCGGCCAGCCCCTGTCCAATCACCTCGACCGCATCCAGGACAACGAACCAGTTTCAAGCGCTTCCAAGGACCCAAAGTTTCAGCCTACCTTTTCATCGCCGACAACCCCACGTTGGACACCCGGAAGCTGGCCGACTCCAGCCGAGCCAGCACCCAGGCGGAGCAGAAGCAAGCGCAACCTCATCTCTGCGCTGGTCTTCATCCTTATCATCGCCGCCTGCGCGGGCTGGACTTATCTTGCCTTCTTTTCGCACGGCAACCAGACAGCAGGCAATCCCCCCGTCCCAGGCGCAAATGTGCTCTTCGCCGACCCGCTGAACTCCGATACCAGCGGCTGGTCCTATGACACCAACCATTGTCTCTTTAAAGACAATGCCTACCACGTCAAGAACAGCATTGTTTGCTTTGCCCCTGCTGGCAACATCGGCGATGCAGATATCTCCGTTCAAGCCAAGCAAGTTGCAGGTCCATTGCTCGCGGGATACGGTATCTCTCTCAGGCGCGAGAGCCGAGGCAACAGATATGATTTTGATATTGACGGGAACAGCCAGTGGGCCTTCTTCCAGGTCGTCAACGACACCGCAACTGCTCTTGTCGATTTCACCCCTAACGCCGCCATCAAAGGCGGGCTTAACACCATCAATACCCTGCGCGTGGAAGCCAAAGGCTCGCACTTTGTCTTCTTCGTGAATGGCACCCAGGTAGGCGAAGCCGACGACACCACCTTCGCCAGCGGGGAGGCGGGTCTTGGCGTGAGTGGAACTAGCACTGAGGTCGCCTACACCAATTTCGAGATCGATAAAGTGAGTTGAGGCGCTGGAAGAAGGTGCAATGATGAACTGTCCCTATTGTGGTTTTTCCATACAAGATGCTTATGCCGTTCAGTGTCCGCGCTGCGGGCAGGCTCTAGCTAGCAGCACCTATCCGAGCTTTGGCGGCCCTGGCATGGCAACGGATGCTTTCTCTGAATCGCCTACCGTGTTTTCTGACGGCCCAACTCCTCCTGGCACAACCAGCCCAGGCCAGAATTATCCTTCCGCTTTTCCTGGTCAGAGCGCGCCAGGAAGCGCGCCAATGTATAGTCCGAGCACGTCACCAAGCGCCCCGATGTATACGCCGAGCGTGCCTCCAAGCTATCCCCCGATGCAGCCCCCAGGTGGGATGGCTCCATTGCCCCCAGCCCCAACGCCACCACGCAGGGGCAGAAGCGGCCTTATCATCGGCACATTGCTTGTTCTGATCGTTTTGCTAGCTGGGGGCCTGGGCGTTTCGCTCTACGCCCTGAATGCAAGAAATGCTCAGCAGAGACAAACGGGAGGAGCCACTTCAACTGCTGCTCCCAGCCCCACCCCCACGCCAGGCGAGGTTGTCCTGTTCCAAGACTCTTTGACCTCCAATACCAATGGCTGGGCAAACGATGCAAACGAGAGCCATTGCTTCTTTAAGGACAAGAGCTACCACGTCAAGGATGGCTACTATTGCCTCGCTCCTGCTGGCAGCGTGAGCGACGCAAATATCACCGTCCAGGTAAAACAGGTCGCAGGCTCCTTGCGCTATGCTTATGGAATTGTCTTCAGGCGAGCAAGTCCAGGCAACTGGTATGAGTTTGATATTGATAGCAACAGCAAGTGGGTCTTCCGGGCGGTCATCAACAACTCCTCCTCCACACTTGTGCCTTACACGCCAAATACCGCTATCAAGGGCGGACTCAACCAGGTCAATACCCTGCGTGTCCAGGCAAAAGGCACCCATTTTACGTTCTATGTCAATGGTATTAAGGTAGGCGAGGCTGCTGATACCATGTTTTCGAGTGGGTACAGCGGTCTCAGCGCTGATGGGGCAGATACTGAGGTCGCGTACAATAACTTTCAAATTACAGCGGCAGGCTAAGGTGACAAAACAGCGATGTCGCTCCCCGATGGGATGCAGGAGAGAAGCTCGCGTACTTTCTTGACAGGGAATGAGGTGCAACGATGAACTGTCCACGCTGCGGTCTGGAGATAGAAGAGAAGAACGCCAGCTTTTGCCCGCACTGTGGCGAGCGGCTTGATATGTACTCCACCAACTTTTCCGTGGAGCGCGCCACGCTTCCCTCTCAGCCCATCCATGAAGCGCCAACCAGAATCTCGGCAAATCTTCCGCCCGACGGCAGGCGTGGCTGGGCCAGCAATATTGGACCATCCCCAGCCACGCCTGCCACCAATGCCGCCTTCTATAGTTCGGACAATCCAGTATACCAACCACCACCCGGCGCGACTTTCAGACGCTCCGGTGCCCTGCCGGTGGCAGCCGCGTCGCGCCGGGTGAGCAGTGGTCGCATCATCCTGGGCATCCTGGTCTTGCTGATCGTGTTTGCCAGCGGCGTAGGGGTTGGCGTGCTCCTGGCAAAGCCGCAGACCCAACAGCCTCAGGGGCAGCAGACGCCCACGGCCAGCAAGACCACTGCCCCCACACCCAAACCCAGCCCAACGGCCACGCCGGTTGAGCACGTGATCTTCAGCGATCCCCTGACTGCGCCAACCCATCCCTGGCAGAATGATGCCACCCGCTGCGCCTTCAGGGATGGCAGTTATCACATCTTCTTTGATTTTATCTGCGAGGCCCCTATCGGCATTCAAAGCAACGTAGCCATCAGCGTGCAGGTCAAGCAAATCACGGGAACGGCCAGAGCCTTCTTTGGCATCAGCCTGCGCTTTTCCAGCGCGGGCAACTTCTACCAGTTTTTGATCACCAGCAACAGCACCTGGCTCTTCGAAAAGGCCGTCAACGGCGTCGTACATGCCATTGTCGCTGAGACAGCAAACCCGGCCATTAAGCCGGGCTTGAATGTCGCCAACACCTTGCTGGTGCGCGTCAAAGGCACGCACTTCGATTTCTTTATCAACGGCACCAGCGTTGGCGAGGCCGATGATAGCACCTACTCATCAGGACTGATGGGCCTGCTTGGCGCTGACAACGCCGATGTGGCCTTCAATAACTTTCAGGTCGCCACCCTCACCTGATGCGTGTCGCCAGCCATCACCCGCTGATGGCCTTGTTCGCCGCCTGCGTGATTTGCTCGAACTCCACATCGGTCAGGCTCCAGCCCAGCGCCCCGGCGTTGCTGGTGGCCTGACCGGCATTTTTGGCTCCCGGGATGGGCAGCGCACCCTGATGAATCAGCCAGTTGAGCGACACCTGCGCGGGCGTCTTGCCGCCATGTGCCGCGCCAATGCTGGTCATTACCTCGATCAGCGGGGCCGATGCTTGCAGGGCCGCCGGGCGGAAGTGGCGATTTCTCGCCCGCGCGCCGCTCACCGTGACCCCTTGATGGTACTTGCCGGTCAGCGCGCCCTTTTCCAGAGGACTATATGCAATGAGCCGCACAGTCAGTTCGCGACAGGCCGCCAGCACTCCGTTCTGCTCTGGTTTGCGATGCAGCAGACTATAATGCACTTGATTGGACGCCAGCGCGATGCCGCGTTTTGCCAGCGCCGCGTGTGCCCGGCGCATCTGGCTGGCCGTGTAGTTGCTCACGCCCACCGCGCGCACCTTGCCACGCTCCACCTGATCGGCCAGCGCGTCCATCAGCCGCTCAATGCTGATCATCGCACCCCAGGGCCAGTGAATCTGATACAGATCGACCTGCTCCAGCCCCAGCCGCGCCAGGCTGGCATCCAGCGCTTTCGGTAGTGTGCTGGCCGTCAAGCGATAGGGGAAGGGCGCAAACTTGGTGGCAACGATCACCTCGCCGCGCTCAACGCGCACCAGCGGCCCCAGGATTTTTTCCGACAGACCTCTGCCGTAGATTTCTGCCGTATCAAAAAAGGTGATGCCTGCCGCGCGGCTCTCTCGATAGGCGGCCTCAACGTCGCTCTGTGTGTAACCAGCGCCATACTGCCACACTCCCCGGTCGCCCCACTGCCAGGTGCCCAGGCCCAGGGGCGGAACGTTCAGGTCCGTCTTGCCAATTGCAATTGTCTCTGTCATCGCTCATCCTTCTTACGAAATGATATGCTTGTATGAGTGCGCTTGCGCCATAAAAGGATACCCCGGCGCGATACACTCATCATGCCAGTTTCCGCGCCACTCGGCAAGAGCGCCACAGAAACAACGCCCGCGACACGTCAAACCCGTGTCGCGGGCGTCCAGGGAAAGGGAGATAGCTCTTATTTGGCGAAGGTTTTGCCTCCCTGGAAGTCCAGCCACACCACTGGCTCTGCGCCAACCACCCAGGCAGTATGCCCGGCAGGAAGCGAGACAACATCGCCCGGACCAACATCGGTTTCAGTTCCATCATCCATTTTGAGGTGCATGTGCCCGGAGAGGACATAGTTCAGGTGTGAGACCTCGCAGCTTTTGGTGCCCGCGCCAGGCTTGAGGTGTTCATCCCACTTCCAACCCGGCTCAAATGTCACCTTCAAGACCTCCGTTCCCCCAGCAGTCACCACTTCAGCCTTCATCTTGGGATGGCTGCGCGTTTCCTCAGGAGCAGCGAAACTCTTTTTTTGCATCGTTGCCACGTGTGTTCAGTTCCTTTCTCTCTTCACAAGGACAGCAGACGCTCTGCGGCAGGAGAAGCACCGGGCCTGCCGCATGGTATCTATAACAGGATAGGGAAGCTATCCGGCGCTCGCAACGGCAGGAACTGTGCCTTCTACTTTGCGCTGGGCGCGGCGAATCTCCGTCACGAAGGCAATGATGATCAACGTCTCTTCAAACACGGCATACAAGAAATGGAGGTCGGGGCGCATAATCGGCAATCCACCGCCAATCAGGCCGCCCTTGGCAATCAGGCCAGGATTGCCGGGAATACCCGTTTTGATGTATTGAGAGATGATATAGAGGTGTTCAATTTCGTGCCAGACGCCAAAGACAAACAAGACATAGAGCCAGGGATTTTTGCGCAGCCAGTAGAACAGGACAAAGCAGAAGACCAACACCCAGGAGTTCCAGATCAGATGTACCCATTCGTTGTTCAACTGGCCGATGATGCCGCTCGCCTGCGGCCCCTTCAGGCCCAGGATGTGGATTTCCACCATCTGCGCGCAGTGCTCAGCAAGATGGGCGGCCTGGCCCATCACCAGCAGAAAGAGCAGCGCTATCCCGGTGCCATAGAGGCGATAGAAAATGCTCATGACATACCCGACCAGAGGTAGCCAGGCAAAGAGAATAATCGTGCCCACTTGCCACAGGGCAACTCCCAGCCAGAAGCTGGAGACAATCAGCGTGCTCACCACCAGCGTGGCGATCAGTAGATAAAAAGTCCTGGAGTTTACCGAGAAGACCCGACGCCGCAACTGAAGTTCCATATGTTTCTCCTTCTGGCAGAGTATCCACCCATGCCTGCAACAAACCAGCAGAGCCGCTGGCCCTGGTCAGCAGTGTACTCAGAAACAACCAGAGCGCCTATGAACTTCGCCACACTGCATGTGTGAAGCACGTCTCCTTAGAGAGCAACGTCGCGCAGCCAGCTTTTCGCAGACGCAGATGAGCGGACACTTCAGGAGAGAAGCAGACCGAGGGAGGATGGCAGGCGCAGTGGCATACCAGGCACACTGCTGGCGCGCATCGCGCCTGCCAGGCGAAATGTCAATGAGCACGAGGCCAGGGAAAGGCTAGCATGCCTACATATGGTGATTGCGAAACTCTGCACTTATTTGGTCGGCAGCATAGGTCTCTTGCATGTCTAGCGTTTTCTCCTGGATGGTCTTCTGGTTCACCTCGCCGCCGCCAAGAGCAGTCGTCCAGAAGCGCTTCTGGTACAGCACCCAGTAACACAGCAGCAGGCCAACGAGGCCACCAATCTCGATGGCGCTTCCACTCCCAATGGGGATGAAGGCCCCAACGACGATGCACGCCACCAGCACCCCCAATCCCAGAGCGATTTTTCGGTAACGCATCGCTTGCTCCTTGCTGATCGGGCAGATTGCCGGTTATGCCGTGCGCTGCTGTGCTACGGCCTCCAACCCGAGTTCCTTGATCGCCTGTTCGCGCAGGATAAACTTTTGCACCTTGCCGCTGGCCGTCATCGGATAGATGTCGGTAAACTTGAAGTAGCGCGGGATTTTCTGCTTGCTGATCTGGCCGGTGCAATAGGCACGCAGTTCCTCTTCGGTGAGGGTTTCGCCTGCCCTGGGCATGACGACGGCCAGCAGTTCTTCGCCAAAGAAGGCATCGGGCACGCCCAGCACCGCAACATCAGCCACCTTGGGATGGCGAATCAAGAACTCTTCCACCTCGCGCGGGAAGATATTTTCGCCGCCGCGAATGACCATATCTTTGATGCGCCCGACGATGTTGATATAGCCCTGCGCGTTAATCGTTGCCAGGTCGCCGGTATGCAGCCAGCCGTCTTTGTCTACCGCCTCGGCGGAGCGCTCCGGCATATTGTAATAGCCAGCCATCACCAGCCAGCCACGCGCGCACAGTTCGCCACGCTCGCCAACGGGCAGCACCGCGCCGCTGGCCGGTTCGATGATCTTCACATCGACATACGGCAGCGCTTTGCCCACCGTCGCCGCTTTCAGTTCAAACGGGTCATCGCGCAGTGTCAGCGTGATCGCGCCGGTATTTTCTGTTTGCCCAAAGGCGATCACCACGTCCGCGCCGATGCGTTCTTTCACCTGCTCCATCAATGCCACCGGCACAGGCGCGCCCGCGCAGACCACCCCTTCCAGCGAGGAAAGATCATACTTGCCAAAATCGGGATGCTGGAGCATCGCCAGCAGCATCGTCGGCACGCCGCCGGTGAACTGGCAGCGCTCGCTGCTGATGATCTGCATCGCCTTCAGCGGGTCATAAGCCAGCAAGGGGTGAATCGTGCCGCCCAGATACAACTGCGCCAAGGTGTAGCCCACACAGCCAAAGACATGGAAGAACGGCACCAGCACACACGAACGGGACTTATGCTCCAGCTTCAGGCGGCTGGCAACCGTCATTGCCTGATTGGTCAGGTTATAGTGCGTCAGCACCGCGCCTTTGGGAAAGCCCGTCGTGCCGGAGGTATACAGAATCATCGCCGGGTCGTTCGGCCCAAGCGAGGCTTGTCGCTCGGCCAGCGCCTCGGCGCTGACGGCCATGCCCCCGCCAATCATCTCGCGGAAGGCCGCCGGACGCCATTCCTGGCTTTCCAGCAGTGCTGGCGGGGTGGCCCCCACCAGGCAGAGATAACCCAGCCTCGGCAGGCGCTCGCTCGTCACTTCGCCATGCTTCGCGCCAGGGGTGGTCATGGAGCGCATCGTCTCCACGCAGTTGTGATCGCGAATCTGCGCCATGAAGAACAGCGCGCGCACATCGCCCTGCTTGAGCACATACTCGATTTCTGCCGCGCGCAGCACCGGGTTCACCGTCACCAGCACCAGGCCCGCTTTGGCGGCGGCCATCTGAAGTAGCGGCCATTCCGGCACATTGGCGGCCCAGATGGCGATGTGGTCACCCTTTTGCAGCCCCAGCGCCATCAGCCCGCGCGCCACCATGTTGGCCTGGTCGCGATACTGCTGGTAGGTCCAGCGAATATCCAGCGCGCCGCCAAATTCCGGATAGCCGGAGTAAACCACGGCCTCCTGGGAGGATAATTCTGCTGCGCGCTGATCTAAGAGGTCGCCAATCGTCGATTCCAGAAGCGGTTCATCGCCAGCCTCGGCCTGCCAGAAGGACAGGCCATCATTGGTCATGCCCATACAGTCCCCTCCTGTGAGGTGCTAGGAGAACGATTTGAGGGTGTATCCCGCGTGAAACGGTTGCCGCTGGCATCAGCTATCTGAGCCATATTCTAAACCTGTTGGTCCATCCTGGCAAGGGGCTTCGTCGATCATTCTTATCTGTTGTACACCCAGAAGCCGAGCCTGAGCACACCGGCAACACAGAGAAAGTGGAGGAAGTACTTGAAAAGAAGTGGACAGCATGTTACAACATACTCTATGGTCGCGCTGGGCCATCGCTTCCCTGGTAAGTTTCCGCCACCCATCCCCTGCCACGATGCCACACGTCTTCTTCCTGGGAAGTGGTGAGCCTCTCGCAGCGCACACGACAGAAGGAGGTACGCAGCCTATGCAACCTGCTACTCCAGCGAAGCGTCGCGTCCTGGTCGTTGATGATGACCCTGATCTCCTGGCAACCATCAGGCAAGGATTGCAACTGTTAGGGGGCTATGATGTGGAGGTGGCGAGCGATGGTATCGCTGGCCTGGAGGCGTTTTTCGCCACGCCTGTTGATTGCATGGTGGTCGATCTGAGCATGCCCGGCCTCAACGGCTACCAATTGATTCGCGCGCTGCGGGGCGATGCCACCACCGCCCAGGCACCCATCGTCGTCTTGAGCGCGCTCGCCCAGGAGCAGGTGGAAACCATTGGCCTGCTTTCCGGCGCCGATGCCTATCTCTACAAGCCGGTGGACCTCCAGACGCTGATCTACACCGTTGAACGCTCGCTCACGTTGACCGCAGAACAACGGCTGGAACGTGACCAGGCGCTGGCCGAGGGCTTCTTTCCTCCATCGCCATAGGGAGATGCCCGAGCGCCTGCTGGTTGGGGCGCTTTACTCCCGCTATCGCTCGCCTGCCTATCCCTGCATCACCCACCCATGGATGCTCACGCATTGCCGCGATATGTAGTGTTTCGTAAGGAGGAGCCAGATGCCAGCCTATTCCACACCGAGCACCAACGCCATAGATTCGCTGCCCTCGCTCACCTCAATGACAAGGTGGATACGCAATACCTATCAAGCGCCCTTCCAAGACCCACCGGAGGCGCAGAGCGTCAAAGACCTGGAGCGCTTTCGTCGCTCGGCGCTGCTGCGCGTCTCTGCCTTCACGATTACGCTTATCCTGCTTACGGTGAGTCTGCCCGCGGTCCTATTCATTCAGGCTCAGGCCGACGCGATAGGACTCTGGTCGCTGCTGATCCTGATTCTTGCCGGGGTCTTCAGCCTGATCTGCAATGAACGCGGCGCGACCACACTCGCAGGCGCTATCTACACGTATGGTTTTCTTCTCTCCATCTATGTGTATATCATCTTCACACCGTTCGGTCTGGACGCAACCACTGTCGCCGCCTACGGCCTTATCAATGTCCTGCTGTTCCTGGGAGGACTCACCTATTCACAAAAACTGGTGTGGTTCAATGGTGGCCTGGTCACCGTGGTGAGTTCGCTGGGTCTGCTGCTGACACCGCGCAATCACGCGGTGGCCCTGGGAACCACCGTCCCTATTCAAGTTTTGATTATGTTTTTAGACGCCAGCTATCTGCTGACCACCTTCCTGTGCTGGCTGGCAGGAAGCAGCGGGCGGGTGGGCATGGTGAAGCTGGCAACCACGCTGGAGCAGGAAAAGCAGCTTGTCGCCCTCAAAGACCTCTTCATCGTCAGCGCCAATCATGAACTGCGCACGCCCATTATGACGCTGAGCAATAACCTGGAGTTAGTGTCGCGGACGTTAGATCGCGTGGACCCCGCGCAGCGCCAGGAGATGCTGGAGCGCGCGCTGCGGGCCAGCCGAGATTTGAAGGATATTTTGCGCAACGTGCTGGATGTGGGCGTCAGCGAAGCTGAGGTGCGCAAGCAGCTTCGCCCGGAAGACCTCAGCGTGCGCGCGGTGGTTCAGCAGGCACTCGACACGTTCGACCCGCGCGAGTTGGGCGAACCCTGGCTGGAGAAAACCACCTTGAAATCGCGGCCCGTTTCGCTGGATATTGCGCCCGATCTGACGATGCGCGCCGATGGTGGGCGCACGCGGCAGGTGCTCGTCAACTTGCTTTCGAACGCGCTGAAATACTCGGAGGCGTCAGCGCCTATCGCCATTTCGGCCAACCTGCTGGAAAGCGAAGGGGTACGCGAGCAGGGCAAGCCGCTCATTCCAGCAGGCGCGTGGGTGCAGATCAAGGTACGCGATTGGGGCCTGGGCATCCCGCCCCGCGAGCAGGCGCTGCTCTTCATGCGCTTCGTGCGGCTGGCGCGCGATGCCGCCAGTTCCACGCGCGGGACCGGCGTCGGTCTCTATCTCTGCCGCGTGCTGGTGCAAGCGATGGGCGGGCAGATTTGGGTCGAAAGCAACGGCGTTCCTGGCATGGGGTCGGTCTTTACGTTTGTTCTCCCTGCCGCTCAATCCAATGCCTGACGATCACCGGGCAAGGATGCCCAACGCCGGGAAATCATCTACAAAAACTACACCATCTACGCTATCTATGGGCCTGCGCTTTCCACTAACCCACATCGAGCAGCGACTTGAGCCAGTCTAGCCCTTGCTTGATATTCCAGGCGCGCACGCCCAGTTCGCGCTCGGCCTTGTCCACGCGGAGGCCGCTGAGCAAGGGGCGGCGCGCAAGCTGGCCCAGGTCAGCGCTGAGCAGCGGCGTAATCAGGCTGGCATCCAGCTTGAAATGATCGGCCACCGCCTGCGCCAGCGCGTAGCGGGTGATGAGTTCGCCGCCAGCGGTGTTGAAGAGGCCCACCGTCCGCTGCCGGGCCGCCGCCACCAGCATTTCGGCCAGGTTGGCCGCCGGGGTGGGCGTGTTCTGCTGATCGGTCACGGCGCGGATGCGTCGGCCCGCGCGCAGTTCGTTGGCAATCGTCACGATAAAATTGGTGCGGCCCGTTGGGTTCAGGCCATAGACGAGCGCTGTGCGACAGATCGCCAGCCCGACGCGCCCCGCGCAGATGTCGCTGACCAGCCGTTCGGCCTCCAGCTTGGTTTCGCCATAATAATTGACGGGATGAACTGGAGCCGTCTCGTCATAGGGGCCAGGATGGGCCTGGGAGCCATCGAAGACATAATCGGTGGAGACATGGATGAAATGCGCGCCAACGGCGGCGCTGGCCCGCGCCAGATTGGCCGCGCCCTCCACATTGGCGGCACGCGCCAGGGCGTGATCGCGCTCGCAGGCGTCCACATCGGCAATCGCCGCAGGATGAATGACCACGGCGGGTCGCGCCTCGCGCAGCGCTTGAGTCAGTCGCTCGGCTTCGCTCAGATCAGTCTGCCAGGCGCGAATGCGCGGGTTTGCATCGAACGGCGCGGGCAAAGGCCGACGTGTCAGCGCGTGCACCTCTTCATCGGTCGTCTGCAGCAGCGCTTCCAGCACAAAGCGGCCCACCAATCCAGTGACCCCGCTCACCAGGATACCTGACATGCTTTCTCCTTCTCCAGCGCAGGCGTCTTTATGAGCAGTATAGACCGGGGCCAGAATAGAGCGCAAGAGAGGGGCAGGCAAGCTCATGTTACATTTCCGGACTGGCTGCGATTTATTACCGAGTATACTCACACAACATTGGGAGACGCGATGCAGCAGCCGGAACGCATGATGCTTGACGATGCCCCTGGCGCGGGCGTAGGCGCTACGCTCTACCAGCGCTATGCCCCTGCTATCTTCGCCTATCTCTTGAAGCAAACGGCTTCCCGCGAAGATGCGGAAGACCTGCTGCTGGAGGTCTTTCTGGCGGCGATGGAACGGGGCAGTCTGACCGACCTGCGCGAGCCAGAACAACGCGCCTGGCTCTGGGGCGTGGCGCGCCATAAAGCGGTCGACCATTTTCGGCGGCAGGCTCGCCATCCCAGTGTCCATCTGCGCCTGGTGGCGGAAACGCTCTATGAGGATGAGCAGATGGAACCGGAACAAATCATCTTGAAGCAGGAAGCGCTTGCCGCGCTCATCAAGGCCATTGAATCGCTTCCAGCGCGCCAGCAAGAAGTGCTGCGGCTGCGTTTTGGGCACGGGCTGGCCTGTGGCGAAATCGCCACCCTGTTGAAGAAGCGCGAAAGCGCCGTGCGCATGCTGCTTTCGCGCACGCTCAAAGCGCTGCGCGCGCTGTATAGCAAGCCCTAGAGTCGAGGAAGGTCCGCGCTATGTCCGATGCCAACTTTCCGCCCGAAACCATCGATGAGCAGACCAGGCGGCTCGCTGACGGCCTCGCGCCTGCCGTGCCCCCAGAGGGGGATGATGCCCACCTGATCGCTGATCTTCATCGCGTTTATCGGCCACTTGCTGACGACAATGTTCGCTCGTTAGAGCGCGTGCGGACACGGCTGGAGCAGCGCGAGGCGCGCTTTACTCATAGCTTTCCTCAGAGATCACCCACAAAGGAACGATATATGAAATCGCTGTTCAATATCTTCTCTCAAGGCAGCGCCTGGCGGCGAGGACTCAGCGCCGCCGCTGCTGTGCTGCTGCTGGCGGTTCTGGTTGGCAGCATGGCCGCCGTCTTCGCCTTGACCGGGCACGGCAAGAGCGCCAGTCCAAACCACACCACTGTGCCCGCCGAAACCATTACCACCGTCACGCCGACCGAGCCACCGCCGCCGCCACCAACGCCCGGCATGTATCTCATCACCCAGAAAGATTGGTATACCGATCAAATCAGCAAGGTAGACCCACAGACCAGGAAGACGCTCTGGTCCCAGACGATAGGGCAAACCGAATCGTCTATTGTCGTCTATGGCAATACGCTCTATCTCAGCGTTGGTGACTCCGACTACACCACATATAACCATTATGTCTACGCGCTCGATGCCACAAGCGGCGCGCTGCGCTGGAAAATGCTGGTGAGCCACGACCCCTTCCAGGCGCCAGAGTCAAACCAGCCCCTCGACCTCGGCGTCCTGGCTCCGCCCGTCATCGACAACGGCATCCTGTATGTCGGCGCGCGCGATGGCAAACTCTACGCGCTGGACGCCACGAGTGGGGCGCAGCTTTGGGTCTATGACGCGCACGCCATCGCCTTTGCTGGCGGCTTTCTCGAAGACGCCAATCAGGTAGCCGTCGCGCAGGGCGTGGTCTATGGCGCTATCCATAATGCGTTGTATGCCCTCGATGCCAGGACCGGCAAAGCATTGTGGACAAGCCAGATCGTCAATACACAGCTTTACAACGGTCCGGTGATCGCCAACGGCATCCTCTACATTTCCTCATACGAGGAGGATTATGGCATGTCGCCGGAATCGCAAACAGGCTATGCCTACGCCTACACTATCCAGGGCGGCAAGCAGCTCTGGCGTTACAGCGCGGGCGCTTGGGTGCTCAGTTCGCCAACCGTGGCAAACGGCGTCGTGTACTTCGGCTCCTACAACAACAATCTTTACGCGCTCAAAGCCAGCAACGGCAGCGAACTGTGGCATTACCATACCAGTGGCGAGATTTTTGACCAGCCCATCGTCGCTGATGGCGTCGTCTATATCGACAGCGGAAACAGCGAGTTTGCCATCAGCGCGAGCGGCAAGCTGGTGTGGAGCGTCTATATCAAAAACCTGATCTATCAACACACGGTCCAGCAGGGCGTGGTCTACGTGGCCGTTGACCCCGGCCAGCTTTACGCGCTGAGCGTCAAAGACGGGTCCATCCTCTGGCATCAGAAATTTGGCGCAACCCTGATCGATAAGACCGGCAGCGAAGGGGAATTCGCGCCTATCCTCACTCTGGTGAGCTAGCCGCCGCGCTGCTCAGCGTCGCCAGACGGGCCGCGTGCGGGCCTCCAGAAACTCCAGAAAATCCTGGGGGCCAGGGACGCGCTCCACTGGCGGCGCTTCGTTGGATGCCCCGGCGTCGGCGGGAGGTGCGGCGGGCGACCAGCGGCAAGCGATGCGCCCTTCGCGCAGCAGTTCCAGCAGCGCGGCGTCGTGATCGGCTGTGCTGAACTGGCCGAAATGGTCCAGCACCAGCAGCGGCTTGAGGTCCGGCCAGAGGCGTGCCCGGCGCAAGCGGCCCAGGGCATGCAGTTCTTCTTTCAAAGCGGCCCAGGCAGCGGCCCGGGCCGTTTCGCGCCTGCGCGCAAACCAGCTTCCCTGCAACGCTTGCGTTTCGCGCTCGCGGGCCAGCCGCGCCTGCTCCGCGCAAAGAAAATCGTTGAGCAGCGCCACGCTGGGATAGTGGCGCGAGGCAAACAGCAGCAAGCGGCGCGGCGCGGCAGTGGGCAGGTCGTCGAGCGTTGCCACGCAAACATACAAGAAGTGCGCCTTGAGCATGCCGCGCAGCAGTTCCAGCGTGCGGCGCACCTTTTCGGCGCTTTTGCCGGGGCCGGTCCAGACCGTCTTCCAGGTGTCCGAGCGCAGCAACGCGGTCAGGGCTGGCGGCGAGTCCGGGCGATCTTGCCCTCCGGCCTCCGGCGTCAGCGGCCCGGCCAGGTCCTGGGTCGCGACATGCTCAAGCTGGGCGACAGAGATGGTCAGCAGCAGTTCGGTGGGCGCTTGCCGCTGGCCGAGCGACACCAACTCTTCAGCCGAAAGCTTCGGCGTGGCAAACGGATTCAGCAGCAAGATGGCCGGACCCAGTCCCAGCGTCGTCAGCAGCGCCTCGCGTGGCAGGGGCGTCAGCGTCTCGGTCGTAGGAGCCGCAAGCGCGCCTGCGGCGGCGAGCGACTGCGGGCCGCTGGTGCTGCGCCCGTTGCGCTGCGCGCCCGGCTGCTGCTCAGGAATGGGGTTGGCTCCGTTCGTTCCGGCTGATTCTGGCGCTTTGTCGCTTGCTTTGCTGGCCTCTAACCGTGCACCATGCAGCGTAAAGCCGGAAGCTGCCAGCGCGTCAGCGGTGTCGGCAAAGGCCGCGCTGCCAGACTCGCCGCGTTGGCTCCGGCCAGCCGCCAGCCCATCGACCCACCAGCAGGAGCGGTGCAGGCGGCTGGCCTGGCAATAGGGCGCGACAAAGCCTGGCAGCAGGCGCGCCTTCCAGGCTTCCCAGGCCGCGCGCTCGCGGGCGTCTGGCCGACTTTCGCGGCGCCTGGGTGGCGCGCTGACCCCGCTCGCCTGGGCATCCAGTTCATCAAAGAGGCTATGCTGGGCCACGAGGGAACCTTCTTCTGGCAGTTCAAGCACGACGTTTGCTCATTTGAGCCTACCACAGCAGGCGCAGGTCGTCAACGCTGCCGTCCAGGCAGAAAAACAGCCGGGCTGAGGAAGCGCTTCCTCAGCCCGGCTCAGTTGCCAGCGTCCCGCTGTGACTGCTCATCTTGCCGCCCAGACCGGCCAGAGACACCACCCCATGGGAGCGGCTCTCTTTCGCGCTCGCTGACGGCCCATGCGCCCAATTGGACCAGCGCATACACCAGATGTACCCCCAAAGCGCGTAACTCATGGGGAACGAAATAAATAGCTCTGCTCAGCAGAAGCGCTGGAGGGTCAACATACGGGTCCCAAAATAAGAGGCTAGACTGATTTTTTGCGTCGTTTCGCAGCGCCACCTAATTTGCCAATCCGGCTGTAGAACTCCGGGTCCTGGCTGGTTTTGGTGGCATTGCCCCCCTTTTTGCCCATCTGCGAGAAGTGGTCGGGGCCGTACTTGTCCACATTGGCCCGCCCGCCTTTCTTCGCGATGGCGCGATAGTAATCGCTGCCGCGCTTGTCTTTGAGCGCGGTGCCTCCGAGCTTTCCGATGCGCCGATAGTAGTCCTCGCCGTACTTGTCACGCACGGCGCTGCCTCCTTTGCGCCCGGCCTCAGAGGTTGTCATGGCAACCTTGATTTCCTCAGCCATGCAACAATCCCCTTCTTCCCGGTTCTGTCCCAGGCAGCAATTTTTGGCAGGCAATCTGCCTGTCAACGGGCAAAGTATAACTCAGGGCTTTTGGAAAAGTCAACCATCCAGTACTTTGGCGTAGCTGCGCGTGCATCATGCGCGCAGACCGCTAGAATCCTCGTGTTCTCCTCCGCTTGCTTGACAAGACCGAACAGCCTCAGCTATCATTTGGAAGCAATATGCCCCCTGTATTGGACATCCAGACCTGTTGCGCCTTGTCCTCTCGCGGCAGGGGAAGTCGAGCATGATGCTGGTGTGCTGGAAAAGAGGAGCGCGTGATGGCCCAGAAAGCACTCCGGCAGTGGTGGAAGTGTCTGTGCGCCTGCTGCGGATGCGACCCCAGCGCGCGCCCATTCCCAGCGCCCAAGCGCGCGTTGCCCACGCCTGCGCCACGCCGCCACATCCTGATCATCGAAGATGACGCATCCATGGCCCAGGCCACGCAGGCCGCGCTGCACCTGGAAGGCGACGCTGCCTGGGAGGTCAGCATCGCCCACAGCGGCGAAGAGGCGCTCCAGATGATTGCCGCGCGGCAGGTCGATTTGCTCCTCCTGGACGTGCGCCTGCCGGGCATCAGCGGCGCGGAGGTCTATCGTCGGCTGCGGGCCGCGCCCGCCACAGCGCGCCTGCCCATCATCTTCCTCAGCGGCGGCACCGCCTTTGATCTGTCGCAGGAAGGCATTCAGGAAGGCATTTTACTGCGCAAGCCGTTCAACATCACCGAACTGGTTGCCATGGTCCAGGCAAACCTGCCCAATGCCAACGAAAAGCCAGGGAGGACGACCGGCGATTGACCGCGCAGGCACGGCAAAGCCAGACAAGAAGCGCGTGGCGGGCAACGTATCTGGTGCCCGCCACGCGCTTCTTGTCTGGCTTTGCCGCTCCGGCCCGTTTATTCAGAAGCCAGGAAGGTAAATGCTGGCGGCGGCACCAGAGGTGTGCCATACTCCAGCACGATCAACTCGTGCGGCTTGAGGGTGATTTGTGTCGGATCACCCGTATACGGCGCGAGATTGCTCGGCGGCGTCACGGTAAAGGGCTGCGAGGTATCTGTCGGCTGATCGGTGGGGTTATACACATACACCGTGAGCTTGTGGTTGGCATCTATCTTGTGCCCCATCAGATTCGTCGCGCTGAGCGTCTGTCCCCAGATGTCAAAGAACTGTTTCAGATCATAGGTCCGGTTATCCGGCGACTCGATGTGAATGACGCCCTCATCGCCCGTATCCGAATGGACATGCAGCCAGTAGTAACACTGGGTAACAGACTGGCGGCCAACATCCCCCGGAATCGGAACCTCTGCGCCATTGACATAGACTTGCAGGTGCGCGTGGTAGTGCGTCTGGGTCTGCTCAAGCGCATCACACTGGATGTTATCAATCGTATCGCCCTTGAGATAGGGTGGTGTTCCCGGGCCGATGAGATTATAGATAAGGACGCCAATCAGCACCACCCCGATGGCGCTGCCGATACCGATAAAGCTCCATTTTCTGATGCGCCGGTTGCGCTGCTCGCGCTCGCGCTGCTGACGACGCTCCTCGATCTTGCGGCTCAGTTCCTCGCGCTTCTGGTCGCGTCGGGTGGTCTGCACGCGCGGCGGGACGGCGAGCCTCGCTGACGTGGATGGCGCTTTATTCCCCGCCTTGGCGTTGGTAGTCGTGGGCCGGGCTGTTGATTTGGCCGTGGACGTTTTGGCGGTTGCCGAAGCTGTGCCAGAAGACGTAGCTGTCTTGGAGGTTGACGACAGCGCGCCGGAAGTGCTTTTGGCGCTGGAGTCGCTGGTATCCGTTGTCGTTTTGGCAATCGGCTCCGCAGCGCCCGTCTTCTCTTGATTGGCGCTGGGCTTGCCGTTCGCATTCCTGGCAGCCGACTGGCCGGATTTTGGTTTTGGTCGATTTGTCGAGGTTCCCATGTCCGCCTCTCTGCTGCTTCCCTGAACATGCCATGTATACGGCAAGCGGCTTGCAGCTTGCTCAAAAGTATCCACAACAGTATACGGTGTTGCCTGTTCCTTCGTCAATGCACACAGGATCACCGCATCATCCATTCCTCCCATAAGACGATTCGGAGATAGGATACGTCGTATCCCGCGATACATTGGCAGGCAATCCTAGCCCTGATGTGGGAGGATAGCTGGCTCAACCACGCGGCCCTTGACCGGAGACGACAATACCACCGAAGTGGTCAGTTGTCCATAAGGCAGCAGCCGATCAAGCAGCGCCTCTAGATGCGCCACCGAGGCCACAATGACTTTCAGAATAAACGAGTCGCTGCCGGTAATGCGGTGACACTCCAGCACCTCTGGCAAGTCAGCCACAAAGGCGCTCACAATGGCGCATTTCTCGCTGGGAGACTCCATGCGCACAAACGCCGTCAGCGCGTAGCCAATCTTTTCCGGGCACACCTGCGCGTGATAGCCAACAATCACCCCTGCCTCTTCCAGCTTACGCACCCGTTCGGCCACGGCAGGCGCGGAAAGGCCCACACGGCGACCCAGTTCGCTGAAGGAGAGACGCGCATCGGTTTGCAGCGCGCGCAGCAGTTCCCAACTCGTCATATCCAGCGCTTTTTCAGAATCGAAAGCAAGCATTGTATTCCACCTTTGTTTTATAAGCGATTGACGGGAAATACCTTCCATCTCCCCTTCATTGCCCCTCAATAATACTCTACAATAAAAGTATGCACACGCCATTTTCTCGTCTGATGCGTTCCCAGGCACCCGAGCGTGCCAGCGCGTCAGCCCCCAAAGCCACCAGCGCCCAGGACGATGCCACCCAGGCGCAGCCCCCCAGCGCTGAAGCGGCGACCGCTGGCGCAGCCCCAGCGCCCGACAAGCAGGGTTGGCTCTCCCTTGGGCTGGCGCTGCTGGCCGTCTATGTCATCTGGGGTTCAACCTACCTGGCAATCCATTACGCCCTGAAAGGCTTCCCGCCTTTGCTGGGGGCTGGATTGCGCTTCTTGTTTGCCGGAATCATCCTCTACACCTTTCTGCGTGTGCGTGGCGCGCCCAATCCCAAGCGCAGCCAGTGGGGCGGCGCTGCCATCGTGGGCTGCCTGCTGCTGGTGGGCGGCAACGGCGGCGTCTCCTTCGCCGAGCAATCAGTCGCTTCGGGTGTGGCCGCGCTGATCATCGCCACCACACCCCTGTGGGCGGTGCTGTTTGCCCGCATCTGGGGACGCTGGCCCAGCGGCAAAGAATGGGCTGGCCTGCTCGTTGGCTTTGCGGGCATTGTGCTCCTCAATCTGGGCGGCAACCTGAGCATCACACCGCTGGGCGCGGGGATATTGGTGTTGGCAGCGGCCTGCTGGGGGTTGGGTTCGGTCTGGAGCCAGCACCTGCCGCTGCCCGCCGGGGCGATGGCAAGCGCGGCGGAGATGCTGGTCGCGGGCACGGGCATGCTCATCCTGGGGCTGGTCACGAGCGAGCGTTTTTCCAGCGTGCCATCGGCAGTTTCCATCGTTGCCCTCGGCTATCTGGTCGTGTTCGGCTCGCTGGTGGCCTTCAGCGCCTATGGCTATCTGCTCAAGCGCGTGCGCCCGGCGCTGGCGACCAGCTATGCCTACGTCAACCCGCTGGTGGCGCTGCTGCTCGGCGCGGCCCTGGCCGGGGAACAGATCACCGGCATAGAAGTGATCGCCCTGCTCTTCATCCTGACCGGCGTCGTGCTGGTGGCCCTGGGGCGAACGAAGCGCGTCTAGCTCTTGACATTTTTGAACTTTTGTTCTATATTTGTGTGTGAGCGCTGCCTCTCTGGCGTTTGGGGAGCAGCGGCGCTTTCCCCGTGTTCTGCCCCATTCCAGCCCGCGTGGTGCCCCCTCCTACGGCCACGCGGGCACCCTCCATCATCAAGCTTCTTTACCCAGCAATCCGCTTGACCAATCGCTCGGCCATTGCCACGCTGTAGTTCTGGCCGCGGTCCTGGGGATAGACCTGGAACATGTTGGCAAGCCAGAGGTTGGGCAGCGGTGTTTCGTGCGGCGGAATATGCGCTGGAAAGTCGCGGGTGACGATGGGTTGGGCAAAGGGCGCGGCAAACATCCACGAGTCGGTCACCCAATCGGGGCTGAAGAGCGGATTGATGCGCTTGAGGTGCGGCAGATACCGAAGCAGCACCTCTTCTTTGCTTTGTTTGAAAAGTGGGTCGGTCATCGGCAGATAATTGCCCAGATAGAGCAGATGTCGCCCGCCATAATCGGCAGTGGGCATCAGATTGGTATGTTCCACTGCAGCCAGGAAGGGATAGCCGCGATCAGTGAATTGCAGCCAGTAGACATCGCTCAGCGATTGCTTCAGCGCCACAATCAGGCAGTGCGCACCATAGGCCAGGCCCCAGTCATAGCGCTCGCGGAAGTCTTCGGGCAGTTCGGGAATCAGCCGGAAGGTCAGGCGCGTGGGCAGCGTCGAAATCACGCGATCATACGCTTCGTCCTGCGGGGCGGCATCTGGTCCGGGCTTGCTGGAGACATGCCAAGCACCAGAGGCGGTGGCCTCCTGACCTTGCATGCTGGCGCTCAGCACTTCACAGCCCAGGCGCACTTCGCCGCCGCACGCGCTGATTTCGCGCACCAGCGCGTCATAGACCTGCTGGAAGCCGCCGCGCAGATACCCCAGACTGAACGAGCGGCAGTGCAGCCGCGACCACATCCAGGCCATACTGATCTGCGGATAATAGTTGCCAAACTTCGACTCCAGAATCGGCTGCCAGACCAGTTCATACGCGCGTTTGCCCATCCAGCGCGCCATCCACTCAGCCGCGGTGACCTGCTCGAAGGCGGCATAGCCGCGCCGCAGCTTCAAATACGCCCCCACCGCGCCCAGACGCACCCGATCAACCAAGGGCAGCGGGCTAAAATGCAGCAAAATATCCAGCGGGCTAAACGCATAGGCTTTGCCATCCACCATAGAACTGGTCTTGGGCGCGTGCCATTCCAGACGCTCGCCCAGGCCCAACTCGTTGATGAGCGCGATCATCGTCGTATCAGAGCGAAAGAGGTGATGATAGAACTTTTCCAGGTGCACATTGTCTATAGGAAAGCCCGCCGCCAATCCGCCAGGCAGCGGCTCTTTTTCCATCACCACCACCGCATCGCCGCGCTGGGCCAGCCGCAGCGCCAGCGTCAATCCCAGCGCACCCCCCCCCAAAATAGCCGTTCGCATGCTTTCTTTCTCCGGCAAAATAGTCGATCCTCTGCGCGAGCAGTATACCAGATAGTGGGAACGAACGTCGAGCAGGCGTCAGCGGCTTCACCGTGTGTTCCCAAAGAAGGAAAGCAATCGGAGCAGACAATCGAAAGATCGGCATACAGATTGCTATGAAAACTGCATGAGGTTATGGGCAGAGGACGCCTTCCCCCAATAATTCCTATGCTTCTGGCCTAAGCGGGGGGCTTGTGTTACACTGTACCAAACCAACCACCGCGTATTTTGGAATGGAATCCCCGCACAGTGCGCCTTCTTAGCTTTTCGGCAGAGACACCCAGAAAACCCCTTGGGGAGAATGCCAGGATATGAGCATTTCGGCCAGAGAGGTTGCCGTTCTTGTGCAAGGGCTATGCTACCTGATCTTAACTATCAGCACAGCCCGTCAATTTATACGCAAGCCTGGACAGTTGCGCTTGCATATTCTGCTGCTCTTTATCGGTATGACCGGCTCTACGCTGCTGCTGGAGGCCAGCATACGGCTCTATGCGCTCGCATCGTATGAGGCCGCCGCGCTGGTGATTCTTCATTTCAGCATCCTCAGTGGGTTCTTTACCCTGTATGCCGCATTTTTATTAGCTGGTGATCTGACGAATATCCGCCCCTGGCTCAAATGGGTGGGCCTGAGCCTGCTGCTTCTGAGCGCTGTGTTTATCGTGATGATCGCAACCGATTTTCCCAATTCCTCTTCGCGGATTCCGGGAATGGCCGCGCCCATCCTGCCAGCGGCTATGCTCACCATTCTCTGCGGGGGCTTCCTCTTCTTGAGCGCGCGTGTGTGGTACAGCAGCGCGCTGGCAAGCAGCGCCAGCCGACGGCGGCTCCAATTGCTGGGGGCCAGCGCCACATTGGCAGCTTTGGGTGTCGCCGTGACGCTGGAGCGTCTCTTCGCACCGGGGCAGGGGCAAACGATCTCAATTTTGGCGCGCCTGCTGCTGCTCAGCGCGGGAATTGTCCTCTATCTGGGGTGCGTGCCGCCTGGCTGGCTGCGCCGTTCCTGGGTGCTGCCGGAACTGGAAGAGGCCAGCCGGTTCTGTAATAGTCTGATTTTAGGCCAGCCAGAGGCGTCCTCAAGCGCGGCAGCGCAGGGCCAGACCCCGGCTATCAACCAGATTCTTCAGCATGCCATGAATGGCTTTGGCGCGCTGGTGGGCACGGTGCAGCTTTGGAATGAAGCGCGCGGCACCTTGGAAGTGGCCGCCTCCATCCTTCCGCGTGAAGAGGGCTTCGCTGCTGATGCGAAATCAGCCAAGGACGAAGCGCTGGCGGAAGTGTTCCGCCAGCGTCAGGCGTTGCTGCGGCCCATCTCGGCGCGCAAGTGGCCGTTCTTACAGCGCCAACTTGATGCTGGTGTGTTGCTGGTCGTGCCGCTCAAGCGCGGCGAGCAAACGCTGGGGGTGCTGGGGGTATGCTGCGAACACGCACCCGGCTTCGATGCGTCTGATCTGGAACGCCTGCAACTCTTTGCCGATCAAATCACCTGCCTGCTGACCTGCCACTATTTCCAGGAGCAAATGGCAGCTTTTCAAGCGCTGCGCAGCGAGCGCGCGCTGAAAGATGAGTTTATCGCCTTGATCGCGCACGATTTACGCACGCCGTTGACCGTCCTGAAAGGGCGGCTGCAACTGCTGCGCCGCCAACTGCTCAAAGACGGGCAGCCCGAAGCGGCTGAAGCCGTCACCAAGCTGGACGCGCCCTACAATCGACTGGGGCAGCTTATCAGCACGCTGCTCGATGTCAGCTATATCGACACCGGGCGCTTACAACTGCTGCACCAGACCATCGATCTGGTTGGCCTGGTGCGTAAAGTGATCGACGCCAATCCAGAACGCGAGATTACGTTGGAACTAGAGCTAGGCGAGAGCGAGAATACTGGCAGAGGAAAGCCGCTGCTGGTTCAGGCAGATGCCGGACGGCTGGAGCAGGTATTGAGCAACCTGCTCGATAATGCGCGCAAATACTCGCCCATTGAAAGCGAGATCACCGTGCGCGTGGAGTGCCGGGCGGAAGGAGCAGAGGCGCTGGTGAGCGTGCGTGACCTGGGCATTGGCATTCCAGTGGAAGATCAGGCACATCTCTTTGAGCGCTGGTTTCGCGCGACCAGAAATCCGGCACAGAGCTATGCCGGACTGGGCTTAGGACTCTATATCAGTCACGAGATTGTCAGCAGGCATGGCGGGCATCTCTGGGTGGAAAGCAGCGGCATCCCCGGCGAAGGGTCCACCTTCTTCTTTACGCTGCCGCTGGAGCAGGCTCAAGAGGAAAGAGCGGCTGGCGACAACACAGCATACTGAACGGGCTGGAGGCACAGGCACAGATGGGGAATGAGATCAGGTCACTGTGCCAGTCGGCTCACCACAGCCAGCACATCTTCCAAATCAAACGGCTTGGGCAGCAGGGCCTCCACGACATCGGTTGCCAGATGCAGGCGCTCTTGTGCCAGCCGCCCACCCGCCGACATCAGCGCCACCCGATTTTGCTCGCGCAGCTTTTGGCTGGCCTGCAACTGTCGAATCACTTCGCGACCATCGACATTGGGCATCATAATATCGAGTAAGATGATCCAACCACTTTCATGTTCCAGGAGATCAAGGGCTTCTTGTCCATCGCGCGCCGTATCTACGCGAAACCCCTCTTCCAGCAGCATATCTTGTAAGAGTGAGCGAATTTCTTCATCGTCATCGACGATCAATACTTTGGTCATGGGCACCAGTTTTCTCCCTCAGAGCGGCCACAGCGAGCGCTCTGTCTGACCTGCTCATGTAGTAAGCTAAACATACCCGAAAGGATATAGCTGTGTCAAGCGATCAAGCATTCAAGCAAGACGTAACCTACGGTACGATTGCTGGCGCACTGGCGGCAGTCGCCTATCTGGGAGCCATGAAAATCGACATCGCGCTCACACGCTACCCCAGCAATGATCTACACGTCATCGAGGGGCTGCTGCCTGGGCACGCCAACCGTGTTCCCTGGCGTGGCTTCCTGCTCCATGTGGCAAATGGAGCAGGGTTAGGCGGCATCTATGCTGTCGTCCAGCGCTGGCTTCCTGGCCCTGCCTGGCTGCGTGGCATCCTCTTCGGCGAAGGGTTTATACTCTTCATCTGGCCCACCGTTCCATTGCTTGACCGCTTTCATCCCTGGATTCGCCGAGGGCAGCTTCCCCCTTTTGCCCGCCGAATAGTCCTTTTGCAAAATCTTAGCCGCCACCTGGTCTTTGGCCTCGTGTTGGGCGAAGGCTTGCGCGCGCTGAAGCGCGGCGCTTCAACACAGCGGTGAGGCCGGTTCTGGCGGCGCGGGTTCTCGCCTGACCTTTTCCGACAGTGGTTCGGCGGCTGGCCCCAGGACCACATCCAGAAAATGGGCCACGCTGCGTTCGGTGCCCCAGGGCGTCTGGAAGCCGCGAAAGCCCGTCCGGGTGCGCTGCATATCGCTTGCCAATTGAAGTACGCTCTGTTCCACCATCGGCGCGGCGCCGCGCTGCTGATGATACCTGCCCAGATACTCCTGCTCCGTCTGTCCAGGCGTCGGAATCAGCAGCGCCCGCTTGCCTAATTCAGCCAGTTCCATCAGCGTAGAATAGCCCGAGCGGCTGACCACGAGCCGCGCGCGGTTCAACGTCTCTTCCTGGGCGGCGCGATCCAAATAGCCATAGACTCGGCAATTTCCATGCCAACCGAGAAAGCCAGCGCCAGGCCGACCCAGCGCCATCACTCCATGCCCCGGCAGAAGCGGCGCTTGTTCCAGCAGCCGCTGCTCCAGCATGCCGCGCTGCGGTTCTGGTCCCGAAATGGTGATGAAATAGTCCAGGTCTTCAGCCACCGGGCGGCGGCGCACGCTCGACAGCGGGCCGATATACGCCAGCCGCTCCGGCGCGACAAAGCGCAGATCGTGGCTGAGCGCGCCGCTGAGCGAATCCACCGCAAAATCGGGGACGATCAGGCGGGTAAAGGGCGCAAAGGCACGGTAATTGAAATACTCCAGCGATGGTCCCAGCCACCAATCGCCAAAGGGCGGGATAAAGCGAATGCCATGCGCGATCAGATACGACGGCACGTGTCGGCTATAGCAGCCATAGCGATTATCCGAGATCACCAGATCAAGATGCCGCTGCCGGGCCAGGCGCTCGACCTCGGCGTGCTGGGTCGCTTTGGAGCGCCACATCGGCAGCAAGAGCAAGGTATAGCGCGTGTAAAAGCGCAGCGGGGTGCTTGCCAGCGGAATGGGCGAGCCGGGCAGGCGCAGCACTTCGCACGCTCCCGCAAGCTCGCGGCGCAAGACCTCCAGCGGCGGGCCGTCGCAGCCTACGATCACTTCGCAGCCTTCCGCCAACAAGCCGCGAATCAACGGCAGGTCGCGGGTCGCGTGGCCGAGTCCCCAATGGCCCACCGCAAAGAGGACACGCTTGCCGTTTCCCCGCATGTTCGCTCCTTTCTGCACGCCGGCGCGGGATTGCCTGGCAGCAACGTCTGCCTTCCGGGCGGCGTACAGAGAACTGCTTCGCAACTTGCGGGCCACGCGACGCGGTTGAGCCTCGCATGCAACTTATGCGCTGCCCCCGCGTAAAGTAAGTAGCGTTGCAACGAAGAACGTTTTGACAAGATGCTGAAGTTGACCTTCACCCATCCACTGGAGGGGAACGATATGAGTACCTTTGATCCCACCAACGCGGGGCAAGGCGGCAACCGCGAGCGCCCGGAGCCAGGCGACCCCGAGGCGCAGTTTTACCCACCTCCTGGCGCGAGCAATGACCAGGAGCAGGATCGCCAGAACTATACAGGCTATGGCTATGGTCCCGGCTATCGGCCAGATATGGACCCCGACGGCTTTGCGCGCCAACAGGGGGGCTGGCAAGGCAGGCCGGGCTGGCAGCCCTGGGCTGGTGGTGGCTTCTACTATCGCCGACGCCACTTCCCCATCTGGGGCATTGTGCTCGCGATTGTGCTGGTGGCACTGCTGATTAAGCCGGCGCTGATGTTTACCTTTGCCCTGGCCGGGCTGGCGTTCGTCATCCTGGCATTTCTGCTGCCGTTCATCATCCTGGCGATGATCTTCAACCACCTCTACGGCAGGCACTATTGGGGCGGTGGCTGGCGACGCTGGCGCGGCTGGTAAGCCAGCGGCTCCCTGACAGCGCAGAAGTACCAGAAAGCGGGCAGAAATATTTCTGCCCGCTTTCTGGTTTCATTTATGGGGTAATGGAAGAGAAGGTACTGCTGGCACTGGGGATGATGTGGAAGTTGCCAAGCGGCCAGTACACGAACCACGCCTGGCCGATAATATTCTGGCGCGGCACCGGACCCCAGTCGCGTGAATCGGAGCTATTGCCGCGATTATCGCCCAGCACAAAATACTGATTCGGCCCCAGCGTCATATCGGTTGGCGCGTAGGGGTTCGTGATCTCGCTGACATAGGGTTCGTTCAGTGCTACGCCATTGATGGAGACCACCCCATTCTGGTCGACCTGCACGTGATCGCCGGGGATGCCCACGATGCGCTTGATGAAATCTTGCGAAGGATCGAGCGGATAGGCAAAGACAATAATGTCGCCGCGCTCCGGCGGATGGAAGAGGTAGGCAGCGCGATTCACCAGAATGTATTGCTGATCTTGCAGGGTGGGCACCATGCTGTGCCCATCAACGCGATAGTTCTGGAACGCAAAGCGAAAGACCAGAAACACCAGCGTGGTAATCGCGATGGTCTCCAGAATCTCGCGCAGCATGCGCAAGCGCCTGGCTTCCATCAAATCGGAGTTCACGCTGCGGCGCGGCTGATAGCGCCGGGGCAGCGGCCTGGAAGGGGCTGCTGGTTTTTCACGCGGCGCGGCTCCAGGCACAGGCGGCCTGGAAGGGTCGCCTGTTGGCCTGGCAGGAGGCGTCTCATCCGCAAACTCCAGGCGATCTGAGTGATGTGTCGTCATAACAAGCTCTTGCCAGGCTGGTTCTGTTCATAGTTCGGCCCAGGCGTCTATGACGCCAGGGTGGTATACACAACCAGTTTCTTAGTATATTCTTTGCCGGTCCAGTCCCCGGCGCAGGTAATCAAGTTGAGATTTGCTGTGGTGGCCGGGCCAAAGATGCGCTGCAACACCGGATCGTTAGGGCCGGTGCTGGGATTGAGATAGGTTTCTACATCAGTGACGATATAATGCAGTGTTGTGCCCTGCGACGTGCGCACATACACCGAATCGCCCACGCGCAGCAGGTTCAGCCACCAGAAGACAGCGGGCGACCCATCTTTGCGGTCCAGATGCCCGGCAATCACGGTGTTGCCAACCTGCCCCGGTTTCGCCCCATATTCCCACCAGAACGTGGTCGACCAGATGGGGTCGTCGTTTGGCCCTTCGGGCGCGTCCATCGCGCCATCGGCAGTCTCGCCGACGCTGATCACGCTGGCATCGATATGTGCCGTTGGGGCAGAAAGCCAGACAGGCGGATAGAAGGTGGGCGTCGGGGTGGGCGATGGAGTAGGCGGCAGGGTCGGTGTCGCGGTCCTGGTAACAGCCAGCGCTCGCGGCGAAACGCCAGGCGTCAGCGCCAGGGGCAGGATAATCGAAAGCACAGCCATGACCCCAACGCCAGCCCAGATGCTGACCCACAGACGACGCGCCCGGGCGCGCCTGGGCGGCTGGATGGGTACACGCGGTTCCATAATGCGCCGCTTGCTCTCCTTTCGCAGCCTGTGCTTTATGCATTACACAGTTTCAGTATAGCACAGGTTGACGCCTCCGGCTGCCTCCTGGCAGAAAAGGGGGAGAAGTTGGTTACCTTCCAGCAGCAGCAACTACCTTGACAGAACGAGCGGAAGCGTTAGAATCGCGGGTAGCATCCTGAGCGGCTCATCAGCCCTCCAAAAAGGAAAGAAACCATGAAGCGCTACCTGCTCTTGCTGCCTCTGCTCGTCTGCCTCGCCGCGTGCGGGTCGTCCCCGTCCCCTTCCACGCACACGCCTTCACCCACGCCCACCACAGGCGCGTACCGTGTCGGCCAGGTCGTGACCGTGCCGGGCTGGCAGATCACCATTGTCAGCACGAAAACAGCGACCAACATTGGCCTGATGTCTCCGGCGCAGCACACAGATCGATTTCTGGTTTTGCAGGTCACCCTGCGCAATACCAGCAAGGCGGCGGCAACTGCCTCAGAGACATCCTTCTATTGCCTGGGCGCAGATGGCACAAAATACGCGCTGGTGGCTGCGGACCCTCCTAGCATTGACGGGCAGGTTGCAGCAGGCCAGTCGACCTCTCGTCAAGTGGACTATGAAGTTCCGGCCAGCGCGAAACTCTTTACGCTGCAATACCGAAGCGACGCAGGCGCGGTGCTGGCAACATGGCAGTTTTCGGGGTGAAGCCAGCACATGGCCGAGGAGGTGAAAAGTCGACAAGGTAGATGGTCGTGTGCCTGGGGAACATGTGACCAGAAGAAGAAAACGCCGCGGAGCCGAGCGGCGTGGAGCGGGAGACGGGATTCGAACCCGCGACAGCCTGCTTGGAAGGCAGGAACTCTACCCCTGAGTTACTCCCGCGTGGTCTATTCGCTGCCAGGGAAGCGCCTTTGGACAACGCTTCCTGGCCTCTTCATACACTATACCACAGCCGCGCAAGGGGCTAGCCAAACTCCGCGAAAACCGGCAGATGATCGCTGGCATCGGCTCCATTCACATCAGCGCTGCCCGTTTCCACGGCGCTGGCGGCAAGGCGCGCGGCCAATGTGGAACTGGCAAAAATATAATCGATGCGCCCCGCTGCCAGCCCTGCGGGCCAGGTGAAGCCCGGCTCGGACGGATGCAGCGCCCGAAAACAGTCCACATAGCCAGCCCGGCGAAGCAAATCGAAGCCGCCGCGCGGCGCGTAAAGCGCATCGCCAGCATCGAACAGCGAGCCGAGCAGCTTGCTTTTGGGCGCAGCCCGCAGCACTGGCTTCACAAAGCCCAGCGCGGGCGGCACCACATAGTTCAGATTCGGCAGCCCCAGCGTTCCTCCGCCCGATGCCAGATGATAATACAGGTCAGGGTCGGTCATGTAGCGTAAAAACTGGCTGCCCTTCACTCGCTCGCCGGGGGCGATGGAGTTAAAATCTCCCATCAACAAATGGTTCGTTCCCTGGTGCGATGCCATAATCCGCAGGATTTCCGCCACCTCGCGGCGGCGTTTCTGGGCTGCCGCCCACCCCTGGCTAAACGAAGCCGTCAAATGGGCGACAAAGACCGTCAGCGATTGCCCATCTGGCTCTTCCACGCGAACTTCCAGCAAGGGTTGCTTGGTCAAGACGCTGCTTCGATACGCTGTCGTTGCCAGAATGGGCAGGCGGCTGAGCAGCGCGCCCTGTTCCACCCGCTGCCCCTTCAAGCGCCCGCTCAAACGATACTCCATGCCCAGCCGAGCCGCCAGTTCCGCCACCACCTGCTCATCGACAGCCTCAACCAGCCCAACCAGATCAACGTTTCGTGATTGCAGCATCTTTGCTAAGGGATCGACGCGGCAGGTTCCTCCTGCCAGGATATTGTATGAGTACACGCGAGTCATAGGAATACGGCCTCTATTCCGGGCAGAAGCGCTTCTGCCCATAAAAAAAGCAAGGCAACCTCACCTGGAACGTGCCAGGCTGTTATGCACAGCCTGGGTACGTCGCAACTCCCACACCAACCTCTGCCGTGCTTTTCCGTGTTGCGCTCGTTGTTCTGAAAATTGCCAGCTATCCCTGCTTCCTTTTTGCCCCTTCCCTGATATAATCAATAACGATCACGCCTTCCCTCTAGCCACTTCGCGCGAGTGGCATTCAACACAATTGGCCTGTGAAATGCTCTACTTTTTGCTAGAGGAATCTTGCGGACAGCCTACGCATCACATAAAAAAAGGAGGGTTCATAGGCATGCACACATTTCTTGCCGATGGAATCACATTCCCGTACGATTTTGGTATCGCGCAAGTCATTATCCTGGTGATTGGCCTGGGCGGCCTGGCGCTGCTGATCTGGGCGGCGGTGGAATTGACGCGCGGCAGGCGCGACAAGTTTGGCGTGCGGCGCAGGCGCTTTCGCTGGGGGCGCACCACCAGCGGCGCTGTGCTGCTGCTGGTGGCAGTTTCGCTGTTGTATCTGGCGCTGCTGCTGCAAACCTAT
>DATGID010000073.1:0-36289 GCA_035307385.1 Ktedonobacterales bacterium | reverse complement strand
CAGCCGGCCATCCAGGCGGGGCATCACGCCGCCCATCAGATTGCACGCCGCCTGATGGGCGAACCGGGCCAGCCGTTCCACTACGTCAACCTGGGCACGATGGCAACCATTGGGCGTGGGGAAGCGGTCTGCGAGTTCCCGCGTGGGCTGACTCTCCAGGGAGCGCCTGCCTGGATCGCCTGGCTGGGGGTCCACCTGACTGAACTGAGCGGCATACGCAACCGGCTGGATGTGCTGATTGACTGGGGCTGGGGGATCCTTACGCACGAACGCGCGGCCCGCATCAGCATCGACCCCCAGGAACTGGAAGGCCGCCGTCGGGAACAGCCGGTTGTGGAATAGGTTTCTCGCTTTCTGCGCATCGTTGGTCAGAGGGGGTCAGCGATCTCGCTTGCCTCCGGTGCCTGGATGTGGTACACTTGTTCCTGAGCAGGAGCTCTCCGCTCGCGAAAGCTGCAGGAGGGTGGAGGGCCACCAGCGCCTTTACGCTCAGGAGGAGTCGCCCATGCGGTTGGTTGAACAACACGTGATCACACGCACCGATCCGCACTATCGCTCGATCGATGCGGCCGCCTTCGCCTCCAAAAACCTCTGGAACGCCGCCAACTACCTCGTGCGCCAGGCCTTCCTCAAGGAGGGCATCTACCTGAACAACACGGCGGTCTATCACCTGATCAAGGGTCACGCCGCCTACCAGGCGCTCCCGCGCAAGGTGAGCAATCAGGTGCTGCTCCAGCTGCACCAGGCGTGGGAGTCCTTCTTCGAAGCCATGCAAGTCTGGCGCGAGCATCCCGAGCAGTTCACCGGTCGCCCGAAGCTGCCGAAGTACAAGCACAAGACGGCCGGGCGCAATCTCCTGGTCTATGAGCGGGGAGCCATCTGGAAACGGGAGCTGAACCGCGGCCTGATTGCCCTCAGCGGCCTGGGGGCACTGGGGCAGACCAAGCAGTCCAGAAAGACGGTGGATCAGGTGCGCCTGGTACCCAAAGCCGATCACTACGTGCTGGAGGTGGTCTACCAGCGCGAGGTCACACCCGCTCCGGTGGCTCCTGAGCTGTTTGTGGCCGCCGACCTGGGGGTCAACGTCCTCTCCGCCCTGGTCTCCAACAAGCCGGGTTTTGTCCCACGCCTGGGCAATGGCCACCCGCTGAAGGCGACCAATCAGCTTTACAACAAACAGCGCGCACACCTGCAGCAGCAGCTTGCCAAAGCGAACCGTTTTACCTCTCGCCAACTGGATCGGCTCACGACGAAGCGCAATCGCCGCGTCCTGCAGTACCTGCACACGGCCAGCCGTCGCATCATCAAACTCTTGGTGGAGGAAGGCATCGGCACACTCGTCATCGGCAAGAACCCGCTGTGGAAGCAAGGGGTGGAGCTGGGGCACAAGCACAATCAGGAGTTCGTACAGATTCTGCATGCGCGCTTCATCGACCTCTTGACTTACAAGGCCGAGCTGGTGGGGATCCGGGTGATCCTGACCGAGGAGAGCTACACCAGCCAGGCCAGCTTCCTGGATCGTGATCCCCTGTCGACCTACGATCCAGCGCGGGAAGAGCACCCACACTTCAGTGGCAGGCGGGATGGGCGCTGGTATCGTGCCAGCGGCAACCGCCTGCTCCACAGCGACGTGAACGGGGCGTATAATATCGGCAGAAAAGTAGTCCCGACAGCCTTCGGCCCAGGGATAGGGGCAGCGGCAGTTCGGCCCAGGCGGCTTGCCGTCTAAACGAGGCTCATGGCAGCACCTGTCATGGGTTCAAGATACTGTAAGCGGCAAGACGCGCGCTCAAGAGAGCGGCTGTACAGGCTGCTTTCGCCATCCGGCGGCCAAAAGAGCCAAGCACGTCGCGCTCATATCCCATGTTCCCAACCAAAACAGGGAAAGCTTGACTCCTGTTCTCACCTTCCTCTTCTGTTTCGTCTCCTCCACTCAGACGGTCTGGAACGTCTGGAGATGCTCAGTCAGGTAGGTGGCGACCGTACAGGGTTGGTGGGCGGTGACCTCCTCGATTACCCGCGTCACACGGGCTCCGCCTCCCTGGCGATAAAATTGCAGGAGAGTGAGCACGGCATGGGCAGTCCAGGCAGGATAGCGTTTCAAGAACGCTTGTTGCGCCTCCTCATCCGAGATGGCCGTGTAGCGAACGGGCACCTTCAAGAGCGTGGAGAAGATCTCCGCCAATTGTTCACAGGAGAGGGCTTCCGGGCCAGTCACCTCATATTCCTGGTCCTGGCGCCCCTCATCGGTGAGCAGATGGGCGGCAACCGCACCAACATCGCGTGCATCCACATAGCTAATACGGGCATTGGCCAGCGGGGCAAAGATCATGCCGCGGGTGCGAATGGACTGGGCATACATGGGGCCAAAGTTTTGCATGAAGTAGAGCGTCCGGAGAATGGTGTAGGGTACACCTGAGGTGCGCATGGCTTCCTCTGCTCTCCCATGCTGTTGGAGTAACGGGCTGAATGAGTGAGGATCTGCCCCTATTTCAGATTGTTTGATGAGGTAGTGTATCCCCGCTTTTCTGGCTTCCTCGGCCCAGAGGTGCTCGATCGCGAAGATCTGCTCAGAGCTCGGGGAGATCAGATAGACCCGTTCGATTCCTCGCAGCGCTTGTTGGGCGCTGGCTCGCTCGGTCATATCCCCGACAACGGCTTCTGCGCCCTGCGCTTCCAGCTTTTCAGCCGCCGATGGTTGATGCACGAAGGCGCGCACGGGGATCTTTCGTGCCAGCAGTTCTTCAATGACGGCACTCCCCACAGCACTCGTGGCACCTGTCACAAGCATCATAAGCTGTATCTCCCCTTTCCGGAGCAATAGCTCATCGCATCTCGAACACCGCTCTAGTAGGCTGGAGCCGGTTGTTTTCCAAGGATGTGCTGGAGATACTGCTCCCAGGTGATCTTCCCCTCGGCATGCGCTGGGGTCACGATGATGCCCGTGCGCATCATCGTATACATCTCGTCGGTAGGTTCGGCAGAGCGAATCGTTGCCTGACGGCCCCGAAGGTGTACATAGACCTGGGCCATCGCTTCCAGCGACAGAATTTGCGGCCCGCCCATCTCTGGTGTCTGCCCGGAGGGACCGCGTTCCAGCAGCAGCACCAGGCGATCGGCTACTTCACCGACATCAATCGACTGCATGCGGATCCCACCAGGTACCACGACCTCCGGCTGGGTATCTGCGCCGCAGGACTGCAGCAGATACTGGACAAAGGGGTGATACTGCGTTGCCCGCAAGACGGTCCAGGGGAATCCAGATTGCGCCACCATCTGCTCCACTTCCCACTTGGCCCGATAGTACGGATACTCCGTCCGATCGACGCCCACAATCGAAATGTAGAGGATGTGAGGCAAGCCTCCAGCCCGCGCTGCTTGAAGCAGCGCGCGCGTGCCCGCGACATCGGTTCTCATCAGAGGGTCCCTCCAATTGGTGGCGCAATGGATGATCACTTCCACTCCCCTGGCCGCTTCGCGTAGCCCCGCGCCAGAGACGAGATCGCCTGGTGCCACTTCGACAGCAGCCGGCATTACCGGGTGTGCCTGATGGCTCAAGATACGCACGCGATGTGGTCTGTTCAGCAAGCGAGCCACTACCGCTCGGCCCAAGGTGCCGGTTCCTCCAGTCACTAACACGGTTGACATCGATTCACTCCTGTTTCCATGCGGGAAGAACGCCTATCGTCATACAAGATGCTGTCGCGAGAGTGTTCGCTGCATAACCTATTCCAGCGGAGAGCGGGTTCGCCCTTGGCATGGACTTTTACAGAGCCCTGACTACCCTGCCCCTGGTGACACGCAGCGCAGGATAGGGCCGTCCAGGGGCATCATCCCAGCACCTGCTTGTCCGATTCCGGCAAGAGGAAAACACCCGGAGAGACACCCCAGAGTCGCTCACACACCCATGGGGTGCGCAACGAGATGCGGAGAGAGCGTGGGCATAGTACCTGCAGCGGCCTTTACAATTGGGATGTGCTGTCGGCTGTGACGGGTACGGCTACGTCACCTACACCCAAGATGTCCAGTTCCCAACTGGAGCTGGACGGGACAGCAGCGCGCCAGCACTCTTGCGCGGAGAGATGCTCCGAGCTATGACCAGCAAGGACCTCAACATCTGGCCACCCTTGAGTTACATTACCATCTACATGTACTGGAGGAATTTCTCATGAAAGTTTTTGTTACCGGCGCGACCGGTGTTATCGGCTCCGCCGTCGTCCCCGAACTGATTGAGGCGGGCCATCAGGTCCTCGGCCTGGCGCGCTCAGATGCAGCCGCTGCCTCGCTTGCTGCCGCTGGCGCACAGGTGCATCGTGGTTCCCTCGATGATCTTGACAGCCTGTGCAGCGCAGCGGCTGCATCTGACGGGGTCATCCACCTCGCGTTTATCCACGACTTCGTCGCGGACGACAAGGGAATCTTCTCGGACTACGAGGGCGCTGTGCGCACGGATCTGCACGCCGTCCAGACCATCGGAGCAGCGCTCGAAGGCTCCGGCAAGCCGTTCGTGATCACCTCGGGAACATTGATGCTCACCTTCTTTCTCCCGCAGGGGCGTCTCGGGACGGAAAAGGACGTGGCCGACGCCGGGTCGGTCGCGCCCCGGGTCGTATCGGAGAACGTGGCGCTCGCGCTCTCCCGGCGCGGCGTGCGCACATCGATCGTGCGACTGTCTCCCTCGGTTCACGACAAAAGCAGAGGCGGCTTCACGGAGATCCTGGTCGCTATCGCCCGTGAGAAGGGCGTCTCCGGCTACGTCGGCGATGGTTCGAACCGCTGGCCCGCTGTACACCGGCTCGATGCCGCTCGCCTGTTCCGTCTGGCGCTGGAGAAGGCCCCAGCGGGATCGGTGCTGCACGCAGTCGCGGAAGAGGGCGTGCCGATCCGCACCATCGCCGAGGTGATCGGTCGGCATCTCGATCTCCCGGTTGCCTCCATCTCTCCAGAGGACGCGGGCAAGCACTTTCGCTGGCTCGGACCCTTCTCCTCAATAGACAACCCGACGTCGAGCGCGCTGACCCGCGAGCGGCTGGGGTGGCAGCCAGTGCACCCCACGCTGATCCAGGATCTCGAAGAGGGACACTTCTTCGAGAACAGGCGGATTTCTTGACTGAGATCCATGACTTGAACGACGAGGATCGTCAGATCATCGAAGAGTTCCGTGCCAACCGGGGAAAAGGAGGTCTATGACTTTGTGTGCCTGGCGTTGGCTCCCTGTATAGCCCTGACCCCAGACCGAGGCTCATTCCAGCCCCCGCTCGTTGTTCGCGGTATCCACACAAGTCAACTCCGGTGTGCCTGGTTGAGCGCAGGCGCTTATGTGCTGTGGGCTTCCTCAAAGATGCGGATCCAGGCTTCAAAGTTCTGGGCGATTTGCCTGGCAGCCTCCTCTTTGGAGAGGCGTTTGGCCTCCACTTCGACCAGCGGCTGCCAGAAACTTGTGCGTCCGACGGCAAACCCGATGAACCCGGGGACTCTCGCCGCCGTCTTCAGCCAATGCACGACCCGCTCTCGCTCCGCCCCGCGTCCCAGCACAATGAGCCCCACGGTGTTGCGTCCTTCACGCCGAGCCACCTCCACCAGCTTGACGGCATCGACCTCTCGGTCTAGCCCTTCGACCTTCCAGACATCGGGCTCCACCCCAGCGTCCTGTAAGGCGTATATCGCTTGCTGCATCAAGCGTGGACGGAACTGCAGGTCATAGGCATTCTTGTCCCCCTCCACCTGTTTCAGATGCATCGGCTCGGGTGGCACGAGCAGTTCGAACATAAACAGCGTCTGTGCCCGGTGCAGAGAGGCGGAGAGACGTGCGAGTCGACTGGCCTGGCGCTGGTTGAGCGCTGCATCTCCTTCCGGATTATAGCGGACGAGCACTTTGGCGAAGGTGGGATGCACCGCTTCAATGTGCTGGGCAAAGTCCTCCCCATAGGCGAACTCGAACTCCTCCTGGCCGCTCTTCTCCACGGATACCGCCGTGATATAGCCCTTGCTAATCGCTTCACGCAGAATGACGGACCCAAATTCCTCGTCAACCAGGATGCCTACGCGGTCCTTCGGCACCCCGTCCGCAAGCGCGGCTCGAAAGCCGGCATAGATCACCTGCTTACTGTTGGCAACTGCGACCATCTGCTCGACATTCAGCGGTTCCTTCCAACCGAAGAGGCCCGAGATGTAGGATGCGCGATGGTCGAACGGGAGAATATAGAGCGGTCTGGTATAGCCGGTACTCACAAGGAAACCTCCTTCGTCTTATGCAGTCCAGACCCAATTGGCGATCTCTGGCATATCTTCCAGATGCTCGCGCGAGTAGGCAGTTGCCCTGGCAATCAGGTTGTTGCATTCGGAGATGAAGCCCTGTGCCTGCTCACGCAGGCGTGGGACATGACGCAGCGCCTCGATGCAGAGGTGATAGCGACTCATCCCATTCATCACGACCATATCAAAGGGAGTGGTCGTGGTCCCTTGCTCGCGGAAGCCGCGTACATGGAAGCGCTCCGCATTGGGGCGTCCATGAATAATCTCGTGAATGGCGCGCTGATAGCCGTGAAAGGCGAAAATGACCGGCTTATTGGCGGTGAACAGCTCGACGAACCGGGTTTCATCCATACCGTGAGGATGAAAGAAGCGCGGGAAGAGGGACATGAGGTCCACGACATTGACCAGGCGAACCTTCAGGTCGGGAACCCGCTGGCGCAGCCACCAGGCCGCCGCCACTGTCTCCAGCGTGGGAATATCGCCCGCGCAGGCCAGCACGACATCGGGTTCCTGCTCCTGATCGTTGCTGGCCCACTGCCAGACCGAGGAACCGAGGGTGCAGTGCAGAGTAGCCGCCTCCATATCTAGCCACTGCAACTGTGGCTGTTTATCAATCACAATCAGATTGATATAATCCCGGCTGCGCAGACAGTGGTCCGCCACCTCGAGCAGGCAATTCGCGTCGGGCGGCAGATAGATGCGGGCCACCGTCCCACGCTTGGAGAGCATCACATCGATCAGCCCCGGCCCCTGGTGGCTAAAGCCGTTATGATCGTTGCGCCAACTGGTGGAGGTGAGCAGGATATTGAGCGAGGCAATCGCCTCGCGCCAGGGCAGTTTCACGCTTTCCTCCAGCCATTTCGTATGCTGGACCGTCATCGAGGCCGACACCATCGCAAACGCCTCGTAGGAGGCAAAGAGGCCGTGCCGCCCGGTCAACACATAGCCCTCCAGCCAACCTTCGCAGAGGTGCTCGCTCAAGACCTCCATCACCCGGCCACTCTGCGACACGTGGTCGTCGATGTCGACGGTCTGGCCCACAAAGCAGCGATTCTCCACCTCAAACACATCGCCCAGGCGGTTGGAGTTGGTTTCATCCGGGCAGAACAGCCGGAAGCTGGCCTGCTGCGCATTGCTGGTATAGAGGTCGCGTAGCAGTTTCCCCAACTGGCGCGTCGACTCATGTCGCTCTGTTGCCGGATGCGGCACTGGCAACGCGTAGGTGCGGAAATCGGGCACATCCAGTTCCCTCAAGAGCTTGCCCCCATTGGCATGGGGATTGGCTCCCATGCGCCGCTCGCCCGTGGGCGCAAGCGCAGTCAACTCAGGAACGAATGTGCCGTTCTGGTCGAAGAGCGTTTCCGGCTGATAGCTGCGCATCCAGGTTTCAAGCTGAGCAAGATGCTGCGGGTCGGTGCGCACGTTCGCCAGCGGCACCTGATGCGCGCGGAACGTGCCCTCGACTGGTTGACCGTCCACCATCTTCGGTCCAGTCCACCCCTTGGGTGTGCGCAGCACGATTGCCGGCCAGGGCGGTTGCCCAGAGAAGCCCCTCGTGCGCGCCTCCTGCTGAATGGCGCGAATCTTGGCATAGCAGCTATCCAGCGTCGCGGCGAATTCCTGGTGCAGGCGCATGGGGTCGTCCCCTTCCAGAAAGTAGGCTTCATAGCCATTCCCCTCCAGGATGTCCTGCACCTTTGCGTCGCTTGAGCGTCCCATGACGGTTGGCCCGCTAATTTTGTAGCCATTGAGATGCAAGATGGGCAGCACCGCTCCATCGCGGGCCGGATTGAGGAAGCTGGTGCCTTTCCAGGAGCCGGCTAGCGGTCCCGTCTCGGCCTCGCCATCGCCCACCACCGCCGCCACGATCAGGTTGGGATTATCGAACGCTGCGCCAAAGGCATGCGCCAGGACATAGCCAAGCTCACCGCCTTCGTGGATGGAGCCTGGGGTCGTGACGCTGACATGGCTGGGGATGCCGCCAGGCGACGAAAACTGCCGGAATAGGCGGCGCATCCCGCGCTCGTCCTGGGAGACGTCTGGGTAGATCTCGGAATACGTGCCCTCCAGGTACACGTTCGCCACCAGCGCGGGGCCGCCGTGGCCTGGCCCGGCCACATAGATCATATTCACATCCTGCGCTTTGATGAGCCGGTTCAGGTGGACATAGATGAAGCTCAGGCCGGGCGAGGTACCCCAATGGCCCAGCAAACGCGGCTTGATGTGTTCTGGGCGCAGTGACTCGTGCAACAGCGGGTTGTCTTGCAGGTAGATTTGGCCGATGGTCAGGTAATTGGCGGCGTCCCAATAGCGGTTCATTTTCTCAAGCTGGGCTGCCGAAAGCGGCCCCGTCGCCGGAGGGGCTTTCGGCTGGGGGCGTTTGCCATCGGTGCGCACCGTACTGGAGATGGCTTCGTCAAATTGGAGCATGGTGGGTTTTCTCCTCTCCAAAGCAGATGATACGGAGGTCTGGCAATCATCACGTCTTCATTGGCCTGCATCACACGGGCCACTATTGGTCCTCCCGCTTCTTGTTCCCAATGACTCTTTTTGCTTCAGGTGGTGTGATGAGATATGAATCAGTAGAGAAGCGTGCTCATTGGCAGGGCCAGGAGGGCTCGTTGCCAGCAACCGAGGGGAAGGGAAGCTGTTACTACGCTTCCTGGCCTTTACCAACTAGACGGGTATGAGGAGGACTTGAAGGAAGCGTTCCTCCATGGCTTGGTGCGAGTAGTGCGAGCAGATCAAAGCGGATGGAACAAATCCACAAAGCATGAGACTCTCTCAATGCTGCCTGAGAGCGACTCCGAGACGGCTAGCATAGTGGGCTATCTTCTCCGTCGCTGGCAGCAGAATGCCATTCCTGATGGTGTCACCAGCTTTGATCAAGCTCTATACGTCTCATCTCGCGTGGATTGTATGAAGTACACCCTTGCTTAAGAAGGGAGAGAGGAGCGAGCGTTGAGTAATCGGTTCATTTCCCGTGGCTTTCATGGGCGCCGCCAGGAGAGCGGTCTGACTGGGCGGATTCCTCCCGGCCAATATCTCGAGCGGGGATTCCCGGTGCTCTCCGCCGGGCCGACGCCTCATACGCCGCTGGAGCGCTGGGATTTCACCATTGAAGGCGAAATCGACCAGCCCAAACGGTGGACCTGGGAGGAGTTTCGTGCCTTGCCACACGAAACCATTACCGCTGACATTCACTGCGTGACGAAATGGTCGAAACTGGATACCCGCTGGGAAGGGGTCTCAGTGGATACCCTGCTTGCTGGGATCGAGTCGGCAGCCGAGTATGTCATTGCTTTCTGTGATGGTGGTTACACCACCAATCTGCCGCTGGAGACAGTAACGGGCGGCAAGGCGTGGGTGGTCTACGCTTATGAAGGGCAGCCCATCCCGCCCGAGCATGGCGGACCAGCGCGACTGCTGGTGCCGCAGCGGTATTTTTGGAAGAGCGCCAAGTGGGTTCGGGGGCTGCGGCTCCTTGAAGAGGACCAGCCAGGCTTTTGGGAATCGCTGGGCTATCACAACGAGGGGGATCCATGGAAAGAACAGCGCTACTGGGGCGACTAACCTGGCAATTGGGGACGGTGGTGTCGACGCGCGTCGAGACATTCCGCGCGAAAAGCTTGACGCTGGCGCTGCCCGAGTGGCGCGGGCACCGACCGGGGCAGCATGTGGATGTGCGGCTGACCGCTGAAGACGGTTACCAGGCAGAGCGAAGTTATTCCATTGCCTCCGCGCCAGAAGACCAGGGGCAGCTCACCATCACCGTCGAGCGGTTAGAAGATGGAGAAGTCTCTCCCTACCTTGTCGATGAACTGCAGGTGGGCGATCAACTCGAACTGCGCGGCCCGATTGGTGGCTACTTTGTGTGGGAGACACGGCTAGGCGGTCCCCTGTTCCTCGTCGGGGGCGGCTCAGGGATCGTGCCTTTCATGGCAATGCTCCGTCACCGCCAGGCGGCTGGAAGCACTATCCCCACCCGGTTACTGTATTCCTCGCGCTCCTTTGAGGAGGCGATCTACCGGGAGGAACTGGACCAACTCAGCAGGGGTGATGCGCCCCTGGAAGTCTATCACACGCTGACGCGTGTGCAGCCGCCCAATTGGACCGGCTATCACCGCCGCATCGATCAGGAGATGCTACGGGAGGTTGCCTGGCTGCCGGAGCGACATCCGCTCATCTATGTCTGTGGTCCCACGTCATTGGTGGAATCCGTGGCAGCGGAATTGGTCGTGCTGGGCCATGACCCCGCCCGCGTGAAGACCGAGCGTTTTGGACCCACAGGAGGTGCTTAATGGAGAACCGATTGGACGGGAATGCGGCGGCTGGCATATTGCAAGAGATCTTTCCGTTTGAGATGACCACCGTTGAGGCGACGTGTGCCGGATGCGGGCAAATGAATGTCGTGGGGGCACTCATGGTCTACAAGCATGGCATGGGAACGATCGTTCGATGCCCTTCCTGCGATACGGCGCTCATCCGTGTAGCTGAGGCCAGGGGGCGCTATTGGCTGGACCTGCGCGGCGTCCGTACCTTACAGATCTCGGTTGAACCATAACCAACCCCATGACTTAGCCAAAAATGAGGGGTATTTGGTTCAACTATCGGAACAGTCTTAGGCTCCCGCACATCAATTAATACGATGAAGTTCTCTGTCGTTTTGGCATCGGGGAAACGGTCTAAGAGGCGTGTGCCGCAGAGGTGCTCCCAGTTGAAGTGCGCGCAGCTTTGGGACTCTGGCAGCCAACAACGGCCTGGCGATACCATCTCCAGCCGCAGGATTTGGCTTTGGCATCCTGCTGCTCTGCTGCTGAAGCAGTCGAGCACTCTTGCCTGAGCTGATCGGGCGAAGCAGATCATTTCCAGCAAGGAAGGAGCTAGCTCCCAGTTAGGAGGCTGCCCCTAGCCTTTGCAAGGTTGATGCGTCTGTCCCGGCAATAGGCACGAGCAGTTGCCAGCGCTCTGCCAGGGCGATGCCTTTGGCAGTAAGGACGATGCTGCGCTGAGCGTGGTATCGCCGGGTGAGATACTGCTGCTGTTCTAAGTCGGTCAGCGCTCGTTGCAGGCTGCGCATGCCCGGATAGCCCACCCACGCGCTGATCTCACGGATGGTGGGTGGGGCGTGGTGCGCCTTCGTGCCTGCGTATAGGTATGGATAAAGCAACAGATCAGTTGCTGGCGGATCCAGCGGTGCTGCTGGCGCATGCAGTGACTCCTCAACAGGGCTAAAGCAGGAGGATAATGGATATGGTGGAGCACGTCAGCCCAGCCCGGAAGAAGACGCTCCTCCTGGAGTTCCTCCTGTCAGGGTGCGTGAAAACGGCAAAGGCAGAGCGTGCCCGAGGCCAGATGGGACCTCGGATCTGGTGCTGCGTGCCTTGGTGCTGGCTCATCGTGTTTCCTTAGGGGGCTGCTTTCAGTCCCAGGCGCTCCTCCAGCACGCTGAAGAAGTAGGACATGCTATTGGGAAACCCATCTGGCCAGGCCGGATTCTTGCCCACCTCTGCGCGCTGCTGAATGTTGGCTCGCCTCTGGGTGATCCGCCGGGCTGCGCATATATCTGCTCGATACAGGCGGCGTTCATCCGCTCTCCCTCTTGGTCGGGGTAGGCGCACGAGCATTGGTTTGATTTCCGAACCAGTGAAGGGGGTATAGTCGGTTCTCATAGGCATCTGCTGGTTCGGAAATCGCACCAGCAGGTGTTACTGCCCTTCGAGCTGGTTCGCTTCTCGAACTGGTCCTGCTGCCTATTTCCTCCAGAGCAAACGCTGTTAAGTTGGGATACTAGTCGGGCGTAGGGGAAGGCGCTTCCACGAAGCCATGCCATCTCCCCACTGGAGCGAGGACTCGTTCACCTCGCCCTGCCTGCAAGCCACCCATTTGGCCTCTGCTAGTGGGGATTCACTTCATTCCTTCGAGAACTCCTCTTCTGTGCCTTCAGGATGCAGACCTGCTAGCTCGCTTCCCCCCGCCACTAGTTCCCTTCGTGCAGCACTTAAGACCCGGCGCACCGTCTCATAGGAGGTGTGATAGCTTCTGGCAATCTGGCGCAACGACTCCCCTTGGGCAAAACGTTGCAAGACCGAGGGCCACTGTGCAGACGGAATCTTAAAGAGAGGGATCGGCGGATTGATACGTGGTGGTTTGGCCGGATGGGCCTCCAGGCCGCCTGTGAGAAGGGTTGAAGAATAGAGCTCGCTCGCAGGCGACAGCGGGTTGCACGCCCGTCGGTTCCGCTGTTGCCAACCCACCATGACAAGCATCCCGCGCGCTTCGTCAAACTCGTCAAGCCCCGGAATCAGTCGGAAAATCGGTAAAAAGACTGGTCGGGGCTTGAGTGCTGCTATGAGCTTTAATTCCAGATCGTAGTAAAATCCCCCCGGCTCAAACAAGAGGGCGACTAATTCCCGGCGCTCTTCCACGGTCGCCACCTTCCACAGCGCCGCAATCCCTGGCAAGCGCTCCCCCGCCTCGATGACTGCATCCAGCTTGACCCCATCGGCCTCAGGGACCGCAAGTTTGCTCAGCGCAAAGTCGATTGCGGCTACCTCGGTTTGCAGGTCCCTATCGGAGATATACCCATCCCGATGCTGCTTGAGAATGCGAGTACGCTTGAGCTTGAGCCGTTCTCGTTCGCGCGCCAGGTCCAGGCTGTTGTGCCCCGCTTGTTCCAGGTTTTCTACCATCCGCCGATGCACTTCCTCGCGCCAGTGCTCTGGCAGCATCACCCCTTCCAGGAAGGCCCCAAACCGCTCGGTCACCAGATCGACCCGCACGGAGTTCTTCGATGGTGGCAGCGAAGAAGGCCATCTTTGGGAGCAAGCCTTCATGGCGGTCAGTGAGTTGGTTGTGAGCCAGGAAATCCTTGATGGCAATCTCGACAAACTCCGCTGTGCGCGCATTCTGATACCCATGAATGCGCACCATCTTGAGATATTCCTTTTGAATGGCATCGGATAGCCCGAAGGCATACACGACTTCGGGGAGAATGCGGTTCTGGACATAGGGGGTGCCGGTATAGTTATAGCAGGCAACCACATGAGTCCCTGCTTGTTTTAAACTGGCTGCTAACTCATCAATGGTCAGGCGCAAGCTGGCTCTGTTTTAGTTCTGGATTTTGGAGGTGTCTGGTGCCAGCTCCCCACTAGATCGTAGCACGTGAGGCAGAGCACTATATGGCTTACTACTTCCTGGCAAGCAACGCAATGGACGCTGAGCCTGCTCTGGCTGCCCCCCACGAAAGGAGGGAGGCCCGTAGTTGGACTGCTCCCTGATCGCTCATCTCCTGAGCTTTCCCTCTACTGTGGACCACTTTAGGAGCATCATGACACATCCGGCTTCAAGGCGCGAAAGGCGGTTTCGTCTTCTCTCTTGCGCAGATCGTACTCTTGCTGTGTCCTCGTATCAGCGATGAGGACACCCCGGCGTTTGACGGTCGCGATAAATTTCTCCATCCACATGGGCGAGGTATCCACATAGAGCAAAGAGGCTTTGGCAACGACCACTACATCTACCACTCCGCGTTCCAGATCCTCGACCAGCTTCTGGAAGTGCGCGCGGCATTCCCCCACGCCCTCCAGGAAGACATAGCGGTGCTCTCCTGCCTCCATATCTACAATATAGGACACCTCTCGTGGCTGGTGGGTGGCTGTCTTCTTCGGGCGCGGTCTTTTCGGCATTGTCTATTCCTCATGAAAGGCCCCATCATCGCATGACTCGCTCCCTGGAAAGCAGAGTGGGTCTGGTGAGTGTGGCTTGTGCAGGTTCTGCTTCAGTTGCTGATGGTGTGTTCCTATGGGTGCATTATACCAAAGGTTCATGGATGCTCCTTGTGCCTGGTTAGAAGTGAGCGGAGGGGTCGCTGTTATTGATACCCTTCTGGGTCTTTGTTCTGCTGGATGGGTGGCTTACCCTTGCCTGCCACAAGCTCTTTACGATCAGTTTTCAGGACTCGGCGCACAGTGAAAGCGCGCCGTGGCAAAAATGTCGATGCGCTTGGCAACTTCCGCGTGTCAGTGTCCCACGATTTGTGCCCCGTAGTACACGATGCTGGGCGCAGGGAAAGCGCTGGAGAAGCGAGTCGAAAGGGAACGGAGACCGCCTGATGTATACCAGAAACGAATGTCCTGGCTTGGTGTTCGGGTGCGTAAACGCTCAGTGCCAGGTACTCGCTTCTTTGAAAAGCGCTGCGGAAAGCCTGGAAGTCCGGGTAGCAATCTCTCTGGGCGTGTAGGGCTTTCCCTGCTCCAGCCACCAGGTAATGGCCTCCACAAACAGTGTGGACACGAGGTCTGGCACAAAACCATCAGAGAACGTATGGGCAAGGAGTTCAGAGGGGTGAGTTCCGTGAGGAAAGCGTCCGCGCTCTTTGATCAAGTCGGAGAGCGCTGCGCGCATCTTCCTCACAAACCAGGGGCTGCCCTTGCTGCCCAGCAGCGCTCGATACAGCCGTTCGTACTGGGCGATATGCTCGAAGAAGGTGACCCAAACCTCTGCGGGATGTTCTTGCCCGAGATCTCCGACTGCCGAAAACAACGCACGCATTGCTTCTTCAAAGATCTGCTCAACCAGATCATATTTATCCTGATAATTACGGTAGAAAGCGGCACGGCTCACCAATGCCCGCTCGGTAATCTCGCCGATGGTCAACGCCTCGAACCCCCGCTCCTCTATCAGGTCAATGAGTGCCTCACGCAGCAGTTTCTGGGTCCGTCTTACTCGGAGATTGCTCGCTGATTGAGTCATTTTGCGCCTCTTGTCTCATTTGGGACATAACTTCTTGATTGCACCTTGTCCCGCTGTGGTCTCAAGACTACACTGTGAAGGAGAGATATGATACCTCTTCTGAGATAAGATGTCTCAACAAAGTCATCATGTCAATATATCCGCTCTCAGCGGAGCGGTGTTCTTGAAAGGAACCAGTTGTATGCACTCGTTCGCACGTCACCAACACCGCCCATCGGGCGAATCGGTAGCCACCACAACCAAAGGGCTGATCCTCAGCGGGGGCTGGCGCTACGATCTCCATGGATGGTTCCTCGACGCCTTCCTCTTCCGGGGCCAGGGGCGAGCGTTGAGGCGAAAGACCCTTACCCTGGCCCGCCTGCAACCCGGCGAGCAAGTGCTGGACGTGGGCTGTGGCACCGGCACACTGGCGTTGGAAGTGGCACAGCGCGTGGGGAGCACGGGCCGCGTCGTCGGCATCGACCCAGGGGAAGAGCAGATCGCTCGTGCCCGCGCAAAAGCGGCGCGACGCCACCTGTCCATCGAGTTCGAGGTCGGTGTGATTGAGCAGCTCGCCTTCTCCAACCAAACGTTCGATGTGGTGCTCTCGACCTTGATGCTGCATCATCTGCCAGCTCCCCTCAAACGGCAGGGCTTGGTGGAAATCGCCCGAGTCCTCAAACCAGGTGGGCGCTTGGTCATTGCTGATTTCACGCGTAAGCAGGATCGAGCGGGCCTAGCGGCGCGCTTTCACGCCGGAGGGAGCGGCCTCCAAGATGTGGTGAGCCTCCTCGAGGAAGCTGGTTTCTCCCAGGTGGAAACAGAGGAGCTGCCGTCCCCACACTTCACTACATTTCCTGGAGCAAGCTTGATCAGGGCCTCCATACACGCAGACGAACGTGTCATCACAGAAAGAGAAGGGTAGTTCCATGCCCCAAGACTTTTTACGACGCACGCGGGAGGCGGATATACCCAAGCCCGCCCGCAGAGCGACCACCCCCACCCCACGCTGGGTGAAGGTGACGGTGGGTCTCATCATCCTGCTGGTCTTGCTGTTTGTCATCCTGCACCTTACTGGCAATGGCTTTGGAGACCATATGCACATGGAACATGGAGGGTTCCTGCTATGATGATGTCCCCTAGCCTTCGCAAGGCCGCGCTCATCGCGCATGTCATGTCCTCCATCGGCTGGTTTGGCGCGGTGGTGGTCTTCCTGGCGCTAGCGCTCGCCGGGATGTTCAGTCAGGATCCTGAGCTGGTGCGCGCCGCCTATCTCGTGATGGGGGTGATCACCTGGGGCGTGATCGTCCCGTTGGCGCTCATCGCGGTGCTCACCGGGGTGGTCTCGTCTCTCTTCACCAGGTGGGGCTTGTTCCGCTACTACTGGGTGCTGCTCAAACTCGTGATCACGCTCCTGGCCACCCTCGTCTTACTGGTCCATACGCAGCCGATCACCCTCCTGACAAGGGCCGCAGCGCAGATTGCCACGTTTGGTCCCGATCTCGCCGGGGCCCGGCATGAAATGGTGATCGCCTCCGCTGCCGCCCTGGGCGTCTTGCTCGCCCTTACCGTGCTGTCGGTGTATAAGCCACGCGGCATAACCTCCTATGGGCAACGGAAGCAGGATGAGCAGCGGCAAGAGGTCGCCGCTGGAGTGACAGCCGATTGACCAACCGGGCAGGGTTATGTAGGAACGTGCAGGCAGCGCTGCTCATGCAGCGACCTGCATGGAAGAAAGAAGCAAAACAGATGAGTACCCTCACCGTCCCTGGTGCGCAGGTGTTTTACAAGGTCGAAGGCGACGGCGCACTCCTGATCCTGATTCCCGGGGCCAGCGGCACAGGCGAGTCCTTCCGTCCACTCTCCCACGCCCTTTCGGCGTGGTATCGGGTGGTGACCTACGACCGCCGTGGCTTTTCCCAGAGTCGACTCGACGGGCCTCAGGAGTATGAGCAACGGCTTGAGACGGACGCCGATGATGTCCGGCGCTTGATCAAGTCCCTGACGAGCCAACCAGCCATCGTCTTTGGCAACAGTTCGGGAGCGCTGGTCGCCCTGGAAGTGCTCACCCGGTATCCTGAGCATATTCGGACGGTAGTGGCCCACGAACCGCCTGCCGTGAAGCTGCTGCCCGATGCGACGAAATGGCTGGCCTTGTTCGACGGGGTCTACGCCACCTTCCGTGCGGAGGGGATTCCCCAGGCCATGGACCAGTTTGGAAGCCTGACCCTTGGGAGTGCCGGTCGCCAGGTGCTTGAGCACGTGCGGCGCGAGCACCCGAGTGAGGCCAACACCCGCTACTGGCTGGAGCATGAGCTGCGCCAGTATCCGCGCGTGGAGCTTGACCTTGACGCCCTCGCAGCGCATGCCAGGCAACTTGTGCTCGTGGGAGGCCGCGATTCCCATAATCAGATGACCTACCAGCCAGGGAAGGTTCTGGCGGAGAGGCTGGGTCTCACGCTCCTGGATGTGCCTGGCGGACATCTCGGCTTCCTAGACACGCCAGCCGAGTTTGCCACAGGAATCCTGAACGCGCTCGGCAGCGAAAGTCAATGAAGCGTACCTTTCACCACGATGGAGATTCTAAAACACTTGTATGGTGCCAACCACTGGCGTTGGTGTTTCCACTTCACTGCTTCCGCGCGTTCGGAAAGGAGTAGCATCATGAAAGAACCATTGCATAGCTCACCTCAGAGGGATACCGCATCCAGGCTTGCCCGCTGGCGGAGCAACCATGCTGAACCAGCGCAGGAGTCGACCCTCGAAGACCAGTCGGCAGAGCCGAGCGCGTTTGATCGCTTTCTTGAGGCCGTCAGGCGGCAAATGCAGCCAGAGGGTCGGGCACTGCACCAGGCAGGGATGCACCAGTACCTGCGCACCCTGCTACCCCCGGACGTAACGCTGGCTGACCTGGTCGCGGGCTGGCAGGTGCAGGCCGGGGAACGTTCCGATGCCAATACAGCAGTGCTCAGCCGTCGCAAGACCTGTGCGGAGCTGGCAGCCATTGCAGCTCCGTTGATAAATGGACCGGGAACGCTGACGGGTGCCGTGAGGACCTGCAAGCATGGCTCGATGCGTCCCAGCGGAGCGCCGATCCCCGCCTGGCGGCGATGCGTACGACCTTTGCACGTGAACTCGAGGAATTGCAAGCTAGTGTCTAGCAGGCGGAGAATGCACCCGGTGACTTCCCGCATCTCTGCTCAGCAGCCCTGAAGGAGATTTCTATGGCGTTGATAGCTGATCCGCGCGAGCAGGCTGAAAAGGGGAGCGCAGCGCTGCGCTCCCCTGCTGATCACGTCGCCTATTGGCTCAGCCAGGCCACCAGTTCATTTGTCGTGGGCCTGGTGGTGTTGGGTTCCGTCTCGCTCGCCACTGCCTCTACCGTGACCGCGGGACTGCAATGGCTTGCGGTCATCGCGGTGGGGCTGCTTGTACCGTTTGGGGTACTCTGGTGGGGCGTCAACAGAGGGGCATGGAGCGATCTTCATGTAAGCCGCCGCTCACAGCGGCTCCTTCCGCTCCTGATGGGGCTGCTGGCGCTCTCTGGCATGCTGGCTGGGCTGCTCCTGCTGTCCGCTTCACGTCCGTTGGTGGCCACCCTGGTGGCAGTCATCGTCGAGTTCTCGATAGCAACCCTGATTTCGCAGGTGGCGAAATACAAGATCAGCCTGCATGTCGACTCGGCAGCCGGGGCGGTGACGGTCTGTTGCCTGTTGGTCAACCCGATATTTCTGGTGCTTACTCCCCTGGTGGTGCTGATCGCCTGGGCACGCTGGAAGCTGGAGGCGCACACCCCCCTTCAGGCTCTCTGTGGGGCAGCTCTCGGGGTGATAGTGACGGTCACAACGTTCTGGCTCTTTGGCCTCCTCTGAGATGTTCTCTTTCTCCAGAGGAACCTCCTGAAGAAAACGGGCAGACCAGGGCGCAACATGCCCCTGGTGGGTTTCGAGGCGTTGCAAGCGTACCTGCTATTTTGGCCCAGCACTTTCGTGCAGGGCATGGACCGCCTCTCGGGTGCCGTAGTACACAATGACAAGCGCCGCCAGCGGATCAGCCCACCACCACTCAAAGAGAGCGTTGAGGACCAAACCGACGAGGACGGCGCCCGCTAGATAGACATCTACAAGCGTTACCCGTCCTTCGGTGAGCAAGACCTCATTCTGGAGCCGCCGCCCTGTGAGCCGTTTGCCCAGGGCGAGCAGCAGCATCGCCACGCAGGTGACCGCCATCCAGGTGATCCCGCCAATGGAGGGAGCCGGATGCTTCCCACTCAGGAGACCGTAGAGGAGCTGCCCCAGGATATAGCAGACCAGAACGATGAACGCGATCCCAATCAGCCGCAGTGCTCGACGCTCGCGCGGCTCGGGACCGCCGGTGAGTTGCCAGACGACGACCACCGAGGCGAATATCTCGATCAAGGAGTCCAACCCAAACCCGGCCAGGGCGACGGAGCGAGCCACAATGGCTGCCCATGCCACGAGTCCAACGCCCACCACGTTCCAGCCCAGCGTCGCATATTCGAGCCACAAACCCCGTCGGATCAAGGAGGCTCGCTCATCAGGGATCAAGGGGATCTCAGGCACAGCAGGCATCCACGTATCCTTCTATGCTTCGCTGTGGGTGATTTCTGCCGCCGCGCTCTCCTGTCCAGTGGCCTTGCGCTCCTGACACTGCTGGGCCTGGTCAATAGCCGCCCGTGTCAGAGCGAGGAACGGCTCGCCCGCCACGCTCGGCGGTGCCTGCACCAGCGTGCCTTGCCCCTCCATTGGTGTATACTGAATAGCTTCGCCAAAGGCGGCAGTCAGGCTGGCTCGCACCTGCCCAATGGCGACATCACAGACCAGGACGTTTTGTTGGTCTTTGAAGGTGCACACGGCTCATTCCTTTCAATCACGGGTGCGCCACTCAAGCGGCGCACCCGGACCATCACTCGGGTGCTAGTCCTCCTCAGCGGACGGCGTCTTGACTCCAATCAGCCGTGCCGAGTTGGCAATCACCGGGATCGAAGAGAGTTCATGCAGTAAGGCCCCCGTCACAGGCGAGAGAATTCCTGGAATCGCCAACCCGACCGCTATCGCCAGTACCCCTAACGAGAATGCGAGATTTTGCTTAATGGCGCGCATTGCGCGGCGGGAGAGGCGCAAGAGGTGCGGCAGTTTCGCCAGATCATCGGAGAGCAGCGCGATCTCTGCCGTCTCAATAGCCACATCGGTGCCAGAGAGCCCCATGGCCACGCCCACGTGAGCGGTGGCCAGGGCTGGCCCATCGTTGACCCCATCCCCCACAAAAGCTACCCGCTGCCCTTCGGCCTGTAGCCGCTGGACGATCTCGACTTTCTGCTGCGGCAAGACCTCGGCATAGACCTCGCTGAGTCCTACCTCCTCGGCAATGCGTTTGGCCGTCAACTCGTTGTCCCCGGTCACCAACACCGTGCGGATCCCTAGCCGCTTGAGGCGGGCGATCACCGTTTTGGCTTCAGGGCGCAACGCGTCTTCGAGTACCAGCATTCCAGCCACCTGGCCGTCTTGAGCGGCCAGAATGATGGTGCGTCCGACCGCCGAGAGGTCCCTGGCGTGGACGAGCACGTGCTCGTCCACTATGACCCCTCGCTCAGTTAACAAGCTGGGCCGTCCCACCAGGATCGCCCGCCCCGCGAGACGTGCCTCTACGCCCAGCCCTGGCAGCACGGTAAACGTCTCAGGATCAGCGACAGACAGTCCTCGCGCGGTGGCTGCCTGGAGCACCGCGCGCCCTAAAGGATGTTCGCTGAATTTTTCCGCTGTGGCCGCAAGCTGGAGAAGCTCTGGTTCACTCATCTCGTCGAGCGGCAGCAGGGCACTCAGCGTTGGCCTGCCGAAGGTCAGTGTACCTGTCTTGTCGAAGGCCACCGTACTCACCTTGGCGAGTGCTTCAATCGTGGCGCCCTTCTTGACCAAACTGCCGCGCAGTGCAGCATTGCCAATGGAGGCAACCAGAGCAGTGGGAGTTGCCAGCACCATCACACAGGGACAGAAGACAATCAGAATGGTAATCGCCCGCAAGAGATCGCCGCTCCAGAGCCAGACCCCTGCTCCCAGGAGGATAGCCGCCGGGGTGTAAAACTTGGCATAGCGGTTGAGGATGCGCTCAATCGGGGCTTTCTGCTCCTGCGCTGCTTCGACCATGCGGCGAATCTGGCCGAGCGTCGTCTCTTGTCCCACTTTAGTCGCCTCAATCTCCAGCGTACCCAGGTCCAAGAGCGTCCCGGCAAACACCGTATCGCCTGCCTGTTTATCGACCGGCAGGCTTTCTCCCGTGATAGTGGCCTGATTTACCGAGGCGGTGCCACTGACAATGGTGCCATCAACGGGAATACGTTCGCCAGAACGGGCCAGGACGAGATCACCCACGACCACTGCGTCTAAGGGAACCTGTTGGTCCTGCCCCTCGCGCCGGACGAGCACCTGATCGGGCAGCAGCTTCGCCAATGCCTCCAGGGCGTTGCCAGCACGCGCCGAGACAAACTCCTCCAGCATCCCACCCAGCAGGAGCAAGACCGCCACGACCGCCGCTGCCGAATACTGCCCAATGGCCAGCGCCGCCGCCGTCGCGATGGAGACGGGGATGTCCGCGGTGAAATCGCGCTCGCGAATGCCCTGGATGGCCGACCACCAGACATACACCGAGCCAACCAGTGCTGCCGCCAGGTACAGCGGCGTGCTTGCATGGGAGACTTCGTTCAGTCCACTGGGCTGCTGGATAATCGCTGCAATCAGCAGCAGCAGACTGGCAAGGGTGAACAACGTGCCCGGGTCGAACAAGAAAGCTCGATAGCGCCGCACAAACCGTTGGCTCCCCCGCACACTACTGACACAGAGAACCTGAACGCGGGTGAACGCCGAAGCAGGTGCTGCCATAGCCTCCTCCATACTTGTATATCTGTTCATATACTCAGGTAGTTTTACATAAAAAAAGCCGGTGCTACTTACTCAGGCGTGGTCTGGCAGGTCCTGCCGCACATGATCCGCATGATAATCCGCCTCTCGGAAAAGGGCCGCGACGTGATGGTCATCAATGGAGTACACGATGACATTGCCTTCTCGCTGTGCTTTGACCAGCCGCCGATCACGCAAGAACCGCAACTGATGGGAGATCGCAGATTCAGAGACCCCGATCAGAACGGCCAGATCTCGAACACAAAGCGGTTGCTGGATCAGGCCATAGAGCATACGCGCCCGGGTCATGTCTGCAAGTGCTTCGAACGCGTCCACCATCAAGCGCAGATGCGCTTCTGGGAGGGCCGTTGCGCGAGCCTGATCAACCGCTTCAGGGTGAATGGCCGTCAGAGGCTTCCTGTTGTGTTGGTCTTGCAATGTACTATTTGAGTTCATGCTCAAATAGTACATTTGAGCATGTCCTGCTGTCAAGAGCACCATCCCCTCCAAGAGACAATGCAGCACCCTCTCATGCAGCCGATTACTTCGACGCATGAGCAAGCCCTGATCCGTTCTTTTGTCACCTCACAGTTACCCTCAGTTACGCCCTTTGAGAGGAGGATGCGTTATCCTTCTTTCTAGAAGGAAAGGAAAGAGAAACTGGCATTCCCACCCCAATTTTCGTCGCTGGCTGATTCATTTGAGCGCGAGCACATACAGGAGCACCAGCAGCCGCACATCGTTGCCGGCCTGGGAATGCCCAAGAAAGCGAGGTTGCGCCATGATGTGGTATTACGGTCCTGGCTGGGGAGGCATGCTCTGGATGGGATTGAATGGATTGTTCTGGCTCCTCCTGCTGGGGTTGGCGATCTGGTTACTGGTGCGATGGATCACTCGCCAGCAGACAGTGGGAAGCTCTCCCTTGCCAGGGACGCCGCCAAGCCCGCCCTCGGCGATGGAGATACTCCGTCAGCGCTATGCACGAGGAGAGATTGACGAGGCCACTTTCACCAGGATGCACGCTCACCTGGAGGAGACGAAAGTACAGGATGATCGCCTCCAACCTGTCTAGCCCGCGAGAATTGCAAGCGGCTGTATCTCTAGCGCATCTCTCCCCCGCGAGGAAAATAAGATTCCTCACGGGGGAGAGATGCGCTCAAGCAGAGACAGAGACAGTGGCGCTTCTTCCAGAAAAGTCAGGGTTCTTTTCTGGAAAGAACCCTGGTATAATTTGGTGCTTGTGAGCGTAAGGGCTCTGCGCGAGGCCTCCGCTCGGTAGGTGGGCCAGTAACATGCCCGTTCTATTGCCCACTCCACCCTGACAAGGCTTTCCTCAGCGCCCCTATCTAGCACCAGGCAGAGCTTTCGAAGGAGATAGATGCGCAATTGGTATAGTGGAGCACAGGCCAAAAGATATCAGCGCCGCTGGGGTACCTTCACCAAGCGCAGCCTTGCTACTACCCTTGCTACCCTCGATTGGCAGGCACTCCAGCGCGTGCCCGAGCGCCTGGGTCGCGCTCCCCATGTACTGGACGTGGGATGCGGCACTGGATTCTTGCTCCGGCGCCTCCTGGAACGTGTTCCTGAGCTGCGCGCCTGCGGCCTCGATGCCAGCGCCGATATGCTTGCCCAGGCACGCCTGACCTTGCGCGCCTGGCCGAATGTAGAGCTGCTGCACGTGCGGGTGGGCATGGGAGAACCCAACGAACTGCCCTATGCTCCAGGAACCTTTGATGTCATTACCTGTACGAACGTGCTGCATTACCTCCCTCAACCCGAGGCGACACTTGCTGCGTTGCGCCAGCTTTTGGCTCCCGAAGGGCAGTTGATTCTGGAGGATTATGCCCGCCGGAGCCCACCTTTCCCCTGGCCGGTGTTTGAAGGGCTGATCCGCTGTCTGGATGCGCAGCATCTGCGTGCCTATACCCTGAGCGAAGCCCACGCGCTGACGCTGCGGGCTAAACTACCCATCACAGCAGAATACGCTTTCAGCATTACCTGGCTCTGGCATGGCTGGATCATCCGGGCGCAGGGATGAGGATGTCTTGGAAGCGTGCTGCTGATGAGATGGCTCAGATTAGGAGACAGAGCTCGCTTTCCGTGCCTGCCATGACAGCGAGGATCAGACCGGCGTGCTGATTCCTACTCGCTTGCCTGTAATGATCACCCACACCCCAGGCATCGCCAGTTGTTGGAAGATGCCCTCCATCTGTTCTGGGGGATAGAGCATATCAGCAGCGAGCCACCACCTGAGTAGGGTGAGCAAGGTATCCGCCAGGTACTGAGCAACCACCGCCAGCGGGATCGGTGGAGTCCGCTTTTCTGCACAGAAGGTTGCGAGGGCCGGTTCAATCGCCCGGCAAAGTGCCGTCTGCAAGGCTTCCCATAGGCGCTCTCCTGCATGCCCGCACATGATCAACTGAAACTGACGCTGCTGGGAGTGGTAGACATGGTGAAACAGCTCCAGGCTTGGCACGATGCGTGGTCGTGCTTCTGTCTGGGCAATCTGGCGGGTGAACGTCTCCAGCAGTTGCTCGGTAATGGTGGTGAGGACATCCTCTTTATCGAAATAATGGGCATAGAAGGTGGTACGACCAATCCCGGCACGATCCAAAATATCCTGTACGAATCGCCTCGTAGGGTTGTTCCAACAAGAGTTCCACCAGAGCGGAACTTACCAGGCGATACGTGCGCTCCGAACGACGATCTGCTTTCTGCTGCTTCACCGCTGTCCCTCCTGTTTGGCGACCAATCTGGGCCAGATGTTCGGTAGAGAACGATGTCCCCAGTGTGTGCTTGCCGAGAAGCACCCGCTCATGTACGCTTTTATGAAAATACCATATTCGGTAGCGAACATTGTATTCCTTAGCTGGTCCCTGTTCTCTACGACTGGAGGAAGATCCTATGAGTGCCACCCATCCGTTTCGTTTTGGGGTCACGCTGCTTGGGGCAGTCTCCAAGCAAGAATGGATTGCCAAAGTCCACAAAGTCGAGGACCTTGGCTACTCCGTGCTCCAGGTGCCCGATCACCTGGGGAACCAGTTCTCGCCGACTCTGGCACTCCTGGCCGCGGCAGAAGCCAGCCGAGCGCTGCGTCTGGGGACCCTGGTTCTTGACATCAATTACCGACAGCTCGCTCTGCTTGCTAAAGAGGTCGCCACGCTGGATCTGCTCTCAGAGGGCCGCTTCGAGCTTGGGCTGGGTGCCGGATGGATCGCCAGAGAGTCCTATATGGCCTGCATGCCCTTCGATCCTGCCGGTCAGCGGGTGGGTAGACTGGAGGAAGCAGTTCAGGTGCTCAAGGGCCTCTTCTCCGATGGTTCGATGATCTTTACTGGCCGCTTCTACTCCCTCAACGGGTTCGAAGTCTTTCCCAAACCCCTCCAGCGTCCCCATCCCCCGCTGTTGTTATCGGGTGGGGGGAAACGGATGTTATCGATTGCTGGGCGCTACGCCGACATCATTACCCTCAACCCCAGCGTGGCTCCAGATGGCAATAGCATCGATATGGACGATGCGTCGGCGGAGGCGACCACACAACAAATCGCCTGGATTCGTGAGGCGGCAGGCGACCGCTTCGCGCAGATCGAGATCGGTAACTTTGTGCTCGGAGGCGTCAGAATGGAGCAAGAGCAGCAACTCGATCCACGGATCGTAGCGGCCTTCCGATCGCGGGCCACGGGGGAGCAGCAGTCCCCGCAAGGTATTTACACCCTGGTTGGCTTGGTGGAGCAAATCTGCGAACAGGTGCTGGCAAACCGTGAACGTTTTGGGATCTCGTACAGCGGCATCTTAGAACAGGATATGGACATCTTTGCTCCCGTCGTCGCACGCCTCGCCGGGAAGTAGGCCTGGTCGCATCGAATCGGAAACGTCTTGAGAGGATATGTGATCTATGAGCCTCGTGGGTGAGCAGGGCTTGCCCACAAGGGTGCGAGCCATATGCTATAACAATGGAGGAGGTGTCACCCATGTCATCGTTTCCTCGTGATCCCGCTGAGCGGCCTGCCCCATATGAGCGTTTCACGGAGGCCTATGATCGGGGCAACCCACCGTGGGATACCAATATTGCGCCTCCGGAGTTGGTGGAGGCGGTGGAGGGTCCGGGGGCGCTAGACGTAGGGCAGGCCCTCGATCTAGGCTGTGGGACAGGCACGAACTGCCTGTATCTTGCTCGGCAGGGGTGGGAGGTCACCGGCATTGATTTTATCGCCAATGCGATCAGGCTCGCCAGTGAGAAGCTGCGCCACGCGGGCTCACTTGCGGGGAAGGTGCGCTTTCTCGTTGGCGATGTGACCAATCTCGACGCGCTTGGGCTGGAGCCTGGTTATACCTTACTCTTCGATCTTGGCTGCCTGCATAGCATTGACCTGCTCGCACGTGTTCGCTACGCGCAGGGGGTCACGCGACTGGCGGCTCCCGGCGGGCTTTTCCTGCTCTATGGCTTCATGCCGAACCAGCTCATTGACAACCACCTCACCCGCGCCGAGGTTCAAGCCCTGTTCGAGCCCGCTTTTACGCTTGAACGTGCGGTGGAATCACTCGACCGCCCCGGCGTCCCCGCGTCCTGGTACTGGCTGCGTCGCAAGCCCTGGTAAGCGGTTGCCCCCTGATATGTCCCCAACCCCAAAGAAAAAAGAAGCTCGTCAATCATCCGCACAGCTGCGAGCATCGGGCTACGCTCTTCATCCTGTCCGTGCGGGGACATGGCTTGCCCGCTTCGCTTTTGACAGGAAAAGAGCATTTCCCTCACGCCGTGACCATTGGCAGAATACTGACCAGATGAGAAAGGAAAATCCTATGGCAAACGAGGAGCAAGGACATCTGCCGCAGAGGAGCATATGGAGCTCCTCTGAGGAGGCCGAGCACTGGCAGCAGGATGTTGAACGGCGAAGGCTCGATTTCGGAGAAGCCACAGAGCGCATGCTCGAAGCGGCGGGGCTTCAGCCGGGAGATCACGTCCTGGACCTTGCGGCGGGCACTGGAGATCAGAGCCTCATGGCGGCTCGCCTCGTGGGACCGAGCGGCTCCATTCTAACCACCGATCTTTCTGCAGACATGCTCGCCATCGCCGCGCGCCTGGCCCAACAGGAAGGGCTGACCACTCTTACGACGCGCGTCATGGATGCCGAGCAGCTTGAGCTGGAAGACGAGGCCTTCGATGCGGTCATCTGCCGTCTGGGTCTGATGCTCCTCCCGCACCCAGAGCGCGCGCTCCGTGAGATACACAGAGTCCTCAAACTGGGCGGGAAACTGGCGGCGCTGGTCTGGTCGGTGCCTGAACACAATCCCCTCTGGTCGTTACCGCTGGCTATGCTGTCAAAATATGCGAGAGGAGCGTCCTCTCCTCGACCAAATCCCTTTGCGCTCTCAGACCCGACCGTCTTTGCGCGGGACCTCACGGGAGCGGGCTTTCATGCAGTCAGCACCCGTGCGCTGCCTTTCCAGTCCCGTTATGCGTCGCTCGAGGCGTTCCTGCACTCGACCGGAAGCCGGTTGACTGCTGGGGTGATGGGACAGCTTAGCGAGCAAGAGCAGCAGCACCTCTTGGGGGAGGTGAGGCAGGCACTGAGCCAGTTTGAGGGATCTGATGGCCTAGTGGCTCCGGCAGAATTGTTGCTTGGAGTGGGAAGCAAAGAGATGAGGCCAGGCTGACGCTGCTCTGCAAGCGCAGCCTTAAACGGCAAAGCAGCGTCGATTGGATTGGTTCACTCCACTTCTACTCCCCATGATGATCATGGCCCATGGCCTGGTGATCCATGTGCTGATGCTGCTCATGGTGCCCCATCTCATGTTCTGGCTGATTCATCATCTTGAGCATGGCGGGTCCGCCGGTCCGGAGGAACCGAATCACCAGAACGGCTGCCAGGACCAGGAAGAGGATGTTGAGGACCGTCGTATAGTTCCACTGCATGCCCTCAGTGATCGCCGTCACGTTGCGATTCTCGGGGATAATCCCCAGGGCCGCGAACAACAACTCGATCACATAGCCGGCTGCAGCCATCGTCACATAAAAGGTGACGAGAATATAGCTCATCACCTTCCAACCGTAGTATTTGCGATAGATGTCCAGGATGGGGAGTGTGATCAGATCCGCAAAGATGAAACTGACCACGCCACCGAAGCTGATCCCTCCTCGCCACAACACGGCCGCCAGGGGCACGTTGCCCACCGAGCAGACAAAGCTAACGATGGCGACCAGCGGCCCTACCAGTGGGCCTTCAATTTTGGCGAGGGTCGGATTGCTTACCAGGAAAAAGCTGGTCCAGAAGGACTCGGGGACCCAGGCCGCCAGAGCGCCAGCAATGAGCAGGCCCAACACAATATCGACCCAGACGGAGGCCCAATCCATCACAAAGTAGTGGCTGATCGCCGTAAAGCCCTTGCCACTCAAGAGCCGCTGCCAGAAGGAGCCCCCCGAAACACTCATATCCATGCCAGCATGACCCTCCATCCTGCCCCGCCGTCCTTGTTCTGCCTGAGCTTTCGCCTGTGCGACGAGGCGCGGCGTGAGGGTCAGCCGGAAGATCAGGGCGATGCAGAGAACCATCAGGATCCCACCGAGATACTCCGCCAGCATAAATTGCCAGCCCAGCAACACCACGAGAATAATCCCCAATTCAATGACCAGGTTGGTCGAAGCCAGCTCAAAGACCATCGCTGCGGTAAAACTGGCGCCTTTCCGGAAGATCGAGCGAGCCAGGGCCACCGCCGCATAAGAGCAGGAACTGGAAGCAATGCCAAACAACGTAGCCAGGGCCAGGTGCTTGGGCTGGTCACCGCCCAGTGTGCTGGCCATCGCCTGATGCGACACGACTGCCTGAATCATGGCCGAGAGGACAAAGCCCAGCACCAGCGGCCAGAGGATCTCCCACCCCATACTCCAGGCCATCGCCAGCGCCTGCCCAATCGCCGTCAACAAATTCATACGTTGCTTCCTTTTACGCCATCATCCGGGCCATGTTGCGACGCGTTCCCCGTTCCGTACCTGCATGTTCTATGTAGGCTCAAGATATCTCTCACCGAGATCAACCCGCCAGTGGCGGAGTGTCGTTTTGAAGATCAGGGAGTGTGGCCATTTTCCTCGGGCTTCCTTCCTCATTGCGGTGGTGATTGCTGCCCAACATACTGTTCAGGGTCTTTCTCAAATTGGCGCTTGCAGCCTAATGAGCAGAAATAATAGGTCTTCCCTTGATACTCACTCTTCCCAGCAGCCGTTTGTTCGTCTACTTGCATCCCACAGACGGGATCACGTGCTGTTGCCATTGTTTGTTCTTCTCTTTCTTTTGGATGCAAAGTCTCCAGCAACGCATGAACACGCTCATCGTAAGCGGAGCACAGGCGGGAGCATATGGCACGCATCCCGTCCTGCGCTCATGAGAGGCCAACACCCCTATTTGGCAATGGTGTAGCCAGCGTCGTCGAGGATCGCTTCGATTTGTTCCAAGGAAAGCTGCGTCGGGTCAAAGCGCAGATACACGGTCTTAGTGGGAATATCCGTCTCCACCGTCTCGACGCCGGGCTGATTGCCCAGCGCGCCATTGATCGTTTTGACGCAGTGCTCGCAGCTAATATCGGGAACTGAAAGCGTCATGTCCTGTGTCGTTGCCATGTCGTTCGTATCTCCTTTTGTCTCGCATCTATTTTTGTATGCCTCAAGAGGGGCAGAGCACCGTATGATAAGCTCTACGCGCTGGCGCGTGCTGCCTCCTTGCGTCCGAAGCGCCGCAGTCGCAGTGAATTGCTTACCACCGTCACTGAGGACAGCGCCATCGCCGCAGCGGCGAAGACCGGCGCGCTCGCGTGCAGCAGCGGGATCGCTGGTGAAGCAATGGCAAGCGGAATCAAAATGACGTTGTAGCCAAAGGCCCAGAAGAGATTTTGCCGAATCGTGCGCATCGTCGCCCGGGACAGATGCACAGCCGTCAGCAGACTCCGCAGGTTGCCTTTCACCAGCGCAAGCTGCGCCGCTTCCATTGCGATGTCTGTGCCGGTGCCCATCGCCACGCCCAGGTCTGCCTGGGCCAGCGCGGGAGCATCATTAATGCCATCCCCAGCAAACGCCACGATCTTGCCTTGTTCGCGCAGGTGCTGGACTCTGGCAGCCTTCTCGCCAGGCAACACCTCTGCCAGCACCTGTGCTGGCGCAATGCCCACCAGGGCTGCCACACTGAGCGCCGTGCGGCCGTTATCACCAGTAATCATCCACACCTCCATCCCCTCTTGCTGGGCACGGGTGATGACCTCTGCCGAACCCACTTTCACAGTATCAGCAACCCCGATGGCTCCCACCACCACGCCTTCAAGCGCGACCAGGATGATAGTCTTGCCAGCACGCTCAAGCTCCTCAAGCACTGTTTCCAGGGAGGCGATGTCTGTGGCGTTCAATTGCTCTTCCAACAGGCGGCGCGTGCCGATCAGCACGCTCTGCCCGGCAACGTGCGCTTCAATCCCGCCGCCCGGGATGGCGACAAAGGTCTCTACGGGCGTTGCTGGGATGACCCCGCGTGCCCGCGCCCCTTCTACGATGGCGCGCGCCAGTGGATGCTCCGAAACACTCTCCGCGCCTGCGGCCCACTGCAACAATTCGAGCTCACTGATAGATGCTTCTGGCCTCAGCACGATGTCGGTCAGTTCGGGTCGCCCGCGGGTGATCGTGCCGGTCTTATCAAGCACCAGCGTTGTCACCGAGGACAGACGTTCCAGACTTTCTCCGTTCTTAATGAGGATGCCCAGTTCTGCGCCCTGGCCGGTTCCAACCATGATGGCGGTTGGGGTCGCCAGGCCCAGCGCGCAAGGGCACGCCACCACCAACACGGCAATGCCCGCGACCAGCGCCACAATCCAGGGCTGGGTGGCCGATGCGCCCATGGCACCAGCAGGGACGAACCCAAAGGCTTCTCCGGCGATAGTCCAGCCAACCATTGTCAGCAGCGCGATCACCAGCACCGACGGGACAAAGATTCCGGCCACCGTGTCAGCCAGGCGCTGAATGGGGGCTTTCGAGCCTTGCGCCTGCTCCACCAGCCGGATGATGCCCGCCAACATCGTTCCGCTGCCCACTTTGGTGGCGCGTACACGCAGCATGCCGGTCTGGTTGATCGTCGCGCCAATCACCTGGTCTCCGCCGCACTTGTCGACGGGCAGGCTCTCGCCGGTCAGCATCGATTCATCGACGCTGGAGGTGCCTGAGCGCACCTCGCCATCGGTGGGGATCTTCTCGCCAGGGCGGACGACCAGTTCATCGCCCACCACGACCTGCTCAATCGGCAGATCGATCTCGCGTCCCTGCCGCACGACATGGGCAGTGCGCGCCTGCAAACCCGCTAGCCGCTTGATCGCCTCACTGGCCTGACCTTTGGCACGCGCCTCCAGATATTTGCCAAGATAGATCAGGGTAATGATCAGCGCCGTCGTATCATAGAAGGTGATCGAGCCAACCACACTGGGCCAGAAGGTGGCGACGACACTCATCGCAAAAGCTGCCGTCGATCCCAGGCTGATCAGCACATCCATGTTGGCACTGAAATGGCGCAGCATGCGAAGAGAGGTGCGGTGGAAGCTCCAGCCCACATATCCCCACACGGGCGCGGTGAGCACCAGCAGCAACAAGTTCTCCCCTGGGAAGCGGTCCATGAAAAACATCGACAGGAGGACCACTGGCACGCTCAGCACAATCCCCAGCGCGAGCGTGCGACGGGTGTGTCGGAGGTCTCGCTGTCGCCCCAGGGTTTCGGCATCCGGGGCTGCTTCGTCAGCGCTTGCTGGCGTCTCAGCCAAACTTGGGAGCGCTGCCGGAGCAGGCACACTCGCGCCATAGCCTGCGCGCTCCACGGAACGAATCAGATCATCCAGGCTCGCGCTGGTCGGGTCATAGGTCGCCTGCGCACGCTCGGTCGCCAGATTGACGGTGGCCTCTATGACGCCAGGTGTGCGGCCCAACGCCCGCTCCACGCGTCGGACGCAGGAAGCGCAGGTCATTCCGCTGATGAGCAGGTCAGTGGTCTGTGGGCCAGTCAGTTCAGCTTTGATCGGCGCTGGAGGCGCGGAGGCTGATCGCTCCGTCAGTGGCGTGGCAGCATAGCCGGTAGCCTTCACCTTTGCCAACAAGTCATCCACGCTGGCCCGCGTCGGATCATAGCGCACGGTGGCGCGCTCGGTGGCAAGGTTCACGTTGGCGTCTACTACCCCCGGTACCTTCTTTAATCCTTTTTCAATACGTAGCGCGCAGGAGGCGCAGCTCATCCCCTCCAGAGCAAGGGTAATATCTGCTTGCGACCCTGTTCCTGTTGGCGCATCGGGTGCAGTTCCCGATGGCGGTATCGTCTGCACATGCTCTTGGAGCTCTGCCATGAAAGGACTTCCTTTAGTTCACTGCTAAGAGGCAACCGACTGTCCCACTAACGATTGCCTGCCAGGTTATAAAGCTGCACCAGTTCGTCAATTACCGCCTCTTCTCGACCTTCCTTGATGCCTTCTGGGACGCAGTGATGCAGATGCTGCTCGAGGAGCAGCGCTTCAAACTTCTCAATGGCTTTGCGCACGGCGTAAGTCTGGCGCAGAATATCGACACAATACTGATCGGCTTCCACCATCTTGCGGATGCCCCCAATATGCCCCTCGATATAGTTCAGGCGCTTGAGGGCTTCTTGTTTATCTGCCTGCATGGATCTCCTCGCTTTCACTCCCTACCCCCTGGGTAGGGGTTATTCCTTAAGATAACTATAGCACACGCTGACAAGAGTGTCATCTGGTTTTGCAGCTCCCCAAGGGATGTGCTGCTCACTACCGTGGCTTCTTGGGAACCTTTTGGCTGCCCGCCGCATATTACCTAATGAGAGACCTCTCTCACTTCATACTCCTGAGAGGGACACCGTAATGGAGGACGACCTCATCCGCTGCGCCCAGGCGGGCGATCAGGCCGCATTCCGCACGCTGGTTGACACCTATACACCGGTCGTTTGGCGTGTAGCCGTTGTGTTGCTCCCTGATCGAGGCAGCGCAGAGGATGCGCTACAAGAGTCCTGGTTGGATATTTGGCGAGGTCTGCCTCGCTTCCAATGTGGACGCTCTTTTCGCCCCTGGCTGTTGACCATCGTGGCTCGGCGCTGCTGGATGGTTAGGCGCCGTCGCACGCTGCCCACAGTCTCCCTTCATCTTGAAGAGATAGACGATTTGCCCAGCGATAAAGACTACTTGCTTCAGATCGAGGCGGATCAGACTTTGCAGGCTGTACTGGTGACGCTACCTGCCGAGCAGCAACGCATTCTGGAGCTACGCTTTTTTGAGGACCTGGAGCTGACCGAGATCGCCCTGGCAATGAACACCCCGCTTGGCACTGTGAAATCACGATTGCACCGCGCCCTGAGCATTCTGCGCAAGCACCTCCAAGACGAGGAGGCCAGTGTCGGGTATCAGGAGAAAAGCCGATGAACACGAAGCAACCACAGGACATGGATCTGGAAGCGCGCCTACGTGCCCGCTACCAGGAGCCTCGCCTTGCGCCACCCGATCGTGAAACCCTCTGGGCGCGGCTCTCCCCACACCTGGATGTGCGAGCGCTCACATCTCCTCACGCTGAAGACGAGCAGGGGCTACATCATCTGCTCAACCCTGTTGAGCGTGCGGCACCGAAGGCACGGCTTCCTGCCCCGTTTGAGCCGCCAGCCAGCCGCCGCTTCTTCGCGGGCTTGCCAGCGCTGGCCGCAATGCTAGTAGTTGCGGTATTGGTCGTCGCCTTGTTTGGCTTCTTTACGCGCACGTCGCATGGAACCAGTAGCCTTGCCGGTGTGCCAGATCGCAGCCAGATGACCCTGAATAGCCTCTCGATGGTCTCGCCTGATGAGGGGTGGGCTGTTGGCAACACCTGGTCAATGGTGAACACCGGTTCGACCACCGTCCGGCTGGATGCCGGAGACCCGGTCATCCTCCACTACTTGAACGGACGCTGGACAGCGCAGCCGCTCCCCGATTACAAGCGTGCGCTCGGCTGCGGTGGAAGTGCTGGCGCGTGTCCTCCCTTCGTCTTGAATGGCATTAGTATGGTCTCAGCACAGGAAGGCTGGGCCGTTGGGAATAGTCTGCTTGGTCCCAATGCTGATGGTATCACCTTTGGTCTCCTTCTGCACTACACAGGAGGGAAGTGGGTGCAGGTGGCGGTGCGGGCCGCACAACTGAGCGGTATCTATATGCGCTCGGCCACCGATGGCTGGATTATCGGGCAGTGGATTGGCAGCGGCAACCCGCTGGGGCAATCCATCGCGCTGCATTATGCTGGGCATGCCTGGACACCGGTCAACGATCCAGCGTTTGCCCACATCGTGCCACTGAGCCTCACCGGCGCTGCGGATGGCCAGGTCTGGATCAGTGGCGTGGATTACAGCGTGCCAGTGGGTGATGGAGAGGATGGCAATGAGCCAGCCGTGCTGCTGCAGCATTATGATGGCACGCGCTGGAGTAAGGTCGATCCGCATATCGCCAATGGCCGTCTGTACGGCATCACCCTGGTGGGGCCCGATGAAGGCTGGGCGGTGGGTATGCAGCCGAACAGTGACCAGCACCGTGCTACAGAAGTGGATGGGGTCATTCTCCACAATCAGCATGGCGTCTGGCAGGAGCAAACGCACTTCAAAGCCCCCTTCGGTCAGACCGATTTCACGTTGACGAGCGTGGCAATGGCCTCGCCAGCCGAAGGTTGGGCCGTTGGCGATGGGGGGGTGATCCTACACTATCAGAGCGGCACCTGGGAACGAGCGCCAAGCCCCACCAGTGAAAACCTGTCGAGCATAACAATGGTCTCAGCCAGCGAGGGCTGGGCCATTGGCGACCACGGCACCATCTTGCACTACCACTATGGTGCTTGGAGCTTGTATCGCGGCTCGTAATCCACATGTGGCGGAGGGGCTGACATACTTGGTGTAGCGTCAAAGCTGATCTCGTTCGATCTTGACAAGGGAAGTGTGCGCTCCAGGGCCGTGGATTTTCCTCTGTTGCGGCCAGACTTTTGAGATTTCTGTCGCCAGGCCCATCCTCTCTCAGAGTACGGCGGCCAGGCCACAAAACAGGCACGCTCTGGCCAGAGACGCAAGGGCTGCTGCCTGCTTTGGCGCCCCAGAACGAAAGCAGGGAGATCGTGGGTGGGCTACTCCCTGCTCGCTCATCTCCCGTTCTTTCCCTCTGCTGTGAACTATTCCAGGGGTTTTATATCATGTCCTGAGGGCATTTCACCTGAAAATTCTACCGGTGGCCAGGCACTTAAAACGCCAATAGTTTCCTGCTCCCGCCCCTCGTGGTTGGGAGGTCTAAGCAGCTCAGTTCAAGAGGTCAGTTAAGACGCTGCAGGTGCCAGCGTCACCTGAAAGCCTCATGCCTCCAATCGGCGTACGTAATGGCGTTCTAACTGTTGTGTCTGCAGGCGATCAAAATAGTCTGGCCCTAACTCCTGAAAGGGCACCTGGTCGCGTAACATGCAGTAGATGCTGACCAACAGACTGTGCGCCACTGCCATCATTGCCCGTGGCTTGCCCCGCCGACGGGCAATACGGTGATAGAGCGCATGGAGATAGGTGCCAGGCGAGCGGGCGATAGTCGCAGCGATTTCGCAGAGAATGGTTTTGAGCTGCGTGTTGCCTTTGGTCGTGGCGCCACTCTTCTGCTTGCCAGCACTCCGCTTGTTTCCTGGACAGACCCCGGCCCACGAGGAGAGATGCTTCTCGCTTGCAAAACGCCGCATATCGGTGCCAATCTCTGCAATGATGGCGGCCGCCGTGACAGGTCCGGTTGCGGGCAACGTCAGCAGGATCTGCACAACTCGTTCCTGCTCGTTCAAGAGGTCGGCGATGCTGACCTCGACCCGATGGATCGCCCGCTCCAGGTACTCCATGTGATCCAGCAATTCGCCAATGAGTAGGCGATGATGGGCTTGGACCCGCCCGGTGAGCGCCAGCCGCAGCGCCGGCAGCTTCTCGCGCAAGCGCCCTTTGGCCAACTCGGCCAACACCTCCGGGTCGGATTCGCCTTGCTCCAGCGCTTGGAGCATACGGCGCCCACTCGCGCCCACCACATTGCTGGCTACCGCTCCCAGCTTGATATTGGCCGTTTCCAGCACCTTGTGGATACGATTGATCTGCTGGGTACGTTGCTCCACGAGCGATTTGCGATAGCGGGTGAGATCTCGGAGAACGCGGATTGGTTGAGGTGGAATAAAGCTGGGATGCAGCAGCCCATGGCGCAGCAGGTCAGCCAACCATTCGGTTGGGTAGGGAGCAGGCGAGTTACTATTCCAGTCCAAGCTGGGTAGCACTTTTCCTACTCCCCCCCTCCGAACCGGACGTGCATCTCTTAAACGCATCCGGCTCTCCGGTACCGTTGATTATCTTTCGCAAGGTGGA